>CAKUHU010000001.1 GCA_934659425.1 uncultured Oscillospiraceae bacterium
GCGCGGTAGTTCAGTTGGTTAGAACGCCGGCCTGTCACGCCGGAGGTCGTGGGTTCAAGTCCCATCCGCGTCGCCATCTGTTGGGTGCAACCGCGCCTGACATGCTGCTATAGCTCAGTCGGTAGAGCGCATCCTTGGTAAGGATGAGGTCCCCAGTTCAAATCTGGGTAGCAGCTCCAAAAAACCTGCAACCGGCAGTGGTTGCAGGTTTTTTATTTTTAGCTGTTTGAAGTGGGAAGTATTTTTTGAGCGCTGGCCCAGGGGAAAGGAACCGTGGCGGATGGAAGACGAGTGGGTGAAGCTGAGACCGATTGCTCAGATGCGAAGTGAGTTTCCCTCTAAATTTGGCATTCCGCGTCAAAGCGGGCTGGTAAAGGGGTTGCAGGGCGCGGTGATATTTCAGCCTGAATTTTGCAGCCCTGAGGCGCTGCGGGGGATCGAGGCGTTTTCACACCTGTGGCTGGTGTGGGGCTTTCACAGGGCCCAGCGGCCGGACTGGTCACCCACTGTGCGGCCGCCGCGGCTGGGAGGAAATACCCGGCTGGGGGTGTTTGCCACCCGGTCGCCCTTTCGCCCCAATCCTCTGGGGCTGTCCTGCGTGAAGTTGGAGGGAGTCGAGCTTTGCGGGAAAGAGGGGCCGGTGCTCTATGTTTCAGGCGGGGATTTGATGGATGGTACCCCGATTTATGATATTAAACCATATATACCCTACACGGATGCCCGGCCAGAGGCCCGGGAGGGCTTTGCTCCGGCGCCGGAACGGCGGCTGCGGGTGAAGTGTTCTCCTGAGGTGTGGGAGAGCGTGCCGGAGGAGCGGCGGGAGGCTTTGAGGGAAGTGCTGGAATATGACCCCCGGCCCTCTTATCATCATGATCCGAACCGGGTTTATGGCATGGCCTTTGCTGGAGTGGAGGTGAAATTCTCCGTGGCCGGCGAGGTTCTCACTGTGGTGGATGTGGAGAGGATAAAAAGGGAGGAGCAGCCATCATGAGGGAGGCGTCTGTCAAACGCTCCAAGGATCGGGACGAAAAGGGAGCGAAGATAGGGTGGAATGCGGTCTTTCGGGAGGGGATGCGGGATGGTATTCCCATCGCCCTGGGATATTTTGCGGTGTCTTTTACCCTGGGGATCGCGGCCCGCAATGCAGGACTGACGGCGCTGCAGGGCTTTTTGGCCAGCCTGCTCAACAATGCCTCCGCCGGGGAGTATGCGGGTTTTTCCCTCATCGCCTTGGCGGCGCCCTATTGGGAGGTGGCACTGGTCACGTTAATCACCAACGCCCGGTATTTGCTGATGAGCTGTGCGCTGAGCCAAAAGTTTGCGCCAGCCACGCTGCTGCGGCACCGGCTGCTGGTAGGATATGGGGTGACCGATGAGCTTTTCGGTATTGCCATGGCCAGGCCGGGACAGCTGAATCCCGTTTACAGTTACGGGGCCATGTCGGTGGCCATGCCCTGCTGGGCCACCGGAACGGCTTTGGGGGTGGTGGCTGGAAATATATTGCCCGTACGGGCGGTCAGTGCGTTGAGCGTGGCCCTCTATGGGATGTTTTTGGCGGTCATCATTCCGCCTGCCCGAAAAAATCGGGTGGTGGCGGTCCTGATTTTGCTGAGCTTCGCCGCCAGTTTTGCTGCCGGATATGTGCCGGTGATTTCAGAGCTGTCCAGTGGGAGCCGGACGATCCTGCTGACCTTGATTTTGGCGGGAGGCGCGGCGGCCCTGTTCCCGGTGGAGAGGGAGGGGGAGAGCCATGTCGAATAACATATATGTCTACATCGCAGTTATGGCCGCCGTCAGCTTTGCCATCCGGGTCCTTCCCCTGACCTTAATCCGGAAGCAGATTGAAAACCGCTTCCTTCGGTCATTTCTCTACTATGTGCCCTATGTCACCTTGGCCGTGATGACCTTCCCGGCCATTATGGAGGCCACCCAGTCACCGGCGGCGGGAGCGCTGGCGCTGGTGGTGGGAGTGGTGCTGGCCTGGCTGGGAGCCGGCCTGTTTCCGGTGTCTGCCGCCTGCTGTGTGGTGGTATTTGCAGTGGAGCTGTTTTTGTGCAGATGAAAAAGAGCCGCCGAGACTTGTCTCGGCGGCTCTTTCTGCGATTTTGGGGAAGAAGTTTTTCGGGAGCCTGCGGGAATAGAACGGCCGTCGGCGGCCTGAAGAACAGGGGAAAGGGCACCTCCTCCCTTTTAAGTGTGCTGGGGGGATTCCCGCACATCATGGAGAAAGCTTACTCCCGCGGATCTTACGCGGGCGGTATCCCCGTCAAAGGAAAGCTCCGACCAGATAGAGATCGTTTAACTTGCACTTTTAACGTCTCCTTGTAAAAATCGGCCAAGTTTTTTGGCAAGCGGAGGGGGAGAGGGGGCAGATGGATTTAAAGTCATAAAATGGGCTTGGTCATAGTAGCCAAGCTCTTGGGCCAGGCGCAGGGCGTAGTATGCCGCCGCGCTGCGGAGAGCGGGGTAGGGAAGAAGGTGGATGTGGGTGGGGTGATAATAGCCGGAAGATCACAGCGGTTGAGGAAGGTCAAGTTCATAAGGCCAGCCCCTTTCGGTTGGTGCGCTCATCATAACATGGGGGAAGTGGATGGACAAGGCAAAACGTCCGTGGCTGCTGCGCAAAAAAGCCAGGTAAAAAAATCAAAAAACGACATAGATAGTTTGCGGAAAAAGGAAAAGTTCCCTTGCTTTTCCTTAGCGGAATCGCTATAATAAACTTTGCATGACACCCAATATTATACTTTAGAGTGAAAACGAGGAGGACTGCTCATGTCAACAAAGTACGTCTATAAGTTTTCGGACGGCAACAAGGACATGCGTGAGATCCTGGGCGGCAAAGGTGCGAACCTGGCCGAAATGACCAAGGCCGGCATGCCGGTACCCCAGGGCTTTACTGTTACCACCGAAGCCTGTACCCGCTATTATGACGATGGTCGGACCATTGCCCCTGAGATCGAGGCCGAGATTATGGAAAACCTGGCCTGGCTGGAGGAGCACAATGGCAAGAAGTTTGGTGACCCCACCAATCCCCTGCTGGTCTCCGTCCGTTCCGGTGCCCGGGCCTCTATGCCCGGTATGATGGACACCATTTTGAACCTGGGCCTTAACGACGTGGCCGTGGAGGGTCTCGCAAAGAAGACAGGCAACCCTCGGTTTGCTTACGACTCTTACCGCCGCTTCATCCAGATGTTCTCCGACGTGGTTATGGAGCTGTCCAAGAAGCGCTTTGAGGAGATTATCGACGAGGTCAAGTCGGAGAAGGGCGTCAAGCTGGACGTGGAGCTGGATGCCGACGATATGAAGCACTTGGTGGTTCTCTTTAAGGAATTTTATAAGAAGGAAAAGGGTGAGGACTTCCCCCAGGAACCCAAGGTCCAGCTCATGGAGGCTGTCAAGGCCGTGTTCCGCTCCTGGGATAATCCCCGGGCCAACGTCTATCGCCGCATGAACGAGATCCCCTATGACTGGGGCACTGCCGTCAACGTGCAGACCATGGTCTTCGGCAACTCGGGCAACAACTCCGGCACCGGCGTGGCCTTTACCCGCAACCCCGCCACCGGCGAGAAGGCTCTGTTCGGCGAGTACCTCATCAACGCCCAGGGCGAGGACGTGGTGGCTGGTGTGCGTACCCCCTCTCCCATCTCCAAGCTCCACGAGGAGATGCCCGAGGTCTATGAGCAGTTTGCTCAGATCGCTGACCGGCTGGAGAAGCACTACAAGGATATGCAGGATATGGAGTTCACCATCGAGGATGGCAAGCTTTACATGCTGCAGACCCGGAACGGCAAGCGCACCGCCGCCGCCGCGCTGAAGGTGGCTGTGGATCTGGTGGACGAGGGAATGATCGATGAGAAGGAGGCTGTCTGCCGGGTGGAGCCCAAGCAGCTGGACTCCCTCCTGCACCCCACCTTTGACGCGGAGGCCCTGAAGAAGGCCGCTGTCATCGGCAAAGGCTTGGCCGCCTCCCCTGGCGCCGCCTGCGGCAAGGTGGTTTTCTCCGCCGAGGATGCCAAGGAATGGCACGAGCGGGGCGAGAAGGTGGTACTGGTCCGTCTGGAGACCTCCCCTGAGGATATCGAGGGTATGCAGGTGGCTCAGGGCATCCTAACTGTCCGGGGCGGCATGACCTCTCACGCCGCCGTGGTAGCCCGGGGCATGGGTGCCTGCTGCGTGTCCGGCTGCGGTGAGATCGTGGTGGACTATGACAACAAGAAGTTCTCTCTGGGCGGCAAGGATTACCACGAGGGTGACTATATTTCCCTGGACGGCTCCACCGGCAACATCTATGGTGAGGCCATCGCCACCGTGCCCGCCGATCCCGGCTCTGGCTACTTTGGCCGTCTGATGGGCTGGGCCGACCAGTACCGTCAGCTCAAGGTCTACACCAACGCCGACAATCCCCGGGATGCCAAGCAGGGCTACGAGTTCGGCGCCCAGGGCATCGGCCTGTGCCGCACAGAGCACATGTTCTTTGAGGGCGAGCGCATCAAGGCCATCCGTGAGATGATCGTGGCCGACAACCTGGACGACCGGAAGAAGGCCCTGGCCAAGATCATGCCCTATCAGCAGGGTGACTTTGAGGGGATCTACGAGGAGATGCACGGCCAGCCGGTCATCATCCGCTTCCTGGATCCGCCCCTCCACGAGTTCCTGCCCACCAAGGAGGAGGACATCAAGGAGATCGCCAACGAGATCGGTGTCAGCGTGGAGAAGCTTCACACGGTCATCGACTCCCTCCATGAGTTCAACCCCATGATGGGTCACCGGGGCTGCCGCCTGGCTGTCACCTATCCCGAGATCGCCGAGATGCAGACCACGGCCATCATCACCGCTGCCATCAACGTGCAGAAGAAGCACCCCGACTGGAAGATGGTGCCCGAGATGATGATCCCGCTGGTGGGCGAGGTCAAGGAGCTCAAGTATGTCAAGGACGTGGTGGTAGCCACCGCCGATAAGCTCATTGCCGAGTCCGGCATTGACATGAAGTATGAAGTGGGCACCATGATCGAGATTCCCCGGGCGGCCCTGACCGCTGGGGAGATCGCCAAGGAGGCGGAGTTCTTCTCCTTCGGCACCAACGACCTGACCCAGATGACCTTCGGCTTCTCCCGTGATGACGCGGGCAAGTTCCTCAGCTACTACTACGACAAGAAAATCTATGAGAGCGATCCTTTCGCCCACCTGGATCAAAGCGGCGTAGGCAAGCTGGTGGAGATGGCCGCCCGGGACGGCAAGGCCACCCGCCCCGACATCCACATGGGTATCTGTGGCGAGCACGGCGGTGACCCCACCTCCGTGGAGTTCTGCCACAATGTGGGCCTCAACTATGTCTCCTGCTCTCCCTTCCGGGTGCCCATTGCCCGGCTGGCCGCCGCACAGGCTGCCATCAAGAACCCCAGGTAAAGGGAGCGCGTCTCTGCGAAAAATAACAATGCCCCGGACGAATCATTCGTCCGGGGCATTGTTTCTTTTCTCCCACCGGAGAAAGGCACCGTTTCGCTGAAAGCGCTCACTTTCAGCCCCGTTAGACGGGCAAGCGATGCTCTTGAGAGGGGGGAAATGATTATGTGACGTGAAAAGCCGGGAAACTTGATTTTCCCGGCTTTACTAATATCTCCTCTATGTGGTATAATACTTTTGCTATTTTATCCCATCATTTTGAAAATTATTGGAGGGATGTTGCGGTGGAAGAGCTAATAGAATTAAAGGAACGCTTAGAGACCCAGCGCCCGGCGGAATGGGAGGGGCTGCCCGATTTAAGCCTCTATATGGACCAGGTCATTGGATATATGCCGCGGCAGCTGATTCAGTATGGGGAGGAAGAACGGCTTACCTCGGCCATGGTAAATAACTATATCAAGGATGGACTGCTTCCCAGGGCAGAGGGAAAGCGGTATTCCAGGACCCACCTGGCTTATCTCACCGTGATTTGTGCGCTTAAGCAGGTGTTGCCGGTACGGTCAGCGGGGCTGCTGGCCGCCGACCATGCCGAGGGAGAGACCCAAAAGATGTATGAATGGTTCCGGGAGGAACTGGATCGGGCGCTGAAGGACACAGCTCAACGGCTGGATACCGGGTGTGGTCAGGAGGAGTTGTCTCAGTTGGCGTTGACGCTGGCTCTGAGAAGCTATGCCGATAAGCTGGCCTGTGAACGAGTCATTGATCTCATCCGGAAAAATGGGCAGGAAACGGATAAAAAATCGAAAAAAGAACGAAGGGAAGAAAAGCAGCATGAGTGAATATATCATTGTCACAGACTCCTCGGGGGATTTGGGCGAGGAGATGGTCAAGGAGATGGATGTCAGCGTTCTGCCCCTCAGTTTTACGATCCGGGGGACAACACTGAGAAATTATCCCGACAATCGTGAGATGTCGCCCAAGGAGTTTTATCAGCTGATCCGAGATGGGGAGATGCCCACCACCTCCGCAGTAAATATGCAGCAGTATGTGGACTTTTTAACCCCGGTGCTGGAGAGCGGGAAGGACGTGCTGGTGCTGGCTTTTTCCTCCGGCTTGTCGGCTACTTGCCAATCGGCGCGGTTGGCAGCAGAGGAGCTGCGGGGCCAGTTTCCGGAGCGGAAGATCTTCGTGGTGGATACCCTGTGTGCCTCTCTGGGCCAGGGCCTTCTGGTCTGGTACGCCTGCAGCAAGCGGAAGGCGGGAGAGAGAATCGAGGAGGTGCGGGACTGGTGTGAGGCCAACAAGCTGAAGGTGTGCCACTGGTTTACGGTAAATGACCTGATGCATCTGAAGCGGGGAGGGCGGGTGTCCGCGGCCACCGCGGTGGTTGGCACCATGCTCCAGATTAAGCCGGTAATGCATGTGGATGACGAGGGGCACCTCATCAATGTGGCTAAGGCCCGGGGGCGGAAGGCGTCTCTGGACGCGCTGGTGGCCAAGGTGGGGGAGACCGCAATCGACCCTGCCGGCCAACCCCTTATGCTGATCAGCCACAGTGATTGCGAAGAGGATGCAAACTATGTGGCAGATCGGATCAAGGAACTTTACCATGTGGAGAATGTAGTCTGCAATTTCATCGGCCCTGTTATCGGCAGCCATACCGGAACAGGGTGTGTAGCGCTTTTCTTCCTGGGTGAGCCGCGGTAAAAGCGGCGGAAAAGGAGGGAGCCATGGACAACTGGCTGGAGGTGACGGTGGAGACCACCGACACCGAAATGGATGCGCTGTGTGCCCGCCTGACTATGAACGGCGCCGAGGGGCTGGTCATGGAGGACGAGGCAGACTTTAAGGCCTTCTTGGAGGAAAACCGGCAGTACTGGGATTATGTGGACGACGCCCTGCTGGAGCGGATGAAGGGTGTGGCAAGGGTCAAGTTCTATGTCACCGATGACGATGCTGGGCGGGCGCAGATGGCACGGGTGCTCTCGGGCATCGATAATCTCGTATCTACCGCCTCTTTGAAGGAGGAAGATTGGGCTTACGGGTGGCAGAAATACTATCAACCCATGGAGATTGGCGAGAAACTGTATGTGGTCCCCCAATGGGAGCGGGAAAAGCCAGTCCCCACCGGGAGAACGGCAGTCTATTTGAACCCCGGGCTCACCTTTGGCACTGGCTCCCACGCCTCCACCCAGCTCTGCCTGGGCCTGCTGGAGAGCCGGGTGTCCACCGGCGGAGGAGTGCTGGATCTGGGCTGCGGCAGTGGGATCTTGTCCATCGCCGCCCTCCGTCTGGGGGCGGGCCGGGCTGTCGGTGTGGACATCGACGCCAAGGCGGTGGATGTGGCCTATGAAAACGCGGCGCTCAATGGCATCAGCCGGGACCGCTATACCGTTCGGGCGGGAGATGTGCTCTCCGATGCCGCCCTGGTGGAGGAGCTGGCCCAGTCTGGGCCCTATTCTCTGGTGTTGGCCAACATTGTGGCCGATGTCATTATCCCCCTCTCGGCCAAGGTGGAGCGGTTTTTGGCCCCGGGCGGCACATTCATCTGCTCGGGCATCATCGACACCCGGGCCCGGGAGGTGGAGGGGGCCCTGCAGAAGCATGGGCTCCAGCTGCTCCAGCAGGTCCAGCGGGATGGCTGGTGCGCGATGGCGGCAAAGCTGAGGTGAGGCAGTGAAGGCGATCGTCAGGCCAATTGAATTCCCAGCAGGCCGCCGCGTGCTGGTCATCAGCGACATTCACGGCAACCTGCCCTTTTTAAAGGGACTGCTGGCAAAGGTGCAGTTTTCAAAAGACGACATCCTTTTGATCTTAGGGGATATTTTAGAGCGGTCAGAGGGAAGCCTGGATACGCTGCGGTATGTCATGGAGCTGTCCAGGCAGTATACCGTCTATACGCTGATGGGGAACTGTGACGAGATCACCCCCAATTTTGTGGATGGGGTGGAGGGTATCCCCACGGCCTTTTATGAGAGATTTTTCCGTATTTGGGGCGAGAAGTGCGCCCTGGTAAAGATGGCACACCTGGCTGGGGCCAGCGTGGCTTCCCCGGAGGATTATCCGGCGGCCCGGAGAGCCGTTGCCCGGATGTTCCGGCCTGAGCTGGACTTTTTGCGCGCCCTTCCCCATATTTTCGTGAACCAGAACTATCTGTTTGTCCACGGCGGGGTCCCCCGGGAGGACCGCCTGGAGGAGCTGGATGCCCGCGTATGTATGAAAAACGACAGCTTTTTGAGCCAGGGGCACTTTTTCCGCCGGTGGGTGGTGGTGGGCCATTGGCCGGTGACGCTGTACCACCCGGACATCCCCTCGGCCCGGCCCATTCTGCTCCAGGACCGGCACATCGCCAGCATCGACGGGGGCTGCACGCTGAAGGTGGACGGGCAGCTCAACGCCCTCATTCTGCCCCAAGAGCCGGGCGGCGAGTTTTCCTATGCGGCCTATGACGGCAACCCGGTGATGACCGCGGTGGATGCGCAGGAGGCCTCTGCCCACCCCATCAATGTCCGGTATGGCCACAGCCAGCTGGAAGTGCTGGAGGAGGGGCGGGAGTTCTGCCGCTGCCGTCATTTGGAGAGCGGGAGAGAACTGGACATCCTTACCGATTATCTGGTGCGGGATGAGAATGGAGTCCACTGTGAGGACTCCACCGATTACCGCCTGCCGGTGAAGGCGGGGGAGAGGCTGTCCATTGTCCGGCGCACCAGCCGAGGGGCGCTGGCCAAAAAAGACGGCGCCACCGGATGGTATTTCGGACGGCTGAAATAGAGCGGCTTTGACCGCTGAGCGGAAAGGCCGGCTTGAATTACATGATAGGGTGCGGGCCTGTTTTGCTTATTAAAGTGCAGAGCAGGCTGCGAAGATAGCCCACAAGTGCGTCTTGGGCACCCTCAACGGCCGCAGCGCCATCAAGTCCCTCAGCGAAGAGAAGGTTGCAGAGCTCTGCCGGTTGGCCCGGTGAGAAAAAGCGGCCTGGGGCCGGCAGACGGGGCGGTCGGGAAGTCACGGATAGAAGAATAGGAGGCAAAAGTATGAATCAAATCGGCTTTATTGGCGTTGGTATTATGGGAAAGGGTATGGTGCGGAACCTGATGAAGGCGGGCTTCCAGGTCCACATCTATGCCCGCCATCCGGAGAAGGTGGCGGATGTGGTCCAGGAGGGGGCCCTTCTGCACGGCTCCATTGCGGAGTGTGCCGCGGAGAGCGAGGCGGTCATCACCATCGTGGGCAGTCCCCAGGACGTAGAGGAGGTCTACTTTGGGAAGGACGGCCTGCTTGAAAACGGAAAAGCAGGCAGTGTGCTGATCGACATGACCACCACCGTCCCCTCTCTCTCCCAGAGGTTGTACGAGGAGGGGAAAAAGCGGGGGTTCCGCATGGTGGACGCACCCGTCACCGGCGGAGAGGCGGGGGCCAAGAACGGTACCCTCTCCATTTTGGCCGGCGGCGACCGGGAGAATTTTGAGGCTTGTATGCCCCTCTTCCAAGCCATGGGAAACAATATCAATTACCAGGGCGGCCCGGGCAGCGGTCAGCACACCAAAATGGTGAACCAGATCATGGTGGCCGGGACCCTGTCGGGCATCTGTGAGGCGCTGGCCTATGCCCAGGCAAAGGATCTGGACCTGGAGGTGCTGCTCCGCTCCCTCTCCACCGGCGCGGCGGGAAGCAAGCAGCTGGATGCGTATGGCTTGAAGATCGCGTCGGGAGACTACCGGCCCGGCTTCTTCATCCGGCACTTTGTGAAGGATATGAAGATCGCGAAGGAGGAGGCGGAGAAGAGCGGCCTGGCGCTGAGCGTGCTGCCCCAGGTGCTCTCAGAGTACCAAGTGCTGGAGAATGAGGGCCTGGGAGAGGAGGGGATTCAGGGATTGATCCGCTATTACCAGGAATTTTCCGGTTCGGCTGCGGCGAAAGAGAGCGAGAGATAAGTTCCCGGTAGCCTCCCGGCTGATTCCTAAACCATAAAAAGAGGCGGTGGAGGTCTGCGGGCAGACCTGGTCAGAGCCGGACTGCCGCGCTCTCTGGAATACTGGCGGCAGGGCGGTTTTTATCTTTTCCTTGACAATATCTTTCAACAGTGATAGTATCGTGTCAAATCAAACTTGATAGAGGCGCGGATCTCATCAGTACCGCTGGCAAGGCCAGGCAGCGGCCGGACGGGAAAGGGGGAGCCGCCGAAGGGAGTGTCGGTGCCTGCCGCCGCTTTACCTGGGCCGCCGGGGAATACCCGCCGGACTGTCACGGTATCTGTGAAGCGCTATCATGGTTCATATTGGGCATATACACGGAGAGCTTTTGTATGAAGCCATGACAGCGGTCATGGCTTCATTTTTTGAATGGGAGAGAGAAATATGAAAACCTTGCGACATCGAGTTCTACCGCTGATGACCATGCTGTTCCTGTTGTGTATCTCCTTGTCCATCCCGGCACTGGCTGTCGGTGGAGAGGAAGAGGTGGTGAGCCGTTTCTATAACACGGCGTGGGCCTTCCTGCCCCCGATCATCGCCATCGTTCTGGCCCTCATCACCAAGGAGGCATACTCATCTTTGTTTGCGGGGATTGTAGTGGGTGCCCTGCTCTACTGCAACTTTGCCCCAGTCCAGACTCTGGATACCGTTATTAACGACGGCCTCGTCACCGCCATTGCCGATAACGCTGGCATTTTCCTCTTTTTGGTGATTTTAGGTGCTATCGTTGCCCTGGTTAACGCCTCTGGCGGTTCCGCCGCCTTTGGCCGCTGGGCGGAGACCCATATCAAGACTCAGGTAGGCGCACAGTTGGCCACCTTTGCTCTGGGTGTGCTTATCTTCATTGATGACTACTTTAACTGCCTGACGGTGGGTTCCGTCATGCGTCCGGTGACCGATGGTCATCAGATTTCCCGGGCTAAGCTGGCTTACCTGATCGATGCCACCGCCGCGCCCATTTGTATGATTGCTCCAGTCAGCTCTTGGGCCGCCGCCGTGGCCACAGCCACCGAGGGCCTTGACGTGGGGGCCACGGGGATACAGCTCTTTGTCAAGGCCATTCCCTTTAATTTTTATTCCCTGCTGACCTTTGTGTTTGTAATCGGCCTGACGGTGATGAAGTTCGATTATGGCCCCATGAAACTTCACGAGCTCAACGCCCGCACCAAGGGAGAACTGGGCGGACTGTCCACTGAGGACAAGGAGGAGGGCAATCCTCGGGGAAAAGTCATGGATCTGGTCCTCCCGGTGGCGGTTCTCATTGTTTTCTGTGTTATCGGTATGATTTATGTGGGCGGTTTCTTCGGCGTGGATGCTTGGGGCGGTACTGACTTTGCCGGGGACTTTATCGGAGCCTTTGGCAATACTGATGCCTTTATCGGCCTGCCCTGGGGCGGCTTGATAGTGCTGATTCTCACTGTGATCTATGTGGTGGCTCGTCGGCTGATGACCTTCAAGGAGGCAATGGCCTGTATCCCCAAGGGCTTTGTGGCCATGGTCCCTCCTATCACGATCCTGACGCTTGCTGTTAGTCTGAAATCCATGACCAACTTCCTGGGGATGGATGAGTTTGTGCGGGCGGCCATGACAGGTGCCTCCGCCGGCCTCTACAGCATGCTCCCCGCCGTGATTTTTGTGGTGGCCTGTCTGCTGGCGTTTGCCTCCGGTACCAGCTGGGGTACTTTCAGTATTCTGATCCCCATTGTGGCCGCTATCTTCCCTGTGAGCTCCCCCCTCCTGACTGTGGGCATTTCCGCCTGCCTGGCGGGCGCTGTCTGCGGCGACCACTGCTCCCCCATTTCAGACACTACCATTATGGCTTCGGCGGGGGCCCAGTGCGACCACGTCAACCATGTGTCAACCCAGCTCCCCTATGCCATCACTGTAGCAATGGTGAGCTTTGTCAGCTACATTGTGGCGGGCTTTGTCCCCAACGCCTTTATCGCTCTGCCCATCGCTGTGGTGTTGATGCTGGCCACGCTCCTCGTTCTCCGGCAGCTCAACAGCGGAAAAGCTGTTTCCTGAGTATTTTTCAAATATGGACTCTATTCCAAAAGGCCCCGGCGAATCCATTCGCCGGGGCCTTTTTATCACAAAATCCCATCTTTCTTTTTTGCGGAAATGTGCTACAATAGGCTATTGCTGGAGGGGATGGGAGAAGATTACGCCCTGCTCTTCGTCCATCGCTTGGATCCTGGCCAGTGATTCTACTCGGACTCCCTGACGGCGGATCGTTTCTCCGCCGGGCTGAAAGGACTTCTCCACGCAGATGCCGGCCCCCACCACAGCGGCGCCCGCTGTGTTTACGAGCTGGATCAGGCCTTGGAGAGCGGCGCCGTTGGCCAGAAAGTCATCGATGAGCAGTATCCGGTCCTCCGGCAGCAGGAATTCCTTGGCCACCATGATGCTGCACCGTGTGCCGTGGGTGAAGGACTCCACCTCAGCGGTATACACATCTGCGTCGATATTTTTGGTCTTGCTCTTTTTGGCAAAGATGACGGGAACGCCGAAATATTGTCCGGTAATACAGGCAATGCCAATCCCCGAGGCCTCGATGGTCAAAATTTTTGTGACTTTTTCGGCCCCAAAGAGCCGAAAAAACTCCTTTCCCATCTCATTATAAAGCCCAATATCCATCTGGTGGTTGAGAAAGCTGTCTACCTTCAGCACACTTCCGCCCTCCCGGACCCGGCCGTCCCGGCGGATGCGCTCTTCCAAAAGTTTCATTCCGTTCCCTCCCTTTGTTGTCTGTTCCCCATTCTACAAGAAACCTCCGCAAAAGGCAACCAGGAGCCCGTTGTAACCATTGTCAAAACCTGTTATAATGTTTACCCCAATATTTTTTTCTGTCAGAAGGGAGGACCTTATGTCTTGTTTCAAGCGGCGTATATCCGCCTTGCTTTTGGCGGTGGTCCTGTTCTTTGCCGGCTTACCGCTTTCCATTTTTGCCTACGCCTATACCGATACCCAGGTAACTTGGGCTGCTGATGTCATTGAGAAGGCGGGGGCGTATGGCCTGATGGAGGGATATCCTGACGGCCGCTTTGGGGTGGGGGAGAACATGACCCGCTCAGAGTTTGTCACCGTTCTGTGCCGGATGTTTTCCTGGGACTTGATCACGCCTGCCGCCCCCTCTTTTATTGACTGCTCGGAAGGGGACTGGTACTTTTCCTATGTGGAGACGGCCGCTGCCCGCGGCGTGACCGATTTGGGCGGCGCTTTTCGGCCGTTGGATTACATCAGTCGCTCCGAAATGGCCCAAATGCTGGTCCGGGCCTTAGGGTATCACCGCCTGGCCCAATCCCTTTGGGATACGGCGCTTCCGTTTTCTGATGTCACAGAAAATAAGGGCTATGTGGCCATCGCCTACGACCTGGGCATCATCACCGGCGTGGAGGAGAATGGCCAGCTCAAGTTCCTGCCCTCTTTTTCCGCTCCACGGGAGCAGGCTGCCGCTATGCTGGTGCGCTGCTATGAGCGCTACTTCTCCCAGACGGACTGGCTCCATGGCTTCTATGCGGTCAGCTCCTACTCCCAGCTCTCCTATACCGGTGCCATGGACGCCGTCAGTGTGGGCTGGGCCCGGCTGGAGGTCAATGACGGCGTATTCAGCGTCAACCAGACCAGCGCCAATGGAAATGAATGGGTCCAGCCGGAGGGCTCCGAACTGGTGACTGACTATTTAAAAGCGCGGTCTATCCCCTGCAATCTCTCCGTTTTCGCGGCCTCCTCCACCTTCGCCTCGGTGGTCACCGCCTCGGCCCAGAGGGAAACGGTGAATCGCCTCGTATCTGCGGCGTCCCCCTATGCCGGACTGACCATCGACTTTGAGGGACTTCGCTCCGACCAGAGAGAGGATTTCACCTCTTTTATGGCGGCGCTGCGGGCCGCGCTTCCCCGGGACCAGAGCCTCTATGTCTGCGTCCAGCCCGACACCTGGTTCGGCGGCTTTGATTACAGGGCCTTGGGGGAGATCTGTGACAGAGTGATTTTGATGGCCCACGATTACCAGTGGTCTTCCATCCCCGACTACTATCTGGGCACCACCCATACATACTGTCCGGTGACCCCTTTTGCCCAGGTATACACAGCGCTCCAGCACGTCACGGATCCAGAGACAGGCGTCCAGGACAGGAGCAAGCTGGCGCTGGCGATCTCCTTCAATACCACCGGTTTCCACGTGGACGAATCCGGTGCGCTGCTGGATACCACGTTTTATCACCCCGGCACCGCCACCATCGCCCAGCGCCTTCAGCAGGCGGACTCCCTCCGGGGGTGGGATGAGGAAAGCCACAATCCCTGCTTGGAATATACCGTCGGCGGTGAGCACTACAAGCTGTGGTATGAGGACGCCCAAAGCGTGGCGGATAAGCTGCAGCTTGCCCGGATGTTCGGCATCACCGGAGTGTCGGTTTGGCGGCTGGGGATCATCCCGGATTATGACGCCATTCCCAACTATAACGTTTGGCAAGTCCTTTCCTCTGATTGCCCCTAAGTTTCGTGTCTGCTCCGAATCTCATTTTTAGGAGGCATCCTTCAACATGAAAAACCGCTCTTTCAAACAGCTGGCCGCGGAATTGGCCCTCATGTCCCTCGGCGCCGGCCTGGTGGCCGTGGGCGTCTACTTCTTCAAATTTCCTAACCACTTTTCCATGGGCGGAGTCTCCGGATTGTCCATCCTGCTGGGCCGGATTATCCCCTCCACCATCATCACCCCCGGCCTTCTCAACACGGCCATCAACGTCTTGTTTCTGATCCTGGGCTTCGTGGTGCTGGACAAGGGCTTTGGATTCCGCACGGTGTATTGTTCTCTGTTCTACTCCCTTTTGGTCCAGGCGTTTGAGTGGCTTTGCCCTCTGAGCAATCCCATGACAGACCAGAAGATGCTGGAGCTTTTTTTTGCCGTGATCCTACCTGCACTGGGCTCAGCTATCCTGTTTAACATCGGTGCCTCCACCGGCGGCACCGACATCATGGCTATGATATTGAAGAAGTCCACCGGCCTGGACGCGGGGCGGGCGCTGCTGGTCTCCGATGTCCTCATTGCCGCCGCCGCCCTCTTGATCTTTGATATTGAGACCGCCCTGTTTTCCCTGCTGGGCTTGGTACTGAAGTCAGTGCTGGTGGACAGTGTCATTGAATCCATCAACCGGAAGAAGTCTTTTACCGTGGTCACCCATGATCCCGAGCCGGTCTGTCGCTTTATCAACGAGACCCTGCACCGGGGCGCTACGATCTGGAAAGGGCAGGGGGCCTATACCCACCAAGAGCAGTATGTGGTCCTGACCGCTCTGTCCGGCCACCAGGCGGTGGCGCTGCGCAATTACCTCCGCCAGACAGACCCCCACGCCTTTATGCTTATCACTAACTCCAGTGAGATCTTTGGAAAGGGCTTTCTGCGGGCCTGATTTTTCCGAAGCGGGGAAGGGAATGCGGTTTACGGACGCCCCGGCATTGCTTTTTTGCGATCATCTGGGTGCCCTTCCTCTCTATAAGACGCTGGAGCAGAAGATCCTCTCCGAGATACCGGATGTCCATATCAAGGTACAGAAAGTCCGGATCTTTTTCTCCAACAAAGCACAATTTTGCGTTTGTCTCCTTTTGTCCAGAGGGCAAAAGACCGCCCTGATCCCTGTTTGGTGGTCTCCTTTGGCCTCTCCCACCGCCTGAGCTCTCCCCGAGTGGATGCTATGTCAGAGCCCTCCTCCCAACCACTGGACCCACCATGTCCTGATTGGGCGGGAGGAGCTTGACGAGGAGTTTGTGTTCTGGATCAGGGAGGCCGGCCGGTTTTCCGCTGCCAAGCGGTAGGAAAAAGCGGAAATATTTCCCTCTCGCCTTCTTTCCCCTTCTTTCCCCACCAGAAAATGGTAAAATTTGGTTATCCAAACCAAATGATTGGGAAAGAAGGGGTTTTTATGCCGTTCCTCCGCAAAAGAGGGCTCTTTGAAAGCAATAAAGTCCTGTATCTCTCTGTAGACAGTCTGTCTCCCAACCCGGCCCAGCCCCGGAAGCATTTTTCCCAGGAGGGCCTAAAGGAGCTGGCCGCCAGCATCTCGGAGCATGGGATCCTCCAACCGCTGTCGGTTCGGCGGAGTGGATCGGGCTATGAGCTGGTCTCGGGGGAGCGAAGGCTCCGGGCAGCCCGTCTGGCTGGCTTGACCGAGGTCCCCTGCATCGTTGTCTCTGCCGATGCCAAAGAGTCCTCTGTACTGGCGCTGATCGAAAATGTCCAGCGCAGGGATCTGAATTTTTGGGAGGAGGCCCAGGCCCTTCAGGAGCTTTTGGATGCCACGGGGCTCTCCCAAGAGGCGGCGGCCAGACAGATCGGGAAATCCCAGTCTGCGGTTGCCAATAAGCTGCGGCTGTTGAAGCTCCCGCCCGCCGCCCTCCAGCTTCTCCAGCAGGCCGGCTTTACAGAGCGCCACGCCCGGGCTCTCCTTCGTCTCGCCGCACCGGTGGATCAGGAGCGGGCTGCCCGCTATGTGGTGGAGCACAATCTGACGGTGGCCAAAACGGAGGCGTATGTAGATTCCCTGCTCTGCCCAGCCAGTCCGCGGTCTAAGCCTACCTTTGTCTTGAAGGATGTGCGGCTGTTTCTCAATACTGTGACCCGGGGCCTGTCTATGATGCAGGATGCCGGCGTTCGGGCCGACTGCCGCCGCCAGGATACCGCCGATGCGATTTTACTTACCATTCGGATTCCCAGGGAGAGGGAAGGGGCCCTTTCCGCAAACAAAACCGGCTGAAGCGGGACAGCCATTGTTCTCTCAAAACTGGTTTTACGTGGCGAGATCTGCCCCCAGATGTTTCACGTGAAACAATTTTTCTTTTTCCATCAAGGCGATGTTTCACGTGAAACATCGCCTTGATTTTCTCTGTTGCTATTGAAAACAGCCGCCTTTCTGGTTATAATAGAATTTACGCCCCCAATTTCCCATCAGAAAGGCTGTGCAGCATGGCAAAACGAATTGCGATTGTAAATCAAAAGGGCGGCGTGGGCAAGACCACCACCTGCGTGAATTTGGCCTCTGCCCTGCGCGCCAAGGGTAAGCGGGTTTTGGTATGTGATTTTGATCCCCAGGCGAATGCCACTTCCGGCCTGGGGGTGGATAAGACTACGGCCAACCCCAGCATCTATGAGGTGCTGATTGAGGGGGCAGAGTGCCGGAAAGCCATTGTGTCCACTCCCTATTGTGATATGATCCCAGTCAATAAATCTCTGGCGGGGGCCGGGATCGAGATGATTGGGATCCCGGATCGGGAGCACCTGCTTCGCAGGGCGATTGATACGGTGGCGGCGGACTACGACTTTGTCCTCATTGACTGCCCGCCCTCTTTGGAGCTGCTGACGCTGAATGCCCTGTGTGCCGCCGACTCGGTTTTGGTGCCCGTCCAGTGTGAGTATTACGCTTTGGAGGGGCTCAGTGATTTGCTGGGCACGGTCCGCATCGTCAAGCGGTCCCTCAACCCCCAGATCTTTTTGGAGGGAGTAGTGCTCACCATGTTTGACAGCCGCACCAATCTTTCCATGCAGGTGGCGGAAGAGGTCAAGCGCCATTTCCCCGGGCAGGTCTATGCCACTGTAATCCCGCGGAATGTGCGGCTTTCCGAGGCTCCCAGCCACGGTAAGCCCATCGATGCCTATGACCCCTATTCCAGGGGGGCAGAGGCCTATGGAGCTTTGGCTGATGAGGTGATCGCCAACAATACATAACAATATCAGCGAGTGTGGAAAGAAGGAATGAATATGGCAGCAGAACGCGGCCTGGGCAAGGGCCTGGGCGCTTTGCTGGGAGATGCCGCGCTTCAGGTTCAGCAGGAGGGGGAGGGAGCTCTCTCACTCCCCATTTCCCAGGTGCAGCCTGGTTTGAATCAGCCCCGAAAGCGGTTTGATGAAGAGGCATTGGCAGATCTGGCCGATTCCATCCGGACCCACGGCATCATCCAGCCCTTGACAGTCCGCCGCCTGGCCTCTGGATATTATCAGATCATCGCCGGAGAGCGGCGCTGGCGGGCGGCAAAGCAGGCGGGCTTGAAGGAAGTCCCCGCCGTCGTGGTGGAGGCGGACGATCGAAAAGTGATGGAACTGGGGCTCATTGAAAATCTTCAGCGGGAAGATCTGAATCCCATTGAAGAGGCCAACGGCTATAAGGTTCTTATGGAGGACTATGGCCTGACCCAGGAGGATGTGGCCCAGCGGGTGGGGAAATCCCGCCCTGCTGTAGCCAATGCCGTCCGGCTTTTGGAGTTGCCCGACCCTGTCCGGCAGCTTTTGGAGGAAGGCCGCCTGTCCGCCGGACATGCCCGGGCGATTTTAGCTGCCCCCAGCAAGTCCCTTCAGCGGGAGGCGGCACAGCAGGTCATAGAGGAGGGGCTCTCTGTTCGTCAAACGGAGGCCCTGGTCAAACGACTGACCCGCCAGGGGGAGGAAACTGGAAAAGAGCCACCGGAAGACCCCTACCGGATCTATCGGGAGGCGGCGGCCAAAGAGTTGTCTGGCCGCTTTGGGCGAAAGGTGTCCATCATCCAGGGGGCCAAAAAGGGTCGGGTGGAGCTGGAATATTACGATGACAATGACCTGAACGTGCTTTTGGACCTGCTGGAGCAAGTGCGGACCAAGCCTACATTGAAAGAAGGCGGGAAAGATTGAGAGAGAAGGAATCGGAAAATTTACAGCATCAGGCAGAGCACACCCATCCCCGGCGGAAAATGTCGGTCATGGGATATTTGATGATCCTGTTTGCTGTGGCTTTTTTGCTTCTGCTTTTGGCATATTTTCAACAGCGGCGTGCCAATTCAGAGACTACCGATGCTTTGAAGCAGTCGGCCTCTGCGGTGGAGTCCATCCAACTTCTGATCTCTGACAATGAGAGCCTCCGGCAGCAGGTGGAGGAGCTGGAGGAGAAGCTGAAGGCGGCAGATCAGGCGAAGAGCCAAGCTCAAGACCAGGCGCAGGCCGACCAGCAGTCGCTGAGGGCGATGCAGTGGTTTTGGCAGATCAACGACTATTATGTCCGTGGTTCCTACCGAAAGGCCAGGGAGCTGATTCAGACCTTTGAAGGCCTGGACTTGAAGGACGCGCTTCCCACCGAAAACACCACGGGCACAGAGCGGTTTTCACCGGCCGACCGCTATCGGGAAATCTATGATGCGCTGTATTAAAGGTGAGCGCCCTCTAAAGAAGAGAAGTTTTATTACACTGTTGTAAGGAGAGACAACTATGCTGGACATGAAATTTATCCGAGAAAACCCGGAGGCAGTCAAAGAGAATATCAAGAAAAAGTTTCAGGATGAAAAGCTGCCCTTGGTAGACGAGGTCATCGCCCTGGATCGGGAGAACCGGGAGACCATTCAGGCGGCCCAGGATCTCCGCACTGCCCGCAACGTAAAATCCAAGCAGGTGGGCATGCTCATGGGGCAGGCGAAGAAGGAAAACGACCCAGCCAAATTGGAGGAAGCGGAGCAGCTGAAGAAAGAGGTGGCCGCCGATGCCGACACCTTGGCTGCCCTGGAGAAAAAGGAGGACGAGCTGGCTGAAAAGATCCGCAAGATCATGCTGGTGATCCCTCAGATCATCGACCCCTCCGTGCCCATCGGCCCCGATGACAGCGCCAACGTGGAGGTGGAGCGGTTTGGTGAGGCTGCGGTGCCTGATTTCCCCATCCCCTACCATACGGAGATCATGGAGCGTTTTGACGGCGTGGATATGGATGCCGCCGGACGGGTATCTGGCAGCGGCTTTTATTACCTGATGGGCGACATCGCCCGCCTTCATGAGGCGGTGCTGGCCTACGGCCGGGATTTTATGATCGGAAAGGGTTTTACCTACTGCATCCCCCCCTTCATGATCCACGGCAATGTGGTGGAGGGCGTCATGTCCCAGACCGACATGGATGCCATGATGTATAAGATCGAGGGGGAGGACCTCTATCTCATCGGCACCTCGGAGCACTCCATGATCGGAAAGTTCATCGACCAGATCATCCCGGAGGATAAGCTGCCCCAGACCTTGACCTCCTATTCTCCCTGCTTCCGGAAGGAGAAGGGCTCCCACGGTATTGAGGAGCGGGGGGTCTACCGGATCCACCAATTTGAGAAGCAGGAGATGATCGTGGTCTGTAAGCCGGAGGACTCCATGGAGTGGTATGAAAAGATGTGGCGCTACTCGGTGGAGCTGTTCCGGAACTTTGACATTCCTGTCCGACAGCTGGAGTGCTGCTCCGGCGATTTGGCCGATCTGAAGGTGAAGTCCTGCGATATCGAGGCCTGGAGCCCCCGCCAGCAGAAGTATTTTGAGGTCTGCTCCTGCTCCAACCTGGGGGATGCCCAGGCCAGAAGGCTGAAGATCCGTGTCCGGGGCGAGGATGGGAAGCTGTATCTGGCTCATACCTTGAACAATACCTGCGTGGCCCCGCCCCGGATGCTTATTGCCCTGCTGGAGAACAACCTGCAGGCCGACGGAAGCGTAAAGATCCCGGAGGTCCTCTGGCCCTATATGGGCGGGACGAAGGTCCTGGTTCCCAAGCATTGAGAACGGAGGGGCGGCTAAGTTTAAAGTGTCTTTGCTCCCACGGTTTTGGCCCGCTATGTTTCACGTGAAACATAGCCCTGATAGCGGATGTATAAAGAAAGGAAAGCGTATGAGGTTTCGGCGATCGGCAATTTCGCGGACCTTGGCGATGATCCTCTCTTTGGTGTCTCTCTGCTCTGAGTTACCGGGTTCAAGTGCCCGACTGCTGCCCTCCGGCTCTATGACCGGCAGAACGGCGGGGACGGGGCCTTTTGACCCGGGACGGGGAGCTTTTGCCCTGGCCGGGGAAGGCCAGGGCATGCTTCACTGGTATCTTTTGGATGGGCAGGGATAGGCGATCCAAGCTCCGGGAGAGTCTGCCGATGAGCCGGCGGAGGCGTATCACAGCCCGGAGGTCCGAAGCTGGGATGGAATGAAGTCCCACAGGATAGACGGGGGACAGGCATACTATGTGCACTCAGGACGGTCCGCCGCCAGTCAGATATTTGACTGGTGCAGCACGATGGGACCGGACGGTCGGCCTTTTGTGGGGCTGGATGGGAAGATCTATCGCATCGAGTTTGAGACCTGACAAAAGAAAGAAAGAGGGGGATCACAATGTCCCAGAAGAAAGGATTCATAGGCGAGTTCAAAGAGTTTATCGCCAGGGGAAATGTGATGGATATGGCCGTCGGCGTCATCATCGGCGGCGCCTTTGGCAAGATCAGCACCTCACTGGTCAATGACATCATCATGCCTGCCGTATCCATGCTCACGGGGGGTGTGGATTTCAGCGGGTGGAAGATCGTACTGAAGCAGGCCGTTGTGGAAAACGGCGAAGAGATCGCGGCGGCGGTGACCATCAATTATGGCACTTTCCTGGCCACCATTTTGGACTTTCTCATTGTGGCCTTCGCCATTTTCTGCCTTATTAAAGGCATCAACTCCCTGCACCGCAAGAAGGAGGAGCCGGCGCCCGAGCCCGCCCCCGAGCCGGAGCCCAGCGCGGAAGAGAAACTGCTCGTGGAGATCCGGGATCTGTTGAAGGAGCGGTAAGGTCGATATTTTATAAGGAGGGGCCTAATTTGGACGAGCGGGAGGAGCAAAAGGAGCCTGTCAAATATGCCACGCCGATACAGAGGCTTTGGGCCTGGGTGGGTGTGGTCTATATGGTCATCTTGGTGCTGCTGACTACCTATGCCCTGGCCCACGCAGCTTATCTGCGGGGGATCGCACCGCTGATGATGGTGCCCGCCCTGGCAGGCGTAGGCGGTTCTGCCATTGTACGCTATCGGCAGGGGCAGGGAAGGGGTGGACTGCCTGCCTGCATCCTGCTGAGCGGGGCCTGTGGCCTGCTCGTGGTTTTTAATCTGATCCGGGGCATGCCTGTTTTGCTGGCCCAATTGTGAGGGAGAAGCCGTGAAAGATATTTTGACCCAGGGATTTTCGGAGATGGGGGCGGCGGTCCCTGATGGGGCCGTGGACACGCTGTGCCGGTATGCCCAGCTATTGCTGGAGCAAAACCAGGTGATGAATCTGACCGCCATCGTAGAACCGGAGGAGGTGGCGCGGCTCCACTTTTTGGATTCGGCGGCCGTGACGCTCTGGAAGGGGAGCGGCTGGCTGGCGGGAAAGCGGGTCTTGGACGTGGGCACCGGGGCCGGATTTCCCGGGGTAGTCTTAAAGACGCTGGAGCCCTCCATCTCCCTGACGCTGCTGGACAGCCTGGGAAAACGGGTCCGCTGGCTGGAGCGGGTGTGCGGCGAGCTGGGATTGGGCGACATAAGCTGCCTCCACGCCAGGGCGGAAGAGCAGGCGTGGGAAGCGGGATTCCGGGACGGATTTGACGTGGTCACATCCCGGGCGGTGGCCCCGTTTTCCCTGCTGTGTGAGCTGTGCCTGCCCTATGTAAAGCCGGGGGGCGTATTTCTGGCCATGAAGAGCGTGGAGAGCGGAGAAGAGGTCCGGGCGGGAGAAAAAGCGGTGAAACACTTGGGGGGCAAGCTCCTGCCCGGGTTTGACTACTCCATCCCGGGGACGGAGATCATCCATCGGCTGGTGGCGGCGGAAAAAGTGCTCCCAACGCCGAAGGGCTTTCCGCGAAAGTGGGCAAAGATCAAGAAAGAGCCCCTATAGGATTTTTCCGAAATCTGTGCAATTACCGCCAGTTTTTCCAAAATTTTTCCGGATCTCGCGGAAAAGATGTGAGAAAATCGTTGAAGCCTTGATTTTGACATGGTATAATGAAATTGCGGTTTGGGAGGTTTTTCGTGTATGTCGAGTGTGATCGCTGTCACCTCCGGAAAAGGGGGAACGGGAAAGACTTCCTTGGTGGGAGCCGTCGGCTCCTGTCTGGCCGCACTGGGACATCCAACGCTGTGTATCGATATGGATGTGGGGCTGAGGAATCTGGATCTGTCCCTGGGGATGGCTGACCGGGCGCTGATGGACTTTACCGATGTGGTACAGGGGCGCTGTCCCCTTCACCGGGCGGCGGTGGAGCATCCCGACATCCAGGGGCTATTTCTTCTCACCGCACCCTTCTCGCTCCCCCAAGGGATCCGGGAGGAGGACGTGAAGGAACTGCTGCGGCAGGCACGGGAACAGTATGACTATATCCTGCTGGATGCCCCCGCCGGCCTGGGAGAGGGCTTCCAGCTGGCAGTGTGCGGATGTGACAGGGCCATTGTGGTCTCTACAACGGACGCATCCGCTCTGCGAGATGCCCAGAGGACGGTGGGAGAACTGACCGGGCAGGTGGAGCAGATCCATTTGGTGGTCAATCGGGTGCAGCCAAGGCTGCTGCGGAAGCTCCGCACCACCATTGACGACGCCATGGACACAGCTGGCCTGCCCCTTTTGGGGATTGTACCGGAGGACAACCAAGTGATGCTGTGTGCCAATCAGGGGAGGCCTCTTGTGCTGTATGCCAACAGGGGGGCAGCCATTGGATATCGGAATATTGCGCTGCGGATCGATGGGCGGCGGGTGCCGCTGATGCGCATCAAATGATTTTTCCGGTATGATTTGAAGAAAGGGGAGGTTTGCATTGAATATCGCGCTTTTGAGCCATGATCACAAGAAGGAGTTGATGATACAGTTTTGTATCGCGTACTCCGGCATTTTGGCCAAGCACCATATCTGCGCTACCAATACCACGGGACGGGTAGTGGCCGAGGCCACGGGTCTGCCGATCACCTTTTACCTCTCCCATGAGCATGGCGGGAGCCAGCAGGTGGGTGCCAGGATCGCCTATAATGAGATCGATATGGTGCTCTTTTTTTCCGATCCCCAATCCCACGAATTGGATCAGGATATGGACTATATTGTGCGGCTGTGCGATCAATATAATATCCCGATGGCGACCAATGTGGCCACTGCAGAGCTGCTTATTTTGGGGCTGGCTCGGGGTGATTTGGACTGGCGAAATATGGTGAAGCCGGGAAGCGGCCCCTTCCTCTCTTGACACGAAGGCGCTTTTGAGATAGTATCAGTTTACGCCTTTCGGCTCACATTCTGAAGGGGCGTATGATGGCATGGATTTGGCAGCCATTTATCCTATTGGGCAGGATGGCCGCTGAAAACGGATCTATGGAACCGTGGAGAACGGGCATGAGTAGCCTGCACACCGCCGGACAGAGAGGAACTCCTTTGGCTGAGAGAGTTCCGCGGCAAGGAGCTTGCGAAAGACGGCTCGGGAGCGGGGGCGGAGACGCTCACGGCACCCTCCCCGTAACAGGAGGCTTGAGGGCGGCCGATGGACCGCTGAACATGGGTGGTACCACGAAGGCAGGCGCTTTCGTCCCGTGAAGTGGGACAAAGCCCCTGCCTGTTTTATTTCTTGTAAGGGAAAGGAAGTTACCGTATGGAGCGAGTGAAAGCGAGGACCCTGTCCGGGTTTATGGAATTGCTGCCCTCTCAGCAGGCGCAGTTTGAGCGGGTGCGGGGGATCTTAGAGAGGACCTATCAGCGCTATGGCTTCGCCCCCTTGGACACGCCGATTATTGAAGCCAGCGAGGTGCTGCTGGCCAAGGCGGGAGGGGAGACGGAGAAGCAGATCTACCGCTTTACCAAGGGTGACAGCGACCTGGCCCTGCGGTTCGATCTGACCGTACCCTTGGCCAAGTATGTGGCCCTTCATCAAAATGAGCTGGCCTTCCCCTTCCGCCGGTATCAGATCGGCAAGGTCTACCGGGGGGAGCGAGCTCAGCGGGGGCGGTTCCGGGAGTTCTATCAGGCGGACATCGATGTCATCGGTGACGGGGCGCTGGATATTATCAACGAAGCGGAGATCCCCGCCATCATCTATCAGACTTTCACCGCCTTGGGGCTGGACCGCTTCCGCATCCGGGTGAACAACCGGAAGATCCTGAACGGCTTTTATGCCATGCTGGGACTGACGGAGAAGTCCGGAGACGTCATGCGGACGGTGGACAAACTGGACAAGATCGGGCCGGAGAAGGTGAAGGCCATTTTGGTGGAGGACTTCGGTGTGACCGAGGCGGACGCGGGGGAGATTTTGGCCTTTATCGGCATCAGCGGCGGCAACGGGGAAGTTTTGGCCGCCCTGGAGGGCTACCGGGGACGCAATGAGGTGTTTGACCGGGGGCTGGATGAGCTGAAGACGGTCACCCAGTATTTGAGCGCCTTTGGTGTGCCCGAGGACCACTTCGCCGTGGATCTCACCATTGCCCGGGGGCTGGATTACTACACCGGCACCGTGTATGAGACGGTCCTGCTGGACCATCCTGAGGTGGGGTCCGTGTGCTCCGGTGGACGGTATGATAACTTGGCGGAATATTACACAGAAAAACAACTGCCTGGAGTGGGCATTTCCATCGGGCTTACCCGGCTGTTCTATGTGCTGCAGGAGCAGGGGATGCTGAACCCCGACCTTCCCACCGCACCGGCGGACGTGCTGATTTTGCCCATGACGGAGGACCTGTCCCCTGCGGTGGCCTTTGCCACCGCCTGCCGGGGAGCCGGCGTGCGGGCGCAGCTCTACACCGAGCCCAAAAAGTTCAAGGCCAAGATGAATTACGCCGACAAGCTGGGAGTGCCCTTTGTGGCATTCTTAGGGGAGGACGAGGTGGCTGTGGGAGTGGTCTCGCTGAAGGATATGGCCTCCGGCGAGCAGGAAAAGGTGGGGCTGAAGGATGCACCGGCGTGGCTGCAGGAGAAGTTGGCGGCAAAAAGCCAGGGCAAGCCGATCAAGGGATAAGGCCTGACCGCCGCCCACAGTGGTAGGAAGGGGGGCGGATGGGAGTTGGACTATTCCGATGCCGTAGATTTTTTTATCGGACCGCCGAGCTGGGCATCCCGGCCCGTTTCTATTTTGTACCTGTTCCCGGGAGGACGGCCACCGTGTATACACTGGCGGCAGATTTTTGGAGCGGCAGGAGGCGTGCAAAGCGTTGGACCGGCTGCTGACGTGGCTGGAGATGAGATCGGTGCCAGCGGCAGAGAACGGATATATCAATAAGGAGATTTTATGAAGAAACGTGTGATCGGTATCATACTGGCGGGAGCGGTGTGCCTGTCCTCCGCATGGGCGGCGGAGTCTGAGCCCTTTCCCGCGGTGAACCCCTATCCGGGCTACGCAGATGCGGCGGAGGAGGACTGGTTCTACGACAACGTCAAGCTGTGCTATGAGACGGGGCTGATGACGGGTACCGACTTGGGATTTGAACCCCAGAGGGTGCTCACCGTGGGTGAGGTGACTGCAGTAGCTGCCCGAATGAATGAGGCCATCACTGGGGAGAGCATTCCGGTGGATATTTCTGGGCCTGGGGAGACTGCTCCCTGGTACCAGCGGTACGTGGACTATCTGGAACGACTGGGCGTCTCCGTCCCCGATGGAGTAAAGGAGGCCACCCGGATGGAGTTCGTTTCCCTCCTCTACCTGCCCTGCATCCGGGAGAATGCCGGGGAATATTTGGCCCCCATCAATCCGAATCCGGGCCAGCTTCCCGACACCGATGATGCCCGGGTGCTGGATTTTTACAGTGCGGGTATCCTCACTGGCGTGGACCGGTGGGGGACTTTTGCAGGAGACGAGACCTTGACAAGGGCGGAGTGTGCCGCCATGGTCAGCCGGCTGATTCGGCCGGAGCTGCGGCTCACCTTTACGCCCGATGACGATTCCTCCTTCATCGCCGCCTATCTGACGCCGGATACGGTGATGTTTGAGAGCGGCCTTACAGCGGAGGAGTTCCTTATCACCATCAACAACGCCATCGCCGCCTGGGAGGGGGCGCTGGGGGAGGAATTCAACTGGCACTATGTCTGGACCGATGGGAAAACGGTGCTGGAGCATTTGAAGGAGGACTCACTGGCGGCCTTGGGGGTCACATCCAAGGAGGGGACCCAGGCGTATCAGGATTTCGATGTGCAGGTGTATTACAGCAGGCTCATTGACCTGACAGGCGGCCCCCTTTAAGGGATGCGGGATAAACGAATTATAATATCAATATTTAAAAATACGATTTGGAGATGATCTTTGTGGACCAGTGCAAGACTGCGTACCGCAGCCACAACTGCGGAGAACTGCGGATGACTGAGGTGGGGCAGAGCGTCACCTTGGCCGGATTTCTGGAAAATTTCCGGGAAGTGGGTGCCAACCTGGGCTTTGCCGTCCTACGGGACTTCTACGGCACCACACAGGTGGTGTGTGAGAGTGAGGAGATGGTAAAGGCCTTTAAGGGGCTGAACAAGGAGTCCACGGTGCAGGTATCCGGCACCGTCCGGGAGCGGGACAGCAAGAACCCCAAGCTGCCCACCGGCGACATCGAGGTGGTGCCCGAGTCCCTGACCGTGCTGGGCAAGTGCCGCCACAACGAGCTGCCTTTCCAGGTCAGCCGAAGCCGGGAGGCCGATGAGTCCGCCCGGCTCAAGCACCGCTATCTGGATCTGCGCAATCCAGAGGTCAAGAAGAACATCATCCTCCGCTCCCAGGTGGTAGCCGCCCTGCGGTCGGCCATGATCGACCACGGGTTTATGGAGATCACCACCCCCATTTTGACCGCATCCTCTCCCGAGGGGGCCCGGGATTATCTGGTGCCCTCCCGGAAGCACCCGGGAAAATTCTACGCCCTGCCCCAGGCCCCCCAGCAGTTCAAGCAGCTGCTGATGGCCTCTGGATTTGATAAGTATTTCCAGATCGCCCCCTGCTTCCGGGACGAGGATGCCCGGGGAGACCGCTCTCCCGGTGAGTTCTACCAGTTGGATATGGAGATGGCCTTTGCGTCCCAGGAGGATGTGTTTGCCGTTTTGGAGGACGTGCTGCCACCCATCTTTGCCAAATACGGCACCTACGACACCGCCTCCCAGCCGCCCTTCCAGCGCATCCCCTACGCCCAGGCCATGGAGAAGTACGGCTCGGACAAGCCCGATCTGCGTATCGACCTGACTGTCACCGAGGCCACTGGGCTGCTGGCTGACTGCGGGTTCGGGCCCTTTGAGGGAAGTACGGTCAAGGCGGTGGTGGTCAGCGATTTTGAGGGCACTCGGAAGCAGATCGACAAGCTGTGTGCCGACGTGGAGGTCCAGAGTGGAAACAAAGCCTACTGGTTCCGGATGGATGAGAACGGGGAGCTGGTGGGCGGCATCGCCAAGTTTGTCCAGGAGAAGAAGGAGGAGGTCATCTCTGCCCTGGCGCTGAAGCCCAACTCCTTTGTGGGCCTGGCCGCCGGGAAAAAGGGAGCGGCCCAGAAGACGGCAGGCGTGCTGGTCAAGACCTTGGGCGCCTTTTGTCCTAACCACTTTCAAAAGGAGCAGTACGCCTTTTGCTGGATCGTGGACTTCCCCATGTACGAGATCGGGGAGGAGAGCGGGGAGCTGGAGTTCTGCCACAACCCCTTCTCTATGCCCTCCGGCGGGCTGGAGGTGCTGAAGAAGGCTGCGGAGGGGGAGATCGATCCCCTCACCATCACCGCCGACCAGTACGACCTGGTGTGCAACGGTGTGGAGCTGTCCTCCGGCGCAGTGCGGAACCACGACCCGGAGATCATGGTAGAGGCCTTCCAGCTGGTGGGCCTGGGCGAGGAGGATGTGAAGGCAAAATTCCCCGCTATGTATAATGCCTTCACTTACGGTGCGCCCCCCCATGCGGGCATTGCCCCCGGGGTGGACCGGATGGTCATGCTGTTGGCCGGGGAGGACTCCATCCGGGAAATCATCCCCTTCCCCATGAACAAGAACGCCCAGGATTTGATGATGGATGCACCCGGCTTTGTGACGCCGGCACAGCTTGCAGAGCTGCACATTCAGGTCACGGAGACGGAAGAGGCATAAAAATAGGGCGGCCGCATCTTTATGGAGGAGGCCGCCGGGATGAGATTGACAGCGGGGGAAGAGAGGCCCTGCAAGAAAAGTGCCCGGCGGCAAAATGCCGCCGGGCGCTTTTCATGTTCCGTTTTCCAGCATGGCGTCTAAAAAGGAGAAAAGAGTCTGCCGCTGCCGGGGGGTCAGACGCTCCAGGCGGCAGAGCAGATCCTCTTCCATGGAGCTGGATTCCTCCGGAAAGTGAAAGAAGGCCCGCATGGAGATCCCCAAAGCGTCACACACCAGGGACAGATTCTCCACGGAGATCCCCTTTTCCCCCAATTCTACGGCCCGCAGAAAGCTCTGGGACAAGCCGCATGAGTTGGCCAGGCGGTTGGTGGTCCAGTTTTTTGCCTCCCGAAGAGTGGCGATCCGTTTTCCTATCTCCATAAAAATACCTCATCGGCTTTTTCTATAACCATAGCAAAAAAAGGAAGGTATATTTACATCTATAATAATTTATGTTATATTTATAAATATAAATATGGAAGAAAAAGAAAAAAGGAGGAAGGGCAGGAATGGATATGGGCAGCAGATCCATGGAGGAGGGGGGCGGCAATTGGAAGATCCCCTTGGCTCAGGTGGAGGAAATTGATGAACTCAAGGCCCGATATAGTATATACAGCGATGAAGTTTTGATCCGTTGGGTGAATGCTGTCACCGGCAGTCATCGAAACGCCATTGCATCCATTTTAAAAGAGCGGGGACAAATGTCATAAAGATCAGGGAATATATAAAAACGGAGGGTATTTCTTTAAATAAGAAATACCCTCCGTTTTTAAAAATTACCCTTCGTATCCATTGGGATGGCGCTTGTGCCAGATCCAGGCATCGGAGATAATCTCATCCAGCCCCCGTTGGGGGCTCCAGCCCAGGACTTCTTTCGCCTTTTGATTGGAGGCGATGAGCACGGACGGATCTCCCGCCCGGCGGGGCTCCACGATGGCGGGGATGGCGGCGCCGGTGACTTTGCGGGCGGTCTCAATGATCTCTTTGACGGAGAAGCCGTCGCCGCTGCCCAGGTTGAAGGGACCGCTGGCGCCGCCTCTATCCAGGTGCTCTAAGGCCAAAAGGTGGGCGTTGGCCAGGTCCCGGACGTGGATGTAGTCCCGGACGCAGGTGCCGTCGGCGGTGGGGTAGTCGTCCCCAAAGATGCCCACGTGGTCCCGCTTGCCCAGGGCGCACTGGAGAACGATGGGGATCAGGTGGGTCTCCGGGGCGTGGTCCTCGCCGATGTCGGCATCGGGATTGGAGCCGGCGGCATTGAAATAGCGCAGAGCGGCGTAGCGGATGCCGTAGGCCTGGCAGCTCCACTTAAGGAGCCCCTCGATGGCCAGCTTGGAGGCACCGTAGGGATTGGTGGGCTCTGTGCGGTCCGTCTCCTGGATGGGCTGCTTTTCCGGCTCGCCGTAGGTGGCGGCGGTGGAGGAAAAGACGATCTTGTCCACGCCGTGGTTCTTCATGGCGGTGAGCATGCTCACCGCACCGGTGACATTGTTGCCGTAGTATTTCAGGGGATCGGCCACGCTCTCTCCCACCAGGGAGAAGGCGGCAAAATTGATGACGCCGTCGATGGGAAATTCGGAGAACACCCGCTCCAGAAAAGCTCCGTCCCGGACATCGCCTACCCGGAGCTTGGCACCTTTTACGGCCTGCCAGTGGCCGGTGCAGAGATTGTCTGCCACGACGACCTCGTAACCCTTTTCCGCCAGCAGAGCCACCATATGGCTGCCAATGTAGCCGGCACCGCCGGCGACCAAAATGGTTTTCATAAAATGACCTCCTCACTTTTCCGCTGTCCCATCCTGACATAGCGGGATGGTATTTTGAAATCCTGCCGGCGGCGGGCTGTGCCGCCGAGACAGATAAAACCCGATGGGGCGGTAATACCATTATTATACCATAGCAGACACAAGGTGGCGAGAAAAGATTTTTTCCCGCTGCGGCCGGGAAAAGAGGGGCCTTTCCGCATGGATGCCAGGGTCTGCATCATATAGATGGGACAGAAAAAGGAGGGGGTTTCCATGAAGTTGATCTTTGTCAAACGGAAGATGGTGACAGCGGCGGCCTGCGCAGTGGCCGCGGCGGTGATGTTTGGAGTGGTGAATTCGCCGTTGACGGTGGGGGCGGCGGCTACCCAGAGGCAGCTTCCCATCTATTGTGTGGAGCGGGATCAGAAGATGATCTCCATTTCCTTCGATGCCGCCTGGGGCAATGAGGATACCCAGCAGCTCATCGACATTTTGGGAAAGTTTGATATCAAAGCCACCTTTTTTGTGGTGGGGGAGTGGGTGGACAAGTATCCGGAGTCGGTCAAGGCCCTCTCTAACGCTGGGCATGAGGTGATGAACCACTCCAATACCCACGCCCATATGACCCAGCTTTCCAAGAATGAGATCATCGCCGACGTAAATGCCTGCAACGACAAGATCGAGGCGGTGACGGGGGTGCGGCCCACCCTGATCCGCCCGCCCTATGGAGAATATGATGACAACGTGATCTCCGCCATCCGGTCCATGGGCATGGAGCCCATCCAGTGGGATGTGGACAGCCTGGACTGGAAGGAAATCTCCGCCGCCGAGATCACCCAGCGGGTGACCAGTAAGGTCCAGGCCGGGTCCATCGTGCTCTTCCACAATGCCGCCCTCCACACGCCGGAGGCGCTGCCCACCATTTTAGAGACGCTGCTCCAGCAGGGATATACCTTTGTGCCCATTTCTCAGCTCATTCTGCCCCAGCCCTATACCATCGACCACACCGGCCGGCAATACACCGGGAGCTAATAAGAGGGCAGGCGGAGGTCATGGGTGCCGGACTCTCACTTGACAAGTGGGGAAGTGTCGTATAAAATAAATAAGAACCGCGAGGACAAACTGAATGCAGGGGCGCTGAACGCAAGTTCGGCTGAGATGCGGGGCGATAGCGCCCCCGGTCCCTTCCAACCTGACCCGGGTAATGCCGGCGTAGGGAGCGATTTGGTGACAACCATTGTCTCTTTTCGTACCGCAACGCGCCTTTCCCGGTTTGCGCTTGCGGTATTTTTGTGAAAAGAGAGGAAAATGACCGTGGAAAAGACTCATTCGAAGACCCAAACCGTCCGTATGCTCACAGAGGGGGCCATTATGGTGGCGCTGAGCCTGATCTTGGGGCTGCTCAAGTTCTTTGAGATGCCCCAGGGAGGGTCGGTCTCCCTTGAGATGCTGCCCCTATTTCTGTTTTGTGTCCGCTGGGGTGTGGGCAATGGCTTCATTGCATGCACCGCCTTTGGCATCCTTCAGGTATTTGTCCAGGGGGCGGTCTCCTATGGCTGGGTGTCCATCCTGCTGGACTATGTGGTGGCCTTTGCGGTGATCGGTGTGGCCGGGCTGGGGAAGGGCCATCGATACGGCATATTCTGGGGAAGCATTCTGGGCGCGGCGGCCCGGTTTGTCGTCCATTTTATCAGCGGGATCACCGTATACCGCATTGTGGCGCCTACGGAGATCTTGGGCACCGTTTTTGACCAGCCTGTGCTTTATTCCATCGTATACAACGGCTGGTATATGGCGATTGATTTGGTCATCTGCCTGATTCTTTTCGCACTGCTGTATAAGCCGATGAACAAATACCTGACGGGGGCCGACCTTCGCTGACCGGATACATGGAGGGCGGGCGGCCTGTTTGGAGGAGGGACCTTCTTGGGAAAATTCGACGGCGTGCTCCTGGCCACCGATTTTGATGACACCTATTACACTGCCGATGGGACGGTTCCCCCCGCGAACCGGGCGGCAGTGGAGTATTTTAAATCCCAAGGGGGCCTGTTTACCGTTTCTACAGGGCGGGCCCACCGCACCTTTTTTCCCTTTTTGTCGCTGGCCCCTGTCAATGTGCCGGTGATCTTGTCCAATGGAGCCCAGCTTTTTGATTTTGCGGCAGGGCGGATGGTGCTGGAGACCACCATCCCCGCGGCGGTGGCCCGTGACTTGGAGACGCTGGCGGCCCATCATCCGTCCATCAGCGTGGAGGCCTACCACGGGGATGATGTCTATATTTGGAACCCCAACCGGTGGACCTGGTTCCATCTGGAAAAGGCGCGTATGGGGGCGGTGGAATGCTCCATAGCTGACATGCCCCAGCCCTGGGGGAAGGCCATCCTGCACCAGGACCATGGGTTGCTTGTGCCTGCCCAGGCCGAGATCTTGGCGCGCTGGGGAGACCGGTATGAGGCCATTTTCTCCAATCCCCACATGCTGGAACTCACCGCCAAGGGGAGCACCAAGGGGGGGATGGTGCTGGAACTGGCCCGGCGGCTGAAGGTGCGGAGAGAAAATATCTACTGCGTGGGAGACAATCAAAACGACATTCCCATGCTGCAGGTGTCCGCCATCCCGTTTGCGCCGGCCAACTGCGCCCGGGAGGTGCGGGAGTGGGGAGCCACCCTGCTTCCCTCCTGTGAGGAGGGGGCCATTGCGGCGCTGATCGAAATTTTGGACCGGAGATATTGAGCGGCAGACTCTCCATCTGCAGATGGAGAGTCTGCTTTTGAATTTGCGCGGCGGAAGATGGCGATGGGCCGCCTTGTCCGCAATAAAAATTTGCTATTTTTCCAGAATTTTGCTATAATTCGGAACAAGGAGTTTTTGCGGGAGGCGAGAGTATGAATGTTACGCTCATTGGTATGCCTGGTTCAGGAAAGTCCACGGTAGGGGAACTGCTGGCCCAGCGACTTGGATATGCCTTTTTGGACGTAGATCCGCTGATCGAGCAGCGGGAGGGTGCGCAGCTTCAGGCCGTGTTGGACCGGCTGGGCACTGAGCGTTTTCTGGACACCGAGGCAGAGGTCATCGCCGCCCTGAACTGCGAAAATACCGTCATTGCGCCCGGAGGATCCGCCGTGCTGCGGGAGCTGGGGGCGCGGCATTTGAAAGAATTGGGGATCGTTGTCTATCTCAAGCTTCCCTGCGCGGCGATGGAGAAGCGGCTGGGGAACCTGGCTACCAGGGGAGTTACGCTGGCGCCGGGTCAGACCCTCCAAGATCTCTACGACTACAGGGTCCCTTACTATGAAAAGTATGCCGATTTGACGGTGGATTCCGATCAGGCCTGTGTGGAGGACACGGTGGAGCTCATCATAACGGCACTGAGACAGTTGTAAATTTTTTCAAATGAGGTATACTAAGAAATAGATAGTTTCACGGCCCGGACAGGGCGTGTTTGCGCCGCCTCCAGCGGAAGGAGGACGGCCCGGCAGCTGCCGCTATAAGTTTCCGCTCTCCCGCCAGGGACGCGCCATTTGAGGACGCGCCCTCATTTTGACATGGGTGGGATATCTGAAAAAAGGACGTTCCAGCATGACTTTCCAAGCATTGGGGCTCTGCCCCCCCATTCTTTCCGCACTTCGCAGCGTGGGATACCAGACGCCGTCTCCCATTCAAGAAAAGGCGATCCCCCCCGCCTTGGCGGGCCGGGATGTGCTGGGCTGTGCCCAGACGGGGACGGGGAAGACCTGTGCCTTCGCTGCGCCCATCCTGCACCGGCTGAATGCCCACCCTGCCAAGGGCCGCCCTATCCGGGCACTGATCCTCACGCCGACCCGGGAGTTGGCTCTGCAGATCCAGGAGAGCTTTCAGGAGTACGGGAAAAATCTCTCGCTGCGCTCCGCGGTCATTTTCGGCGGGGTGGGGCAGCAGCCCCAGGTGGATCAGCTGAAGGCGGGGGTGGACATTTTGGTGGCCACGCCGGGCCGTCTGGAGGATCTGCACGACCAGGGATTCATCCATGTGGAGAAGCTGGAGATCTTTGTGCTGGATGAGGCTGACCGGATGCTGGACATGGGCTTTATCCACGATGTGAAAAAAATCTTGACTTGGCTGCCCAAGAAAAAGCAAACGCTGTTCTTTTCCGCCACCATGCCTCCGGAAGTACAGGGCTTGGTGGATTCCCTGCTGGTAGACCCTGTGAAGGTGGCGGTGGACCCGGTGTCCTCTCCGGTGGAAGTGATCGATCAGAAGCTCTACTATGTGGACCGGGGCAACAAATCCAAACTGCTGGCGGCCCTGATCCGGGAGCCGGGGGTGAAGAATGCCCTGGTGTTTACTCGTACCAAGCATGGGGCGAACAAGGTGGCCGGCGACCTTCAGAAGGTGGGTATCTCCTCGGCGGCCATCCACGGCAACAAGAGCCAGACCGCCAGACAGCAAGCACTGACCGACTTTAAGGCCGGACGGGTAAAGGCTCTGGTGGCCACGGATATTGCCGCCCGGGGGCTGGACATTGAGGAGCTGTCCCATGTGTTCAATTATAACCTGCCTGATGTGCCGGAGACCTATGTCCACCGCATTGGGCGGACAGGACGGGCGGGACATGGGGGCACCGCCGTGTCCTTTTGCGAGTTTGGAGAGAAGGAACTGCTGGTCCCCATTGAAAAGCTGCTGAAAAAGCCCATCCCCGTGGTGACTGGCCACCCCTGGCCCATGGAGGTCTTTGAGGCCCCGAAGCGGGACAAACACGGAAAGATCGTCAACGCCGATGACGCTGAGGCCCGGCAGGCCGCCCGGGAACGGAAGCGGCAGCGGGATGAGGGCAGGAAGACGGCGGAGGAGAAGAAGGCGGAAAAGCCGGCGCAGAAGCGGACCCAGGGCGAGCGGGCGGAGGCCGCGCAGAAGCCCGCCAAACCCAAGCAGGAGGCGGCGCAGTCGCCTGTGGCTGGAAAGCGGAAGGCGGCGGGGTACCGGCCCAGCCGGACTTTGGAGGAGGCCCTCTCCGCCATGGAGCCCAACTGGACCGCTGCTGAGCGGAAGGCTCAAAAGCAGGTGGAGTATTACCGGGACCCTCTGGCGGGGGAGAAGGTCATGGATGCCACAGCCCGGCTGCTGGCGCCCCGAAAGCCCATATATGCCGCTCCCAAGCCCAAGGCGGAGGAGGCCGCCAAGCCCAACTCCAAGGAGAGAAGGAAAAAACGGCCGTCCCAGGCCGCTTCCCAGGGTGGCCAGGAGGCAGGGCGCAGGACGGTGCCCCAGCCCCAGCAGCCGCCCCGCCAAGAGACACCGAAAAAGGAGCACAAACGGCGAAAAGGCGGGGGAGGGCGGCCTATGGAGGTCACCCTGCGGCTCGGAGAGCAGAAGGACTCCACCGAGCAGAAGAGCTTGATGAAGCCGTATTATTTTAACCCCAACGAGGATTGAGGAAAACTTGTTTTGTCCTTTGAAGGGGAGATGCCCTGGCTGCATGGGGAGGCTCCAGACTTTCAAGGGACAGCGGATCCTCGGGATCGCTGGATACAAGAGGATGTAAGGCAACAAATCAGTGCCGCTCTTTTCAAAAGAAAAGAGCGGCACCTTCTGTTTTGATTCTTAGACGGACGTCCCTGCGGCGTTTTTTTCTGCCGCCGGAGCAGGAGAACGCCTCCGGCGCCCCTGGGCCTTGGCCGCCTCACAGACCACTACCGGGGTGACGGCCAACAGCAGCACCACAATCCACTCCCGCATATCCATGGAGGTGGTCTGGAACACGGCTTGGAGGGGCGGCAGACACAGGACGGCCAGCTGCATCCCCAGCCCCACCAGAAAGGCCTTGTTCATGGCGGGGTTGCTGAAAATGCCGATGTGGAGCAGGGAGTGGTACTCGCTGCGGACATCGAAGGCGTGGAAGAGCTGGCACAAGGTCAGCGTGGCAAAGGCCATGGTGTTGGCTACCGCGCTGGCCTCCCCAGGATCGGAGAGGACGTATTCGCCCAGCCAATAGGCCCCTAAGGTGAGAAGGCCCACCATGGCCCCCTGCCAGGCCAGCCGCAGGGAGAAGGCCCGGGTGAAGAGGCTCTCCCGGGCATCCCGGGGCCTGCGCTCCATGACACCTTCCTCCACAGGCTCCACGCCCAAGGCCAGGGCGGGCAGGGCGTCGGTGACCAGGTTGAGCCATAGCAGCTGAACCGGCACCAACGGCATCTGATGGAACCCCAGGACGGTGGCGAGGAAAATGGTCAATATCTCTCCGATGTTGCAGGAGAGTAAGTAGTGGATGGCCTTTCGGATGTTGGCATAGATGCCCCGCCCTTCGGCCACGGCAGAGACGATGGTGGCAAAGTTGTCATCGGTGAGGATCATGTCGGCGGCCTCTTTGGCCACATCGGTGCCTGTCTGCCCCATGGCGCAGCCGATGTGGGCGGCCTTTAGGGCGGGGGCGTCGTTGACACCATCCCCGGTCATGGCCACCACCTGTCCTTTTTTCCGCCAGGCGTTGACGATGCGGGTCTTGTGCTCAGGGGACACCCGGGCATAGACGGCAAACTGGTCCACATCGTTTTCCAGGGTCTCCTGGGGCATAAAGTCCAGATCGGCGCCGGTAATGGCCAGGTCTCCGGGGCCATAAATGCCCAGCTCCTTGGCCACTGCCACGGCGGTGAGCTTGTGGTCTCCGGTGATCATCACCGGCTTGATGCCCGCTGCCCGGCATCTGGCCACGGCTTCCTTTGCCTCTATCCTGGGAGGGTCCATAATCCCCACCAGCCCCAAAAAGGTCAGCTCCCGCTCCAGCGTCTCGGGGGTCAGGGATTTTGGATATTGGGCCAGGTCCCGGCAGGCAACGCCCAGCACTCGCAGGGCGTTGGCCGCCATGGCGTCATTGGCCCACAGTGCGATCTGCCGCTGAGAGGAGCTGATTTGGCATTTAGCCAGCAGTACGTCGGGAGCCCCTTTTACACACACCCGCCAACTGCCGTTCGGAAGGGCATGGATGGTGGACATGAGCTTTCGGCCGGAATCAAAGGGGATCTCTCCCCGGCGGGGGTTCTCCTGTTCCAGTTGGTCTTTCCGCAGCCCGTCCCGATAGGCGGCCTCCAGCAGGGCGGCCTCTGTGGGGTCACCTTGTAGCTTGCCGCCGTCCCATACGGCATCGCAGCACAAAGCGGCTGCGGCCAGCACCGCCCGCCGGTTTCCGCCCGTGGGGGTCCACACCTGCCGCACGGTCATCTTGTTTTGGGTGAGGGTCCCCGTCTTATCTGAGCAGATGACCCCGGCGCAGCCCAAGGTTTCCACAGCGGGGAGCTTTTTGACGATGGCGCCCCGCTTGGCCATCCGCTGGACCCCCAGGGCCAGCACGATGGTGACGACAGCGGGCAGTCCCTCCGGAATGGCGGCCACCGCCAGGGAGACGGCGGTCATAAACATATCCAAGATCCCCCGGCCCTGGATGAGCCCCACTCCGAACATGACGGCGCACACGCACAGGCACACAAAGGACAGGGTTTTGGAGATCTCCCCCATTTTCCGCTGGAGAGGAGTCTCGGCCTCCTCCTGGTCCAGAAGAAGGCCGGCTACCTTGCCCACCTCACTGTCCATGCCGGTGGAGGTGATGACAGCCAGGGCCCGTCCAGCGGTGATGACCGTGGACCCGATGACCATATTCGTCCGGTCGCCCAGGCCGGTCTCAGCCGGCAGGCCCTCTCCCACGGCTTTGTCCACAGGGGTGGATTCTCCGGTCATGGCACTCTCGTCGGCCTTCAAGCCCGCGCTCTCCAAAAGCCGGGCATCGGCGGGCACCATATCCCCTGCCTCCAGCCGGATCAGATCACCGGGCACCACCTGGGCAGCCTCGATCCGGATTTCCCGGCCATCCCGGATTACCCGGGCCTGGGGAGCGGACATCCGCTGAAGGGATTCCAGAGCCCTCTGTGCGTTGTTTTCCTGGGAGATGGAGATGACAGCGTTGACCATCACGATGAGCAGAATGATGATCCCGTCCAGCCAGTCGACGCCGTCGCTGGACAAAAGAGACAGCCCTGCCGCAGCTAAGAGCACCAAGATCATGGGATCCTTCAGCTGGTCCAGGAGACGGGCGGCCATACTCCGGGGCGGCTTGCCCGTCAGCTGGTTTTTTCCGTGTCGCCCAAGTCTTCGCTGGGCCTCCGCCTCAGAAAGCCCCTGGTGCCGGTCACTTTCCAGATCGGACAGGGTTTCCCCTAAACTCTTGCTGTACCATACGCTCATAGGTTTCCAGTCCTTTCTTTTCCACATTCTGGTAAACCTATGATAGCCGTCTAACTTGTCCGATTACAAGGGAATCATGGCGGCCTGGGCCAACATTCGGAGGAAGTCTCCGTTGGTGGGGCGGCTATTGTCCTGGGTGAGACCAATAAGCTCTTGATAGATGGGGCTTTGCTCGGCGTCAAGCTTCCGGATGAGCCGTTCGATATTTTTGGCCACGCAGGTCCACTCCACCTGATTTTCTGAGGCGACCTGGATATATGCCTCTTTCAGTAGCTCACACTTGCGCTCTCCCAACAATCCGGCGCACCGTGCCGCTTGGCGGAAGCCGGCCCATTTGGGAGGAGCGTTCATCTCCTGGAGCAGGTTTTCACACAGGCGGGTCAGCCCGCCGGCAAAAAATCGGATCCTGCGGATAACTTCACCCAACTCCACGGGTTTGAGCAGGACAAAGGTGGCCCCCGCCGCCAAGGCGGCATCGGTGACCCGGTTGTCGCTGGCCCCGGTGATAACGATCACCCGGGCCGGCCCTTTTTTGCTCCGGTACCGCTGCAGCAGCTCCAGTCCACTGATCCCCGGCAGAACCAGATCCAGCAGGATCACGTCAGGCCGGTCCGACCAGGCACGTGCTAAGCCCTCCAAGCCGTCAGAAGCGGTGGTCACGATCATATCATCAGCCGTCTCCAGCATCCATTTTACAAGCTGGAGCTGGGTGGGAACATCTTCTACCAGCAGGACCCGAATGGGACGGATCTCACTCATTTTCCGGAGATACCTGGTCTAAAATGTTCCGCAGGTTGATAATCGCCAGGGAAAGGATATCCCGGTCGACCATGCTGAGATGGCCCATGAATTCTGCGGCCAATGCGGACCTTTCGTTGAGCGGGTCCCTGCCAAACAGGAGAAAATCACTGGAGACATCCAGCGCCTTGGCCAGTTTTCCGAACTTTACCATTGTCATGCTCTGTTCTCCTTTCTCCACCTGGGAAAGAAATTGTACAGAGGTATCTGCCGCCTCTGCCAATTTTTCCATAGTCAATCCCCTGCTCTTTCGGGCAGTGCGGATCCTCTGGCCGATGGCGGTCAATTCTGGATCTTGCTTTTTCTTAGCCATGCTGATCCCCCTCATACCTATCTGAAATGATAGATATAGCTTGACAAAATTATTGTGGAGTGGAATCAGCAATAATATGAAACAACATCAATGATAATGATAAAATCGCAAAAAAGTCGGCGGAGCACCAAGTGCCTCGCCGACTTTTCTGTGGAAATAATTGAAATTTATGGCTCCGGTGACGAACTGTCCTGGGGAGTTTCCGCTGGGGATTCTTCTGGAACTTCACTTGCCTGTGCCTCCCGAGCGGCGGAACGGGCACTTAAAATATCCCGGAACTGTTCATAGAATGTCTTGGGATCCAGGTTATCATAAGCCTTGGTGGTTTTTACCTCCGCCTCGTCCAACCACTGGAGGGTAATTTGATTGTACTTGTAATCGGCATCACAATCCGCTTCTGCCTGCGTCCGGTCCACTTCGGTGCGCAGAATGATGTGATAGCCGTAGTCAGTTTGGATGGGCTGGCTGATCTGTCCTATTTCCAGCGCCAGGGCCCCCTCCTCAAATTCAGAGACCATCTGGTTGGGGTAGATATAGGTATAGCCTTCTGGATAATAGAGGTTCCCGCTGCTGTCGCGGCTATCCTCACTGTATTCGTTCATCAGCTCATCAAACAAAGCCTCGCTGTCCCCGCTTTGGGCCAGCTGGTCGCGGAGATCCTGGACAAGCTGGGCAGCCTGTGCCCGCTCCTCATCGGAGTACTCTTCATAAGATTTGCCATCTTCGCTGATATGCCGGGTGGCGATGAGAATATGCTTGGCAGCGTAAATGCCGTTTTCCTCCAGATAGGTGTCCACATCGTCAGCGGTGACGGTAAGGGCACCGCTTTCCTCTAATTTTTCCCGGACGCCCTGGTTCAAGTAGTATACCCGGTTCAGATGGAGAAAGCCCTCCCGGCTGATGCACATCTGGTCCAGCCGGACCTGGAAGGCCTCTTCGCCGCCGACGCTTTCAATGGCCTGATCCATGGTGGCGATGATCTCGTCCTCCTGCTCCTGGGTCAGGACCACGCCCATCTCTTGGGCCTTGTTTTCCATGACCCGCCAGAGTTTAGCAGTTTCCAAGGCATCGGCTTTCACCTGATCGGAGGCGGAGATGCCGTCCTCATTCACTGCTTCCCAGTCTTCATCGTTTTGAAGTTCCCCGTAGTAAAGGCGTTGGCTGGAGATGGCGTTGACCAGCCAGAACAAATACGCCTCCGCTGTGATCCCCTGGCCGTCTACGGTGATGATCTCCTTGTCCCGGGAAATATTGGCCGACAGATAGGCTATGTCATCCGGATCGCCGGTACTGCATCCGGCCAGCAGTGTCAGTGCCAGAGCCCCGGCGGCCAGCTGAACTTTTTTCATAGAAAGTTCCTCCTTGGATATTGGTATCATGGTGGACATTGTATCACTAATTTTTTGTCAAAACAATGAAAATCAGCCGTAGTTTTCAAAAAGTTTCCAAACTCTTCTCTTTGGGGATGAAAAAACGGCAGCGCGGATTTCTCCACGCCGCCGTTTTTAAAGGCTATCTCAGCACTTTTCAAAAATAGTGGCTACACCCTGGCCGCCGCCGATGCACAAGGTGGCCAGGCCTTTCTTGGCGTCGGGCCGCTTCTGCATCTCGTGGAGCAGGGTGACGATGATCCGTGCGCCGGAAGCGCCCACGGGGTGGCCGATGGAGATGGCGCCGCCGTTGACGTTCACCTTGTCCATGTCGAAGCCCAGCTCACGGGCAACGGCGATGGACTGGGCGGCAAAGGCCTCGTTGGCCTCCACCAGGTCGATGTCCTCGATTTTCAAGCCGGCCTTCTCCATGGCCTGACGGGAGGCAGGCACCGGGCCCACGCCCATGATCTTGGGATCCACGCCGCCGTGGCCCCAGCTGATCAGCTTGGCCATGGGCTTCAGCCCGTACTTCTCCACAGCCTCGCCGGAGGCCAGCAGGATGGCGGCAGCGCCGTCATTGATGCCGGAGGCGTTGGCGGCGGTGACCCGCTGGATGTGCTTGTGGGCGTCAGCCTCGTGGACCTGGGTGGGCTGGAAGGTGTGGACGATCTCGTCCTCTACGCCCTCGGGACCGGCGGGGAAGGCGCCGCGGAGCTTGGCAATGCCCTCGGCAGTCACGCCGGCCTTGGGATACTCGTCCACCTTGAACTCCACCATTTCCTTCTTCTGCTTGACCATGACGGGCACGATCTCGTCAACAAACTTGCCGGCCTTCTGAGCGGCCTCGGTCTTCTGCTGGGAGGCGGCGGCAAAGGCGTCCTGCTCCTCGCGGGTGATGCCCCACACGTCGTTGATGTTCTCGGCAGTGGTGCCCATATGATAGTTGTTGTAAGCGTCCCACAGGCCATCCTTGATCATGGTATCCACGACCTTTTTGTCTCCCATCCGAGCGCCCCAACGCTCAGCGGGGAGGGCATAGGGAGCAGCGGACATGTTCTCGGTGCCGCCGGCCACAATGATGTCGGCATCGCCGGAGAGAATGGCACGGGCGGCCTCAATGACGCTCTTCATGCCGGAGCCGCAGACCATGCCCACGGTATAGGCGGGGACGGAGTAGGGGATACCGGCCTTGACCTCCACCTGGCGGGCCACGTTCTGGCCCTGGGCGGCGGTGAGGATGCAGCCGAACATGAGCTCATCCACCTGCTCAGGCTTGACGCCGCTGCGGTTCAGGACCTCCTTGACCACGGTGGCACCCAGGTCAGAGGCAGGCACGTCCTTCAGGCTTCCGCCGAACGAACCGACAGCTGTGCGGCAACAATTTACCACATAGACTTCCTTCATAAGTAATGTCCTCCTAATATCACTCATATTTGTTGGCCTTTTGCCAGGACTTTTCTTGAACAGCTTCTATTATACTTGGACAGTGCGGAAAAAGCAACAACTTTGTGAAAAGTTTAACGCGAGAAAAATGTTCCGCCGACCAAGGATTGGACGGCGGAACATTTTCTTGAAAACCGGGCCTTTTCCTTTCAGGAGGAGGTCAGGCGGACAGATTTTCTTCTGCACTTTCCTGAAATGGCAGTTCCTATGTATTTTCCCGAGACAATAAGAGCCCCTGCATTCCCAGGTCCTCCAGGGCTCGCATCAGTGAGACGGCCGATTTTTGGGGTGTCAGTGTCAGATCAAAGGTGCCGGTGATGCGCTTACCGCTTTCATCGATCCTCTGATAAGCCATTGTCAAATAAAGATCGTTATAATAGCAGTTTTCTGACCGCTGCATATCATCCAGCAGGTATCGGTGGAGACGGCCCGCTGCCAGATCCTCCTGAATAGAGTGCCACAGTGTGTTGGCTTCCAGATAACTGAGATTATAATCCTGTCCGTTTCCGGTGGAGAGCCAGCCGCTCACCGCCTCGGTGATTTCATGGCTGCCCAAGTAGGACTGTTCCACCAGCGCAGGCTGGTTGATGAACGCCTGGAGCTGTGCAGCGTAGGAGCCGGGATCGGCCAGGGCTTCCGCAGAGATAGGAATCGTACTGTACTGCCGGTCGATGACCTTTCCGCTTTTCATGACATATGTAATCTGCAGGGAGACGGTGGTAAAAGTCTCGTATCCGTCTGAGTTATAGTAGTTATGGGCCTCTTGGCTGGCCTTTTTCAAATCGATGAGGTGGCCTACCAAGTTGGCGTGAAGCTGAATAAAATCCTCAATGAGTTCGGGGTCATCCACGCTTAGGGAGAGCCAATGGGCGCTGTCATAGGGCATGTTTCGTACGTCACAGATCTGTATTTGGGCCACGTCATCTCCATCGGGAGTCCATCGCTGGTAGCCAAACAGATCCATTTGGGTGCCGCCCAGCAGCAGGAACACACACACGCCCAGGATGGCACAGCCTTTCCAGCTATCAGCGAAGATCCGCAGAGATTTTTTCAGGAGCATTTGGGCGGAAAAACTTCCCAATATAGCGCATATGGGGACCAAGACCACAAAAACCCAGGAGCCGAAGGCTGTGAAAAAGTTATAGTAGAGGACCGAGCCCAAAGTAAGTCCTGCGCACACGCCGACCCCATATTGGAACACAGGCCGCATCCAGCCCACAGTCACGATGTCTCCTGCCCGCTCCAGCTGACGGCGGCGGTATATCATCAAGGCGACGAGGGTAAACACCGCCCCTAAGATGAGGGAATAGGCCACGGCGGCGGCGAATCCCTCCGGACAATAAGAAAGGAACGTTTCATCTGCGGCATATTCCACGGGTCCCCAGCCGAGTAAGTGAAGCAGGTGATAGGAGGGGGTAAACCAGCGGACAAGGTTGGTGGAGGCCAGGACATGGCCGCGGTGTCCGATCAGAAGGGTGGACATGGCGTTGTCGATGAGAAAGCTCATGCCCATGATCAAAAAGTTGAGGATAGCGAAAAATACCGGGAGGGCCAAAATATGGCCGGTAAACATGGCACAGAAGACGGCAAAGGAGAAGAAGAACATCCCCACCACCACCTGGGCCGCCAGCCACCGCAGCACATCCCCGGGCAGGAACACCCCCTGAAGAGCTTCAGCGCACAAGGCGATGCCGGCGATGACTGTACTGGGAGCGCCGAGGAAAAACAACGCGGAGAGATAATTGGTGAAAAACAGCCCCTCCCGCCGGATGGGCAGGGCGTGGAGCATTCCCACTGAGCGGTTGTTCATTAAATAGGAGAAGAGGGCCATGGCCACAATGAGACCGAAGGCGATCCCCCAATAGACGGTGCCTTCCACGGCATGGTATACAGATGATGTGATCCGGGATGCCCGATTGGCATAGGGGGTATAGTCATTTCCCACCAAGATGATCTGCATGGGCAGAACGAAAAACTCGATGGCCCCATACATGACCCAAATGGGCCAGAAGCGGGTCACATTTTTCCAGAAAAGAGCGGCGTTGAACCAGCCCTTCCCCTTAGAGGATAATGTCACGGACGGCATAGTCCTCACCTCCCAATTCATAAATGAAGATTTCCTCCAAGGTCAGGGGCAGTGCATCCATCAAGATGGGGGAGTACACCGCCAGACGATTGGTGATCTCATCTGCCCGGCCCCGGACGATCAGGGTGTGGATGCGTCCCACCTGGGAGATACTCAGAATATCTATGTCATCGGGCAGCTTGGGCAGCTCTGGCTGCTGGAATACCACCTGCATTTTGACCACATTTTCCTGGAGATCGGAAAGGCTCCGCTCGATAAGGACCTTTCCCCGAGACAAGATGCCTACATGGTCGCACACATCCTCCAGTTCCCGCAGGTTGTGGGAGGAGACCAGGACAGTGGTCCCTTCCTGGGTCACGTCGGACATCAAGAGGGACCAGACCTGCCGGCGCATCACAGGATCCAGGCCGTCCACCGGCTCATCCAGCACCAAGATGCTGGGCCGGGCGCACAGGGCCAGCCAGAAGGCGGCCTGCTTCTGCATTCCCTTGGACAGCCGCCGGATGGGCCGTTTTTCATCCACAGTGCGGAAGACATCCTTCAAAGCCTGATACCGTTCCATATCAAACCGGGGGTAGAAGCCCTTGTAGAAGCGGGCCATGTCCCGGGTGGAGGCAGAGCCGAAATAGTAGAGCTCATCGGGGATATCAGCCAGCTTCCCTTTGACCTCGGGATTTTCATAGACCGGCTGTCCGTCAACCAGCACCAGCCCGCTGTCCTGGCGGTAGACACCGGTGATATGCCGCAGAATGGTGGATTTGCCCGCTCCGTTGGGGCCGACCAAGCCGTAAATGGCCCCGGTGGGCACCGTCATGGTCAGGCCGTCCAGCGCAGGAAAGCCGTCAAAGGCTTTGTATACATTTTGGATCTCGATCATGATCTTTCTTCTCCCTCTCTGCCCCTTTCGGCAGCGCTGATCCTCCGGGCCAGCTCCCCGGCATCCATGCCTAAAAACAGAAGCTCTCCGGTGACGGTATCAAACTGGCGCAGCAGCGCCTCTTTCCTGGGGGTTTCTTTTCCCTCACTTTTGGCGGCGAAGGCGCCCCGTCCCGGCTCAGAATACACATATCCCTCTTTCTCCAGCGCGGTGTAGGCCCGCTGGATGGTGTTGGGATTGATCGCCAAGCTGGCTGCCAGTGTACGCACGGAGGGCAGCTTCTCCCCCTCGGCAATGGCGCCGGTCACCACCAGGCGCCGAAGCTCATCCCGCACCTGTTCGTAGATAGGACGGGCATCCCGATAATTGAGATTGATCATGGCCACACTCCCTTCCAATCAAACTGTATTATTTTGATTAGTACAGTTCAGTATATCGGATGGCGTAGCGGAATGCAAGGGGGGAAGTATTAAGAAATTCTTACAATTTTTGATGTTTCCTCTTTTTTTGCGTGACAAGTCCCTTGGAAGGAAGTATAATGCGGTTAACGGAGTCTAACCCGAGGAGGGGATCGCTATGGTCGTAATCAACTTGAGTAACTGGAATAGTTTTTTGAAGTGTTTGGACGGGCTGCTGGACACCCCGGAGGTCCAGTCCATGCGGGCGCTGCCCCATCATCCCGGGGTCAACTGCTATGAACACTCTGTTTTTGTCGCCTACGTCTCTTTCCGGCTGGGCCGGCGATGGGGACTGGACTACCGCGCCTGTGCCCGGGGCGGCCTTCTCCATGACCTCTATCTCTACGACTGTCGAGACCGCTCCGCCCATCCGGGGAATCAGTGTTTGGATCATCCGGAGTTTGCCCTCCGAAACGCCAGCGCCCTGACAGAGTTGACGGAAAAAGAGCGCAACATTATCCTGGCCCATATGTGGCCCTTGGCGGTCCATCTTCCCCGCAGCCGGGAGGCCTGGACGGTCTCGCTGGCCGACAAGCTGTGCGCCACGCTGGAGGTGTTTCAGATCTGGAGGCGGCTCAAGCTTCGGGCCGTCTTGGCTGCCTGACCTGGTTTTCGGGGGAAATCGTCAAATCGCCCAAATCCGGCCCGCGAAAAGCGGGCCATTTTCTTTGTATTTTCTTTGCATTTCGCACCTTTGTTTGCTATAATAACATTAATCATTTCAACGCATGAGGAGGCCCATTCATGGACGCGTTCGGCGCCATTGTATTTTTGTCTCGGGATGAGCATGGCTCCTCTCCCTTTTTTCAAGATATTCTTTTTGATCCGGCAGCCTTGTGGCTGTCGGCGGCCCTCAGCCGCGCTGGTGTAAAGCAGTTTTTGGTGGTCTGTGATGCCGCTGACCGGGAAAAGGCGGAGGCCTGTTTTCCCGTCGGGACCGTTTTTGTCACCACCGGCGCAGAAAGGGCCCGGGAACGGCTTTTGTCCTTCCTGGAGCTGTGCCAGAGGACAGTCGTCTTTACGAAGCCAGTCTTCGCCTTGGAGCCGGCGATTTCCCGGCTGCGGGAGGGCCGTCCAGCCCTGTCTGCCGACGAGCGGGCCGAGTACGCGCAGGAGGGGAGCGCCCCCCAGCGTACCGGTGTGTTTGAACTGACCACGCAGGCCCGCCAGGCCATCTCCGCTGGGGCGGACTTTACCGATGCCCTCGGGGACCACTGCTCCGAGTATGAGGGGCTCTGCTTCCTGACGCTGGACGAGGGCAACCTGTTCCGGGGCCTCCAGATCATCGCCAAGCGGCTTTCCGTCCGACGCCTTCAGAATCAGGGCGTGCGCTTTATCGATCCCAGCAACGCCTACATCAGCCCGCAGGTGCAGGTGGGCGAGGGGACGGTGATCCTTCCTGGCACCATCCTCCGGGGAAAGACGGCCATCGGCCGGGACTGTGAGATCGGTCCCAACACCGTGATCCGTGACTGCACCATTGGCGAGCGGGTGACGGTGAATGCTTCCCAGCTCAATGAATCCACGGTGGATGACGGCACAGTGGTGGGCCCCTTCGCCTATATCAGGCCGGGCTGCCATGTGGGGAAGGGCGTCAAGGTGGGCGATTTTGTGGAGTTGAAGAACTCCGCTATCGGTGACGGCACCAAGATCTCCCACCTCACCTATGTAGGGGATACCGATGCCGGAGAGCACATCAATTTCGGCTGCGGGACGGTCACCGTCAATTACGACGGGGAGAAAAAGTTCCGCACCACCATCGGTGACCACGCCTTTATTGGCTGCAATACCAATTTGGTGGCCCCTGTTACCGTAGGGGAGGGGGCGTACACTGCGGCCGGCTCCACCATCACAGACGATGTGCCTGCCGACTCTTTGGCCATTGCCAGGGATCGGCAGGTGGTGAAGAAGAACTGGGCCAAGCGCAGACGCAAGGGCTGAGTTTCTTTTCCTGCTGGACGGCTTTGCCTGTTTTCTCCCGTCAGGGGATGGAAGATAGCAAACGAAAAAGAATATATGAGATGAGAGGATGTAGCACATGATCGCGCATGGAAAAGACATTAAGATCTTCTCCGGTAACTCCAACCGGGTGCTGGCTCAGGCTATTTGCGCCAAGCTGGGCGTCGAGCTGGGCAACGCAGAGACAGGGCGTTTCTCCGATGGAGAGAATTTTGTCTCCATTTATGAAACTGTCCGCGGCTCCGATGTGTTTGTAGTCCAGTCCACCTGTTCTCCGGTGAACGACAACCTGATGGAGCTGCTCATTATGATCGATGCGTTCCGTCGGGCCTCCGCCGGCCGGATCACCGCCGTGATTCCCTATTTCGGCTATGCCCGGCAGGACCGGAAGACCAAGCCCCGGGATCCCATCTCCGCCAAGCTGGTGGCCAATATGCTCACCTCTGCCGGCGCTGACCGGGTGCTGACCATGGACCTTCACGCATCCCAGATTCAGGGCTTCTTTGACATCCCGGTAGACAATCTGCTGGGGGCGCCCATCTTTGCCCATTACTTCCATGACCGGTTCGTGGGACAGGAGGACAAAACAGTGGTGGTCTCCCCCGATGTGGGAAGTGTAGCCCGGGCCCGGGCCTTTGCCCAGAAGCTGGGCATGCCTTTGGCCATTGTGGATAAGCGGCGCCAGAAGGCCAACTCATCCGAGGTCATGAACGTCATCGGTGATGTCCGGGGCAAGCAGGTCATTCTCTTGGATGACATGGTGGACACGGCGGGCAGCCTGTGCGGTGCGGCCCAAGCGCTGGTGGATATCGGCGGTGCCACCGATGTGTTTGCCTGTGCCAGCCACGGGGTCCTCTCCGGCCCGGCCTATCACCGGATTGATGCCAGCCCCATCAAGGAGTTGGTCTTCCTGGATACCATCCCCGCCGGCTCCGAGGGAAGCGAAAAGATCAAGTACCTCTCGGTGGCGGAGATGTTTGCCGAGGCCATTGAGCGCATCTATGAAGAGGTCTCGGTCTCCAAGCTGTTCAATTAAAACTTCTCTCATCCCTTATACCGGGGCGGGGCAAAGCTCCGCCCCGGTTTTTTCCTGGAGGTGAAAGGACATTGTTTTTTTCCCGCAGCAAAAACGCCGGCATTACCTGGCTGGTGGTGGGATTGGGCAACATGGGCGGCGAGTATGAACATACCCGCCATAACGTGGGCTTTGATGTGGTCGACATCATCGCCGAAAAGCTGGGAATCCCAGTCCAACGATTGAAATTCAAAGCGCTGACCAACACCGCGGTTCTGGGTGGGGAGAAGGTTCTGCTCATGAAGCCGGTGACCTTTATGAACCTGTCTGGAGAGGCGGTGGAACAGGCCGCCGCCTTTTACCGGGTCCCTCCGGAGCGGGTCTTGGTCATTTCCGACGAGGTGGCCCTTCCTCCGGGCAAGCTCCGCATCCGGCCCGCGGGTTCGGCGGGGGGGCACAATGGGCTGAAAAATATCATTGCCCATCTCCACTCAGACCAGTTTCCCCGTATCCGGATCGGCGTGGGCGGAAAGCCCCATCCGGATTACGATATGGCCGACTGGGTGCTGGGCCGGCCCCAGGGTGAGGACCGCAAAGCGATAGATGAGGCGACGGCTCGGGCGGCCGAAGGAGTGGAATGCCTGATCCGGGAAGGTGTGGATAGGGCCATGAACCGCTTCAACTGACCTCTTTTCTCCGTGATCTGAACGAAGAGGGCAGACGATGAAAAAAATTTCACCGCTCTGCTGACGGTTTTCCTCCTGTGTGCCGGACTCTACCAGATCTTGACCCTGCTGGACATCTCCCTGGCGGAGAGCGCAGAGGCCTTCTCCCTCCTGGGTGCCGCCGGCTGCCAGTATGTGTTTTCCTACGACTTTCACCGGCGAGCGGGGGCCGGAGAGTGGTGATACCACCTCCAGAACGGCGAGGAGGTGGCGGCATACGCCCCCTCCCCCGGCTTGAGGACCCTTGTTTTGCCGATATACGGCCAGGCCTTTCAAGGCATCACTGGCTTGCAGGCAGAGTAAAGCCGTGACCGAGGCCGCCTACTTTCCCCCAAATCCCCTTCTCCTTGGGTATATACTATCTTTGTCTCCGAGCGAACATGTCCACCCCCCTCCCACTGGGAGCGGGGGCTTTCGGCGTTTCACCCGGATGAAATTTTGAGCTTCGGGAGGCCCTTTATGAAACAGCTTTTGACCGCGGTCCAAGCCATCCCTGAATTTCATAAGCTGCTGGCGGCTCTGGATTCCGGCGCCTCCCCGGCGGCGGTGTCTGGACTGGCGCCCATCCACCGGGCCTTCTTTGCCGCCGGGCTCCGGCAGGCCACCGGCCGCCCGGTGGCCCTCTTCTGTGCCGATGACGCCGAGTGCCGGCGTATGGCCGACGATCTGAAAACGCTGACCGGGGAAGAGGTGCTGACCCTTCCCGCCCGGGAATTCACTTTCCACAACGCCGCCGTGGTTTCCCGGCAGTGGGAGCACCGGCGGCTGGAGATCCTATGGGCGCTGGCACAGGAGGACATCCCCTTCCTGGTGGCCCCAGCGGAGGCTCTGATCCAGCGTACCATGCCCCCAGAGCTGCTGACGCAGGCCAGCCGAATTATCCAAATGGGGCGGCAGTATGACCTGAACGAGCTGGCAGAGGCCCTCACCGCTGCGGGCTATTCCCGGTGTGACCAGGTGGAGGGCGTGGGACAATTCGCCCTCCGGGGCGGTATTTTGGATTTCTTTTCCCCCGCCTATCCTCAGCCGGTGCGCATTGAATTCTTCGGCGATGAGGTAGACTCCATGGGCCTTTTTGACACCGCTACCCAGCGCCGTACGGAGACGCTGGAGGAGGCCCGCATCCTCCCCGCTGCCGAGGTCCTGCCCCAGTTTGCCCCCGGCGGGACAGCGGGACTGGTCCGAGCCTTGGACCAGAGGCTTGCCGCCGAGGGAAAGAAGGGGGCTGACCCGCAGCTTTTGAACATTTTGGCCCAGGATAAGGAAAAGCTGGAAAACAGACTGGCCTTTCCGGCCATCGACCGCTACCTGGCCCTGATCTATCCGCAGATGGCGACAGCGGTGGATTACCTCCCGCTGGATGCCGCCGTTCTTATCAGCGAGTCCCCCCGTTTTCAGGAGCGGTGCAGGAACTATCTCTGGCAGCTCAATGAGGATGTGACCGCCCTCACGGAAAGCGGTGTGTTTCTCCCGGAGCTGGGCCGGCTGTGCCGTACACCGGAGGAGCTGACCGACTGCCTGGAGCAGTGGCCGGTGGCCTACCTGGACTCCTTTCTCTCCTCCCAGTATCCCCAGCGGCCCCGGACGCTGCTGACCGTCTCCGCCAAGCAGCTCCCCTCCTACGGCGTCAGCCTGGAGACCGCGGTCTCCGATCTGAGCCACTATCTCTCTTCCGGCTTTGCCGTGGCGGTGCTGGCGGGCACCGAGCAGCGCTGCTTGAACCTGCAGGCCCTTCTCCGGGAGCAGAAGATCCGCTCGGCGGTGGACTTCCAGCTTCACGCCCTGCCCGGCCCTGGCCAGGCGGTCATCTGCTGCGGCGGGCTCAGCGCCGGTATGGAATTTCCTGCCGCCAAGCTGGCCATCCTCACCGAGGGGCAGGCTGCCCCGGCCAAAAAGAGGCGGATAAAGGCCCCCACCAATCGGGAAAAGCTGAGATCCTACGCCGATCTCTCCCCCGGCGACCTGGTGGTCCACCAGCAGCACGGCATCGGCCGCTACGCTGGCATGGTGAAGCTGCCGGTGGATGGGGTGGACAAGGACTATGTGAAGATCACCTATGCAGGGGCCGATGTGCTCTATGTCCCGGCCACCCAGCTGGACCAGGTCAGCAAGTACATCGGCGGGGGAGAGGACGCCAATGAGACCCGAAAACTCTCCAAATTAGGGGGCGGCGACTGGGAACGCCAGAAGTCCAGGACCAAAAAGGCGGTCCAGGACTTGGCCAAGGGCCTCATCGAGCTCTATGCCCAGCGCCAGCGGCAGCCCGGCTTTGCCTTTTCCCCCGACTCCCCCTGGCAACGGGAGTTTGAAGAGGAGTTTGAATACACCGAGACCGAGGACCAGCTGCGCTGCGTGGCCGAGATCAAGCGGGACATGGAGGCTCCCCGGCCCATGGACCGCCTCCTCTGCGGCGACGTGGGCTACGGCAAGACGGAGGTGGCCTTCCGGGCCATCATGAAGTGTGTGCTGGACGGCAAACAGGCGGCCATTTTGGTGCCCACCACCGTCCTGGCCCGGCAGCACTACCTGACCGCCAAGCAGCGATTTGCCAAATACCCGGTGGACATTGACGTTATCTCCCGCTTCCGAACCAGCGCCCAGATGAAAGAGACCCTCCGCCGGGTGAGCGAGGGCGGGGTGGATCTGTTGATCGGTACCCACCGGCTTCTCCAAAAGGATGTCAAGTTCAAAAATTTGGGGCTGTTGGTGGTGGACGAGGAGCAGCGATTTGGTGTCACCCACAAGGAGAAGCTGAAGGAGCTGGCCAGGCAGGTGGATGTGCTCACCCTGTCGGCCACTCCCATCCCCCGGACACTGAACATGGCCCTCTCAGGGATCCGGGACATGTCCGCCTTAGAGGAGCCGCCCCAGGACCGCCAGCCGGTGCAGACCTATGTGATGGAACATGACTGGTCTGTTCTGGCCGACGCCATGCGCCGGGAACTGGAGCGGGGCGGGCAGGTCTACTACCTCCACAACCGGGTGGAGACCATTTCCCGCACCGCCGCCCGGATCAAGGAGATGCTGGGAGAAGATGCGGAGGTGGCCGTGGCCCATGGGAAAATGACCCAGGAGGAGCTGGGAGATGTGATGACTCGGATGTCCGAGGGGGAGGTGGATGTTCTCGTCTGCACCACTATCATCGAAACGGGCATCGACATCGCCAATGTGAACACCCTCATCATCGAGGACGCGGACAAGATGGGACTGGCCCAGCTCCACCAGATCCGAGGCCGGGTAGGCAGGTCCTCCCGCCGGGCCTTTGCCTATCTGACCTTCCGTCAGGGCAAGGTCCTTTCCGAAGTGGCCTCTAAGCGGCTGGGGGCCATTCGGGAGTTTGCTGAGTTTGGCTCCGGCTTTAAGATCGCCATGCGGGATCTGGAGATCCGGGGCGCGGGCAACGTGCTGGGTCCCGAGCAGTCGGGCTTTTTGATCAATGTGGGCTACGATATGTACCTCCGGCTTTTGGAGGAGGCTATCCTGACCCAGCGGGGGGAGAAGGTGGAGATCCCCGCCGAGTGCTCCGCTGATTTGACAGTGTCTGCCTCTATCCCGGACCGGTATGTCCCCTCTCCGGAGCAGCGGATGGACCTCTACCGCCGCATTGCTCTCATCCGAAGCGAGGATGACGCCGATGACCTGACCGACGAGCTCATCGACCGCTACGGCGACCCGCCCCGGCCGGTGAATAACCTGATCGCCGTGGCCCTCCTCCGCGCCGATGCCGCCCGCTGCGGTGTCTCTGAGCTGACCCAGAAGGGGACCAACCTGCTCTTTATTTTGAACGAGTTCGATCTGCGCCGGGTCTCCGATCTCTGTGCCTTGCCCCGCTATAAGGGACGGCTCCTCTTTTCCGCCGGGGAGAAGCCAGCCCTGACCCTGCGGCTGAAAAAGGGCGACGATCCGCTGAAATTTGCCCGCCTTCTTGTGGAGGACTACGCCAAAACGAAGGAGGAGACCCCGTGAGTGATGAATTCTACATGTCCCGGGCCCTGGAGTTGGCCCGGGAGGCTATGGCCGCCGGTGAGGTCCCTGTGGGCTGTGTCATCGTCTGGGCCGACGGGCGCATCGTGGGCGAGGGTCGCAACCGCCGAGAGGAGGACCAGGACGCCCTGGGCCACGCTGAGCTCTGCGCCATCCGCATGGCCTGTGAGACCCTGGGAGGCTGGCGGCTTCACCGGGCCAAAATGTACGTCACCTTAGAACCCTGTCCCATGTGCGCCGGTGCCATCGTCAACGCCCGAATCGCCGAGGTCCACTATGGCGCCCGGGAGGAGTACATGGGGGCCTGCGGTTCGGTCCTAAACCTCTTTGAAGAGGGCTTTGGCCACCGCCCCAGGCTCTACCGGGGCCCGTGTGAAAAAGAATGCGCCCAGCTTTTGCGGGATTTCTTCGTCCGGGCCCGGGAGAAAACCGGAGATTTCTCTGGACGAGTTTGATTTAATTGATTTGTAACAACCTGGGCCTTGTTTTTTAACAATCATCTGTTATTTTAAACTATAATGAAAGCAGGAATTTCATTTCATTCTATCCTCCGATCCTTTAGCAAAGAGGCAGCGGCCTGAGCCGCTGCCTCTTTGCTGCCTGGCGAGCCCGTAAATTTGACCAAAAATTTTTGAGATTTAATGTTTCTGTAACAGTTTTTGTTTTAATCGTTCACAAATCTTCCGTAAAATAAGAATTGCAAGAGATATTCATTTTTTCATTTCATTGCATCCTCTTTCCTTGCAGGAAGAGCCGGGCCGCCGGAAGTGGGCGCCTGGCTCTTTTTGCGTTATGGGAAGCTGGCTGTCTGTGTGGGAGGAGCCGATGCAGAAGTGGATTATGCGCACAAAAGAGTGTGAAAAGAGGGATACCAATATGAAAGAGATCCTGCTGTTTGTCATGCCGGGCTGCCCCCACTGTGTTTTGGCCCTCCGGTATCAGGAGGAGCTGATGGAGCGCCATCCGGAGTGGCGAGATATTCCCCTTCAAATCGTGGATGAGACTTGCCAGAGGGAATTTGCCGACCGGTTCGACTACTACTATGTCCCGTCCTACTATGTGGATGGGAAAAAGGTCCATGAGGGACACGCGGAGCGCGAAGATGTGGAACGGGTCTTCCGGCTGGCCGCCGGTGCACCGGCCCAAAGGTGATGTCTGATTCGCTCGATTTCCTGAGAGGGGATATGAAATATCGGGAAATCAATATGAAATGCCGGGAAATCAAGAAACCTATTGACTTTTTGAAATTTCACTGATATACTATCAAAGCCGCTTTGAATGGGGTAATAAGTAAGTGCGGACAGGCCTGTCGGTCTGTCACGCTGTGAACAGATTGGGGCGCTGGGTTGCCTTTTTTCCGTGTCGGAGTAGGCTGTGGCGGTTTCGGCCGCCTTATGAGTCTGCCCTTCGCCGAGGTTCAGGTTTCCTGGCCAATTTGTTCTCCGCGCTTCTCCTACGACAGCGAGCCCGTATTAAAGGAGTTGAAAGCACATGCATGCGATCATCGAAACTGGCGGCAAGCAGTACAAGGTGGCCGAGGGGGATACCCTCTTCATCGAGAAGCTGCCCGCTGAGGCCGGCGACAACGTGACCTTCGACAAGGTCCTGGCTATCCTGGATGGGGATAAGGCTACCTTCGGCACTCCCGTGGTGGAAGGCGCTAAGGTGGATGCCAGCGTTGTCAAAAACGGCAAGGGCAAGAAGATCATCGTCTTCAAGTACAAGCCCAAGAAGAACTATCGCCGTAAGCAGGGCCATCGTCAGCCCTACACCAAGGTGACCATCGGCAAGATCTCTGTGTAATGATCACCGCAACATTTCATATGGAGGGCGGGTCCATCGTCAGCTTCCAGGTGGAAGGACACAGTGGACTTGCTCAAGCGGGAGAGGACGTCCTGTGCGCCGCTGTCACCAGTGCTGTCCGGCTCGTCGAATGCGCCGTCAACGACGTATTGGGGCTGGAAGCTTCGGTGAAGGTCAGGACGGACAGGGCCTTTATCTCCTTAAAGCTCCCCGGCGGATTGGGGCAGACCAATGAGAGCACTTGTCAAACCCTGATGACTGGTCTCATGCTCTACCTTACCGAGTTGCACGAGGAGTATCCGGAAAATATCATCGTCATGGAGGTGTAATCCAATGCTGAAGATCGGACTGCAATATTTCGCACATAAGAAGGGCGGCGGCTCCACCAAGAACGGCCGTGATTCTCACGCCAAGCGCCTGGGCGTCAAGCGGGGCGACGGCCAGTTCGTGCTGGCGGGCAATATTTTGGTGCGTCAGCGGGGAACCCACATCCACGCCGGAGAGGGCGTGGGCATGGGAAGTGACGACACTCTGTTTGCCCTGCGGGACGGAAGAGTGAAGTTTTCCCGTCTGGGCAAGGACCGCAAGCAGGTCTCTGTGGAGATCGCCCAGTAATTTTGGGAAGAGGAGCGCCCCGGACATATCGATTGTCCGGGGCGTTTTTCAGTCAGGAGGTGGCCCATATGGCGGCCAGTAACGGCTTTATCGATAAGGCCCGCATCACGGTGCGGGCAGGGGCGGGCGGCAACGGTGCGGTGGCCTTTCACCGGGAGAAATACGTGGCCGCCGGGGGGCCTGACGGCGGCGACGGCGGCCGGGGAGGCAATATCGTCCTGCGGGTGGATGAGCACATGTCCACCTTGATGGACTTCCGCTATAAGCGCAAATATGTGGCGGACAACGGGATGCCCGGGCAGGGAAAGCGGTGCTCGGGCAAGGACGGGGCCGACTTGACCATTCGGGTGCCCCGGGGCACTGTGGTGCGGGACACCGCCACCGGGGAGATCATCTGCGACATGGCCGGGCAGGATACCTTTGTGCTGTGCAGGGGCGGAAAGGGGGGCTGGGGCAACCAGCACTTTGCCACCCCTACCCGGCAGGTGCCCCACTTTGCCAAGGCGGGGCTGCCGGGGCAGGAGCGGGACGTGACGCTGGAGCTAAAGCTGCTGGCCGATGTGGGACTGGTGGGCTTTCCCAATGTGGGCAAGTCCACGCTGCTCTCCGTGGTGACCCGGGCCCAGCCCAAGATCGCCAACTATCATTTCACCACCCTGTCTCCCAATCTGGGCGTGGTGGCTCTGGAGGAGGGCATGTCCTTTGTGCTGGCCGATATTCCCGGCATTATTGAAGGCGCCGCTGAGGGGGCCGGGCTGGGCCACGACTTTTTGCGGCACATCGACCGCTGCCGGCTGCTGCTCCATGTGGTGGACGTATCGGGCAGCGAAGGCCGGGACCCGGTGGCCGACTTTGAGGCCATCAACGCAGAGTTGGCCGAGTACAGCCCTGAACTGGCGAAGCGGCCGATGATGGTGGTGGGTAATAAGGTGGACATCGCCCAGGACCGGGCGGGACTGGAGGCGCTGAAGGCCCGCGCGGAAGATTTGGGACTGCCTTTTTATGAGATCTCCGCCGCCGCCCATCAGGGGACACGGGAGCTGATGTACACTGCCGCCGCGCGGCTTCAAGAGCTGCCGCCCATCACGGTCTATGAGTCCACCTATGTGGAGCGTCCCCCTGAGGTGGATTTGTCCGCACCGCCTACCATCGAGGTGATAGATGGCACCTGGGTGGTGGATGGGCCTTGGCTGCGGCAGCTGATGGCCAATGTGAATTTCGGGGATTACGAGTCCCGCAACTGGTTTGAGCGTCAGCTGCGCGCCTCTGGGCTGTTTGCCCGTCTGGAGGAGATGGGCATTCAGGACGGGGACACCGTATGCCTTTATAACCTGGAATTTGAGTATCAGCGTTGAGAATGGAAAAAGCGCCCCGGGAGATCGGCCGATCTCCCGGGGCGCTTTTGTTTTTGTGGTCAGTATTTTCCCTCAAACGCCTGCTTAAGGATGCTCTGCCGCAGAGCATCCACCCGCTGCAGGGCGGTCTGGATAGTCTGCTCGATGCTGTCGCAGACAGAAAGCTGGTCCTCCAGCGCCCGTAAAATCTCCCTTTGAACGGCCAGAGGGGGGACGGACAGAACGGCTTTTTTCAGGATGCTGGCCGGGAGCTGGGGCTGGGCGGTTCCACTGGTCAGCCCCTTGATTTGGGTTTGGAACATGGGGGACATCAGATATGCTGCCAAATAGTAGGGGGATATGGCCTTCAGATCGGGCCGCAGGATCAGCATACAGGAGTTGATGCGGACATGCTCATAGGGGACGGCGTCATCGTAGACGGCCACATTTCCCACCGTCCCCCTTGTGGTAATGACCACGTCGTTTTTTCTCAACTTCCCACTGCGTAAAAGCTGATCCCTTTCCCGGGAGATAAAGCAGTTAGAGGCAAAAGACCAGCCGTAGGGCCGCACATTCTGGGCATTCAGGAATAGGCAGTCCCCGGATGAAGAAAAATCCTTCCATTTGGGATAATTTTTGCCCCGGTCACCGTCGATCAGCTCGGCGACGGCGGACAGGGGCGCTTCTGCGTCGGGATGGGCGCCGATGACGGAGGCAAAGACGGCCTGGCGGTAAGTCTTCAGCTTCCCCTTTGCGGTATTCAGCCTGGAGGCGATGGGGGCGAGCTGGGCAAATTGCTCTTCGAGGCGGGCGGTGATGCGCTCCTGCTCGGGGAGGGGGGGCACCAGGATCTCTATAGAGTTCAGGATCGTCTGGCTGATGTTTTTCTGGGTGCCGCCCTTTCCCATCCGGATCAGTTCAGAGCGCAGCATGAGCAGATAGTAATACATGTACTTGGCGGTGACGCCGTGGAGCTCTTTGGCATAGGCGATGGCCTGATTGGTGCAGCAGTCCATGCCGGTGATCCCCAGCTTGCCGATGCTGCCGTACATGGCGATGAGGAGGGTGCCGGGGGGGATCATCTTGGCGCTGCTGTTCTGCAGGCCCAGCGGCGTGATCTTGGCGGCGGATCCGGTCACCACACCGTCGTTGAGATCGCCGATGACCAGCCATGGGATGGTGCCGTTTTCATAAAATTCCTTTGTGGTGGTTTTTGGAGTGCCGCCGGAACTCCAGCGCACGACCTCTGACATCTTTTTCCGCTCCCAGTGGAGGGGACAATTTTGGATGGTATCACTCAAGGCAAGCGCTCCTTTGCGTCGCTGTCAGGCTATGCTGCGTGGGAGAAGGTCAATAGGGCAGCCCTTGCAGGAGGCTAAATTTTTTGAAAAGCGGCGGGGAAAAGTGCCCTTCAAATGGAAAAATGTCCCTTACCTTATTGCTCTAAAAAGGCGTAAATGGGATCGTAGTCAGCGGCGATCACCAGCAAAACAGAGCTGCCTCGAATTTGGAGAACGGCGTTTTCCAGCTTGGTGATCTCGTCGGGCAGGTAGTTGGTCAGCTCCTCGATCCGGTCATCCACCCGGTATTGGAGGGCAGTGAGGGCGGTTTCCGCGGCGTCTGCATCGGTGAGGGAGAAGATGGCCAGCTCTTCGGCGGTGGCACCGGTGGAGCCATAGGCGGCGAAGCTGCTGACAGTATCCGGATCAATGCCGTAGAGGGTGCAGACGATGTCCGGGTCAATCTCGGTAAGAGATTCTGAGAAGGCGTTGGAGGCCAAAAGGGTCTGCGCATCGGCGGCGGGATCAAAGGGGGTCTCCGCTTTCCCGCCGCAGGAGACGAGAGAGAGACAAAAGAGAGAAGCGAAAATGCCGGAGAGCAATTTTTTCATAGAAAATACCTCTTTGTTATCAAAAATTCCACTCAAATTCCTGTATGTGTGAGCAGATAATCCCGCCATTTCACATAGCCTGACTTTTGAAAGTGAACGCCGTCAGAAGAGTCCTCCCGGGAGACTTCTCCCGTCTCGTCCACCAGGGCCTCCGAGACGTTGACAAAAAAGACTTTTTTCTCCGCACAGAGGGCGGCTAAGGCCTCATTGTAACTGGCGATGGCCTCATTGGTGATATAGTAGGGCTGACCGTTGGCATTACATTTGGCGGTATTTACGGGGATGATGGATTGGACATACAAAATAGCGTCAGACTGGCAGTCCCGGACGGCGTCGATCAGCTGCCCGTAGACCTGGGCAAAACCGGAGGCATCGTTGTAACCCAACTCATTGACGCCCAGAGAGATATAAACCTTGCCGTAGGGCTTCTGAGCTAAGGCCTCCAAAATAGAAATTTTCTCACTGCCAGAGCGGATGACCTTTTTGCCGTTCATCACATCATAGACGGAAATTCCGTTATAGTCCAGAAAATCGGCCCCGGTAACGCCGCTGTATAAGTGGAAACCATCTGTCCGGGAATCGCCGATAAAGACGGCGTCATCAAACCAGGTCTGGGCGTCCGCCGCTTCTCCCAGAGAGACTGGCTGTGTCCAATCGGGCTCTGCGGAGTTTTCTGGGGAAAGCGGCTGAGTATAATCTGATTCCAGCGTTGGCGTGGGAAAGGGTTCCGGTATTGGCTCTGCCGTGACTGCTGGTGTGGGGCTGGATGGTGTAAGCTCTACGGCTTGACCGGCGTCAGGCCCGGGGCGGGTCAGGAAAAAGAGCAGGATCAAGGCGACGCAGACAGATAGGAGAACGATAAGCCAGCGGGGCGGGGAGGAAAGAGACTGCCGGGGCGGGTCAAAACGGGAGGGCAAGGGAGATCAACTCCTATCAGAAAATGGGGAGCAGTCCGCTCCCAAAAGTTTGGCCAGCTGTGTCAGATTTTCTACCTCATAGGTGGGGGCGGCAGGGCCGGAGCCGGAATGGGACCATCGGATCCAAACACTGTCCAGGCAGGCGTTGAAGGCACCTTGAATATCACTGGATAAACTGTCTCCGATGGCCAGGACTTTGTCCCTCTGGCAGGAGGCGCCTAAGCGGGACAGGGCCTTTTCATAAAAAATCTTTTCCGGCTTGCGGCAGCCCATTTCCCCGGAAATGAACACCCGGTCTCCAAAGAAGGGGACCAGGGGGGAGTTTTCCAGCCGACGGCGCTGCACAAAGGGGACTCCGTTGGTGGCCAAGGCCAGGACATATTTCCCGCTCAGGCTCCGGCACAGCTCCTCCGCTCCGGGCAGGAGGACAGGGCAGTCGGACAAGCTGTTGAGATAAAACTGGTTCCATTCCTGGGCATCCCCAGTGATCCCCAAGAGGGCAAAGAAGCGGTAAAACCGCTCCAGCCCCAGCTTTTCCTGAGTGATCTCCCCCCGGTCAAAAGCGGACCAAAGGGCAGAATTGATGGAGCGGTAGCAGTCTTGAAGTTCCGCTGTGGGGGGAAGGCCGTAGTGGGTGAGGAGGCGAATGAGAGCGGTTTGCTCGGCGCAGTCGAAGTCAAAGAGGGTGTTGTCGGCGTCCAAAAGAAGCCAGCGGTATTCTCTCATGTCTGGTTCCTCCTATGGCGGGAGACGTGATAGCTGGTCCACATGCGGACAGAGGAGGACACCATCAGCACGCCCACGGCCAGTGCTCCGGCGACCCCCAAGGTATGCAGGAAGGAGGAGAGAAAGGTTTCTGTCTCTCCATTGATGGCATGCTCCATGGTGTAGTAAATCCCGCCGCCGGGGACCAAGGGGAAGATAGCAACCAGCAGATATCCTGTCACAGGACATTTGCGGATCCGGGCCATAAACTCAGAATAGGCCGAGACCGCCATAGCGGCCAGAAAGGTCTGGCTGATCTCGCTTTGCAGAACGGGGGCGGAGAGCAGATAGACCAGCCACCCAAGGGCCCCGCCAAGGGCGCAGATAAAGACGCCTCCGCCGTGGATGTTATAGATGACGGCGAAACCGCCGCAGCCGATGAAGGCGAACAGGACAGGGAGAAAATCGGTAAAGATGAGATCCATTCTTAAGCCCCCCATAAAAGCTGGGTCAGCCCCAGAGAGAAGGCGGTGCCCAGCGCCACCGACACGCCGGTGAGGAGGGCGTCGGCGATCTTGCTGATGCCTGCCACCATATCTCCGGCCATGACGTCCCGGATGGCGTTGGTGAAGATGATGCCGGGGACTAGGGCCATGAGGGCGCCGATAATGATGCGCTCACTGTGCTCGCCGATCCCCAAGTAGGTCAGGCCCAAGGCGATGAAGGCAGAGAGGGCGGCACCGAGCATGGTTTTGAAAAACAGGTTGGTGCCCAGCTGGGTCATGGCAGACTGGGACAGGCCGATGGCCAGTCCGCACATCCCGGCGCATATTGCATCCTGGAGAGAGCCGCCAAAGAAGAGGGAAAAGGCGGCACCGCCGATTATGTAAGCGGCCATCAGCACGGGAAAGGTATATAGCCGCTGGGTCTGCCTGACACTTTGAAGCTGCTGCTGGGCCACCGCCAAAGGAGGCGCCTCTCGGCAGAGGCGGCGGCACAGATCGTTGTACTGCTCCAAAAGATCCACATTGGTGCCGTGGGAGGGCATCCGACGGACTCGGGTCAGAGGAGTCCCGTCAGGAGCGGTAAAACTGACAATGATACAGTTGGGAATGACAAATGGGTCGGCTTGGGTGACGCCATAGGCGTAGAGAAGGCGCTGAATGGATTCCTCCACCCGGTATATTTCCGCGCCACTCTCCAAAAGGCCATAACCCAGATCGGTGACTAAGGAGAGAAGCTCATCATAATCCATATTGTTGTCCTCATTTTTCGCTTGTTTCAAGTAAGCAGTTTACCCCATTTCCGATGCCGCCGCAAGAGGGGGCGGAAGGAAAAAGACGGAAATTTGTCCCAAAGCGGCAAGCCCGGCTTGCCGCTTTGGGTGTTCAAAAGGAGCGGTTGTTCAAGAGAGCTGTTGACGCTCCTCCACCAGCTCCTCATAGAGGGCGCGAAGGGTCCATTCTACATTGGTGGGGGTAAGAATGGCCTTCAGACAGGTGTGGGGAATACCCAGCTTGCGGAGGGATTGGAGCATCCGGTCCAGCTGGCTTCCCGACAGAAAGCAGAACACCAGCATGGGCTCCGGGACGGGAGGGGCCGCAGGGACTTCTCCGGCGGGGCGAAGCCCTTGGGCCAGGGCGCCCACTGGACGTCCCAGGTCCTCTTCGGCCGCCATCCGCAGCCGAAGACCTTGGATGGCGCAGAGCTGGCGAAGCTTTGGGGCCCAAGGTGCGGGGCCCGGATCATAGAATAAAACGGTGGCTTTCGGCATAGAGCTGGCCTCCCTAAACAGAGTTTAAAAATTTGTGCTGCTTCGCCATGGGAGACACCGGCTGCGGTGCCTTACCCCAGCATGACGTCTAAAAGCATCATCAGGGCGAAGCCTGAGACAATCCCCATAGTGGCAAAATAGGGCTGCTCGCTTTGATTTCGCTGGCACTCAGGAATGAGCTCGTGGACGGCGACTAAGATCATGGCCCCTGCCGCGAAGGAGAGGGCGTAAGGCAGCATCGCCTCCACATAGACCACCAGCAGAGTGCCGATGACGCCAGCGATGGGCTCCACTATGCCGGAGGCCTGCCCCAACAGAAAGCTCTTTTTTCTGGAGTACCCCTCCCGCCGAAGGGGAAGGGATACCGCGGCCCCCTCGGGGAAATTCTGCAGGCCGATGCCCACTGCGATGATGACCGCCCCCATCAGGCTGTCCATGGTGTAGCTGGTGTTCTGCAGTGCGCCGAAGGCGACTCCCACGGCCAAGCCCTCTGGAATGTTGTGGAGGGTGATGGACAAGACCAGCAGGATGACCCGGTTGAGCCGTTCGTTGGGCTGTCCCTGGGCACTATCGGCCCTGCCCTGGGAGAAAGAGACGATCTTATCAGAGATCCACATAAACAGGGCCCCCAAAAGGAAGCCCACAGTAGCCACAAAATAGGCCGGCTGGCTGGAAGAGGCCTCCGCCCGCTCGATGGCGGGCTGCAGCAGAGACCAAAAGCTGGCTGCGATCATGACTCCAGAGGCGAATCCCAACATGAGGTTCAGTACCTTTGGATTTGGGGATTTGAAAAAAACGACTGTGGCGGCGCCCAGAGCGGTGACGAGCCAGGTTCCCAGGGTGGCAGTCAGCGCCATCAGGACAAGTTGATTCATATCGCACCTCCTAAAATATCCATATCCAGCATATTGCGGTGTGGATATTTCGGTGCGGCAGAAAATGCGGATGGCCCTAAGACAATATGGAAACGCAAGGCTTTTGGGTGGTTTTATAATATCGTGTCCATTTAAAGCGGCTTTCCCACGGGGCGGCAAACACATGCCGGCCCCTCAAGCCGGGTCCGAAAAATACGAGATCTGCCAGGCCCAGGGAAAAGGGCGAGGTCCGCAGGGACCCAGGGGCGCGTCCGCGGAGAAAGGGCAGTTATTCCCGCAAAAAAGCCGCATCCCCCCAAAGTGTTATTCATCGAGGTTTTCCCAAAGATTTTGAAGGGCTGGGTTTTTCTTCTGCTTTCTCATTTCGATTTGCTTTTTTACCGTTGCTGTACTTTTGAGTATTTTTTCTTTTGAAAAGGGAGAGACTTCTTTTATCTTTTCCATATCCATACCAGCACTTTGATTTTGCAGCATATCCACCAATTCAGCGGACATCTCATCCACAATCATCTCTTCTAAAACAGCACTTCTGACTTCTTCATCAATGCCCTCAAAACCCCGATAATACTCATCTATGTATTGAAAAAGCTTTTTCATCTCTTCTTTGCTGCTGAGCAGGGAAGAGACTTCTCGTTTTTCTTCTTCGCCTCCGTTTTGCTTTACAAACTTGGCGATTTTGGCAATCACTTTTTTGACAATATCATATGCAAATCCACCTACGACACCGCTTGCGGCAGCCAGTGCAATGAAGCTGAAAATCTCGTCATAGGGCGCCAAATCATAATAGATGTCGATCCGGCCTCTCTCTTTTAGCTCCTTTTCATATTGAAGCCGATAAGTCCAGCCATAGTGTAGGGCCTGTCTTGCCTCATGCAAAACCGATTCATATTTTTCGGCGCTTATCCTGCTGCCGCAATAAGGGCATTCCAATACTTCGGTATCATTGACGGCATAAATATTGGCGCAGGCGAGACAAATTTTCAAATGCTGACCTTTCATTTCCATTTCCTCCAGCATTCCAAGCTCCCGGCGTTACATTCTCTAACTTCAATAACGGCATCGCCGCATATGGTATTTCCTACAGCGCAAAGCAAGGAAGTCCCAATATCCAAAAACCAATATATTGGTCCCCCAACAGCTTTACCCATTGGAACATATATCACCATACGGTTAGAAGTTCCGATTTATCGCGCTTCCCGCGACAGCAATGCCACGGACTCCACAGATGCCCCGCATTCATCAAATTGCGTGAGCGCCTTTTGTTCAATGGGAAACTTGTACGCAATAGTCCTTACAAAGCGTTTCTGCGTCTTTTGTTCCTCACGCGGGAACAACTCAACCTCAGAAATCAGGTATTTCACAAGGTCACGCCGTTCTGCTGCATTCATTCTATCATAGATTGCGTCAAAAGACGAGAGGATTCCGAGTATAGATTGCACAGACATTTGCTTACTTTCCAGAGTTGCCTTTTTCATCACGCTTTCTTGCAGCAGATCCGCTGCCTTATAAATCTGGTCATAGAGATCATTCAGTCGACGTGTCATATCTGCGCGGCGGCGCTCTGCATACCTATCATCCGGGGCAATACGGTCAATATCCTGCTCCAAGCTGTCACGGCTGCGCTGTAAAGCGGATAGCTGTTTTTTATAGACGCTAATATCATTTTCAACCTCGGTCATGTCCACGGCAGTCATCAACTTTTTCTGCAAATCCTTGATAAACTGCGGATTGCGGACAATCTTCCGGGTGTACTCCATCACCTCGTCCTCAACCTGACTGGCTACCACACCATTTCTGCGGCAGACCGAAGTGCCCCCTGTGTTTTGTCGCATAGGAGCAGACATAAGATTCTGTGCGGCGTTCTGTTCCGTCCTGATTTGTCCACTTGGTCATGCCGATGTACATGAGTGCGCCGCATTGCGGACATTTTACAATGCCAGACAGCAGATGTGCATGATACTGACCGATGTTGTGATTGCCCTTTTTCCCGCGGATGGTTTTGATTTCCTGCATTTTGTCAAAATCCTCTTTGGAAAAAACGCCTCATGGGAAATCACCTCACTTAAAATATACTCGTCCTGTTTCACAAGCCGGTATTCATTATCCTTGCCGGAAACTTTCTCTGTGCGGCGCTTGCCCCATGCTACGCGCCCCGTATAAATCGGATTACTAAGCATTCTCTTACTGTGGTCAGAACTCCACTCTCCATAGCTGGGGCGGATTGCATTCTTTGCCGGTGGGCGAGTATAACCGTTTCGATTGAGATAGCCCGAAATTGCCGTGCAGCCCATATTGCGGTTCAGGAGCATATCAAAGACCAACTGCACAACTGCCTTTTCTTCTGGGACAGCCTCCAATTTTCCTTTACTCTTGTCATCGCCCTTTACCAGACGATACCCATCAGGGGCAAAGCCACCGTTCCAACCACCGGATTTTGCTTTTTCCTCGCGCCCCAAAAGGCTCTGTACAATGATATTTTCTCGCTCTAATTCAGCCACCGCGCCAAGAATGGTAATCATCATTTTTCCCGTCGAAGTTGAAGAATCAAGTCCATCTTCTACGCACATCAAGTGAACGCCGTATTTCATAATGAACTCAAGGGAGTTCAGCACATCCTTCGTATTTCTGCCGAACCGCGATAGTTTGAAAACCAGCACATAGTCTGTATGTACTTTCCTGCTTTGAATGTCATCCAGCATCCGCTGGAACGCAGTCCGTCCCTCGATACTCTTGCCGCTTTTGCCTTCTTCAACGTAGGTATCAAGAACGGTCATGCCCCGACGCTCGGCGCATTCAGCCAGATAGTGCTTCTGCCCGTCCAGACGATATCCCTTTACCTGACGCTCGCTACTGACGCGGATATAGATAACACACGATTTGCCCTCTTTCGTATTATACGTAGATTTCCTCCTATTGCAGGACCGGGCGGTCAGGGAAAGCGAGCTGCAGGAAATAGCGGCGGCAGACGTGGTTGATGTTCGTAGCGATTCTGCTGACAGCGGCGGCTAACTTTTTCTGCTCGGTATAATCGACCTTGATGATGTACCCGTCAATCAGCATCTTGCGGGCGTATGCGCCGAAATTGCGGGTGCTAAGCTGGTTCATCTTGTGACGGATCAGGCTCAGTTCCTGCTTGTCCAGACAGATTTCCTTGCGGATTGGCCTTGTGCGGGCTGGCATATTGAAACACTCCTTTCACAATACAACGGACAAATTTGAAGTATTTGTTGAGTATGTGGAGAAGAAAATTTTGTTCTTCTACTTTACAACGGACATTTTTCTGCCGTTTTTTAAGTATCGGAGAATAAAAAATGTCCCTGCTTCCGAAAAAACAGGGACATCACGATCTGTGGATATTGAGATTTAGAGAATAGCAAGCACAGCCGGTGTCCGCACACACGGCAAAAATGCGCATCCCAGCCTTACGGTTGGAATGCGCATTTTGGTTTTTTTGGGGGGGGTAGCCCCCAACCCTTGCTTTTTGCGATAGATGTTGAAGATTACAGGCTTGATTATCTGTGAATTGTTTTAATCCATGTCTGAATTTCTTTCTCCGGAGTACGGAGCGTGGATTCATCGAACCGCACACTGAGTCCCGGTTTTACAATCGCACCATTACAGTCTTTCTCAAAGTCTTTCAGTGTATGCCCAAGCCAGCCGCCATTGGTGGCAAAGGGATACACGGTTTTTCCATTCAGATCAGCCTGATTCAAAAAGCTGTGCATGGCGGGTGCGAAGGTGTACCACCAGACAGGAGAACCCAGAACGATGGTGTCGTAAACCGTCAGATCAATGTGCAGTGGGTTCAGTTCCGGGCAATAGCCCGCTGCATTTTCACGCTGTCCCTGATCGACAACCGTATCATAATCGCCATCGTAGGGAACGACCGTATCTATACGGGCAATATCTCCACCAATTTCTTTTTGAATCATTTCGGCAATACGCTTTGTATTGCCGCCGTAAGAATAATACAAAATCAGCGTTTTCATTTTAGCATTCTCCTTACGCCAACGGCTTTCCGCTGAATACGGGGAACCCGTTGAATTCACCATAATCCGCAATGCGCTCCATATTTTTGAGCGCCTGCATATCCACTTCGGAGATGGTGAAATCCACATCCGCATTATTTGCCATGTGGTCAGGGTTTGCCGTCTTGGGAAGCGCAATGGTTCCAAGCTGAAGCACATAACGGATGCAGAGCTGAGCGGCGGACACGCTGTATTTTTTCGCCATCTCCGCAACAGCCGGATTCTTCAGTGCCTCGCCGTGGGCGATGGGAGAATAGGCTTCCACCTGAATGCCCTGTGCTTTGCAGAACTCCACCAGTTCCAGATCGGTATTGCTGATGTGCAGCAGGATCTGATTGACCATGGGCTTTACGCGGCAGGAACCAAGCAGGTTTTCCAGATCATCTTTCAAGAAGTTGGACACACCGATAACTTTGACCTTGCCCGCCGCCTGTGCATCCTCCAATGCACGCCAGACCTCCTTATTTTCTTCAAAATAGCGCTTCTCCACGCGGAACTCATTCCATGGCTGGGGGGAGTGAATGATCATCTGGTCCAGATAGTCAAGTCCCATCTTTTCCAGCGTTTCATCAATGGACTTTGCTGCAGATGCGTAGGTTTTCAGCTCTGCCGCCACCTTGCTGGCGACAAACAGCTCTGCCCGGGGAATGCCGCAGGTGCGCACACCCTCACCAACGCCCCGCTCATTGCCATAAGCCTGTGCGGTGTCAATCAACCGGTAGCCCAGCTTGACCGCTGCACGAACTGCTTCTGCCGCCTTATCATCGTCGATAAACCATGTGCCAAGCCCCAGCTTGGGAATTTGAACGCCGTTTTCCAGCGTGTAAGTTTCTTTCAGAATCATTGTAATTTCTCCTTTACAGCTTTGCGTATTCTTCCTCGGATACCGGCTCACACCACTCATTCCGGCAATTCTCACCGGGGACTTCCACGGCGATATGACTGAACCAGCTATCCTTTTTTGCTCCGTGCCAGTGCTTGACGTTGGCGGGAATCATAATCACGCTGCCCTCATGCAGGCTGACAGCCGCCTTGCCGTCCTCCTGATACCAGCCTTCGCCAGCCGTGCAGATCAGGAGCTGCCCGCCGCCCTTAGTGGCGTGATGAATATGCCAGTTATTACGGCACCCCGGCTCGAAGGTCACATTGGCGGCAAACAGACCGCCCTTCGGGTCTGTCAGCGGATTCAGGAAAGAATCTCCGATAAAATACTGGGCAAATGCCGTATTTGCCGCTCCTGTGCCGAACACATTGATTTTCTCGAATTGTTCTTTGCTTTCGTACTTCATAAGAATAACCTCCTGTAAAAGATTATGGATTGACTGTATAACGCAGCCAGATGGAGCCACCGTCCATGACCTTTGCCTCTTTCAGCGTAAAGCCCAGCGCCCTGTTTTCAGAAATACCCTTCTGCGCCCGGAAAACCGGCGGCGTATCCGGGCTTCCGTCTGCCGCTGCCGCCAGCACAATGCTGATCTCGTCACACATCCCCGCTTGCAGGAACGACCAGTTCAGCACGCCGCCTCCACCCAGCATCAGAGTTTCGATATGGAATCCATCTTTCAGCTTGGAAAGTGCAAGGCCATAATCCAGCTCCGTTTTGCCCGTAATGATATAAGAGATCCCCAGTTTTCTCAAAAAGGCTTTATAGGCATTGCTGACCTGCTCCGTCAGCACCTCGATGACATGAGCTGTGGTGTCCACATAGTGCAGTGTGCTGCTTTCCCAGCCCAGCTTGCCGTGGGGGTCTACTGAAACATAGAACATCCCAAAGTCCGGCTGTGCAAGAAAATCTCCTTTCGGAACAGTGGGGGCATTCTCGTCCAAATCGGGCTTTTTGTAGAAGGTGAAATTGTCATCCGTGGTCACTCTGCCGGACAGCCAGCCTTGATGATGATAAAAAGGTTCTTTTCCAAAGGCAATGTTGTAAAATACATCGCCCGCTGTGCCGCCCTGGGGTGTTTCCATGTAGCTGCCCATGATTTTCCCGTCCAAAGCGGTCATCATGTGGCAGAAAATATAAGGTCTGTTCATTTGTTGCACTCCTTCAAAATTTCATAAATCTCGTCATGTGTCAGCTTTTTGCAGCAGCCAGCGGAGATGTTGGTAGAATCGGCAATGGCCCGGAAGTCGGTGTCGGCGGGGATTCCCAGCTCTGCAAAGCTGGTGGGCATTCCGATTTCTTTGATGAATGCGTCCAGCGCGTCAATCCCGGCAAGCGCCGTTTCCTCGTCGTTTCCCTTGGATGCAATATCCCAAACATTCTGTGCCCAGCGTGCAAACCGTGCTGTGCCGGACTTGTAAATATGGCGATACAGGATAGGGTGGATGACCGCCAGACCCGCGCCGTGGTTGCAGTTTGTGTATGCTCCAAGCTGATGCTCGATCTGGTGGCACTGGAAGTCTGTGACCTTCCCGATTTTCAGCACACCGTTTTCTGCCATAGCAGAAGCCCACGCCAATTCGCTGCGGGCGTTGTAGTTCTCCGGGGCTACCAGCAGGACGCGGATATTGCGGATCACGCCACGCATAATGGCCTCATTGATGTCATCGGACAAGTTATTCTCGTCTGGCTTACCGAAATAGGTTTCCATGGCGTGACTCAGGGTATCAAATGCACCGGAAATAACCTGCTTCATGGGAACAGACAGTGCGTAGCTGGGGTCTAAGAATGCAAATTCTGCCTGTGCGCCCCAAAGCGCACCCTTGATCTTCTTTTCTTCGTGGGTGATGACTGCGCCGTTGTTCATTTCGCTGCCGGTGCCAAACACGGTGACGACGGTGCCAAGGGGGATGAATTTTGTTGGCAGCTTATGCTCGACATTCTCCATCTCCCACAGGTCTTCGGTAAGACCTGCCTGTGCGGAAATAACCTTGCAGCAGTCAGACACACTGCCGCCGCCTACGGCAAGGATCAGATCCACATGGTTTTCGCGGGCCAGCTTCGCGCCTTCCTGCACCTTTGCGTAGGTGGGGTTCGGCATGACGCCGGAGAACTCCACGACGCGCTTGCCCGCAGCGTTCAGGATACTAACGACCTCATCGTATACGCCATTGCGTTTGATGGAGCCGCCACCGTAGGCCAGCATGACAGTTTCACCGTACTGACCTAAAAGTGCCGGAAGGTTTTGCAGAACACACGCCTTGCCAAACCAGACTTTTGTGCCGTTTTCATAATGGAACGATTCCATGGTATTGCCTCCTTATTCTATTGACAGATTTGACGTTCGGCTGTATGATGCACTTAAACTTTGTGTATACTCTACAGCTTAAAGTGCACTTTAAGTCAAGGGGTATTTTGAAATTTTTTAGGAGGATTTATCCATGCTCTACACAGTAGGAGAAATGGCAAAGCTGCTGGGCATCACAGCTTCGACGCTGCGCTATTACGATAAGGAGGGGCTATTGCCCTTCGTGGAGCGTTCCTCTGGTGGTATCCGTATGTTTCAGGAGTCCGATATAGAGTGGCTGCAGATCATTGGCTGCATGAAAAAAGCCGGAATGTCCATCAAGGACATTCGGCAGTATATCGAAATGGCGTTGGAAGGCGATGATACCATTGATCTTCGTCTGGCTATGTTCCAGCATCAACAGGAAATCCTGAAGCGTCAGATGGAAGAACTGCGGCACACTATGGAAATTGTGGATTATAAATGCTGGTATTATGAAATGGCAAAAAAAGCAGGAACCACCAAGATACCACAGAATATGGCACTTTCTGATGTGCCGGAGAAGTTTCGGGAAATTCGTCAGGAACTGAAGAAGGTTCCGGAAGCGTGAGGGAGAAAGCAGCTATGCTCAAACAACTTAAATACTTTCAGTCCGTTGTTCGACTGAACAGTTTTTCCGAAGCAGCGGAGGAAAATTTTATTTCGCAGTCGGCTATCTCCCAGCAGATACAGGCTTTGGAACGGGAGCTTGGCTTTCCGCTTTTAGAACGTAAAAATCGGACCTTTACTTTGACACCGGCTGGGGAATACTTCTATCAAAAGAGCTTGATCCTGACGGCGGACTACGAAAGAATGTGCAGCGAAGCCGCAAAGATCACCAAGGGCGATCAGTCAAGCCTGAAGATTGGCTATCTTCGCTGCTATACTGGCAGTGAGTTTCATCATGCGTTAGAACTGTTTTCGGAAAAACACCCGGATGTTTCCGTTTCCATTCTCTATGGAAACCATGAAGAACTGTATACTATGCTGCGCACAGAGGAGGCAGATCTGGTGCTGAGCGATCAACGCCGAGCATTTTCGGATAAATATGTCAATCTTCTTCTGACAACCTGCGAAAGCTATGTAGAGATTTCGGCTCGCAGCCCGTTGGCGCAGCTTACTAAAATTACACCCCAAGAATTGAAAAACATTCCGTGTATTCTGGTCACATCTGCTGCGCAAAGAGAAACGGAGCAGGAATACTATCGAACGATCATCGGACTTCAGGGAGAGTTCCTGTATGCGGAAAATGTGGAGGAAGCGCGTCTTATGATAATTGGACGCAAAGGCTTCCTTCCGGTAGAAGGCGCAACGGTTTCACCTGCTATGGGAACCTCTATTGTGCGGCTGCCGCTGGTGCGTGGCGAAGATCCAATCATGCGGAATTACTGTGCATTTTGGAAGAAAGACAACTCCGGCTGCTATGTGGAGGAATTTGCGGAACTGCTGAAAGCACAATTTGCTGCCGGTTAGGAGGATATTCTCTTTGAAATTCCCTATGATACATACAATAGAGCAGTTGGTCGATGTTGTAGACCGCGTTGGCTTCATTCCCTTCTTCCAAAATGACATTTCCGGTTACTCTATTGAGGATTTGACACCGCCTGAGATGATGTTCGTGAAAGGAACGGAAGGGCCATGGGAATGGCGGGAGGAACTGGCGCAAACGAAAGCCTGTGTTTATGGAAAGTTCTTTGCAGGAAGAACCGGGTTTATCAGCTTGGAGTGGTTCCCGCATTTTGCGAACTACCGGCGGGCTGGATATGACTTTGATGTCCGCTGGGATGACGGCCTTGCGTCATACAGAGAAAGGCGACTCTATGACCTGATCGAGCAGCATGGCTCCTGCCCTTCTCCTGAACTGCGGCGGATCGCAGGCGTAGAAAAAGGAAAAAGCAGCTTCTTTGAGAGTGCAATGGCCCGGCTTCAAATGAGGACCTATGTTCTGCCTGTTAAATGCGCTTTTGCCCGCAACAAGCAGGGAGAAAAATATGGCTATGGGACTGCCAGTTTTGACTTGGCCGAACGCTGGCTGGGGTCTGAACTTTGTACATCGAAATATCCTGTGGCCCCGGAAGAGTCCTATGCAAAAATATTGGAACACTTACAGCGGTTTCTTGGAAGTGACCGGACACCGCAGATTGAAAAGCTGATTCGCATATCATGATTGAGCATACAATGATTCCATTTAAGGGACAGAACTATTTTCGGTTCTGTCCCTTTTTGTATCAGTTTTGCTTATTGAAAACGCGCAAAAGTAAAATTGATTGCAGAGAACCCCTCGATTACAATATAGGCATTCAAGATATGGAGGATGTTCCCATGAAGATACTTGCAGTCAGTTCCAGTCCCCGCAAGGGCGGTAATTCCGATGTGCTGTGCGACGAGTTTTTGAAAGGCGCAGCAGAAAACGGTCATGCGGTGCAGAAAATCCGGCTGGCTGAGAAGAAAATTGCCCCATGTTCAGCGTGTTATGGCTGTGCTGAAAACCATGTCTGTGTCCGCAAGGATGATATGGCAGAGGTGCTGGATGCACTCAAGACCGCAGATGTAATTGTGCTGGCGTCTCCGGTGTACTTTTATTCCATCTGTGCTCAAATGAAAACCATGATCGACCGCTGCCTTGCCGACTATCAGGCAATTCGTGATAAGAAGTTCTATATGATCGTTACGGCGGCTGACCCGCAGCACAGTGCTGCCGACGAAACATTGGCAGACTTCCGCGGGTATCTCCGCTGTCTCCCCGGCGCAAAAGAAGCGGGTGTGATCTTCGGAACCGGCACTTGGGACAAGGGTGATGTGTATCTCCATCCTGCGCTCAAACAGGCTTATGAAATGGGAAGGAGCGTCTGATCAATGGATATTTTCGAGCGGCTAAAGAGCGGCGAAGCCATCCACATGATCAATGTGAAAGACTATCCCGCGATTGCTCATAAAGAAATGGAGCGGTGCAGAAAGCACTTATTTCACCCCTCCGTTTCAAGTTGATTATACCTGCCAAATGACGATTGGTGAACACGTTTTTGCCAACTATGACCTGACTTGCATAAGTGCGGGCGAAATCACTTTGGAGGACGGCGTTATGCTTGGGCCAAATGTTTCTCTTTTGACGGTCAACCATGATTTTGAAGATTTGCAGGTCATCATCTGCCATCCAATTACTATAAGGAGAGGCGCTTGGACCGGTGTAAATTCTGTGATTCTTCCGGGCATTACGGTTGGAGCAGGCGCAGTCGTTGGCAGCGGTAGCGTAGTGACCCATGATGTGCCGCCCAATACTGTAGTCGCGGGGAATCCCCGCGAAACCAATGAAAACACTGGCGCAGAAAATGATGGAATAATTTTCTGCGCGCATACCATAAGCAGCGCCGTGTATCAGTTTAACTTATTCAAAAGGCCAAAAAGCAAAATGGAGTGAAAAAAACCGGCAAGCTACAATGAAAACATCAAATAGAGCAAAGGAGTGTTCACATGGCAACCTTGATCGCATTTTACTCCCGTGCGGGAGAGAACCACTTTGGCGGTGTACATTGCCGTGTCGCCGTTGGCAACACAGAAAAAGCAGCTGAGATGCTGGCTGATCTGACCGGCGGCGAGCTTTATAAAATCGAACAGGTGCAGCCTTATTCCGATAACTATGATACCTGCACTGCGGAGGCAAAAGTTGACCTGCGGAATAACGCCCGCCCGGAGGTACTGAACCTGCCCAATGATCTGGATGCCTACGATGAGATTTATCTGGGTTATCCGAACTACTGGGGCACTATGCCCATGGCGGTTTATACCTTCCTCGAAAACTACGATTTCACCGGCAAGACCATCCACCCCTTCTGCACCCATGAGGGCAGCGGTCTTTTCCATGCGGTGCAGGACATTCAGAAGGCTGCGCCGGGTGCAGTCATCACCAAGGGCCTTGCCATTCACGGCAGCAGCGTGGACAGTGCGAAGGCCACGCTTGAAAAATGGGTGCAGGAGGTAAAAAGATGAAATGCGAAGAGATGCGGCTCGATTTGCGTACCGTCCCACACAGTGCCAACTGGCAGCGCTCTGCGCAGCTGCTGTTCCAGCTAAACCATACCCTGCCGTTTTCGGAGGACTACAATGCCCTGCTCCGTGAACTGCTGGGCGATAACTTGGGCGAGGGCAGCACCATTGAGCCGCCGCTGTCCGGTGCGGCGCTGGATATGTTGAAGATCGGCAAAGGCGTTTTCGTCAACTCCAATCTGCTGGCCATGGCGCGGGGCGGCATCACCATCGGTGATCGCGCCCGCATTGCCGCCAACGTTCAGTTAATCTCCAACAACCATGACCCCTATGATTTGGATGTGCTGACCTGCAAGCCGGTGGAAATCGGGGACTATGCGTGGATCGGCGCGGGCGCGACGGTGCTGCCCGGCGTGCGCGTGGGGCGTCACGCCGTGGTGGGCGCGGCCTCTGTGGTAACAAAGGATGTGCCGGACTACGCCGTAGCGGTGGGAAATCCCGCCAAGGTCATCAGAATGCTGGACAAGGAAAAATGCAAGGAGGACAAATCGTGAAAAATGTAATGCTCTGGGCCGGTGCCGGACAAATTGGCATGGCGATCGCCCGTCGTATGGGGACGGGAATGAAAATCGTAGTAGGCGATAAGAAATTGGAGAACGCAAAGGTCATCGCAAAGACTATGAATGAGGCCGGTTTTGATGTGATTCCCGTGGAGATGGATCTGTCCAGCCGGGAATCCATTCAGAGTCTCATTGCCGAGGGGCTCGAGTACGGTGAGATCAAAATGCTGGTCAACGCCGCAGGTGTTTCTCCCAGACAGGCTCCCATTGAGGCAATTTTGAGGGTTGACCTCTACGGCACAGCAGTGCTGCTGGAGGAGGTCGGCAAGGTCATTGCCCCCGGTGGCGTAGGCGTGACCATCTCCAGTCAGTCCGGCTGGCGTATGCCTGCCCTGACTGCCGAGCAGGACTTGCTGCTGGCGACAACCCCCACGGAGGAGCTGCTTTCTCTCGACTTCTTGCAGCCGGAGAACATTCGGGATACACTGCACGCCTATCAGATGGCAAAGCGCTGCAATGAAAAGCGTGTGATGGCACAGGCCGTGGAGTGGGGCAAGCGCGGCGCACGGCTCAATGACATTGCGCCCGGTATCGTCGTCACCCCGCTGGCACTGGACGAGTTCAACGGTCTCCGCGGAGATTTCTACAAAAATATGTTTGCCGGGTGCCCGGCCGGGCGTCCCGGTACTGCGGATGAAATTGCGAATGTCGCGGAACTTCTGATGAGTGACAAGGGTGCTTTCATCAGCGGCTCCACATTTCTGATCGATGGCGGCGCAACAGCCAGCTACTTTTACGGCCCGCTGAAACCGTAACCAAAGGTGCTGGAGGACAGCAAAGTGAAACGAACCGCTTTATTATTGCTTTCTTTGATTCTCGTATTTTGCCTCTCTGCTTGTTCGGGTAATACAAAGGGTACCACCGAGCCAGCTGGGGATAGTCAATTTGCTGAGCAAGTTCAGGACGCGGCTGCATTGAATGGAGATAGCCAGTCTGCCGAACAAGAGCAGGGCGCAGCCTCGCCAAATGAGGAAAGTCAGTCTGCTGAACAGGGGCAAAGTGTAACTGAATCAAAGGGCAATAGTTTACCCGCTGAGCATAACGGCAATGCTGATAATTATAAATCGAGCAATTCTGATACCAGTACAACCACAGACAGCACATCTGGTACTCAGCTTGACCCCAACACGGAGAATGAGGGAAAAGTATTGGTGGCTTTCTTTTCGCGTACCGGTGAGAACTACGGTGTTGGTGTGATTGAAAAGGGAAATACGCACATTAATGCGGATATGATCGCAGCGGAAATGGATGCCGACATTTTTGAGATCGCTCGTGTTACGCTGTATCCCGAAGCCTATCGGGATTGTACAGATGAAGCACAGGCTGAAAAAGCTGCCAACGCCCGCCCCGAACTGACTGCAACAGTAGATAACTTCGATGATTACGATGTAATTTTCCTCAGTTATCCTGACTGGTGGAGCGATATGCCAATGCCGGTCTATACGTTTCTTGAAAGTTATGATTTTTCCGGCAAAACTGTCATCCCGTTTTGTACCCATGCAGGCAGCGGTCTGTCTGGCACGGTGCAGACGCTGAAAAACAAGCTGACAGGTGCTGCCGTACTTGACGGATTTGCAATCACAGGAACAACTGCCCAGAACAGTCAGGATGAAGCAAAGCAATCTGTTTTAGATTGGCTTGAAAAGCTGGGCGTGAAAGAGTGAGCGGCAAAAAATATCAGGAGATATTATGAAAGCAAAACGAAAAATACAAATAGCGGCTGATTTGGCAATGACTGCAATGCTGCCGCTGCTGATGGCATATAACATGATCGGCGATTCTGCGCATGAGTGAATCGGGATTATCATGTTTGCAATGTTCATTTGTATCATGTGCTGAATTTTCGATTTGCTGTGTCCCTCACAAAAGGAAAATTTGCTCCAACCCGACCCCTTCTGGCGGTCATGGATCTGCTTCTGTTTGCGGATATGCTTGCATTGATGATCAGCGCAGTAATGCTTTCAGGACTATCTCCAATGTCCTTTGCATCGGAATATCTGCCTATGGCCTATATGCTTTTCTCTCATGGAAACTGATAGATTATATGCTGCTCAAGACGCGGTTCGTGTTCTTTGATTGCTCGGAATCTGTTTTGCGGTTTATGCCTGATTATGCGGCAATCATTGTACTGTTTGGCGTAATCGGCTACTATATTGCAAAGCTGTTCCGGGCGCATAGCAACACACGCAGGAAGAATGGTTAATTCGTTAAGTAGGAAACTGAACCTTTTGAACAGGCAGGCAATTTAACCTGTTTCAAGATAAATTGAGGAGCAGACAGCCTATACTAACACGGATACTGTTAATTCCATATAGTCTGATCGGCGGCAATCTTACGATATTGCTGCCGATTTCCTCTTCGAGTGTGGTATGTCAATACGGCATAGAAAATCAAGCGGCGTTTAGACGTTTTTATCCTCGAAAACAGCCCCGAAACGCAACAAAAAAATTCCAGCACCACGCCATTAACGTGATGCTGGAATTTAAGCAGTATACTCACTGTGAAATTAAGCCAAAATGCCGCAGCGCATCCTTGATCGCCTCGACCTTTTCAGGCGGGCAGGGATGATATTTATGCTTTCTCTGTTCCACTGCATTCGGTGCTTTGTGCATATCCAGCCCAAACCATACGCTTGACCTCGGCAATATATGCCGTATGGACTTTGAAGCCGTACTTTTCCTGCACATACTCTTGGATACGCTTGTAGGTCGGATGCTCCTTGACCTCGCCGGTTTCCACCTCCATCCTGACCTAAACCGTCAGTGGATTTGTTTCCCGTGACAAGAGGACGACCGTTTCCACATGATATGTGCGGGGGAAGAGATCTACGGCGGCGACCCTTTGAACGGTGTAGCCCAGGAGGGAAAAACGATTTACGTCCCGGGCCAAGGTGGCGGGGTCGCAGGAGATGTATACCACCCGGGAGGGGGACATCTGGGCGATGGACTCCACCACCTGGGGGGCCAGCCCCTTCCGGGGCGGATCTACGGTGACAACGTCAGGCCGGACGCCTTCCGCCGCCAGATGGGCGGCGATGTCAGAGGCATCACCGCAGAAGAACTCGGCGTTTTCGATGCCGTTGCGCTTGGCGTTTTCTCTGGCATCCACGATGGCCTCCGGAATGATCTCCCCGCCGATGACCCGGCGGGCGCGCTGGGCCAGGCAGAGGGTAATGGTACCGATGCCGCAGTAGAGGTCCACTGCCGTCTCACCGCCGGTGAGGGCGGCGTAATCCAGGGCCAGACCGTAGAGGACCTCGGCCTGGGGGGCGTTGACTTGATAAAAGGAGGGGACGGACAGTCGGAAGGTGAGGCCCCGCAGGGTGTCCATCAGGTAGTTATCCCCCCAGAGGGTGCGGTAACAGTCCCCTAAGATGACGTTGTTCCTCTTTTCGTTGATCCCCAGCACCACGCCCTTCAGGCCGGGCTCGGCGTTCCGGAGGGCGCGGACAAGCTCCTGCTCCCGGGGAAGGGCTTTGCCGTTTATCAGAAGGCAGCACAGACTCTCCCCTGCCCGGTTGGTGCGGACATAGAGGTGGCGGAGAAGGCCGTCCCCTGTGCGCTCGTTGTAGGCTGGGATGCCATAGGTGGACATAAACTCCTTGACAGCCTGACGGATATGGGCGGCAGGTCGGGGCTGCAGAAGGCAGTCATCCACATCGGTGACGGCATGGGTCCGGGCAGCATAGAAGCCGATGGCGCCATCGGAGACGGGAAACTGCACCTTATTTCGATAACGATTTGTATTTTTAGAGCCATATATTACAGAAACGGGGGTGTCACAGCCGCCGATTCGGCGCAGGCAGTCGGCCACCTTTTGACGTTTGAAGGTCAGTTCCTCGTCATAGGTCATGTGACGGAGGGCGCAGCCGCCGCAGGCTGTATCATATGGACAGTCCGATTCGATCCGCTGGGGAGAGGGGATCTCTACCTCGTCCACGTGACCCCAGGCGGAGGATTTGCCCACCTTGTCCAATTGGACGAGGCAACGCTCTCCCCGGAGGGCGCCGGAGACAAAGCAGGTCATGCCATCGGGCAAGCGGGCAACGCCCTCCCCATTGGCGCCATAGCCGTGGATGGTGAGGGAGAGGGCGGGGAGCGGACGTTGTTTCTTCATTCCCATGGGGCAAAAATATCCTCCAATTCAGTGTAGGGGATGGCAAAAGTGGGACAGCCCACGGCCCGGGGCAGGTCGCCGCTGGGGTAATAGCAGACCAAGCTGTCTTCGGTAAGGTAGAACTGTTCGGAATTGTAAGCAGCGCGGAGAGCGTCGGCGTCCAGCACGGTGTTAGAGTAGCTGCCGGCCGCGTTGAGCGCAAGGAGGGCGGACAGGACCCGCTCCCGGGCCTGGTCTGCCGGACAGGTGAAGAGGTCGGCAAAGGACAGCCGCTCTCCGGTGACCAGATCAAAGGTGTCCCCGATGGGATAGAGGGCGGGGGCAGGGGTGCCGAAGCTGCTGTAGTGGCTCCGCAGGATGCTGACCCGGGAGGGAGTTTCCATGGTCAGTTCATAGCTTTCGGTGTCCGCATAGGCATAGAAGGGAAAGTCGGCCATCAGGGAGGCCTTGTAATCATCCACTGCCCAGGCGGAGAGCTCGGAAGAGGAGGAAGCCAGGTCGTCCAACTCGGTGGCATAATAGGTGTTGACCGCTTCATAGGCGGGGATGCCGTCTGCATTTTGAATCTTGGGGAGGTGATATTCCGGAGAAAAGACCGGAGTCTCCCGGCCCTCCACAGAGAAGGCAGTCATATAGACCTGTTCTCCCCACTCTGGGGAGGGGAGAGGGGAGGCCTCCGGAGTGGGGACGGCCTCAGAAGGAGAGGGGGCGGGGGAGAAATCGTGGGATATGGTGGCACAGCCGGCCAGCAGCAGACACAGTGCCAGAGGGAGGGCAAGTTTAGAAGTCATAAAGATCTCCTTTTTCGGAAATGATCGATTTTCTATAGTTTACCACGACAAAAGCGGGAGGTAAAGGAAATTCCTCTTGTGAAGGGGCAATATGGAACGTATAATCAAAAATACCATATGGGAAAAATTCTGCCGCAAAGTGCGGGGGACAAGGAGGCAGCAGGATGAAATACGATTTTACTTCTATCATAGACCGGCGAGGGAAGGATGCCCAGGCGGTGGATAGATTGGGCGTAAGTCCCCGTGTTCCGCAATTGCCCAAGGAGGGCTTTGATGTCATCCCCATGTGGGTGGCGGATATGAACTTTCCCACGGTGCCCACGGTGATCCGGGCTATGATCGAGCGGGCGGAGCATCCGGCCTTTGGGTATTTTTCCCCCTCGGAGGAATATTACAGCTCCATCCTTCGCTGGCACGAAAAGCGCAATGGAGTCACCGGGATGACGAAGGAGTGCATTGGATATGAAAACGGTGTGCTGGGCGGCGTCATTAGTGCCCTGAATGTCTCCTGCTCCAGAGGGGACAACGTGCTGGTCCACTCTCCCACCTACATCGGTTTTACCAACACGCTGACCAACAACGGCTACCGTATCGTCCACTCACCGTTGCGCAGGGACAGCCAGGGCGTATGGCGGATGGACTTTGAAGATATGGAGCGGAAGATCGTGGAGAAAAACATCCACGCCGCCATTTTCTGCTCTCCCCACAACCCCTGCGGCCGGGTCTGGGAGCGTTGGGAGATCGAAGGCATCATGGAGATCTGCCGCAAGCATGATGTGTATGTGGTTTCTGATGAGATCTGGTCAGATATCATCCTTGCCGGGCACACCCACATACCCACCCAGTCGGTGAGCGAGGATGCCCGGCAGCGCACGGTGGCCCTCTATTCCCCCTCTAAGACCTTTAACCTGGCCGGACTGGTGGGCAGCTATCACGTCATCTACAACCAATGGATCCGGGAGAGGATAAAAAAGGAGTCCTCTCTATGCCATTACAATGACATGAACGTGATGTCCATGCACGCTTTGATTGGGGCATATCAGCCGGAAGGCTTTGCATGGGTGAACGAGCTGTGCCAGGTATTGACGGGCAATGTGGACTACGCCTGTGAATATATTGCGGAGCATTTTGAGGGGGTGGAGGTATCCAAGCCCCAGGGCACCTATATGCTGTTTTTGGACTGCGTCGACTGGTGTGAAAAGCATGGAAAGACCATTGATGAGCTTCAAAAAGCTGGATGGGACGTGGGCGTGGCCTGGCAGGATGGCCGGCCCTTTCATGGGCCCTGCCACATCCGCATGAACCTGGCTCTGCCTCTTTCCCGGGTGCAGGAGGCCTTCGGGCGGCTGGATCAGTACGTGTTTCATTCCTGAGGAGGGAATGGGGCCCGGCCCCTGCGGCAACCGGGGCTTTTTGTGCAGTTGTGCGGCGGCTCTGTTTGTTTACAATTTTTTCTTTTTTATTGGGGAAAAATGTGATATACTCTATTGTAACATTGCGCAAAATCACCGTACACAGGAAAGGTGACAAGGATATGGGTATTTTACGAAAAATTTTCGGCACCACCTCAGAGAAAGAGGTCAGGGCTTTGGAGCCTATCGTGAAGAAAATTGAGGCCTTAGAGGAGCCCTACAAGGCGCTGACCGATGCAGAGCTCCAGGCCAAGACGCCGGAGTTCAAAGAGCGGCTCCAGAACGGGGAGACCCTGGACGACATCCTGCCGGAGGCCTTCGCCGTCTGCCGGGAGGCCGCTGACCGGGTACTGGGTCTGCGCCCCTACCGGGTACAGCTCATCGGCGGCATCGTGCTCCATCAGGGGCGGATCGCTGAGATGCGCACCGGCGAGGGCAAGACCTTGGTGGCCACTCTGCCCGCCTACCTCAACGCCCTGACCGGCGAGGGCGTTCACATCGTGACCGTCAACGACTACCTGGCCAAGCGTGACTCGGAGTGGATGGGCAAGCTCTACCGGTTTTTGGGCCTCACGGTGGGACTCATCATCCACGATGTGTTCCCCGCTGACCGGAAGAAGGCCTATGCCGCCGATATCACTTACGGTACCAACAACGAGTTTGGCTTTGACTACCTGCGGGATAACATGGCTATCTACGCTGCCGAACTGGTGCAGCGGGGTCATGCCTTTGCCGTTGTGGACGAGGTGGACTCCATCCTCATCGACGAGGCCAGAACGCCGCTGATCATTTCCGGCCAGGGGGAGCAGTCCACCCAGCTCTATCAGATCGTGGACCACTTCGCCTCCACCCTGAAGGCAAAGGTGTATGCCAAGACTGACTCCAAGGAGGAGGAAGATCCGGACATCGACGCGGACTATGTGGTGGATGAGAAGGCCAAGACGGTCACCCTCACTGCCCGGGGCGTGGCCAAGGCGGAGAAGGCCTTCAATGTGGAGAACCTGTCTGACCCGGAGAACACCACACTGTCCCACCACATCAACCAGGCCATCCGGGCCCGGGGTCTCATGAAGCGGGACATCGACTATGTGGTGAAGGACAACCAGATCATCATCGTCGACGAGTTTACCGGGCGGCTCATGTTTGGCCGCCGGTATTCTGAGGGGCTCCACCAGGCCATTGAAGCTAAGGAGAAGGTGGAGGTCCAGCGAGAGTCCAAGACGCTGGCCACCATCACCTTCCAGAACTATTTCCGGCTTTATGGAAAGCTCTCCGGCATGACGGGCACCGCCATGACCGAGGAGGAGGAGTTCAACGGCACCTATGCCCTGGACGTGGTGGAGATCCCCACCAACCGGCCCGTGGCTCGGAAGGATCACAACGATGTGGTTTATAAGACAGAGGCGGGCAAGTTCCGGGCGGTGATCCGTCAGATCCAGGAGTGCCACGAGAAGGGCCAGCCGGTGCTGGTGGGCACCATCTCCATTGAGAAATCAGAGCTTTTGTCTGAGCTTCTCAAGCGGGAGGGGATCAAGCACAATGTGCTCAACGCCAAGAACCACGAGAAGGAAGCGGAGATCGTGGCCCAGGCGGGCAAGTTCGGCGCCGTCACTGTGGCCACCAACATGGCCGGCCGGGGCACGGACATCATGCTGGGCGGCAACGCGGAGTTTTTGGCTAAGGCGGATCTCCGCAAGGCGGGGCTCAGCGACGAACTCATCGCCGAGGCCACCGGCTTTGCTGAGACCGATGATCAGGAGATCATTGATGCCCGGAAGGCCTTCCAGGCCGCGGAGGCCAAATATAAAGAGGAGATCCGGCCCGAGGCTGACAAGGTCCGGGAGGCCGGCGGCCTCTTCATCGTGGGCACCGAGCGCCACGAGTCCCGGCGGATCGACAACCAGCTCCGGGGCCGCGCCGGACGGCAGGGGGATCCCGGCGAGACTCGGTTCTTCCTCTCCTTGGAGGATGACATCATGCGGCTGTTTGGCTCGGAGCGGGTCATGGGCATGATGGAGAAGTTGGGGGTGGATGAGGATACCCCTATCGAGCAGAAGATGCTGACCAACGCCATTGAGAACTCGCAGAAGCAGGTGGAATCCCGGAACTTCCAGACCCGGAAGACGGTGCTGGAGTACGACGACGTGATGAACACCCAGCGGGAGGTCATCTATAAGCAACGCCGTCAGGTGCTCAATGGGGAGGACCTTCAGGAGAATATCCGGAAGATGATTGCAGGCGGCATTGAAAGTGCAGTCCACGGTCATATGGGCGAGCATGACCGGCTGGACGCCGAAGGCTGGCGGGAGGCCACTGAGCATTTCCGGGGTGTCTTTCTGGGCCCCGACGAGCTGAGATATACCGACGAGGAGCTGGCGGAGCTCAGTGCCGAGGAGCTGTGTGAACAGCTTAAGGAGAAGGCTGTCACGCTCTACGCGGCTAAGGAACGGGAGATCGGCTCTCCCCTCATGCGGGAGCTGGAGCGGGTGATTATGCTTCGGGTGGTAGACGAATATTGGATGGACCACATCGACGCCATGCAGGAGCTTCGCCAGGGCATTGGCCTGCGGGCCTATGGACAGAGCAATCCTGTCATTGAGTATAAGCGGGAAGGCTACGACATGTTTGAGGAAATGATCGCGGCCATCCAGGAGGAGACGGTGCGCCGGCTGTTCCTGGCCCGCATCCAGCCCCAGGGCGAGGTCAAGCGGGAGCGGGTGGCAAAGGTCACCGGCGAGTCCGGCGGCAGCGACCAGACGGTGAAGAAGCAGCCTGTGGTCCGCAAAGGCCAGAAGATTGGGCGGAACGATCCCTGTCCCTGCGGAAGCGGGAAAAAGTGGAAGAAATGCACTTGTAAGGAATATCACTCCGAAGAGGATATGTAACAGACAAAGGGGACTGCACAGCCTTCACCGACCGTGACTTGGGGCGGTGGGGGCTGTGCTTTCATACCGATGTGATCTGCGCCGACGCAGGAAGAAAGGAGCCGACATGGAACTTATCGATAAAACCCTTCAGGGAGTCCCCTTTCAAATCTCTCCTCAGCTTGCCCGAGCGGGGGTCAGGCATGGTTTCACCACCCGGCTGGGAGGCGTGTCAGAGGGGACCTATGCTTCGCTGAATTTGGGGATCAACCGGGGAGATGATCCGATCCGGGTGTGGGAGAATTACCGGCTGGTCTGCCGCGGGCTGGAGGTGGATCCGGCGAAGCTGATTTTTTCCAGCCAGGTCCATGGGGACACCGTCCGGTGTGTCACCTCCGCCGATGCGGGAAAGGGCCTGGACAAAAAGGTGGATTATGATGCCGACGGACTGATCACCGACATCCCCGGCGTGACACTGGTGGTGTTCGGAGCCGACTGCCTTTCTGTGTTGCTTTGCGATCCGGTCCGCCGGGTGGCGGCGGCTGTCCACGCCGGTTGGCGAGGGACCGCCCTGGGCATTGTGGAGCGGGCAGTGGAAAAAATGGTGGGGTACTATGGGAGCAGAGTGTCCGACATTGTGGCTGCCATCGGCCCCGGTATCTCCAAATGCTGCTTTGAGACCAGTGAGGATGTGCCCAACGCCATGACCGCCGCTCTGGGAGCTGCCGCCCTGCCCTATATTTCCGGGGGCGGGGAGGGAAAGTTCAAGGTGGATCTGAAGGGGCTCAACACCGTGCGCTTGGAGCGCGTAGGAGTGCGGAAAGAGCACATCGACATCTCTCCGGAGTGTACCTTCTGCGCTCCGGAGAAGTATTGGTCTCACCGGTATACCAAGGGAGAGCGGGGCAGCCAGGCTGCGCTCATCTCCCTGATGTGAGGGAAGGGCATGAGAGGGAAAGGCAAGCTGTTGGCCGTGGCGCTGGCGGGAGCGCTGGCGCTCTCCGGCTGCGGGGCGGAGCCGGAACCTACGCCGGAGCCCACCGCCACACTGCCCCCCGTGGAAACTGCAGAGGGGCTGGATTTCGTGCTGCCATGCTATCCCAATGGGGGATTTCATCCCATGACAGGGACCAGCCAAATGAACGCAGTGTTGGAGCCGCTGCTGTACCGGGGGCTGTTTGCGGTGGACCGGCAGTTCCAAGCACAGGGGGACCTGTGCGAGGGATATACGGTCAGTGGGGACGGCCTCACCTGGACGTTTCGTTTGGCGGATGCCGTCTTTTCCGACGGCTCCCCCCTGACCGCCGCGGAAGCAGTGGAGTCATTGAACCAGGCCCGCCAGAGTGCCCGGTATGCCGGGCGGCTTGCCGATATCAGCCGCGTAGAAGCGGTCGGGGAAGGAGAGGTGGTGGTCACCCTTTCCCGGGCCAATGGCGCTCTTCCTGTGCTGCTGGATGTGCCGATCGTTAAAGAGACGGAGGATCCGCTCCGGCCCTTGGGAACTGGCCCCTATTATTTGGAGGGGGAAGGAGACAGCCTGGCACTCACAGCCAAGCCTGGGGCGGAGGTGCCGCTGGGCACCATCGCCCTGCGGTCTGTCCACGCCGACGACGATCTGGTCTATGCCTTTGATGCCCAGGAGATATCTCTGGTAAATACAGATCTGACGGGGACCAATGTCCTGGGCTATTCTGGCCGGTTTGAGACGGTGGATTATCCCACCACCGGATTTTTATATCTGGGATGCAATGTCCGCTCTGGGGCCTGCCAGGAACAGGCGGTAAGGCAGGCCATTGCCCGGGCCTTTGACCGGGAAGAGATCGCGGGGACCCTGCTGGCAGGCCACGCCGTGGCCTCGGCGCTGCCAGTCCACCCCAATGCCGAAGTATATGATGGGGCGCTGGCCCGGCAGTTGGACTGTGACCCGGAGGGAGCCCAGGCCATCTTGGAGGGGGGCGGGTGGACGCTGAATGAGGAGGGGCGGCTCCGCAGGGGGCGCAGCAGCCTCTCCTTAAAGATCGTGGTAAATCAGGATAACATTTATAAGGTCACAGTGGTAGAGAGCCTGGCAGACGCGCTGGAGGAATTGGGGTGCGCTGTCACGGTGGAGAAGCTGCCTTGGGATGACTTTGTCACCGCCTTGGAGCGGCGGGAGTTCGATCTCTTTTTGGGGGAGACGGTGCTCACTGCCGACTTTGATTTAGAGAAGCTTTTGGGGACAGGCGGAGATCTGAACTACGGCGGATATTCCAGCGCCGAGACCGATGCGCTTTTGACCGCTTACCGGGCCGCCGGCGGGCAGGAGCGGGAGAAGGCGGCGGGCGCGCTTTATTCCCAGGTGACAGAGACGGCACCCGTCATATCGCTGTGTTTCAAAAATGGCTCTGTGCTGACCCAGTGGGGGCAGGTCAAAGGAGCGGAGCCCACCCAGAGGGATGTATTTGCCGGTTTGGAGAGCTGGATAGTGGCCGATTCTGAATAGGGCTTGACAGTGTGGCCTTACCCATGACAGCAAAGGGGCTGCCGGCGGCCGTGGAGATAAGGGCGATGGAATTGAGGTCCGATCTTTTGGCGGTGGACAGCGAACTGGAGATTGCCGAGCCGGTGACAGTGTATCTGCGGGGAGAGGGATTTCAAGTAACCTCCTGCGGTACAGGGGCGGAGGCGCTGGAAATCTTGGGGAGGGAGAGGTTTGATCTGGCGATGTTGGATGTGATCTTGCCCGATATATCCGGAATGGCGCTGTGCGCGGAGATCCGGCGGAGCCAGTCCTTTCCCGTTTTGATGCGCACGGAAAAGACGAGAGATCGGGATCAGATCACCGACCCCGCGGTGGGAGCGGATGACTATATGATCAAACTTCTCAGCCCGCAGGAATTGGCGGCGAGAGTAAGGCGCAGCTGAGTCGGCATACCAGTTACAACAGCGGCGGGAAAGAGACAGAAGATGTCTTAGAGGCGCGGGGCTTACTGTCAACCGGACCGCCCACCAGTGCCGGCTCCGGGACCGGCTTTTACATCTGACGCCCATTAAGTTTGACATCTTGTGGCTTTTGTGTGTCAACCGGGGGAGGGGCGTCTCCGCAGAGGAGCTGTTTGAGGCGGTTTGGGTAGAAAAGTATTTTAAGCAGAACAACACCGTCATGGTCCGCATCCGGCGGCTGAGGAGAAAATTGGGGGAGGCCCGCCAAGCGCCCCAGTTTATCAAAGCGGTGTGGGGCGCAGGATATAAGTTAGAATAATTTTTTGTGCCTGATTCGGAAAAATTTGATTGACAAGATGGGGAGAATCGGGTATACTAATTTATGCCCTGTTTGTGGGGTGAGATGGCGGCATAGCTCAGTTGGCTAGAGCACACGGTTCATACCCGTGGTGTCCCCGGTTCAAATCCAGGTGCCGCTACCATTCCTTAGGGTGCCCGGTGGGGCGCCCTAAGGAGAACCTTTAAAAGGCGGCAGAGATGCGCCGGACAATCTATGGCGCGTTGGTCAAGAGGTTAAGACACCGCCCTTTCACGGCGGTAACATGGGTTCGATTCCCATACGCGTCACCACGTTGGAAGAAATCGATTCTGTTTTGCTTTTGGCGTTGCCGAAAGTTTCACGTCCATCGTTTCTTTCCTCCTTCTCCCAACAAAAGTTAAAGCGATACTTTTGTTGGGGCCCAAAGGTCAAGGGCTTGTTTGACCGTGATATGGAGGCTTAGCTCAGCTGGTTAGAGCGCCTGCTTCACACGCAGGAGGTCACTGGTTCGAGTCCAGTAGTCTCCACCAAATCGCTGCGAACGATATATCGTTCGCAGCGATTTTTTTTATTAAAAGTCATTTCTTGCGTATTCTGGCCCAGTTTCGCTCCAAACCGGATCCACTTCCTTGGGCCTTGATTTGGCTTTTGGTGCCCGCTATGGACGGGAAGGTATTTTTTACATATGGGTGCCGAAAAAACGACTTGCCGAGGATAGCACCGCATAAGACAGGTTTCACATTTTAAGAGAGAACAGCGTGGCGAAAGTCACGCTGTTCTGCTTTTTACTGCGTGATTGACCATCCCAGAAAGAGTGCTCTTGGGCAGGAAGCTGATACAGGCAAGGCTGATATGCACATCCTGCACGCGATGCCCGCTGCTCTTGTTGGGAGTGCAGACTACACCCTGTTCACAAGATCGTGCAGCACAGCGGGCGTCAGCTTCTGCAAGTCAGGATATTTTTTGCCCTGAGAATGAGCTGTTCGATGCTGTCGGCTTCGTCTTCCTGCTGCGCAATCTCCCGCTCCAAGAGCTGCATTTTCTCAGTCAACTCGGCTTGCTCATTTTCATAGTCGGCGGACAGCTTTCCAAACTGGCTGTCATTGATTTTGCCGGAGACATTGTCCTCATAGAGCCGCTTGAACAGCCGGTCAAGCTCTTCCATCCTGCGCTGAGCCTGCGTGAATTGTCTGCGCTTATTGCGGCGAAGCTCCTGCACCCGCTGGAAAGGTATCCTCGTCCTGCTGATTGGCGCTGTCCACGCCGCTGTTGACGGCGATGAACCGGACGTTATTCTGCGGGAATGTGATTTCAGTATACATCCCCACTTCCAGATAGTTACGACCGATGCGGCTCATGTCCTTTGTGATGACCGTGCCAATTTTCCCTTCATTCACCAGAGACATCATGCGCTGCCAATCCGGCCTTTGGAAGTTTGCACCCGTATAACCGTCATCCACGAAAAACTCCGTGTTCCAGAAGCCATATTCCTTTGCGTATCAGCTGAGGTAGGCTTTTTGATTCACAATGCTGTTGCTGTCGCCCTGCGATTCATCATCGCGGGAAAGACGGCAATACAGCGCGGTAATTTTGTCAGACTGCTTCATAGTAGATTCCTCCATCATCTGCGGGCAGTCTGCCAAGACAAGGTTGCTGTTGATCATGATCACACCCCCCTTTCGGAGTCGATCAACTTCACTGCCTTTTCAGGAAGTGCGTGCCCTCCGTCAAAGCTGGCAGTGAAGCGGTAGGTGGTATTTCCTTCTTTCAGGCGTACCGTAATCTGCGGTAACTCCTGCCAGAGAGGAACGGGGACGCTGCGCGTCCTTGACAGTCCTGTTCGGCTGTGCAAGCCGGTAATCAAAGCGGCGATGCCGCATTTGCCAACAGACATTGGCAAACTGAAATTGTGTATTTCATCCCTCCTTCCTGCCGGTTCGGAGAGTGACGGAGGATCACAAAAAGAGCCGCATGACGATATGAAAAATCTTCCCATACCAACAAAACAGACGTCCGCACAGGGCTTCTGTTCATGCGGCATTAGGAAGACATCACTTCGTCAGCGGCTCCACAGCACAACTACGTTATTTACTTGCTGACAGTATATCGGGAACATACATTCGAGTCAATAGCTTTGGTGAAAAGTCTGGATTTGCAGCGGACTTTTTGAGAGAGCTTTGATGCACTTTCCTTTGACAGCGTGAATGTTCCTTGAAGTAAACATCGTAACATGGTAAATTATATATGAGTTACCAAATTGGGATTTGCGGAATAGAAAGGATAAATCAGCTTGAACATAGAATTTAACAAGCTAAAAGCAACCGGTGAAGACATCGGCAGCTTCGAGCAAATAAATGATGAAGCATTTCCTCTCTCAGAACGAATGAGTTTTGACGAAATTTTTGAATTTGCATCGGATACAAATACAGATGTGCTTGGAATATACGATGGCAAAAAGCCAATAGGGTTTGTTGTCCTTTTGAAAAACAAAGAATGTGGATATATTTACTTTTTGGCAATAGATAGCCATGTACGATCAAAAGATTATGGAAGTATGGCGATACAGAAGTTGCTGGAGGTCTATTCTGATCTGCAGCTTGTTTTGGATTTTGAAGTGCTCGACGAAAACGCAGAGAATAATGCGCAAAGGATTCGCAGAAAGAATTTCTATCTGAGAAATGGATTTCATGAAACAGGAAACTATACCATGCTTTGTGAGGGCCGTTTTGAGGTCGTATGCAGCGGCGGAGAACTTCGCAAAGCGGCTTTGAAAGACTTGCTCTGCATTATCCATGCCCACCGCCCCGAATTCCCGGATGTGCTGATATGAATGCAGACGGATAACTTCCAGTTTATCTGGCAGTGATCTTCCAAAAACAAATGCGATTTTGGGGAATAGCAAGCAAATCCGGTGAGTACCCACACCGGAAAAACAGGGCGTTCCGGCTGACTGCCGAAACGCCCTGTTTTCATTTTGGGGATAGTCCCAAGCCCTTATGCATTTTACTCCAAGATCGAATGTGTTTTCATCCTTTATCAGCTGTCTCACCGTACCACATTATCCCGTATTCGTCCGAAATGGCAGGTAATCGATGAATTTTTTTACGGCTGGCGTGATATGCTTTTGGTTTTTGATTGCCAGACCGATTGAGCGATAGTATGGTTTTCGCAGAGAACGTATTTCGATTTGATAAGGGATACGCTGCAAGATCATATCAGGCAGAATACTAACTCCCATGCCCTTTTCCACCATCGCCATGATAGCAAAGTCTTCCCATGTGGTAAAGTGGATATCCGGCTGCACATGGGCACGTTCCAGCAGGTCGGAGACTTCCGTTTTCCTGCCGTGTTCCAGCAGCAGAAACGGCAAACCATTCAAATCTTCAATGTCGACCGTTTCCTTTTCCGCAAGGCAGTGCCCTGCCGGAAGCACAACCTTATATTCGTCCTGTTTCAGTAGGATCGTGTCAAATTGAGGGAACGTCGGAAGACGCAGAAAGCCGCAGTCCACACGCCCCTCCCTGATCCATTGTGCTACCTCATCATAGTCGCCAAGCGGCATTTCGTATTCGATGCCGGGATAGTCCTTTTGCAGTGCGGCTAAGATGTTCGGAAGCCAGTTGATCGCAACGCTGGCAAAGGTGCCGATGCGGACAACACCGGTTTCTATTCCATTCATTCGGCAGATCTGTCCCTCTAACTCCTGATGGTCATTCAAAACCTTGCGCAAGAGCGGCAAGACTTGCTCTCCGGCAGAGGTCAGGCGGACACCGCTTTTACTGCGTTCCAGCAGTGTCATGCCCCATTCCGTTTCCAGATCGGCAATCATTTTGCTGATGGAGGATTGGGCGTAATCCAGTTCCTGCGCCGCGCGGGTGAAACTGCCCCGTTCCACTGTTTTGACAAAGGCAAGATACTTCAGTAAAGAACTTTCCATACCACATTCATTCCAATTTTCGATTTTGATTATCTATCATATTCGCTTTTTATATTTTAGTGCTTCATGTATGATAGTGCAAGACAGATTTGGGAGTGAATGAATATGAATTTGAAAACCACAGAGATGGACATGCTGCGTGGTCCGCTGGTGGGAAAACTGCTGATTTTTACGCTGCCGATTGCGCTCAGCAGCATGGTTCAGCAGCTATTCAATGCAGCCGATACCGTCGTTGTCGGCTATTTTGGCGATGAGAATGCATTGGCGGCGGTTGGAACAAACACCGAGATCATTGCGCTGATCGTTACGCTCTCCTCCGGTTTATCCATCGGCGCAAATATTCTGATCGCAAATTATATTGGGCAAAACAAAAAAGCGGAAATGCCTGCCGCAGTACAAACGTCAATGCTTCTGGCGGGGATCATTGGTATCCTCGTTCTGCTTTTGGGGCAAGCCGCAGCAGCGCCGCTGCTGCGGCTGATTCAGACACCGTCTGGCATTTTTGATGAGACAAAGCTGTATCTGCGGGTCTATATGCTGGGCTACCCGTTTTTACTGTTATATGACTTTGGCGCCTCTGCGTTGAGAGCGCACGGCGACAGCCGCTATCCATTTTGGGCGCTGATGATTTCGGGAATTGCAAATGTCGGACTCAATCTGCTCTTTGTAATCGTGTTTCGTATGGGAGTTGCCGGGGTTGCGATTGCCACCGATATTTCTACCATGCTTTCAGCGCTTGTGGTGCTGCGCCGTCTGATAAACGATAAAATGTTTCAACTTACATTCCGCAGGCCAAAATTTTCTCTGCGCATTGCGTGGAATATTCTGAAAACTGGCATCCCAGCCGCTGTGCAGGGCGCCGTGTTCTGCTTTGCCAACATTTTTGTGCAGGCGTCTATCAACGGCTTTGGTGAAACGGCGATTGCTGGCAGCACTATTTCCCTGTACTTTGAATACTTCACTTACTATATCATTACGGCATTTGGGCAGACAGCGACCACCTTTACCAGCCAGAATTACGCCGCCGGGCAAAATGACCGATGCAGGCGCATCCTATGGCTGTGTCTGGGGTTATCAACTGTGTGCAGTTCTGTTCTGATTTTTGTGATTGTTCTGTTCCGCAGCTTTTTCTCATCGCTTTTTACGCCAGCGGCCGCTGTGATCGAAAGCGCCGGAGTGCGTATTTTGTGCATTCTTCTGTTTGAGCCGATCTGCAACTTTTACGAAATACCGGCGAGCGTTCTGCGCGGCAGCGGGCACGCGCTGTATCCGGCTGTTAGTACCATGATCGGAACCTGCGCATTCCGCATTATCTGGGTCTGCACAGTGTTTCGGACAGTCTCCACGCTGCCGATGCTCTATCACGCATTTCCGCTTTCGTGGGTAGCGACGATCGTGTTGGTAAACCTCGGATTCCTGTTTTTGCGCCCTTTGAAAGGCTCAGATTTAAAAATATCAGGTCATTAACCATACAGAAAAAAGCTGAAATAGGTGCCGATTGGTTACGTGCCCCCGCTTACACAACAGTACCAAATCATACGACCACATTTTTTGTTCCGTTCACGGGCGAAATAATCCCTGATTTTCGCCCCCAAATCGTATACAAATCCATTCCATCCATTTTTAAGCCAACCTTCAAAGCAAAAGGGTATGTACCATTACGGTACATACCCTTTTGTCAGCAAACCCTGTCCGGCAACTGCCATAGTATTTGTTTCTCAAAACCTGTTTTATGGACAGCTGCCCGAAGCAAGTCGTTTTTTGTTGGGTGCTGGTCTGTGTGAATTGATTCTGTTCCCATTTGATCGTATCCACAGCTGGGGAAAAATCTGCGGGTGGGCTCTCATTGCGGCCATATAAAAGGGAAAACGGACTTTTCGATGAATAAGCGGTGTGATATACTGTTTTTATCCTTTGAAAGATTTTCCGGACGCATAAAATATTTTAAGAGGGAACGGCAGCAGACAATGAACGGCTGAAACGGATCGTGGAGATCCTTGCCCTTCGCCGGGGCGAGGGACATGAGATCACCTCCGGCCAGATCGGGAAGATGCTCGACATCGAGGAGAATGACACCCACGCCCGGCACAGACTTTGATCAAACAGGATGCGGAAGCGTTTGCCCTGCCCCTCTCCTCCAACTTCAGAGGCTGTTTTATCATGACCTCTGAGGAGGAGCTGAAGGCATATATGGGGAATCTGGATCGGAGGATCAAGGGAATTGAGGAGCGCAAAGAGAGAATGGGAGAGAATTACAGAAAGGCGAACCCATGAATTATACACTGAAGAATGAAAGTATAGAATGGTACAATGAGAGCGAAAGCTGCACTTTTCTCAAGTACACTTCCCAGCTCATCAACTGGGCAAACCAGAACGCCCAAGGGACCCGGCCGGCAGTGGTCGGGCAGATGTCTGAGCTCTTTCCGGAGTTTATGGCCTCAGATTCCGAGATGACCATAGACGGTTGGAGAGCGTGGTATGTGCAAAGTCACCCCGAGGCGTTTGAGAAGGCGACAGGCAAGATCTATGCCCAGGTGGAAAACCTGAGAGAGGCCATTCGCCTCATTGACCGAGATATGGTCCGGCGCTGGGTGGAGGATCTGGTCATTTGCAAGACCTTTAACGGCCTTTATGTACAGAAGGCCATTTTGGCCTCGCTGGCGGAAATGCGGGGAGAGACCTATCGGCTGGCCGTGCCGGAGGAAGAGTCAAAGGGGATCGACGGCTTTGTAGGGGAGATACCCTACTCCATCAAGCCGGACAGCTATCGAACCATGGGCCGGCTGTCGGAGGGAATCGAGGTGAAGATGATCTACTATACCAAGACGAAGAACGGACTGAAGATCGAGGTGGAGGATTGATATGGCGACAGAGGAAATATTGAACAGATACTATAATAAGGGCAAGTTCAACCATCCAAACCGGATCGGGTATATGATGGGGATGATTCGGAACCTGGAGCCTCTTACAGAAGAGGAGTGGAGGATGTGGTATCTTCACAACGTCCACGATGAGGCGTTTCTCGACGGCTTGGCCGAGGAGATGAGCCGGTCCATCCCTGAAGAATACGGGGTATCCAAAGCGGAGTGCAGGAGCTATATCTATGATGTCATGTTTCGCAGGACATTTTCGGGGTACGATAAAGAAAAACGGGCTCTGGCGCTTTTGCGGAAGATGATCTCTCCGAACGTGCGGGAGGCGCCCGAAGAGTGGGACACCAAGTATTTTATTGATTTTTATGTCTACGGTGCGAAAGGGAAGCTGATCGGCATTCAACTCAAACCGGAGACCTTCTATCTGGGAGACTATGAAAAAAAGGTGGATATTAAGGGAAAAATGGACGCCTTTTGCCAGGAATATGGTGCGCAGGCATATGTGCTGACCTATCAATCCGGTCTTGGTCCCGGTCAGTTTTTGCTCACTGACCCAGAGGTGCTTGAGACCATCAAGGGAGAATTATAATCCGGCACTCCCACAGGATTGACCTTGACTGCGGCGCACTTCTGGGCCATGGCCTTTTTTTTCGGCCTGTGCGTATTGCTCGAGGGCGATTATGCTGCGGTCCTCCACATCCCAGTCGAATTGGATCTGGCTGGCGTAGGTCAGCAGCATCTCGTTGGGCTTGCCGCCCATGCCTCAGAAGGTGGTATAGAACAGCTTTTCCCGGGTCGCTTCGTTTCTCGGCGGGTCCATTCCAAGGATCAGATGACCGAAGTCCTTTGCGATCCACACGCCTGCGTGATGGGCGTTTCCATGGGCCAAGCTGTGGTGGATATGAGCAATGCCTCCATTTTTGGGGCACCGGCCCAATAAATCGGAATTTAATGTCCCACTCGTTTTGAACTGCTGTTAGGGCATATCAGCAGTTTACAGGAAACGGCAAATCCATTGATGCTGCAGGCTTTGTGCGAGGTTCACCCGCACATTCCTCGGAAGCCGACTATATGCTCCGAAGTCGTATTATGGTGGCTGATAAGGGAAAACACAGGAAAACATTTGAGGGAAAGCTAATATCCGAGGGCATCAAGGTGGGCATCGTGGCCGCCCGGTTCAACGAATTCGTTGTCTCTAAGCCGTTGAGCGGCTGCGAAGGCTCTCCTTATCCGCCACGGGGCCAAGGGCGATGACATCAGCGTGGTCTGGGCCCTTGGGGCCTTTGAGATCCCGCTCATTGTCTCTAAGATGGCGGAGAACGGGAAGTGTGGGAGCGGTCATATAGGGCAGCACCAGCCACTATAACTATGTGTGCAGTGAGGTGTCCAAAAGGGGGGCCAGGCGGCGCTGAACAGCGGTGTCCCCGTCATGTTCTGCACCCTGACCACAGACATCATCGAGCAGGCCATCGAGCGGGCGGGCAACAAGGGAGTTGAGTGCGCCCAAGGCACCATCGAGATGGTGAACCTCATCCGTGGGCTGGAGGCCTAAGGTGCGGCGGTCAGGATGCTTTGACGGCGGAACAAAAGAAGATTGACAGCCTGTTTTAGAGGGTATAAACTACAAAAAGAGTAGGAAACGTCCTCTCTTACAATCCAATCATTGCTCCGGCTTTTGTGGCAAATGCGCGACCCCGCGGGAAGACGGGACACGCATTCTTGTTCTGCTGAACAAGGGAACCAGGTCAGAACCCTGGACACAGTGGGAGAGAGGCGTCAGAGGACGGCGGCCCCTCCCACTGTGCTGTAATCATGGAGCGTGCCCTTTTTCCGCGAAAGCGGGTCACTGGCTGCGGAGAAGAGCGGCTGGGAAGGCGAAGGGCAGGCGTTGGCGCGAAGAGAGCGCCTGAACATGTGAGTCAGAAGACCTACAAGGGAGAGTACTCCGTCTCAAGACGGGGTACTTTTTCAAGCCATTTGAAAAGCAGTAGTATTTTGAGATACTGCCGCTTTTTCGTCATAGACAAAAGCGGATGCGGGAGCATCCGTTTTTTTGTTTTCAAGGCCGGCTATCTCCGTTTCCACGCCCTTTGGGCGATTATGATATTTTTATTATTGAGGAGGGCTTTCCATGGAGAAGAGAGTGTGTTCCTGGCTCCTGACATTTGTCATGGTGCTGGGATTGCTGTCGGGTACGGCGCTGGCGGCGGCGGAAGATATCACTGTTTATGTGACTATTTCACAAGATGGCCAAATCGTCACAGGGAAAGATGGAGAACTTGTCGCTGAAGTTCCCGTTGTGCTAAGCGGGCAAACGGAGTACACCATTGACGATGCCTTGAGAGCTGCGCATTCAGAATATTACAGCGGTGGTGCGGAGGCTGGATATGGCTCTTCTATAGGAGATTTTGGCCTGGGGCTTGATAAGCTCTGGGGGGACGAAAGTGGGGCCTTTGGTTATTATTTGAATGACGTGTCTGCCTGGTCCCTTGCAGCCCCTGTGGAGGCCGGTGACAGCATCAGCGCCTTTATTTACCAAGATCAAAAGAATTATAATGACCAGTATTCCTATTTTGACCAGCATCAAGTAACCGTGGCCAAGGGGGAAGCTTTAACGCTGACGTTGAATGTCGTTGGATATGACAAAGAGTGGCAACCGGTCTCTTACCCGCTCTCCAATGCAGAAGTCACCATAAATGGGACAGCTTCTAATACCACCAATGACAAAGGAGAGGTAGCTTTGACCTTCGACACCATTGGGACCTATGTGGTCAGTGCCGCCGGGCCTGAAGGAACTATCATCGTTTCCCCAGTCTGCGTCGTTCAAGTGGTGGATGAGAATCAAGCCGGCGGTATTTTTGTCAATGGTATCCAACTGGCTCCGGCCTTTGCGCCAGAGGTCATGGCATATACATTGCCGGATCAGCCATATACAAAAGCATCTATCGGTGTCAAAGTCAATGTGCCCCAGGAAGTATCAGTCCAGATATTCAATAATGAACGGGAAATTGCTGTGTCCGGTGATGGATGGACCAATGTTCCTCTTACCGCGGGAAAAAACGAGATCAAATTTGCAATCTCACGGACTGGCGGAGGGACGGCAAACTATACTGTGAATGTGAATCGGGAAGTTGCCCTGTCTGATCTCAAACTGGTGCAGAAAGACTATTTGCTTGCTGTCTCTCCGGCGATCGATCCCAATACCGCGGCTTATTCTGCGGCAGCAGCGTCAGGAGTGGAGTTAAAAATCCTTCCCACTGTGGGGGGAGACATGGCGAATACAGAGATTACCATCAACGGTGAGGTTGTCAGTGAAAGCGGCTATGCCGTTGCTGACGGCACAAATACCTATACAATTAAATTGGCCAGCAGAGATAAAGAAGTGGTTCGTGAGTATATTCTCTCCGTCACAGGGTATCAGGCAGTCGAGCATACTTTTACTGTGCCGGAAGGCTCTGTGTTGACTCTTACCGATGCCTCCAATAACGTGGTAAGCCTGCCGGATGGGACCACCGTGAGTGGACAGACCTCTTACATGCTTTTGTTGGATCAGAGTGTGGCTCCCTATACCTGGCATGTTGGACAGTACGGCTTTTTCGGGAAGAGCGGGACTGTTGATTTGAACAATTCTTCTACAAAAGTCGAACTGACTGCGGCGGCGGAGCCGGTTTCTGATATCAAAGCCCAATGGAAGAACTTTCGAAACAGCGACAACAACATGGCCGTCACCACTGCCCGGGTGCCTCGCAATGCTGGTGAGGCGGAGCTGAAGTGGGCGGCTGCTGTTGCGGCCATTGATCGTTACGGATATTCGATGCCTACCTCTTATATCATGGTGGACGGAAAACTCATCACAGCCAGTGGTGATCAATTGAGCCAGATCAATGCGGAGACCGGTGCAGTGGAGAAAAGCGTGACAATGACCGCCAGCCGCGGCTATGCGTATATGTCCCCTGCCTATGGAGGCGGCATGATTTATGTTGCACTGGGGGGCGGCATAGTCCAGGCATTTGACGCGCAGACTTTGGAGTCCAAGTGGATATATACCGATCCTCTGGGTGGGCAGGCCCTCAGTGCCATTATTTATGATGATGGCTATGTCTACACTGGGTTTGGAAACAATGATACGAATAAATATGACTGGGTATGCGTCCCTGCAGCAGACGAGGATCCGACAACTTCTAACGAGGACAAAGAGGCGGTCTGGACTTACGCCCACAATGGAGGCTTCTACTGGTCCGGCGGCTGTGTGGTGGGAAATTATATCGTTGCAGGCGGAGACAGCAGCACTCTGCTGGTATTTGACAAGAGAACCGGCGAGGTAGTGGATTCTGAGACAGTAAATGGAGATATCCGCTGCTCTATCGCCGCCTACGATACCAATTCAGTCTGCTTTGTTACAAAGAGCGGCAGTTTTTATACCGCAGAGATCGGCGGTGATGGACAGCTTACCGGCCTGACGGAAAAGGTGTCTGTCGGTGGGGCAAGCACTTCTACTCCCCTTGTTATAGACGGATATGCCTATGTGGGAGTGAGTAAAGCATGGAAAGACACATATGTGGCGCAAATCAACATGGCCACAGGCGAGGTCGCGACTGTCCCAACTACCGCTTACCCGCAGTCTTCTATGCTTGCCAGCACTGCATATGACGGTGCGGTTTACCTGTATTTTACCTGCAATGGAAAGCCTGGCGGGATCCAGGTGATTGAGGTCGCGTCTGACGGTGCTATGACACTTGGGGATCTCTACACCCCTGGTGGGGACAAACAAAATTATTGCATTGCCAGTGTCATGTGTGACGAGCAGGGGATATTGTATTACGCCAATGATTCCGGACATCTTTTTGCCATCGAGACTTGGCAGGCGAAAAATTGTCCAGTATCTTTCCAAGTCACTCCCGCCGATGCCTCCATTGAAGTGAGAGATCATAGGGGGAGTATCGTTGATCCGGCACATGAAGGAATTTATGATCTGATTGCTGGAACTTATAGCTATACGATTGTGTCCGAGGGTAAAAGCAAAAGCGGCACATTGACTATTACAGACAGTTATGTAGCAAACCATGTTCCACAGACCATTTCTGTGACATTGGACGAAGAGCAGGGCGGCTCTGCTCCATCTACGGAAAAGATCATGGTCTCTATCCGGGTGGCAGATCCCCAGGGTAAGACCTACCTCAGTAAGAAGTCCTACACGGTGGGCAGCGGAACGACTGTCTATGAGCTGTTGGAAAAGACCGGATTGAATATTCAGAGCACGAATACCGAGTTCGGTATCTATATCCAGGCCATTGAGGGCCTGGGTGAATTTGATGAGGGCAGTGACAGCGGATGGATGTACCGTGTCAATGGCATATATCCCCAAACGAGTGCATCTGCGGCAAAGCTGGCAGACGGCGATTATGTAGAATGGCTTTATACCCGGGACTTGGGAGAGGATATCGGCGGCGGCAGCATCGGCGGCGGGACGGCAGCCAAGGACAAGGCAGCCGCTGAGAAGGCGGAGACCCTGATCGGCGCCATCGGTGCGGTAAATGAAGGCAGCGGCGAGGCCATCCAGGCGGCCCGGGAGGCCTACGATGCCCTGACTGATGCTCAGAAGAAGTGGGTGACGAACTACAGTGTGCTGACCGCGGCGGAAGAGGCATATGCGGCCCTGACAAAAGGCTTCCCGTTCACCGATGTGGGCGACCACTGGGCACTGGAGGCAATCCGGTATGTCTATGAACGGGGGCTGATGAACGGGACAGGCACTGAGACCTTCTCTCCGGAAGAGGTCATCAGTCGGGGGATGATCGTCACGATCCTTTACCGTTTAGAGGGCACCCCCGCAGTCTCCGGCGAAGAGGCTTTCCCGGATGTGGCGGAGGACATGTACTATACGGACGCGGTGACGTGGGCCGTGGAGCATGAGATCATCAAGGGCTATGACAGCGGGCTGTTTAGGCCGGATGACCCCATCACCCGGGAGCAGCTGGCGGTGATTCTGTGCCGGTATGCCGGCATGAAGGGACTTGATGTGTCGGCGGCGGCTGATTTGAGCGGATTTGCAGATGCGGATCGGGTCAGCGTTTGGTCTCTTGACGCCCTTCGGTGGGCCAATGGAGAGGGCCTGATCAATGGGGTGGGGGAGGACCTCCTTGCGCCCCAGGGCAGCACTGACCGGGCCCAAGCAGTTGTTATTTTGATGCGCTATCTGAAAAATGTGGTAGAATAACAAAGGAAAAGAGCCGCCGCGGAGAGGGCACGTCCCCTTTCCACGGCGGGTGCCAGCTTCCCCGCACACGGGGCGGGTATGAACATATCTTGGAGGGCTGTAAGAAGATCGGGGAGCGGCTCCGGGAGGAGCGGCGGAGCAGAGAGGAGAGACGGGGATGAAGACGGTGAAAAAACGGGTTGCCGGACTGTTCTTGTTGCTGATTATCCTGTTCGGGCTGTGCATTCCGGTTGGGGCTGCGGACGATGGGCTGGAATCCGCTGCAGAGCAGAGCGCGGCCTATCTGCTGAATACAGTTCAGGCCCCTCAGATCGGCTCCATGGGCGGAGAATGGGTCATTTTGGGCCTTGCCCGCAGCGGCTATGATGTCCCCCAGTCCTATTGGGAGGGCTACTATGGGGCGGTAGAACGGGAGACCGCGTCCCGGAAGGGAGTGCTGGATGGGAGAAAATATACGGAGTATTCCCGGGTGGCCATTGCCCTCACTGCTTTGGGAGCCGACCCCACAGATGTAGCGGGCTATGACCTGTTGGCCCCCTTGGGTGACTTTGAAAAGACAGTCTGGCAGGGGATCAACGGCCCCATCTGGGCGCTGATTGCCTTGGATGCGGGGAATTATGACATGCCTGTCAATGAGGGCGCGGGGCCCCAGGCCACCCGGCAAATGTATGTGGACGAGATCCTCTCCCGCCAGCTGGTCAGCGGCGGCTGGAGCTTCACTGGAAAAGCGGGGGACAGCGCAGATGCAGATCTGACAGGGATGGCACTGCAGGCGTTGGCGAAATATCAGGCTCAGCCGGAAGTGAAGGCCGCGGTGGAGCGGGCCCTTGACTGCCTCAGCGCCATGCAGGAGGCGGATGGGGGCTACTCCAGCTATGGTGTGCCGAATGCGGAGAGCGCAGCGCAGGTCGTGGTGGCCCTGTGTGAGTTAGGGATCGGCTTGGACGATCCCCGGTTTGTGAAGAACGGGTGTTCCCTGCTGGATAGCCTAATGAGTTATCGGGAATCGGACGGGAGTTTTTGCCACGGGAGGGACGGCTCCGGCTCTAACCAGATGGCCACAGAGCAGGGGTTTTATGCCCTTGTGGCGGCGCTGCGGGCTGCCCAGGGGAAAAACAGCCTGTACCAGATGGGAGATGCCCCAGTCCGGCTCAGCGGTTATATGGCGCGTCCTGACGGCCTGCCGGGGAAACACGGGGATGTGAAAAGAGCAGTGATCTCCGATCCGGGAGTCTCCTTTCCCGATCTGGACGGCGGTTCCAGCCAGGCTGCGGTGGAGGCGCTGGCAGCCCGGGGCATCATCCGGGGATTTGATGACGGTACATTTGGCGCCGGGGAGACCATGACCCGGGCCCAGTTTGCCGCCGTTGTGGTCCGCGGATTAGGGCTGCCCCTCCAGAAGAGGGCGGCTCAGTTTACCGATGTGGAGCCGGATGCCTGGTATGCCCCCTTTGTGGGCGCCGCCAGCGCCTATGGGATCGTCCAGGGGAAGACGGCGGACGGTTTTGACCCGGAAGGCACCATCACCCGGCAGGAGGCGGCGGTCATGACAGCCCGTGCCGCCGCGCTCTGCGGTATGGATGTGGAGCTGGAGGAGCCTGAGATACTTGACACCTTGTCCCGGTTCGGCGATCGTTTGGCAGTGGTCCAGTGGGCCAGGGAGGACGTTGCCTTCTGCTGCAGGGAGGGCATCTTGGCTCCCAGCGGGGAAGATGTGGAGCCTGAGCGGGCCATCCTGCGGGGAGAGGTGGCACAGATGCTATATAACCTGTTGGACAGCGCGAAACTGCTGTAAGGAGTTTTCCGAAATGTGGTGGAAAAAGCATAAGGGGAAGATCATCGCCCCCGCTCTGCTCGCGGTGGTGCTTGCCGCGGCCTTTTATGGACTCGGCGGGCCGAGGTCTCAAGGCGAGGAGGCGGCAGGGGGCGGAGCCTATGGCTCATGGCCGCCGGCCGGGCCCACGGATACAACTCAGACGGAGCCCAGCCGGCCGGTCCTGTCGGCGGCAGAGGAGAGCGGGGTTCCCGCCGGCACTCCGTCGGAGACACCGGCTCCAGCCATTACGGATGAACCATCCGCAGGCGGTGAGGAAAGTGCTCCGCCAGCCCCTGCGCAGGACGAGCCCCTTCCAATAGAGCCCCAGGATATGACCATCGGCAGCAGCACCTACACCTGCACCATCTCCATCCGCTGCGACACTGTTTTGGAGAATATGGACCTGTGTGATCCGGACAAAGTGGAGCTGATCCCAGCGGAGGGCTGGATCTTAGAGCCGACGGCCGTTACCTTTTACGAGGGAGAGAGCGTGTTCCATGTTTTGCAGCGGGTCTGTAAGCAGAAGAAGATCCACATGGAGTATGAAAACACCCCCCTTTACAACAGCGCCTATATCGAGGGGATTAACAATTTGTATGAATTTGATGTGGGAGCTCAGTCCGGATGGATGTACACCGTCAACGGCTGGTTCCCCAACTACGGCTGCAGCCGGTATCAGCTCCAGGACGGCGATGTGGTCTGCTGGCTCTATACCTGTGATTTGGGCAGAGACATCGGAGGCGGGAATGCCGAGGGAAGCTGGTGAGCAGAAGAGATCCTGACGCGCGGCGCTCTGCGCGCAGATCATGAGGGGGGTGCATCATGGGATATGGAGATGCCTTTTCCAGCTATCATCCGCTGGTCAACTTTTTATATTTTACCTTGGTGATCGGCTTTACCATGTTTTTTCTGCATCCGGTCAGCCTGGCGATCTCTCTGGCGGCATCCCTGTGCTACTGCGCCTGTCTGAGCGGGTGGAGGGGGGTCTGGCGGCGATGGAAGTATCTGCTGCCCCTGATGCTGATGGCCGCTGTCCTCAATCCCGCCTTTAACCATGCGGGGGTGACCATTCTGACTTATCTGCCCTCCGGCAACCCCCTGACGCTGGAGAGTATCCTCTATGGGATCGCCGCGGCGGTCATGCTGGCGGCGGTGATCACCTGGTTTTCCTGCTACACGATGGTGATGACGTCAGATAAATTTGTCTATCTCTTTGGCCGCGTGATCCCCGCGCTGTCTTTGATCTTGTCCATGGCCCTGCGCTTTGTCCCCAAGTGCAAAGGGCAGCTGCGGACGGTGAATGAGGCCCAGCGCTGTGTGGGGCGGGATGTATTTCAGGGGCCCCCTGTCCAGCGGGCCCAAAACGCCATCGCCATCTTTTCCATTATGGTCACCTGGTCTCTTGAGGACGCCATTGAGACGGCGGACAGTATGAAAAGCCGGGGCTATGGCCTGCCCGGGCGGACGGACTTTTCCATCTACCGCCTGGACGGCCGGGACCGGCTTGCGTTGGGCTGGCTGGCCCTGTGCGGCACCTATGTTGCCGCGGGATGGGCGGCGGGAAGTCTGGCCTGGCGGTATTATCCTGCCCTGAGGGGGGGGAGCCTTGGGGTTCTTCCCATCAGCTTTCAACTGGCCTATTTGGCCTTGTGCCTGACGCCGGTCATTTTGGACGGAAGGGAGGCGCGCCGATGGACACGTTTGCGATCCGCCGTCTGAGCTTTGCCTACCCGGAGCAGGCCGTCAACGCCGTGGAAGAGCTGTCCCTGACCGTGGGACAGGGGGAGTTTTGGATCATCTGCGGTCCCTCTGGCTCTGGAAAGTCCACCCTGCTGCGGCAGCTGAAGCCTGTCCTATCCCCCCATGGAAGGCGCAGCGGGGAGATCTGGTTTGAAGGCAAGCCGCTGGAGACGCTGGACCAGCGTGCCCAGAGCCAGCGGATCGGCTTTGTCTCCCAGTCCCCGGACAATCAGATCGTCACCGACAAGGTGTGGCACGAACTGGCTTTTGGCCTGGAGAGCCTGGGCTTTGACACCCCTACTATTCGCCGGCGGGTGGCGGAGATGGCCTCCTTCTTTGGTATCCAGAATTGGTTTTACCGGGATGTGACCGGGCTGTCCGGAGGACAGAAGCAACTGCTCAATCTTGCTGCGGTCATGGTCATGCAGCCCAGTGTGCTGATCTTGGACGAGCCCACCGCCCAGCTGGACCCCATCGCGGCGGCAGATTTTATCGCCATCCTGGGCAGGCTCAACCGGGAGCTGGGCACGACGGTCATCCTGACAGAGCACCGGCTGGAGGAGGCCCTTCCCTTGGCCTCCGCTATGGCCGTGATGGACAGGGGGAGGCTGCTGTGTGCCGGAACGCCCAAGGAGGTGGGAGCGGCGCTGAAAGCGGCAGACCATCCCATATTCCTTGCGATGCCGACGGCCATGCGGGTCTGGGCGGCAGCACAGAGCGATGAGCCTTGCCCCGTCACTGTCCAGGAGGGGCAGGACTGGCTGGCGGCGTTTGCCGGAAAGCATCCTCTGCAGGGGCTCCCGGAAGAAGTCGAACGCCGCTATCCCGGCGGGGCGGCCATCTCCGCCCATGGGCTGTGGTTTCGGTATGAAAAGGAGCTGCCCGACGCGGTGAAAGGATGGTCCCTGACTGTACAGAAGGGGGAGTTTTTGGCCCTGCTGGGCGGGAACGGGACAGGGAAGACCACCAGCCTTAAATTGCTCGCGGGCCTCCTCAAGCCCTATCGGGGAGAGCTTCAAATCAGCGGCTCTGTGGCTGCCCTGCCGCAGAATCCCCAGGCGCTGTTTGTGAAAAAGACCCTGGGGGAGGATCTGTTTGCGCTTTTGAGCGGCAGGCCCAAGGAGGAGCAGGCCGAACGCGTCGGTCGGGTGGTGAAGCTGTGCCGTTTGGGGGAGCTGTTGGACCGCCACCCCTATGACTTGTCCGGCGGGGAGCAGCAGCGGGCGGCACTGGCAAAGGTGCTGCTTTTAGAGCCGGACATTCTCCTTTTGGACGAGCCCACCAAGGGACTGGATGCCGAATTCAAAGAGGCCCTGGGGGGGATTTTGCAGAGCCTCCTCAGCCGGGGTATGACGGTCGTCATGGCCAGCCACGACACGGAGTTCTGCGCCCGGTATGCCCACCGCTGTGCGCTGTTTTTTGACGGGAGCACTGTGGCGGAGGGCTCTCCCCGCGCCTTTTTCTCCGGGAACAGCTTTTACACCACCTCGGCCAACCGGATGGCCCGGGCCCTGCTGCCCGAGGCGGTCACGCCGGAGGATGTGATGGGGGCCTGCGGGGGCGCTCTGCCGCCCGCCGCGCCGCCGATCTATGAGGAGTCCGCTCTGCCGGAGCCCGGGGTGGGGACGCCGGAGGGGAGGCTGGAGAAGCTGCCTTGGTGGCGCAGGGGGCTGGCGGCGGTCTCCGGCGGGACGGCCCTGGCCATTTTCACCCATGCCATTCGCATGACAGATCTGACAAAGCTCATCGCACCGGAGGGGCTTACGGCCCTCTCCGCGCAGCAGCTTGGGCTGTATGCCGGTTTCATCGTATCCCTGTTTCTCTTTGCCGCCTGCATCACCCGCCGGAGCTCCGGGACAAATGAATGGGAGCTGCCGGAAGAGAAGCGGAGGCTGTCCAAACGGACGGCGGCGGCCGCGGTTTTGCTTTTGCTGCTGGTCCCGGTGACGCTGCTGGTGGGCGAGACCTGCTTTGGCGGCAGAAAGTATGAGTGGATCTCGCTGATGATCCTGCTGGAGACTATGCTGCCCTTTTTCCTGGTGTTTGAGGGGCGAAAGCCCCAGGGCCGGGAGCTGGTGGTCATAGCGGTGCTCTGCGCCGCAGGCGTGGCAGGCCGGGCCTTCTTTTTCATGCTGCCCCAGTTCAAACCGGTGATGGCCCTGACGGTCATTGCCGGGGTCGCCTTAGGTGGAGAGGCCGGCTTCGTAGTGGGGGCGGCCACCATGCTGGTGTCCAACATTCTGTTTTCCCAGGGGCCGTGGACGCCGTGGCAGATGTTTGCCATGGGCATCATCGGGTTTTTGGCGGGGGTGCTGTTTCAAAAGGGCCTTTTGCGCCGCAGCCGCGGCTCTTTGTGTGTATTTGGCGCGCTGTCAGCGGTCCTGATTTACGGGGGCATCATGAATTTGGCGTCGGCCCTTATCTGGGTGGGGGAGCTGAATGGAAAGATCTTGGCCGCTTACTATCTCTCCGGTTTTCCTATGGACTGTATCCAGGCGGCCGCCACTTGGCTGTTTTTGTGGTTTGCCGGGGAGGGGATGCTGGAAAAGCTGGAGAGGATCAAGGTGAAATACGGCCTGTTGTAAGCGGCGGGCAAAGGGAAAAGTGTCTGGCCTTCCCTGGTGCATGGAGGGCAATGAGAGCCGGCGCAGAGGGGCCGGAGAGGACGCCTCAAATGGTTTGCGGGGGCCTGGTATCCAGGCCCCCGCATTTTCGTTTTGCATATTTTATGTTTTGGCCTCAGACAGGGAGGGGGAGGGCATCGGGGCAGATCCGCTGTGTCTGGAGAGGGCGTGCCGATATGCCTGCTGAAAGAAAAACGCCTGGGAGTCCATGGCGGGCTGGGGGGTCTCCACCCGCACATAGCTCCCATCGGGCTGCAGCTCCCGGGCCTGCTGGTTGTCCTGAAGCATGATCTGGAACATCTCTGACAGTTGCTCCCGCAGCTCCGGATCTAAAACGGGGGCGGCCACCTCCACCCGGCGCAGGGTGTTCCGGGTCATGAAGTCGGCGGAGGAGAGATAGACCTGCCGGCGCTCCCCAGTGCCGAAAATATAGATGCGGGAATGCTCCAAAAAGCGGCCTACGATGCTGATGACACGGATCTGGTCGGTGCGCCCCTCTATGCCGGGCCGCAGGCAGCAGATCCCCCGCACCACCATGTCGATGGGGACGCCAGCTCGGGAAGCGGCGATCAGGCGGTCCATGATGGCCTTGTCGGTGAGGGAGTTGAGCTTCAGTCCAATATATGCCGCCTCGCCGTTTCGGGCGTGGGCGATCTCCTGATCGATCATCTCCAAGACCCGGTTCTGGAGGCAGTGGGGGGCTACCCAGAGGACGGGATTTTCCTCCACCGTCTCCCCTAAGGCCAGGGCTTGGAACACAGCGGCGGCACTGGTGCCGATAGACGGATCGGCAGTCATCAGAGACAGATCGGTATAGAGCCGCGCTGTTTTTTCGTTGTAATTTCCGGTGCCGATCTGGGTGTAATATTCTACCCGGCCTCTTGCCCGGCGGGTGATCAGACACAGCTTGGAGTGGACCTTATAGCCATTCAGCCCGTAGATGACTTGGCAGCCGGCCTGCTCCAGCCGCCGGGACCACTCGATGTTGTTTTCCTCGTCAAACCGGGCTTTCAGCTCCACCAGCACCAGGACCTCTTTGCCATTTTCCGCCGCCTCGATTAGGGCTTCCACTACCTTGCTCTGCCGGGCCACCCGGTAGAGAGTCATTTTGATGGAGACGACGCTGGCGTCGTTGGCGGCTTCCTGGAGCAGCTCCAAAAAGGGCTTCATAGAGTGGAAGGGATACATGAGCAGCTTGTCCTTTTCCCGGATCTGCCTGAAAAGGGACTGGCCGCTTTGGAACTGGAAGGAGGGCTGGGGGACCCGCTTTTCATAAAACAGCTCCGGCCGCTGGCGCAGGGTGTCCCGGATCTGAAAGAAGAAGGACAGCTCCAGGGGGATTCTGCTGTGGCAGACAAACTCCGGCCTCACCCCGGCGTATTGACACAGGGTGTTCACGATGCTGCCGTCCAACTCCCGGGACAGCTCCAGGCGGACAGGGGCCAGGCGCTTGCGCTGTTTGATAAGCTCCACCATGAACTCCCGGTAGTCCAGATCCTCGTCATACAGGGCGTCGGCGTCGATGTCCGCGCTCCGGGTGATCCGGAGGAGGGATTTGGCCTTGATGTGATAGCCCTTGAATACCTTGGGAATAAAATGGAGAATCAATTCCTCGGAGAGCATATATGTGCCGGGATGGGACGGCGCGGGGATAAGCCGCGGAAATACGTGGTCGCCGCAGGGAATGATACCCAGTTTTTCCTTTCTGTTTTTTCCAGACAGGACCACCGCCGCATAGATCTCCTTGTTTCGGAGAAAGGGAAAGGGCTGACGCTTCCCCACAATGACAGGGGAAAGCAGCGCGGCGATCTCCGTGTCGAAGTAGGACTCCAGAGCGTCGCTGTCCGCCTTGTCCAGGGTTTGAAAATTCACCAGCCGAATACCTGCGGCCTCCAACCGGTCCATCAGGGCTGCATAGACGGTAGACTTTCTGCTGTCCAGCTCCCGCACCTGCGTTAGCACCGCCTGGATCTGCTCCTGGGCGGTCATGTGGGTCTTGGAGTCCTTCAGGTTTTGGGACAGCAGCATTTGATCCAGAAGGGAGCCTACCCGTACCATAAAAAATTCGTCCAAATTATTTTGGTAAATGGAGAGAAAATTCAGCCTCTCGCAAAGAGGGACGCTTTCCCGCTCCGCCTCCTCCAGTACCCGTTCGTTGAATTTCAGCCAGGACAGCTCCCGGTTAATATAAAGATGTTTCTTTTTCATATCCCTGCCGCCCTCTTTCTCCGTTTGTCCTGCCCTCGAAGAGCACTTTGGCCCAGCAGGTTCCCGGATATATCCGGATAACCGCAGCAGAAAATTGCCAAGAGCGCTTTTCATATGTATATCTCCCCTCGGAAAGTGTGGATCTGCCTCCTTGCGGCAGAATGTTTCTTTTATTATTATGCGTAAGGAAAAGTAAAATTCAAAAGTGTGTTTTCGTCAAATCGGTATAAATAGGCGCATTTCTCCTATAGGGGGCAAAGAATCGTGATGACGAATGCTTTGTGGCAAAATATTTCTGCCAGAGAAAAAAGGGGAAATGGGAATGATGATATGTCTGCGCTTTTTATTAGCTACTCTATTAGGTGTTATAAACTTTGTAGTAGTTCAAAGTATATTCAATAGGATAACGTATTGCATACTATGCTGGGCACTGTGTCGGTATACAAAAACTGAAAAGTGGGAAACAGTGACTACGGAATATGTTTCTCTAATAATATCTACATTTGGTATGTTATTTATTATATCGTATGCTATTTTTACAGCTCCATATATTCAAAATAGGAGGGAATTTGGGGCTTATCCTTTTGGAATGGGGGTTGAACGAGTATCGAAATAAAAAGGAAAAAGAGGCCCAGTCAGAGCACACCGAGGAGCTGGTGCGCACCGCCCATAAATATAGAGAGATAGAGCGGGAGTTGAAAACCATTCAGCGGCAGATCTTAGAAAAGACCGGGTCGGGGGTGTCCGCTGAGGAGGGAGCGGCGCTGGAAGAAGTGGAGGCATTGAGAAAAGAGTCAGGAGGGGATGAGCGAGGCTTCCAACTTTGATACCACAGGCTTTGGCCTGATGAACAGCCAGCTCCAGGGTGAGCAGGAAGCGGCGGCTGAGGTCGGGGTCCTGTTCGAGTATGTCACCATGCCTCTGGCAGTTCCCCTGGTGGAACGGGGATACCTGAACCTGTTCCAGTTTCAGCAGATGATTGGCAATCTGTACCGCAATGCCTTCCGGTCAGTAAAGGAGTCTGGCGGCACAGACGGCCGCATTATACTCATCTGGGGTGACACTGAGGCGGGTTATCAAGTGAAGATGTGCAATACCGGTGCCCCATTCTCCCCAGTGGTGCTGGAGCACCTGGGAGAACGGAACGTTACTACAAGCGGGGGCGGACATGGTTTGGCGGATACTTGCGAGCTGCTGGTTCGGTGCGGCGCCAACTGAGAGGTGACGGAAGAGGACGGCCCTGGTTTTGTCAAAGCCGTGAGTGTTATCTTTGATGGACGGGGAGAGATCTGGGGGGATTCCCGGCAAAGCGGAATCTGCGATACGCAACCCATCGCTGCGTTGGTGCCGGCTGAATAAAAAGATCCCGCCCCGCAGCATTTGCTGCAGGGCGGGATCTTCGTGTCGGTTTCGATTACTCGGCCACCACGTTGACAGCGCGGAGCTTGCCGGGATCCTTGGGATCGGGCTCGGTATCGTAAGAGACCTTCTGGCCCTCAGCCAGGGTGCGGAAGCCGTCGGCCTGGATGGCGGAGAAATGGACGAACACATCTCCGCTGCCGTCATCATTGGAGATGAAGCCAAAACCCTTTTCATTGTTGAACCATTTGACAGTGCCGTGATTCATAGTGGAACTACCTCCTACAAAATGTTATCCCGCCGCAAAAAAAGAAGCCGCCGGCGTAAGTCAAAATGGAAACTGACATACACGGGCGGCAATCAATTTTTACATTTTAAGATACTCTGTAACTATACTCCAGAGACAGAACTCTTGTCAAGGGGAATTTCTATTTCCGTGAATTTTGGCGGCATACAGGGAAATATCCGGAGAAGCTGCCGAGGGTGGAAAGGACGGCGTTGGGACAGAGAAGAAGGCTCCCCCGGCGCAGGCCGGGGGAGCCTTCCGTATCACCGCTGGTCCAGAGGTACAAAGGGCCGCAAGGGGGCCACAGCCTTGTAAGCCGGTCGAATGATCCGGCCGCCGGGGGTGAACATCTCCTCCATTCGATGGGCACACCAGCCCACGATGCGGGCCATGGCAAAGAGGGGGGTGTAGAGCTCCAGGGGAATGCCCATCATCTTATAGACAAAGCCGGAGAAAAGATCCACGTTGGCGCAGACTACCTTCCGTTGGCCGTGGGCGGCCATAGCCTGGGGGGTGAGACGCTCTACTGTCTCATAGAGTTGGAACTCGTCCAGCATCCCCTTACTCTCAGCCAAGCCTCGGGCAAACTTTTTCAGGACCACCGCTCGAGGATCGGATAGAGTATAGATGGCGTGCCCCATGCCGTAGATGAGACCAGAACGGTCCCCGGCCTCCTTATTCAATAGCTTGCCCAGGTAGGCAGAAACCTCCTCCTCGTCGGCCCAGTCCCGGACGTTGTCCTCGATGAACTGGAACATCTCCATCACCTTTTTGTTGGCACCGCCGTGGCGGGGGCCCTTCAGGGAGCCTACGGCGGCGGAGATGGCGGAGTAGAGGTCGGTGCCGGTGGAGGTGAGGACCCGGCAGGCAAAAGCGGAGTTGTTACCGCCGCCGTGCTCGGCGTGGATTACCATGCACAGATCCAGAAGTTTTGCCTCCTCAGGGGTAAACCGGTTGTCGTGGCGGACGGCCCAAAGAAAGTTCTCCGCCAGGGAGAGCCCGGGCTGGGGTCGATGGAGGTACAGGCTTTCGTTATCATAATAGTGGCGCTTGGCGGCGTATGCGTGGGCCACGATCTGGGGGGCCCGGGCGATCAAAACCATGGCTCGTCTCAATTCGCTGGAAAGCGTCATGTCCTCGGGGTTATCATCATAGGAGTAGAGGGTGAGCACTCCGCGGCCCAGTTTGTTCATCACGTCGGGGCTGGGCGCTTTGAGGATCATGTCCTCGGTAAACATAGGGGGCAGATCGTGGTTAGCGTCCAGAAAGGCCTCAAATTGGGCCAGATGTTCCCGGGTAGGGAGGGCGCCGAGAAGGAGAAGGTAGGCGGTTTCGGCAAAGCCGAAGCGATGCTCAGAGGTAAAGCCGTTGATGAGTTCCACCATGTCGATGCCCCGGTAGATGAGCTGGCCAGGCATGGGTACCCGGTCTCCATCTTGGATGTAGTAGCCCCGAACGTTACCGATCTCGGTTACTCCCGCTACGACGCCGGTGCCGTCCGCATTGCGCAGGCCTCGTTTGACCTCCCACTGCTCGTATGTGGACAGGTTGATGTGGTTGTTTTTACAGTATTCGCTGCACAAGTCCTCCAAAAACGGAGCAGAAAACTGGTCAGTCTGCATGAAACGGCACTCCTTCAATTCAAGATACACGATGCTGATTTATTCATTTTACTCTATTTTGCGAGATAGGTCAACCGAAAAAGCCTACAAAAACAAGGCAGGAAAGAGGATGGTTTTGCAGTGGTAAAACAAGAAACTTGCAAAAATGTGGCGTGGCCCCGGCGAGCGATTGCGGCGGGCATGGCGGCACTGCTCCTGCTGTTTCTGCTTCCTCTGTTCCTGCTGCCGGAGGAGGAGGGGGAGAAAAACGGGACGGAGGAGCCCCTGCCCACCGCTACCCTGCCGTTGGTGGAGCCGGCCTCCGCAACCCCGGTGCCCGGCTGGGATGAGGAACAGACCTTACGGCTTTTGAAGGGGGACGGGACGGTGGAGACGCTGACGCTGAGCAGCTATCTGTGGGGGGTGGTGGCCGCGGAAATGCCCGCATCCTTCCAGATCGAGGCGCTGAAAGCCCAGGCGGTGGCTGCCCGGACCTACTGCCTCTATCAGCGTGGAGGTGCGAAGGACAAGCACCCTGGCGCCGACGTCTGCACCGACTATACCTGCTGCCAGGCGTATCTGACGAGGGAGCAGGCCATGGCCGGGTGGGGGGAGGAAGCTCGGCGGTATGCCGATAAAATAACCCAGGCAGTGGGGGACACCGATGGACTGCTGTGCCTCTATGACGGCGCGCCCATTGATGCGGTGTTTTTTTCCTCCTCTGGGGGAAGGACATCCGACGCAGTGGCGGTCTGGGGCACCGACGTACCCTATCTGACAGCGGTGGACAGTCCGGAGGGGGAGGAGGTCCCCGGCTGGCAGACGGTGGTGACCTTTGCGCCGGCGGAGTTTACCGCCCGGTTCCAGGCATCCTATCCAGAGGCGGATTTTTCCGACGATCCAGCCGGTTGGTTTTCCGATTTGGAAGCGGATGACTCCGGGATGGTGGAGACGGTGACCATCGGGGGCGTGGCGATAACGGGGGCCCAGGCCCGTTCCATTTTTGGGCTGCGCTCGGCCCACTTCACCGCCGTGGCCACGGTGGACACGGTGACGTTTTGGGTCATAGGCTATGGCCACGGGGTGGGGATGAGCCAATATGGAGCCAACGCCATGGCAGGGGAAGGGAAAAATTTTCAGGATATTTTGGAGTGGTACTACACCGGCGCTGTGGTGGGTGGATGGGAAAATCCATAGGAAAATACACCGGGCTTCCCTGAAGCAGAAGCCCGGTGTATTTCAGTAAGGGAGGTGTTGGAGAAATAGAGTGGGGATTTTGCCGAAAGCTGGAGGACAAGAAGGGTGTCACGAGGGATTATTCCAGTCCCATGGCGTCATCCACCGGCATGGAGATCACCACACCGTGGGCTGGTGAATTCAGCCCGCATGCGCTGCTGATGGCCGACGTGACAGCGTGTTTTTTGTCCCGGGGGACCACGATCATGACAAAATCCTGCTCCTCCTGGATGGAGATGCCGAAATGCTGACAGGCCCGCTCAGAGCCGCGCCGCCGCCCCTTTATGACGGTGCCGCCCCGTGCGCCGGCATCTCTGGCTGCGTCAATGACGTCATCGCTGTATCCGCTGGACACGGATACCCAAATCGCGGTATATTCCGATTTTTCTTTCATTTCCTTTATATCTCCCTCTATATTCGCTTCTGCGGCAGTTCGTGCCTCATCGCTGAGCAGGTGAAGCAGATGGCTTTGGATCCCGGTAATGGGGATGGTGATGGCGATGCCGGCCCCCTTTTGGTGAAAGGAGAGCTGCTGATGCAGTGCATCAAACAACTGCTGGATCATGAATTTGGGGACCGTCACCATGGTTACCAGCCGCGTGGTCCCCGTGAAGCCGAAGATGTCCATGATCTCAGAGGGGGCGGTCCCCTTTCCCCGGCATTGGTAGCAGATGGGGACACGCAGCTCGTCAAAGAGCTCCTCTAACTTTTTTTGGTTTTCCGACTTGGTAATGGAAATCAACATACGCGGGGAAAGCTGTCGTTCTTCCCTTATTTCCATGTCATTCTTCCTCCAGTTCCATGACACTGTCATCCATCAATTCGATGACAGTATCGTCCTCAAGGGGTACCGGCTCAGGACTTTGCGGTACCGCTTTCGATTTGTGTGTATATATAAGTCCCATGATCTGAATGGCGATCAGGGGCGCCAGGGCAACCAGAGCGACGATGCCGAAGGCGTCGGTGACCACATTGCCGCCGGCGGCTGTACAGGCACCCATGGCCAGGGGCAGCAGGAAGGTGGAGGTCATGGGGCCGCTGGCCACGCCGCCGGAGTCAAAGGCGATGCCGACGAAAACAGATGGTACAAAACGGCTGAGAAGCAGGGCGAAAATATAGCCGGGAATGATGACCCAATAGATGCTGACCCCGGTCAGCACCCGGACCATGGCCAATGCCACCGCGCAGGCTACGCCGATGGAGAGGGCCGCGTTCATCATGTTGTGGGAGACGATGCCGCCGGTGATATCCTCCACCTGGTCATTCAGGATTTGGACGGCGGGTTCCGCCTTGACAATGTAATAGCCGATGACGATACCGATGGGGATGAGGGCCCACTTGAACACCCCTGAAGTCAAACCGCTGCCCAAGAGGTTGCCGACAGGGGCGAAGCCCACATTGACACCGGTGAGGAAGAGGATCAAGCCGATCACTGTGTAGAGGAAGCCGATGATCATTTTCAAAATCTGCCGGCCGCGGTAATACCGAGTGCGGAGCTGGAAAAGGATAAACACGGCCACCACAGGCAGCATGCTCTGGAGCACCTCAACGGTATATTGCGGAATGGACGTTAAAAACAGCTGTGCCACGTCGCGGGTGGTGACCACGGGCGGGATCGCAATGGGAGTATAAAACGCCTCTGTGGGATGATAGAAAATGCCCAGCAGAAGGACCATCATGATAGGGCCCACACTGCATAATGCGATGAGGCCGAAGCTGTCCGAGGCGCTGTCTTTATCGCTGCGGGCGGTGGACAGGCCCACGCCTAAAGCCATGATAAAGGGGACGGTCATGGGGCCCGTGGTGACGCCGCCGGCGTCAAAGGCCACGGCCACAAATTCAGAGGGGGAAAAAATGGAGAGGATGAAGAGCAGGATGTAGAGCAGAATCAGCAGCATGGACAAGCTGATCTTGAAAAGGATCCGCAGGACGGCCACCGCGGTAAAAATGCCCACTCCCACGGCCACGGTCCAAATGAGGACCTGGTTGGGAATGGAGGCCACCTGATTTGCCAAGACCTGCAGGTCGGGCTCAGAGATGGTGATGATGGCCCCCATCAGGAAACAGATCGCCACGATAAAGAGGATGTGGTTACTTCTAACCAGGCTGCTTCCCAAACCTTGGCCCAGGGGGGTCATAGCCATTTCCGCACCCAATTGGAAGAGGCCCATGCCGATAATCAGGAGCATCGCGCCCGTCAGAAACATCAGCAGTGTGCCTACCTCCATGGGGACAAGCGTGATGCTGAGCAAAAGCACGATGGCCGTAATGGGCAGGATGCTGGACAGAGCTTCTTTGGTTTTTTCTTTCAGATTCTCATTCATAATGCTGTACCGTCACCTTCTTTGTATCCACACAAATTGTTTGTTTTTTCATGAAGAAAAGTGCCGGGACATTCGCAGCCGCGCCGCCTATGGAGCGAATGTCGAATCCTGGATGAGCTCAGCCTGGAGTCGAAGATATTCTTTGGCATCCTCTGGTCCCAGCAGTTCCAGCATTTTGGCCACAGTCTCCACGGTAAGTTCCCGTTTCCTTTTGATCTCCCCAAGACCCTTTTGGGTCAAGGATACGATAATATGCCGGGCATCCTGTGTGTCAGGCGTCCGGCAGACCAGTCCCTTTTCCTCCATTTGGCCCAGCAGGGCGGCAATCCGGGCCGTGCTCACTGCCATCTGCTGGCTGAGCTCTTTGGGGTATGCCGTGTTGTTGTGGGCCATCAAATAGTTTAGGACAAACAGCTCTCCCCTCATCAGTGCGGATAACTGCTGATTGGCGGGAACATGGGATAATTGGGCCCCCAGGGCCAGCAATTCCTCTGCAAGTACCCTATAGTCCATTTTTTAGACCACCCGTCCAGTTAACTAACCTCGTTAATTATTGTCGAGATAAGGATACCGGAATCTGGGCAGCCTGTCAAGTGCAAAAGAGCGTTTTCCCGGAGGAGGGCCGCAGATATTGCCCTGTGCCGCTTGGCGGCTCTTTTTTGCCTTGTGCATGGTATTTTAGGGAAGAATATGGTATGATGGGGCGGAAAGGGGAATTGGTATGCGGGAAAAAACAGATGTTGCTGTAATTGGATGTGGGGAGGCGGGGATCTATGCCGCCTATGAGCTGGCACGCCTGAATCCTGCGCTCAAGGTAATGGTGCTGGAAAGGGGCAGGGACATCTACAGCCGGAGCTGCCCCATCGTGGCGGGCAAGGTGCGGGAGTGTGTCCAGTGCCCGGTGTGCGACACTATGTGCGGCTTCGGTGGTGCGGGGGCTTTCTCCGATGGAAAGTTCAATTTCACCACGGCCTTTGGCGGGTGGCTCACCGATTTTATGCCCGCCCAGGAGGTCATGGAGCTCATTGACTATGTGGACGAGATCAATGTGGAGCACGGGGCCACAGAGGAGATCTATTCCACCCAGACGCCGGAGGCGAAGGCGCTGGCTAAGAAAGCATTGGAATTTGACCTCCACCTCCTCCAGGCGAAGGTAAAGCACCTGGGCACGGAGAACAATTTGAGGATCCTTCAAAATATTTATGAGGATATGAAGGACCGGGTGGACTTCCGTTTCCACACCGGGGTGGAAAAGATTGAAGTGCTGACAGGGGAGGGCTACCGCCTTACCACCGCCCGGGGGGACGAGGTGGACTGCAGCTGGCTCATCGCCGGCCCGGGCCGGTCCGGCGCGGAGTGGTTTGCCAACGAGTGCAAGAGCCTGGGGATTCAGCTTATCAATAACCAAGTGGACATCGGCGTCCGGGTGGAGCTGCCCGCCCGTATCTTTGAGCATATCACGGATGTGGTATACGAATCCAAGCTGGTCTACCGTACCCGGCAGTATGGCGACCAGGTGCGGACGTTTTGCATGAACCCCTATGGCCATGTGGTGGCGGAAAATGTGGAGGGCATCAATACGGTGAACGGCCATTCCTATGCCGATCCCGCCCTTCAAAGTGAGAACACGAACTTTGCCCTCCTGGTGTCCAACCGCTTTACAGAGCCCTTCAATGAGCCCTACCGCTACGGTAAGCATATCGCGTCGCTTTCCAACATGCTGGCGGGCGGTGTGCTGGTCCAGCGGTTCGGCGATCTGGTGGCGGGGATCCGCTCCAACAAACACCGAATGAGCAAATCCTTTACCCGGCCTACCCTCACTGCCGCGGTACCTGGGGATCTTTCTCTGGCACTCCCCAAGCGGCAGCTGGATGACATTATTGAGATGATCTACCAGTTGGATAAGCTGGCCCCCGGAACGGCCAACTATGATACTCTTTTATATGGCGCAGAAGTGAAGTTCTATTCCTCCAGGCTGTCCTTGTCGGGGGAACTGGAGACCTCTCTGCCCCAGTTTTTCGCCATTGGAGACGGTGCGGGAGTCACCCGGGGCTTGGCCCAGGCAGGGGCCTCCGGCGTGAAGGTGGCGCGGGTCATCTCCCGGCGGCTGGCGGAGAAAAAATGAGATGGCACTTTCTATGGAAAAGAGGAAGAGCGGTCCCGTCCCGGCCATCCTTTGGGGGGAGATCCCGATAGAGTGGGGAGAGACCCTATCTTGGAGATATTATACCTATGCGAAGGCGCGGCCAGTAGAGTGTGGGGACAGCCCCACAGCGATACTCTATGCGGGCGGCGAGCCGTGGTTGACAATTATGGAAGAGTCAGTACGTTTTGGCATCCATTATACAAGCTGATATTCATTTCCGAAAAAACAACAAAAAGTAACAAAATGAGTGATTGCAACCTTTTCCACATTATCCACCGCTTTTTCCACACTCGATTATGTCAACGCGGTGGAAATGAGGTATGCAAAATCATTTGACATAAAATCTGTCAAGCGAAAAAACTTGGGCGAATTTTACGAAATTGATACAAAGGAGTGGGAACGATGGCGGAGGAGCTGATCGCTGCAGCGGCGACGGGATGGAGCAAGAGCGCCGTTGGGATCGTCCGACTGTCGGGGCCAGGGGCGGGAAGAGTTGCCGGGGCGGTGTTTGCCGCCGCGGACGGCAGGCCTTTGGAGTCTCATCCTCCCCGGGCGCTGGTGTATGGCGCACTCCGAGACCGGGAGGGGAGGGTCATCGACCATATCCTTGCCACCTGGTCCCCCGCTCCCCACAGCTATACCGGAGAGGAGACCGCCGAGCTCCAGTGCCATGGCTCCCCCATGGTGATAAGCTTAGCGCTGGAGGCCCTGTTTGCGCAGGGGGCCAGGCAGGCCGGGCCGGGAGAGTTTACCAAACGGGCCTTTTTGAACGGAAAGCTGGACTTGGCCCAGGCCGAGGGTGTTATGGATCTTATCGATGCTGAGACCCCGGCGGCAGCTCGGCAGGCAGCGGGACAGCTCTCTGGAGCCCTGTCCCGACGGGTGGGGGAAATCTATGACGGTCTTGTGGATGTGATGGCCCATTTCCATGCGGTGTTGGACTATCCCGATGAGGATCTGGACCCTTTTACCAAAGAGGGCTTGGCGGGTGCACTCAGCCAGGCGGAGCGGGAGCTGAGAGCCCTTGCAGAAACCTATGCCAGGGGGAAGCTGGTGCGGGAGGGGGTGGCCACCGCCATCGTGGGGCGGCCCAATGTGGGCAAGTCTACCCTCCTCAACGCCTTGGTGGGCTATGAGCGGGCCATCGTCACGGATATCCCCGGCACTACCCGGGACACGGTGGAGGAGAAGTGCGTCCTGGGAGATGTGCTCCTCCGGCTCATCGATACCGCCGGCATCCGGGAGACGGGAGACGCGGTGGAAAAGATGGGGGTGGAGCGCTCCCGTCTGGCCATGGAGCAGGCGGGACTCATCTTGGTGGTCATGGACCAGTCCGTCCCCGCTGTGGAAGAGGAGTTTGCCCTTCTCTGGCGGGCCATGGCTCTGGCTCCCACCATCCTGGTGTGGAACAAGGAGGATCTGCCCTCCGCACCGGCCCCCTGTGTGGATATGGAACTCCCTCCTGCGGTGGAGCTTTCTGCCCAAAGGGGCTCGGGACTGGACCAGCTGGCGCAGGAAATATCGCGGCTTTTCCCGGCGGGGGAGGCGGGGACGGGGGAGGGAGACCTTCTCACCAACGTCCGGCAGGCGGAGGCCGCCCGTCGGGCCCAGGAGGCGGTGGAGCGGGCCTCGGCCGCCTTAACATTGGGCGTCACCCCTGACGCCCTCCTTACCGACGTAGAGGAGGCCCTTTCCGCGCTGGGAGAGTTGACGGGCAGGACGGTCCGGGAGGATGTGACAAGCCGTATCTTTGCCCGGTTTTGTGTGGGAAAATAGAACTGGCGCGGGATGTTGGGGGGATCCCTTCCTTCAAGAGAAAAGACTGATAGGATAAAAAAGAAGGCCGGTACAGCGATGTACCGGCGTTTCCTTTTATAATAAAGAGATTTAGGTTTTTTCCTCGAAGGATACTCCGCAGTTTCGGCAGGTGATGGAGATCTTACCCTTTCCCTTGGGGACCCGGAGATGCTGGCCGCAGTTGGGGCAGCGGAAGTAGCGGTGATCCTTGTCCCGGCGGCGGGACTTATGAACCCGGTATTTCCGGATAAAGGGCCCGACCATATCCAAAAATTTGGCGTTTTCTGTCCGCCGGCGCTCCAGCTGTCGGGAAAACATGCGGTAAAAAGCGAAGATGAGACACAAGACAGATAACAAACTCAACAGATCGCTGTGGAACAGAGCAGAGAGTATATAGAGGATAAAATAGAGGATTAGCAGGGCAAAATTGAGCTGATCTGTGCCATAGCGCCCATACATAAGCCGCTGCATCCAGTTCATATCCATCACTTCCCGCAAGTTTTTACGAATAATATGATAACGTTTTACAGAAAAAAGGTCAAGGAAAGAAACGTAAATAAAATGTGAATTGTGAAGGGAGAGAAGCGCTGGCGGTGGAAAAGGGCGGTTGGGACTTGTCAAGGGGCGAAAAAGCGGCTATACTGTTGAAAAAGGAAAGGGGGCGTCTTTTTTGATACGGATCGACAAGGAAAACTATTATCTGGACATTGCCCAGACGGTGCTGGAGCGGTCCACTTGCCTGCGGCGCTGTTACGGCGCTATCATTGTCAAAAATGACGAAATCGTGGCCACTGGCTACAACGGAGCCCCCCGGGGCCGAAAAAACTGTGTGGATCTGGGGTTTTGCACCCGGGAGGCTATGGGCATCCCTTCTGGGGAGCGGTATGAGCTCTGCCGCAGTGTTCACGCAGAGGCCAACGCCATTCTCTCCGCTGCCAGAAGCGAGGTGCTGGGAGGTACTCTCTACCTGGCGGGACGGGATGCCAAGACTGGTGAGCTGCTGAGCGACGCCACCTCCTGCTCCATGTGTCGGCGGCATATCATCAACGCGGGGATCGAGCGGGTGGTGATCCGGCGGACCCCCACGGAGTACACGGTGGTCCATGTGGAGGACTGGGTGCGGGAGGACGATTCTCTGCCGGAGCAGTTTAAGGGCTGAGGGCGGAAGGGACCTTTAAAAAGCCGGTCAGCCTGCTTCGAGAAACACGGCGGCGGTTTGGGATCGGATTTCGCCTTTCGTGCACGAAATTTCTTGACAGAAAAAGGGTTGAGACTTAAAATAAATTTGGTGCATTTTTTTGAAAAGCGCCTTGGGCGCTTTTCTTTTTTCAGAGATTGAGGAAGGATTTGAAAATCCAATTACGAACAACACGGAGGTGTGAAAAGCACGACATGGAATTTAATTTGCTTTGCGTGATCGTAGGGATCATCGCTTTGCTTGTGGGCGTGGTGGCGGACAGTGCTTACTGGAAAAATGTCTCGGAAAAGAAGTTGGGTTCTGCCGAGGAGGAGGCCAAACGCATTCTCAATGAGGCCATTCGGACCGCGGAAAACAAGCAGAGAGAGGCCATGGTAGAGGCCAAGGAGGCCATCCTTACCGCCCGAAATGAGTGGGAGAAGGAAGAGAAGGAGCGCCGGAGCGACCTTCAGAAACAAGAGAATCGTCTGCAGCAAAAAGAGGAGAACCTGGACCGGAAGACTGACAACATGGAAAAGAAGGAAGAGGCTCTCCAGAATAAGCTGGCCGAAGTGGAGCGGATCAAGGAAGAGACCGAGGGGCTCAAGACCCAGCAGCTCACTGAGCTGGAGCGGATCTCCGGCATGACCGCGGAGGAGGCCAAGGACCTGCTGGTCAGCCAGCTGGAGGCCGAGGTAGTTCACGAGTCCGCCGCGAAGATCAAGGAGGCGGAGGCGAAATATAGGGAGGAATCCGACTCCCTGGCCCGGGAGATCATTGGCTTGGCCATCCAGCGGTGTGCCGCTGACCATGTGACCGAGACTACCGTTTCGGTAGTGCCCCTGCCCAGTGATGATATGAAGGGCCGTATCATCGGCCGGGAGGGCAGAAATATCCGCGCGTTGGAGACCCTCACTGGTGTGGATCTGATTATTGATGACACGCCGGAGGCCATTACAGTTTCCTGCTTCGACCCGGTCCGCCGGGAGATTGCCCGGATCGCACTGGAGAAGCTGATCCAGGATGGCCGGATCCATCCCGCACGCATTGAGGAGATGGTGGAGAAGGCCAAGCGGGAGGTGGACGCCACCATCAAGGCCGAAGGGGAACGGGCTGTTTTTGAGACCAATGTCCATGGACTCCATCCCGAATTGGTCAAGCTGCTGGGCCGGATGAAGTACCGCACCAGCTATGGGCAGAATGTACTCAACCACTCCATCGAGGTGTCCCACCTGGCCGGGCTGATGGCCGCTGAGCTGGGCGGAGATGTGGCCACAGCCAAGCGGGCGGGGCTTCTCCATGACTTGGGCAAGGCCATCGACCATGAGGTGGAGGGTTCCCACGTGGCCATCGGTGTGGAGCTGGCCCGGAAGTACCATGAGAATGAGGAGGTCATCCACGCCATAGAGGCCCACCATGGCGATGTGGAGGCCAGAACCTTGGTGGCCGTGCTTGTCCAGGCGGCCGACGCGGTCTCCGCCGCCCGGCCCGGTGCCCGGCGGGAGAATCTGGAAAATTACATCAAGCGTTTGGAGACCTTGGAGGGTATTGGTTCCTCCTTCCCCGGTGTGGAGAAGTGCTTTGCCATTCAGGCTGGACGTGAGATCCGCATCATGGTGGAGCCCGAGAAGATCAGCGAGGATCAGATGGTCCTGCTGGCCCGCAATGTGGCCAAGAAGATCGAGGATGAGATGGAGTATCCCGGCCAGATCAAGGTCAATGTCATTCGGGAGACCAAAGCGGTGGATTACGCAAAATAAGCGGAGGATCTGCCGGAATTCGTGAGCCCCGCGGGAATAGAGAAAAGAATATAAAAAGAGAAGGACACCGGATGGTGTCCTTCTCTTTTTATATAGGGATTCAAAAAGTCATAAGCAGCAAATCCGACCGTTCAGAACGTATGCTTTTGGAGCGCTTTTTCCCTTTTGCCAGGATGAGCGGAGAGGAAAAAAGAGCTCCTCTGGTGCGGCAGTGGTTTCTCTTCCGTGTTCCGCTTCCAGGGGAGCGCAATTTACTTTATCCAAGCGGACCCTCTGCCCTGCATTATTGGATGGGGCCGAAATGCTGGAAGGGAACGATTACGAACAGGGCCCGCCCCAGGACATAGCGCGCATCTACGGTGCCCAGACGCTCATCCCGGCTGTCGGAGGAGTGGTTGCGGTTGTCTCCCATCACATAGATAGAGCCCTCGGGGACTGTCACGTCTAAAACGGTCATCAACGGGTTCAGGGGATCCACCATCACCTCATTGATATAGGGTTCATCCAGGGTTTGGCCGTCCACGGTCACTGTGCCGGAGGCGTAATCTACGATGACGTGCTGGCCCTGGGTGGCAATGACCCGTTTTACCACAGGCTCAGACATGAAAGAGGACTTGCGAAGGACGACCACGTCTCCCTGCTCTGGGGTGTAGCCAATGCTCTGCAGGATCAGCAGATCCCCTCCATGGAGGGTGGGGACCATAGAGGAGCCAACTACGCCGATGACCCGGCCTATCAAAGTGAACACTAAGATGAGAAATATCAGGGCCATGACGAGGGCTTGTGTCCAAAAGTAGAGGTCCAGTTTAAAAGACCCCTTTTCCCCTTCGGGGTTTTGGTTTGGCTCTTGGTTTTCAGCGGGTATCATGGTTTCTTCAGCCATGGGATCAGCTCCAAATCAAAATGGGGTAGCTCGCACAAAAGGGTGTTATCTATTTTGTGGGAAAGCGTTATCAAGATAGGGACAAAAAATATTAATAGCTTATTATAGCCCAAACGGAGGGAAAATGCAACTACACTTCAGGAATCGCCCCCTTGCGGCGCGGTGTCATCCCTCCAAGATGACGGCATTTTTGCCCTGCAGCATGGCTTTTTCCCGACTGTGGCAGGAAAAGAGGAGCACCTGCCGTCGCTGGGCCACTTCTAAAAGACATTCCAAGGTCTGCTCTGCACGCCGGTCATCAAAGGTATCCAGGACGTCATCCAGCAAGATGGGGCAGGGTTCCTTTTGGGGCAGGGTCAGATCGCACATGGCCAGCCGGACGGCCAGATAGAGCTGCTGGGCGGTGCCGCTGGAGAGGGTCAAGTCTTGGCGGTGAGAGGCCTCTCCGGCCTCCTGGGCCAGGGCTTGAAACTGACAGGTCAAGGCAGCCTTGTCATATTTGCCGCCAGTGAGGGCGGAGAGATAGGCACCGGCTCGCTGGTTCACAGCGGGGGAGAAGCGTTCCCGGAGAAGGCCGTCCGCTGTTTTCAGGCTTTCCAGGGCGGAGGAGATGGCGGCATATTCCTCCCGGCGGCGGGTCAACTCCTCCATAACAGCGGTCCGCTTGGCCTCCCACTCTGCGGGGTCACCCAGGGAGTTGAGCTCTCCCTGGAGGCGGGCAGAGGAATCGATGGCCCTTGCCAATTGGACGTTTACAGCTGCGAGCTGACCGGTCAGCTTCGCCGGATCCCCGGTAGGGGGAGCTGTGGGAGAGGGGGCGATGTCGCCCATCTCCGGGGAGGGGAGGGCGGAGAGGAGCTTTTCGGTCGCCTCCAGTCGGGCCTCTGCCGTGGTGTACCGCTCTCCCTGCTGGAGGGCCCGGGACAGGGCGGCAGAGACCCCGAAGAGGTCGGTGACCTCGGGGGCGAAGGGATGGACCAGCTGGAGCAGCTGGTTTGTCAAAGCGTTCCGCTGCTGGGACAGCTTGTCCCGCTCTGCCTCCACGGCCTGGAGGTCCCGTCTGGCCTCTTGGACAGCGGAAACCTTCCGGTTGTATTCAGCGGCCCGGCTCAGGATGTCTTCCGGGGCCTGGGCCTGATAGTGCTGCAAGAGGGCGGCAGCCCTTTTGGAAAAGCTGTGGGCGATAAAAAACAGGGGGATGGCCACCAAGAAAAAGCCGATTAGGACTCCTAAGATCAAAATAGAGAGGGAAAAGGGCTGATGATTGGGGATCCGATAGAGCAGGATGCCCAGAATGGTGCCCGCGGGAGCGGCCAGGAGGGGCAGGGGAAAAGAGGCCTTTTTGCGCAGCCGCACTGCCTCGTCATGATCTGCCTGGGCCTTGGCGGCGGCCTGGATGGGGTCCTGGCCGCCGAACCAGGGGTCCGCGGCGGCGGCCTGCTCTGCCTGTGTTGTCTTTTCTCGTATGCTGGGCAGTGCGTTCTCCGCCAGACGGAGGTTGGCGGTGAGCGTGTTGATATAGCTCAGATCACCCTGGGCCTGCCGGAGGACTTCGGTACCGGGGAGGGACTGGACGATCAGTCGGGCGGTGTTTACCTCGGCCAGGGCGGCGTCATAATCGGCCTGGGCCTGCTCTCTGCGCCGGGCCTGCAGAGCGCGGCTGGCGGCGGCGTGGGAGCAGAGCTGCTCCTCCAACCGGGCCTTTTGTGTCTCTAAGGCATCTTTTTCCTGTCTGGCGGCCTGAGATTGGCACAGCAGGGTTCCCTGTCGGCGGATTACCTCTTCCGTCTCGGCCAGGGAGCGCTCCAGCTCGGGAATCAGACCGTTGCTCCGGTTGGAGCGGCGGCGGTTGAGCCAATCCTTCAGCTTTCGTTCCACCTGGGAGAAGGAGACCTCCTCATCACCGGAGGTGGCCAAGGCGGCTACCCGCTTTTCCAGATCAGCGCTGGGGGAGAGGGAGACCTTCCCCTGGCCCACGAAGGCGGTGCGCTCAAAGACCTCCCGGGAGATGCCCAGAAGGACCTCCCCGCAGTTTTCCGCAGTCAGTTCCTCCACCGGCTCCTGAGTGGCCGTCCAAACGGCAGTGAAAGTGCCCCAGGGGGTGGTTCCCTTGGGTCCTCGGCAAAGGGTAATCTCCCGGCCTTGCCACTCCAGGGTCACAGAGCCCTCCATGGCAGCTCCCGACCAGGGCTGATAGCGGTTTTTTTCGGCCAGATAGCCGGCCTTGTCCCGGTCCCGGGGGGGAAAGCCGTAGAGCATGGCCCGCAGAAAGGCCGCCCAAGTGGACTTGCCCCCCTCGTTGGGTGCTTGGATCAGGGTAAAACCTTCTCCGGGGCGGAGGGTTGCCTTATCCAGCTTGCCGAAGGTGGCGGTCATCTCTTTGATTTTCATGGCGTGTCCTCCCCGTTTTCCAGAGCGGCCAGCCCAAAACGGACCGCCCGCTCCAACATGGTCCGCTCCTTTCCCTCGGCGGCGCCGATGCGGCGGCGCATGTCACGGAGGAAAAGTCCGGTGAGGCTGTCCTCCGCCTCCCGGCTCCACAGGTTTTGGGGGACACGGGTGTGGTCCCGGAGGGTCAGTGACCAGCGGCAGGGGGCGGCGGCCTTGGACAGGGAGGGCAAGTCGATCTCCACGGCCTCCCCGGTAAGGATGAGGCGACAAATGTCCTTGGGGCTCCCCTGGGAGAGAAGCTCTGTCACCGCTTGGGCGGGCTCCCTTCCCGTCAGATCGCAGGTCAGGATCTCATAGCGGCGCTCACACAGGGGAAGAAAGTCGGCGGTGACAGAGCCGCTGTTGTGGATGGTGACCCAGAGGGCACCTTTGTCGCCCAGCTCGTCGAAGCCCCGGCCCTCCGTACAGCCGGGATAGGCCCAGTGGGTGTTGCCCTCCCTCTTTAGGCCGGAACAGGCGTGGATGTGCCCCAGGGCCAGGTAGGTCAGGCCGCTGGCGGCGATGTCTGAGCGGGGAATAGGCGCATAGCGCCCGGCACCCTCCACATCGCCGTGAATCACCATAACGGAGGGCTTGCCGGAGTCCGGAGCGCGGAAGCCGGACAGGGGAGAGCCGTCCCGGAAGGGGCTGGTGAAGGCGGCACCGTATAGGACACAGCCTGGCAGATCGACCGATTGTATCTGGCTATTCTGGAATAAGATCACATTTTTGGGCCAGATAGGAGCGGCATAGAGGGAGGAGGGGTGGTAAAAATCGTGGTTGCCGGGGGCAATGGCCACAGGCGCCGGGATGCGCCCCAGGGCGGTGGCCAAGGCTTGGGCGGTCTCCCGATAGGTTTGGGAGGAGTCCAGCAGATCGCCGGAGAGAAGGACCAGATCGGCCTCCCGCTCGATGGCGGTGTCAGCCAGCTTGTCCAACAAAAGCCGCTGCTCTGAGCGGCGCTGGCGGGCCTGCTCCGCGGTCAGGGCGGCGAAGGGCGCATCCAGGTGAAGGTCGGCGGCGTGGAGAATGTGTAACATAGGGCCTCCTTTCACGGCATGAGGCAGGTTGGACGCGGGGGAGCGACGGAGCTCAATCGAGAAAATCTACCCGCTCCACATCCACGCATTTTTTGATGTCAGTGTCGATGGTAAAGAGAACGCTCTCCAGCTTGTGGGGGCCGTCGGCGGCCTCATACCGCTGGGGAAGCCCCCCCAAAAAGCGGTTGATGGACAGCTCAGGACGGATGCCCAACACGGAGCGGGCGGGGCCGGTCATGCCCAGGTCGGTGACGAAGCCGGTTCCCTGGGGGAGGATCTGGGTGTCGGCGGTGGGGACATGGGTGTGGGTGCCCCACACCGCCTGGACCCGGCCGTCCAGATAGTAGCCCATGGCTCCCTTCTCGCTGGTGGCCTCGGCGTGAAAGTCCACGAAAATGAGGTCGGCGTCCATGGACTTCAGGGCGGTGTCGGCAACGGTGAATGGGTTGTCAAAGTTGGGGTCCATCTCGCAACGGCCGATCAGGTTCATCACTCCGATGCGCAGGCCCCGGGGCCCCTCAAAGATGCCCCAGCCCCGGCCGGGGGCCCGGCTGGTGTAATTGGCGGGGCGGAGGATATAGGGATTCTCGTCTAAAAAGTCGGCAATCTGAAGCCGGCCCCAGGTGTGGTTGCCCAAGGTGATGACATCGGCCCCGGCGTCAAAGATGGCCTGGGCCTGCCGGGGGAGGATGCCCACGCCGGAGGCGTTCTCCCCGTTGACGACGGCGAAATCCACCCCTTTGAGCTTTTTTACCGCCCGGAGGCGCCTGTTCAGATAGTCCAATCCACCCTCGCCCACCACGTCGCCCACGGCCAAAAGATGAAGCAGCATGCTGTGATCCTCCCAGTTGTCATTTTCTCTATTATAGGCGATTTTTTCCAAAAGCGCAACGGCGCGCTGCCCCGTTTGGCTGGGGGGAAGTTGCGGACAGGGTATAGGGTATGATATAATCATAAAATAGCGGACATAGGCGATGCCGGAGCAATTTTTGCAGCTGCTGCGGCGTAAAATCAGATGAAGGGGGCGCAGTGATGAGAGCCACGGTTTTGGTGGACAACATCGGCAATGAGACAGTCCAAGGGGAGTGGGGCCTTTGCATTCACATTGCCTATGAGGAGACGAAGCTCCTGCTGGACGGCGGGGCATCGGGGCTGTTTGCGGAGAACGCGGAGAAGTTGGGAATCTGTATAGAGGACGTGGATCTGGCTGTGCTGTCCCACGCCCACTACGACCACGCCGACGGACTGCCTGAATTTTTGAGGAGGAATGGGAAGGCCAAGCTCTACCTCCAAAAGTCCTGTAAGGCCAACTGTTATAAGCGGGAGGGGCCTGAGGAATACCGGTACATCGGCATGCCGGAGAGCTTGATGCAGGCAGAGGATCGGCTGGTCCGGGCAGACGGCGACATGGAGATTATGAAAGGGGTGTGGCTGCTGGCCCACCGGACTCCCGGCCTGGCGGAAAAGGGGGAGGCGGAGAAGCTCTACCGCAAGGAGGCGGACGGCTTCCAGCCCGACGACTTTGCCCATGAGCAGAGTTTGGTGCTGGACTGCCCCAACGGGCTGGTCATTTTCAATAGCTGCTGTCACGGCGGGGCGGACAATATCATCAAAGAAGTCCGAGATGCCCTCCCAGGCAGGCCGGTCCAGGCATTGGTGGGGGGGTTCCACCTCTACAACAAGACCGATGAGCAGGTGCGGGCCCTGGCCCGGGGCATCCGGGAGACAGGCATCCGGCGGGTATGCACCGGCCACTGCACGGGAGACCGGCCTTTTGAGGTGCTCCAAGAGGAGCTGGGAGACGTGGTGGAGCATCTGCGGGTGGGACTGGTCACGGACTTTTAAGGACAAACTGCCTCAAAATGTAAATTTTTCTTGAACTGCCTTGCAAATGACAGGAAAAAGGACTATCATAGCGTTAGCACTCAAAGGAAAAGAGTGCTAACGCTGTGTTTATAAAGAAAATTTCATATATATGGAGGCACTGACAATGGCGAAAAAACAATTCAAGGCGGAGTCCAAGCGGCTGTTGGATCTGATGATCAACTCTATCTACACCCACAAGGAGATCTTTCTCCGGGAACTCATCTCCAACGCCAGCGATGCGGTGGACAAGCTGGCCTACAAGGCCCTGACCGACGATCAGGTGGGGCTGAACCGGTCTGATTTCCAGATTATCCTTCAGCCGGACAAGGAGGGGAGGATCCTCACCATCTCCGACAACGGCATCGGTATGACCAAGGAGGAGTTGGAGCAGAATTTGGGCACCATTGCCCGCAGCGGCTCCTTCCAGTTCAAGCAGGAGATGGAGAAGGCGGAGGCAGGGAAGGATGTGGACATCATCGGCCAGTTCGGCGTGGGCTTCTACTCCGCCTTTATGGTGGCCGACTCGGTCATTGTCCGTTCCCGGGCCTACGGCAGCGACGAGGCCTGGGAGTGGAAGTCCAACGGCGCCGACGGCTACACGGTGGAGCCCTGCGACAAGGAGACGGTGGGCAGCGACATCATTCTCCACATCAAGCCGGACACGGAGGAGGAGTCCTTCAGCGAGTATCTGGAACCCTACCGGCTCCAAGGGCTGGTGAAGAAGTACTCCGACTATGTCCACACCCCCATCCGCATGGAGATGGAGCACACCCACGAGAAGGAGCGCCCCGCCGATGCTGGGGAGGATTACAAGCCGGAATATGAGACCCACCGTGAATGGGAGACCTTGAACTCCATGGTGCCCTTGTGGCAGCGGCCCAAGAGCGAGGTGACGTCGGAGGAGTACAACCAGTTCTACAAGGAGAAGTTCGGCGACTGGGAGGACCCCCTGGCGGTGATTCACGTCTCCGCCGAGGGGCAGATGGAGTACAAGGCCATGCTGTTCATTCCCGCCCGTGCCCCCTTCGATTATTACAGCAGGGACTATGAGAAGGGACTTCAGCTCTACTCCTCCGGGGTGCTTATCATGGACAAGTGCGCCGATGTGGTACCCGACCACTTCAGCTTTGTCAAGGGCGTGGTGGACTCCCCTGACCTGCCCCTGAACATCTCCCGGGAAACTTTGCAGCACACCCGGGCCCTGCGCATTATAGAGAGCAATGTGGAGAAAAAGGTGAAGGCAGAGCTTTTAAAGCTCCAAAAGGATAATAGGGAGAAATACCTGAAGTTCTGGAAGGGCTTTGCCCGGCAGCTCAAGTACGGTGTGGTGAACCAGTATGGGGCTAAGAAGGACGTGCTCCAAGACCTGCTGCTGTTCCCCAGCTCCCGGGGGGACGAGCTGACCACCCTGGCCGAGTACAAGGAGCGGATGGGGGAGGACCAGCCGGGCATCTTCTACCTGTGCGCCGAGAGCGTGGAGATGGCCAAGGCCCTGCCCCAGGCCGAGCGGGTGCTGGACAAGGGATACGAGATCCTCTACTTCACCGACGAGGTGGACGAATTTGTGGCCCAGACCCTTATGGAGTACGGGGACAAGCCCTTCAAGGATGCTGCCTCCGCCGATGCCCTGCCCGAGAGCGAGGAGGAGAAGGCGGAGAGCGAGAAGAGGGCCGAGGCCAACAAGCCGGTGCTGGACTTTGTAAAGGAGGCGCTGGGGGACAAGGTGTCCGACGTGCGGCTCTCCAAGGTGCTGAAGTCGGGGCCGGTGTGCCTGACCGCCGACGGCCCGGTGAGCCTGGAGATGGAGAAGTATTTCCAGCGCATGGAGGGAGAGGCGGGCGCGATGCGGGCTCAGCGGGTGCTGGAGCTGAACGCGGACAGCCCGGTCTACTCTGCCCTGGCCCAAGCGGTGGCCCAGGAGCCGGAGAAGGCAAAAAAATACGCCCTACTCCTCTATGATCAGGCCCTCATCATTGCGGGGATCCCGGTGGAGGACACGGCCAGATATACCGAGCTTGTCTGCTCGCTGATGGTGTGAGCGGTGTATAAAATGAGGGAGGCTGGGAAAAGTATCCCGGCCTCCCTTTTTATGTTTTTCCGACGGTTCCCGCGGTGTCCCGCCCATATCTTCCGCCAGGCAGTCATCCATCTCCCGCCGGGCGTTCACCATCTGGTCGATCAGGAAGAGGAGCTCTGGCTCCAAGAACAGCTTCAAGGCGCTGCAGTAGGTGCGATAACGCCCGGGCCAATTCATACCGGCTTGCGCTGCTGTCCCGGAAGGACCGGGGGGGCTCTGTGAAGAGCCGGGAGTTTCCCCCGTGCTCTATAATCTTTTTATATTTTGTCATAATGCCCCCCTCGCTGCCATACATAAAATACCAAAGTCATATAATATATGTCAAACGATTTGGCAAACTTTGTTGTACAATGGTAGTCAAGAGGCGGCGGGATAATGGAGAAAACAGATACAAAAGTGTCTTTTCGCACCACCAAAGAGTTCAAAGCCCGCTTGGAGGCGCAGGCCGAACGGGAGCGCCGGAAGGTGTCCAACCTGATCCACAAGGTGTTGGAGGAATATCTGGACGCAGTGGAGTCGAAGGAGTAAAAATACAGGAAATAAAAGGGCACAGCAGACGGGTTCCGTCCGCTGTGTCCTTTTTTAACGCACTTCCTCGTACAGTCCTGACGCATCGGCCTTGCCGACGATCTCCTGAACGGAGAGGACCTTCACCTTGACGGCCCGCTCCCCAAAGCGCAGTTCCAAGAGGTCGCCGGGCTTGACCTCATAGGAGGCCTTCACCGGCCGGCCGTTGGCGGTGACCCGGCCGGCATCACAGGCCTCGTTGGCCACGGTGCGGCGTTTGATCAGGCGGGAATTCTTCAGCCATTTGTCTAAGCGCATGATTTCACCTCGCTCAAAGATCAAAACGGCCCCGGGATCTCCCGGAGCCGTCGGTGCCGAAATATCAAATCAGATGTCGCGCCGCGTGGGGAGAGGCGGATGGGATCGGCCCTCCCGGGCGCTCCGCCCGTACTTCTTATTTCGCCACAGCGTCCTTCAAAGCCTTGCCGGGCTTGAAGACGGGAACCTTGGAGGCGGGGATCTTAATGGTCTCCTTGGTCTTGGGATTGCGGCCGATGCGGGCGGCGCGGGCGCGCACTTCAAAGGCGCCAAAGCCGACCAGCTGCACCTTGTCGCCGGCAGCCAGGCAGTCAGCGATGGTGGTGATGGCGGCGTTAATGGCGGCCTCGGTATCCTTCTTGGACAGGCCGGACTTTTCTGCAGTAGCGTTGATAAGTTCTGCTTTATTCATATTGGTTTCCTCCTGTTTTCCCGGCGGTAGATCGCCAAATATACTTAAGGCCGAAGGCCATTAAGTTCGTTTTACCTTTTCCCAGAGCTGATCCAACTCCTCCAAGCTCATCTGGGCCATATCTCTGCCGGACTGGGACGCAAGGGCCTCCACCTTGGAAAAGCGGGAGATGAACTTCTCGGTGGCGGCGGAGAGGACGGTTTCCGGATCGGCCTCCACAAAGCGGGAGACGTTCACCGCAGCAAAGAGCAGGTCGCCCAGCTCTTCTTCCACGTTGGTGCCCTGATCGACGGCCTCCCGCAGCTCCGCCAACTCCTCGGAGAGCTTGTCCAGCGCGCCGGAGACGTCCGTCCAGTCGAAGCCGGCCTTTTTCGCCTTTTTCTGCACCTTTTCCGCCCTCCATAGGGCGGGCAGGGACTTGGCCACGGCAGTCAGGGTGTCGGTGTAGGTCTCCTGGTCCTTTTCCTGCCGCTTCAGGGCGTCCCAATTGTTCAAAACCTCCTCGGTGCCGGAGACGGACACGTCGCCAAAGACGTGGGGATGGCGGAAGATAAGCTTTTTGCAGATCCCGTCGGCCACATCGTCTAAGTCAAAGCGGCCGGCATCCTGCTCGATGTCCGCGTGAAAGACCACCTGGAGGAGGAGGTCCCCCAGTTCTTCCTTCAAGTGCTCAGGGTTCTGCTCGCCAATGGCCTCTACCACCTCGTAACTTTCCTCCAAGAGCCCCCGACGGAGGCTCTCATGGGTCTGCTCTCGGTCCCAGGGGCAGCCCCCCGGCGCCCGGAGAATGGAGACAATGTTCCGCAAATCGTTGAGACCGTAAGAATCTTTCTTTACAAAATCTATCATATTTTACCTCCCACTGCAAGGGGTTTTCCAAAAAAGTCATTGAATGTGCAGAATTTTCGCGATTTTTTCGCCCTTGGGCATGAGGGCCAGGTCATCGGGAGAGATGGCACGGAGGGCCAGGATCAGCACCAGGTAGACGATGATGCCCACGGCGATGGCCCCCAAGGTGGACAGGGCGTTCCCAAAAACGATGGAAAACAGCCCGTAGCTGGCCCAGGCGGCCAGCCCCATCAATACGGAGGCGGCCAGAGGCTTGAGGAACACCCGAACATACCTGGGCGGGTGGGGGATGGCGCGGTAGATGAAGAACAGGTCCATGGCGGAGGCCACGGCGAAGCAGCACAGGGTGCCGATGGGGGCGCCCTTGATGTTGATGTCATAGTTGCCCACCAAGATATAGTTGACCAGGATCTTGATCACGCCGCCCACCACCACGGTAAGGACGGGCAGGTTCACCATCCCGTGGGCCTGCAGGATGGAGTTGCACAAGAGCATGATGCACACGAAGATGGCAGCGATGCCTAAGGACGCCATGACGGGGGCGGCGATCGCCGGGTCCATCTTGCCGGGGAAGAGCAGCTCTACAATGGGGCCGGCCAGGGCGAAGAGACCGATGCCCATGGGCAGGCACAGCATGACCCCGATGCGCAGAGCGGACTCCGAGGTACGGCTGGCGGCCATCCGGTCCCGGCGGGCCAGACAGGAAGACACCGCGGGGATGACGCTGGCGGTGATGGCCACCATGAGCTGGGAGGGCAGATTGTAGATGGCCATGCATTTGTCATAGATCCCCTTGAGACCCTGGGCCATGTAGAGCTCGGGAGAGACGCCGCCCTCCTGAAGCTGTTGGGCGACAGCCTCGGGGGTGATGAGTTCGGGCAGGTCGGTATACATCTTCTCCAGCAGGGAGAGGACCACCTTGGTGTCGATGAGAGTGACGATGGACACGGCGGCGGAGCCCAGGGTGATGGGGACAGCCAGCTTCAAGAGCCGGGAGAAGATGTCCGAGGAGGCATCGGGGGTGTCAGCCGGCCGGCTGCCCCGGCGGCGCCGGCGGTCCTTGGTAAAATGAAACAGCATATATCCCAGGGCGATGACGCTGCCGATGGACACGCCCAAAATGGCGCCAGCGGCGGCCATGCGCTGCTTGTAGGTCTCCTCTCCGGTCAAGAGACGCATGATCAGATAGGCCAGGGCCAGGCCGAAGACCAGCTTGCAGGTGGCCTCAATGATCTGGCTCACAGCAGTGGGCACCATGTTGGAGTGGCCCTGATAATAGCCCCGGAAGGCGGCCATGATACATACGCACAATACGGAGGGGGAGAGGGCCCGTACACAATAGACGGCGGAGTCATCCCCCATCAGGGTGGCCAGGGGCGCACCGAAGAAGGACATGGCGATAAAGCTGACCGCGCCCAGTACCAGAAAGGTCTTAAAGGCCACGGAAAAGACCCGGCCCACCTGGTTTTGGCGGCCCAGGGTGTTGGCCTCTGAAATGGTCTTGGAGAGAGCCACAGGCAGGCCGGCGGTGGAGATGGTCAGGAAAAAGTTGTAGACATTATACGCGGTGTTGAAATCAACAAAGGCTTCGTTGGAGAGGATATTGCCAAGGGGGATCTTATAGAGGGCGCCGATGAGCTTGACGATGATGGAGCCCGCCGCCAAAATAGCCGCGCCGCCAAAGAAGGTGCCCTTTTTCTGTGATTCAGACAAGATTTGCCACAACCTTTCCGGGGTGATTTGCCGGCATCATTTGCCGAAGAGCGCGGGGATGGCGTAGTCCAGAACTTCCCGACGGGTCTTTTCCGCATCGATGGTGAGGAATTCCCCATTTTCATATATGACCCTGCCCCGGCACATATTCAATATGACGTTGGAGCCGTGGGTGGAGTAGGCCAGATTGTTGGCCGCGTCGTGGCAGGGGGTCAGATTGAGGGCCTCCCCGTCCAGGAGGATGAGGTCGGCCTGCCGGCCTGCCTGGAGGAGGCCGGTATCCCGGCCCAGGGCCTTCGCACCATTTGCCGTGGCCATCTCTAAAACGTCCCAGGCGCTCAATGCCAAGGGATCACAGCGCACGCCGTTTTGCAGTATGGCGGCCAGCTTCATGTCCTCGAACATGTCTGTGGCGTTATTGGAGGAGACGCCGTCGGTGCCCAGGGCCACGTTGACCCCGGCCTTGATGAGATCGGGGATGGGGGCCACGCCGGATCCCAGCTTCAGGTTGGACACGGGGTTGTGGACGGCGGTGACGCCCTTTTCTGCCATGAGGGCCCAGTCCTCCGGCTCTGTCCAGACGCAGTGGGCGGCGATGGAGCGCACGTCAAAAACGCCGTATTTGGCCAGGACCCGGATGGGAGGGGCCCCCCAGCGCTCTCTGCACTCCTCATGCTCCCGCTTGGTCTCAGAGATGTGCACATGCATGCCCAGGCCGTGGGTTTTGGCAAAGTCGGCGGTCCACTCCCACAGTCCGGGCTTGGAGGTATATTCGGCGTGAAGGGAGGCGTCTACCCGGATGCGGCCGCCGTCATAGCCGTGCCACGCCTTTACCAGCTCCTCCTGATGGGCGCAGTCGGCGCAGGAGGCAGGGGAGAAGGTCTCTCCAAAAAAGACCCCGCCGCAGGAGAGGTTGGCGGAGAGACCGGCGTCGGCCACCGCCTGGGCCACCGTCTGGGTGTGCATATACATATCGGCGATGCAGGTGGTGCCTGAGGCGATCATCTCCATGATCCCCAGATCTGTGCAGGCGCGGATGGCCCGGTCATCCCACTTGGCCTCCACGGGAAAGATGAAGTTGTGGAGCCAATCTTGAAGGTCGTGGCCGTCTCCGTAGCCTCGCATGGCGGTCATGGGGACGTGGGTGTGGCAGTTCACCAGCCCGGGCATGAGGATGCCGCCCTTGCCGTCAATGACCCGCTGGAAGTCTCCGGCGGGGTGGGTGGTGCCCACCGAGGTGATCGTCCCGCCGTCCACGGCCACGAAGGCGCCGGGCAGAACGGTGTGGGCGCCGTCCATCAGGACGGCAGTGACATTTTGAAATAGGATTCCCATGGCTGCTTCCTTTCCGCTGCCCAGTCCAGAGGGGAAGAGCCCCCTGGCTCTGGCGCAAGATCACATTTTTTCCAAACAGGTCAAGATCAGCCGAGAGAAGACGTCCTTGCTGGCCTCGGCGGTAGCGTTGACCTCCTCTCCGGAGAGGGGCTGGTCCAAGATCCCGGCGGCCATATTGGACAAGAGGGTGAAGCCCAAAACGTTCATCCCGGCGTGGACGGCGGTGGTAGCCTCCGGCGCGGTGGACATGCCGCAGGCATCGGCACCTAAGATCCGGGCAGCCCGGACCTCGGCAGGGGTCTCAAACTGGGGGCCGGGGAAATAGCAGTAGACGCCCTCCCGAAGCCGGATGCCCAACTCCTCTGCGCTCTGCCGGGCAATGTCCTGGAGGGCTGGGGTATACATGTGGGACATATCGGGGAAGCGGGGGCCGAATTCCTCCAAGTTTTCTCCCCGGAGGGGAGAGTCCAGGAAGAACTTGATCTGGTCGGTGATGAGCATGATCTCTCCAACGTGCCAGTTGACGTTGGCGCACCCGGCGGCGTTGGTGACAATGAGGGTGGAGCAGCCCACCAGCCGCAGGACCCGGACGGCGTAGGACACATCCTGGAAGGAGTAGCCCTCATAGTGGTGCATCCGCCCCTGCATCACCGCCACCTTTTTCCCGGACAGGGTGCCGCAGACCAGCTGGCCCTTGTGGCCCGGTGCGGTGGAGACCTTGAAGTGGGGGATATTTCCATAGGGAATGACGGTGGGGTTTTCCACCCTGTCCCCCAAGAAGCCCAGGCCGGAGCCCAGGACCATGACAATATCGGGAATAAAACCGTTCAGCTGCGTGCGGATATAGTCGGCGCTCTCTTGATAATCGGAGAAGGGATAACTCATAACAGTATCTTCCTTTCTGATTGAAATGGATAGCCTATAATCAATTACCACATTTTACACCGTTTTTGAGGAAAAAGCAATCATATGTAAAGGGCGGAGGCGGGAAGTGACGATTGGAAGGGCAGGAGGAAGGCCGATATAAAAAGAGAGGGAAGCGGTAACGCTTCCCTCTCTTTTAAAAGAGGAGCCAAGAAAAGGATATACTTTACATCCCCGCCATGTCCGCAAAGGGGATGACGGTGGCCCCGGCGGGGGGCTCAGTCTCAGGGGCGGCGGTGCCGGGGGTGTAGCCGCCGGTCATAGACAGATCTATGGTGACAAGCTGGGCCATATCCATGGTGATTTGGGCGTTCATCTGATTATTTTCGTTCATGGAGGTCAGTATGTCCATGGCGCTGGAGGAGCCATCTTCGCCTTCAGCAGTCAGACCGATGTTTATGGAATAACCCACGACCTCGTCATTCTTTATGGTGAGACCCAAAGTGAAATACAGTTGGGTGCCATCCTGGGAGTATTCCATGATGGTGACATAGTTATCGCCCTGCTGTTGGAAGGCGTTGTCGGAGAGGTGGGAGGCCAGATACTCCAGCACAGATTTCAACTGGCTGTAATCTGCGGCGGCGTCGGTGAGCTCCGCCTTCTGAAGGACGGTTTTTACGATGGCCTTATAGTCAAAGGATTTGGAGGACTGGATCAGGCTGGAATAATCCATGCCCATCTCCTCATAGAGGGCAGCCAGGTCCATGGAATACCAAGCGTCAGAGGAGATACCGATTTCCTGGAGGGCAGAGCCGTTCATGTTCATATAGAAGGTGCCCGCACCCAGATCGCCCCGCATTTGGATCCCGATCCCCTCATTGGCCAGAGCATCGAGCACAGCTTGGTCCTCGGGAGAGAGATCGGCGTATGCGGTACCCTCGGCGTCTATGCTGGAGAGTGCGGTCATGAACGCAGTCATATCCAGCTTCATTCCCATATCTATGGCCATTTTGGTGCGATCAGCCACGGTGCCGGCGGCGGAGCCGCTCAAGGAAATGGGGACGCCCATAAAGGCCATGCTGCCGTCTAAGGTCAGCTCAGTGTCCCAGATCCCCTCATTGAACTTCTCGGAGTAGGTCAGATATTTCTCCAGGTAGGTGAAACTCTGCTCCCCCGTGGCATCAGAGAGCAGCTTGTCGGTGTCCACCAGGATAACGGTGGAGGCCTCCTGATCCCAGCCCACGGCGCAGTCGAAGGCCTGGGCGGCAAAGCGGACGGGCACGTAAGTCCGCCAAGTCTCCGTGTCCACATAGGGGGCCACGTCCATGGTGATCTCTGTAGAGGTACCGTCCTTTTCCACGGTGGCGATGGTGCCGTCCAGGGTCATGGTAACGCTGATGCCGTCACGCTTGGCGGTCACGGTCTGGTCGGATTTAGACCAGTCCACCTGTGCCCCCATGGCCTCGAAGATGGCCCGGAAGGGCAGGAAGGTGCGCTCGTTCTTTACCTGGGGAATGGCATCGGTGAAGGTCAGGGCATCTCCGTCCAGCTGAACGGAGATGGCGGGCTCCTCGGCGGCCAGAGCAGCGCCGCAGGACAGCATAGCCACAGCTGCGCCCGCGACCAGAAGACGGCGGAACAGATGCTTCATGAGAATTCCTCCCATTTTCTATAAGATATTTTTATTATATTAAGAAAACGAAAAAATGCAAGCAGATGAGATCCGCTGAGGGGAAAATAGCATTTTTCATACCGGAAGTAAATTGTTTTCGTTATCCGAACATAAAGCAAAGAAAACCCCGGAAAACTTCGGTTTTCCGGGGTTTTGGGAATAAAATCAGCGCTTGGAGAACTGGGGAGCACGACGGGCGGCTTTGAGGCCGTACTTCTTCCGCTCCTTCATACGAGGATCGCGGGTCAGGAAGCCGGCGGACTTCAGGGCCGGACGGTACTCAGGATTGACCTCCAGCAGGGCGCGGGCAATGCCGTGGCGAATGGCGCCAGCTTGTCCGGTGACACCGCCGCCGGACACGGTGGCCTCGATATCCACCTTGCCCACCAGATCAGTGGTGACGAGGGGCTGGCGGACGATGAGCTTCAGGGTGTCCAGGCCGAAGTAGTCATCAATGTCTCGGCCGTTGATGGTAATGGCGCCGGTGCCGTTGGGAAAGAGATGCACCCGAGCCGCAGAGGATTTCCGGCGGCCGGTGCCGTACAGATAAGGCTTCTTGCTCTTATACATGATTTATTACCTCCTACTCAGTCCATCGTCCAGGGCTCGGGCTTCTGGGCGGCATACTTGTGCTCGCTGCCGCGGCAGACGTGCAGCCGAGAGAGGGAGTCCTTGGTGACGGTGTTGCGGGGCATCATACCGCGCACAGCCAGCTTCATGGCCAGCTCCGGCTTATTCTGCATCAGCAGCCGGTAATTGGTCTCGTGGAGCCCGCCGGGATAGCCGGAATGGGTGCGGTAAAACTTCTGCTCTCCCTTTTTGCCGGTGAGAACAGCTTTCTCGGCGTTGAGGATAATGACGTAGTCTCCGCAGTCGGCGTGGGGGGTGTACTCGGGCTTCCGCTTGCCCCGCAGCAGGTTGGCGGCGATAACAGCGGTTTTGCCCAGGGGCTTGCCGGCCGCATCAAGGATATACCACTTGCGGACGATGTTGCCCTTGTTGGCCATGAAAGTGGACATGTTGAAACCTCCAATTTGATACTCAAAAATGAGCTTTTTCACGAAGAAAGAGCCCCAAACCTGGACGGTTGGAGCGTTTTGTATTATAATACGGAGGTGTCAAGCTGTCAACGGCTTTTTTGAATTTTTTAATTTAGAAAGTTAAAATCTTGCTTAAACGCTGTTTTTCTCGATGATTCTCTTGAAATCTCAATTTCAATTTTCAAATTTTCGGAGGCGTTTTATGGAAAAGATTCTTTCCTTGGTTCGCAGATGTGTGGAAGATTACGATATGATACAGCCGGGAGACCGGGTGGCGGTTGGTGTCTCCGGAGGCAAGGATTCACTGGTGACCTTGACGGCGTTGGCCAAGCTGTCAAAATTCTACCCCAAGCCGTTCACGGTGGAGGCCATCACTTTGGACATGGGGGCGGCAGACGGGCTGGAGCCCATTGATTATGGACCGGTGGAAGCGTACTGTCAGGAGCTTCAGGTACCCTTTACCCGGATCCCCAGCGAGATCAGCCACATCATCTTTGACATTCGGAAGGAAAAGAATCCCTGCTCCATGTGTGCCAAAATGCGGCGGGGGGCCCTTCACAATGCCCTGGTGGAGCGCGGGATCCGGAAAATTGCCCTGGGCCACCATTTTGACGACGCGGTGGAGACCTTTTTCCTCTCGCTTTTTTATGAGGGGAGGATATCCTGTTTTCAGCCGGTGACCGAGCTGACCCGGACCGGGATCACCCAGATCCGCCCCCTGCTCTACTGCGGGGAGGGGATGGTCCGGGGGGCGGCTCGGAGACACGACCTGCCGGTGGTCCACAACCCCTGTCCGGCGGACGGGGCGACCAAACGGCAGGAGGTCAAGGAGTTGATTGCTGATTTGGAGCATACATATCCCGGGTTGAAGATGCGGGTATTTTCCGCCATGCAGAGGTTGCCGCTGCCTGCTTGGGAACCGATAGAGCACCGCCGCCGCCCCTATGCCGAAGAGCCAGAGAAGTGACAAAAGGCCGCTGTCCACAGGGACAGCGGCCTTTATTCCTCTCCGTCGATCAGATATTGATAACTGACGCCAAAAAGTTTTGCGATTGCTCGAATCTCAAAATCAGTGACATACCGTTTGTTTGTCTCTATGCGAGTGATGACGTTTTTATCTATATCTATGCCAATGAGTTGGAACTGATGTGCCAAATCCCACTGAGACCACGTTTTATTTTCTCTTAAAATCTTGAACCGGGGGCCGATCAGATTCTTTCCCCCTGTCTCTGTCCGAGGTTTTGGCATGCCATCACCTTTTTGTATCATTTTCTGCACTTTTTATTGATTCTATCCAAAGTACGTGATACAACCGGTTGTAAAAATGAGACAAATATCGACTATGTTTGAAACATTTATAGAGAAAGATGAGGGCGCATTTTAGTGGAGGATCTATTTCGGACGATGGTCCCTTTTCTGGACAGCGAGTGGGCCCAGAGGGAAGAAGTCCAAGCGCTGATGCAGGAGTATGCCCAACTGGATATTGAGCTGCTGAGGAGAATGGATGGGGAGATGCGGAAGATCGCGGCCCGGAAGGTCAGGGACCAAGAGGCAATGACGATTTTTCGGGACCGCTACTATTTTTCTCAGGGTGTCCAAAAGGCGGAGAAGTCGTTTCGGAGATCCTTATTCCACCTGGAAGAGCGATTGGAAAAGTTAAAGGAGTGCGACGAAGAACAGCCCCCGCTCTCTTCACGAGAGCGGGGGCCAGTTGTATTCAGCGGGAGATTCACCCCTGGGCCTTCAAAAGCTCCTGCTTGATGGCCCAGAGCTTCTGGGACAGGTCCACGTAATAGTTGTGGGGATTTTCAAAACGCTTGACCTCGTCCCACTGCAGGTCGATCTGCCGGGCGCAGTAGGCGCGGATGTCCTGGATGGAGGGTTTTTGATAAATCAGCTTACCTCCTTGAAAGATGGGGACCAGCAGTTCCTTGGCGGTGAAGTTGGTGAAGACCTTCCGCTTCCAGGTGGAGTCGGGGTCAAAGAGCTCCAGGGGCTTGGACTCATCCACCGTCTCGTCGTGGAGAGCGATCAGATCGGCAAAGGCCTTGCCGTCCGTTTTGTCAAAGAGGCGGTAGACCTTTTTGAAGTGGGGGGTGGTGATCTTGGCGGCGTTTTCGCTGATCTTGATCTTGGGGATGATATTGCCCTGGGAGTCCTCCACGGCGGCCAGCTTGTATACCCCGCCAAAGACCGGCTCACTGCGGGAGGTGATAAGCCGCTCTCCCACGCCGAAGGCGTCCAGCTGGGCGCCCTGGAGCAGGAGATCTTGAATAATATACTCATCCAGGGCGTTGGAGGCAAAAATCTTGCAGTCGGTCAGTCCGGCATTATCCAGCATCTTTCGGGCCTTTCGGGAGAGGTAGGCCAGATCGCCTGAATCCAGACGGATGCCGCAGCTTGTGATCCCCTGGGGGAGCAGCACCTCCTGGAAAGCCTTGATGGCATTGGGGACGCCTGACTTCAGCACATTGAAGGTGTCCACCAGCAAGATGGCGTTGTGGGGGTAAAGGCGGCAGTAGGTTTTGAAGGCAGTGAGCTCATCGGGAAACATCTGGACCCAGGAGTGGGCCATGGTCCCGCCGGCGGGGGAGCCGTAGAGCTCGTCGGCTAAGGTGCAGGCGGTGCCGGAGCACCCGGCGATATAGGACGCGCGGGCGCCCAGCAGGGCGGCGTCGGGGCCCTGGGCACGGCGGGATCCGAATTCACTGACCGGGCGGCCCTCGGCGGCGCGGACGATACGGTTGGTCTTGGTGGCAATGAGAGACTGGTGGTTCAGTGTGAGGAGCAGAAAGGTCTCAATAAACTGGGCCTCAATGGCGGGAGCCCGGACGGTGAGGATGGGTTCATGGGGAAAGATGGGGGTGCCCTCTGGGACGGACCAGATGTCTCCGGTAAAGCGGAAGCGGCGCAGATAGCTCAAAAATTCTTCACAGAAGCAGCCCTTTCCCCGGAGATATTCGATGTCTTCATCATCAAAATTCAGATTTTCGATGTAGTCGATGACCTGTTCCAGACCGGCGGCAATGGCGAAGCCGCCTCCGTCAGGGACGGAGCGGAAGAAAATATCAAAGTAGCAGATTTGGTCTCCCAGGCCGGTTTGGAAATAACCGTTGCCCATGGTCAGCTCATAGAAGTCACAGAGCATGGTGTAATTGAGGTGTTGTTTCATAGCATTCACGACCTTTTCCGATTGGCCACTGTCATCTGAAGAGCCTCCATCAGATCCAGAGCCTTATTGTGAAGGGCGGGGTCCGGCCCCGCGGTACATGCCGCGTCGATGACGATCTCTGCCTCAGGAAGGGCGGCTTTGACGATCACCGCGTTGGAGAGCACACACATGTAGGATACCAGGCCCACCAGCTCCACCTGGTCATAGCCCTGTTCCTGGAGCCAGCTGCCCAGCGTGAAGGAGGGGAAGGCGGGCTTTTGGATCACTTTATCCGCGCTGGCCTGGGCTTTTGCGGTTTCCCCATACAGCGCCCAGCCGGGGGAACGAAGGATGCAGTGGGGAACGGGCAGCTTGCGGCCCTCTTGGGTGTTCAGGTAATCCTCTGTATGGGTGTCCATGGTAAACGCCACATCATTATGGCTGGCATGATAGGCGGCGATCTTGGCGGCGATGGCCCCATCCAGGGCCTCCGCCCCAGGGAAGCCCAAGGCACCGTTTACGAAGTCGATTTGATAATCCACCACGAGCAGCAGTTTTTTGGCCTTCACGACAGTCAGCTCCCTGTATCCGGCAAAGCGGGAAAACCGGAGTTTTTGGTATTATAACCCTTTTGGAGGAGAAAAGAAAGAGAAAAAACGAATTCCCCTAAGAGGACCCTTGACAAAAGTATGGTTTCAGACTATAATGCCCGCCATGTATGAGCCCTGAGCTCTGCTTTGAAAAGGGGGATTTCCTATGCCGGAGACGACCTCCAATGCCTATCGTGAATTTATTCAGCTCTATAAAGAGCTGGAGCGGCTTTACCATCAGGCCGGCGTTGCGCTGGGCCTGCCGGATAGTGTCTTGAGCATCCTATTTACCCTTTGTGAAGAGGGCGGCGGTCGGACGCCCACAGAGCTCTATGCGGAGTGGGCCATGTCCAAGCAGACGGGGCACTCGGCTCTGCTGTGGCTGAAAAAAAGGGGGCTGGTGTGCCTGACCCCGGCGGAAGAGGACCGGCGGAGCAAACGGGTGGAATTGACCGGGGAGGGAGAGGCCTTTGTCAGCCGGACGGTCCTGCCCATGCTGAAGGCGGAGAAGGCGGCTTTTCGCCGGCTCACAGAAGAAGAACAGAGGGCACTGGCGGCGCTGGACGGGAAAATTTTACACTATTTGAGAGAGGAGATGGCGGGGCAGGGAGTCCCCGCGCAAAACTCGATATGAGGATCCGGTTATCCGATCATTTCAATATTTCTATGCTGTTTCGTTTTACCCTTCCGTCGGTGGTGATGATGATCGTCACTTCTGTCTACTCGGTGGTGGACGGTCTATTTGTGTCCAACTTAGTGGGGGACACAGCCCTGGCGGCGGTAAACATCGTCTACCCCCTCACCATGGTGGTGGGCGCCTTTGGATTCATGCTGGGCACCGGGGGCAGCGCAGAGGTGGCCCGGGCCATGGGCGCAGGGGAAAAAGAGAAGGCCAGACAATATTTCACCACGCTGATCCTGACGGTCATCACAGGGGGCGTGGTCTTGTCTGTGGGGGGCATCGTTTTTCTCCGGCCGCTGCTGGCGCTGTTTGGGGCAAACGATGTACTGATGGATGACTGTGTGGCATACGGGATCATTATGATGGCGGGTATGCCCATGTTTCTTCTCCAAACCAGCTTTCAAAGCTTCCTGGTGGCAGCGGAGCGGCCCAAAATGGGGCTGATCCTGTCGGTGGGGGCCGGGGTGGCCAACATGATCTTGGACTACGTGTTTATCGGCATCCTGCGCTGGGGTGTGGCGGGTGCCGCCGCGGCCACGGTATGCGGTTATGTGGCGGGAGGGGTGATCCCGCTTCTCTATTTCCTCTTGCCCAATCAAAGTCCCCTGCGGCTGGTGAAGACCAGACTTTATCCCCGGATGCTCTGGAAAAGCTGCACTAACGGTTCTTCTGAGCTGATGACGAATATCTCTACCTCCCTGGTGAGCGTGCTGTATAACCGGAAGCTGATGGAGACAGCTGGAGAGCAGGGAGTGGCAGCTTTGACGGTGATGATGTACGTCAACTTCATCTTTGCCGCCGCCTTTATCGGCTTTTCCATGGGGGTGGCGCCGGTGTTCAGCTACCAATACGGCGCAGGCAATAAGGGGGAGCTGAAGAGCCTTTTTTCCAAATGCACCCGGATCATCGGAACGCTGTCACTGCTTATGGCGGTGGTGTCTCAGCTCCTCAACGGCCCCCTGGCGGGCATGTTCGTGGGGTATGATGCGGGCTTGAAGGCGATGACGGAGGCGGGATTCCGGATCTTTGCCCTGTCCTTCCTCTTCAGCGGGTGGAATATTTTTGCCTCCTCGTTTTTTACCGCTTTGGGGGATGGAAAGGTATCTGCCATCCTCTCCTTCCTTCGGACCCTGGTGTTCCAGTGCGGCGCCATTTTGACACTGCCCCTCCTCCTTGACCTGACAGGGGTATGGTGGGCCACTGTGGCAGCAGAGGGGGCCGCCGGGCTGGTGACCGCTTGGTTTCTCCTCCGAAAGCGGAGGGTATACCACTATGCGTGAAGAGACACAAAAGGCCACGTTTGCCCAGATGGGCAAACGTGGCCTTTTAATCTGTATCAGCCGATGGGGGTAGGTCCCATGGCATCGTGGAGCTCCCTGGTGACGGCGGAGTTAAACAGCCGCACGGCATAGTCGTGGAGGACGTTCAAGTCTTCTGCGATGCGCTCGGCGGGGAGCTGCTGCTCTGCCACGGAGAAGTCCCCGTCCAGGATAAACTTGGGCTCCGGGTCCTTCTTGCCGCCGCCCAGCAGGCCGGGGCCGGCGTGGAGCTTCATCCGGCGGTTTTGGCCCAGGCCCATCTCCACATCCAGCACGTTTTTGCCGGTCAATTTTTCATCCACGTCAGGTTCGGACAATACGCCGATGAAGGGGGCGTTGATGAGATCATCCCACAGTGCGTCTTGAAGGCCCAAGCGCTTGCGGGAAAACGCATTGACGTACCGCAGGCCGATGCGCTCAAAGAAGGAGGGCTGATAGATCTGGATGAACTGGGCCAGCACCTTGTCCAAGGTTTGGGCAAAATCCTCCCAACGGGTGTAGCGCAGGGTGGACAGCGCCACAAAGTTTTGGGTCAAGTTGATCTTCCACAGCCCGTCGGCGGAGATAAAATTGTGGTTGGCGATGGGGGGCTGGCGCTCCAGCTGGGGCTGGGGGGCGCTGGGGTTGGTGATCTTGATGGGCTGTTGATCCTGGCGGGCGATATAGCGGGGGAAATCAGCCCGGATGGCCTCCTGGAATTGGGCAGGCTCGGTGCTGTTGATGGACAATATGGTGGGGAAGCGAAGCTGGCAGATGACCTCGATCAGAGGGGAATTGACGTAAGAAAAGCGGGAATTGTCAGAAAACAGCATGGCGATGGGCTCCTTCCATGGTCTCGATGTCTGGCAGGGCGGCAGGAAGATGGGGCGCTGCCCTGGTAAAGTAAAGTAAAACTATTGTACCCAGTTCAGGGGCAAAAGTCAAAAAAACTTTCAGCCCTCCCAGAGGACCACCCTCCCGCTCTCCCGTGAGGCGGGCACATCGATGAGCCGCTGGTTACTGGAGCCGCGGAAGCGCAGGGTGATGTCCAGCAGTGCCTCCACAAATTCTCCATCTACCAGCACGTCTAAGAAGGAGAGCATCTCATCTGTCACCTCACAGCGGCAGCGGGAGGGAACTTGCCCCGTCAGCTCCTCCCAGGTATAGCCTGAGTAGGCCCAGATGGTCTTATTGGGCAGCTCTTGCCGCATCCGGCGCAGGAAGGGAAGGAGAGAGCGTTGGTTGACGATCTCAAAGGGCTCGCCGCCCAGGAGTGTCAGCCCATCCACATAGTAAGGGGAGAGCTGCTGGATCAAAAGATCCTCTGTCTGGGTGGTAAAGGGCTTTCCGTAGTCAAAATCCCAGGTCTCGGCCTGGAAGCAGCCGGGACAGTGGTGGGTGCAGCCTGAGACAAAAATGGTCACCCGGACGCCGATACCGTCAGCGATGTCCCGGGGTTTGATATTGCAATAGTTCATAGAAGTCGCTCCTTTTGTGGAAAATCAACCAGAGGTTTGGTGACAACTCCGGCGGGGGAATGGTATGATGTGGCAGAAAGGATGTGAGAGCGTGGACAATGTGCAGATCGGATCCTTTATCAAGGAACTGCGGAAGGAGAAGGGCCTGACGCAGAAGGAGCTGGCCGAGGCCCTCCACATCACCGACCGGGCGGTCTCCAAATGGGAGCGGGGCCTGAATGGACCGGACATCGCTCTGCTGGAGCCCCTGGCGGAGATATTCGAGGTGAGTGTGGGAGAACTGATCCGGGGTGAACGGGAGGATATCGGGCGGGCAGATCAGACAGCCGGGGAGAAGGTCAAGCAGATATTGGATTACTCCAAAGAGGAGATCTCCCGAAAGGTGGGAGGGACCCGGAAGAGATATTTGGGCCTGCTGGCGGGCTGTTTGACTCTGAGTTTGCTTATGGGCGGGGCCCTTCTCTGGCGCAGCGGGGTGCTGTTCTTGTTGGATCAGAAGCCCTCTCCCGATGGGCAGAGCGTGGTGCGGATATACAGCAAGAATTGGGATTTCTGGCCCCTCCGCTTCACCACGGAGGATGCCGTCCAGCTCATCTTGAAGGATGGGGATGTGAAAACTTACATCTCCTATGGGAACAGCGAATACGAGGGCCTTTGGTGGGCCCCTGACGGGCGGAAGTATGTGATAAGCTTCCAGCGGAATGGAAAGCCCTGGGTGGTGCTGAATTGGCTGGACAGGCACAGTGAATGGAATCTGAGCCCCATTCTGGATATGGGGGGAGAGGGAACGGAATATCAGTTCCTTCAGTGGGGAAAGGATGGTGCTTCCATGCTGTTCTATTACAGCACAGAGGAGCAGGAGGGATATTTCTGGTATAACTGCGAGACTGGTAAGACCAGTGGAATATTGGAATTGTAGGGGCAGCACCAAAAAGGGACGGGCCGGGGGCCCGTCCCTTTTTGGTGCTGCTTACAGGTAAAGCACCTGATTTTTGATCTTCTGGGTCCTTTTCTGGTTCTACGGCCGCTCCCTTAACGAGCGAAGCGAGTTTTAGGGAGCGTTTGTGGAGCCTCACCCAAGTGGGAATTTTTCCCGCTTTACAGGTGGAGCACTCGATCCTTGATCTCCTGGGTCCTGCCCTGGTTCCAGAACTGGGTGCCGATATATCCGCAGGTCCGGCGGGCCACATTCATCTTGTCCTGATCCCGGTTGTGGCAGTGGGGGCACTCCCACACCAGCTTGCCGTCATCCTCTGCGATCTGGATCTCTCCGTCAAAGCCGCACACTTGGCAAAAATCCGACTTGGTGTTCAGCTCGGCGTACATGATGTTGTCGTAGATAAACTGAATGAGGGAAAGCACCGCAGGGATGTTGTTCTGCATGTTGGGGACCTCCACATAGCTGATGGCCCCGCCGGGGGAGAGGGACTGGAATTTGGCCTCAAAGGCCAGCTTTTCAAAGGCGTCAATCTCCTCGGTGACATGGATGTGGTAGGAGTTGGTGATATAGGACTTGTCGGTGACCCCGGGAATGACGCCGAACCGCTTTTGGAGGCACTTGGCAAAGCGGTAGGTGGTGGACTCCAAGGGGGTGCCGTAGAGGGAGAAGTCGATGTTGCTCTCCGCCTTCCAGGTCTTGCAGGCGTCGTTCATATACTGCATGACCTGCAGGGCAAAGGGCGTGCCCACCTCCGGTTCGGTGTGGGAGACGCCGGTCATATACTTGACGCACTCATAGAGTCCGGCGTAGCCCAGGGAGATGGTGGAGTAGCCGTTGAAAAGCAGCTTGTCGATGGGCTCTCCCTTTTCCAGACGGGCCAGGGCCCCATCCTGCCAGAGGATGGGGGCGGCATCGGACAAAGTGCCCTTGAGCCGCTCGTGGCGGCACAAGAGGGCCCGATGACACAGCTCAAGGCGCTGGTCAAAGATCTTCCAAAACTCCTCCAAATCGCCGCCGGAGGAGAGGGCCACATCCACCAGGTTAATGGTACACACACCCTGGTTGAACCGGCCATAGTATTTGTGCTTGCCCGGCTCGTAGTTCCGGGCGTTGGCGATGTTGCCGACGCCCGCCTCGGTGAACCGGTCGGGAGTCAGGAAGGAGCGGCAACCCATGCAGGTATAGACATCGCCCTTATCCCGGAGCATGATCTTCTCTGAAATATAGTCGGGCACCAGCCGCTTGGCAGTACACTTGGCGGCCAATTCAGTGAGATACCAGTAGGCAGTCCCCTCCCGGATGTTGTCCTCCTCCAGCACATAGATGAGTTTGGGGAAGGCGGGAGTGACCCATACGCCCACCTCATTTTTTACGCCCTTATAGCGCTGGAGAAGGGTCTCTTCAATGATGACCGCCAGATCCTTCTTCTCCTGCTCGTTCTTGGCCTCCCCCAGGTACATGAATACGGTGATGAAGGGGGCTTGTCCATTGGTGGTCATGAGGGTGACCACCTGATACTGGATGGTCTGGACACCTCGGCGGATCTCCTCCCGCAGGCGCTTTTCCACCACCTTGGAAATGGCGGCCCCATCCAGCTCCCCTTGGTTGAAGGTTTTGAACTCCTCGATAACGTCGGCGCGAATCTTTTGGCGGGAGATGTCCACAAAGGGGGCAAGGTGGGTCAGGGAGATAGACTGTCCGCCGTACTGGTTAGAAGCCACCTGGGCGATAATCTGCGTGGCGATGTTGCAGGCAGTGGAGAAGGAGTGAGGCTTTTCAATCATGGTGCCGGAGATAACAGTGCCGTTTTGCAGCATGTCCTCTAAGTTGATCAGGTCGCAGTTGTGCATATGCTGGGCAAAATAGTCCATGTCATGGAAATGGATGATGCCCTGCTCATGGGCCTCCACGATGTCGGGGGGCAGCAGCACCCGACGGGTCAGGTCTTTGGATACCTCTCCTGCCATGTAATCCCGCTGGACGGCGTTGACTTTGGGATCTTTATTGGAATTTTCTTGCTTGACCTCCTCGTTGTTGCTCTCGATGAGGGTCAGGATTTGTTCGTCGGTGGTATTGGCGGCCCGGGCTAAGGAGCGGGTGTACCGGTAGCGGATATACCGCTTGGCAGTTTTATAAGCCCCCTCCTTCATGATCTCAGTCTCTACCAATTCCTGGATCTCTTCCACGGAAAGGGGGCGGCCGATGTGGGCGGCAAAGTCCTCAATGCGGTCGGCGATGGCACGGATCTGGCCGGGGGTCAGCTCCCGGGCGCCTGTGGTGGCGGCGTTGGCCTTTGCCACGGCGGCGGCGATTTTTTCTGGGTTGAAAGTGACTTCTTGACCGCTGCGCTTGATGATTTTCATGGGTGTGACGTCCCCTCTCTGTGTTGGTATCTTTTGCCCAAGCATCCAAAGTATACAACATCTTGAAACACAATGCAAGGATTTTTCACAAGATATAGTACCAATATTTTAAAACAGAGTCTAAATATTGTACCTATAAAAATGAGGAGGCCGCTCAAAGCCTGATGTCAGAAGGAAAATGCTTGGGGAATAAGAGGCGGGAAGAGTGGGTTTTCCTGACGTAAAACAGGAAGGGAGTGCGTGACATCTGCTGTAAAGGTGCAGAGGAAATGGGAAGAGAAAAAACGTCTGGAGCGAGATCGCCCCAGACGTTTTTCGGAGAGAGAAGGCTTTAGGCCGGTGATTTGGCGGAAAACAGCTTTTCTGCCAGAAGGCACAGCACAATGGTGAGGACCATGTCGGCCAGAGTGCAGCCGATGACCAGATCCACGCCCATGAGCCAGCGGTAGGCGGCAAAGCCTATGAGCCAGATGAGCAGGTTCCGCTTATCCACAGATCGGTCAAAGCAGTCCCGTTTCAGCAGGAAGAAGTCGGCGATCTGAATGGCGATCATGGGGGCGAACACTGAGCCGATGAGGTATAAAAAGCCGGAGATATCATCCATGGGGAAGAGGATCGCCCCTGCGACACCTACCAAAGTCACGGCCGCCGCGGTCCATTTTCCGTTGATTTTTTTGCTGAGGGATTCGGCGGAGATACCGGCGGACCAGGCGTCCAGGAAGGTGGTGGTGACGGTGGAGAGGACCAGGATCACCAAAGCGGCAATGCCCAGGCCGGCCTTCACCATGATGACGGCGATGTCATATTCACCGGTGTAGATGGCGGCACCCATGCCGATGGTATACATCCAGATGGAGACCAGACCGTAGACCACTGTGCTGACCAGGGTGGCCTGGAAGGGCTTTTCCGCCTCCCGGGTGTAGTCGCTGATGAGGGGCAGCCAGCTCAAGGGCATGGCCACCGCCAGCTCCACCGCCGCGCCGAATGTCATGGCCTCGCCCAGGTCGCCGCCCACGGGAGCGCCGGAGAAGAAGATGACCTTGCAAAGGACCAGGGTCAGCAGGAACAGCGCCGCCATGGAGATATTGTTGATCCAGCCCAGATTGGTGACGCCCACCAAGATCCAAAGGAGGATCAATCCGCCGATGACCAGACACCAAATCCAGTGCCCGGCGTCAAAGATGCCCCCGATGGCGAGGGCGCCGTCGTAGATCATGATGGCGGTCCAACCCACCAGCTGCAGAACGTTCAAGAGGGCGAACAGGAGACCTCCGGTTTGCCCGAAGCTCATTTTCACCGTCTCCATGGCGCTGCGGCCGCTGCGGCCGCCGATGAGACCTGCCAGGAAAAATAGGGTGCAGCCAATGATATGGCCGAGCAGGATGGCGGCAAAGCCCCTGGCCATCCCCAGGGGGGCAAAGCTGGTGCCGGTGAGGATCTCGGCGATGGAGACGCCGGCACCGAACCAAATCAGACCGTTTTGAAATGAGGATGTCTTTTTCACTATGTTTTCTCCCTTCAAATTAAGTCCGGGCGGGGCCGGGCACTCATCTCCCAGAAGCGGCGTTCGTGGAGGGAACAGCGGCGGAAAATTTCCATACACTGTGTTTTCCGCTCTGCATCCAACCCGGTGCAGACCCTTTCCGTAAAAATGGACCACTCTTTGCAGATGGTATCATATCGGTCTCCCGCATAGTCGCTGACGAAAAGACGGTAGGGGCTGTCCAGCACAGCGGGGGAGGAACGCAGGATCTCACCGAAGATCCAGCCGTAGCTCAGCATACAGGGGAGGCAGGCCATCATGCATTCGGCGGCTCCACGGCCAGTTTGGGCAGAGGACAACATGTCATCCACATAGGCCTGGTTTTCCGGGCGCAGGGGAAGAGACTGGATCTCCTCATCCTTCAGTCCGTATCGTTTCAAATAGTACCGCCGGGTGGAGTCCTCTGCTTCATTGACAAAGGCCAGGAGGGAGTAATAGTTGCGGATCTCCGCCATGTCGCGGGAGTGGAGGATCCCCCAGGCAAAGACCTTGGAGTACTCCCGCAGGTATAGGCTGTCATCTACGATATAGCCCTTGAAGCACGCTTCATCTAAGGTGCCGTCGGCCACCCCGCGCAAAAATTCCGTGTCCAGGCAGCTGCGCCAGATGGGCAGGCTGTCCTGAATGCATTCGTCCAAAAAACTCATGCTCTGCTCCTTTCCCGCACCGCTTTTTTCAGAACAGTCAAGGGCAGCGCAAGCAGGATCACCGTGGTGATGATGCCCTCGGGGACTTTGGAGGAGAGGTGGTAGGTCAGGCTGTAGGCCCAAGCGCCCCAGCCGTCCCAGGCGTTTTGAGAGAAGAAGATGACGCCGCTGAACACATGGCCCCAAAATTTCAGAAAAATGGCCAGGGCGCAGCCGGCCAGGGCCTTCCAACGTTTCTCGCTGCCGAAGATGCCGGCATAGCCCAGACAGGAGAAGCACACCAGATGCTCTACAAAGATCTGGGCCCAGTGGACCGGCTGCCAGGCCGGGAGCAGGATGATAGCCAGAATGCCGCATACCCAGCCGGCTAAAAAGGACAGCCGGTAATCATATACCAGAGCCAGCAGCATCAGCGGGATCATGGAGCCGCAGGTGATGGCTGCGCCGGTGGGCAGGGGGATCATGATGGAGGCCAGCACCAGCGTCAGAGCGCAGGCCAGACCGCCCAAACAGAGGTTTTTGACGGTCAGCTTCAGTCCCCGGCACAACCAGGCGGTGACAGCCAGATAGGCGATAGTAAAAACGGCAACAAGGATGGGAGCGGTCATGATTGAAACTCCCCCTTCAGATCAAACATATGGTTCATGGGACCGGAGCCGCGGCCCAGGTCCAGCATTGCCGCCAGTGCGCCGGAGATGTATGCCTTGGCCCGCTCTACGGCGGCTTCCAAGGGAAGGCCCTTGGCCAGGTTGGAGGCGATGGCACTGGAGAGGGTGCAGCCGGTGCCGTGGGTGTTGGGGTTATCGATTCGCTTGCCGTGGAACCAAGTGGCCTTGCCGTTTTGCCAGAGCAGGTCATCGGCGTCATTGATCTGGTGTCCACCCTTGCACAGCACCGCACAGCCATAGCTTTCGCTGATGAGCCGGGCGGCGGCCTCCATGCCGGCGGCGTCGGTGATGGTGAGGCCGGAGAGGATCTCCGCCTCCGGAATGTTGGGGGTCAGGACGGTGGCCAGGGGCAAAAGCTGGGCCTTCAGCGTGTCCACTGCATCTTCAGAGATGAGCCGGGCGCCGGAGGTGGCCACCATCACAGGGTCTACCACCAGGTTTTTGGCGTGGTATTGCCTGAGCTTGTCTGCGATGACCTGAATCAGGGGGATGCTGGAAACCATGCCGATCTTCACCGCGTCGGGAAAGATGTCGGTGAAGATACAGTCCAGCTGGTCGGCCAAAAAGGCGGGGGTGGACTCTAAGATGCTCTTTACGCCGGTAGTGTTCTGGGCGGTGAGGGCCGTGACAGCGCTGGTGGCAAATACGCCGTTGGCTGTCATGGTCTTGATATCTGCCTGGATACCGGCGCCTCCGCTGGAATCGCTTCCAGCGATCGTCAATGCGGTTTTCATGTTTACTCTCCTTTTTGCATTGAAGTTTTATGAAGCGATACAAGGTGGTGCCCCCAATGTACCGCTTGAAAACGGCGAAAAGCCGGTTTTCACGGTGCTTGAAAGATTTCCCGGGACATGTTCAGCAGCTCCGCTGCCGCCGCCTTCACATCAGCTTGGGCAAAGAGGGCGGAGACCACAGCCACCCCATCCAGACCGCAGTCGGCCAGCTCTGAGATGTTGTCCCGGGTGACGCCGCCGATGGCCACCACCGGGATGTGTACCGCCGAAGTGATGGCCCGGATGGTGTCTCTGGAGATGGGATGGGCATCCGTTTTGGTGCCGGTGACGAAGGCGGCCCCGACGCCCAGATAGTCGGCGCCCGCCGCTTGGGCACGGAGGGCCTCCTCCACATTGTGGGCGGAGACGCCCAAAAGCTTGTCCGGCCCCAAAAGGGCCCGGACCTGGCCGGCCTCCAGATCTTCCTGGCCCACGTGGACGCCGTCGGCACCGCTCTTCAGGGCGATGTCCACGCTGTCGTTAATGATGCTGACCGCCCCTTTCCTGCGGCACAGGGCGGTGAACTGCCTGGCCTGTTCCAGGAAGGCGTCATGGTCCAGATGCTTTTCCCGCAGCTGCACCACGGAGGCACCGCCGTCAATGGCGGATTCGACCTGCCTGAGCAGTGCGGCGCTGTCCCGGGCCCAGGCTCGGTCTGTGACGGCGTAGAGGAGCAGTTGATTGGCGCTGATCTTCATATGGGATCCCTCCAAAGGACAAAAAATCCGCAGACACATCAACCTGACATGTCTGCGGCGGAAACCTTCCTATCTCCCTACGTTGGCATGATCCAAATCAGGTTATGGGTCGAGACCTTGCGGCCTCCTCTCAGCCTGCGCCAGCAGACTCCCCTTTTGTCGCTTTAGTATACGCCCTTTTTCCGTTTTTTTCAACCCCCTTGACAACCTTTTTTCCAAGTGGCATAATGGGAAAAAACAGGGGAGCCGGGAACTTTGGCTGAGAGGAAGCGAACGCTTCGACCCTTTACCTGATGTGGGTAATGCCACCGTAGGGAGTCATCCGGTGATTCACATGCGGCGGGTACCTCCAGGTACCCGCTGTTTTTGATCCCTTGAAAGAGAGGAGCGTGGGGAGAGAACGTATCGGCGTCCCGGGAGACCGGGAGCGGGCCGAGGGGGAGCGCCCTGGGTCCGGGCCAAAAGCGCAGCGATGGGAAGCCGTGTTCCGGCGTGAGAGGAGGCCAGTGAGCCTCGACCGAATTTCCACAGGCGGAGGATTTTCGCCTGTCACCTTGCCATGCAAGGGGAAAACGCTGCGATATTTTCTGTTTTCTCCCTGCGGAGCCTAAACTTCAAAGGAGTATGTTTAATCATGAAAAACAGTTCGGTTAAAAAGCTGGCACTGGCCAGCGTTCTGTGTGCGGTAGCTGTTGTAGGCAGTATGTTTTCTTTCCCTGTCTTTGCAAGTAAATGCGCCCCGGTGCAGCACATGGTGAATATCCTGTGTGCGGTGTTTTTAGGACCGGCATACGGAGTGGGGGCAGCCTTTGTGTCCAGCCTTCTGCGAAATTTGCTGAGTCTGGGGACCCCGCTGGCCTTTCCCGGCAGTATGTGCGGCGCGCTGCTGTGCGGCCTGGCCTATTGGAAGACGAAGAATCTGCCTGTGACTTTGGTGGCTGAAGTGTTTGGCACGGGGATCGTCGGTGGACTGCTCTCCTATCCAGTGGCCATTTTTGTGATGGGCAAAAATGCGGGGGATATTGCATTCTACGCCTATATCGTGCCCTTCCTGGTATCCACAGTGGGCGGCTCCATCCTGGCGGGGATCTTGATGTTCGCCCTTCAGAAGAGCGGGGCGCTGAAGTCCATGCAGGCCACTTTGGAGCACTGATTTTTGGAGGAGTTCCCATGGTCGATTTCACCCGTTTGAACGAGGTTCGGTGCCGGCGGCCCCTGATCCACTGCATCAGCAACATCGTCACGGCCAACGACTGCGCCAATTTGGCCCTGGCGGCAGGGGCCAGTCCGATGATGGCCCAGGAGCCCCGGGAGATGGCGGACATCACCGCGGCTGCTGAGGCCACCGTTTTGAACACGGGTACGCCGGACGAGGCGCGGTTTGAAGCCTGCCTGATCTGTGGCCGGGAGGCCGAAAAGCTGGGCCGGCCGGTGGTGCTGGACCCGGTAGGGGTGGGAGCCAGCCCTTGGCGCTTGGAGAGGACAGGAGAACTGCTGAGGCAGTTTATCCCCACCCTCCTGCGGGTGAACTTGGGGGAGGCACAGGCCCTCCTAAGAATAAATTCCCAGGAAAAAGGGGTGGACAGCCCGGCTCCTGCGCCCCAAAGCCAACGGATCGAGACGGCGGTCCGCCTGGCCAGGCGCTATGGGACGGCGGTGCTGCTCTCCGGGCCGGAGGACATCGTCACCGACGGGACCGACGCCTGGTGCGTTTCCGGCGGCAGCGAATGGATGTCTCGGGTCACCGGCACGGGCTGTATGCTCTCTGTACTGTGCGGCGTATTTGCTGCGGCGGAGCCGGATGCCCTGACGGCGGGAGTGCTGGCCGCCGCGTTCTGGAAGACCTGCTCCAGCAGGGCGGAGGCGGCTGGGCGGGGGACGGGCAGCTTTCGGACAGCCCTGCTGGACGAGGCGAGCGTGCTGACGGCGGCGGAGCTGTCTAAAGAGTCCCGCCTCAAGAAGCTGACCGGTGATTTTTCATCCCTGGGAGAAAGATAACATGTGTTGTTTAGGGCCCCTGACAAATGCACTGCATTCGTCAGGGGCCCTATGACATATGGAGAGGAAGGGAGAGCGCCTTTCCAAAGGAGAGGCGCTCCGGCGTCAGATGGAAGAGGGCATGAGAAGAGGCTGGAGCTGACGGCCCTCTAAGGCAGCGGCAACCGTATCTGGTACCAGGGAAAAATCGGCCACGAGAGAGGTGGGCTTGCCCACCGGATCATCCTGCCGGAAGGGGACAAAGTAGACATACTTTTTGTCCAGCAGTGCGCCGATGCTCTTGGCGGAGGAGGCCAGGGCGTCGTTGGTGGAGACGGCGATGATGAGGGGCCTGCGGTTCCTCAGGTGGGCCTTGGCGGCCAAGGTGACGGTGGTGTCGGCAATGCCGGCGGCCAGCTTGCCCAGGGTGTTTCCGGTGCAGGGGCAGATTACCAGGGCGTCCAAGAGTTTTTTAGGGCCGATGGGCTCCGCCTTGGGCAGGGTGTCGATGACCCGCTTGTCGCAGATGCGTTCCACCTCCCGCAGAAAGTCGTGGGCGGTTCCAAAGCGAGTGTCCAGGGAGGCGGAGTTTTCCGAGACGATGGGAGTGACGTCTCCAAAACGGGCCTTGGTCCGCTCCAGGGCGGTCACCGCGTCAGAAAAGGTGCAAAAGGAGCCGCAGAAGGCAAAGCCCACGCGGAAAGAGTTTTGTTCCATGGTCATACTCCTAACTCGGTCAATATGTTATAAATGGTGGATTTGATGGCCAGCCCCGCAGTGACAGGGGCAGTCTTGCCGGGCAGTGACAGGGCCCAGATGACCTTGATCCCCAGCTCGGCCGCTGCGGCGAAATCCACGCCGCCGGGTTTGGAGGCCAGGTCGATGACCAGGCAGCCGGCCTTGAGATCGGATAGCTCCTCCCGGCCCAAGATCGGGACAGGGACAGTGTTTATCACCAGGTCGTAGCTGCACAGCCAGCCAGAGAGCTGGTCGGAGCGCTCTACCCCGTAGTTCCACACCTGGGCCCAGGTCAGATCGGCATAATTTCGGGCAGCCACGCTGACGCTGGCCCCCAGGCCCCGGAGCTGCCGGGCGAGGACCTTCCCCAATCTTCCATAGCCGATGACCAACACCCGGGCGCTGTGCAGGGTGATGGGGAGCTCCTCCATGGCGATCTGAATGGCGCCTTCCGAGGTGGGCACCGCGTTGGCCACCGCCAGCTCTTCCCGGGAAAAGTAGTCGATCAGATTCAGCTCTCGCTTTTCCGCCTCCGCCCGCAGCGCGGGGGAGGGGAGACCGGCGCAGAGGAGCTGGCCGGGGCGCAGGGCATCCAGCACTTGGGGAAGGGAAGGCTGCCGGGAGGAGAGGGGGGCGTTTAAAAGCTCTCCTTTGGCGGCGGGAAGGGGGAGGATCACGCAGTCGGCCACCGCCGCGCCGGAGAGGCTTTCTGAGCGAAGAGCGCTGTCTACCCCCCGTTCCAAAGCGTAAGTATGTATCGTATGGCCATCCTCCATCAGGGCCTTGGCAAGGGCGGCCTGCCGGGGATCTCCGCCGATGACCCAAAAATTCAGTCGTTGCCGCATAATCGTTTCCTCCATCTCGATTTCTGGACTATTCTATGCGGGGACAGGGGGATAGGTGCGGCTATTGAATCTGGGTCAAAATGGTATATGATTTTCTTATTACAGTGATTTTGCCCCTGATCGGAGAAAGGAGAAGTCTATGGATAGACAGATAATTTTGGAACTGGTGGGCTATTTTGCGTCTCTTTTGGTTTTGATTCCCCTTCTGATGACCTCGGTGGTGAAGTTGCGGGTCATCAATATGGCCGCCTCTTTCATCTTTGCGGTCTATGCCCTGTGCATCTCTTCCTATTCCACGGTGGTGATAAACTTCTGCTTAGTGGGTGTGTGAACATATACTTCTTGGTCAAGATCGCCAGGACGGGGCAGGCGTTCACGCTGGTGCAGAGGCAGCCGGGGGAGTACCTATACCGCCAGTTGGCGGGGGGCGCGGGGCCTATCTGGAAAAGATGGGCTTTGTCCGAAAGGGCGAGGAGTATGTGAAAGAACTGGCGGGGGAGTGACCCCGCTCGAAAGAGAGGACGAAAAAAGTCCCGGCATCCACATGGATGCCGGGACTTTTGATTCACAACGGATAACGGCTCTGCACGGCTTTTCCGCGCTGCCGTGCCTGGGTTACAGAACAAAAAGGGGAGGCCGCCGCTGATTTTACAGCAGGATGACCCCGGCGGAGGCGCAGGCGTCCAGGGTGTCCTGGTCCCAGATGCCGGCCTGGACCTCGCCGATGTGGGCCTTGCCCAGCAGGTACATGCAAAGCCGGGACTGGCCAATGCCGCCGCCGATGGTGAGGGGCAGCTTGCCCGCCAGGAGCAGCTTGTGGAAGTCCAGCTCCCGGCGCTCGTCGTGGCCGGAGATGGTGAGCTGCCGGTCCAGGGATTCAGGGTCCACCCGGATGCCCATGGAGGAGATCTCAAAGGCGTCCTCCAGCACGCTGTTCCAGACCAGCAGGTCGCCGTTGAGGGCCCAGTCATCGTAGTCGGGGGCCCGGCCGTCGTGAGGAGCGCCAGATTTCAGGGCTCCACCGATGCCCATGAGGAAGGTGAGAGGATGGTCCTTCACATAGGCCTTCTCCCGCGCCTTGGGGGTCAGGTCAGGCCAGCGGTCCTCCAGTTCCTGGGCGGTGACGAAGGAGACCTCGTCGGCCAGGAGGGGCAGCTTTTGGAGGACGGGGAAGGCGGCGTGGAGGGTAGTCTGGGTCTCCCGGATCGCGCCGGCGATAGCCTTTACCGTCTGATGAAGGTAGTCCTCGTTCCGGTCCCGGGGAGCGATGACCTTTTCCCAGTCCCACTGGTCCACATAGACGGAGTGAAGGTTATCCAGCTCCTCGTCCCGGCGGATGGCGTTCATGTCGGTGTAGAGGCCCTCCCCCACGGAGAAGTGATAGCGGTAGAGGGCCATGCGCTTCCATTTGGCCAGGGAGTGGACTACCTGGGCGTCCTTCTTGGCGAAGGGCACGTCGAAGGAGACGGGGCGCTCCACACCGTTGAGGTCGTCGTTGAGGCCGGTGGCGGCCTCAACAAACAGGGGGGCGGAGACCCGGCGGAGATTCAGAGCGCCCGCTAAGGTATCCTCAAAGAGCCGCTTGGAAAAACCAATGGCCTTCTGGGTGTCGTACAGGTTGAGGGCGGGGGCGTAGCCCCGGGGAATGAAGGACTTTGCCATATGGACCGACTCCTTTTTATTCAAGTGGCTTTATTATAAAAGGTGTACGGGAAAAAGGCAAGAGAGAGATGAAGGAATTCAAAAGAAAACTTGCAGAAAGAGAGAAAATGGGAATGGTGTTGTGCCGGACCGGTTCCGCCCCGGTGGCGAAGCGCCGGGACAGGTCCCAGAGGGTGTCGGCAGGGCGGAAAAAGTTTTTTCAGCATAGGGATCCCCCTGCCTTTGTGCAGAATGGGGGGAGAGGCTACCCCGGGCATCCTAAGTGGCGGGGATGGAGAGAGTTTTCTTGCCATCCGGGGACAAATTGTCTATAATAGGGGTTGACGATATGGTCCGGGACTACAGGCCCGGCACAGATGACAAAGGAGGCGGCCGAAATGGAAAAGATCAAAATGACCACTCCGCTGGTGGAGATGGACGGGGACGAGATGACCCGGATCCTCTGGGCGGACATCAAAAAAGAGCTGTTGGAGCCCTACATCGAGCTGAAGACGGAGTATTACGACTTAGGGCTTCCCGAGCGGGAGAAGACCCGGGATCAGGTGACGGTGGACTCGGCGGAGGCCACCAAGAAATACGGGGTGGCGGTGAAGTGCGCCACCATCACCGCAAATGCCCAGCGGGTAGAGGAGTACAAGCTCTCCCAGATGTGGAAATCGCCCAACGGCACCATCCGGGCCATTTTGGACGGCACGGTGTTCCGCGCCCCCATCATGGTGAAGGGTATCTCCCCGGTGGTGAAGAACTGGAGGAAGCCCATCACCATCGCCCGTCACGCCTATGGCGATGTGTATAAAAACAGCGAGTTCCAGGCAGCCGGCCCGGGCAGGGCGGAGCTGGTGTTCACCGCCGCCGACGGCACGGAGAGCCGACAGACCATCTTTGACTTCCAGGGGCCGGGGGTGGTCCAGGGACAGTACAACACGGAGGCATCCATCTCCTCTTTTGCCCACTCCTGCTTCCAGTACGCCATGGACACCAAGCAGGACCTCTGGTTCGCCACCAAGGACACCATCTCCAAGCAGTATGACCACCGGTTCAAAGACATCTTCCAGGAGATCTTTGACCGGGAGTACAAGGAGAAGTTTGAGGCGTTGGGCATCGAATATTTCTACACCCTCATCGATGACGCGGTGGCCCGGGTCATCCGGTCGGAGGGTGGCTTTATCTGGGCCTGCAAGAACTACGACGGGGACGTGATGAGCGACATGGTGTCCACCGCCTTTGGCTCGCTGGCCATGATGACGTCGGTGCTGGTGTCGCCAGAGGGGAACTATGAGTACGAGGCGGCCCACGGCACCGTCACCCGGCACTACTATAAGTATCTGAAGGGGGAGGAGACCTCCACCAACCCCATGGCCACCATCTTCGCCTGGACGGGGGCACTGCGCAAGCGGGGCGAACTGGACGGCATTCCGGCACTGGGGGATTTCGCCGACAAGTTAGAGGAGGCGTGCATCGCCACCATCGAGGGGGGCGTCATGACCAAGGACCTGGCCGGGCTTTGGGAGGGGGAGACTCCCGCCCGGGCGGTGAGCAGCCTGGGCTTCTTAAAGGCGGTCCGGGAGGAACTGGACAAGAGGCTGTAAGGGAAAAAGAGGGAGCCGGAGACGCAAATCACGCCTCCGGCTCTTTTTTTGCGTGGGCGAGACCGGCCAGGTAGCCCTGCTGGAAATAGTGGAGAGACTCAAAGTAGTCGGCGTCGGCATCAGCGGCCTGATACTGCTCAAGGAAAGAGACGATGTTGGGGCCGTAAAGCTTCTCTGCCAGGGACTCCATGCAGATGACGATATCCCGGGCATGGCCGTATTCGGGGTCGTTGTAGTACTCCCCCTCGTCAAACCGGATGGCCTTGTCAAATAGTGCTCTGATATAATTATTCATGATTCGACCTCTTTTGACTTCATTTGATCTTTAGTGAAGGTCACTTTTGGAAAGAATATAACATATAATTTCCTCTCAAAGACAAGCAGTTCGTGTCAATGAGGGAAAGTTGTGTTTAAGAATAAAGCCGCGGATGGAAAATTGAATATTTTCGGTGCGAAAAGCGCAAGACTGCGGCTTCAGCTTCCCGGAAAGGTCTCCCAGCGAATGTTGGCGGAAAAATTACAATTAGCCAATGTGGACTTGGAGAAAAATGCGATTCAACAAATTGAATGTGGGAAACAATTTGTGACAGACATTGAACTGGAAGGCTTGGCAAAGGTGCTGGGCGTGACGCCCAACGATCTGCTGAGCGGGGACAAAGGATAGGTGCGGACTGGTGAGGTTCACCGGACCGCGCTTTTTTTGTTTTCCTTCGGCGGACAGAGGGAGAAAGGGGGGCAGGAAAGCCCGCCCCCGCTTTGACGCAAAAATGAAAGCGCCGGGAAGTTCCCGGCAAAAAGTGGTTCCACGGGAAAAATATCGTGCCAAAATCAAGGGAATTCCCGCTTGCAAGAAAATTCAGTTGTGATATAATGTCCGCAGCTATCAAGCGGCTTTTTTCAGCCTTAGGGCAGGGAGGGCCGGACTTGAAATCTATGAAAACCCGCATCCAAAGGATGGGACTGAATGAACATTGTAATCGTAGGCGACGGCAAAGTGGGAGCGGCCCTGGCCGCCCAGCTTTCCATCGAGGGGCACGACGTGACCATCATCGACTCTGACCCCCAGGTGCTCAGCGACAGCACGGAAAAGCTGGACATTTTGGCGGTGAAGGGCAACGGAGCGTCCATGTCCACGCTGGAGAGCGCGGGGGCAGGGGACGCGGATCTGCTGATCGCCGCCACCAGCCGGGATGAGCTGAACCTGCTGACCTGCCTGACGGCCAAGAAGCTGGGCGCGGAACACATCATCGCCCGGATCCGGAACCCGGAGTACTCTGAGCAACTGGTGGCCATGCGGGAGGAGCTGGGGCTGTCTATGACGGTGAACCCAGAGCAGGCCGCCGCTAATGAGGCCTACCACCTGCTGCAGTTCCCGTCGGTGCTGAAGCGGGAGCCCTTCGCCCGGGGACGGGTGGAGATCGTGGCTGTCCCGGTGGGCGAGGGGTCTAAGCTGGCGGGCATCCCGCTGTTCAAGCTCTACGAGATCGCCGGGGTCAACGTGCTGGTGTGCGCGGTGGAGCGAAAGGACGGAGTACATATCCCTTCGGGCGCATTCACCCTGCGGGCGGGGGACACCATCTATGTGACTGCCCGGCTCCAAGACCTGGCCAAGCTGGTAAAGAACTTGGGGCTGGTGGAGCGGCGGGTGAAGGACCTGCTCATCATCGGCGGGTCCCGGATTGCCTTCTATCTGGCCAGACAGAGCTTGGACAGCGGCATCAACGTGAAGATCATTGAGCGGGAGCACCAGCGGTGCCTGGAGCTGGCGGAGGTCCTGCCCCGGGCCACGGTGGTGGAGGCGGACGGCTCCAGACAGGACATCCTGCTGGCCGAGGGGCTGCGGTCCTACGACGCGGTCATCACGCTGACGGGGATGGACGAGGAGAACGTGGTGCTGTCCATGTTTGCCAACTACATGGGAGTACCCAAGGTCATCACCAAGATCAACCGCATCGAGTACGCCGACGTGTTCCGGAAGTTAGGTGTCATCGGATCGGTCATCAGCCCCAAGGGGCTCTGCTGTACCAATATCGTACGGTATGTGCGGGCCATGAACACGGCCAGCGGCATCGCCAGCGTGCTCACCCTCCACTCCATCGTGGACGGACAGGTGGAGGCCATGGAGTTCCAGGTGGGGCCGGAGACCCGGCACCAGGGGGAGACGCTGATGGAGATCCCGCTGAAGAAGGAGATCTTGATGGCCAGCATCACCCACCAGGGAAAGACCATCGTCCCCAAGGGCGACAGCCGGTTCTTCGCCGGAGACACGGTAATCGTGGTGGCCGCCGGCGGCCGGCTCATCAGTGATTTGGACGATATTTTCGCCGACTGACGGGCGGGGCCAATAGAGTATAAGGTGTGTGTGAATGAACCATAAAATGATCGGGAAAATGCTGGGCTTCCTGCTTTTACTCGAGTGTATCTTTCTGCTTCCCCCTGCCCTGGTCAGCGCGGCGGACCAGGAGTGGGAGGCCCTGCGGGCCTTCTTTATCACCATGGCCATCGCCGCCGGTGTGGGCGGGGCGCTGTCCCTCTTCAGCTGGAAGGCGGAGGGCCACTACTACGCCCGGGAGGGCTTTTTGATCGTGGGGCTGGGGTGGCTGACGCTGTCGGCGGTGGGGGCGCTGCCCTTCCGGCTGTCGGGGGAGATCCCCCACTACATCGACGCGCTGTTTGAGGTGGTCTCCGGGTTCACTACCACGGGGGCATCCATCCTAACGGACGTGGAGGCCGTGAGCCGGGGGCTGCTGTTTTGGAGGAGCTTTACCCACTGGTTGGGCGGAATGGGCATCCTGGTCTTTCTGCTGGCAGTGATGCCCAGAAGCAGGGGGGGCTCCGCCGTCCACGTGCTGCGGGCGGAGAGCCCGGGGCCGGTGGTGAGCAAGCTGGTGCCCAAGATGCGGCAGACGGCCGCCATCCTCTACCTCATCTATGTGGTGCTGACGGTGGTGTGTATCCTGTTTTTGCTGACGGGGGGAATGCCCCTCTTTGACAGCGTGTGTACCGCCTTCGGGACGGCGGGCACCGGCGGCTTCGGCATCAAAAACAATTCCATGGCGGGGTATTCGCCTTACCTACAGACGGTGTGTACGGTGTTCATGGCGCTGTTCGGCGTCAACTTCAACATCTACTTCCTGCTGCTGATGGGACGGTTCAAACAGGTGCTTGTTAGCGAGGAGCTGAGATTCTATCTGGCGGTGCTGCTGGGCGCCACCGCTCTCATCACGGTAAACATCCTGCCCCTCTACGGTGGGGTGCGCGCCGCCCTCCACGATGCGGCGTTCTCGGTGTCCAGCGTGATGACCACCACTGGCTTCGCCACGGCGGACTTCAACCTGTGGCCCCAGTTTTCCCAGAGCATCCTGCTGATGCTGATGCTGGTGGGGGCCAGCGCGGGCAGCACGGGCGGCGGGATCAAGTGCATCCGGATCATCCTGCTGTGGAAATCGCTGAAAGCGTATATACATCACTCTGTCCGGCCCAGGAGCATCAACCTGATCCAGACGGAGGGCCGGACGGTGGACGAGGACACCATTCGGGGCTTGAACAGCTATATGATCGCCTACTGCATCATCGCCATTACGTCCTTCCTGCTGCTGACCATCGACAACCTGCCCTTTGAGACCAATGTGACAGCCATCATCGCGTGCCTTAATAACGTGGGACCGGGTCTCGACATGGTGGGGCCCACAGGAAATTATTCGATTTTTTCCAATTTATCGAAAATCGTGTTGATGCTGGATATGCTGCTGGGCAGGCTGGAGATCTTCCCGCTGCTGATTATGCTCAGTCCCAAAGCGTGGCGGCAGGCAAGCTGACGCATAAAGGGAAAAGAAAACGGACATGATGAGACCATCCGAAAAAGGAGGGATCACCATGTCCGTTTCTTTCGATCAAAGCGAGACCAAGCGTAACCTCCTCCGGGCGTTCGCCGGGGAGAGCCAGGCCCGCAATCGCTATACCTTCGCCGCCGGGCTGGCCAAGAAGAACGGCCTATATGTGGTGGAGGCGGTATTCCGCTTTACCGCCGGCCAAGAGCTGGCCCATGGCAGGGTCTTTTACGATTATTTGGAGAAGTGCTCGGGGGAGAACATCGCGGTGGACGGCACCTATCCAGTGGACCTCTACCCTACGGTGCTGGAGCACCTTCGGGCGGCGCAGCACAACGAGTACCAGGAGTATGAGCACGACTACACCGGCTTTGCCCACACAGCCAAGGAGGAGGGTTTCCCGGAGATCTCCCATGTGTTTTCCCAGATCGCCCGGATCGAGCAGATCCACGGCGACCGGTTTGGACAGTTTGCGGATCTGCTGGAGAAGGGAAAGCTGTTCATCAACGAGGAGGAGTGCCAGTGGGTGTGTCTCAACTGCGGCTATGTGGTCACCGCCACCCGGCCGCCGGAGATGTGCCATGTGTGCAAGCACAACCAGGGATACTTCGTCCGGATGGAGATGGTACCCTTTCAGATGAAAAAATGAGGGAGAGGATGGTCTCCTCCCCGCAAAGAGAAAAGCCCTGTCACCCCTCGACACAAGGGATGACAGGGCTTTTTGCGGAAAAGGGGACACCTCAGGGGTGGTAACGGCGGTAGAGGGCCTGGAAGGCCGGAAGGCTCTGCCGGGCCACCTGGGCGGGGACACAGTAGGCCAGCCGCACCCAGCCGGGGCCTTCAAAGGCGGTGCCGGGGGCCAGGAGGATCCGCTCAATCTTGGCCTGTTCGCAGAAGCGGATGTCATCGCTTTCCAAGGCCTTGACAAAGAGATAGAAAGCGCCGTCAGGGTGGATGCAGGTGTAGCCTATCTCGGTGAGCCCCTGGTAGAGGATGTCCCGGGTCTCCTGATAGATGCTGATGTCCACCGAGGCGTCCACGCATTTTAGGAGCATCTTCTGCTGCAGGGAGGGGGCGTTCACGTAGCCCAGGTAGCGGATGGAGGCGGTGATGCCGGAGAGGAGGTCATCATAGTCGGACACGGCCGGCTCTATGGCGATATAGCCGATCCGCTCGCCGGGGACGGACAGGGCCTTGCTGTAAGAGTAGACTACGATGGTGTTGGAGTAGTAGTGGGTGAGATAGGGCACCTCGATGTGGTAGGCCAGCTTGCGATAGGGCTCGTCAGACACCAGGTAGATGGGGTGGCCGTATTCGGCCTGCTTGCGTTCCAAAACGGCGGCCACGGCCTGGAGGGAGGACTCGGTATAGACGGCACCGGTGGGGTTGTTTGGGGTATTGATGAGGACGAAGCGGGTGCGGGGGGTAAGGGCGGCCTCAAAGGCGGCGGGGTCGGGCTGTAGGGTGTCCATATCGCACAGCGCGGGGACCAACTTGCCGTAGAAGGTCTCTACATAGCTCTTATACTCCCAGAAATAGGGGGCGAAGGTGACCACCTCATCCCCCTGGTCCAGCAGGGTGTTGCAGAGGATGGCCAGGGCGGAGGCGGCACCGCTGGTCATGACGATGCCGGACTCCTCGTAGTGGCAGCCGTATTTCCCGTTCAAATACTGGGCGATGTGGCGGCGTACCTCCGGATGGCCCACATTGGCGGGATAACTGTGGAGGGCCAGGGCGGGCTCGGTATCCAAAATTTCCTTCAAGGTCTGGTTGACGATGGCGGGGGGCTCCACGCTGGGGTTGCCGATGGTAAAATTGAAGATGTGGTCGGCACCATATATGGCGGCCAGCTTTTTGCCCTCCTCAAAGATGTCCCGGATACAGATAGACGATTCGAGGAATGCCCTCAGACGTTTTGAGATCATGGTTGAATTCCTCCCAATGGATGAAACGGGCACTTTAGCGCTTTTATGTGCTATCGCTTTTTGGTATTATAGCACGGAAAATGCAAAAGTGGTAGCTATTTGGAAAGAAAATCTTGAATGAGGGCAGAGGCCTCCGATACCGGGTCGGACTCCATATCCAACCAATGGACATCCCGGTCTTTCTTGAACCAAGATACCTGCCGCTTGGCAAAGCGCTTGATGGCCCGGCCCAGCTCATCGATGAGGGCCGCTTCATCGGGGAGAGCGCCGGTGAGATAGCGGAGAATATAGCGGTACTCCAGTCCCAGGCCGTCCAGGAAGGCGTCGGAGACGCCGGAGGACCGAAGGGCGGCCACCTCCTCTACCATGCCCTTGTCCAGCCGGGCTATGAGGCGTTCGTCGATGCGGCGGCAGACGGTCTGTCGAGGATAGTTGACGCCCAGGGTGAGTACCTGATAGCGGGGCTGGTGCTCCGCCTCGGCGTGGGGGTCCTCCCCGTTTCTCTGCTTTTCGATGAGCCGCACCAGCCGAGGGCGGTTGTTCCAGGCATCCACATCCAAAGAGACCCCGGCCTGGGCCAGCAGATCCCGGAGGGCCTGGGTGGGCAGAGCCTCCAACTCCTCCCGGAGTGCCGGATCGGGAGGGGCGGCGTGGAAGACATAGCCCTCGGCCACTGCCCGGACGTAGAGGCCGGTGCCGCCCACTAAAAAGGGGAGATGGCTCCGGGAGAGAATGCCGTCGATAGCGGCGTAGGCCTCCTGCTGAAAGCGGGCCACGGAATAGCTCTCACCGGGGTTTGCCACATCCAGCAGGTGGTGGGGGATGCCCTCCATCTCCTCCGGGGTGATCTTGCCGGTGCCCAGATCCAGGCCTCGGTACACCTGGCGGGAGTCGGCGGAGACGATCTCCCCGCGGAAGGTCTTGGCCAGTTCCACCCCAAGGCCGCTTTTGCCGCAGGCGGTGGTGCCTAAAATGACGATGAGTTTGGGCTTATCCATGTCAAACCTCCTGATACCGGGCTTATGGTGTCCAGCACCGCCTTGGCAAAAGCGGGGCGGTCCACATCGCAGACCAAGGTGCAGTTGGGGCGGTTTTTGAGTTTGCCGGGCAAGATTTTTCCGGTTTGGATCTGTAAGGGGAAGTGGGCAATGGGTATCGTAGCCAGAGAGAATACAGAGACATTGTATCACATTTTCGACATGGGCGCAATCAATCAACTGTTTGACAGTTTTCCGGTTATTCAGTAGAATAGAGGCGGTGCAAAAAGAAGGGAGGAAATGGGCTTGAGCTTTCTGTCCCCGTCCTATTTTTTGTTTTTCCCGGCGGCGGTCCTGGGCTATTTTCTCCTGCCTCAGCGGAGGAAAAACGGATGGCTGCTGGCGTGCAGTTGGTTTTTCTATCTGTGTGCCGGGCCGGAATACTTTGCCTTTTTGCTGGGCACGATCTTGGTCACCTATTTTGCGGCGATCTCTTTAGGGAAACGGCCCAGGAAGGGGCTGCTGACCGGGGTGTTGTGCCTGTTTGTGGGGCTGCTGTTCCTATTTAAGTATCTCTTTTTTGGGGCTTCACTGGTGTCCAGACTGCTGGGGATGGTGGGGCTGGATTGGTCGCTGGTCGTCCCATCCCTTTTGCTCCCCGCCGGGATCTCTTTCTACCTGTTTGCGGCCATGGGCTATCTCATAGACGTGTATCGAAAGCGGGTGGAGGCACAGAGCAGTTTTATCAAGTGTGCGCTGTTCCTGTCCTTTTTCCCGTCGCTGCTCTCCGGCCCCATCGGCCGGGCTGAGCGCATCCTGCCCCAGCTGGAGGAGACGCACCGGTTTGATTACGGCAATTTGCGGGAGGGGCTGTTCCGCTTTTTGTGGGGGGCCTTCAAAAAGCTGGTGCTGGCCGACCGACTGGCGGTGGTGGTGGACACGGTGTTCGTTGCACCGGAGAGCTTTGGAGCCATCCAGGTCATTGCCGCCGCCTGTGCCTTCTCCATTCAGATCTACTGCGATTTTTCCGCCTATTCTGACATGGCGCTGGGCTCGGCCAAGGTCATGGGCTTTGCCCTGATGGAAAACTTCCGAACTCCCTATTTCTCCCGGTCTATCGCGGAGTTCTGGCGGCGGTGGCACATCTCCCTGTCCACCTGGTTTCGGGATTATCTATACATCCCCCTGGGGGGGAGCCGAAAGGGGACGGGACGGAAATACCTCAATGTGCTGATCATCTTTGCCGTCAGCGGCCTGTGGCATGGGGCGGCGGTGTCCTTTTTGATATGGGGGCTCTTGAACGGAGTATACCAAGTGGCGGGGAGCCTTACTGAGCCGATCCGGACCCGGGTCCGGGCTGTCCTCCATTGGAAGGAGGACAGCCCTATCGCTGCTCTGTGGCAGATGTTCTGGGTGTTTGTGCTGTCTACCCTGGCCTGGGTGTTTTTTGAGGCGGGCTCGGTGACTGCCGCCCTGGCGGTCCTCCGGGGAATGGTGTCGGCCCCGCTGTGGGTGCCGCCCCTGTCCGGGATGGGGATGGACCGATGGGAATTTTTGGCGGCTGGGGCGGCCGTCCTCTTGCTGCTGGCAGTAGATGCCTGGAGCACCCGGACGGACCCGGCCCGTCAGGTGGCCGAGGGCCCCCGGTGGGTTCGGTGGTGTGTGTATCTGGGGCTGCTGCTTATCACGGTGATCTTTGGCAGCTACGGCAGCGGATATGACGCGAAGTCCTTCATATATGGACAGTTTTAAGGAGGGGCGGTATGAAAAGAGTGAAGAGCAGAGAGCCCCTCTGGTGTGCGGCTTTCATCGCGGTGGCTGCGCTCCTTTTGAATCTGGCCGGGGCAGTGCTCCGCCCCAGCCATGTGGACTACGGTTCTACTTGGGGTGCTTACTTATGTGAGCCGAAGGACTCCATCGATGTGCTGTTTTTGGGCAGCTCTTACGCCTACTGTGATTGGAATCCGGGGGTGATGTATGCGGAGAGTGGCCTGACAGGATATGTGATGGGGGGATCGGAGCAGACGCCGGCCATCACCTATTGGTATCTGCGGGAGGCGCTGAAGACCCAGAACCCCTCTGTGGTGGTGATGGAGGGGACGTCCCTCTTTTTTGACCGCTATCAGAACTATACCCAGATCAATATTGGCTATATGCCATGGGGCCTTAACCGGGTGGGGGCCATCTTAGAGGCGGCGGAACCGGATAAGAAGCTGGGACTCTTTTTTGACCTCTATTTCTACCATGACAGGTGGAAGGAGCTGACTCTTGCCGACTTTAAAAAGGCAGTGTTCCCAGCTGAGGCGGATCAGATGAAGGGGCATACTGCCGTAAATCAGGTGTTTGACCATTTGGAAGGCGGGCCCTTCCTGTCAGGTATGCGGCAGAGCGAAGAGGTCTATGAGCAGAACCTCCGGGATTTTGGACGTATCGCGGAGCTGTGCCGGGAGGAGGGCATCGACCTGATCCTCACCATCAATCCCACATACAGCCAGTACACGCAGGAGGTCTACGACCGGCTGGAGGCAGACGTGGCCGAAATGGCCCCAGAGGCGGCATTTGTCAACTGGGCGAACAGCTTTGATGAGATCGGGCTGGATGTGACACGCCACCTCTATGACGGAGGACACCTGAACAGGGCGGGGGCTGAAATCTTTTCCGCCTATACTGGGCGGTTTCTCCGTTCCCTGGGCTATGAGCCCCGGAGCCAAAGCGAGGAAAACAGGCTGGCCTGGGAGACCGCTGCGGCGGTTTGGACGAATACATAAGAGGACACCGGCGGGTAACCGCCGGTGTCCTCTTATGTATTACAGCCAGTCATCGACCACATCTCGCAGATGGATCGGGCTCACCTGGTTGCGGATCAGAAGTTCCATGAGCGCGTCGATGCGGGATATGCTGATGGTGATATTGGGGACGGCGGCTTGCTCTCCGCTAGAGCGAAATGTGATGCAGGCTCCATAGCTTTCGCAGGCAAAGCTGCCGATAGACAGCTCGTCCACTAAGATGGAATAGTCGTAAGGGCCGTCAGCGTTCAGGTCAGGATACAAAGAGCAAATGTCCAGCTTCAATTCCCTCATCTTGTGGATTCCCTCCCGGTTTTTAGTATTATAACCACATTATATTGTGTTTTGAATGATTTGTATATGGAAAAGTTTCGCCTTAATTCGACAAGTTTTTTTCCTTATGTTGACCCTTCTGTTTTATCGGTCAACCAAAAACAAAAATTTTGGGGAATCAAGTCGAAATTTGCTGGAAGATTTTTGACGTTGCCGGGGAGGAAAGGTCTCTGTTAAAATGGGGAGGGAAAGGAGCGGTGGATATGGGTACATATCGAGAGTTGTCTCATTTTGTCTTGACCCGGGGGCTGGCTGTATGTGCGCTGCTGCTGGCGGGGACGGCTGCTCTTCTTTTGAGAGCGGGGCAGGGGGGTGCATTGGCCCCCAGGCTCTATGAATATGCAGAGGCCTTTCAGTTTGCGGCATTGGTGGCCTTTGGAAGCGGACTATTTGGAAGTCTGCTGATGGAAGATCTGCTGCGGTATTACGGAGAGTAAGCGGGGTCTGCCTCCCAGTCGGGAGGCAGATTTTTTTGATAAAAAGATAAGTGAAGGATGGCATAAAAGAGGAATTTTTTGGGGGAAATCTTTTTGATGTACGGATTCGTCTCACAAAGCGGGATGGGTCAAGAAATGGTAGAAAGGGGAGAGATAAAAATGTTGACGATCATTGAAGTGGCCGCCCGCGCCGATGGCGGCCACGGTCTGCAGAGTCAGAGCCACCGGACCGAGTGCTGGCTGGAGGGCTGGGTGGCCGTGCCGACACCGCTGGAGGCGGCGGTGTGGGCGTGCGGTGGCTATTGTGATTTATGTATGGGCGAGGACGGACAGCTGACGAATATTCTGCCCAAGGAGCGGCCGGTCCGGGAGGAGTCGGTTTCGGCGGAGGAGCAGCTGAGAGCGGACGTGGACTATCTGGCCGCGTTGCAGGGGGTGAGCTTGTGAGTGTCTATGAGCTGGCGCTGAAGTATTACCCCCGGCTGTGGGGGGCGGACCGGATCGAGGTCCTGGTGACAGCCGGACGTCTGTCTCGGGAGCAGGCCGATGAGATCTTGGGGGAGGAGAGCCAAGAGTGACGGAAAAAGAACTGCGCAGACGGCTCGTTGATACCGCTGCGGCGTGGCTGGGGCGCAAGGAAAGTGATGGGAGCCACCGGGAGATCATCGATATCTACAACGCCCATAGGCCCCTTGCCCGGGGGTACAAGGTGACATATACCGACCCGTGGTGTGCGGCCTTTGTCTCCGCCGCGTCGATCAAGGCCGGGCTGACAGACATCCTGCCCACGGAGTGCAGCTGCGGAGCCATGCTTGCCCTCTATCAGGACATGGGCCGATGGGTGGAGGAGGATTCTTATGTTCCGGCTCCCGGAGATCTGATGATGTATGACTGGGATGACGATGGAGCGGGGGATGACCGGGGCGCACCGGAGCACGTGGGGATCGTGACCGCTGTATCCGGGACAGGCATCACTGTCCTTGAGGGGAACAAGGGCAATGCGGTGGGTTGCCGGGCTATGACGGTCAACGGCAGGTATATCCGGGGGTACTGTGTGCCGGACTACGCAGGCAAGACAGAGCGGGAAGTGGCCGGTGGAGAAGGAGAGGAAGAAATGACACTTTACAGGTATGTCTCTGAGATGCCTCAGTGGGCGCAGGAAGCGGCAAAAAAGGCCATCCAAAACGGGTACATCAAAATGGATGAGACCGGCGCGGCAGGGGTCTGGGAGAGCAGCCTCCAAACGCTGGTGTGGATGGACCGGGCAGGGCTGCTGGACAAGCCGGCGAGAGAGGGCTGAGGATGGAGGAAAAAATCAAAGGCTGGAAAGCGGCGGCCAGCGCCGCTGCTGCGGTGCTCACGACACTGTGGGGCTGGTTTGGATGGCTCATGATAGCATGGATCGTATGTATGGCGTTGGATGTTTTTACCGGCATGGCGGTGGGGATCAAGAAGGGGGAGTGGTCCTCCAAGACGGCCCGGGAGGGCTTGTGGCATAAGATTGGGTGTGTCGCTGCTGTGGCGGTGTCGGGAATACTGGACATGGTAGTGGGGCAGATCTTGAAAGGACTGCCCCAATTTGAACTGCCTTTTGAATATACCGTGCTTTTGTGTCCGATGGTGACAGTTTGGTATATCTTGACAGAGGCCGGAAGCATCATAGAAAATGCTGGGGATATGGGGGCGCCTATCCCCATATGGCTGAAGCGGGCGGTGGCCTCACTGCGGGAACATGTGGACGAAAAAGGATAGAAAAATGAAAAAGGTCGGGGTGGTGATGCCCCGGCCTTTTTATTTTCACATTCGCTATTTTGCGGTTTTCCACTTGTGTGTCGGAGGAAAGAAAGTGTATAATGTCTCCGTAAGAATTTGGCGAACAAAGGGAGGTTTCCGCTTTGGAATATTTTCGCTGTGATTCCCCAGACTGTGGATATGTGACAGAAAATCCCAATCTGGAAAAATGCCCCCAATGCGGAGGCACTTTCTTTATCCCGGTGGAAGAGGAGTACGTTTCTGGCTACGGCTGGATGTGTCTTGCCGACCAGGCCCAGGAGAGGGAGGACAATCAGAAGGCCCTTCAATATATAGAGCGGGCCTTGGAGGAGGACTATCCCCCTGCGATCTACCGTATGGGTATCTGTTACCTGCGGGGGATCGGGGTGGAAGCGGATCCTGAGAAGGCTGCAGACTACTTCCGCCAGGTGGGCGAGAAGGAAGATCCCGCCGGCTGGTGTGCGCTGGGCCAGCTTTACCAGCAGGGAGAAGGGGTGGAAAGAGATTTTGAAAAGGCGGTGGAGCTGTACCGCAGAGCCGCCGAGGCTGATTATTCCCCTGCTATTTGCTGTCTGGGGCTTTGCTACGAGACGGGAGAGGGCGTGGAACAGAGCTGGGAGGAGGCCGCCCGGCTTTACCGGCAGTCTGCTGATTTGGGCTATGCCCGTGCCCAATGTAATTTGGGATGGTGCTATGAATTTGGCAAAGGTGTAGAGCAGAACTGGAAGGAAGCGATCTATTGGTATTCTTCCGCTGCTGACCAGGAGGACCCCAGGGCTTTGTGCAATTTGGGACTGTGCTATGAAAAGGGCGATGGTGTGGAGCAGAGCTGGGAAAGGGCGGCTAAGCTCTATGAGGCCTCCGCCCAGAGGGGATATTCCCCCGCTCAGTGCAATTTGGCCTGGTGCTATGAGGCAGGGGCAGGCGTGGAGAAGGATCAGGGGAAAGCCATTGAGTGGTACACCGAGGCAGCAGCTCAGGAAGACCCCCGCGCCCAGTGCAATTTGGGGCTTTGTTATGAGCGGGGTGATGGCGTGGAACAGAGCTGGGAGAAAACCGTTGAATTCTATGCGGCCGCTGCCCAACAAGGTTACGCCCCCGCCCAATGCAATCTGGGTTGGTGTTATGAAGCAGGCCAGGGGGTGGAACAGAGCTGGCCGGAAGCCATTCGGTGGTACAGCGCTGCTGCGGAGCAGGGCTATGCCCGTGCCCAATGTAATTTGGGCTGGTGCCATGAAGCGGGCCAGGGGGTAGAACAGAGCTGGGAGACGGCGGTGGCGTGGTATGCCAAAGCTGCTGGCCAGGGGGATCCCCGTGCGCTCAACAACCTGGGCTGGTGTTATGAGTACGGGAAGGGCGTAGAAAAAAATATGACCGAGGCGATGCACCTGTATCAAGGGGCTGCGCTGAGGGAGTATCCGCCGGCTGAGTGCAGATTGGGTCTGTGCTACGAAAACGGAGAAGAGGTGGAGCAAAGCTGGGAGAAGGCGGCCAAATTTTATTTGAAATCGGCGCAGGCCGGCTATGCCCCTGGAATGTGCAACTATGCCTGGTGCCGGGAATTCGGCAAGGGTGTAGAGAAGGATATGGCAGATGCATTCCGCTGGTTTTCCGCTGCAGCTGACAAAAACTTTCCCCGAGGACTGTGCCGTCTGGGCCTTTTCTATGAGGAAGGGGAGCAGGTAGAACAGAACTGGGAAAAGGCGGTGGGATATTATCTCCGTTCCGCGGAGCAGGGCTATGCTCCGGGACAGTGTAACTTGGGATGGTGCTGTGAAGCGGGAAAGGGCACTGCGCAGAGCTGGGAGGAAGCTGTCAAATGGTACCACAAGGCTGCGGAGCAGGGCTACTCCCGTGCCCAGTGCAATTTGGGATGGTGTTATGAGGCAGGTAAGGGTGTAGAGCAGAGCTGGGAAAAGGCGGTGGAATGGTACCGCAAGGCCGCTGAACAGGGGTATCCCCGGGCCCAGACCAATTTGGGCTGGTGCTATGAGAGGGGCAAAGGTACGGCGGTAAATTATGATGAGGCTTACCGTCTTTACGCCGCTGCCGCGGAGCAGAATTACGTTCCCGCCATCTGCGGCTTGGGCGTTTGTTATGAGATGGGCTGTGGGGTTGCACAGAGCTGGGAAAAGGCGGTGGAGTGTTACCGCAAGGCTGCGGAAATGGGAGACAGTGCGGCCCAGTGTAGTCTGGGTTGGTGTTATGAGGCCGGCAAGGGCGTGGACATGGACAAAAAGCAGGCGGTGGAGTGGTACTGCAAAGCTGCCGAACAGGGTCATGCCCGTGCCCAGTGCAACTTGGGATACTGCTATGAGGCGGGTATCGGTGTAGAGAAAGATATGAGCGAGGCCATTCATTGGTATACCTTGGCCGCAAAGCAGAACTATGCCCGTGCCCAGTGCAACCTGGCCTACTGTTATGATGAGGGCTTGGGGGTGGAGCAGGATTGGGAGACGGCTGTCCACTGGTACAGTCTGGCCGTAGAGCAGAACTACGCCCGCGCCCAGTGTAATTTGGGCTATTGCTACGAGATGGGGCACGGGGTGGATAAGGATCTGGCGGAAGCCGCCCGGCTGTATGGCTTGGCTGCCGATAATGGAGACCCGGAGGCCCAGTGTAACCTGGCCTGGTTCTATGTCAATGGGATCGGCGTACCCAAAAACCAGGAGAGAGCCTTTGGGCTTTTCGCGAAATCCGCTGAGCAGGAAAATTTGCGGGGGATTTTCAATGTGGGCTTGTGTTATGAGCGGGGTGACGGTGTCCATAAGGACAGATTGAAGGCGGTAGAGTGGTATCGAAAAGGGGCTGCCAGAAATCACGCAGGTTCACTTTATAAGATGGGCGAATTTACGGAGCGGGGCTTGGGCGGCCTGACTGCTGATATAGCCAAAGCGAGGGATTATTATCAACGGGCGGCTAAAGCGGGCAGCGAGGATGCGAAAAGGGCCCTGGCCCGGCTGGAAGAGGGGAAAAGTACCCCTGTGACTCCAGCACAGGAGGCTGTCAAGACACCCAAGGCGGAGCCTGTGAAAAAGAAAGAAAAGGGCGGCTTTTTTAAGAAGTTTTTTGGCTAAAAAAGAGCGGCCCTAACGGCCGCTTTTTTTGATTTGGTTTAAGGGGCGTGCAGCAGATAAAACGGATTTTTTCGGGGAATTATCCGTTACTGTCAACATAATATGGATCGAAAATACGCAGACAGCCTCCAAAATATCTTTGGAGGCTGTCTGCGTTTCAAAGGGCTTCCTTATTGGATGTCCAAGGGCTGCTTGCGGGTGGGGGGAGCGTAGATCCGATCGATCTCCTGAATATCCTCGTCAGTAAGCTCAATACTGTCTGCCGCCGCATTCATCAGGGTGTGTTCGGGGCGGGAGCTTCTGGGGATGGCGATGGTGTTGCCGTCCCGGATACACCAGGATAGGAGGATCTGAGATACATCGGCGTTGTGCCGCTTGGCGATCCCGGCCAAGACTTTGTTCTCAAACAGACCGCGCTTCAGGCTGCCGGCCTGGGCCAGGGGGCAGTAAGCCATCAGTGCCACATTGTGTTCCCTCATCCAGGGGAGCAGGCTGTATTCGGTTCCCCTGGATGCCATGTGGTAGAGCACCTGGTTGACCTGGCAGTTTTTTCCGCCGGGAATGCGCCAGAGCTCCTCCATATCGTCTATATCGAAGTTGGAGACGCCCCAATCCTTGATTTTTCCCGCCTTTTTCAGTTCCTCCATGCAGGCGACCGTCTCAGACAGAGGAACGCCACCCCGCCAATGGAGCAGGTACAGATCCAAATAGTCCGTCTTTAAATGCCGCAGGCTGTTTTCACAGCTGGTAGTAATGTTTCTCTGCCCGGCATTGCTGGGAAGGACCTTGGAGACGAGGAACAGCTTTTCCCGGTCCAGCTTTTGGATCGCATCACCGATCAGGGCTTCGCTCCTTCCGGAGCCATACATTTCCGCGGTGTCGATCAGTGTCATTCCCGCATCGACTCCGGCCTGAAGGGCGGAAATTTCCCGCTGCCGGGTCTGAGCGTGGTCACCGATGAACCAGGTGCCCTGGCCCAGGGCGGGGACATGGGTGCCGCAGGAGAGCACAACTTGGTGCTGTATCATAGAAAGACCTCCTTTTATCCAAGAGCTGCTTGGATCGTTTTCTCAGTGATACAAAGGAAGGAATCCCAGCTTTGCGCTGGAATTCCTTCCTTTGAAGGGGGAATGTTACATGTTGACGACGTTGATGGGCTTACCTTCAATATAAGCCTTGGCATTGGCCACGGCACAGTCCATGATGCGCTGACGGGCTTCCTTGGCGCCCCAGGACATATGCGGGGTGATGATGCAGTTCTTGGCGCCCAGGAGGGGGTTGTCCTCCCGAATGGGTTCGGTGTATACCACGTCCAGACCTGCGCCGCCCATCTTACCGCTGTTCAGAGCATCGGCCACATCCTGCTCGTTGATGAGCTGACCCCGGGCATTGTTAACGAGCATGACTCCATCTTTCATCTTGGCAATGGAGTCCTTATTGATCATCTGCTCGTTTTCGGGAGTCAGATTGCAGTGGAGAGAGATGACGTCAGAGTTGGCGTACAGGGTATCCAGATCCACATATTCAGCCAGCTCCCGGCCGCTGTCGTTGGGGTAGGGATCATAGGCCAGCACTTTCATGCCCATGGCCTTAGCAATCCGGCCCTCGGCCTGACCGATCCGGCCAAAGCCGATGATGCCGATGGTCTTGTTGTCCAACTCAATCAGGGGATAGTCCCAGTAGCACCAATCAATGTTATTGGCCCACTTGCCGGCGTGGACCGTATCACTGTGGTGGCCGATATGGAGGCACAGCTCCAGCAGAAGGGCGATGGAATACTGACTGACAGTGGCGGTACCATAGCTGGGCACGTTGGTGACAGGGATGCCCTTTTCGGCGGCATAAACATAGTCCACCACATTGTAACCAGTGGCCAGCAGGGAGATAAACTTCATGTTGGGGCAGGCATCAATAACCTTCTTGGTGATGGGAGTTTTGTTGGTAAACACAAGCTCCGCATCGCCAATGCGCTCGATGGTCTCGTCCTCGCCGCCCTTTGTGCGGTCATAGACGGTGAGTTCGCCCAGCTTGCCCAGTTCGTCCCAACTCAGGTCGCCAGGGTTTTCGGTATAACCATCCAATACAACGATTTTCACACTCAAACCTCCGTATAGCATTTTAATGGGACGGGGAAAAAAATCCCACGGTCAACAACTTAGTCCTCCAGAAGGGCCCAAGCGCGCTTAATAACCCGTTTGGTGTTGGCCAGAATGATATCCTCATCCTCACCGGGACGCAGGGTCACTTCCATGGACAGGACGTAGGGATTCTTTGCGTTGAAGAAACCCTCTTCCTTTAAGACCTGGAAGTAATCCAGCAACTCGGGAACGTCGTTGGCGCTGTTGGGATAGCCAAAACGAGGATGCAGATCTCCGTATCCGTCGCAGCCCTCCTTCACCACGGCGTTGCCGAAGTGCAGGTGGGTGATATAGGGCCGCAGGGTGCGGATGACGAACTGACTGGTCTCGTGGGTGATGGGAATATGGCTCAGATCCACAATATAGCCAAAGTTGTTGTGGGTGGTGCGCATGTCGGCGGCAAACTTGGCAGCATAGGGGGCGGGGCCAATGAGGGCAGCTTTATCTACATCATAGTCAAATACTTCGATCTCCACGTTCATGCCCTTGGTGGCAGCATAGTCACACACGGCGCGGGTGGTTTTCAAAAGCTGCTGATAAGCCTGGTCCTTGGTGTCCTCTTCCCACTTGCCAGCCAGGAAAGCGATTCCCTTGGCGCCCAAGTATTCCGCTTCGTCGACAGCCTCCAGCAGGGTGGCCTCAGCCTTCTTGCGGCCTTCCTCGTCAATATCATTGGGGTTAAGCTTGGGACCCAGCAGACGGGGCTGAGCACCGTAGCAGACCTTCAGGTGGCTCTGATCCAAAATGGCCTTGGCGTCAGGATTTTTGTCTCCAAAGCCCTTCAATTCAATTACGTCAAAGAAATCGTCTTTGGCGATGGTCTTCAAGGACTCCATGGGATCCCGGTTGGGATAGCTCATCCATTGGATGGTGCCGAGCTGGAAATACTTATGAATCGAGTCTTTCATGTTTACACCTCACATTAAGCTGTTTCAATGATTTATTAAGATAGAGCATCTTTTGAATCCGGAGCCTGCCGCTGCTGGAGTGAGCGGCAGGCTCCGAAAAAGGGAAGATTAAGACGTAAGACGATTTTATTCCTCAGGAGCCCAAGACTTGATGTTGGCGATGGAACCACCCATGTCGCACAGCTGGGTCTTGATGCAGATGGCGTCGATCAGATAGCACCGGCCGGAAGCCTCAGTAGAAGCCTTAGCACGGACCAGAGCAGCCTTCAGCTCCTCAGGGCTGAACACCCGCTCGGCCACGCAGCCATAGGCCTCGCCCAGTTTCACATAGTCGATGGTGCCATCCTGGTTGTAGGGCATATCGACGGCGTACTCAAAGCCATAGCCCTTCTGATTCTGACGGATCAGGCCCAGGTAGGCGTTGTTGACGACCACCACGATGATGGGCTTCTTAAAGGCGGAGGCAACGGCGATCTCCTCACCCATGAAGGTCAGGCCGAAATCGCCCACCACGGTGACGCTGTTGCAGTCAGGACGGGCAACCTTGACGCCAAAAGCGGCGGGGACTTCGTAGCCCAGGGTGCCGGCGCCGCCGGAGGCCAGGTACTTGTTAGGCTTGTTGATCGTCTGCAGCTGGCCGCCCCAGATCTGGGTGATGCCGCAGCCGGCGGTGTAGTAGGTCTCATCGTCGAAAGCCTCGTTGACTTCCTGGAACACCCGGTGGGGCATCATGGGGCTGCAGTCGTAGTCGGTCTTCCGGGCCAGCTCTTCCCGCAGGGCGGGGATCTGAGCGGCACGCTCGGGGTTGATGGGCTTCAGGCCGGCAGCCTTGACTTCAGCAATCAGGGCCTCAGTAGCCAGCTTGGCGTCAGAGACGATGCCCAGGGTGGGCTCGAACACCATGCCGATCTGGCTGGGCTCAATGTTGATGTGGATGAACTTGCGGTCACCGCAGTAGGTCTTCAGATCGCCGGTGTGACGGTCAGAGAAGCGGTTGCCGATACCGATGACCAGGTCGGAATCCAGCATAATCCGGTTACCGATGGGTTGGCCAACCTGGATGCCGCAGTGTCCGGCATTGAGGGGATGATCCTCGGGGATGCCGCCCTTAGCCTGATAAGTAGTGATGACGGGAATCTGGAGCATCTCAGCCAGCTCAACTACCTGCTCGGTGCAGTGGCTAATGAAGCAGCCGCCGCCCATGATGATGACAGGGGCCTTGCTCTCGCCGATCATCTTGACAGCTTCCTTGATCTTGTCCATCTCAGGCTTCACAACGGGGATCTCACGGGGAATATAGCTGTCGATGTCGAAGTCAAGCTCAGCAAGCTGGACGTTCAGGGGGAACTCGATGAGGACAGGACCGGGACGGCCGGCACGCATCAGATAGAACGCCTCGTTCATGATGGCGGGGAGATCCTCGGGGTTGGTGACACACCAGGCCTTCTTGGTGACGGTCTTGACGATGTCAGGCATGTCGACGCACTGGAAGGGCTCCTGCTTGAGCTGGCTCACATTGGCCTGGCCAACGACGCACAGAACAGGCATGGAGTCGATGAAGGCGGTGTACAGGCCGGTGACGAAGTTGGTGGCGCCAGGGCCGGCAGAGCAGATAGCCAGAGCGATCTCGCCCTTTGCACGCTGATAGCCGTCAGCAGCGTGGACACAGGCTTCCTCGTGACGCATGGTAAAATGCTCAATGGGAGCGCCTTCCATATATTTATAGACAGGGTTAATGGCAGCGCCGGGAATTCCGAAGGCAGTCTTGATGCCTTCCTTGCACATGATTTCGACCATGGCCTGTGCAGCAGTCATTTTCATAATCATTGTCCTTTCTTGAGTTTGATGTATTGGAACCTTAGAATGGGATAAGTCGCTATACCTCCCATTGTGTATGGTCCCTATTATAGCATGGTATCCAGGCAAATACAAGTTGAAATATCTCCAATTTTTAAATAGAAAAGGCATGTTTTTCGGCGGATTTTTGAGCGTATATCCAACTTGGCCGATGAAAATATTTGGAATAAAACCCGATTAAACGATTGGAAATAGGGATTTTCTGTTTTGGCGGCGAAAAATAACAACATTTGCGGGAAATTTCTGATTGATAATAAAATTAGGGCCCAAATGAAAGTCCGGCAGCGGCGGGGGTGGTTTAGAAGGGGCGTCCGCCCGCAGAGGAACATTATGGAGCACAGCCATCCACAGGGCAGCAGTGCTCAGAGATAAGAGATAAAGTACAATAAGTTGCGCAAGTAGAAAAAGGATAAAAAGGGACATGATTTGCAGAACTCAGGTAGAATGAAGTAACCACACACCATTCCGAAAGAAGCCTGTAAACCAAGTCCGAGAAGATTGTATAACGAATCAAGGGACAGATCAAAGAGATAGCCGGGGCAGCGAGGAAGAAACGCTCAATGAATTGCTGGACGCCGTAGGCGAAGTGTTTCCTGAAATAAAATACCGGCGCTGCACAGTCCGCTTTTACCGCGGCATTTTCTCTGCTGTGCCTAAATCCAAGGTTAAAGTTGTGGCTAAAATGCGCAAAGCGATCCACTTTGCGCATAATTCCTGCTTGTTGAATTGATTGCATTAAATCATTCTGTTTATTTCAAGCCAAAAAAGCACGGTGGTTCGTATCAAAACCATCGCGCGTCTTTGTCGGTAGGCTTCGGTTCGGATATTTTCGTTTTCAATCCCCCGTTTTCTCAAACCGCAAACCAGCGTAAGCGTTTGCGATTTGAAAAGGAGGAGCAGCGGCGTGAGTGCGCTCTGACGTATAAAATAAGTCGGAGCAAGCGATGCACAGCTTGCTCCGACGTGGTGGAGGCGGGGGGAGTCGAACCCCCGTCCGAGAACGCTTTGACGGGAACTTCTCCGGGCGCAGACAGTCATTTACATTCCCTTACCCAAGCGTGGGCTGACACACTCAAAGGCTCGGTAGCTTCATTATGCATGGTGCGCGCAAAGCTTTGCGCACTCACGTTCGCCACTCAACGACGCCCCGTCCAGGCCCGTGGCCCTGCCCAGCGGAACGGTCACGGCTTAAGCCGCGACGAGCTCAACGTTATCGTTGGCGTTTAATTGTTTTTTTGCCCATTTTAAGGATGTTAGGCGCATCCGCCCGCTATTCCCGCCTCCACGTCCCCGTCGAAACCAGTACGCCCCCATGTCGCTGCATAGTCCGCTGGGTATAGTTTCCGCCAGCGGCGGAAACTATACCCGCTCCTTTGCTCCTCCTTGCCCCATAAAAGCTTGGGATCGCTTTTGCGGGCGCTTGAAGGGCTTGAGAAAAGAAAGAATATCGTCTGTCCTCCCGGAAGGCGGGGGGAGGCGGTGAGCCTTCCGGAGGGGACAGATGAGTTTGCGATGAGATATTGTCAGAACTTTTGGGGCTCTGGATAGTCTGCCCCAAAGGTGTCCACGGTGACCTTCTTCATCCGCTGGGGAGTCTTGGGCTTATCGTTCCAGTCCGTGGGGGTATTGACGATGGCATCGGCGGCCTCCATCCCCTCGATGACCTTGCCGAAGGAGGCATACTGGCCGTCCAGATGGGGAGCATCCTCCACCATGATAAAGAACTGGCTGCCGGCGGAGTCGGGCACCATGGTCCGGGCCATAGAGAGTACCCCCCGGCTGTGCTTCAGATCATTGTGAAAGCCGTTGGAGGTGAACTCGCCGGGGATTTCATAGCCTGGGCCGCCCACGCCAGAGCCCTGGGGATCGCCGCCCTGGATCATAAAGCCGGGGATGACTCGGTGAAAAATGAGGCCGTCATAAAAGCCGGATTTTATTAGGAAGATGAAATTATTGACGGTATTGGGGGCCACTTCGGGGTAGAGCTCGGCCACTATTTTGCCGCCGTTTTCCATCTCAAAGGTGACGATGGGATTTTGTGCCATGGAAAACACATCCTTTCTCGATCAGTACCGGCCACGGTCCTTCATGGCCCGGTCGATGGCGCGTTTGGAATCTCTCTCTGCGGCGGAGGCCCGCTTATCATAGAGCTTTTTACCTTTGCACAGCCCCACCTCCACCTTTACCCTGGAGTCCTTGAAGTAGAGGGATAGGGGGATGAGAGTCAGGCCGTCCCGCTGGACGCAGCCCAACAGCCGCATGATTTCCCGGCGGTGCATGAGCAGCTTGCGGGTGCGGCGGGGATCCTTGTTGAAGATGTTGCCCTTTTCGTAGGGGCTGATATGTAGCCCGTAGAGCCACAGTTCGCCGTCCTTCACCTGGCACCAGCTGTCCTTCAGGTTGGCGCCGCCCTGACGGATAGACTTGACCTCGGTGCCCGACAGGACCACGCCGGCCTCATAGCGCTCCTCTACGAAATAGTCGTGGAACGCCTTGGCGTTTTTGGCGATGGGTTTGGTCCCCTTCTTGTCCATGGGGCACCTCCTCTCTGGAGACAGTATCCTCATTATACCATATTTTTCACAAATGTAAACGCAAAAAATGGCGGCAGAGGGCGGAGAGGGCGTGGTGGGGGAAGATGGACTGTCCGGCTTCGTCCAGACGGGCGGGGAGAAGGGGATCAGAAGGCTGGAGGACGCCGAACTCCCGGCAGACGGCGGCAGGGCCCTCGGCGTCATCGGGCAGAGAGAGCCAGTATTTGCCTTCCCACCACCAGAGGGCGGCGTCTGGATCTTGGTGCCGCAGGGCAAGGGCGGCCTGAAGAAGAGGCTCCAGGTCATCAAAGGTGAACCAGATCGGGCCGGCGGGCCGGATGCGGGCAAAAACCAGCACACCGCAGCACTCTGGGTAGGCTTCGATCTCCACGGTGCCGTCCAAGATGATACCCGCCTGGTCGCAGGCCCGGCGGGTCAGGAGAAGGGCTTGTTCCAAGGTGAGGGCGGCGGGGGAGAAGCCGTATTCGGACAGATCGGCGGGAGTCAGGTAAAGGGCTACGCTGGCGGTGCCAATGGGCTGGATGGTCATAAGGGGCCTCCTTTTTTACAAGCTCCCCCCATTATATGCGCGCCGGGCTTGACTGTATAGCTGTAATGATTGGGAACACTGGGACGGCCTGCCGGGGAAGGGGCGGGGCGCAGAGGGGCGCGGGGGATAGGCCGCGACTACATTGACCTTGCCGGTGCCGTCGGTGTTGACGATTTCGTCAGCACCGGTGAATTCCGCGGCGCTGGCGCCAACCATCATCAGGCCGACCAACATGGCCACAGACAGCGCCAAGCTGAGAACACGTTTGAACTTGTTTGTGGATACTCTTCCTTCTTATTTTGGCAAGGTTCGGCATGATTCCTTGAAAATCCCGAAATTGCAGAAGATTCCGGGCTTGCCAGGGGCGTATGATGCCCCTGGCAGGGATAAGAGGGTGAGGAAAAGTGTATAAAAAATGCCAGAAAGCGGGATTTTCTGCCAGAAAAGTGAGTATGGCAGACGTTTTGGCAGACAGCTGTTTTCTGCAAGATCGCGAAGGCTTGGGCTTTCAAGGACTTTCGGAGATTTTTAGGTAGATATTTGGTGGACTTGGATTCCCGCAGAAAGGAAAAGTTCCAGGTGGCACATTAAAATGGATTGTGGTATACTACACTCAAGTTTATTGAAAATGGGGTGGTGTGCGGTGAGGCTCTTTGAAGAGACGCTGGATCAGCGGGTGATCTATCAGGGGAAAATCCTTACCCTGCGGCAGGATACTGTCCGGCTGGAGAATGGCAGAACTGCCTCCCGAGAGGTGGTGGAGCATCCGGGAGGAGTGTGTATCTTGCCGTTGGAGGATGACGGCACTGTCTACACGGTGCGGCAATTTCGGTATCCCTTCGGACGGGTGGTGGAAGAACTGCCTGCCGGGAAGCTGGACGGATCGGAGGAGCCCCGGGCGGCCGCCGAGCGGGAGCTTTCAGAGGAGATCGGTATGCAGGCCGGAGAGATGATCTATTTAGGGGAGCTCCTGATGTCCCCCGGATTCTGCGATGAAGTGCTTCATATGTACTTGGCCAAGGAGCTGTGCCATGGAGCACAGCATCCAGATGAGGATGAATTCTTAGAAGTCGAACGCATTCCTTTTCCCGTTCTGATAAATCGGGTGATGGCAGGAGAGCTGACCGATGCCAAGACGGTGGCTACAGTTTTGAAAGCAAAGGAATATTTAAAGGACGGAGAGGGAGGAGTGAAGTGAGCAAACGCATCCTGATCGTGGAGGACGAGAAGAATATTGTAGACATTCTCTCCTTTAACTTAAGCAAAGAAGGGTATGATACCCTGGAGGCCTATGACGGAGAGACCGGGCTGCGGCTGGCCATGGAGGAGAACCCGGACCTGATTTTGCTGGATCTGATGCTGCCGAAGATGAATGGCTTTGACGTATGTAAAGCGGTACGGACGCAAAATCGGTCTACCCCCATTATTATGCTCACTGCACGGGAGGAAGAGAGCGACAAGGTCTTTGGACTGGAGCTGGGAGCAGACGACTACATAACCAAGCCCTTTTCTATGCGGGAGCTGCTGGCCCGGGTGAAGGCCAATATCCGCCGCACGGAGATGCTCACCGAGCACCCTGCTTCGCCGGAGCAGGGGCAGGATCGGCGGATGGAGCGGGGCAGGATCTTGGTGGATACCGCTTTGCTGATGGCATTTAAGGATGGAAAGGCGCTGGACTTGACGCAGCGGGAGTATGAGCTTTTGAAATTTATGGCAGCTTCCCCGGAAAAGGTATTTTCCAGGGAGGCTTTGATGGAGCACGTATGGAATTACGAAGGCTATATGGGGGACGTGCGGGCGGTGGATGTAGCGGTCCGGCGGCTGCGGGAAAAAATCGAGGATGATCCCGCCAACCCCACATTTATTCTGACCCGGCGGGGGCTGGGGTACCTGTTCCGCGCGGGGTAAACGGCTGCAAGGGACAGGGGAGAATTTGCATTCTGCAATGACCACCAAATTTTCCGCTGAAAGGGGGTGGGTGTGTGTTCCGAAGCCTGCACATGAAGCTTATGCTCATTATGACGCTGCTTATCATTTGTCTGATGACAGTGGTGGGAGCGTTCCTGGTGAACTCCGTCTCCGGGTTCTATTTGGAGCAGTTCTATTCCCAGATGCAGGGCGTGTTCCAGGATGACACGGAATTTTTTCATGATTTGGAAAATGCAGATCCAGAGGAGGAAGACAGTGCAGAACAGATCGATCAAATGCTGCAGACCCGGACCGGTGACCTGGGTGTGGACGGACGGACCCGGAATTACTATGTGCTGGATGGCACCACAGGGGCTTACCTGTCAGGTTCCAATGAAGCGGAAGGAGCGGCCTTGGATCTGACGTACAACCTCTCTGTTGCTTTGACCGGAGAGGTTGGAGATACCTCCGATTCCTCTGTGGCGTATATGGACGTGGCCATTCCTATTTTGCGGGGCGGAAGAGACTATGTGATCTATATCAAGGACACCAAGCAGGCGGTTCAAAGCCTGACCGGCCAATTGGTGACACTGATCCTGGAGGCTCTGGCTTTTGGCATCGTCATTTCTGTGCTGCTGTCCTTCCTGTTGTCCAAGACCCTCATTACGCCCATCGAGCGGCTGACGGAGGGAGCGGAAGAGGTGGCTTCGGGAGATTTCTCCCATAAGATTGAGGTGGAGTCCAGGGACGAGATCGGTGTGCTGACGGCCACCTTTAACGACATGGCAAGGCAGCTGAAAAGCACCCTTCAGGAAGTGGAAAATGAGCGGAACAAATTGGGGACGCTCTTTCTCCACATGACCGACGGCGTAGTAGCCTTTAACCAGCGGGGAGAGATCATTCAGTCCAACCCTGCGGCGGAGGAGATGCTGGGCTGCTCCCTGCCCATTGGGGGAGCAGTGGATTATGATGCTCTTTTTGGAGACATTGCCCCGTTGGAGAAGGCCTTGGAGCCGGGAACTCAGGACTATGTGGAGGGCAGCCGGGAACGGAATGGACGCAGTTTGGAGCTGCTGCTGGCCCCCTTTGACAAGGACCGACAGACGGGCGTGCTGGTGGTCATCCACGATGTGACCGAGCGGAATAAGACAGAAGAGATGCGAAAGGAATTTGTGGCCAATGTCTCCCATGAGCTGCGCACACCTCTGACCAATATCCACTCCTACGCAGAGACCTTGGTGGACTCTGCCGGGACTCTGCCCGCCGATATGGAAAAAAATTTTTTGAATGTTATTTTAAGTGAGTCCGACCGTATGGCACACATCGTGCAGGACCTTTTGACCCTGTCCCGATTTGATTCGGGACGCAGTGAATTGAACTTGACCACATTTTCCTTTGCGGAAGCCCTTGAGAGCATCGTGAATGCGAATCTGATCGAAGCGCAGCGGCACGGACATACCATGAGCACAAAGCTGGAGCCGGGCCTGCCGCAAATTACAGCGGACCGGGAGCGCATTACCCAGGTAGTCATGAATGTGATAACCAACGCCATCAAATATACGCCTGACGGCGGTAAGATCGAGGTATCAGCCGGCAAGATGGGGGATAAATGGGTGTGGCTGGAGGTGGCCGACAACGGGATCGGTATCCCCTCTGAGGTAGACCGGAGCCGGATCTTTGAGCGCTTTTACCGGGTGGACAAAGCCCGCTCCCGGGAATCGGGAGGCACCGGCCTGGGCTTGTCCATCGCCAAAGAGATCGTAGACCGGCATCAAGGTGAGATCAAGCTCATAGACAAGGATGGTCCGGGATTGACCATCCGGGTAGAGCTGCCGGTGGAGGGGCCTGGCCATGGCAAGGCGTAAGCACGCGCCCCCAGTGGCAAGACCCACTGGGAAGGGACGGCTGATCGAGATGGGAAAGAACATCCTGATCGTGGCGCTGGCCTGTTCTGCGGTGTTTTTGGCCTGGCAGACCCCCATTGCCAGCCGGCTGCAGGAATGGATGAACGAACCGTCTCAAACAGCGGAGCCTGTGGACAGACAGCAGTCAGAGGCGGTGGAGCCATATTTGGTGGCAGTCCGAAACAGCATGGGGTTATACGGCGTCAGCTATGACGAGACTTTGGTAGGGCGGGCCTTTGAGCAGGTATCCTCTCTGCTGGGGGAGGGGCTTTCCTCAGCGGCGCCGGGGGAGGCCATTTCTCACCGGCAATGGCGGATCCTGCTGGAGTCGCCGGGGATATACTGCGCTTTGCAGGGGGCTCCCCCGCTATCCGCGCTGACAGCGTGGATGGGGGAGAAAGGAATCCTCACCGGGGATGCCCAGGCCCTTTTGCTGGCCTGGGATGGTTCCCAAGTGTGGCTTTGCTGGCGGGATGGAAACACCTATTTCCGGGCCGGCACCCAGGTGGCTTATGAAGGGCATATGGACGAGATCCTGGAGGAATTCAACCCCAACGGTGCAGCTTTTGCGTACAAGATGGCCCAGATGAACAAGACATATGAGACGCTGGATCCCTATGTGCTGGTGTCTATGACTGCACCGCAGCCTCAGATCTATACAGCTTCAGCCCCGGACTTTGTGGGGGATGCGGAGGCATTGGAGCAGCTTTTGCAGGTCATGGGATTTCAAACCGGAGGGGGCTCCGCTTACGAATCTGCCGGAGAATTGGCTATCAATGAGAGCGGCGATCGACTCCGGATAAGTCCTGCTGGAACGGTCACGTTTCACGCAGGTGAAGAGATCCGTTATCCGGTGACCTCCTGGGGAGATGCTGTCACGGCTCAAGAGGCGGCCTTGACTGCCTGGGACTTGTTAAATAAGATCGCGGATCCATGGAAAGGGGAAGGCACCTTTATCCTCACAAAGGTAGAGGAGACGAAAGAGGGCTGGACCATCACGTTTCATAACCGGCTGAATGGCATTCCTGTGCTGACAGGAAAGGATGGCTGGTGCGCCCAATTTAACGTGGAAGGTCAGGGGATCTGTGATTTCACGATATCTGTGCGGACGTACACTGAGTCGGGAACTGCCTCAGTGGTTTTGGGAGAACGGCTGGCAGCTGCCGCGCTGAAAGCTCTGCCCGATACAGGCGGGCGGCTGGTGCTGTGCTATAGTGACACTGGGACCACTGCTGTCATTGCAGGCTGGGTGGCAGAAGACACAAGCAGCTGACCCGGGGATGGGGGTGTGCCATGCGTTGGTCTAAAATTAAAAATATCGTGATCCTTCTTTTGCTGCTGGTAAACCTTTTTTTGCTGGCGATGGTGGGCCTGCGGGCTTGGCGAAGCGGGCACAATGAGAGGGAGACCCGGCAGAGGATGGTCGCCGTGCTGGAGAAAAGCGGCATCGCTTTCCTTCCGGATGAGGTCCCAGGTGACCTGACACTGAGCGGCTGGCGGATCACACTCCAAATTCCGGGAGAAGATGAGGCGCGGCTTTTGCTGGGCGGTGTGACAGATGTCTATACCGTGGGGACCCGGACCGTTTATGAGGGAGGGCGGGGAAGCGTCAATATTTCTTCCTCGGGCGAGATGGAGGCCAAATTTGAACAGGGGGCTTTCCCCTTAGAGGAAGACGATGCGGGCTCGGCGGGGCTGGAGCTCCTCTCGAGGCTGGGCGTTCAGGCACAGGAGACCGAACGCATCAGCCAGGAAGGCCAGACGGTCCTGACCTATGTTCAGCTCTGGAACGGTGTGCCGGTCCCCAACCGGCCGGTCACCCTTACTTGCCGGGACGAAAGCTGGGAAAGCCTTTCCCTCCATTGGCTGGCAGGGACAGCAGAAAGTGTTGCGTTAGGGGATAAAACGATCACCGCATCCACTGCGCTGGTCCGATTTTTAGAGGTGCTGGATCAAGAGGGATACGTCTGCTCCCAAGTGACAGATATGTATGCCGGCTATGTTGCCAGCGGCACCTCGACGGTCACGTTGACCCCTGCGTGGTATGTGGAGACGGATGAATGGCTGTGGAAATTTTCAGTGGACGGATATACAGGAGCCGTGACTACAGAGGGATAAAACACAGATCCCCCGATGTTCCAACGGAACATCGGGGGATCTGTGTTTTAAAAGGACAGCAGAATGCCCACAACGGCGGAGGCCAGAATAAAAAGGATGGGGTGGAGTCCTTTGGTCCATTTGCAGTAACGGGTCAAATAGAGGAGCACTCCAGCCAGGATGATGCCCGGAAAGTGGATCCGACTGATCAGATCGACCTCCTCTGGGCGGTAAAAAGCCATAAGGACCACAGACATGCCGGATGCGGCGATGAGCCCTGTGGATGCGGGGCGCAGGCCGTAAAAGGCGTTTTGCACTGTCCGGCTGTCCCGGAAGGCCCGCAGAAAGGCGGCAATGATGAGAATGATAATGATAGAAGGGGTGATAAGCCCCAAGGTGGCTATGATGGCGCCGGGAAGTCCGGCGGTGGTATAGCCCACATAGGTGGCGGTATTGACGCCCAAGGGACCGGGGGTAGACTCAGATACGGCGATCATATCGGCGAGCTGCTGGGTGGTGAACCAGCCGGTGGCGGCAGACATATCCTGGAGGAACGGAAGGGTGGCCAGGCCGCCGCCTACTGCAAACAGCCCGGTCTTGAAAAACTCATAATAAAGGCGCAGGAGGATCATGGCTGCTTTCCCCCTCTCTGCTTCACCAGTTGAATGAGGATCCCTGCTGCGGCGGCAAGGAGCACAAAAACGGTGGGGGGGAGGTCAGTGAAAAAGGCCAGGAGGGCCACCAAAAGCGCGATCATGAAGGTCGGCTTGTCGATCACAGCCTGTTTGCCCAGCTTGAGCACCGCATTGAAGATCAGCACACACACGCAGATACGGATGCCGGCGAAGGCGTGCTTGACGATCTCCAGCTCAGCAAAGACGCTGATCACGCTGGCCAGCAGGGTAATGAGGATCAGGCTGGGAAAGGCGACACCCAAGGTGGCCAGGATGCCGCCGGAGATCCCGGCAGTCTTCTGGCCGATGAAGGTGGCGGTGTTGACGGCGATGACGCCGGGGGTACACTGACCAATGGCGAAGTAGTCGGCCAGCTCGGCCTCCGTGGCCCAGCCCTTTTTTTCCACGACCTCCCGCTGAAGGATGGGCAGCATGGCATAGCCGCCGCCGAAGGTCATAACACCTACCTTGGCAAAGGTCAAAAACAAATCCAAAAGTATCATAGGGAGAGGGTCCTTTCTATGCTGCAGCCACACCACGCAGCGGTGTCTTGGAGCGCTCGTTATCATATCACGATTCCCGGCAGAAGGCAATACTGACTTGATTTTGCCGTTCCTGCCGCTTTTTATGCGCGGGTGGGCGCAGGAGGGCCCGGGAAAAAATAGGTGCTGAAAAAGGCCAAGCTTTCTCCCGTTTCCGCCCAGAGTGGGAGGGATATGGATGTCAACGAATAAAACACAAAACTACCAGCTCCATGTGTGGGAGCCGGGGGATGATTTCCTGCGGACGGAGTTCAACGAAAATTTTGCCAAATTGGACCAGATCCCGGAGGTGGTCGCCGGGATGTATACCGGCGACGGGGAGACTGCCCGTACTATCGAACTGGGGTTCCGCCCCCAGGCAGTTCTGGTGGTGGATAATATGGGAGCTATGCAGAGCGGCAGTACCTACTACGGAGGTCTTGCTCTGGACGGGTTTAACACCACTTATGGTGCCGCTATTCTCATCAAAATAGTGGAAGATGGGTTTCAGCTGGGAAAGAGCAGTACATCCACATCGGCAGATACCAATAAAAACGGAAAGATCTATTATTACCTGGCCACCAAGATATGACAAAAGAAGCGCTCCCCTGATGGGGAGCGCTTCTTTTTGCTTCAATCTGCTCAGACAGCCGGGATGGAGCGGAGCTTACACCTCCAGAATGTTATCGCAGTAGACGATCAGAAGCGCAGTGTTGCCGTTCTTAATGACCAGGGCGTTGGCGTAGTAGTAGTTTTCGTCAGTGGTGGTGTTGGCCAGACCCAGCTCGCCGCCGGCCACGCCTTCCTCATCGGCCACATTGATGGTCAGGATGACGGTGTCATCGTCGATCTCAATGTTGGAGTGCTTGTTGGTGCTGCTGTCCTTGATGACCCACAGGTCGGAGTTGGGCTTCTCCTCCTCCGCAGGGCCAGAGATGTAGCTGAACTCGTCGTCGCCGTTGTAGGCGGTGATGGCAGCCAGATTCTGGCTGGTGTGCCCAATGGTGTAGATCTTCTCCACGGAGATGGCGTCGCCGTCCTCGGTGTACTCGATGATGACGCCCTTGGCCAGGTCAGCCAGCTTGGCGTTATCAAACTCCTGGCTGGTGGTGACGTCCACGTCCTCAGTGCCGTTAAAGAGGGTGAACTGGGCTACCAGGTCGCCGTCGTCGTTCTTGACGGTGGAGATCTTGCTGACCACGTAGCCGTAACTGCGGTCGCCGGAGGTCATATTGGGGGCTGTCACGTAAGCAAGAGAGATGGTCTCATAGCCGGTAGAGCTGTCTTTGTCGGCGTAAGCGTTGGAAACAACGGTGACATTGTCAGTGTCCAGCTTGGCCAGCTCGGCGCCGGTGATGACAGTGTACTTGCCGTTGTCCTTGTCTACGAAAACCACGGCGTCCTTGGCAATGTACTTTTTGTCGATGGTGCTCTTACCGTTCTTCTCGTATTTGTAGGTGCCGCTGACAACGGAGTCAAAGCCGGCCTTGTCCTTATCGTTGGAGGCGGGGGTCAGGACGTACTCATCGTCGTCGATGTCGTAGGTGACCAGAGCACCCACCAGGGGAGTGTCAGCATCCGTCGTGAAGGTCTTCTTAACATAATCATAGTCACCCGAGTAGTTATACTTGGTATCCACGACCTTCTTGGTGCCGTCGGTGAACAGGAGCTTGGCCTGAGTTCCAGTCAACCCCGCTTTGCCAGCAGCGTCGATCACCACAGCGTAATCCTTGACTTCCACGGACTTGGTGGTATCCAGGAAGAAGCAGAAGCCGTTGACGATGACAGCCTTTTTGACAGTGGCACCGGCCTTGGGGTTGACAGAGTTCTTCTGCACCTGCAGGTTGCTGTCGGCAACATTGTACCAAGTGCCGTCCATGCGGAACTGGTTGACAGCATTTGTGTCGTCGTCCTCCCGGGTGGCGGTGATGTCGCCGGAGAGGACACTGGTGATCTCAGTGATGATGTTGTCGCCAGAGACGGTGTTGGTGCCGGCTACGACCATGACGTAGTCGTTCTTGGCCACGCCCTCATAGATGTCGTCATCCTCAAACTTGTAGGATGTGTTGTCTTTGGCGTTGCTGACGGTGATATTCTTAGAGCCCACATAGGTGACCTTGCCCACGGTGAAGGGGGTATAGACAATGTGGTCGATCTTGCCGTCGTCGTCCAGGTCCACGACCTTGATCTCAGCGGCGCCGTTGGCGGGCAGAGAATTCGCGGACGTATTGTCGGCGAAGTTGTTAAAGGCGTAGAGCTTGGTAGCACCGGCATTGGAGTCATCGGTCTTGAAGGAGGTGCCGTCGATTTTGATCTTGTTGTTCTTCGCGTCCACTTCGATGTCGTCCACGATGCCAGTAGCCAGCACAGCGCCGCCGGAGGCGAACACGCCGTAGACATCGTCAGTGTCCTTGTAGAGGACCTTGACCTTCTCGCCCATCAGGCTGCTGAAGTCATCGGCTACCTTGGTGAACTTCTTAGAGCCGTTGGGAAGGGTCAGGGTGACCGTGTAGGTGCCCTTGGAATCATCCTCCACCTTGGACAGGTAGGAGTTCTCCACGTCATAGGTCATCACAGTCAGATACTTGTGGCCGAAGGTCTCGTCCGCGGTAACGGTCTGGGGGACCGTCATCTTGGAAGTGATCTTGCCATCCGTATCACGGATTTCGATAGTCTGGTTGTCCTGATAAGTGTAGGTGCTGGTCTTGTAAACACCGTTGTCCTCATCCACAGTCTTGGCGTCCAGAGCGTTGTAGAGCATCTGGGCGGCATCCTCACGGCTCATGGGCTGAGTGGTGTCGATGTCCTCCAGGTCCTCATACAGGCCGGCCTGGTTGGCCTGGGAGTTGGTGTTGATGGCCCAGTCGATGCCGGTGAAGCCGGACACATCAGACTTATAGCCCATGGCGGTCAGGATCATCTTGGCGGCCTCGGTAGAGGTCACGCTGGCGTTGGGGCCAAAGGTGCCGTCACCCCGGCCGGCAACATAGCCCATGGAAGAGCAGTACTCGATGTAGCTCTCAGCCCAGTGGCCGTCGATGTCGGTGTAGGTGGGGACAGCCTTGGTGCCCAGGACGGGCTCCTTGCCGCCGTTGATGGCGACGCAGAGCATCTTGGCCATCTCGGCACGGGTCACGTTGCCCTTGGGATCAAAGGCGCCGGTGTCCTTGCCCTTGATAACGCCCAGCGCTACCATGGTGTTGACGGCGTCGTTGTTCTCGATGTCCTTGGCATCGGTGAACTCCGCCGCGCTGGCGCCGACCATCATGAGGCCGGTGATCATGGCCCCAGTCAGTGCCAAGCTGAGAACACGCTTGAACTTGTTCATGGATATTCCTCCTCTTTATTTTTGGCAAGGTTCGGCATCATTACCTGAAAATTAGGAAGCTGCGTGGACTTCCGAATTTGCCAGGGGCGTATGACGCCCCTGGCACGGATAAAAAAGTGAGGGAAAGGGCATAAAAAAGGCCGGAAAGTGTGACTTTCCGGCCAAAAAAGTGAGTATGGTAGACATTTTGGTAGACAACCATTTTCTGTAAAATCGTGAAAGCTTGGGGTTTCAAGGGTTTCCGGCGATTTTTTGGTAGACATTTGGTAGACATGGACTCCCCATAACGATGGCGGGATGCGCTTTTGAGGAAGAGAGATGGATCTTCTGCCGCCGCAGAGGTTAAAAAAACGCCGCCTGGGAAATTTCATCCCAAGCGGCGTCTTTAAGCCCGGTATGCGATTTTTACTCCACCACGATGAGACGAATCTTGCCGCCGTCGCCGGGGGCACGGTCATAGTAGACAGTCAGGTCATCGGAGTAGGCGCGGGCGGACTCCAGGCCCTCCTTGCCCGGCTTGAACCAGGTCTTGGTGGTCTTGTTGTAGCACTGGACCACATCGGAGATGGGGTAGGAGACGCCGGCCACGGTGACTGTCATATCGCTCACATCAAAGGCGGAGCGGGCCACGCCGGTGAGAGACTGAAGGTAGACGATGCCGGCCGCCTTCCCGTCGGCGGTGAGGGCCAGGCCGCCGGCGGTACCGCTGCGGACGGAGAAGAGAGTCTGGGCCTCGTTGACGATGGTGTCTTCTTTGCCGCCGTCCGCGCCGCCCTGGCGGATCCAGACGGTGCGTACCTCGTAGGTGCCATCCTCTCCGTTGAGGCTTCCGCCGCTCTCGGTGGTCACCTTATACCCAAAGTAGCCATATTGATAGGCGTCGCCGGTGGCGTCGTTCAGGACCAGGTACTTCACCCGGCCGGCGTAGTCGTAGCTGACAAAGCTGATCTTGTCCCGGGAGATGGTGGCGGGGAGCTTGTTGTAGTCCACTTTCACCGCAATGCCGTCCTTGACCCGGTCGTAGACCACCACGTTTTCGGCCACGGTCCGGTCGCCCAGGGTCCGTGCGGCGGTATCCAGGGTCCCCTTGACGGTGGAACCGGTGACCGTCTGGAGGGACAGCTTACCAGCAGTGGAGCTGGTGACGGTGACCAGCTGGTTGTTGCAGCGGTCAGCTGTGCCAGAGGAGACGGTGCCGCTGACCGACAGACCGCCCTGGAGGAGCTTGACGGTGGCGGTGGTGCCGCTGACGGTGGCAATGCCCACGGCATCCCCCCTCACCGTGTTGGCGGAGACCACGCCGGCCACTTGGTTTTCGGTGGTCAGCAGGAGGGTGATCCGGTCGCCAACCTTAAAGGCGGCAATGTCGTTCCGGGCGCTGGAGAGGACGTCGAAGGTATGGCCCATAACAGTGATGGTGACAGGGGCCTTGGGGCTGGGAGAGGCGTCCTCATAGACGCCGGTGAGCTTCACGTCGGACACCTGGATGGTCCGGGTGGCGGCGTTGTAGGTGGCCACGTCATACTGCCGGATGTCGGCGGCAGTGGCAGCGATGCCATTTTTGAACATGGTGTAATTGCTGCCGCCGGCCATGGAGGAGAAGGGATTCGCCGTGCCGTTGGGGGTGGTTCGGGCCACCATGGAGGTGACGCTCTCGGCGCTCTGGCCGGAGAGGAACAGATAGGACAATTTACCGTTGGCTCCGTAGTGGAGAGTAACTGCAGCAGAGCCAGAGGTGTTCAGATCAGCATAGATGGCCGACCAGGTGGTGGATTTGCCGTCCTTATAGGCTACGGTGTCGGGCTCTACCTCTAATTTCTCTCCGCCAGAGGCGATGAGATAAGTGGCCTCTGCTCCGGTAATATTGACCACTCGGGAGGAGGTACCCTTCTTGGGCTGGAAGGCCAGCAGCTTGCCGTCGGCATCCAGCAGAACGGTGCCTTCCTGCCCTTCCAGTGAGGGGTCAAAGGTGCGGTCACTCTTATAGGTCCCTTTGGTGGTTGACACGGCGCCGGTAGTGCCGTCATCGGCAGTGGCGTCGGTGTCCAGAATGACGCCGCCCTCTTCTTCGCTGCCGCCCAGGCTGACCAGATAGGTCTTGTTAGAGCCCTTGGTCTCAGTAAAATAGAGATTGTAAAAGAGAATAGCGGCGCTGGCCCGGTCGATGGTGTCCCCGCCGCCCAGAGAGAGACCATCGGTAAGCCCGTTGGCGTGGGCGGCGGCCAGGTAACCGTCGTACCAAGCTCCGCCGGTGGCCACGTCGTTGACTCCGTAGCCCAGAATCCGACAGAGGATAGTCACCGCCTCGCCGTAGGTGATGGGCCGGTCGGGCTGAAAGGTTCCGTCCCCCACGCCGGAGACCAGGGGCACACCGCCGCTGCCGTCAGAACTGCCGCCCAGGGTGACTACGGAACACAGATTGATATAGCCGCGGGCCCAGTGGGTGGGGCCCACGTCCAGGTAGATGGTCCGGCCCCGCTGGGCGGGCTCCTCGTCGGCACGGTCCAGGGCCACCACAGCCATCTTACAGAACTCGGCCCGGCTCAGAGTGCCGGAGGGATTATAGGTCCCGCCGGGCAGACCATTCACCACACCCAGCAGGCGGAGAAATTCAGTAGCTTCGATGACGGCAGGGGCAGAGAGATCAGAGAAGGAGGACTGTCCAACGGCGGAGGCTGGGGCGGCCATGACGCTCCCCGCCAGAGTGGCCGCCGCCAGTGCGGAGGAAAAGACACGCTTTAAGCGCATGATGATACACATCCTTTATCTTGGAGATTTTGTAGGTGGTTTCTCAATCTGCCCGGAGGGCCTCCACGGGTTGGAGGCCGCTGGCTTTCACTGCCGGGTACAGGCCAAAGATAACACCCATAGCCACTGAGAAGGCGAAGGAGCCGCCGGTGACCGCCGGACTGGGATAGACAACAAAACCCAGCACCAGCTGACAGACGATAGCCGTGCCCAGATAGCCGATGGCGATGCCGATGATACCGCCGATGCCGCAGATGAGGCAGGCCTCGATAAGGAACTGGGCGATGATGCTTTTCCGCTCGGCACCGATGGCTTTACGAATGCCGATTTCCCGGGTGCGCTCGGTGACGGTGACCAGCATGATATTCATGATTCCGATGCCGCCCACCAGCAGGGAGATGGCGGCGATGCCGCCCAGGAAGAGCTGCTGCATCCGGTTTTGTTCATTGGATTGATTCTGCCAGGTGTTGGGACTTTCCGCATAGCCCCAGCCGTTCTCTCCTACCAGGCCGGGCAGGTAGCCGTTGAGCAGGGAGATGGCCATAGTTACCGAGTTGGCGTCCTTGGCCTTAGCCACGAACTCCCCTGTATCCACATTGCCCGCGAAGAGCCGGCTAAGGGTATAAGGCATGAGGATGACCCGATCCTTGCCGGAGTAGTTTTCCGGGTCGGTCTCAGCGTATACCCCCACCACCTTTATTGGGGTGCCGTTGACACTGATGGTCTCCCCTACTGGATCCGCGTAGTTGAAGATGGTCGAAGCTGCCTTGGATCCCAGGACGCAGACTTGATTCATGTTTTCCACATCCAGGTAGGTGAGGTCCCGGCCATTGGCGATGGTGTAGTTTTGACAGAGCGTGTACTGCTGGTTTCCCAGGTAGATCTGGGGCCGGGAGTCCCAGTCGGTATTATCCTGGGTGATGGTCTTGGCCGAATACTTGATAGTCATATCGCCATAGACCTGATTATTGGGAGTGACCCCCAGAAGATAGTCATCCATGGTCTGGCAGTAGGAGTAAAGCTTTTCGGTGATCTCCGTTCCATCCCAGCGATAGGCAGTGATCTTGATGGTATTGTCGCCCATGCTGGCATAATAGTCATTGATCCATTTGTTCTGTCCCTCGGCAAAGGAGACCAGGATGATGACCGCCGCCAGGCCAATAATAATGCCCAGCATGGTCAGGGCCGAGCGGCCCTTCTTGGCGGAGATGGACTTGAGGGCGATTTTGAAGGATTGGCTGAGATTCATAGCCCCGCCTCCTCTCTGGTGCCGTCCAGGATGATCTTGCCGTCGGAGATGCGGACGATCCGCTCCGCCGTGGCGGCGATAGATGTATCGTGGGTAATGAGGATGACGGTGGTGCCCGTTTCCTCGTGAAGGGTGTGGAGGATATTCAAAACGTGTTTGCCCGTCCTGGAATCCAGGGCGCCGGTTGGCTCATCGGCCATGATGATGGGGGGATGGGTGGCAATGGCCCGGGCAATGGCGATCCGCTGCTGCTGGCCGCCGGACATCTCGGCGGGCTTATGGTTGGAGCGGTCAAACATGCCTACCTTGTTGAGGGCATCCTCTACCCGGATCTCTCTTTCATCCACAGAGAGCCCTTGGTAGATGAGGGGCAGCTCCACATTCTCGGCGGCGGACAGGTCGGGGATCAGGTTGTAGCCCTGGAAGATAAAACCGATCTGCTTGTTTCTCATGTGGGCCTGCTGCTTGTCAGTGAGGCTGGTGACGTCTGTGCCATCCAGGTGGTACTCACCGTATGTAGGAATGTCCAGCAGTCCCAGAACGTTCATGAGGGTGGACTTACCCGAGCCGGAAGCGCCGATGATGGCCACAAACTCCCCCCGGTCGATCTGCAGGTCAATGCAGTCCAAGGCCCGGACTTCGTTTTCCTTTCCCTCGTTATAAATTTTATAGAGGTCCTTTACATCAATCAGCATAGCGCTCACCTTACCACCCGGCGTTGGCGGAGTCGGTCATGTAGCCGTAGAAGACCATATCCCCCTCCTGAAGGCCGGAGGTAATTTCCACATTGGCCTCGTCGGACAAGCCGGTGGTGACCTTTACTGCGAAGAAGCCCTCGGGCATATTCCAGGACTCGTCTGCCGGGATAGCCCGCTCATCCGGCTCTCCCTGAAGGAAGCATACCGTGGCGGTACCCGGGTTGGCGAAGGCATCTGCCCCCTGTGTGGAGGAGAAGCCCATGTCGTTATCCCCATCGGCCACAGGGCCGGAGATAAACTCGCCGTCTCCCTCGGGGAGATTATCGTCAACGGACGGATCGCCGTCAGAGAAGTCTTCCTCCGCCGGTTCGTCGCCGGAGGTGTCCTCTTGCAGGGTGACGTTCAAAACCGCCTGAATGGGGACCACCAGACAGCCGTCAGACTGGCTGGCGACGAAGGAATAGTCCACATAGCTGTTCGTCATAAGGGTGCCCATGGAGTTGTCCACCGCCACCGTGGCGGGGAAGGCGGCTACGCCGTTTTCCGCGTTGGCGGTGAGGGCGATGGTCTCGATCACGCCCATGTAGTAGTTGCCCATCATGTCCTGCATATCCACATACATACCCACCGAAGCGTAGCCGATGTTCATTTCGTCAATGCTGATGTCCACGATCATGGTGGAGGTATCGGCGATCTGGATGCCGGCACCGGAGGGCACCTGCTCGCCGACGGTCAGCCCGCCCAGGGAGAGGACCGTGCCCGAGATGGGGGCGGTGGCGTGGTAGAGCTTCAGCTTTTCCTCCGCGTCGGTCACCGCCTCCATGTCCTTGTCGAGGGTCTTCTGGAACTCCCGGAGCTGCTCCTTCTTAGCGGTGATGTCATTCTGGACTTCCTTGTCTCCCAGTACCACTAAGGTTTTCCCGGCGGTGACGTCGGCGTAATTCATCAGGTTGACTTTTTCCACCGGGCCTGGGACCTTGACGGTGAGCTTGGTGGACTCATAGTATTCCAGGGTGCCGCTCTCGTAGGGGTAGACACTCTGGCCGCTGCTGTTGGTCATAGCCGCGGAGGCTGTCATCCCATCGGTGAGGGTGCCCGGGTTGTCCATGAGGAAGACCACCTCAAAGGCGATACTCCCCTCGGGGACGACCCGCTTGACGTAGTTGACCTGCTCCACCGTGGCGGGATAGGAGGCCATGAGCGCCGGCAAGGTGATCTGGGCGGACTGGCCCACCTGAATTTGTCCCTCATAGGCCCAGCTATAGTAGAGGTGGAGACGGAACTTGGTGTCATTGACCACTGTGGCCACCTCGGTGCCCGCGGACAGATCACTGCCTACCTTAATGTCCCGGTTCACATCCATAAGCTTGCCGGCGTGGGGGGCGGTGATGGTCAAATCAGAGAGGTCCTCATAGAGGTCATTGAGTTCGTCGTTGTATTCATTCATCTGCTCCTGGTCCTTCCGCAGAGTCTCCTGAGCGGTGCGGATGGCCTCCTGGGCGGAAGTGTCATCCAGATTGTAGAGCAGTTGTCCGGCCTCCACATAGTCACCCTCGCTGACCAGAAGTTCGTAGACCGTATAGCCCGACTCCGGGGTAACGGTGGCCGAGTTTTTGGCCCGGACGGTGCCGGAACCCGCCACTTTGGACTGGATGGAGCCCAGGGAGACCGGGGCCACCATGGGCTCGCCCAGGCCGCTGTCCTTTGAGGTAAACACGAACTTCTTCAGACCCCAGGCCGAGCCGCCGACAATGGCTGCCGCAACCACCAGGGCGATCCCCCGGCGAATCATCTTTCTGCGCTTCTGCTTCTGCTCATGGGTAGCGGGGGATTTGGACTTTTTCGGCGGGGCGGCGGAAGCCTGCTCCATCACCGGTGTTTGCTGTTCCGACATGGCATTTCCTCCTGTTTCGATGGGTGAAATAATAAGCTTATTATAGATTTCACAATTTCAAAATACAATGACAAAGCGGTGACAAATTCTTAAGACTTTCTGAAGCTGTTTATTGGACGAAGCCGGGAAGGAAAAGGTTCCCGTTTTTCCCTGAAAATTAAATTTTTTGCGGGAGAGGGCAGGCGGCACCGACAGGCCGGACTTTTCCCGCCGGAGGGGAGCAAAAAAAGAGGACGGGGCAGCCGCCCCGTCCTCTTTTTCTGTTTTTCTACCTTAATATATAGAAACAAAGTGCAGAGAAATCTGCCCCGTTTTTGTACGCAAATATACAACTGTAACAATTTTCCGGCTTTTTTACGGTTGTGTTACAAATCCGCCGGAGGTGTTGACTTCCCTGTTTTGATGATTTATGATGACACCGTAAGGCGAGGGGAGTCATACTTTACTGATTTTTCCAGGTGAGATTTCCCAAAGCCAAAAATAAAGAGGAGGAATATCCATGAACAAGTTCAAGCGTGTTCTCAGCTTGGCACTGACTGGGGCCATGATCACCGGCCTCATGATGGTCGGCGCCAGCGCGGCGGAGTTCACCGATGCCAAGGACATCGAGAACAACGACGCCGTCAACACCATGGTAGCGCTGGGCGTTATCAAGGGCAAGGACACCGGCGCCTTTGATCCCAAGGGCAACGTGACCCGTGCCGAGATGGCCAAGATGCTCTGCGTCGCCATCAACGGCGGCAAGGAGCCCGTCCTGGGCACCAAGGCTGTCCCCACCTACACCGACATCGACGGCCACTGGGCTGAGAGCTACATCGAGTACTGCTCTTCCATGGGCTATGTTGCCGGCCGGGGTGACGGCACCTTTGGCCCCAACGCCAGCGTGACCTCTACCGAGGCCGCCAAGATGATCCTGACCGCCATGGGCTATAAGTCTGATGTGTCCGGCTTCACCGGCATCGACTGGGCCATCAACACCAACTCCCAGGCCAACCAGGCCGGCCTGTATGAGGACCTGGAGGACATCGACACCACTCAGCCCATGAGCCGTGAGGATGCCGCCCAGATGCTCTACAACGCTCTGGACGCCAAGGCTGTGGATGAGGACAACGGCGCTTACAAGACCAGCACCTACACCTACACCGGCAGCGAGTCTATCGCTGTGGGCAGCGAGAAGGTCTATGTGTTCGCCACCAAGGATGCCGACCTGGAGACCCTGGCCGGTGAAGAGTTCAACTCCTACGCCGACGCGGATGCCGCAGCTAAGGCTCTGAATCAGAATGCTACTCTGGGCAAGGACTATACCCTGACTTCCAAGACTGTGGTCACCTACGGCACTCAGTCCGTCACCAAGACTGCGGACGAGACCTTCGGCCACAAGTATCTCTCCCTCAACACCTATGACGAAGACAATGTCTATCTGAAGAGCGTAGAGGACGACAGCAAGGGCACCTACACCATCATGCTCTCTGACGGCATGACCTACACCAAGGTGGCTGAGGACTTCAGCAGCCTGATGGGCGAGAAGGTCAAGGTCCTGTCCAAGAAGAGCGACGATGTCTACGGCGTGTTCGCTTCCGGCGGCGCTGTGCTGGCTACCGGCATTCTGGGCGACATCGACGACAACACGGCCGCTTCTACCTCCGTGGACTTCGGCAGCGGCAAGTACAAGATGGACAACACCACCGCTGCCAAGACCCCTGTCTATGCTTTCAACGACTTTGACAACGTCACTACCACCAAGACTCTGAGCAGCCTGCCCGACAATATGGCCGCTGAGTTCAAGGCCGTGGACCTGGACGACGACGGCAAGGTGGACCTGGTTGTCTACGTTCCCTTCACCGTGGTCAAGGTCACTTATGTGGGCGCCAAGTCCTTCACTGCCGGCGGCGTGACCGTCAAGTTTGAGGACGCCAACACCTACGAGGGCATGGCTAAGAATGACTACGCTGTGCTCGTGGATGCCGCCAACACTGTGGACGACACCGACACCTACAGCAAGATCGACACCATCGTTTCCGGCGACGTGGACGCCACCCGGGATAACGGCGCTAAGTTCCGTATCGACGGCACCTGGTATACCTTCGCCTCCAGCCTGGTCACCGGCTCTGAGAAGTCTGTCACCGCCGGCGGCAGCGTGGACAAGGCTGTCATCGTCAACGGCTACGCCTTCTTCGTGGACGCTTCCCGCACTGTGGAGGCCAAGGACTACGCCGTGGTGGTCAAGGCTGTGGCTTCCGATGATAACGGCATGAACGGCGACCAGGCCAAGCTCCTGTTCACCGACGGCACCCAGAAGGTCGTGGACACTGATGCGGATTATACTTCCCTGGTGGGTGATCTGGTCACCTACGATCTTGATGACGGCGATTACGTTCTGACCGCGGCGGAGACGAAGGATGCCGATAAGGCCGGCTTCGACTCCATTGTCAGCGGCAAGTACGCCTACGCCAAGGACGGCAAGAGCACCATCGGCGACAACTACATTGCCAAGGACGCTGTGATCTTTGTCGAGAAGAACAACGGCAAGTACACTGTCATCACCGGCGCCACCCTGGCCCGGATGGCCGCTGCCGATGTTTACAACGCTTACGCCGATGAGGACAGCGCCACCGGCTATGAGACCGTCTCTCTGGCCTTTATCAAGGGCGATGTGACCTCCGGCGACATGAAGTACGGCTACGTGACCTCCAAGATCTCCACCATCAAGAACGATGACGGCAAGGTGGCCACCTTCACCCTGTTCAACGGCACTGAGGACGTGGAAGTCACCACCACCCAGACCGCCGCTGATCTGACCGCCGCTAAGAAGACCGCTGGCGACGACACCGCCACTGGCCTGGACAAGGGCGTCATCATCGCCTATGTGGACGACGGCGACGGCATTGAGATCAAGAACGTCTACGTTCTGAGCAAGGACACTGCCCAGATCGGCGCCGTCAATGCCTACAACGGCGACGATGAGTTCAGCTACATCACCGGTGTGAAGACCGAGACGGTCGGCAAGAACGATCTGAAGGTCATCGACGCCACCGGCACCAAGCACGCCAACGTTGAGATCGACGATGACACCGTCATTCTGACCATCAATGTGGCCGATACCGAGGGCGTTGTGGACGGCGAGCTGGCTCTGGCTGACAAGACCCCCGCTGAGAACTACTACGCCAACGTTCTGGTCCTCACCACCGGCTCTGCCGCGGACCTGATCGTCTACTGCAACGACATCCTGGACGTGATCGACTAAGTTCGATCCACTCCTACTGTCTGAGCGGAACGAAATAAAAAGCGGCGCTTCCCATTGGGAAGCGCCGCTTTTGTCATCCTTTGAGCGCCAGAAAATGGTACTCCTTTCCGTCGGCGTTGGTATCCGCGTAGTAAGAACTTCCGCTCTGATAACCCCGTGCCACCTGGAATCCCCCGTCCACAACCTCCACAATGGTCGTGCCTCCGTGGACAACGGGATACCCATCCAGGGCCAGACCGCCGTAAGACGCCTGGCTGCTTTTCATCGCTCCCGCGCTGTCCGCCACCAGCACCGCCTGGGGCCGGAACCCCAGTTCAATGGTACGGGCGGTCTCCCCGTCGCCGGTGTACATCCCGGTAACCACCTCCGGGATTTGGTCCAATTTGGCAAAATTTTCGTTGAACTCCGTCCGCAGGAAATCATCCCCCGGCTCCCACACATGGAGCTGGTAGTTTTGTGTTTTATTCGTTGACATCCATATCCCTCCTGCTCTGGGCGGAAACGGGAAAAAGCTTGGCCTTTTTCAGCACCTATTTTTTCCCGGGCCCTCCTGCGCGCTGAGCCTGCCATCTTTTTCTGCACCCGGACGGAAACTTTGGAAAATCATCTTTACATTTCAAATGGGACAATGCTATAATAATTGTGTGTCTCTTTGTGCTCCTGCAGAAAATTGGATACAATATAAAAAACGGCTGGTTGTTCCAACCGTCCTACAATAGCCGCTGTCCTGTGTGTGTTCAGCGGAAAGAGCGAGGGTGCTAATTTGACGAAATATGTGATTCGCGGCGGCAAGCCGCTCTACGGCACTGTAGAGATCTCCGGCGCAAAAAACGCCGCTGTGGCCATTCTGCCCGCCTCCCTTTTGGTGGACGGCGTGTGCCGGATCGAAAACATCCCCCAAATCAGCGATGTCACTTTGATCCTCAATATTTTACAGGAATTGGGCGCTGATGTGCGGACCATCAACCGCACCACGGTGGAGATTAACGGCTCCCACATCCGTAACGCCACTGTCCCCGACGCCCTGGCCCGGAAGATCCGGGCTTCCTATTACCTCATCGGCGCCCTGTTGGGACGGTTCGGCTCAGCAGAGGTGGCTCTTCCAGGCGGCTGCGACTTTGGCGGGCGGCCCATTGACCAGCATATCAAAGGGCTGGCCGCGATGGGGGCCGACGTGGATGTAAAGGGCGGCATGATCCAGGCTGCGGCCCGGGAGGGCCGTCTCACCGGCAGCACCATTTATATGGACATCGTGTCCGTGGGCGCCACCATGAACATCATCATTGCCGCCGCCCTGGCGGAGGGGACCACTGTCATCGAGAATGCCGCCAAGGAGCCCCACATCGTGGACTTGGCCAATTTCCTCAACTCCATGGGGGCCTCCATTATGGGAGCGGGGACCGATGTGATCAAGATCCGGGGGGTCGATCACCTCTCCGGGGGCACCTACTCCATCATTCCCGATCAGATCGAGGCCGGCACTTACATGGCCGCCGTCACTGCTACCGGCGGAGAGGTCTTGGTGAAAAACGTCATTCCCAAGCATTTGGAGTGTATTACCGCCAAGCTCATCGAGATGGGCGCTGAGGTGGAGGAGATGGATGACGCTGTCCTGGTCCGCCGCAATGGGCCGTTGAGCCGCACCAATATCAAAACACTGCCTTATCCCGGATTTCCCACCGATATGCAGCCTCAGGTGGCCGCCTGCCTGTGTCTGGCAAAGGGCACCAGCGTTTTGACAGAGGGCGTGTGGGACAACCGCTACCGCTATGTGGATGAGTTCCGCCGCATGGGCGCCCAGATCCAGGTAGACGGCAAGGTGGCCGTCATCGAGGGCGTCCCCCAGCTCACCGGCGCGGCGGTGGAGGCCTGTGACCTTCGGGCCGGCGCCGCTTTGGTGATCGCCGGATTGGCCGCCCAGGGCACCTCGGAAATCAGCCAGGTACAGCATATCGAGCGGGGATATGAGGATATTATCCGTAAGCTCTCCGGCATCGGGGCGGATATTCGGGTGGTGGTCACCCCTGACGAAGCCCATGCCGTCCAGGTGGGATGACCCATTTTCCTTGATTTTATTGCGAGCCGAAAGCGGCGGCGTGACGCCGCCGCTTTTTCTTTTTATGAGGGCTCTGCGCAAAAAGAAAAGCCCACTACATAGACAAGGAGCGATTCTTTGGAAATCCATACCTTATCCAGCGGCTCGTCCGGCAACTGCCTTTTGGCCTCTGGGGGCGGAAGCCATTTGCTGGTGGATGTCGGCATCTCCTGCCGCCGCATCACCTCCGCCTTGTCCTCCCTTGACGCAGCCATGGAGGAAGTCGCCGGTATCCTCATCACCCATGAGCACTCTGACCATATCGCAGGACTTGCCACCCTCTCCAAAAAGTTTTCTCTTCCCATCTATACCAGCCCGGGAACTGCCCGGCAGCTGTGTTGCCGCATAGCCGGTCTGGAGGACCGCATCCATTTGGTGGAGCCCGGCGGGAGCCTGGATCTGGGCCCTTTTGGCGTGGAGAGCTTTCCCACCTCCCATGACGCGGCCCAGCCGATGGGCTTTGTCCTCAGCCACAGCGGGCGGAAGGCGGCGGTAGTTACCGACCTGGGATATGTCTCTGACGCTGTTTTGGACTGTGTCTTGGGCGCTCATCTGGTGGTCTGCGAGGCCAACCATGATGTAGACTGGCTCCGCGACGGCCCCTATCCTTACGCTCTAAAAGCCCGTGTTTTAAGCGACAGGGGGCACCTCTCCAACGAGGCGGGGGCCGCCCTCGCTTTGAAATGTGTGCAGGCGGGAGCCGCTACCATTATACTGGCACACCTCTCCGCCCAAAACAACACCCCCGCCCGGGCCCTTCAAGCGGCCAGTTTCGCCCTCTCCTCCGCTGGCATCGACCCAGCCCGGGATGTGACACTCGCTGTGGCCCCCCGGAACACCGTCTCCCCCCTTTATGAGGTGTGAATGATGATGAATATACAGCTTATCTGCGTGGGCAAGCTGAAGGAGAAGTTTTATTTTGACGCTGCCGCAGAATATAAAAAGCGTCTGGGGGCTTTTTGTTCCCTTCAAATCATAGAGCTGCCTGAGGAAAAGCTGCCCTCAAACCCCTCCCAAGCCCAGATCACCGCCGCTTTGTCCAAGGAGTCCGCCGCCATTCGCGGGAAACTGCCCTCCAATTCCAGTATTATAGCCTTGTGCATTGAGGGGCAGCTGTACTCCAGTGAAGGACTGGCCGACTTCCTCCGTATTTGGCAGAACGGTCCGGCCAAGCATCTGGTCTTTCTCATCGGCGGCTCCCACGGCCTGGACGCAGCCTTAAAAAATGAGGCTCAGCTCCGACTGTCCATGTCCCCCATGACCTTTCCTCATCACTTGGCCCGAGTGATGCTTTTGGAACAGCTCTACCGGGCTTTTCAGATCAATGAAGGCTCCCGGTATCATAAATAAAGGAGGAATCACCGTGACTTACAAGGACACATATGAAAAATGGCTTCACAGCCCTGCCCTCAGCGCCGCCGAAAAAGCGGAGTTGGAGTCCATCTCCGGCGACGAGAAGGAGATCGAGAGCCGTTTTTTTGCTCCCTTGGAATTTGGTACCGCCGGCCTGCGGGGCACCATGTCCGTGGGACTTCATAACATGAACGTCCATGTCATCCGCCACGCCACCCAGGCCTTTGCCGAGGTCATCCTCGCCGAGGGACCCGAGGCAGCCAAAAGAGGGGTGGCCGTCTGTCACGACTGCCGCAACCACTCCCGGGAATTTGCCGAGGAGGTCTGCGCCGTTATGGCGGGCAACGGCATTCCCAGCCGGATCTTTGAAGCCCTCCGTCCCACCCCTGAGTTGTCTTTTGCTGTCCGGGAGTATGGCTGCACCGCCGGGGTCAATGTCACCGCCAGCCACAACCCCAAAGAGTACAACGGCTACAAGGTCTACTGGGCCGACGGCGCCCAGCTCCCGCCTCACCACGCGGATGCCATTGCCAAGAAGATGGGAGAGATCGACATCTTCGATGGCATCAAGCGCCTGGACTATGCCGAGGCGGTAAAGCGGGGTTTTGTCACGCTCATGGGGGAGGAGACCGACGAAAAATTCCTGGAAAATGTACTGGGTCAAGCCACCGACAAGGCAGTGGTGGCCAAGGTGGCCGACCGGTTCAAAATGGTGTATACTCCCTTCCACGGCACCGGCTACAAGCTGATCCCGGAAGCGCTTAAGCGCCTGGGTATGAAGCATGTCATCTGCGTGCCCGAACAGATGGTCATCGACGGTAATTTCCCCACCGTGGCCTCTCCCAACCCCGAAAACCCAGAGGGGTTTTACCTGGCCATTGACCTGGCTAAGAAGGAGGGCGCCGATTTTATTTTGGGCTCCGACCCCGACGCTGACCGGGTGGGCATCATGGTTCGAGACAGCAGGGGTGAGTATATCACCCTGACCGGCAACCAGACCGGTGTGCTGCTGCTGGACTACGTCATCGGCGCCAAGAAGCGCGTGGGCACGCTGCCCCAAGGGGCCACCGCTCTCAAGACCATCGTCACCACCGAGATGGCCCGCAAGGTGGCAGAGGTCAACGGGGTCCAGATGTTCGACACCTTCACCGGCTTTAAGTTTATGGCCGAGAAGAAAAACGCTCTGGAGGCCTCTGGCGAGGGCAAGGTCATTTTCTCCTATGAAGAGAGCTATGGCTACATGCTGGGCGACTATGTCCGGGACAAGGACGCCGTCACTGCCGCTTTGGTGTGCACAGAGATGGCCGCTTGGTACTACGACCGGGGCATGACCCTCTACGACGCCCTTCAGGAGCTTTATGCCAAGTACGGTGATTATGCAGAGAAGACTTTGAACCTGGTGATGCCCGGTTTGGATGGCCTGACCAAAATGGTCAAACTGATGTCTGATCTGCGTGAGCATCCCCTAACTGAGATCGCCGGCGTGGCGGTCGTCACCCGAAAGGACTATTCCACCGGCATCGAAGAAGAAACTGCTACCGGCAGAAAAACGGAGATGGAGCTCAAGGGATCTAATGTTCTGAAATATAAGCTGGCCGACGGCACGGATCTGGTGGTCCGCCCCTCTGGTACTGAGCCCAAGGTAAAGGTCTATATTCTGGCCCAGGGAGAGACTAAGGCCGACTGTGCCGAAAAAGTTGCCAAATACGAGGTTTGGGCAGAGGGTTTAAAGGAATAAAACGGTTCTATAAAAAGGAGGCCCGGAGCAAACGCTCCGGGCCTCCTTTTGCTTTACGGGGAGTCATTTGGTAGACTTGGACTCCCCGTAAGGCAAAAAAATTTTTTAGATGTATCAAAATGGGCAACAGGAGGGGGAAAAACGAGAGGATTGAGGAGGCGAGGCAATGGAGAGGCGAAGGACGATTTTGCGGCAGGTTGAAAAATTGGCGAAAAGCCGGATCAATGATGCAGTGCGATTGGCTTTTATAGATGAAGGAGAACTGGGCGGGCTGGCTGAATTGGATCTATCCCCAGTGACGGAGTTTAAAAGGAATAACAATGGGGCGGTGGAACTGAAATTTATTGATCGGCTGGCAGTGCTGCAATGGCTTATGGAGCAGCAGGAAAAGGCACCGAAGGCGGAACAATTTTATGAAGCGATAGAGAAAGGGGCCGGGAAGCTCCAGGAGGGCGAATAAGTGGAATTTTCGGCCAAGCAGCAGTTGGTGATGACCTGGTGGTGTGACCGATCACCCTATCGGGACAGAGAAGTCATTATCTGTGATGGGGCAGTGAGGAGCGGGAAGACGTTTTGCTTGGGGATATCCTTTTTCAGTTGGGCCATGAGGCGGTTTAATGGCGCCCAGTTTGCCCTATGCGGAAGGACGGTGGCTGCTGGGCGGCGGAATCTTCTGCACGCAGTACGGCCCATTTTGGAAGGGCTGGGATTTCAAATCCGGGAGAGGGTAAGTCAAAACTGTTTGACGGTCTGCTTTGGAGGGCGTGAAAATACCTTTTATCTGTTTGGCGGAAAGGATGAGGCCAGTGCAGCGCTGATTCAGGGGATCACGTTGGCGGGGGCACTGCTGGATGAAGTGGCGCTGATGCCCCGGTCCTTTGTGGAGCAGACAGTGGCCCGCTGCTCTGCAGAGGGGGCCAAGGTGTGGTTTACCTGTAATCCAGAGGGGCCAGAGCACTGGTTTTACCGGGAATGGGTGCGCAAAGCGGATCAGAGGCGGGCACTGCGGGTCCCCTTTTCCATGACGGACAATCCCAGCTTGAGCCGGCAGGTGTTAGAGCGATACCAGAGGAGCTTCCAAGGGGTTTTTTACCGGAGGTTTGTGCTGGGGGAGTGGGCTGTGGCAGAGGGAAGAGTCTATGACTTTTTTAACGAGACCATGGTAAGACCGGTGCCGGAGGGGGAGATGGAGGAGTGGAGGATCTCCTGCGATTATGGGACAATAAACCCCACATCCATGGGACTTTGGGGTAGGCAAGGGGACATCTGGTACCGGGTGGATGAGTTCTATTACGATTCGCGGAGAGAGGGGCGGCAGAAGACGGATGGAGAGTACGTGGCCGATATGGCACGGCTGGCGGGGGGACGGCATGTGGGGCGGGTCATTGTAGATCCGTCTGCGGCCAGCTTTTTGGCGGCCCTTCGGGAAGCGGGATGGCCGGTGGAGGCGGCGGAAAACGATGTGATTTCTGGGATCCGCGTGACGGCGGATCTGCTTCGGCAGGGGAAGATCATCATTTGTGTGCCCTGCCGGGATGCGGTCCGGGAATTTTCCCTCTATTGTTGGGACCAAAAGGCGTTGGGAGACCGGGTGGTAAAACGGTTTGACCACGCGATGGATGAGATCCGATATTTTGCCATGTCGGTAAGGCGGACGGAGGCATATGTGGGAGCCGGTTGGGTGGAGAGAACTGGATGGTAGATGAGGATAAGGCGTTTTTCCTGACAACGTGCTTCAAGCTCAGGCAATGAGCGGACGGAAGCAGAGCAAGAAAAACCGCTCAGGGCAAGGGAAAATTTGTGGGAGGAAAATGGAATGAAGTGGTTGGAAAAGAAAAAACCGGTGGTGGGAACGGCGGTACAGACGCGAATGGGGGTGAGTCACCCATTTGGCGCCATTGAGCAATATGTGCCGCTGAAGCAGGGGGAGATGACGCTGTACCGGGCCATCCGAGAGGCACTGCCCATAATAGACGCTGCGGTGGACAAGCTGATCCGGCTGACGGGAGGCGTACAGGTCACCTGCCGGGAAGGACAGGCAGAACTGGAGGAATTTTTGCGGACGGTGGATACCGGACGGGGGCAGAGGGGGCTGCAGTCCTTTTTAGATATGTATTTGGATTCCATGCTGGTGTGCGGCCGGGGCGTGGGGGAGATCGCAGTGGACTGGCAGCGGGGCGATGTGGCCGCAGTGCTGTGTGCCGACCCGGCCTATATTGAAATCAAAGAGGGAGAGGATCCTCTGCAATTTTCTGTCTGTGCCCGGCGGTGGGATGGAAGGGTGGAGGAGTTGCCCCGGCAGGAGCTTATTTTATTTACCCCTTACCAGCCGGAGGCAGATAACCCCTACGGGGTGTCGCTACTGCGGTCAATGCCCTTTTTGACAGAGATCCTGCTGAAAATTTATCAGGCCACGGGGATCAACTGGGAGAGAATGGGAAATGCCCGGTTTGCCGTGGTATACAAGCCGGGAAACGGAGATGCCCACTGGGCCAAAGAGCGGGGAGAGGAGATCGCCCGAGAGTGGTCGGCGGCGATGCAGGCGGGAAAAACAGGACATGTGCGGGATTTTGTAGCCGTGGGAGATATGGACATCAAGGTCATCGGGGCGGACAATCAGATTTTAGATGCCGAAGTGCCGGTACGCCAGATTTTGGAGCAGCTTGTGGCCAAAACGGGGATCCCGCCCTTTTTGTTGGGGCTGTCCTGGTCGGCAACAGAGCGGATGAGCGCTCAGCAGGCCGATATGCTGACCTCTGAGATCACTGCCCTAAGGAGGACGCTGACGCCGGTGGTAGAGCGGATCTGCGAAACTTGGCTTCGGATGCACGGGTACCCGGACTGGGTGTGCGTGGATTGGGAGGATATTACCTTGCAAGATTTGGTGGAGGAGGCAAAGGCGGAGCTCTACCGGGAACAGGCGGAGACTATTCGGAGCGGAAGAAAAGAGAATTGAGGAGGAAAAACGAATGAAAATTATGAAGGAGGCCAATACAGGGGGCGGATGCCCGGTAAGCGGTGAGGATTTGGCACTCATCAACCGGCTGGCGATGGGGGAGCTGACGGCCGAGGAGGTCTACACGTTCACAGTGCGCCTGTGCGACAACGAGGTAGACCGGGAATGGGAGCGGTTTCCCCGTCAGACATTGGAAGAACTGGCGGAGATGTTTGTAGGCAAGAGCGGGATTTTTGACCACAATTGGTCCGCCGCTGGACAGACAGCCCGTATTTATAAGGCGCAAGTGGTGGACGAGGAGGGTTTTACTCGAGCGGGGGATGGGGCTTGCTACCTCAAAGGTTGGGCCTACATGCTCCGGACGGAGGGAAATCGGGATTTGATTGCTGAAATTGAGGGCGGAATCAAAAAAGAGGTCAGTGTGGGCTGTTCGGTGGAGAAAGGCATGTGCTCAATATGCGGAAAGGAGCTGGGGCAGTGCAGGCATGTGAAGGGGCGGACCTATAACGGGAAGCTCTGCTGGGCGGAACTAATTGGGGCTAAGGACGCGTATGAGTGGTCTTTTGTGGCGGTGCCGGCCCAGAGACGGGCGGGGGTCATAAAGGGGATGACTCCTTTGCTGAAGGACTTGGTGCGGGGGCGGCCAGAGGTGCAGTTGGAATTAGAGGAATTGGAAAAGGACGCATTGCTGGGCCGCCGGTACTTGGAGGGGCTGCGGAATGAAGTGGTCCGGCTGACGGCAATGAGCCGGCCGGAACTGGATATGTCGGTGGTGCGATCCATTGCCGGGAAGCTGGAAGAGGATGAGTTGCAGGCGATGAAAGCAGTAGTTTCCTGCGGTGAAGAAGAAAAGGGCGGCAGAGTACAGCTGACGTATGTTGGCACGGGGAGTCAAACGGCACCGGAGGATGGCGCGTTTTTGGTGTAAGAGCAGAGAAAAATGTGGGAATAGAGGCTGTTTACAGCTGGAAAGAGAGGAAAAAGCATGAGCAGTAAGGTTTCGTTTGAGGGAATCGGAGAGGTTATGGCCACCTTCTATGCGGAAAATGGAGTGGCGGCCGGACAGGTAGTGCAGCTCAGCGGGGATTCCACGGTGGGCCCCTGTGAGGCCGGGGAGCGATTCTTCGGCGCAGCGGTGTCTGTGAAAGATGGATACGTTGGCGTACAGGTAGAGGGCTTTGCCCAAGTGACCTGTAAGGACACAAGCGTGACGGCGGGGTATGTGGCTTTGACGGCAGACGGAAACGGCGGGGTCAAGAAGGTCAGCACGGCCTCGGGCAGTACCGACGTGGGGAATGAATATCTGGTGGTGGCCATTCACGGCGATGAGACGATCACGATCAAACTTTGAGAATGGGGGAGAGGTACATGAGTTATCATTTTGACAATCTGAAGCTGGACAAGGGAATGTATTCTGTGGCGGGAAAGAGCTTTGCTGCCGTGTTGGAGGGGGAGGATCCCTCGGAGCGGTATAAGGGCACCAGCCTGGAGGGTTTGGATGCCTACCAGCGGCAGCTCAAACGGTTCGATATTAAAGTGAAGGGAACGGGGAGCGATGTGGTGGAGAAATTTTTCCAAACGGCCCAGTCTGCTGTTCTGTTTCCTGAGTATATTGCCAGAAGTGTCCGGCAGGGCATGGAGGAGGCCGATCTGCTGCCCGCCATTACAGCTACCGTGACCAGCATTGACGGATTGGATTACCGGTCCATCACCTCGGTACCGGAGAAGGCAAAAAGGGAGCTGCGCCGGGTGGAAGAGGGGACGGTGATCCCCCAGACGGAGGTCAAGACGCAGGAGAACCTGGTAAAGCTCCACAAGAGGGGGCGGATGCTGGTGGCCTCCTATGAGGCGATTCGGTATCAAAAGCTGGATCTGTTTTCTGTCACGCTGCGGCAGATCGGCGCCTATATCAGCCGGCAGCTCTTAGAAGATGCCATTGATGTGTTGGAAAATGGCGACGGCAACGATAACGCCGCGGTCAAGCTGGAGGTGGGCACTTCTCCCATCGGCGGTACGGCTGGTAAGCTGACCTATGATGAGCTGGTGGACTTTTGGGCACAGTTTGATCCCTATGAGATGAATACGCTGCTGGTGCCTGGGGACGTAATGGTGCAAATGTTGAAAATGGATGAACTGCAAAATCCGCTGACTGGCCTCAATTTTCAGGGGACGGGCAAGCTGACTACTCCCTTGGGAGCCAATTTGCTGCGGACTTCCGCACTGGGAAGCGGCAAGCTCATCGGCTTGGACAAGCGGTACGCATTGGAAATGGTGAAGGGCTCAGATGTGCTGGTAGAGTATGACAAACTCATCGACAGGCAGATGGAGCGGGCCGCTATCACTTCCATCGCTGGGTTTGCCAAGGTGTTTCAGGACGCGGCGAAGGTACTGACGGTATAAGATGACATAAAAATGCCCCGGCTCTCTCCAAGAGAGCCGGGGCTCCCCGCAGATGGGAGGAATCAATTTGGTAGATGAGATCATGGCGCTGGCTGCGGCGCTGGGAAAGGCAGAGGAGAGTGAAGAACTCCGGAGTTTGTGTGCCGCTGCGGAAGAGGAGTTGACGGGGCTGCTCCGGGATGGGACCGCACCCGAGGACTGCGGAGAGGCATTCCCGCTGGCGGCGGCTTGGATTGCCCTGGCGGGCTTGGGGCTATGTGAGGATGGGGCGGAAAGTTTTACTGCGGGTGAAGTGACCCTTCGAAAGGAGAGTGGGGCGGCCCGGCGGACAGCACTGCGCCTCCAGGCACAGCAGGTGATGAGGCCCTATCTTCGGGATGATGGATTTGTATTTCGGGGGGTAAAGGGTTGATGGACCAGGGATTTTGGAGGCGGATCTTAGAGAAATACGGTCAAAAGGTGACCATCCGCCGGGGAGAGGAGGAGACTCATATTCGGGCCTTCTTCCAGCCGGTGGCGGAGAAGGCGGCTGGGGAGATGCCTACGCCGCTGGGAATGGCGCCGGTGGGAAAATATCTCTATTTGGGGCCGGCGGAGGAAAAGCTGGAGGATGCAGAGGAGCTGATCTGGGAAGGGCGGACGTTCCGCTTCATCCGCAACCGGGAAATTCCGGTGGGGGACACGATTTTCTACCGATGGGCTGTGGCGGAAGAGTTGGATAGGGTGGAAGCATGAAAAATGTGAGGGAGCTTTGTCGGAATCTAACGGAATATTTGAAGCAGAATGGACTCTCGGCGATGGGCGCGTGGCCGAAGGAAAAGCGGCTGCGGCCGGGCAAGGCGGTGGTGTCGGTGTCCCTGCGAAAGTGGGAAAGCGGGCCGCCAGGGTTTCAGGACTACTTGGGGGAGCGCTATGACGAGGCCGCCGGGCAATGGGAAGAATTATACGGCAAGAGGGTAGAGCTGACCTTTGGCCTGGATCTCTATGCTGCGACGGCGGAGGAGGTACAGGCGGGGGTGGATGACTTGGGGGCGGCCCTGGGCCAAGGAGGCCCCGAAGGATTCAAGCTGACAGACTTTTCCGCCGGAGAGACCACCTATCAAACGGAGGCAAAGCGGTATTTTTGTCCGGCCCAGGTCAAATTTGCGGCCTGGGTGGTGGCATTGGCCAGGGAGGATGGCTCCTTCCTGGACTTTGAAGTGAGAGGAGAAAACAGGGCGTGAATGTAACAGAACATCAAAGGCCAGGGGTGTATTCGGTCTACGACGCCTCTTCGGTGGTATGGGGCAGCGCAAGGGGCAAGACGGCCGCTGTGGCGGCGATCAGCGCCAAGGGGACGGCGGGAAAGATCTATCCTCTGAGCAGCTATGAGCAGGCGGTGGAGATTTTTACAAAAGAGGAGAACATAACCTCTTACATCCATCTGCTGCTCTCCAATGGGGCGGCTCAGGTCTACGCTGTGCCGGTGGAGAAGGAGAGCGGCTATGCCGCTGCCTTTACAGCGTTGGAGGCGGTGGAGGTTGTGGCGGTTGTGGTATGTGAAAGTGAGACACTGACCGTTCAGCAGGCGCTTCGGGACAGCGTAAAGAGAGCATCGGAAAGCCGTCGGGAACGACTGGCGGTGGTGTGCGGCGGTGAGGGAGAGACCGCAGCCCAGCTTGTGGAGCGGGCCGGAAGTTTGAACAGCGAGCGGGTGGTGCTGGTGGCGCCTGGCGGTGCAAGTGCCGCGGCGGCAGTGGCGGGCGCCATCGCAGGGGAGACGGATCCCGCTGTGCCGCTGGGCGGAGCAGAATTAAAGGGCATCACTGCACTGGACACGGTGTGGAGCGACAACGAGCTCGACACCCTGATTTTAGGTGGGGTAACGCCCTTGGAGGCCAGCGGCGGCATTGTCAGTGTGGTGCGGGGCGTGACCACCCGGACAAAAACAGGATCGGTCAGTGACGCCACTTGGCGGGAGTTGACCACCATTCGGATCATTGACGATGTGATCCCCGGGCTGCGAAATGCGCTGCGGGCTAAATTCAGCCGTGCCAAGAACACCGAGCAGGGCCGGGGGGCCATTCGCAGCCAGGTCATTGTGGAGTTGGAGGCCAAGGTAAACAGTGAGATCATCACGGGATATGACAACGTGACGGTAAGCGCTTTGGAGGATAATCCTACCGTATGTCTGGTGGAGTTCCAGTTTACGGTGGCCCACGGACTGAACCAGATTTGGCTTTCAGCCCACATCACAGTATAAGGAGGCAGAGGAATGATTTCATCTCAATTTCCCACTAGCGCCGACATTTACTTGGAACTCAATGGGAAAAAACTGGCGGTGGTACAGAGCTATTCCGCCCAGACCACCAAGACAAGTGCGGTGGTGGAGGCCTTTGGTGAGAGTGAGCCGGTAGCTACAATCCCCGGACCCCGGAAGTACACGGTGGTGCTTACTCGGCTCTACGCCACGGAAGAGGCGGCTACAGACGGGATCCATTTTCACGATTTGGAGGATTTCAATCTGGTTATCTGCAAGCCGGATCGACGCATTATCTACTCTGGGTGCCAGTGGGAGAATCTAAGTGAGACGGGCAAGCTGGGTGATATGGTATTGGAGAAGGTGACCATTGTAGCTGCCCGGAGGGTGGAGACGGTGCTGAAATGAGCGGCGGAATATTGAATTTGCCCCGGTATCGAAAGCTGGACAATGGCTGGACGGTGCGGCTCCTTTCGGCTTGGGAGGCGTTGGAGGTTCGACGGGAGGGGGAGGAGCTGGCCCGGGAGGAACAGGATAAGGCGTTGTGCAGCAATGCCTGCTTGCTTGCCCATGTGCTGCTCCGGGATGGAAAGCCGGCCTTTACAGATGGCAGAGCGGTTTTGGAGGCACTAACAGCGGGGCAGATCGCAGACCTTGCCTGTCGCTGGAGTGCCTTTGACAAAGAATGTGATCCGGCCCCTTGGGAAGAGAGGACGGTGGATGAGGCAAAAAAAGGCTGGAGCACGCGCCTTATGAACGCCTTCAATGGCGCGTGCTTCGAGCGTTTGGTGCACTTCCTACAGAGGAGAGAGTGAAGGCCATGACCCACCGGGATTACCTTTGGTGTGCCCTTAACCTGACCTTGGATGGGGAGGAGGAACTGGCGCGGCTGTGTCCCACCTGCCGGACCGAGGCGGAAGAAGGCCGGTGCCCTGTATGTGGGGCATCGGCCAGAGAGTGGGGAGAAAACGGTAGATTTAATCTCAAACGGTTTCAGGAATTGCGGGGTGAGGGAGTATGACGGATTATCTGGCCCTGGCATTGGAACAGATAGGAAAAGAGCAGGATGGGGAGGCGCGTTCCCTGGCGCTGACACTGCACCAGTTTTACATAGGGCCTGCCATTGTCCGGGAAAGGCCGGAATCAGCAGCGGCGGTCAGCGACCGGGAGATGGAGGGAGAGCTGTTCCGGGAGGAGAATAGGAAGGCGGTGTCGGCACAGTCCGGGCTGGAAAAAGCGGCCGGGGAGACAGATGCTCTATCCCCTGCCCTGGCCTTCTCTCTGGGGCAGGGCGACAGCACTCTGCTCAGAGAGGAAAGCCGCAGAGAGACCGGCGATGGGGAGAAGCTTGCGGAGGCTGCGGCGGGGACGGGCCTCCCGCTTTTGACTGCCCTGCTGCGGGCAGAGAGAGGGACAGAGTTTGCCCGGGGCCATCAAAGGGCGTTTACGATTACTCTGCCGGAGGGCGTTTCTCAGGCCGGGCACTGGAGCGCGGAGGATCTGGATAGAACGGTGGAGCGGGATGCCCGGCGGTATGACGGTGGATTTTCGCTCTATTAAGGGGGATATTATGAAATTATCACCGATGAGATATAAAGATTTCACCTGGCCCCACAACCCAAGGACATATACCATTGAGTATCAGCGCTCTATGGCGGTCCACAAGGTGCCCTTTGGTCGGTACCACCTGCAGGATCTTGGCCCTACCCAGAGGGTAATGAAGGGAGAGGGGGAGTTCGTGGGCAGCGGTGCCTATGAACAGTTCAAGGCATTGGCGTCCGTCTTTTACAGTGAAGGCCCGGGAACGCTGATCCATCCAGTGTGGCAGGCGTCCAACGCTTATTTTGTGGAGTTGTCCCTGGCCCAGGAGCCAAGACAGGATTATGTGCGGTATACCTTTACCTTTTGGGAGAGCTACGATGGCTATCAAGCCTATGCCAGAGAAGTGTCTGACATATCTGATGGAAGTGTCGACACCGATTCTACGGCCGGGAGTGCCAGTGAGGTTTGGCATACAGTGGCCAGTGGGGAGAGCCTCTGGAAGATCGCAAGGGACTATGGGGCGGAGCTGACGGCAGTTATTGCTTTGAATCCCCAGATCAAAAATCCCAACCTGATCTATGCGGGGGAGAAGGTGCGGGTGAAATGATGACGGGGTATTTGCTTACCGCAAAAGGGGGGAAAATCGACTTGCCTCCTTTTACAAGCTGGAAGCTGACGCGCACCGGTTCGGTACCCTGTGACAGTTTTGAGGCCTCCTGCCCCTGGGACGGCGGAGTGGAACCGGCCTACGACAGTGCATGCAGGTTTATCGTAGATGGAGAGGGAGAGCGGCGGTTCACCGGTGTGCTGGACGAGTATGAGCTGAGTTGGAATGGACGGGGGGGAGAAATGTCCCTGTCAGGCCGGGGGCTGGCGGCCCTGCTTTTGGATAACGAGGCGGCAGGGCAGGACTACCAGGTGGCTACGCTGGCAGACATTTTGCGGGATCATGTGGAGCCCTATGACCTGCCCCTTGGGAGGATGGGAAAATTGCCGGCGGTACCGGGTTTCTCTGTGTCCACTGGATCCAGCGAATGGCAGGTGCTCTATCAGTTTGCCCGGTATCATGGAGGTGTCCAGCCCTGGTTTGACGCCTGGGGAAGCCTTACGGTGGATGGCGCGGCCACAGGGCGCCTGCTGACGGTAGATGATCGAACCGGAGTGACCGCTGTTGCATGGAGAGACAAGCGATACGGGGTCTATTCAGAGATCTTGGTGCAGAATCGAGGGACACTCAGGCCCCAGCGGGTAGTCAATGACGGGTTTGCCGAGCAGGGCGGGCGGTGCCGCCGGGTCATGACGATGCCGGGGAAGAGCGCCTATCAGACCATGCGGTACTCCGGACAGTTTCAGTTGGACCGGTCCGCTGAAGAGCGCTTCCAGCTGGAGCTGACGGTGCCAGGGGAATATTTCTGTGAGCCGGGAGACCGGGTATTGGTCTCTCTGACCCGTCCTGCCCTGGCGGGGACTTGGCGTGTCAGAGAGACTCAGGCGGCCATGGATGAGACAGGCTGTCGGGTCAAGGTGATCTTGGGATAAGTACGCCCTGGCACGGAGGAAAGGGGATTTAAAATGTTTTTGGCAAAACGGGAGCGGCAGCACAGGCCGTTGGCGGGGGCGCTGATTGGCCCGGTGACGTTGGCTGGAGATCCGGCAGCGGCCTATCTGGAAGGAGAGCGCCGGGGAGTTGCGGTATATGCCCCTGGAGGGTATCACTGGGTACCTGGGCAAGGCGGTGAAGTGCTGGTAGTAAAGGCGGGGGAGAATGGAGAAAAGCCCTGTGTTTTGGGGGTGCCTGCAAAAGCTGCCCAGTTGGAACCTGGAGAGGTGCTCATTACGGGACAAGGGTGCAGCCTGCGGCTGGGACTGGATGGAACTATACAGGTAGAGGGCACCTTTTTGGTCAATGGCACTGTGGTGGGGCCCCTCCCAACGGAGGACAGTGAGGAGGATACATAATGGCACTCCTATTACGGAACGGGGACTATGTCCCGGATGGGCAGGGAGGCTTCCAGACGGCGGAAGGGGCGCGAGAGGTATTAGAACGGGTGTTGTGGAAGCTGACGATCCGCCGGGGAAGCTTCCCTTTTTTATCGGAACTGGGAAGCAGGCTTTATCAATTGGGCAGGGTCCCGGCAGGACAGCGGCAGACATTGGCAAGGCGGTATGTGGCTGAGGCACTGGCTGATGAGGATGTGACCGTCACTGACGTATCGTTTATCCAAGAAGAGGACCGGGGAGAGTTGACGCTTCAGATGAGCTGGCAGGGGCAAGAGCTGACAGCTACGTTGGAAGTGGAGGGATTGGGATGAAGACAGTAGAAGAGATCTATGACGAAATGCTCTTGGTGTTTCGGGAAAAGACAGGGGCAGAGGCCTCGGCAGTGGGCGATTTGTCGGTGAAGCTTTATGCGGTGGCCGCGCAGGTATATGCCTTATATGTCCAGACAGAGTGGCTTGCCAGGCAGTGTTTTCCCCAAAGCGCACAAGGGGAATATTTGGACCGGCATGCCGCCCTACGGGGCTTAGAGAGGAGAGAAGCGACGGCATCGGAGGGGCTGATCCGCTTTTCTATTGACACTGCCGCTGAGACGGATCTGACCATTCCGGAGGGGACGGTGTGTGCTACGGCGGGCTTGACCAGGTTTGAGACGGTGGAGGAGGCCGTATTAGAGGCGGGAAGTACTTTTGTTGAGGTCCGCTCTCGGGCGGTGGAGGCCGGAGCAGCGGGCAATGTGCCGGCCGGAAGTGTTTTGGTAATGGCGGTGCCTCCAGTGGGGGTCAGCCGATGCCTCAACCCGGAACCATTTATCGGTGGAGCCGACGCTGAAGAGGATGAGGATTTGCGATCCCGTGTGCTGGAGACTTATCGGCGAATGCCCAACGGTGCCAATGCAGCCTACTATGAGCAGGAGGCGCTGTCCTTTGAGCAAGTGGCAGATTGCACGGTGCTCCCCCGGAACCGGGGGATAGGGACGGTGGATGTGGTGGTAGCTACAGCGTCCGGTCTGCCTGGGGCAGAGCTGCTGGACGAATTGCAGGAATATTTTGAGAGCCGGCGGGAAATCGCGGTAGACGTGCTGGTAAAGGCCCCCATGGTAAAGAGCGTGGATGTGACGGTGTCGGTGGAAGCGGCTGAGGGAACTGAGAGTGAGAGCGTCAAAGCCAGTGTGGAGCAGGCGTTGACAGGGTACTTCTCCGGGGAGCGTTTGAGCAAGGATGTTTTGGTGGCCAGGCTCTATCAGCTGATCTTCTCCTTGGAAGGAGTGGCAAACTGTACCATTACCGCGCCCGCCACCGATGTGACAGTGGCGGCTGGGGAGCTTCCCCAGTTGGGGACCATGACAGTGGAGGTGACGGGGTGAGTTACGTCGAAAGGCTTTGGGAGCTGCTGCTTCCGATGGGGCCGTATCACCGTCAGGGAGTTTACATCTCTGGAGAACTGGAGGGAGAAGGAGAGGCCCTGGATGGAGTGGCGGCGGCCCTGGATGAGCTGGAACGGGAGGCAATGCTGGATACGGCAGAGGACAGTGGACTGGAGGAGTTGGAGAGCCTGCTGGTCCACCGGCCGGTGGCGGAGACTGCTGCGGATCGGCGGGCGGCACTGTCTGCACTGCTGCGGATCGGCGGGGACAGCTTTACGCTGAAGGCTATCAATGACAATTTGAGAGGGTGTGGGCTAAACGCCGTGGTCCATGAGACGGAAGAGGCCGGCGTGGTGGAGATCTCCTTCCCCGATGTGCCGGGGATCCCGGATGGATTTGAGCAACTGAAAAAGATCATTGAGGACATTTTGCCCTGCCATTTACAGATAAATTATGTCTACTGGTATATCACCTGGCAAATGATGGAGGACAAATTCAGTACTTGGGGGGCCATTGAGGAGGGCGGCTATACCTGGGAGGCGTTGGAAAAGCTGGTTTCCTGACAGAGGGCTGTTACAGTGTGTCAAAGTAGCTTTCTGCCTCTTTTTGGCCTACGAGCCCCAAAGGTGCAAACTGCCCATCCTGCCAAGGCATCCGGTCGGTGATGCAGGCCCAGTAAAGGCTGTCATCTGCCCAGGGGGAAATGTCTTGGTATTCGTTGCAGGAGGAGGCACCATCGGGCAAAAAGGTGTCTCGCCCCAGGAGAGCGTCATTTCTCCGCAGGAGAGCGGCGCATTCCTCACGAGTCAAGGGGCGGTCAGGGGCAAAAAGGCCGTTGCCCACCCCTTTGACCAAGCCCCGGTCATAGGCCCAGGCTGCCGCTTGCGCTTTGCTGTCGTCTAAAAGATCGGTGAAGGGGTGGGCGGTCTTGTCATAGGGCACGCCGCCCCAGGAGCGCCACAGGAGGATCAGAAAGCTGCCCCGGGAAATGGGACAGTCGGAGGCCAGGGCGGAAGGGGGAAGCAGAGCTAAGCACAGCAGGAGACAAGTAAATAGACGTTTCATAAAAGGATACCCTCCAGATATTGATATCTGGAGGGTATCCTTTTATGGGAAAAAATAGAAGGGAAATGAAGGGGAAAGAAACACATACAAAATAAAATGCGCACTGAGTAGATAAAATGTCGGCAAATCAAAAGAGGTCTGCTATGAGAAAGACGAAAATGAAAATTAATTTCACATCAATTTAATAAAGTGAAAATAATTCAAAGGGGCCGGTGGTTATGAAGTGTTGCTATGATGTGCGCCTTTATGTTGGCCATGAAGATAGAAGAAAGAAGCTAAGTCTGTCGGAGTAGAAGGATGATGTTGAGAAGGCGGAGAAATATTATAACGTAGAACTGGCCCCCATAGGGCCAGTACAGATTAGAGTAATTTTTTGCAACCCGCATGGCAAAGGGTTTGGCGGCATCCTGCCCGGTCCATTCCACCCAGCCATAATTCCCCGGCGTACTGCCCACGGCGATATGGGGGGTGAGATCGGTGTTTGGGTCGATGGTGGAATAGAGATAGGGCATACCTGTATCGGTGATGTCGATATGTTCCCCATTGGCCACGAACCACAGCCTGCCTCTTTCGGCACGATGGGGGCCTGAAGCTCCCCCTCAGACGCGGCGCTGAACGAGCCGTCGGGGTTTACGATGAAGCGGGCCCCATTGAACATGGGGATGATCTTGTCGACGCTCATACCAAGGGCGGCTGTGCAGCGCACAATCAGGGCGGCAGCCAGCAAAATACGGGGCAGACGGCGTTTTGAGGAGGGACGCTTTTTGAACTCAGTTTTTTCTGCGGAACTTCCCCGCAAAGAGGCATAGGTTTTCCATAGTTTTTCCTCATAGCTGTCAGGAAGCTTGATGTGATTTTTGGCGGCCATGCACCGCAATTCATCGCCAAAATTTATGCAAGATCCTCCTTTTGCAGCATATCCTTTGCAGACGCTGCTCCCGGCTCAGGCGGGTCTTGACAGCGCCCTGCGTCAGGTTCAAGATCTGGGCGATTTCCCAGACGGAGAGGTTATCATAGTAAAACAAAGCCACGGGAGAGCACAAGGTGTTGGGCAAGGACTAAACCGGAGGCCGCAGGACGGCCTCTGCCTCCGGCAGATCAAAGGAGGGTAGCTCAGGGCCATAGTTCTCTAAAGCGACCAACCGTTGGCAGTAGTTTAAAGGGGGATAGGACTCATTGGCGGCAATGCGCATGAGCCGGCAGAAAAACCGTTCCGGTTCCCGGAGCGTGTCGAGCATGGCAAAGGTCTTACAGAAAGCTTCGGCCACCGCATCCTTGGCGCCCTCATCGTTGTAAAAATGCTGCGGGATAGGCGATAGAGCGCAGTTTTATGGCGCTATACTGGGTCACAGAACCACTGCTGTCGTTCTTCCGTATACTTACCTGCCTTGTTTTTGTCCGGACATAGATAAGATAGGTTTCAAGGGAAAAAGGTTACAAGAGAGGAAAAGACAAGGGGACGGCATCGGGCCGTCCCCTTGTCTTTTCTCAACAGACGATCTTTTCAGCGGCGGGGCGGAGAGAGGGAAGCTCCATTTCCGGGTATACCTGCCCCGCTTGCGCTTCAAAGGATCTCCTTTTATTTGATGGTGAGAAGCAGCTCGCCTGCCTTGACAGTAGAGCCCTCCTGTACCAAGATCTGATCGATGGTGCCGCTCATCCGGGCTACCACCGAGGTCTCCATCTTCATGGCCTCAATGACCGCCAATACCTGGTTTTTCTCCACCACATCACCGGGCTTGACGGAGATCTTGGAGATTATGCCGGGGATGGAGGAGCCGATTTGGCTCTTATCGGAAGGATCGGCCATAACGACAGAACTGACGGTGGAGGTGGCAGAGGGATCGGCTACGGCAATCTCCCGGCGCATGCCGTTGAGTTCGAACTGGACGTTTCGGGTGCCGTCCTCATTGAGGTCGCCCAGGCCCAGGTATTTGATGACCAGGGTTTTGCCGTCCTCGATACTGATTTGGGTAGTCTCACCCAGGGCCATGCCGTCAAAGAAGACATGGCTGCCCATGCGGGTGATATAGCCGTACTCATGGCGGTGGAGGCAGAACTCCTCCACAACTTTGGGGTAGAGGCACCAGGAGATCACAGTCCGATCGCTGGCGTTGGGGTAAAACTTCTCCACCTCCCGCCGGGCGGCCTCAAAGTCGATAGGGGGCAGCAGCTCGCCGGGCCGGCAGGTGATGGAATCTTCTCCCTTCAAGACCACCTTTTGCAGCGCCTCGGGGAATCCCCAGGCGGGCTGGCCCATCATCCCCTTGAAATAGTTGACCACCGAGGCGGGGAAGGTCAATGCCTCTCCCCTTTCCACGATGTTGTTCGGCGTCAGATCGTTTTGCACCATAAAAATGGCCAGATCGCCCACCATCTTGGAGGAGGGGGTTACCTTGACGATGTCTCCCAGCATCCCATTGACGGTGCGGTACATTTCCTTGACAGCCTCAAACTGGTGGCCCAAGCCCAGGCTCTCCACCTGGGCTTTCAGGTTGGTGTACTGGCCGCCAGGCATTTCGTAGCGATAGATGTCGGCAGAGGGGTTGCGGATGCCCGCCTCAAATCGGGCGTAGCGCAGCCGCACATCGGCCCAGTAGTCGGAGAGCTTCTGGAGCTGCTGAAGATCCAGTCCGGTATCCCGTTCCTGGCCCTGGAGCGCGGCGGCCAAGGCGTTGAGGGAGGGCTGGCTGGTGGTGGAGGACATGGACTCCACCGCGCAGTCCACCACGTCCACGCCCGCCTCGGCAGCCATGAGATAGGCGGCCACTTGGTTGCCGGAGGTGTCGTGGGTGTGGAGGTGGACGGGAATGCCGATTTCCTCCTTGAGGGCTTTCACCAGCGTCTTGGCGGCGTAAGGTTTCAAAAGGCCGGACATGTCTTTGATGCAGAGCATGTGGGCCCCCCGCTTTTCCAGCTCCTTGGCGAGATTCACATAATATTTCAGGGTGTATTTGTCCCGCTTGGGGTCTAAGATGTCGCCGGTATAGCAGACGGCGGTTTCACAGAATTTATTCTGCTTGAGCACCTCGTCCATAGCCACCTCCATACCGGGCAGCCAGTTGAGGGAGTCGAAGACCCGGAAGATGTCGATGCCGTATTGGGCGGCGTTTTGGATAAAGGCCCGGACCACGTTGTCGGGGTAATTGGTATAGCCCACGGCATTGGCCCCCCGAAGGAGCATTTGGAAGGGAATATTGGGGATGGCCTGGCGCAGCAAGTCCAGCCGTTCCCAGGGCGACTCGTGGAGGAAGCGGTAGGCCACATCGAAGGTGGCGCCGCCCCACATCTCTAAGGAGAAGCAGTCCTTCAAAATTTCCGCGGTTCCCGGCGCCGCCAAGGTCATATCTCTCGTCCTCATTCGGGTGGAGAGGAGGGACTGGTGGGCATCCCGCATGGTGGTGTCGGTGACGAGAAGCTTTTTCTGCCCCAATACCCAGCGGCTCAGGGCTTCAGGGCCCTGAGAATCTAAAAGGGCCTTTAGACCGCCGTCCTTGGCCTGGGGACGGGAGGGGGTGGGGAAACGGGGGATCTCCAACTGCTTGCGCTGGGAGTCCGGGTTGCGGACTTGGATCTCTGCGATATAGCGCAGGACCTTGGTGGCCCGATCCTGGCCGTCCTCGAAATTAAAAAGCTCCGGCGTCTCGTCAATGAACTTGGTGTGGCAGGCGCCCGCCTGGAACTGGGGATGGGTCAAGATATTGGTGACAAAGGGGATGTTGGTCTTGACGCCCCGGATATGCTCTTCGCTGATAGCCCGCACCGCCTTGTGGCAGGTCCCCTCAAAAGTGTTGTCCCAGGCGGTGACTTTGACCAGAAGAGAGTCATAGTAGGGGGAGATGACCGCGCCGGTGTAGGCGTTGCCGCCGTCCAGACGAACGCCGAAGCCGCCGCCGGAGCGGTATGCGGTAATTTTTCCCGTATCTGGGGCAAAGTTGTTGGCCGGGTCCTCCGTGGTGACCCGGCACTGGATGGCATAACCGTTTTCCTTCAGGTCATCTTGGGAGGTCATGCCGATGCGGGGGTCGGAGAGGGGATAGCCCTCAGCAATGAGGATCTGGGCCCGGACAAGGTCGATGCCCGTTACCATCTCGGTGACGGTATGCTCCACCTGGATCCGGGGATTCATCTCAATAAAGTAGTGCCGGCCATCTCTGTCCACCAAAAACTCCACTGTGCCAGCATTGACATAGCCAACCTGCTTGGCGATTTTCACCGCATCCTGACGAAGGGCCTGACGGACCTCCATGGGGACGCTCCAAGCGGGGGCAAACTCCACTACCTTTTGATAGCGGCGCTGGAGGGAGCAGTCCCGCTCCCCCAGATGGACCACGTTGCCATACTGGTCGGCCAGAATCTGGACCTCAATGTGCTTGGGCTCCACCAGATACTTTTCGATAAAAATATCGTCGTTGCCGAAGGCCTTTTTGGCCTCGCCCTTGACAAGCTGGAAGTTGGTGCGGACCTCCTCTACGCTGTCACAGCGGCGCATCCCCCGCCCGCCGCCGCCGGCGGCGGCCTTCAAAATGACGGGAAAACCGTAGGACAGGGCCTTTTCTACCGCCTCATCCTCACCCTGCAAAGGCTGAGTAGAGCCGGGGATAATGGGCACGCCGCAGGCGATGGCGGTGGCCTTGGCGGCCAGCTTGTCGCCCATCTGAGCCAATACAGAGGAGGAGGGCCCTATAAAGGTGATGCCTGCTTCCTCACAGGCCTTGGCAAAGTCCGCATTTTCAGACAAAAAGCCATAGCCAGGGTGGATGGCGTCCACGCCCCGGCGTTTGGCCAGGGCAATGATGGAGGGAATATCCAGATAGGCGGCCAGGGGGCTCTTGTTGTGGCCGATCAGATAGGCCTCGTCGGCACGGGTGCGGTAGAGGCTATAGGTATCCTCGTTGGAATAAATGGCCACGGTACGCAGCCCCAGGTCATAACAGGCCCGGAATATACGAATGGCGATCTCGCCGCGATTGGCCGCCATCACTTTTTGGAAAGTATTCCCGCTCAATGTTTTCCCGCCCTTTCGAAAGATAGATTTGGGTGAGTCTTATTATATAGAGCTTCCCTTCATTTTGCAAGAGGAAAAATAAAAACTTGCAAAATGAAGGAGATTTGGGCGAAAGGGGGCGGGGGAAGGCGAACTTCCTGGATTGCTCCTGATTCAAATTTATGCTATAATAAAAACACTGGTATCGTCTGTGTGAAGGGGGGAGAGGCATGACCCTAAAGACGAGGCTGGACACCTTTGCAGGGATCGGCCCGGCCCGGGCCAAGGCGTTGGCCAAGCTGGGGCTGGAGACGGTGGGGGATCTGCTCTCTTATTACCCCAGAGCCTATGAGGACCGGACGAGGTGGTACTCCATTGACGAGGCCCCCTTGGAGGCGGCGGTGTGTGTATCTGCGCTGGTGGCAGAGTCCCCCAGCATTTCCCGGATCCGAAAGGGACTGACGGTGTCTAAATGTAGGATCGTGGACCACACTGGGGAGGCACAAGTCACTTTTTTCAATCAAGATTATGTCCGCCGCGCCTTGGTGCCGGGGGAGAACTACGTCTTCTACGGCAAGATGGAGGCGGCGGGCCGCCGCCGGAAGCTGACCAACCCTGTGTTTGAGCGGGCGGACCGGGCCCGGTTCACCGGCCGCATCATGCCGGTCTACCCTCTGACCGCCGGGGTATCCAATAACTTGCTGGCGGGGATAGCCCTTCAGTGTGTGGAGGCCTGTGCCGGGCAGGTTCTTGACCGGCTTCCGGGAGAGATGCGGCTGGGCCGCGGGCTGTGTACGGCGGAATATGCCTATCAGAACATCCATTTTCCCAAGGGGCAGGAGGCACTGGACATCGCCCGGCGGCGCCTGGTGTTTGAGGAGCTGTTTGTCTTATCCTGCGGTATGACCTTCCTGCGCCGCCGCCGGACGGGGGCGGCCGGGCGGTGGCTCCCTGGGCGGGAGATCGGCGCTTTTCGCCCGCTTCTGCCCTTTCCTCCCACGGCTGCCCAGGAGCGGGCCATGGGGGAGATCGCCGCGGATCTGACCTCGGGACGGCCCATGAATCGTCTGTTACAGGGGGACGTGGGCTCGGGAAAGACGGCTGTGGCCGCCTTTGCAGTGTGGCTGGCCCATGCCGGCGGGGTCCAGAGCGCTATGATGGCTCCGACAGAGATCCTGGCCCGGCAGCATTTTGAGACGCTGTCCCGACTGCTTGCTCCCGCTGGAGTGCGGGTGGAGTTGCTGACGGGGAGCACCAAGGCAAGCGAGAGGAAAATCCTTCAAGAGGCGCTGGCGGCAGGAGAAATCGACCTGCTGGTGGGCACCCACGCCCTGGTGTCGGAGGGGGTGGAGTACGCTGACTTGGGGCTGGTCATCACCGATGAGCAGCACCGCTTTGGGGTGGGCCAGCGCTCCGCCCTGTCATCCAAGGCAGCCGTGACGCCCCATGTGCTGGTCATGTCGGCCACCCCCATTCCCCGAACCCTGGCGCTGCTGATTTATGGCGATTTGGACGTGAGCATTTTGGATGAGCTGCCCCCCGGCCGAACGCCGGTGGAGACCTACCTGGTGGGGGAGGACAAGCGGCAGCGGATGTATGGCTTTGTCCGCAAACAGGTGGCCGAAGGTCGGCAGGCCTATATCATCTGCCCCGCCGTAGAGGAGGGGGAGGGGGCCGAGCTGAAGGCAGTGACCGCCTTTGCCAGAGAGCTGTCTGAGCGGATATTTCCCGAGTTGCGGGTGGACTTCCTCCATGGAAGGCGAAAGCCGAAGGAGAAGGAGGCGGTCATGGCCGCCTTTGCCGCCGGAGAGATTGACGTGCTGGTATCCACAACTGTGGTGGAGGTGGGTGTGGATGTGCCCAACGCCTCTTTGATGGTCATTGAAAATGCCGAGCGGTTTGGCCTCAGCCAGCTCCACCAGCTCCGGGGGAGAGTGGGCCGCGGAAAGTGGCAGTCCTACTGTGTGCTTTTGAGTGGCAATTATGCCCCGGAGACCCGGGAGCGGATGAAGTTCTTTGCCCAGACCACCGACGGCTTCCAGATCGCGGAAAAGGACTTGGAGCTCCGGGGACCGGGAGACTTTTTTGGCAGCCGGCAGCATGGACTGCCCGTGCTGAAGGCTGCCGATTTGACGGGGGACACCCGGGTTTTGAAGGAGGCCCAGGACGCAGCCCGGGAGCTGCTGGATGCGGATCCCCTCCTGGACAAGCCAGAGCACCGGGGCGTGATGGAACAGGTCAAATGTCTCTTTTCAGAGGCGGGAGATATTTTTAATTAAAATGGAAAAGGAGCGGGAGAAATGGGATACTTAGAGAAAGCCAGAGCCCTTCGGGAGGATAAAACCACCCACTACAATTGCTGTCAATCTACCTTGATGCCCTTTTGTGAAAGACTGGGCATGGAAGAGGAGCAGGGACGGAAGGAGGGGGCCTTCTTCGGCTCTGGAATGCGCTGCGGCTCGGTATGCGGGGCGGTGACCGGAGCGCTGATGGTCTTGGGATTGGCCGGCGCCGATGACCAGGCGGGCCCGGAACTGATGAAGCGGTTCCGGGAGAAGAATGGCTTCCTTAACTGTGCCGAGCTGCTGAAGGCGGCTGCCGAGCGGGGCGAGGAGCGGAAACCCCACTGTGACCGGATGGTCTATGACGCGGTGGAACTGACAAAGGAGTTGCTGGGGGAGTGAGCTCTCCCGGTGAAAAACGCCTGTACCCTTTTGGGTACAGGCGTTTTTGTGTCAGAACAGGCTGCCCGCTCCGATCAGCTGCTTGGACAGATCAGGCCGGTAGTCAGGATGGCCGGGCCGCAGACTGTTGATGACCACCCCATCACTGCCGTTTTTGGCGGTGGAGTGGATGTAGAGATCATCTCCCAGATAGAGGGCCACATGGCCGGGAAAGAACAGCAGATCTCCCTCCTGCCGGGCCGCCGGGTCAATGGAGTGGATGGGGTATTCCTCCCGAAGAACGGCGTCCCGCCAGATGGAAAAGCCGCTCAGGCGGTATGCCATAAAGGCAAGGCCCGAGCAGTCGATGCCAAGCTGGGTCTTGCCGCCCCAGAGATAGTGGGTCCCCAAGTAGCTCTTGGCTGCGGCGGCGATATGGGAGCGAATGTCCGGTTCCTCTGTTAGCTGAGGGGGAGTGGAGAGAAAACCGGACTTGGTGTAGCCCTCCTGCCCGTCTGGGAGAAGGAGCTTTTGCCAGCCCTCCGAATCGGCCTCGCCCTGAATGGCTACGATGGCCCCGCGGAGGAGCTGGGTGACCTGCCAGCCCTGGACCTTGGGTGCTGAGCGCACGGAGCATATCCCCCGGCGGACCCACCTGTGGGGTAAGGCGTCCCACCGATGAAGACAGTTCTCATTTTGGGTGAGGGCGTGGCTGGGGGCATAGCCGGTGTAGCCGTAGTCTGTCTGGATGTGATACCAGCCGGGAGTTGGTTCCCCTAAAATATCAATGCTCCAGCCCAAGAGCGCTTCGTCAGAGAGCTCGCAGTGGATGCCGGGACGAAGATAGAGGGGACACCGAGGAGCGGAGACGAGGGTGCGCAAGGTCATTCCTCCCGATAGGTGTCATAGATCGCCTTGGCTTGGCGGCCAATGAATCTCTTCTGGCCGTCGATTCCGTCAGGGCAGGCCCCATCCCAGGTGAAAATCCCCACGAAAAGGCGGGCGTGGAGGAAGAAAAAGAGGCCGCAGTCGTGAACGGCTCTGTCCCCCAGTCCTGTTTTGTGGGCAAAGAGGACCTCATCGGAAATATAGCGGAGGATACAGTCCTGATGCCTCTGCCGGCTGAGGATGGACATGGCCAACCGTCGCAGGCCGGGATTCAGGATGCAGCCGCCCTGCAGCAGGCAGAAAAGCCGCCGCTGATCGGCGGCAGAGGTGACGTTATCCGGCCCGGCCTCCGGGCTGTCCCCATCCAGCAGTTTTCGCTGGCATAGGGTGTTTTTCAGACCGAGGGCGATGGTACAGTATTCATTGACTGCGTCAAAGCCCAGAGCGTCCAGCAGAATGTTGGCGGCGGTGTTGTCATCCTGGGCGATCATCCAGTAGAGGAGCTCCTCTACGGAATAGGTGTGCTCCTCCCGGTCAAAGACCTGAGTGCCGGGGAGGACGGCGTCAGAGGGGATCTCCAATCGGTCGGAGAGGCCCAGCATCCCCTGGCGTACCTGCTCCAGGGCGGTGAGGAGGATCGGGGTCTTGATGGTGGATGCGGCAGGCAGAGAGACATCGGGCTGATAGAGGTGGAGAGGTTCCGACTCCAGGGAGTCAGCCACCAAGAAAGAGCATTGGCCCGGGAAAGCTTCTGCCTGAGAGCGGAGATAAACGTTGAGTTCTTCTTGATTCATACTTCTGCCTCCAAAGTGTGTGCATCGGCATCCATGGTCACAGTGGCGCCCAGAGGGAGGGACATGGTGGTGGAAAGATGCCCGGCGGGAAGGTGGGACAAGGTGGGCTTTCCGGTGGGGAGGATAAGCTCCCGGAAGAGGTCATCTAACGTCAGACTGCGTTCCGGATTCTGAGGAGCGCAGTCCGTCCAGCCGCCCAGCAGGATGCCGGCGCAGTCCCGAAATTTTCCGGCGTTGCGGAGCTGGGTAAGCATGGCATCGAGGCGGTGAATGGCCTCGCCGGTATCCTCTAAAAAGAGGATCTTGCCCCGGGTGTTGATTTCCCAAGGGGTACCCAGGCTGTCACAGACCAAGGATAGGTTGCCCCCGCACAGGACGCCTCTGGCCCTGCCGCCCGACAGAGTTTCCGCCTGACCGTCCAGGGGCAGCGGGCCGGTGAGGGCACCGAACAGGGCCCGGCGGAGATAGGTTGTGGTGAAGTCATCCGCTGGGCGGCGCTGCTCGCCGCCCAGCATGGGAGTGTGGTAGGTGATCAAATGGCAGTACTGGTTTAAGACGATGTGGAGGGCGGTGATATCAGAAAAACCGCAGAAGAGCTTTGGATGCCGGGCGATTTCCCGCCAGTTGAGCAAGGGGAGGAGCCGGCCAGCGCCATACCCGCCCCGGAGACACCATATGCCTTGAATGGAGGGATCGGCAAAGGCATCTTGGAGCTCCTTGGCCCGCTGGCCGTCGTCGGCGGAGAAATAGCCGTGATGGTTGGCCTCATAACAGGAGGGATAGACCACCGGTTCCACCCCGAAAGCTCGAATATCTTCTATGGCGGGGGCCAGACGCTCCTCTGATACGGCGAAGGATGGGCACAGCACGGCGACCTTGGCGCCGGGATAAAGGGAATTGGGAGTTAACATCATATCACCTCATGCAGATAGACGAAATGGAGACTTTTCAGAAGACGGGATCTCACTGCCAATGAGAACAGGGGATGTCTCTCACCCCGATGCCGGGGAACCTGGTCATGGCAATGGTGGGGCCGTGAAAAATGGGACCGCCGGAAAAGGGGGAGGCGGCGCACAGGGAGGGGCCGTCCAGATCGGCCCGGGTGATGATCCCCTTGGCGGCGCATAAATGGGCGGCGGCGGAAACGGAGAGCTTGCTCTCCAGCATACAGCCCATCATACACTCCACCTGGCAGGCCTCCGCGATGGCACACAGCTGAAGTGCGGGCCAGATGCCGCCCGTTTTCATCAGCTTGATGTTGATAAAGTCGGCGGCATGGTCCTGAATGATGCGCAGAGCATCGGCGGCGGAAAAGACGCTTTCGTCGGCCAGGATGGGGGTGTGTACATGAGAGGTGACATATTTCATGCCCGGAAGGTCATGGGCGGCCACTGGCTGCTCCACCAGCTCCATGTCCACCCCTGCGTCTTCCAAGGAGGAGATGATAGATACGGCCTGGCGGGGGCTCCAGCCCTGATTGGCATCCAGACGGAGCGTGATGTCTCGCCCTACCGCCTTCCGAATGGCGGTGAGCCGTTCCACGTCCTGGTGACTATCCTTTCCCACTTTGATCTTCAAAATGCGGAATCCCCGAGATACCGCCTGCAGGCTGTCCTGGACCATTTGATCCACATCGTTGACGGAGATGGTGAGGTCAGACTCAAAATCGGGCTTGGCGCCGCCCAGCAGCCGCCACAGAGGGGCGTCCAGGCTCTTGCCCCACAGATCCAATAGGGCCATGTCCACTGCGGCTTTGGCGGAGGTGTTGTGGGCAATGGCCCCCTGCAGGGCGTCCATAACGGCATCCAGCTCCATCAGATCCCGGCCGATGAGGACGGGGGCGATGACCTGCTTGATGGCATAGGCGATGGAACTTTTCGTCTCTCCGGTGATGGCGGCGGTGGGAGGAGCCTCCCCATATCCCACCTGGCCATTTTCCCCCAAGATACGGACCACTACGTCGTCCACATGTGAGACCGTGCGCAGGGCAGTCTTGAAGGGATGTACCAAGGGGAGGGAGATCTCCCCGATTTGGATGTCATGAATCAGCATGGAAAACGCTCCTGTTGGCCAATTCCTACTCAATAAGTAGGAATGAGAAAATTCTATCACGTTACATTTCTCTTGTAAAGGGAAAATAAGGGAAACTCCGCTTGTAAAAGGGGGGATAACGTGCTATAGTCCTTTTTAAAGGACTGTAATTTTGGTATTCTGAGGCAAAGAAAGGAGGTGCGGGCCATGGCAAGAAAGAATGGTCAGAAAACAAAGCTGCTCATCCTGCATCATCTCCTCCTTCAAAAAGGGGATGAGGACCATCCCATTTCCACCCAGAAGCTCATCGATGCCTTGGACCAGGCAGGCATCCCTGCCGAGCGCAAGAGCATCTATACAGATATGGAGGCCCTTCGGGACTTTGGGTTGGATGTACAGTTCCGAAAGGGGAAGCCGGCGGGGTGGTTCATCGGGCAGCGGGAATTCGAGCTCCCCGAGCTGAAGCTGCTGGTGGACGCGGTCCAGTCCTCTCGTTTTATCAGCAGGAAGAAGAGCGGCACGCTGATCCACAAATTAGAGGGCCTGACCAGTGAAGGCCAAGCGCGGCAGCTTCAGCGGCAGGTATATGTAGACAGGCGGGTGAAGACGGAGAATGAGAGTGTCTACTATGCCATCGATAAGCTCCACACCGCCATTGCCGCCGGGAAGGCGGTGACGTTTCAGTACTTTGATTACGACGTGGGCAAAAGAAAGGTCTTCCGGCGGGGGGGAAAACGGTATGTGGTTTCCCCCTACGGCTTGATCTGGAGTGACGAGAATTACTATCTGGTGGGATGGGATCATGCGGAAAAGGAAATGCGCCACTACCGGGTGGATAAGACCGCTGACCTGACGGTGACCGGCCTTGGCCGAGAGGGGGATGAGAGCTGCAAAAGCTTTGATTTGGCGGAATATGGCCAAAAGCACTTCCACATGTTTTCCGGCAAGGAGGCCAAGGTGCGGCTTCGCTGTGAAAACCGTTTTGTCAATGTGATGCTGGACCGTTTTGGGCAGGATGTCATGCTGATCCCTGACGGGGAGGCCTATTTTACCCTGACGGTGGATGCAGTGGTGTCTCCCCAATTCTATGGCTGGCTCTTCGGATTGGGAACCGGAGTGGAGCTGACCACCCCAGACTGGGCGGTGGAGGATTATCGGAAGAGGCTCAGAGAGGCTTTAGGGGAAGAAAGGCGCTGAGTCAGAAGAGCATAGCTATTCCCAGCCCTTCCAGATTTCCGGCTGGTATCCCACAGTGGCCTGTTTCCCGTTGCGGACCACTGGTGTTTTGATAAGTTTGGGATTTTCCAGCAGCTTTTCCAGCTTGTCCTCATCGTAGGCCAGATAGTTGAGGAGGGCGGCATCCGGGTTTTTCTGGTCGATAAGGGCCTCCAGCCCCACCGCCTTTGTCACGCTCGTCAGTTCCCCCCGGCTCATGCCGTAGCGAAGCAGGTCCACTGCCTGAAATTTTACCCGGCGCTCTTTGAAATACCGCTCCGCTTTTTTTGTGTCGAAGCACTTGGATTTTCCGAAAATTTGGATGTTCATAAGCTACCTCCATTTCTCAATACTTTACCCGACTTTACAGAAAAAGTAAAGCCGGGTAATTTTCTTTTTGTGAGCCATACTAAAGGACATCACAAAAAAGGTGGTGTTCTCCATGAAAGCAGTGATTCTGGCAGGCGGGGAGGGCAGCCGGCTGCGGCCGCTGACCCTGGGGCGGCCCAAGCCCATGACCCCGCTGCTGGGCAAGCCGGTACTGGGTCACATTTTGGATCTGCTATGCCGCTATGGGATACGAGAGATCGCTGTCACACTTCGATATCTTCCCGCCTGTGTCACGGACTTTTTTGGCGACGGCAGCGAATACGGCGTGCATCTGACCTATTTCTTGGAGGACACTCCCCTGGGGACGGCGGGAAGTGTGAAACGGTGCATGGATTTTTTGGGGGAAGAGGACTTTTTGGTCATCAGCGGCGATGCGGTGTGTGACCTGGATCTGGGGGAGCTGACCGCGCTTCACCAAAGCCGCCGGGCTGTGGCGTCGCTGGCCCTTTGCCGCCGTTCCAATCCATTGGAATACGGTCTGGTCCGAACGGACAACCAGGGACAGGTGATGGGCTTTGTGGAAAAGCCGGGCTGGAGCCAGGTGGATACAGAGCTGGTGAACACGGGAATCTATGTGCTTTCCAAGCGGGCAATGGATATGGTGCCCCAGGAGACGGAATATGACTTTGGTAAGGAGCTCTTTCCCCGGCTTTTGGCCCAGGGGGAACCTCTCTACGGCTGGGAGGTCCCCGGATATTGGCAGGATATGGGGGACTGCGGGGCCTATCTGGAGTGCGTCGCTGACGCGCTGGCAGGAAAGGTAAGGCTGGATTTGGCGTCGGGAGCCGTCCCTGCGCCGGCGGGAGTGGAGATCAAGCAGCCCTGCTGGATCGGGCGGCGGGTGGCTCTGGCTCCCGGCTGTACGGTAGGCCCTTATACGGTTTTGGGAGATGGCTCCACGGTGGAAACTGGGGCCTTGGTAGAGCGTTCGGTCCTTTTGGGGGCCGGCGTGGGTGAGGGGGCCGAGGTGACGGGGACCATTTTGTGCAAAGGAGCCGTCGTCCACCGCCGGGCTATGGTGGGCCCGGGTGCGGTGCTGGGGGAGAAGGTCAGTGTGGGGGCTGAGGCGATCATAGCTCCCGGGGTGAAGCTGTGGCCCGGCCGGTCGATCCCGGAGGGGGGAAAGATCGTCGCCTCTCAGGTCACTGCCGGACAGACATCCCCGCTCAAATTTTCCGGCGGCGGCGCTCTCCGGGGGATCGTGGGGGAGGAGTTGGCCCCAGAGACGATGCTGGCGCTGGGATCTCTGCTGGGAGAAAAGGGACAAGTGGGCTTGGGTTGGGCCGGAGGCGACGGGGCCGGCATGTTGGGCCGGGCTATTGGATGCGGTGTGGCCGCCGCGGGAGGGACTGTGCTGGTCAGCGATGCCCCCTGTGCCTCCGGAGCCGCTTGGCTGGGGAGATACTACCAGCTTCCCGTAAGCCTTTTTGTGCAGCAGGATGGAGATTCCGCCGAGCTGCGGCTGTTTGGCCCTGACGGGCTGGCGATAGGGCGCGGAGAACAGCGGAAGCTGGAGGGGGCGCTCCTGCGCGGAGAGGGGAGCCGGGTCCTGGCAGGGAGAGTGGGGGCGTTTGAGACGGTGGCCGGGGTGCGGCCTGGATATGCCGAGGAGGCCGCCCGACTCTCCCGACTGTCTGCCCTGCCGCTACGCCCTCTGGCGGTGCAGGTGGAGAGGGGACAGGGGGCCAACGATGTGTTGGCGTCTGCCCTTGCTTCCCTGGGCTGCCAGGTAAGCCGGGGGGAGGCCCGGGGACAGGCGGTCTTTTCCGCGGATTGGGGCGGGTTCCGCCTCTCTGCCTGGGATGAGGAGGGAAGGGCCGTGTCCCCTGACCGGCTGTTGGTGTTGCTGACTCGTATCGAGATGGAAAACGGGTGCGGCCAAGCGGCGTTGCCGGCCTGGGCTCCTGCCGCCGCGGAAAGGGTGGCGGAGAGCTTTGGAGGGCGCCTCCTGCGCCTGGGCCGGGATGGGGAGGAGGCCCAAAAGCTGTGGCGGGAGCTGCCGTGGCTGTGGGACGCCGTCTTTGCCGCCTGCCGCATTTGTGCCCGCCTGGGGATGACAGGGGAGAGCCTGGCCCATCTGGACCGTTCCATTCCTCCCTTTGCCACCGTCCGCGGAGAGGTCCTCCTCCGCTCCAGTCGGGGACGGGTTATGAGCGGCGCCTTGGCCAAGGATCCGGCTGCTCAAGTCCAGGGAGAGGGGGCCCGGTCTCGGGTAGGTGCCGGATGGGTGTACCTGGTTCCCATGAGCCGAAAAAATGCCCTGCGGGTCATTGCCGAGGCCGCCGACATGGAGACTGCAGCAGAGCTGTGTGATTTTTACGAAAAGAGGCTTCAAAAATTGGATGGCTCCTTATAAAAGCGGGGTATCCAGAGGGTGAAACAGCGGGCGTCTAAAATAATAGTATACTTTTCCAGCTAAATGTGCTATAATAACTATAATCGTATTCTTTTTAATATCGGCTTTATGCGCCCCAAGGCGCTTTTGATAAGGCAATCAGGACAAGGGATTTTGGCGAGGGGACCGTGTCAACTGTCTGGCGATACAGGGCCAGGCAGGACTGGGCGGCCCTCTGGCCTGGTTTTGGTGTACGCTCCTTGTCCTACATAACCTCAACCCTGATGGAAATAGAAGGAGTGTATTGGAAACACATGGCAGAAAAATTGAAAATTATCTCTCTGGGTGGACTCAACGAGATCGGCAAAAACATGACGGTCTATGAGTACAGCGGTGACATGATCGTGGTGGATGCCGGCATGGGCTTTCCTGATGACGACATGTATGGTGTCGATGTGGTCATCCCTGATTTTACCTATCTCATCAAAAATCAGGACCGCATTCGGGGTATTTTTATCACCCACGGCCACGAGGACCACATTGGCTCCCTCCCCTATCTGTTGCGGGAGCTCAATGTGCCCGTTTATGCCACCCGCATGTCCGCCGGCCTCATCCGGCTGAAGCTGGAGGAGCACCACCTGGTGGGCAAGACCAAGCTTATCACCTGCGAGGCGGGGGAGACGGTGAAGGCGGGGCGCTTCAGCGTAGAGTTCATCCACGTCAACCACTCCATCGCTGACGCGGTGGCCTTTGCCATCAAGTGTCCGGTGGGCGTGTGCGTCCATACGGGAGATCTGAAGATCGACCCCACCCCGGTCTCCGGCGGCATGATCGACCTTGCCCGGCTGGGGCAGTTGGGCAAGGAGGGCGTGTTGGCTATGCTGTGCGACTCCACCAATGTGGAGCGCAGCGGCTTTACCAAATCCGAGCGCAGTGTGGGTGCCTCCTTTGATGCCCTGTTCCGGGGCTGTGAAGAGCGTATCATCGTGGCCACCTTCGCCTCCAATGTGGACCGGATCCAACAGATCATCAGCATTGCCGCCAAATATGGCCGGAAGGTGGCCATCACGGGGCGGAGCATGGAAAATGCCATCCGGGTGTCCACAGAGCTGGGGTATATGAGCATCCCTGCGGGCACCTTGGTGGATATTGCCCAGATCAAAGGCCTGCCCAAGAACAAGGTGTGCATCATCACCACGGGCAGCCAGGGCGAGACCATGTCGGCCATGACCCGGATGGCCTTCAACACCCACAGGCAGGTGGAGATTCAGGCCGGAGACCGGATTATTTTCTCGGCCTCCGCCATCCCCGGCAATGAAAATGCTATCAGCAGCGTCATCAACGAGCTCTACCGCAAGGGGGCAGAGGTGGTCAACGAGCGGCAGGGGGAGCTACACGTGTCCGGCCATGCCTGCGCCGATGAGCTGAAGATCATCCATGCCCTGGTAAAGCCCAAGTTCTTTATTCCTGTCCACGGGGAGCAGCGGCATCTGAGGACCCACTCCAAGCTGGCCCAGGAGATGGGCATGGCCCCCAAAAACATTGTCATTACGGAGATCGGCAAGGTCATTGAGGTGAGCCGGGACAGCATTAAGGTCAACGGCTCTGTCCCTGCCGGCCGGGTGTTCGTGGATGGCTACGGCGTCGGCGATGTGGGGGCGGTGGTCCTCCGGGACCGCAAGCACCTGGCGGAGGACGGCATGATCGTGGTGGTGGCCTCGGTGTCCACAGAGGACGGCGGGCTGCTGTCAGGACCGGACATCATTACCCGGGGCTTTGTCTATGTGAAAGAGTCCGAAGGGCTGATGGAGGAGCTCAAATCGTTGGCTGTCGAGGCCATGGCAAAAAGCCAGCGCTCCAATGGCCGGGATTGGGCGGCCATCAAGGGCGACATGAAGAGCGAGCTTTCCGCCTATCTCTTTAGAAAAACCAAGCGCAATCCCATGATTCTGCCGGTGATCATGGAGGTGTAAGGGAAATCCAGGGGCCCTCCTTGGGGGGGCCCTGAAATTTCGAAAAATCTTTACATATTCAGGCGCCGCGCTGTCCCTCCGTTTGAAAGATACAGCTTGGCAAGAAGTTAAAAAAGCACAGCTCTCAGAGCTGTGCTTTTTCTGTTTTCTGTTCTGCTTGATATTTCGCAGCCCTGTGTTGGCGGTGTCTTCACTTGTGGAGCGGTCAATTTTAAAATGGGCTGCTTGAAGCGATTGTCTTCTTCTGTGTTAAAATAATATTTCATATCATTTCTTCCTGCCGATTTCAATTCAGGGGCCCCGTTTGGAAAATCTTCAGGCCAATAGTTAATATGTGGTTTTTCAAAATTAGGGAAGCCGTATCGTAGTGCACTCCAATTGATTCGATGATCGTGTGGATTGCTATGTGCCCAAGGCCGCTTATGATCTGTATAATGTCGGTCAGCAATCGCCCGTCCATCCTTATCAATTTTGAACGCTTCTATGTCCTCTTTCTGAAAGCTCCGCTCATAGCTCATGTATTTCCAGGAACTTTGCTCATAGTCCACATACACGATGTCTCCCTGCATTTCAGGAAACGGCGTGTTGTAGCAGATGATCTTCTCCGGTTCAATACGCCGCAGCATCTCGTTGTAGCCAGCCATGAACCATTCTTTTTGATCCTGACGGTTATCGTGCGCAGAAGCCATGTAAGTGGAAACGGCCGCAACGCTTTCTTTTTCAATGCCGTCAAAGCAAAAATCAAATGTAGATTCATCGCTCCAGTTTACCGTGGGAATGACAGAGATTCCCTTGCTGGCCCAGTAAGCGCCGCACCAGCGGTTGCGAAATACATTGTAAAGCTGCATAACTGGGGCCATCTCCAAATATATGCTGAAATCAGGAGAAAGTACTGCCCGATAGCGAGACAGCTTTTCAATGTCACTGTCAGGAGGAATTTTCGTCAAAAATTTTGCAGGCACAAGATAGGCGCAGAAAAGCCGCCCCGTCAGCGACGTGGCGGCTTTTTGCTGCTTATTTGTGGGGCACGTGCCAGATGTTGTCGGCGTAGTCGCGGATGGACCGGTCGGCGGCAAAAATGCCCGAGCGGGCGATGTTGATCAGGGACATCCGATTCCATGCCGCGGGCTCCAGATAGGTCCTGCCCGCGGAGAGTTGGGCGGAGCGGTAGCTCTCGAAGTCGGCCAGCAGGAAATACTGGTCGGCGGGCCCGCCCTGCCCAAAGAGGAGCCGCTTGGCGATATCGGCATAGCTTACCTTGTCGTCAAAGCCCGCGGAGAGCTGGTCGATGACCGCTTTCAGGGCGGGGTTCTGCAGATAGTACTCATAGGAGTGATAGCCCCGGCGCTGCATCTCGGCTACCTCGCCGGCGTTGAGGCCAAAGAGGAAGATATTCTCATCCCCAAGCTGCTGATGCATCTCCACATTGGCTCCGTCTAAGGTGCCGATGGTGAGGGCACCGTTCATCATGAATTTCATGTTGCCCGTGCCGCTGGCCTCTTTGCCGGCGGTGGAAATCTGCTCAGACAGCTCGCTGGCGGGCATCAGGCTCTCCGCCATAGACACCCGGTAGTTTTCCAAAAAGACCACCTGGAGCTTATCCTTGCATAGCGGGTCGTTGTTCACTGTGTCCGCAAGGGAGTTGATGAGATGGATGATCTCCTTGGCCACGGCATAGCCGGGGGCGGCCTTGGCGCCGAAAAGGCAGACCCGGGGCGTCAGTTCAAAGTGGGGATCGGTGTGAAGCTGCTGCCAAAGGTAGATGATGTGCAGGGAGTTCAAAAGCTGGCGCTTATACTCGTGGAGCCGCTTGACCTGCACATCGAACATGGCATCGGTGTTGAGCTTGATGCCGCTCTCACGCTGGACCCAGGCGGCGAAGCGCAGCTTGTTTTCCCGCTTAATGGCGCCCAATCTCTCCAGCACGGCGTTGTCGCCGGCGTATTTTTCCAGCTCCCTCAGGGTCTCGGGGTGGAGCAGATACTTGTCTCCGCCGCAGCAGTCCCGAATGAGGGCGTCCAGTGCGGGGTTGACCTCACTGAGCCACCGCCGGTGGTCTACGCCGTTGGTGACGTTTTGGAATTGGGCCGGGTGCATCTGGCAGGCATCCTTGAACACGTCTGTCTTCAAAATCTCCGTATGAAGGGCGGAGACGCCGTTGACCGTGGAGCAGGCGCACACGCACAGGTTGGCCATGCGGACCTCGTGGCCCCAGATGATGGCCATGGGCTCGATCTTGGACTGGTCGCCGTGGAAGTAGGCGTTGAGCTGGGACTGATAGCGGTTGGAGATCTCCACGATGATCTGCCAAATACGGGGAAGCAGCTCTTGCACCAGATCTTGGGGCCAGCGCTCCAAGGCTTCGGACAAAACGGTGTGGTTGGTATAGGCCACGCTGCGGCTGACGATGAACCAGGCGTCCTCCCAGCTGTACCCCTCCTGATCCAGCAGGATGCGCATGAGCTCGGGGATCACCAGAGTGGGATGGGTGTCATTGATCTGGATGATGTGCTTTTCGTGGAAGTTCCGCAGCGTCCCGTACTCGGATTTGTGCTTGCGGCAGATGGACTGGACGGTGGCGGAGACGAAAAAATACTGCTGCTTGAGCCGCAGAGATTTGCCCTCCCGGTGGTTGTCTTCCGGATAGAGGACCTTGGAGATGACCTCGGCATTGGCCTGCTGCTCCACAGCCTTTAGGTAAGCGCCTTGGGAGTAGAGGGACATGTCCACGGGAGTGGGGCTCTTGGCGTCCCAGAGCCGGAGGATATTGCCGTTTTCCGTGCCGTAGCCTGCAATCTCCATATCCCGGGGCACCGCCAGCACCGTGGTGTAGCCGGAGTGGAGAACGGAGTGGGTGCCGTCAGGGTTCCAGAGATCCTTTACGGTGCCGCCGAAATGGATCTCCTCTGTCTCATCCATTTTGGTAATGAGCCAAGCGCCGCCCAGACCCAGCCAGTTGTCGGGCAGCTCAATCTGCTCCCCGTCGATAATCTTTTGCTTAAAAATACCCAATTCATAGCAGATGGTGTAGCCGGTGATGGGGATGTCTAAGGTAGTGGCGGCATCCAGGTAGCAGGCGGCCAGCCGCCCCAGTCCGCCGTTGCCCAGGCCGGCATCCGGCTCCTCTTCAAAGAGATCGGCGGAGGAGAAGCCCAAGGCTTCGATAGCCTGGGTCAGGGGCTCGATCAGACCCAGGTTATAGGCATTTTTCCGCAGGGAGCGGCCCATGAGGAACTCCAAGGACAGGTAGTGGACTTGTCTGGCATGTTCATCCCGTATCTTGTCGGCGGTTTTGAGCTGGCGCTCGGAGATGATGTCCCGGAGCACCAAGGCGCAGGCCTGAAACATCTGCTGGGAGGTGGCCTCATCTACATCCCGGCCAAAATTTCGGCGGAGCTTGCCGATGATCAGGTCCATCAAATCCTTTTTTGTGTAATGACGCAAAAAATTCACTCCATTTCTTCACAGGGGAAACTAAGGGGCGGAAATGTTTCCGTTCCGGATAGCGGCGGCATGGTACCACATTGCGGCCCGGGTGTCAAACAAGGATACCATTGCAGAGTCTCTCCCATTGGGGGAGATGAAAAGAGAGGGGGGCTTGGGAGCGGTCCTCAGCGAGAGCCCACCTTTTATTTTCCTGTGATCCAGCCATAAATTTCCTGATAGCAGTTCGCAGAACGGTTCCAGGAGAAGTCGGCGGTCATAGCATTTTGCTGGATGGTTTTCCATGCCTTGGGATCATTGCGGTAAAGCTCCACAGCCTGCCGAAGGACCCAGAGCATATCCCCCTTGTCGATGTTGGCAAAGGTGAAGCCGGTGCCCTCTCCGGTGAACTGGTTCCAGGGCTGTACGGAATCCCGGAGCCCGCCGGTTTCCCGGACCACGGGCAGGGTGCCGTAGCGCATGGCAATCATCTGGCTCAGGCCGCAGGGCTCGGCCACTGACGGCATGAGGAACAGATCGGCGCCGCTGTAGATGGCGGTGGAGAAGGCGTCGGAATACATGATTTGGGCGGAGAACCGGCCGGGATATTGTTCTGCTGTCTGCCGGAAGGCCTCCTCATACCGCCGCTCACCGGTGCCCAGCACCACCATTTGTATGCCCAGGGACATAATGTCGCGGAGGGCATCTGTTACGAGGTCAAAGCCCTTGTGGGGAACCAGCCGGGAGATGCAGGCGATGATGGGGACATTGGGGTCGGCATTGAGCCCGGTCATCTGCTGCAAAGCGGCCTTGCACTCCCGCTTCCCTTTGAGCTGCTTGGCGTTGTAGAGCTTGGTCAGCCGCTTGTCGTGCCAGGGGTCATAGTGGTTTACATCAATGCCGTTCAGAATGCCCCGGAGCTTGTGGTCGTTGCTGGCGATGACCCCCTCCAGGCCATGGGCATAGAAGGAGTAATGGAGTTCCTGGGCATAGGTGGGGGAGACGGTGGTGACATAATCGGCGGCGTAGATGGCGCCCTTCATTAGGTTAATATCTCCATAATAGGAGAGCATATGCTCATGGAAGTAATCACCGGGCAGGCCAAAGATATCTTCCAGCAGTTCCCGCCCATAGCGGCCCTGGTATTCGATGTTGTGGATAGTAAACACGCTCTTGGCGCCTGCCAGTTCGGGGACCTCCTGTCGCTCCTTCAGCAGGTAGATGGGGATCAGGGCGGTCTGCCAATCGTTGCAGTGGATGATGTCGGGGCAGAAGCCCAGGTGGCTCGGGGATTCGATGACTGAGCGGCAGAAGAAGGCGAAACGCTCGGCGTCATCGTAATGGCCATAGATGTCCCGGCGCTTGAAGTAGTATTCATTGTCCACAAAATAGTAGGTGACGCCCTCTCGCTTCAGTTCAAAGAGGCCGCAGTAAGAGGCACGCCAGGCGAGGTGGACGGAGAAATTCTGGAGATAGGTCATCTGGCTGCGCCAGTCATCTCCGATCCCCTCGTAAAGGGGGAGGATGACCCGCACGTCATGGCCCAGTTGGGCCAACGCCTGGGGCAGGGAGCCGGCCACGTCGGCCAAACCGCCGGTTTTGATGAAGGGGGCCACCTCGGAAGCGGCAAAAAGGATATTCATAAAGTTCTCCTTTCTCATAACAGGGCCTTCTCTTCAGACAAAGAGGGCCAAAGGGTAAAATGGGGGCGTACTTGAGGAGCGGAGAAGTTTCCTGATTGACACTCCCGGATCAGTGAGACTTCGCACCCCAGGACTTTCTTTTCTTTACACGATCTCGTTTTTGGAGATGACCAGGGGATAGGTCTCGTGTCCCATGAGCATCCGTCCGGGGCAGACCCGTACGTTTTTATCTGCGATGGTATATCGGAGAACAGCCCCGGACTGCACAGTGGAGCGCTGCATAAGGATGCAGTTTTCCACCGTGGCCCCCTTTTCCACCCGGACTCCCCGGGACAGGATGGAGTTGACCACAGTGCCTTCGATCACACAGCCGTCAGAGACGAGGGAATTTCTGGAGCAGGCGCCGGGACCGTAATAGGTGGAGGGGTTGGATTGGTCTTTGGTCTTGATGGGACGGTCGGTGCGGAACAGGGAGGCGCGGACAGCAGGGTTCAGTAGCTCCATGCTCCGCTGGAAGTAGCCCGCTATATTCTGGATACAGGCGGAGTAGCCGTCGAACCGGAAAGCCCGCAGGTCCAAGCGTTCCAGGCTGGGCAGCAGCACACCCTGCGTGAAGGAGGGGGCATCGTGGGCGGTGCAGCGGTCTACCAGGGTCAGCAGGAGAGATTTGGAGAGGATGTAGGCATCCAAAGAGGCATAGCCGTTGGGACAGTTGTTGGGGCCCACGGCGATGTCGCCGATCCGGCCATCCTCATTCAAGGTGAAATATGTGGTCCTTCGGGGATCGGTCTTGCTCTCCGGGGCGCAGATGGCAGTGATGTCCGCCCCGGTGCGCATGTGCTGCTCGAAAGCTTTGGCCACGGGAATGTTGGCCACCAGATCGCCAGAGGCCAAAATCACATAGTCCTGCCGGATATTCTGAAGATAGGAGTACACCCCGGCCAGAGCGTCCATGCGCCCGCGGTAGCGGCCGCCCTGCTGCTTGCCGGAGAAGCTGAAGGGGGGCAGGATGCGCAGACCGCCGTGCTTGCGGGACAGATCCCAGTCCTTGCCTGACCCCACATGGTCCAGGAGAGACTGGTAGGAGGTATATACGATGAGCCCCACGTCGGTGACGCCCGCATTGACCAAGTTGGAGAGGGCAAAGTCCACCAGGCGGTAACGGCCGCCGTAAGGAATGGAGCAGGAATTCCGGACCCGGGTCAACTCTTGCAGTTCAGGGTTTTCCCGGTAGGCAAAAATGATTCCGTGCAGATCGTTCATACCTTCACCCCCTTTACATTTCGGGTGATCATGGCCTTGGGTGGCACCACGGCGCCGTTGCCGACCTTCAAATCCTGGGCGATCACAGCGATGCCCCAGTCATCGCCGCCGGGAGGTGCAGAGCCCACGTGAGCTCCCGCGCCGATGACGGCCCGCTCCGCTACAATGGCGTATTCTACCACCGCCCCGGCCTTTATCACTGCCCCTGGCATCAAAATGGAGTAGCGGACCTGGGCCCCTTCCTCTACAGTGACAGAGTGAAACAGCACAGAATTTTCCACCATGCCGTATATCTCACATCCGCTGGTGGCGATAGAGTGGCTCATTAGGGCATTGGCGCCGGTGAAATGGGGCGGGCGGGCGGTGGCCCGGGCGTAGATGGGCCAATCGGGGTCATAAAGGTCAAAGCCCGCATCGGGAGAGAGCATATCCATGTTGGCATCCCACAGGGAATCAATAGTGCCCACATCTTTCCAGTAGCCGGAAAAGCGGTAGGCGGTCATGATCTCCCCGGCGTTCAGCATGGCGGGGATAATGTTCTTTCCGAAGTCATTGGCGCTTCTCTCGTCCGACTCGTCGGCCATGAGGTAATCCCGAAGCTTGGACCAGGTAAAGATGTAGATGCCCATAGAGGCCAGATTGCTCTTGGGCTTTTTGGGCTTTTCCTCAAATTCGTAGATCCGGTCGTTTTCATCCACGTTCATGATGCCGAAGCGGGAGGCGTCTTTGATGGGGACCTCCATCACGGAGATGGTACAGGCAGCCTGGGTCTGCTTGTGGTGGGTGAGCATTTTAGAGTAGTCCATCTTATAGATGTGATCGCCGGATAGTATCAAAACATAGTCCGGATTGTACTGCTCTAAAAAGCTGATATTCTGATAAATGGCGTTGGCAGTGCCCTTATACCAGGTGCCCTGGTCTCCCTCTTGAATATAGGGGGGCAGGATGTGGACTCCTCCGTCGGAGCGGTCCAGATCCCAGGGCTGGCCGTTGCCGATGTAAGCGTTCAGCTCCAAGGGCTGATACTGAGTCAAAACCCCTACCGTGTCGATACCGGAGTTGACGCAGTTGGATAGGGGAAAGTCGATGATACGGTACTTCCCGCCAAAGGGAACTGCCGGTTTGGCCACCTTCCGGGTCAGGGCCATCAGCCTGCTGCCCTGGCCGCCAGCCAAAAGCATGGCCACACATTCCTTTTTCATCAAATCACCTCGTTGTTGATGGATATGGAAAACGAAATCAGATCTTTTTTCCTTTTTGCGGGAGGGGGGAATGAGAGGTTTCCGTTTTTTTCCTCCGGATGGGATTTTTCCGAACGCAGCGGAGGACCACTGCACCCATGGCGGGCAGGTCGATGGAGAGGGACTGGTCCTGGCCGTGGCAGGGGATTTTTTCTGAGGATAGCAATTCCCTGTCTCCGGCACCTGAGCCGCCGAAGGCCTCATCATCTGAATTGAGCAACACTGTGTACTTGCCGCCCACAGGTACCCCCACCCGATAGCCGGGGCGGTGGACCGGGGAAAAATTGCACACCACCACTAGGAAGTTTCCCTTTTTGTCCTTGCGCAGAAAAGCGGCAGTGTTGGCGTTGGCGTCATCGGCGCACAGCCATTGGAAGCCCCGCCAGTCGAAATCGATCTCCCACAGCTCAGGTCGCTGGAGATAGAGGGCATTGGCAGATCGGATAAAATCCTTCAGCCTGCGGTGGCGCTCCCCGTCCTCATCTTGCTGATCCAGCAGGTGCCAGTCCAAGGAGTGCTCAAAGTGCCACTCGTTCCACTGGCCGAACTCACTGCCCATCATCAGGAGCTTCTTGCCCGGATGGGTGAGCATATAGGTGTAAAAAGCCCGGACGCCGGCATATTTCAGCCCATCATCCCCCGGCATCTTGTTGAGGAGAGAGCCCTTCATGTGGACCACCTCATCGTGGGACAGGGGGAGGATAAAGTTTTCGGAAAAGGCGTACATCAGGGAGAAGGTGATGTCCTTGTGGTTGTATTGCCGGAAATAGGGGTCCAGCTTCATATAGTGTTGGATGTCGTTCATCCAGCCCATGTTCCACTTGAGGTTGAAGCCCAGTCCGCCCTCGCTGACCGGGGCGGTGACTAGAGGCCAGGTGGTGGACTCCTCGGCGATCATCAGCACATCGGGAAGCCGGGAAAAGATGGCGGTGTTTAAGGCTTGGAGGAAGCTGACGGCCTCCAAGTTTTCATGGCCGCCGTGGACATTGGGCACCCATTCTCCCCCCTGGCGGTTGTAATCCAGATAGAGCATGGAGGCCACCGCGTCCACCCGGAGACCGTCGGCGTGGTACTGTTCCAGCCAGAAGAGGGCAGAGGAGGTCAGGAAAGAGCGGACCTCGCCCCGGTCATAGTCAAAGACCATGGTGCCCCACTCCCTGTGTTCCCCCTTACGGGGATCGGCGTACTCATAGCAGGGCTGCCCATCGAAATGATAGAGGCCAAAGCCATCCCGGGGGAAGTGGGCGGGTACCCAGTCCAGGATGACCCCGATGCCTGCCTGGTGAAGCTGGTCAATGAGCCACATCAGGTCGTGTGGGGTGCCGAATCGGCTGGTGGCGGCAAAATAACCTGTGCACTGATACCCCCAGGAGGCGTCCAGAGGGTGTTCCATGACCGGAAGCAGCTCCACGTGGGTGAAGCCCATCTCCTTCACATAGGGGATCAGGTATTGGGCCATATCCCGATAGCTCAGAAATTCATCCTGCCCTGTCCGCCGCCAGGAGCCCAAGTGCAGCTCATAGATGTTGAGGGGGGCGGAGTACACCAAGTGGGTCTTCCGCCACTCCATCCATCCCTGATCTCCCCATTGGTAGCCATCTAAGTCGTAGATCTTGGAGGCGTTGCCCGGCCTTGTCTCGGCGTGAAAGGCAAAGGGGTCGGCTTTGGCCAGTACCCTGCCGTCGGATGTATGGATGGCAAATTTATAGGCGTCATACTGCTCCAGGCCAGGAAAAAAGACCTCCCACACGCCGCCTTCTATGAGGGATAGGGGACATGCGGCCTCCTGCCAGCCGTTGAAATCCCCCATCAGATGCACTGCTTTGGCGTGGGGGGCCCAGACCCGAAAGATATGCCCTTGTTGTCCATCCCGCTCAGCGGGATGGCAGCCCAAAAAGTTTTGCAGGTGGGTTTCCGTTCCCTGCAGAAAACGGGTCAAGGGGATGCTGACAGGGTCAGCCGTATTCTTTGGCATGAAAGGACCTCCTAAGAGATGGTAAATTATTACAAAAATAACAATTAAAGAAAATAAAAATTATAAATTATACACAAAAAACGAAAAAAACTCGCCTGATTTGTATAAATTATACAACTATCTATAGGAAAGGTCAAGGGTAGAATCGCGTTTCCCGAGAAAAGAAAAACAGCGGACCAGATCCCGCCCCAAAGGGGGGAGGCTGGTCCGCTGAAAGTGTCATGGGGTACCTGAGGCGGTATCCCGCCGCGCCATATTTTCTGCCAGGGTGCGCTTTGGCCGCTCTTCGATGGTCTGCCGCCACTGCTCCAGCCAGGAAGGGATGGCATCCAGCCCCTCCTGGTTCAGGGGGAAGGTCTTGCTCTCCTCCAATTGGGAGAACTCATAGGCCCAGGGGCCCTCCCAGACCTCGGCAGTGAGAAGGCTCTCGTCCTCGTTTGCGGCCACGGTAGGCAGGATGCGGTAACGCAGCCTCCCAGCGCTGGCCGACCAGGGATTTTGGTTTTGAAAATGAGACAGGACGGGGAGAAACAGCTCAACCATGAAATGGGCTCCTTTCAGGGGGATAACTCAGTATAGCATATCTGGGAGAAAAATGGGAGGGGCAAGGGCGTAAAATTGCCGCACCACGCCTAAGATGGCAAGGTGCCCCCTTTGGAGAGGCCGTCTCTGCGGTATGCCGCAAGCATGCGCGCAGGGTGCCGCAGGAAAAAATTTCCACAGGTGTAACCGTCGGGGCCTGACTTCCTGCTATAGAGGTGGAACGCGTCCAAAGGAATAGACAGGGAGTTGGAGGAGATCATCCGGGTGGTGGCCTCCATCCTGAGCGATGCCGTGGTCATGGGCGGGGACGCCTGATGCTGTTTTCAAATGCTCCTGCGCGGGCCAGCGGCGCCGCGATATGACAGAACTGCGTTAAAAATAGGAGAACCCTTTGTGTTTGAAGATGACTGGAGTCAAAGACGAAGCAGCCTGATGAGTTTTGAGGGCGATGAAGAGGAAACGGCATCATAGCCTGTAGATATTGGGTTTGCCATGGGCGATTTTAATGGTGAGAAAATGTCGCCATTTGTATCCAACCTATAGTCCCCCTATAATTTGGCGCATGGCTAATATATTGCACAGTTCTCTTGTAATAAAAGAGTTTGGGAAATGGTTTTACAGCGTTATTGTTTTATTTGTCGGCGGGGCAGCATAATTGGCCGAACCAGTCAATGGTCAAGATGAAAGGGCCCCGCTTGCTTTCCGGCAAAAGATGAAGGGGCGGCGGCAAAAATGCCGCCGCCCCCATACCAGTGGAAATATGGATGGTTTTTCAGAGCGGAAAGTTTTATGTGCCCTCTTTTCAAGGAGGACACGGCATCATCAGAAGGTGTTCAGCGGGATGGAGCCGTCATCGGTGCCCTTTTCAATGGACTGGATGACCATGTCATAGCCATACCGTTCGTCTACCTGAATGTGGACGCGGTCGCCCACCTGTCTCCCCAGCAGGGCCTTGCCTACGGGGGATTCCCGGCTGATGAGGCCGTGGAGGGGATCCTTGCGCATGGTGGTGACGATCTGATAGGTCTCGGTCTCTCCCTCATCCTCTAAAAAAACGGTGACCTTATCGTAAAGGGCCACACCGCCGTTTGTCCCGCCCTCATCGATGATATGGGCGGTGCGGATCATATTCTCCAAGTATCGGATGCGGCTCTCGTTGCGGTTCTTCTCCTGTTTGGCAGCCTTATATTCAAAGTTTTCACTCAAATCCCCAAAGGACCGGGCCTCCTTTACCGCCTCCAGCAGCTTGGGCCGCATGACGATGCGCCGCTCGTCCAACTCCTGCTTCATCAGTTCAATGTCCTTTTGGGTCAGTTCATTGTGCATATCGCGCCTCCGTTATAGGTAAGAATGGAAGATCTCAGTATATTCCTCCGGAATGACACGGCATGAGACGGAGTAGACCTGGGGGTTTCCGTCGGGGCCGTAGAGCGCTCCGGTGGGGTTGGCCAACACTGACTGCTGTTGATGCCCAGATAACCTGCACACTGGGTGCCGACAGGATAGCCCTCATAGCAGAAGCAGAGCCGCTGAAAGTTTTAAAGCTCGGTAACTGCGTCGAGGAAGTTGGTGCCGCTGATCAGGCTGCCGCCCCAGAGGCGGTGGCCGGACTGCCGGCGGGAATGGAGCACTCCTCCCCGACGAACAGAGATTGGTCCAAAAATGAGCGGGCCACCAGATAGGTGCGGGAGTATTCCTCTTTCACTTTATTGAGCTCCCGGACGTTTTTCATATGGATAAAAAGAAAGCACTGGCTTTTGCCGGTGCTTTTTGTACCAGTGCATCGAAAGTGCTTTTTTAGCCAAGAGGTTTGAAAAAACAAACCGGAGTTCTGGGTGATCCCCTTTGCGGCTATGCCGCTTAGGGGGAGTCGATGGATGCACAGCGCTAAACGGCATAGCCGCAAAGAGTTTGTTGTAAGCGAAGCAGATTCGCTCTGGAGAGAAGGAGCGGCGGCATGAGCACGCTCTGATTGTTGAAAAAAGTCGGAGCAAGCAGTATAAAGCTTGCTCCGACGTGGTGCACGAGGTGGGACTCGAACCCACACGTCCTTGCGAACACCGGCACCTGAAGCCGGCGAGTCTACCAATTCCACCACTCGTGCGTTGTTGTGATTGCGTTACTCAACGCAAAAAATATGTTACCACACTCTCCATGGATTTGTCAACCCTGTTTCGCCATTTTTTGAAAAAGAACTTATGTATTTTCCAGATGTTCTTTCAATTTCTGGAAGGTCTCGGCACTGATATCATGTTCCACTCGGCAGGCGTCCTCAGCGGCTTGGGCCTCGCTCACGCCCAGGCTGGTAAACCAGCGGGTGAGAAGGCGGTGACGCTCGTAGATCCGCTCGGCGATTTCCCGGCCCTTGTCAGTCAGCTCCAGACTCCCGTCGGTGTTTACAATCAGATCCCCATCTTCCCGGAGCAGCTTTACTGCCCGGCTGACACTGGGCTTGGAAAAACCGAGATGCCGGGCCACATCAATAGAGTGGACGAGCCCCTTTTCCTGCTTGAGTATGAGGATAGTCTTCAAATACATCTCTGCGGATTCTTGAATCTTCATGGAAAAGCCTTCTTTCCCAATCTTTTGAATCTGGTTATCCTCATCTTACCATAAATTCCCCCAAAAACAAAGCCCCTTTTGTCAGAGAATTTCCTTGCGCAGGAATTCAGGAATTGGGGGAGAAAAGAATGGCCGAGCTGGGCAAAGAAACTGGGGAGGGGCCGCCATACCTTGTGTCAAACCGTTATCCTCCAAGGGCATCTGTCTTAAAATAGGAGATCTCTTAATATTCCCTCAAACTGGACCCCCTCGGGAATGGGGGTCCCCAAGGCCAGGGTACGCCGGGCGCATTTGGCAACGAATTCTACCGCCAAGGATGCCGCTTCATCCAAAGGCTTTCCCTTCAGCAGAGCGCCCAGGGCCACACTGGAAAACAGGTCTCCAGTCCCGGGGAATTGGGCGGGCTCTTCGTGCACTGCGGATAGGGAGGTTTTTCCCGCATCCCGGTCAAAGCAGGCGGCCCCCACCGTCTCCGGTGTCGGATGGATGCCTGTAAGGATCACAGACCGTCTCCCATCCAAGCTCAGCCGTGCCAGCCACTCCTGCAGTCCGGCCTTGCTTTTGGGGGCGTCATCGTAATTTTCCCCCAGCAAAATGGCAGCCTCGGTGAGATTGGGGGTGATGACATCGGCCAGGCCGGCCAAGGACTTCATCTCCATGCACATTTCGGGAGTGTAGGTGCGGTAGGGCTTACCCCAATCGCCCATCACCGGGTCCACCATCACCAGGGTATTTTCCCTCCGAAACCGGGACAGGAAATTCCGCAGTACCCCGATCTGTCGGGCAGACCCCACAAAGCCGCTGTAGAGGGCGTCAAAGGTGACGCCAAGCTCTTCCCAGTGGTCGGCAGAACCCTCCATTTCCCCCGTCAGGTCCCGAAAGACAAAGTGATCGGAGGGGGGGAAGATCGTGGAGGCGGACAGATAGGCGGTGGGAAGGGAGGAGCACCAGCAGCCCATGGCGGACAGAACGGGCAGCACGATCCCCAAAGAGCACCGCCCCATGCCGGATAGGTCATGGACAGCAGCCACATGAGGCGCTTGCTTGGACATAAGGGACATCCCTCCAGGAAAAGAGATTTTGAAGCTATTATACTGTTTTTTCGTTTTCATGGCAATGATTGACGGGAAAGATTTTTTTGTGATATAATCATAAAGTAATCTGCGGGTATGATGGAATTGGTAGACGTGCAGGATTTAGGTTCCTGTGGAGCGATCCGTGTGGGTTCGAGTCCCACTACCCGCACCATGATGTCGTATGGCATGTTGTTCAAGATGATTTTGCAAAGGCTTTTGTTTTGCTGTCTGGACGGACCTTGCCTGCGGTGTACTTTGGGATCCTTGCATCCCGAAATAGAAACTTCTGGATTTTGCCTTTCTCCCTTGTGTCCTGTGTAGTTCCCAAGGTTTTATCCGTACAGAACGCATCCTTTTTGGAGGGATCTCATCAGGCTGGGGCCGCTGCCTTTCTATAGATAGAAGGTATCCCCGGAACGGTATTGCAGGTCAAATATTTTGCTAAGGAGTGTATACTATGACAACACTTTACGGTGGAACCCCCAGTCAAGGTGTGCCCATCGGTATCCTCATGGTAGACTCTGTACTGCCCCGTATCCCGGGTGATGTGGGAAATGGTTTTACATACGATTTTCCAGTGCGTTTTTATACGGTAAAGGGAGCGAAGGCTAAAAATATCGTAGAGGGAGGCGATCCGGCCCTCCTGCAGCCCTTTATCGACGGTGCCAAGGCGTTGGAGGCGGAGGGCTGCCAGGCGATCTCCACCTGCTGCGGTTTTTTGATTGCTTTTCAAAAGCAGTTGTCTGAGGCAGTCCATATTCCTGTGATCACCTCCGGTTTGCTCCAGGTGCCTATGGTGGCATCCATGCTGCCCCCCGATCAGAAGATCGGTATCTTGACTGCCAATGACACTACCTTGAACCCGAAGTATTTTGCGGAGAATGTCCCTGTGGAGCGGCTGTGCATTCAGGGGATGCAGGAGACGGAGCACTTTTATAAGACCTTCCCCCTCAACGCACCCTCCTATGTGTATGAGGAAGTGGAGGCGGACGTGGCTTGGGCGGCCCGCAAGCTGAAGAGCGAGCATCCGGATATCGGTGCCATCGTGTGTGAGGGCACCAACTTTGCCCCCTTCAATCCCATGGTCTGCCGTCTTACCGGTGTGCCGGTCTTTGATGTTGTCACTTTGATCCGCTGGGCGGCTTCTGGTATTCTGCGGGGCTATACCTCTCCTTTCCGCAATCAGCTTACCGGCGGCCCCATGCTGGGAGTTTATGAGCGTCCCATGTAAACGAAGGTCATAAAGCAGATGATCATGTTCAGGCGGCTCGAAAAGGGGCCGCCTGAAAACTTCATATGCTTTTCCGGTGATGTATCGGTTGGGCATTGCCAATAAGAAAGTCTGATGTTTTGGCGTGTTGATAGGATATTCAGCCTATTTTTCATTTCCTTCTTGCCAAGCGGAAAAAACTTGATAAAATAACATATATCAGCTGGGAACGACAGTGAGGGAGAAAGCGATGAAAAAGATCGAAGATTATGTCACAAGTATTCCGGATTTTCCGGAAAAGGGGATCATCTTTCGGGATATCACCTCGGTGCTCAACAGCGCGGAAGGTCTGCGGCTGGCAGTGGATCAGATGGCGGCGCTGCTGGATGGGGTGGAATTCGATGTGATCGCGGGGCTGGAATCGAGAGGCTTCCTTTTCGGGATGCCGATCGCATATAAGCTGGGCAAAGCGTTTCTCCCCATCCGGAAAAAGGGAAAACTGCCCCGGGAGACGGTGGAAGCCACCTATGAGCTGGAGTATGGGACGGCGACCATTGAGGTGCACAAGGATGACGTTAAGCCCGGGACAAGGGTCGTTCTGGTGGACGATTTGATCGCCACCGGCGGAACGCTGGAGGCGGCGGCCCGGCTGCTGACTGGACAGGGGGCGGAGATCGTGAAGATCATCTGCCTGCTGGAGCTCAAAGGGCTGAATGGCCGGGAGCGGATCAAGGACTATCCTGTGGAGACGGTCGTAGCTTATGAGGGGAAATGACCGCTCTATAGTTTAGGGGAATACGTATGTGTTTCAATAAAAAAGAGAGAAGAGGGATAGGAAAATGTTAGAGAGAACATTTCACCTGGCAGAGAACAAAACAAACGTAAAAACAGAAGTGATGGCTGGTATCACGACCTTTATGACCATGGCGTATATCCTGGCTGTCAACCCCAGCATCCTTAGTGCGGCTGGTATGGACTCCACTGCGGTCCTGTTGGCGACGGCATTGGCCTCCTTCATCGGAACGGCCTGTATGGCATTGCTGGCGAATTTGCCTTTCGCTCTGTCTGCGGGCATGGGACTGAATGCCTATCTGGCCTATACTGTGGTGCTGGGCTATGGCTACAGTTGGCAGGTCGCTCTGTTGGCCGTCTTTGTGGAAGGCTTGATCTTTATTGTCCTGTCGCTGACCAATGTCCGGGAGGCCATTTTCAACGCCATTCCGCTGACACTGAAGAAGGGCGTCTCCGTGGGTATCGGATTGTTCATCGCCTTCATCGGCCTGCAGAATGCAGGGTTGTCTGTCGACTCCTCGACGCTGGTTACCATCACCAGCTTTACCGAGAACTTCCATACCGCCGGTATCTGTGCGCTGCTGGCGCTCGTGGGTTTATTCATCATCGCTGTGCTGTATATCCATCGTATCAAGGGTTCGATCTTGTTTGGTATCCTGTTGACTTGGGTCATTGGTATGCTGTGCGAAATGGTGGGATTGTATGTGCCTACTCCAGATGCCGGCTACTACACCCTTTTCCCCACCATGGGCCTGACCGACTTCAGCAAGCTCAGCCTGACTTTTGGACAGTGCTTCTCCGTTGATTTCAGCGCAGTGAAGCTCGTCAACTTTGTGGTGGTGGTGTTCTCCTTCCTGTTTGTGGATATTTTTGATACCTTGGGCACGCTGATTGGTGTGGCAACCAAGGCAGATATGCTGGATAAAGAGGGCAAGCTGCCGCGCATCAAGCCCGCACTGCTGTCTGATGCCATTGCTACCTCCGCTGGCGCTGTGCTGGGTACCTCTACCACTACCACCTTTGTAGAGTCTGCCTCTGGCGTGGCGGTGGGTGGTCGCACCGGTCTGACTGCGATGGTCACTGCGCTGCTGTTCCTGCTGTCTACCCTGTTTGCCCCCATCTTTACGGCGATCCCGTCCTTTGCTACCGCACCTGCTCTGATTATGGTGGGCTTTTTGATGGTGGGTACAGTTACCGAGATCAGTTTTAAGGATGACAATCTGACCGAAGCGATCCCAGCTTATTTGGCTATCATTGCCATGCCTCTGTTCTACAGCATTTCCGAGGGTATTTCGCTGGGCATCATCTCCTATGTTCTGCTCAACCTGGCTGCCGGTAAGGGCAAAAAGGTGGCACCGCTGATGTATGTGCTGGCGGTCCTGTTTATTCTAAAGTATATCTTCCTGTAAACGCCGATTTTGCATCCTATGCCCTGATAAGGCGGGCCCATTTTCTGGGGAAAGCCGTGATCGGGCGCGTGGGTTGTGCAGCGATAAAAAGAGAAGGAGAGAAAAGATCGATCTTTTCTCTCCTTCTCTTTTATTGTTTCACTATGCTTGTCCCAAGTGCTGGGGCTGAGCCCCTCGTTCAGGGAGAATGGGAAGGCCCGCGCTGCGGGGCGGCTTAGTCTGAAGCGTTGGGGATCAGCTCAAGGAGCTGGCGGACATTCTTTTTTCCAAAGGAGGGTTTACCGCCATTGATCACCAGGCAGGGGACGCTCATGACCTGATACTGATCTTTGAGTGCGGGGAAATGGTTCAGGTCATAGACCTCTGCCGTCACATTTTTGTTTCCGGCAGCGATGCGCTGGGCGGCAGTCACCAGCTCCGGACACATAGTGCAGGAGAGGGAGACCAGCACTTGGATCCGTACCGGGGCGGCAATGGCCTCGATCTCCTGAGCCACCTCGGGCTCCAAGGATTGGCCGGGGCCGGCGGCATTGTACAGTCCCAGCACAAAGGAAGTAAACTCATGTCCGCCGGGGACGCCGTGGAAGGCGAGCCCCGTGGCAGAGCCGTCTGCCAGCAGGATTTTGACGCAGGGACGGTCAGCTTCCTCCTCCGGAGAGGGGGCGAGCTCCACAGAGAGCTTGTCCGTCATGGAGGCCAAGCTTTTCATATACTGCTCCAACTCTTGGGAGACAGGCCGGTCATCCAGGAAAAGACGAAGGATCAGCGGTTGTGCCATGCGTCCAAACACGCTCTCCAGCTGTCCGCGTATTTCCTCAGAGAACAGTCCCGCGCTTTGGCCGGAGGCCTCTTTCTTCTCCGGCGCAGGAGAGGGGGCCTTGGGCGTGGGACGGGAGGGATGCAGCGCCGTTTTTTCTTGCAGGGAAGCGGCGTACTTTTCCAGTTCGGTGGCGGCAATGGCCCCGTCGCCGACGGCAGTGACGACTTGACGCAGGTTTTTGACGCAGACGTCTCCGGCGGCGTAAAGGCCGTCGACACTGGTCTTCTGCTGCCGGTCGGTGATCACATACCCCTGCTCATTGAGCTCCGTCAAGCCCTTGACGAGACTGGTGGCGGGCTCATAGCCCGCAAAGACGAATACGCCCAAGCGGTCGCCTTCAGCCGCATGGTGCTCGGTAACCTCTCCCGTGTTGCGGTCACGATAGCGGATGGTGGTCAGCGCATCATCTCCGGAGACCGATTCCACCTGGGCGTTGGTGACCACAGTGATCTTGTCGTGGCTGCGGGCAGCATCCGCCGTGCTCTTGGCGCAGGAGAAATCCGCGCCCCGGATGAGGATGGTCACGTGGCTGGCATATTTTGTGAGGAAGACGCTCTCCTCCGCCGCGGCAAAGCCGCCGCCCACCACAAAGACCTCTTTGCCGGTGAAGAATTCCCCGTCACAGGTGGCACAGTAGGCCACGCCATGGCCCTTGAACTCCGACTCACCGTCAAAGCCTACACTGCGGGGGTGGGCACCGGTGGCCAGCAGGACGCCAAAGCATTGCAGAGTGCCCCGGCTTGTCTGGACAGACTTGACATCGCCGTCCAGCTCCAGCCCTTCCACCTCTGCCAGCAGGAATTCCGCGCCGAAGTTCTGGGCCTGCCGGCGCATGGTATCGGTCAATCCGCTTCCGCTGGAGGAGAGGACGCCGGGATAGTTGACCACCTCAGATGTGATGGTGATCTGTCCGCCGAAGTTTTCTTTTTCCACCACGATGACACGATATTGTGCCCGGGCCAGGTACAATGCGGCGGTTAGACCGGCGGGGCCGCCGCCGATCACCACCACATCATACAGGCTTTCCTGATTGATCTCTTTCATCGTCTTACAGCAGGCCCACAAGATCCAGGCTGGGCTTCAGAGTTTCTGCACCGGGCTGCCACTTGGCGGGGCAGACCTCGTCGCCGTGCTCGGCCACGAACTGAAGGGCCTGCACCTTGCGCAGCAGCTCATCGGCGTTGCGGCCCACATTGCCCGCGTTGACCTCGTAAGCCACGATCCGGCCCTCCGGGTTCACCACAAAGGTGCCCCGCTCTGCCAGGCCGTCCGCCTCGATCAGCACCTCAAAGTCTTTGGCCAGGGCGTGGGTGGGATCCGCCAGCATGGGGTACTGGATCTTTTTGATGCGTTCAGAGGCATCATGCCAAGCCTTGTGGACAAAATGGGTGTCGCAGGAGACGGAGTAGATCTCGCAGCCGATGGCGGAGAACTCGCTGTACTTGTTGGCCAGGTCTTCCAGCTCCGTGGGGCAGACGAAGGTGAAGTCAGCGGGATAGAAGAAGAAGACACTCCACTTTCCCAGGATGTCAGACTTGGTCACAGGCCGAAAAGCGTTATTCTGATAAGCCTGAACAGAAAACTCACTGACCTCTTTGTTAATTAAAGACATACTAAATTCCTCCTTGTCATTTTTGATGAACCAAAGCTGATAATAAGTGTGGGATAACATTGTACTGTTTTTTTCCTTGGGTGTCAATGGATTCCATTATTGGTTGTTTTTTAGGGATTTACTGAAAAAGAGCTTTGTCAGCGTCAACCGATGATGCTCCTAAGGGCAGACGGAGGGAAACGGCTCATGAGATTGCCGGATTGGAATTTGCGGGGGTGGGTGCCGATAAAATGTCAGGCGAATATCAAAAGCAGATTTTACTTTAGATCGTTTTAAATATGCTCTGTTTCTCGCCAAATAAAAAGAAGAACTGACGATATTTTTGCCGGGGGCGTGCCTGGGGACGTAAAATCTTGCAAAGACATATAAAATAAATCGAGACCGTTTACAGTATAAATAAGATAAGGTCTATTTCCCCCAAATGGTATGTTGGGCTCCCAATCAATGGATCTGTTTGATTATAGCAGCTCTATCCACAAAAAAAGTGCCGCGGAAATCATTTACGCGGCACTTTTGCTTATCGTTTTATTGGCCCTTTGCGTGATTTTCCAGCCACTTGGTGGCACAGTTGGCAAAACCGGCCGCACCCAGAGGAAGCATCTCCTCATTAAAGACGACCTTGGTGTTGTGCTGGCTGTACTTGCCGCCGTGCTCCCGGTCCGGGCCCGCGCCGATGAAGAAGAAGGCGGAAGGGCAACGGGTGGTCAGGTTAGCAAAATCCTCGGAGCCCAGCTTCATGACAGGGGGCTCACCCACATGGCCCAGATCGCCCAGGACCTCTTCCAGATAACCCCGCATCTCAGTTTCCAGATCGTTGTTCACGAACAGAGGCACCATGGGGGTCTCCCACTCCACAACACCTTCGCAGCCGAAGGACTTGGCGGTGTACTCCACCACTTCGTTCAGCCGGCGGACCAGCATGTTCTGCTGATCGGCATTGTAGGTGCGGATGCTGCCCTTCATGACCACATTGGCCGGGATGACGTTGAACACCTTGGTGTTGCTCTCGATGGAGCCGACGGTCAGGATGCAGACCTGAGAGGGATCGGCTTCCCGGGCAATCAAGGTCTCCAGTGCGGTTACAATGTGGGCGGCAGCGTTGATGGGGTCCACGCCCTGGTGGGGGCGGGCACCGTGGCAGGAGACGCCCTTTACTGTGATTTCAAAAATGTCGTTGGAAGAGAACACGGCATTCATGCCATAGCCAAAGGTGCCGAGGGGGAGCATGGCATCCACGTGCATCGCCATGGCAGCATCTACCTTGGGATTTTCCAGCACGCCGGCATCCAGCATCTCCAGGCAGCCCTCGCCGCACTCCTCGCCGGGCTGGAACATGAGCTTGACGGTACCGTAAAGAGCATCCTCATTTTCCTTAAGCATTTGTGCCGCACCCAGCAGCATAGAGGTGTGGTTGTCATGGCCGCAGCAGTGGGCCTGGCCCGGGGTGAGGGAGGCGAATTCAAGGCCACTCTCTTCCACCATGGGCAGGGCATCCATGTCCGCCCGGAGCAGCAGTACGGGTCCGGGTTTCTTCCCTCCAATAAGGGCTACCAGGCCATATTTGCCGCAGTGTTGGACCTCCAGCCCGATCTCCTTGAGCCGCTCCTCCACGTAGGCAGAGGTGACAGGCAGCTCGCAGCGCAGCTCGGGATGCTGGTGCAGAAAGCGGCGGTTCTTTACAATCGTTTCCTTGAGCTCCATGGCTCTTTTCATATAGTCCATCATGATTCTCCTTCCATATGGTATGACAATAAAATCGGACTGATTGATTTTTCTTCTCTTTGAAAAAAGTTGGGGGCGAAGTTTCACCCCCAACTTTTTCAAAGGCAATTCACATGATTTTTTGCGACCGGCCGGATCACAGGTTGATCAAAGTAGCGGCAACGACCATGCAGCCACCAATTACGATATTGGTGACGATGATCCGCCAAATGTATTTCACATACTGGGGATAGGAAATCTCCGCAATGGCGACAGCGCCCATCGTTGCGGCAGACATGGGGAGGAGCAGGTTGGTGATGCCATCGCCAAAGATAAAGGCGGTAACAATGGTCTGGGGAGTGAGACCCAAAATCTCGCCCAAGGGACCTACGATGGGGATGGTAGCGGCAGCCTGGCCGGAACCGGAGATGATAAAGGTGTTAAGGACAATCTGGAACGCATACATGAACAGTGCGCCGACCACCTTGGGCAGGCCTACGAACACGCCGGCGAAGGCGTGAACGATGGTGTGAATGACATTGGCCTCAGTGAGGATAATGGCGATACCCTTGGAGAAACCGACAACCAGTACACCCACCATCATCTTCTTGGCGCCGTCCACGAACAGGGTGGCGATCTTGTTGGGGCTGTATCCGGCGGTGAAGCCGATGACCACAGCCATGATGATGAAGACGCAGGCCATCTCAGTGCCAAAGTCCCACTTGTGCAGAGCGCCGTAGACAACAGCAGCGATACCAGCGACGAACTCGAGCAGGATGATGATCCGGCGGGTGGTCAGAGTAGAGTCCACATCCACGGCGGCCTGCTCTTTCTCTTTGGCGGCCAGTTCTACATTGTAGCAAATACTCTTGGTGGGATCGTTTTTGACCCGGCGTGCATACCACACAGTCCAGAAGATGACGGAGCAGAGCAGCAGTGCGTAACCAATAGCCCGGAACCACAGACCGGAAAAGATCTCAATGCCCAAAAGGCTCTGGGCGGTACCAGTGGTGGCGGAGTTCAGCAGACCGCTGGCGAAGCCGGCGTTGCCGGCGGCAATCGTGATGGACAAGCCTACCATCGCATCGTAGCCCAAGGAACGGGCAACCATGATGCCCAGCGGAACGAAGGCCAGCATGGATTCGGCGTTGCCGGTGGAGGCGGGCAGTGCGGAAAACATCACGATGACGATGGGCAGGAAGAACACACCCAGCTTGTCGCTGGACTTCATGACCTTGGACATGAGAGCCTGGGTCGCGCCGGTGGAGTTGATGACGGAGAAGGCGGCGCCGATAATCAACACGAAGTTGGAAATATAGGCGACCTGCTTCATGCCGTCGGGAATCACACGGAAGATGTCGAACAGAGTGGCGGGGTTGCGGTCGATGTAATGGAAGGTATTGGGGTCGATGGTCTTGGTACCCTCAATGTAGTCATATTGACCGGCGGGCAGGATCCAACTCAGGATTGCCGCAATGATGATCATGACCATGATGATGACTAGAGTGTGAGGGAACTCAAACTTTTTTGTGCCTTCTTTTTTGCTCACAAAACACAATCTCCTCTCTTATCCTTGACAGGAATATATTGCGAAAATGGGAAATGGGCCTTCAACATCTCCCAGATTCACCTTTTTCAGCGGCACTTGACCGTCCGCCAAAGGAGGACGGCTGTGCGTTTCCGAAATGCAACAACAACAGAAATGTTTTTTATCTTGCATTTCCTTTTATTTCATTGTACTATGTAGGCAGAGACTTTAGGCAGGAAACCATGTTCATTTTAACGATTCAAGTATGCACTGTCAAGTGAATTTTAACAATTCATTCAAAAAGTGTTCATAACATGAGGACAAAAAATTTCGTATCTCGAAAAGATTCCTGCAGCATGAAGGCCGGTCCATCATTTTATTTAGGGGGTATTATTTATGAGAACAGATCGTGTCCAAAAAATTGTAGAAAGCATGAAGAAAAACGGCGTTGATCAGATGATCATCAGCGATCCTTCTACTATTTTCTATCTGACCGATATAGGCAAGTTTGTGGCTCCCGGGGAACGTATGCTGGTTCTGTTCCTGGATACCCAAGGTGACTGCACCTTTTATGTCAACGCCCTTCAGACGGATTATGCCGCGCTCCATGACAATATCCGCTGGTATCGGGATGCGGAGGACCCCATCAAGCTGCTGGCTGCGGAGAAAATCCGGGAGGGAGCCACGGTGGGTATCGACAAAAACTGGGCAGCCCACTTCCTGCTGCGCCTGATGGCGGAAAAGAAGGCCAATTACGTCCTCTCTAACAAGATCATCGACTACATCCGTATGGTCAAGGACGAGGGAGAGATCCAGACCATGCGGGAGAGCTGCGCCATCAACCAGAAGGTCATTGACCAGATGTTCCAGATGCTCAAGCCCGGCCTGAAAGAGGTCAACCACCACCGTGCCCTCCACGAGATGTACTGCGCCTATGGTGCCGACGGCTATAACATCATCGGCGTGGTGGCCTACGGAGAGTCCTGTGGCTATGCCCACCATAAGGCCAACGACACCGAGCTGAAGGCCGGCGACTGCGTGATGGTGGACATCGGTGCCCGCTATAAGGGCTACCGGTCTGACATGACCCGAACCGTCTTCTACAAGAGCGTCACCGACGAGATGCGGGACATCTATAACATCGTTCTGGAGGCCCAGCTCACTGCCATGGATGCGGTCAAGGGCGGCGGCGGAATGCGCTTCTGCGACATCGACCGCATTGGCCGGGACATTATCACCAAGTATGGCTACGGCGAGTATTTCACCCATCGCATCGGACATAACATCGGCATTGACGGCCACGAGTTCCCCAGCGTGGGTGGTGACAATGAGATGGAGATCCTGCCCGGTATGTGCTTCTCGGTGGAGCCCGGCATCTACATCCCCGGCAAGGGCGGCGTCCGGATTGAGGACCTGGTGGTGGCTACCCCCACTGGATATGAGTGCTTCTACGATTACCCCAAGAAGCTGCGGGTGATCGAGTAAGATACAGATTCCCTTCTGCACAGGAAAGAGGCGGTTTCAAACCGCCTCTTTCCTTTTTTAGCTGGCTTTGTTGGCCCAAAGTCCCTGAAAAGGGGATGTGCCTTGCTGATTTTTCTGTATATACAGCTCTTTTTTGCATATTATGCGGTCAAGCCCTTGACATGACGCTGGGAGGTGTTTTACTATAAACAAGCGTGGTATTTTCATGTATGCTTGAGAAAGAAAAAGGGGGCAAAGATATGCCTGGCCTAAGTGACAGAGTTCAGACATTTACAGATTCCGTGATCCGCCGGATGACGCGAATCAGCGATGCCCATGGTGCCATCAATCTCTCCCAGGGCTTTCCGGATTTTGACCCGCCCAGGGAGATCACAGACGCCCTGGCGAAGGTGGCCCACGAAGGGCCCCATCAGTATGCCGTGACTTTCGGGGCGGAGAACTTTCGGGAGGCGTTGGCCAAGAAGCAGGGGAAGGCCATCGGCCGGGCCATCGATCCGGATAAGGAGATCGTGGTGACCTGCGGCGGGACGGAGGCCATGATGTGCGCCATGATGACCATCTGCAACCCGGGGGACAAGGTCATGGTATTCTCCCCCTTTTATGAGAATTATGGCGCAGATGCGATCTTGTCCGGCGCAGAACCGATCTATATCCCGCTGGTCCCTCCGGAGTACAATTTCGATATCAGGCAGGTGGAGGAGGGCTTCCGGCAGGGGGCCAAGGCCATCATCGTCTGCAATCCCTCCAATCCCTGCGGCAAGGTGTTTTCCAGGGAAGAACTGCTCAGCATCGGAGAGCTGGCGGTGAAATATGACGCCTTTGTGGTGACCGATGAGGTGTATGAGCACATCGTATATGCTCCTTGGCATCATACCTGCATGGCCTCCCTGCCCGGAATGTATGAGCATACCATTACATGCAACTCCCTGTCGAAGACTTACTCCATCACGGGCTGGCGGCTGGGCTACCTGATCGGGCCGGAAGAGGTGATAGAGGCGGCCAAAAAGGTCCACGACTTTTTGACGGTGGGGGCGGCTGCACCCCTGCAGGAGGCCGCTGTGGTGGGACTGAATTTCCCCGACTCCTATTATAAGGAACTGGGGGAGATATACACCAGAAAGAGGAACTATTTTCTGGACGGTCTGGACCGGATCGGCCTGAAACACAATGTCCCCCAGGGCACCTATTTTGTGATGATCGACATTCAGGATTTTCTGGATCTCCCCCAGTTCCAGGGTTGGACCGACCTGAAATTCTGCGAGTGGATGATCGTTCATATCGGGGTGGCGGCTGTCCCGGGCTCCAGCTTTTTTAAGGAGGAGATCAATCATTTGATCCGCTTGCACTTTGCCCGGGAGGAGAAGACCATAGATGAAGCGCTCTCCCGGCTGGCCAAAATGCGGGAACTGCTGCCCGGCGCGACGGAAGGGGAAAAGCGGTGATCGCATAGCGGCCGTCAAGATTTTGGCAAGCCGATTGACTTGCACCAAAGGCTATGCTATAATAAAAGAAAATTTGGAGCGTTGAGGAGGATGGTTCCCATGAAACACATTCAAACTCTGGAGACCCGCAATCTCTGCGAGAGCGCCAAGTTCGGCGGCTGCGGCGAATGCCAGACCTCTTGCCAGTCTGCCTGCAAGACCAGCTGCGGGATTGCGAATCAGCAGTGTGAGAGCATCCAGAAGTAAGTAAGCTTCAGTATGCAAAAAATGCCGCCTTTTGGCGGCATTTTTTATAGAAATGAGGAGAATGGAAGATGATACATCGCTATACGCTTGGCGGCCTTCACATTGTCGTTGACACCTATTCCGGCTCCATCCATGTGGTGGATGAGATTGCCTATGACATCATCGGAATGTATGACGAGGGCGTGGGCCGGGAAGAGATCATTTCCTCCATGCTGGATCAGTATGGAGACCGGGAGGATGTCAGCCGGGAGGAGCTGGAGGAGTGCTGTGACCAGATCGAGGCGCTGAAAGGATCGGGCAAACTGTTTGCCCCGGATACCTTTGCACCTCTGGCGGGCGCTTTGAAGGTGCGCAGCGCCGGGGTGGTCAAGGCCCTGTGCCTCCATGTGGCCCACACCTGCAATCTGAATTGTGAATACTGCTTTGCCAGCCAGGGCAACTACCACGGGGAGCGGGCAGTCATGAGCTTTGAAGTGGGCAAGCAGGCCTTGGATTTCCTGATGGACCACTCTGCGGGCCGCACCAATTTGGAAGTGGACTTTTTCGGCGGAGAGCCGCTGATGAACTGGGGTGTGGTGAAAAGGCTGGTAGCCTATGCCCGCTCGGTGGAGAAGGAGCGGGGCAAGAATTTCCGCTTTACCCTGACCACCAACGGTATGCTGATCGATGATGATGTGATCGACTTTGCAAACCGGGAAATGAGCAACGTGGTTCTGAGTCTGGACGGCCGCAAGGAGGTCCACGACCGCTTCCGGGTGGATTACGCCGGCAATGGGAGTTGGGAGCGCATCGTGCCCAAGTTCCAAGAGCTGGTGAAGGCCCGGGAGGGCAAAAATTATTATATGCGGGGTACCTTTACCCACGCCAACCCTGATTTTTTGGAGGACATCAAGACCATGCTGGATCTGGGCTTTACCCAGCTGAGTATGGAGCCGGTGGTCTGCGCCCCAGATGATCCCTCCGCCTTGACCCAGGAGGACATGCCCATTGTGATGGAGCAGTACGAGAAGCTGGCCCAGCTTATGATGGAGCGCCGCAGGGAGGGCCGGCCCTTCACCTTCTATCACTATATGATCGATCTGACGGGCGGCCCGTGTGTCTATAAGCGAATCTCCGGATGCGGCGCGGGAACGGAGTACATGGCGGTCACTCCCTGGGGAGATCTGTATCCCTGCCATCAGTTTGTAGGAGAGGAGCAGTTCAAATTGGGGGATGTCTGGAAAGGCGTGACCGTCCCGTCACTCCAGGAGGATTTCGTAAGCTGCAACGTCTACGCTCGGCCCGACTGTAAGGACTGCTGGGCCAAGCTGTACTGCTCCGGTGGGTGCGCCGCCAATGCGTATCACGCCACAGGCTCAGTCAAAGGTATCTATGAATATGGCTGTCAGCTCTTCCGGAAGCGGATGGAGTGCGCAATCATGATGGAGGCGGTCAGGACCCTGGGGCAGGAGTGAGGATGGACACGCCCATTTGTGATTTTGTCCGTCAGTATGCCGCCTCTGCCCCCCTGCGCCTCCATATGCCGGGGCATAAGGGGGAGCCAGTTTTGGGGCCGGAGAGGCTGGATATTACAGAGATCGACGGGGCGGATGTCCTTTACCACGATGATGGGGTCATCCGGCGCAGCCAGGAGAATGCCGCCGCCCTGTTTGGCTCTGGGACCACCCTGTACTCTGCGGAGGGCTCGTCGCTGTGCATCCGGGCCATGCTGTACCTGGCCATGCTTTATGCCAAGGCGGAGGGAAAGCGGCCCTGTATCGCCGCGGGCCGGAACGCCCATAAGACCTTTCTGACGGCTGCGGCCCTGCTGGATCTGGACATCTTATGGCTCTTTCCAAAGGAGCGGGAGAACATGCTTTCCTGTCCTGTCAGCGCCGGGGAGCTGGAGGAGCTCTTGTCCGCTCCTGAACCGCCGGCGGCGGTCTATGTGACGGCCCCCGATTATTTGGGAAATCTGTTGGAGCTCCAAAGCTTGGCGGAGATCTGCCACCGCCGGGGCGCACTGCTGCTGGTGGACAACGCCCACGGCGCCTATCTCCGCTTTCTCCCCCGCTCCCTCCATCCCATGGATCTGGGGGCGGACCTGTGCTGTGACTCGGCCCACAAGACGCTGCCTGTGCTGACAGGAGGGGCCTATCTGCACATCTCTTCCAGCGCCCCGGCGATGCTTCGGGAGCAGGGGAGGAACGCCCTATCCCTCTTCGCCTCCACCAGCCCCTCCTACCTCATTCTGCAGTCCTTGGATGCCGCCAACCGGTACTTGGCAGAAGGCTATCGGGAGTCCTTGGCGTCTTTTGCGGCGACGGCCTCTGCCTTGAAGCAGCGGCTTGCAGATCAGGGCTGGACGCTGGCAGGAGAGGAGCCGCTGAAGCTGACCCTTTCCACCAAGGGCCGGGGCTATACCGGGACGGAGTTGGCCGGGATCCTTCGGGAACAGGGCATTGTCTGCGAGTTTGCCGACCCGGATTTTGCGGTGATGATGCTCACGCCGGAGGTGGGAGTTGCGGCCCTGGAGCGGGTAGAGGACGCTTTGTCGGCGATCCCGGAAAGGCCCCCCATTTTAGAAGGGCCGCCGGTCCTCCCGCTGCCGGTGAAAGTCACGCCGCCGAGGAAGGCCCTGTTTGCCTGTCAGGAACAGCTTCTCGTCCATGAGGCCCAGGGCCGGGTCCTGGCCTGCGCCAGTGTGGGCTGCCCCCCGGCCATCCCCATCCTGGTCTGTGGGGAGAGGATCGATGAACAGGCTGTCCGCTGCTTTGCATATTACGGAATAAAGAACTGCTTTGTGACAAAAGAGTGAATATTTTAGATATGTGCATCCTGCCTCCCTGCTAAACCTGCAGGGAGGTCTTTATTTTATCAATAGTGGGGTGGCGTAAAAGGAATATATTTTTCTTCCAATATTTAAGACTAATTTTAAGTCGGTGCATTATAATGTTCCCATCCAAGTAAAGAAAGGATGATCTCAAATGCAGCGAAACCGGCTTTTTGCTTTGACGATAGCCGCCGTGATGGTGCTTTCCACCGCATGTGCGGCTCAGGCTGCCGATGATGTGGTGGACATTGTCCTCTCCGACAGCGGCATCACAGTGGAGGGGAAGACGGCCTCCACTGACTCCGCCGACCGGGTGTATACCGGCAATGACATCATTTACTACAAAGACGGCACCGATGTCAGCTATGGCGAGGGCACCGAGGCCGAGATGCACTCTGCCGAGGAGGCGGAGGCCCACACGGTGGTCACCATCACCCAGCCGGGTACCTACCGGCTGACCGGCACCCTATCCGCCGGGCAGATCTTCGTGGATCTGGGGGAGGATGCCAAGCGGGATCCCGAAGCGGTGGTCACCCTGATTTTAGACAACGTGGATATCACCTGCACGGTGGCCCCGGCGGTGTTCTTCTACAACGTCTATGAGTGTGACGAGGCCTGGGTGGCCTATGATGAGGGGGAGAGTGAGGACTTCACCGCCTCCGCCATTGTTGACACCGCCAACGCCGGTGTCAACGTGGTCATTGCCGCTGGGAGTGTCAACACCGTCACTGGCTCCCACGTGGCCCGGATCTACAAGGAGGGCACCACCAAGAAGTTGCACAAGTATGACGGAGCCTTCTACTCCCGGATGAGCATGAACATCGACGGAGAGAACGGCGACAATTCCGGCGAGCTCACCATCATCGCTGACAACGAGGGGCTGGACTCTGAGCTCCACCTGACCATCAACGGGGGCACCCTCCACATTGAGAGCCAGGATGACGGCATCAACACCAATGAGGACTATGTGTCCGTCACCACTATCAACGGTGGGAACCTGACCATTGCCGGCGGCCTGGGGAGCGAGGGGGACGGCATCGACTCCAACGGCTACTTGGTCATCAACGGGGGCACCATCTGGACCACTGCCAACCCCCAGACCGGCGATGGCGGCATTGACGCCGACAGCCCCATCCTCATCAACGGCGGCAACGTGTACGCCTTCGGCTCCCGGAACGACGCGGCGGACAGCGATTCAGAGCAGGTCTACATGGAGTTCTCCTTCGCCTCCACCCTCCCCGCCGGCAGTGAGATCCTGGTGACCGACGCCGAGGGGAATCAGAAGATGGCCTTCACTCTGGACCGGGCCTGCCAGTCCATGACGCTTTCCTTGGATGAGGTCTCCGGGCCCCTTGAGCTGGACACCGTCTACCACATCTATGTGGATGGGGTGCTCCAGTGTTACAGTGGCAACAGCTTCGGCATGATGGGCGGCCCCGGCGGCCGGCGGCCCGATGACGGCGGACGACCCGGCGGCGGGGAACGGCCTGAGCTGCCCGAGGGGGAGACCCCGCCCATGACGGGCGAAGAGGCGCCCGCTCCCTTTGACGGGGAGAGGGAGTTCCCCGGCCGGCCTGACGGCGGAGACGGCCAGCGGCCCGAGGGCGGCCTGGACGATATGGACGGCTTCAGCGGCGGCCAGGCTGACGGCTCCGGCTCCACCGACTTTGTCCTCACCGTTGACACCAAGTCCTTCTCCGGCGTGTGCGACTCCGACGCCTCCGGCAAGACCCGGGTGTCCTTCACCGTGGAGGGGGTCATCCGGACGGGGCGGGTAAGTACCATTTCCGCCATTACGGCCATCACTGCCAGCGAGGAGATCGACCCATCCCTGGTGCAGATCACCATCACCGACGATCCCTCTGAGGACTATGCGGTCACCTGCCTGCTGTCCGATGGGCTGGATGCGGCCAACGCCCTGCTGCCTACGGCTGACGGAAATTATATCCTGACGGTGGCGGTGGCCGCTGGCAGCGACAGCTACACCGGAGCCACCCAGCTCTCCTTCTCCGTGGGGGCCCTGCCCTTCGTAGATGTAAACGGGGAGGATGACTGCTATGAGGCGGTGAAGGTCATCTACGCCGCCGGCGCCATGGTGGGCACGGGGGACAGCAGGTTCTCCCCTGAGGACCCGGTCACCCGGGCCCAGGCGATCACAGTCCTGGCCCGGCTCATGGGGGCCGAGGCGGCGGAGAACGACAGCTTCTCCGACGTGACCGCCGGCAGCTGGTACGCCGGCTATGTGGGCTGGGCTGTGGACAGCGGTATCGTGGAGGGGGACGGCGAAGGCCGCTTCCTCCCCGACGAACCGGTGACGGCCGAGCAGATGGCGCTGATGCTGGGGCGGCTGGAGGAGAGCTACACCAACTCTACCTCCTTCGCCGGGGCGCTGACCCGGGGTGAGCTGGCCCAGATGCTTCTGGATGTGATGGGCTGAGGATCCCCTGACAAAAGAGAAAATGACCCAAGAACAGGCGCACCGTTCCCGCTGGGGCGGTGCGCCTGTTCTATCTGTCCATACAAAAAATTTTCGCCCGGCTGTGACAAATTCCGTCCCCTGATCGTATAATGGGTGAACGGATACAGAAGAGAAGCGAGGATGGCCTATGGAGAGAGCTGCTTTCACCCGCGCGGTAGAGGAATATCAGGACATGGTGTACCGGGTGGCCCTGCACAGCCTTGGGAACAGGGCGGATGCGGACGATGCGGTACAGGAGGTCTTTCTGCGCCTGTTTCGGTACGGCGGCCCCTTTGAGGGGGACGGGCACCTGCGGGCCTGGTTGCTGCGGGTGACAGTGAACTACTGCAGGGATGTGCTGAAAAGCCCCTGGCGGAGACGGAGAATGCCATTAAAAGAGGAGACGCTTCCGGGTTTTCGGGAGCCGGAGCAAGAAGAGCTCTATACCGTGGTGATGGCCCTGCCGGAGAAATACCGGACGGTGCTGGACCTCTTTTATTACGAGGAGCTCTCCGTGCGGGAGATCGGGGCGCTTCTGAGGCTGAACACGTCGGCAGTGACCACCCGGCTGGGACGGGCCAGGGCACTGCTGAAAAAACAATTAGGGGAGGGTTGGCAGGATGACGAATAAAGACTTCTACCAGGCGACCTTTTCACAGGTCCACCCTTCCCGCACGGTCACATGGGAGGAGATGAAAAGAATGGGATGGAGAAAGCGGCCGAAGAAGTTCCTGCTGGTGGCGGCAGTGGCCTGCCTGCTGCTGGCCTTGACGGGGGCGGCGGTGGCGGCCAACCTGTTCGGCCTGGGGGATCTGCTGCTGCCCAGCCGGAAGAGTGTGAACGTGGTGGACCCGGAGACCGGACAGGTGGTCCCCGGGGAGACCGCCCAGGTGGACATCATCGGCCTGTCCGGCTTCATGAACTTCCCGGAGGGACAGGCACTGGCGGAGTGGCAGGAATTTCTGGACAGCTACGACCCGGACTGGACTATCCTGAACTCGGTGGGCAATACCATCGACCAGGCCCTATACGACAAGTACGGCTGCTACTGTGTCTATACCTGGGAGATGGGCGAAAAGCTGGAGGAGATCGCTGGAAAGTACGGCCTGAAGCTCCACACCGGGCAGATCGACCTGTACGCCCACCCGGAGGCCCTGGGCCCCCTGGAGCGGTTTGCCAGGTTGGACAATACCACCTTCTGGACCTATATGTACGAGGACGGCACCTGCCACTTCGACGGGTTCACCTATGTGGAGGGCTGGGGGCTGGTGGACGTCCAGTTCCAACGGGCGGTGAAAGGCAGCTTCAACGAGGCATTCCTGAACATCCAGGACATCACTCAGTTCCAGGAGTGGACCTACGAGACCGCCTGCGGCCAGCAGGTCCTCCTGGCCATGGCGCCGGGGCGGTCTCTGGTGGTGGCCGACCTGCCCGACTGCTTTGTGGTCTTTAACGTGCTTATCGGCACCGATGGGGAGATGACAAGGGAGCGGCTGGAGGCCCTGGCCGACTGCTACGATTTCACCGTTCTGACTCCGGTGGAGGCGCCGGAGATTTAGCTGGAGGCCGCCCAGGAACGGGCGGAGAGCAGCCCCCGGCAGGCCTATGCCAACGCCCTGTGGGAACCGTGGGGCAGCGGCGTCTTCCCTGACGGCAGCCGGGCGGCCCCAGATGCCTTAGAGAATATGGGCAGCTGCCAGTTTGCTGCCTGTGACGTGGACGGCTCAGAAGAGCTGGTGCGTCTCTTCATCTCCATCTATATGGCTGGGCAGAAGGGGTATGTGCTGGCCTGCGATCCGGAGTACACCGGCTCTGGCGTGCCCCTGCGGGTGCAGCTGTTGGAGTTATCAGGCTGTCAAACCGGAAATCGCTGCGCCGCAACGGTTTAATTGGAATTGCACAAATTTTCGGTATTTTAAAGAAAAACCTCGGAAGTCTTGCAGAGCAAGGCTCCCGAGGTTTTTTGCGGCAGTAGTCAAATAGTAGTCTGAGCGTTGTGCCAACAGCTCCATCAATTTTCTTGCAGTATCTATGCAATCCCGTGCTTCCTCGTTGGTCACAGGTATATAAGAGTCGGATGGATAGCGGATTTCAATGTAGAACTGATTTAATGTGCACATTTATTTAGTATTTAATTTTTCTTGCTCCACTTCAGAAGCAGAGCAGAATTGATAATCACTGCCACAGAGCCTGCATTATGTACCAGCGCACCGACAACTGGGTTGAGCGTCCCAATGATTGCCAGAGTAATCGCAATGAAATTCAGCGTCATGGAAAAAGTCATGTTGAGCTTGATGGTGGTCATCATCCGCTTGGACAGCGCCACAAGATGCGGAAGCTCCTTGACCTCGTCATCCACCAGTGCAATGTCCGCCGCATCCACGGCAATATCGCTGCCCACGCCGCCCATGGCGATGCCCACATCCGCTTTCTTGAGCGCCGGAGCATCATTCACACCGTCGCCGATCATGCAGACGGGCAGGTTTTTGCCCTGATATTCGCCGATGTATTTCAGTTTATCCTCCGGAAGGCAGTTTGCCCGAACCTCGCCGATATGCAGCTTTCCGGCAATAGTTTGGGCGGCGGCTTCGTGGTCACCGGTGAGAAGTACAGGCTGTACCCCAGGCCGGACAGAGACGAGATCATTGCGGCACTTTCTTTCCGCAACGTATCGGAAAGCGCAAGAAAGCCGGAAAACACGCCATCCACTGCCACATAAGTCACCGTGCAGCCCTGCCGGATGTAGGCTTCGGCGGACGGCACAGTATTTAGGGCAACGCCGTGTTCCCGCAGCAGCTCCGGGTTACCGGCAAGGATAGTTTTGCCATCAATCTTTGCGCGCACACCGCGATCGGGAATCATACTAAAATCAGTTACTTCGGCGAGCACGGCACCTGTTTTTTTGTAGCAGCTGATGATTGCCTTTCCGAGCGGATGCTCAGAGAGCTGCTCTGCCGATGCTGCAAGGCGGTAGATATCATTTTTATCGAAGGTTTCCGAAAGGCTTTCCGCCGCGACAACCTCCGGCGTTCCGTAGGTCAGCGTACCTGTTTTGTCAAAGGCAATGATCTTTGCTTTTGACAGCCGTTCCAGCGCGTCGCCCTCGCGGACGAGAAAATCGTGCTTCGTGGCGTTGCCGATGGCTGCCATGATAGCTGTCGGAGTAGCGAGCACCAACGCACACGGGCAGAACACAACGAGAATTGTGACTGCGCGGATGATCTGTCCCGTAATGAGCCAAGTAAGCCCTGCGGCGGAAAGCGCGATCACCACGATCCAAGTAGCCCATCTGTCGGCAAGGCCAACGATTTTTGCTTTGCCCGCATCCGCAGACTGCACGAGATGAATCATCCGCTGAATGGAACTGTCCTCGCCGACCTTCGTTGCTTCCATTTCAAATGCGCCAAATTGATTGACTGTACCGCTGGACACCGTATCGCCCACGGTCTTGTCCACAGGGAGGGATTCGCCGGTCATAACCGCCTGATTGATGGAGGTTTGTCCGGAGAGGATCACACCGTCCACCGGCACGCTTTCACCAGGGAGCACGCGGATATGATCTCCCACCTTGACCTGCTCGGCCGGGATGATCGTCTCTTTGCCGTTTCGCAGCACCCGCGCCGTCTGCGGCGTCAGATGCACCAGCTTTTCAATCCCGGCTCTGGCTTTTGCCGCGGTCAGTTCCTCAAGCAATGCACCGAGCTGCATAATGACTGCCACCTCACCAGCGGCAAAGATTTCTCCAATGCAGACAGAGGCAATCAGTGCCAGAGACACCAGCACATCCGCTTTGATGTCAAAAGCCGTGACCAGCCCAATCACTGCCTCCAGAATAATAGGGATACCGCACAGCACGATTGCGAACCATGCCATGTCAAAGGGGAACGGCTGAAATTTCAGTAGACTGCAAACAACTGCGATACCGGAGATCACAAGCAGCGTAATGTCTTTCTTGATGCCTCCAAGCTCCAAGAGGTGTTCCAGTCTCTCCATAACTCGCGTCATAAATAAGACTCCTTTTTATACTATATGGGGTATGGGTATATTATACATATAGGGGTATGGGTTGTCAAGACGGCAAAAGAAAAAAGCCGACCAAAAAGGTCGGCTTTTTAGGGGGTGGTTACATATTGGCAAAGCGCTCTACTGCTTTTGTAAAGTTCTCGATGGTTTGGTCCGCATCACCGTGCTCGATACCGTCCCGGACACAATGCTTGATATGTCCTTCCAAAACAACTTTGCCACAGCCGTGAAGGGCCGATTTTGCAGCATTGATCTGTGACAAAATATCCTCACAAGGAACATCTTCATCAATCATTCGGTCAATGGCTTGTACCTGTCCGATAATTTTTTTTAGCCTGCGATGAAGATTTTCAGAATCCATGCACTGTCTCATTTGTTCACCTCCAATACAGTAAGGGGTGCGTGTATTATTGTAATAAACAATGTCTGTTTTGTCAATTTGGGTTTTATGCAATTCGTATTTGATATTTCTATCTTTCCTAAAAGAATGTCATACCGCATACCCATCATACTTGCGGCATTTGGTCAAGCATAGAATTTAAAATGGCATACTATTTTCATAAGACTTTAATCCATATGACCTCTATTATTATAACAGCGCAGATGACACCCACGAGCGGCTCGCCTCGGTGGGTGCCGGGGATCGGTCCCTTGCGGAGAAGAACCGCAGCGGCGAACCCTTTCCGGCGGAGGTGGACCGGGACGGCGAAGGCGTGTGGTGTACTATATCCAAGCCGCCTGGCTAAGCGAGTCGGCCCAGCTGGTGGACGGCCCCGCCTATCGGGACTGGTGGCTCAATGAGGTGGGGGAGGCCCCAAGACAAAGCTTGACTACCAAGCCTTGACAGAGGAGAACATTAGGGCGCTGTCGAAGGAGGCCCTGCCCTTCCTGCCCCACACCATGCCCGCGGGATAAAGGAGAAAAAACAGCCCGGAGCCTTGAGATTGGCTCCGGGCTGTATGTTTGCGGTTACGCCTCGGCATAACGGGAGAGGAACTGCCTCGTCCGTTCCTCTTTCGGATTTTCGATGACCTCCCGGGCGGGGCCCCGCTCTACAATGACACCTCCATCCATAAAGAGAACCTCGTCGGCCACATCCCGGGCAAAGGCCATTTCGTGGGTGACGATGATCATGGTGGTGTGTTGCTCGGCCAGGGAGCGGATCACCTTCAGCACTTCGCCCGTCAGCTCCGGATCCAGGGCGGAGGTGGGCTCGTCAAAGCACAGCACATCGGGATGGAGGGCCAGGGCACGGGCGATGGCCACCCGCTGCTGCTGGCCGCCGGAGAGCTGATGGGGATAGTGACCCTCCCGGTTGGCCAGGCCCATGCGCTGCAATAGCGACCTGCCCTGCTCGTCGATATCGGCCCACTGGCGTTTGTCCGGATGGCGGAGTTTCACAGCCAAGGTGACGTTTTCCAGCGCGGTATATTGGGGGAAGAGATTGAAGTTTTGAAACACCAGCCCGAAGTGGAGCCGCTTTTCCCGGACTTCGCTCTCCCGCTGGGTAGCGGGGTCTGCGGCATCAAAGATGACTTTATTTCGGATGGAGATGACGCCTGAATCGGGGGTCTCCAAAAAGTTGAGGCAGCGCAGAAGGGTGGTCTTGCCTGAACCGGAGGAGCCGATAATGGCCATGGCCTGCCCCTCGTCCAAGGAGAAGGAGATGTCCTTCAATACCTCGGTGGCGCCGAAATGCTTTTCGATGTTATGTGCTTCCAAGATCGGCATGTGAGACACCTCCTTACTTAAAGTAGTCCAGCTTTTTCTCCAGATAGCCGAAGACAAGGGTGAGAATACCGTTGACCACGAGATAAAACACCGCGGTGTAGAACAAGGGCCAGATCATGCCCTTTTTGATGAAGGATTCGCCCATCCAGATGATCTCGTATACTGAGATGACCCGCACCAAGGCGGTATCCTTCACCAGAGTGATAAACTCGTTGGACATGGGAGGGACGATGCGCTTGATCACCTGCAGGAGAGTGATCCTGAAAAAGATCTGGCTCTTGGTCATCCCCAGCACTTGTCCCGCCTCATACTGGCCCCGAGGCACCGATTGGATGCCGCCCCGGTAGATCTCTGAAAAATAGCAGGCGTAGTTGATGACAAAGGATACCAGCGCCGCAGTGAACCGAGGCAGCAGAGGAAGACCGAATATCAGGCCGGGCCCATAAAAGATGATGAGGATCTGGATCATCAAGGGGGTGCCCCGAATCACCCAGACAATGACCTTTATAAAGACGCTGATGGGCCGGAAGGAGGACAAGTACAAACGAAATCCCGACGCATTTCCGGTCCGGTTCAGAAAGCGGAAGGGAGTCCAGCGGCTCATGGAGCCAAAACTGATGATGAGTCCCAAGGGCAGGGCGAACACCAGCGTCAGCACGAAGAGCTCCAGGGTGGTGATCAGCCCCTCCAGCAGGGTGAGGGTGACAGACAGAAGCGACATGGGCAACACCTCTCTTAAAACCGGGTAAGGGCAGAGGGCCTTTTGGCCCTCTGCCCAGTCATGTTTGGGAAAGGGAAAGGTTACGGTTCTGTGATGGACTCCTGTACGCCATAGGTGGTGGCGGTGTTCATTACAGTGCCGGCGTCATAGGCCTCTTTCCAGAAGGTGTTGAAGGCATCCGCCAAATCAGAGCCCTTGCGGAAGGCCACGCCGTATTCCTCACTGTTGAGCTGAACAGTATAGGTCAGGTCGGGATAGCTGGTACCCTCGCCGATCATGGCACCCGCCATCAGCAGGTCGATGACACAGGCGTCAGAGGCGCCGGAGGCCACTTCCAGAAGGGCATCGGCCTGGGTCTGCTTGGCCACGTAGCTCAGCCCCAACTCATCGAGCTGCTCTGCACCGGCAGAGCCGTTTTCCACGGCAAAGCGCAGTTCAGACAGGCTTTCCACGCTCTGATAGTCCTCTGCTTTATCGGCGGGAAGGACCACCACCTGGCCATTCTTGCAGTAGGGGATGGAGGTAGCGGCGCCATTCTTTACCTCATCGGTGAGAGTCATGCCGTTCCAGACGCAGTCGATACCCTTGGCCTCCAGCTCCATCAGCTTGTTGTCCCAGTTGATCTCCAAAAATTCTACCTCGACGCCCAGGCTCTCGGCAAAAGCTTTGGCCATGTCGGCATCAAAGCCGATCCACTCACCATTTTCATCCGTGTAGTCCATGGGCGCAAAGTCGGTCATGCCGACGATCAGGGTGCCTTTGCCCTGAACATAGGCCACATCGCTCTCCGCGGCGGCACTCTCCGCCGGGGTGCTCTCGGCGGCCTGGGACGGAGCAGTGGACTGCGTGGTGGTACCACCGCCGCAGGCGGTCAGAGACAGGCCCAGAGCCATGGCCAGGGCCAGAGAGATATATTTCTTTTTCATTTGAGAAATCCTCCTTTGATATGCAAAAGATAATGATTTAGTATAGTAACACGCTAAAGAACTAATGTAAAGAGGAAAACCATCGTCGTTTTTCACAAAATAACGGGGTAGAGAGAAAAGTTTTCCGCAAAAGGCTGGATTTTGCCGCCGAACCAAAATCCGCCTGGAATAGGAGCGGAGAAAATTCCACATCTTAAGGGCAGATTTTCAGATGATTGAAAATGGAGGAAGGAGCATGAAAAAATGGATCGCGGCTATGCTTGCCGTCAGCCTTTGCGTTCTGCCTGCCCACGCCGCAGTAGCAGGCTCGCCGGAGGTAAAGGCGGGGGCCGCCGTACTGATGGAAAAGGAGACGGGGAAGGTGCTCTATGAGATGAATCCCCATGACAAATTGGAGCCGGCCAGTGTCACCAAGGTGATGACTCTGCTGCTGGTGATGGAGGCCATAGATTCGGGAGCCCTGTCAGCGGAGGACACGGTGCAGGTGTCCGCCCGGGCGGCATCCATGGGAGGCTCTCAGGTCTACTTGAAAGAGGGGGAGACCATGACGGTCCGGGACCTTTTGAAATCGGTGGCGGTGGTGTCCGGCAATGACGCGGCTGTGGCGCTGGCCGAGCGGTTGGCGGGCAGTGAGAGTGCCTTTGTGGAGCGGATGAATCAGCGTGCCGCCGAGCTGGGCATGGAGGATACCACCTTCCTGAACTGTACCGGCCTGCCTGCGCCGGGGCACCTGACCTCGGCCTATGACATCGCTCTCATGAGCCGGGAGCTGATTTTAAATCATCCGGGCATTCGGGAGTATACCACCATTTGGATGGACTCTATCCGGGAAGGGGCCTTTCAGCTCTCCAACACGAATAAGCTGATCCGGTTTTATGATGGGGCCACCGGCCTGAAGACAGGCTCTACCGATGCCGCGCTCTACTGTCTGTCAGCTACAGCGGAACGGGACGGTATGGAGATGATTGCGGTGGTCTTGAAATCTCCCACCTCCGCCGACCGGTTTGAGAGCGCCAAGTCCATGCTGGATTTTGGCTTTGCCAATTATACCGTGCTGGAGGCAAAGCCTGGCCAGGCGTTGGTGCCGGTCAAGGTGCTGTTGGGAGAGCGGGAATATGTGCAGCCTGTGCTCCCGGGCAGCAGCCGGGTACTGCTGGAGAAGAGCCAGGTCAATGAGGTGGAGACCAAAATCGCACTGTGTACGGATGTGGAAGCCCCCGTAGAGGCGGGACAGAAATTGGGTGAGATGACAGTGAGCGTGGCCGGGGAGGTCCGGGAAGTCATCCCCATCGTGGCTTCACAGAAGGTGGAGCGGCTCACCATTCCGGGAATCTTCAAAAATCTGCTGGAACAATTCTTTATGGCAGGATAAAAAAGGAAGGGGGCGGCCTCATGCCGCCCCCTTCCTTTTGTTTTTTTAAAAGACGAACTGAAATGCGCAGAAGGCCGCGTATACCAGCAGTAAAATGATTCCCTGGATCCGGGAGAGCTTTCTGCGGATGAGGGCGGGAATGGTCATAAAGGCCATGACAAACAGCATTACCGGCATATCCACGATTAAGGAAGCGTTATAGCCGGCAATGGTTTTGCTGGCCGGGATAGAGAAGGGGGCCAGCACAGTAGACAATCCGCTGACCAAGACCAGGTTAAAGAGGTTGGCGCCCACAATGTTTCCCAAAGACAGCGCGCTGTGGCCCTTGACAAGGGAGGTGACGGCCGTCACCAGCTCGGGAAGGGAGGTCCCCAGAGCGACAAAAGTCAGGGCGATCACCGACTCGGGAACTCCCAGGGCTTGGGCGATCAGGGTACCGTTGTCTACCAGCAGGTTGGCACCCACCGCGATGAAAGCGGCACCGACCACCAGAAGGATCACACATTTGCGGATGTCAATCGTGGGGCTATCCTCTGTATCCTCTGTGTCAAAAACTTTGGGCAAAGTGAAGGCACGCCAGATGGTGAGAATCATGTAGAGCACGAACATGGCCAGCAAAATGGCGCCTGTGAGTCTGGTAAACTGGCCGGAGGAATAGGCGGTGTAGACATAGAAAGCCGCCGCGACAAAGAAGAACAGGACGGGGATGCCGAAGCTGGCCCGGCTCACCTTGGAAGGGCGGACGGCGATGGTCAGGGCGGCGATCAGGGCGGTATTGCAGATGATGGATCCGATGGCGTTGCCGTAGGCGATCTCTCCATGGCCGCTGACAGCAGAGGTGGCGGAGACCATGACCTCGGGCAGTGTCGTACCGATGGAGACCACAGTGGCGCCGATGAGCAGCTCCGGTACACCGAAGCGGTGGGCGATGCCGGTGGCGCCATCTACGAACCAGTCTCCGCCCTTGATGAGCAGAAGGAGTCCCACTGCAAACAAAAGTACAGGTATGAACATGATTCTCTCTCCTTTTATGTTTTAGCTCGTTTTTGAAATATCAACACATTCCCCCAAATTTGATAGCGGGGAATGATGCCGGCTCCAGTCAGGACAGCGGGGGATATTTTCTCCTGCGGTGATAAAATATAGGAGAAAGCTTTCTGCCTCTTACAGCGGTCTGAAAAGGCGTAAAAACGCGCCATGAAAAGTGTGCATCCACAATCGGAAGTTGGGGATGCGGTCCAAAAGAAATAAAAAAAGAGACTCAAATATAACCGCAAGGCTATACCTGAGTCTTTCTTTCACTACAAAGAGAGTAAGACCCCATATACAGCGTTGCCGTCATATATGAGTCTCGCAATTTGAAGCAAGCCAGACCACATAGGCCGGGGATGTTGACTTGCTGCGTACGTTTCGTACGTTTGCTACTCCCCCATAAAATATTTATTGGTGTAATGTACCACAATCTGACTGAGTTGTCAATCACTTTCCTGCTTGAAATTTTTTACAAAAATAATTTTGAAAAAGAGGAGAGAATTTGACTTGACAGCCGAGGTTTTCTCAGAGCGGGAGGAGGCATCACTTCAGGAAAAAACGGATCACCCGGTGATTTCTTTGACGGTACGGCTGATGCCGCATGGGGAGGTCAAGCCAGGTTTTCTTATCTGCGATGCTCTTTTGCTGGGAAAAGGTCTCGAATTCCACCCTGCTCTGGTAGGCATCTATGCCGTGGGGAAGCGGCCCTGCCTTTGGCCCCTCACCGGCCCGGCAGAGGGCGGAGATTTCTTATTCTGGACAGGGCGGGGCGGGCGAATGGACACGGGAGCTATCTGGTCAATTTCTTTGCCCAATGTCCGAAGTTGCATTTTAAAAATGCCGGGATACATTTGAAGATCTGGTCTGCGTTGAGGCAGCATACAACAGCGACAGGAGAGGCCTTTAGCCAGAACGCCATGAGAAAGGAGATGGGAATGACGATCCCCCATACGCTGATCCAATCCATCATCATCACATATTTTGTATCACCGCCGCCGCGAATAATACCGAGATTTGTGGGCATTTGATAGGACATTCCCACGCAGGCCACCGAGAGGATCAGGAGGAAGGCGTTTGCCATCTCCAAGGTCTCCGGCTCCAGCTTATAGAAAGAGAGGATGGGAATGCGCAGGAAATACAATCCGGCGCCGGAGAGAATGCCGATCCCCACAAAGAGCACCTGCAGGGTGCGGGCCAAGGGCTGCAGCCTTTGCTCATTGCCGTCCCCGATGGCCCTTCCCACGAAAAAGGTTGCGGCGGAGGCGGAGCCGGTGCCTGTGGATTTCACCATCAAAAACAGGGTGGATGCCACGCTGTTGGCGGCAATGGCCCGGTCTGTCATGTGTCCGAGGATGGCGTTCTGCACAGCGCTGTTTAATCCCCACAGGCCGTTGACCCCCAACAAAGGCAGCGTGATGCGAAGATAATCCCGGCGCAGCACGGGGTCTGTATGGAGGAAATCCCGCAGGCGAAGGCGCAGGGTTTTCTCCCGGGCATAGAGATAAAAAATCAGGATCAGGAGCTCTGCAATCCGGGCACTTAAGGTCCCAATGGCCGCCCCCGCCACACCCATGCGGGGGGCGCCGAAATGCCCGTATATGAGGGTGTAGTTAATGCCGCAGTTGATGATCAATGTGCATACGGAGAGGCCCAGGGCAATGTGGACAACGCCGATGCTCCGCAGCACGGCAAGCAGAAATTGGGTGATGGCAAAAAAGAGGTAGGTAAAGCGGATGATTCTGACATATTCCACGCCCTGCTCTATGATGAGGGGATCCTCTAAAAACAGCCCTAAGATCTGCTGGGGAAACAGGCTCACCAAAAGGAACAGGAGGGCGGCTGCCATCAAAGCCGCGTGCATTCCGATGGAGGAGAGGGTCCGGATGGGCTTGAACTGGTTTTTGCCGTAGTACTGTGTGCCCAGGACAACGACCCCCTCGCCGATGGCAAGAAGTACCTGCTGGTAGATAAACTGCACCTGATTGGCCGCGGCGACGCCGGAAAGAGAGATTTCACTGTAGGCCCCCAGCATGATGTTATCGGCGAGATTTACGCCGAGGGTGACGATATTTTGCAGCACCAAAACACCCCACATGGAGAAAAACTGCTTGTAAAATGCCCGATTTCTTATCATCGACCTCTGCCTTTCTTTTTTGCGCAGCGCATGGCCCGCATCTGAAATCATGAGAGCTGTGGTTTGGACATATGGCAGTATATCTCGAAAAACGGAAAGTCACAAGGATTTTTAAAAATAATGGATGCTCCGGCGAATGCGGAACGATGTGAATGGCCGAAAGGCGGGGAATCAGGCCGCCGTCAAACTGGGCCGGGGATATTCCGTGGTGTTGGGAAGTGAGAAGTTCTATCCGAGAACAGGGTATCTGCCGGCAGGTGAGTTTGGGATCGAGCTGCCTTTTCCTGTGACCAAGGGAAATTCCATAGTCTGCAGGTGCAGGGAGGGTGTGCCTGAGGTCTGCGGGATCATGGAATATGCGGAGGAATTTGGTGTGGGATAAGGGATTGATTGAAAGGGGATCAATGGCGCTGAAACGGGAAAACGCCCTCAGCAAAGATGCTGAGGGCGTGACTTTATTTGGAAGAGGGGGACATGGAGGCGGGAGGGAACACCCCTTGGGCATTCATGGCGCATAGGTAGAGCACCCCGCCGAAGAAAAAGCATACCAAGCATCCCGCCAGCTCTCCCAGACCGGCTCGGATCAGGATGGGGAAGAGCAGGTTGGTACAAAGTCCAGCCAGCAGGGCCGCCAATCCTGGGGCCACCATCCACGGGAATATTTTCAGCCGCAGACCGATGGTATTGTGGAGGGTGTGCCAGTTGAGGATCACTCCCAGCACGGTGCTGATGAGCAGTGCCTCCACGTATCCCCGAAGTCCCACCCCGGGCAGGGCCATTCTCCACCAAGTGAGGGAAAGCTGGACCGCTCCGCAGATAAGTCCGTTGCGGGCGGTGGCTGCCTGTTTACCCAGGCCGTTGAGACAGATGGCCAGCACCGATTCATAGCAGCTGAGCGCCACGGCAAAGGCCAGAGGGACCGCATAGTCTCCCACGGCGGGCTCCCGAAAGAGAAGGAGGCCCAGAGTGGGCCCCAGGACAGACAGCAGGGCGGAGGCGGGAAGAATGAGCCAGGCGGTGGCGCTGAGTGCCTTGGAGACCTGGCGGCGGGACAGCTCTGTCCGGCCCAGGGCGGTGGACTGGGACAGCTTGGGCATCAGCACCAGGCCCATGGCAGAGATGAAAGCGGTGGGGAAGGTCAACAGGGGCATGGTCATGCCGCACATGACGCCGAAGGTACTCATGGCTGTGGAGACATCTGCCCCCGCCCGAACCAGCCGTTGGGGGATCAATACGGCGTTGGCCGCTCCCATCAGGTTGCCCAGCAGGGCGGTCCATCCAATGGGCAGGGCGATATGGAGGACCTTTTTGGAGAGCAGCCTATGTTCTACCGCCTTCCCTTCGGGTTCCCGCCCAATGGACCGGCGATAGAGCAGGATGAGGGTAAGGGAGGAAAAGGCCTCGCAGCAGATCATTCCGCAGACAATAAGGCCCACAGTCCGCTCTGGATTTTGAGGGAGAAAATACCACAGAAGACTCAGCACCGCCCCGCTTCGGATGAGCTGTTCGCAGATCTCAGTGACGGCGGGCGGGCGGACATTGCCGGCGCCGTAAAAAAAGTGCTTGTGAATGTTTTCCAGACCTGACAGAAAAACGCAGGGGAGCAGGAGCAGAAGTCCAAGCTGGGAACGGGCATCCCCCAAAAGATAGACGGAGATGGCATCGGAAAAGGGCGCTGCGATGAGAGCCACAATGGTAAAGGCACCCAAAAATCCCATGACACAGGCGCGCACCGTCTGAACGGCCCCCCTGATATTGCCGGTGGCCTGATATCTGGCGGAGAGGTTGGAGCAGGCCGCGGTAAAGCCTACAGCGGTCAGGGACATGATAACAGAAAAGGCGGGCAGGACCAGCTGATAGAGCCCCATCACCTCCGACCCCACCATTCGGGAGAGAAAGACCCGGTAAACGAATCCCACGATCTGGGAAAAGAGGCTCACGGCAGTGAGGAGAAGCGTGCTTTGCAGTGAAGACATTTGTTTCAAAAAAAGGCCTCCTCTCATACGTTCCAACTTATTCGATGGACAAGTCCGACATGCAAAGGAGAAAGCCATTTTGACAAATGTCTCCAAAGTGTGTAAAATAAGGGGCAATTGAGCCAGTTTTTTCGCAGTAGCAAAGGAGTGGTTCCATGCTGGCGGTATTCATCAATGTTATCCTGGTCTTGGCGGGCAGTTCACTGGGGTTGCTGCTGAAAAGCGGCTTTTCTCAACGGACCGGCCAGGCGGTGATGAAGTGCCTGGGCCTGTGCGTTGCGGGCATTGGAATGTCCAGCCTGCTGGCCACCGCGGACACCCTTTGTGTCATCATCTGCATGGTCATCGGTACTCTTTTGGGGGAGTGGATCGACATCGAGAAGCGAATGGCCGGCGTGGGGGAGGCACTGCAGAAAAAACTGATCCGAAATGACGGCAGCAGCCGCTTTGTGGAGGGCTTTGTCACCGCCACCATTATCTATTGTGTGGGGGCAATGGCCATCAACGGCTCCATTCAGGCGGGGATGAACCAGGACTATGCCATTTTGGTCTCAAAAGGCGTTATAGACGGTGTGAGCGCCATCACATTTGCCGCCGCCATGGGGATCGGTGTGGCCTTTTCCGCCATTCCCATTTTAGTATATGAGGGGGGCCTGACGCTGCTGGCAGGCGTGGTATGCCCCTATTTGGGGGAGGACGTGATCGTGGAGATGGGCGCCGTGGGCGGGGCCATCATTGTGGGCATTGCCCTTAATATGCTGGAGCTGCCCAAGGAAAAGCTCCGGGTGGGCAATATGCTTCCAGCGATTTTTCTGCCCATTCTCTACCTCCCGCTGGCCAGCTGGCTGGGGAGGTTTTGGGGATAAGCGGCCAGGGCAGGGCACCGTTTTGGATAAGAATGGAAATTCCTTTCTTTTTTCGTGGAGGAGAAGGGAATTTTTTTTTCTCTTTCCAGTGAATTTGACTTGCGTATGGCAGAAAAAAACGCTATACTATTATGCGTATGAGCGGCCTGTCTAAGGTCTGCCCGAGAAGATGCCGAGATATGGCCACAGTCGGGCACTCAGCAGACGGTCGCATTTTTCGAAAGACATATTGTTAAAAAAATCACAAATAGGAGGGTACATAACATGAGCATCAACAAGGTAGTTGTCATCGGCGGCGGCACCATGGGTCTGGATATCGCCCAGGTATTTGCCAAGAGCGGTCGGACTGTGGTAGTCCGGGACATCAATGATGACATCATCAAGGCTTCCGAGGCACGGCTGAACAAGGGACTGGATAAGCTGGTGGCCAAGGGAAAGATGGATGAAGCGGGCAAGGCTGCCATCACCGGCAAGATTAGCTTCACCACCGACCTCAACCAGGCCGCGGACGCTGACCTGGTGGTAGAGGCCGCCATCGAAAACCTGGACATTAAGAAGAGCGTGTTTGCCGAGTTGGACAACATCTGCAAGCCTGAGTGCATCCTGGCCTCTAATACCTCTTCCATCTCCATCACCGCCATTGCCGCCGCAACCAAGCGGGCCGACAAGTTTATCGGCATGCACTTCTTTAACCCCGCCACCGTCATGAAGCTGGTGGAGGTCATTCGGGGCGCCCACACCTCTGATGAGACCTGCCAGATCATCACCGAGCTGTCTTCCGAGATCGGCAAGGAGCCTGTGGAGGTCAATGAGGCCCCTGGCTTTGTGGTCAACAAGATCCTGATCCCCATGATCAACGAGGGTATCGACCTGGTTTACACCGGCGTGGCCACCGTGGAGGGCGTGGACACTGCAATGAAGCTGGGAGCCAACCATCCCATGGGCCCCTTGGCTCTGGGCGATCTGGTGGGCCTGGACGTGTGCCTGGCCATCATGGATACTCTCTACAATGAGACCCACGATCCCAAGTACCGTGCCTCCCTGCTGCTGCGGAAGATGGTCCGCGCCGGCAAGCTGGGCCGGAAGACTGGTGTCGGTTTCTACGACTATTCCAAATAAGGACCGGCAGCAGACGGCAAGTCCCGGTATGAAAAAGCGGGGAGAGAGTTCCCTGCGTTCTCGTTACATATAAGTAGTAGGAGGAAGGTATCAATATGGATTTGCACCTGACCAAAGAGCAAGAAATGCTCCGCAAAATGTATCGCGATTTTGCGGAGAACGAGGTGAAGCCTCTGGCCCAGGAAGTGGATGAGGAAGAGCGCTTCCCTGAAGAGACCGTCAAAAAGATGGCTAAGCTGGGGATGATGGGTATTTACTTCCCCAAGGAGTACGGCGGCGCGGGCGCTGATGTGCTCAGCTATGTCATGGCGGTAGAGGAGATGAGCAAGGTTTGCGGCACCACTGGTGTTATCATCTCTGCCCATACCTCCCTTTGTTGCGCGCCCATTTTTGAAAACGGTACGGAGGAGCAGAAGCAGAAGTATCTGCCCAAGCTCTGCTCCGGCGAGTGGATCGGTGCCTTCGGTCTGACTGAGCCCGGCGCCGGCACCGACGCCCAGGGTCAGCAGACCACCGCTGTGGATGCCGGGGATCACTGGGTCCTGAACGGCTCCAAGATCTTTATTACCAATGCGGGCTACGCTAACGTTTTCATTATCTTTGCCATTACTGGTACCCACGCCGACAAGCGGGGCCGGAAGGTGAAGGAAATCTCCGCCTTTATTGTGGAGCGCACCGATCCCGGCTTCTCCGTAGGTAAGCATGAGAAGAAGATGGGCATCCGCGGTTCCTCCACCTGCGAACTGATCATGGAGGACTGCATCATTCCCAAGGACCGTCAGCTCGGCAAGCTGGGCAAGGGCTTTGCCATTGCCATGAAGACTTTGGACGGCGGACGGATCGGTATTGCCTCCCAGGCTCTGGGTCTGGCCGAGGGCGCCATTGCTGAAACCATCGCCTACACCAAGGAGCGGGTCCAGTTTGGCCGGCGCATTTCCCAGCAGCAGAACACCCAGTTCCAACTGGCTGATATGTATGCCAAGACCGAGGCGGCGAAGTGGTTGGTCTATTCCGCGGCCATGAAGAAGCAGAACCATGAGCCCTATACCATGGACGCTGCCATGGCCAAGCTGGTGGCCGCTGAGACCGCCTCCGATGTGACCCGCCGCTGCGTGCAGCTCTTCGGCGGCTATGGCTATACCCGCGAGTACCCCGTGGAGCGGATGATGCGGGATGCCAAGATCACCGAGATCTACGAGGGCACCAGTGAGGTCCAGCGGATGGTCATCTCCGGTGCCATCGGCGTGAAATAAGGAACGGGAGGGAATCGAAGATATGAAGTGCATTGTTTGTGTCAAACAGGTGCCGGATACGTCCGGCGTTGTTGCCGTGAAGGAAGACGGCACCATGGACCGTGCGGCCATGGATACCATCACCAACCACGATGACCTGGCCGCTGTAGAGGCCGCTCTTCAGCTGAAGGACGCCACCGGCTGTGAAGTAGTGGTCGTCTCCATGGGCCCCGCCCCCGCTGCGGGGATGCTGCGGGAACTGCTGGCCATGGGCGCTGACCGCGCCGTGCTGATCTCCGCCCGGGAGTTCGGCGGCAGCGATACCTACGCCACCTCTCAGATCATTGCCGCCGCCATCCACAAGATCGGCGTGGAGAAGGATGACATCGTTTTCTGCGGCCGCCAGGCTATCGACGGCGATACCGCTCAGGTAGGCCCCCAGATCGCCGAAAAGCTGAACCTGCCCCAGGTGACCTACGCCGGGGATATCAAGGTAGAGAATGGTGAAGTGTTCGTCAAGCGGATGCTGGAGGACGGCTACATGACCCTGAAGGTGCAGACTCCCTGCCTGGTCACTTGCCTGAAGGAGCTCAACAATCCCCGCTACATGTCCGTGGGCGGCATCATGGAGTGCTACTCCAAGCCTCTGGATATCTTTGACTATGAAGCCTTGAAGGACGAGCCTCTCATCGATTCCGACACCATCGGACTCAAGGGCTCTCCCACCAACGTCTACAAGTCTTTCTCTCCCCCGGTGAAGGGCGCTGGTATGATGCTGGAGGGCGCCGATAAGGGTACTGTCGATCAGCTCATCGGTATCCTGGACGGCAAGCACTTGATCTGATTGAGAGGAGATGGAAATAATGGCTGAATTTAATAGCAAAGACACCGGCGCCTTCAAGGGCGTATGGGTATTCTGTGAGCAGCGCGAAGGCGCTATCATGTCTATCAGCTACCAGCTCTTGAGCGAGGGCCGGAAGCTGGCCAATGACCTGGGTGTGGAGTTGTGCGGCGTAGTGCTGGGCTCCGACATCAAGGAGGAGAACCTGAAGTCCCTGGGCGGCTATGGTGCGGATAAGGTCTATTACTGCGACCACGAGCTGCTGAAGGACTACACCACCGACGGCTACACCAAGGTCATCTGCGACCTGGTGGAGGAGAAGAAGCCTGAAATCTTCCTGATCGGCGCCACCAACATCGGCCGTGACCTGGGCCCCCGCTGCGCGGCCCGGCTGCACACCGGCTTGACCGCCGACTGCACCCACTTGGATGTGGACGTGGAGAAGTACAAGAACTTCCTGAAAACCACCTCCACCATCGACGTGGACAACACCGCTTTTGAGGAGAACACCAACCTGAAGATGACCCGTCCCGCTTTCGGCGGTCACCTGATGGCCACCATCATCTGCCCCCGGTTCCGTCCCCAGATGTCCACGGTCCGTCCCGGCGTGATGCAGACCCAGGCCTTTGATGAGGCCGGGGCCGCCAAGACTGTGGTGGAGAAGTTCCCTGTGGTCCTTTCCAAAGAGGATATCCATGTGGAGATCCTGGAGATCAAGAAGGCCGCGAAGGAATTGGTCGACTTGATCGGAGCGGACGTAGTGGTGTCTGTGGGCCGCGGGATCAGCAAGGACCCTGAGAAGGGCATTGCCATGGCGCAGGACTTGGCCGACGCTCTGGGCGGCGTGGTCGGCGCCTCCCGTGCCTGTGTGGATGCTGGCTGGATCGAGGCCGACCATCAGGTGGGCCAGACCGGCAAGACGGTCCATCCCCGCATTTATGTGGCCCTGGGTATTTCCGGCGCCATTCAGCATCGGGCGGGCATGCAGGATTCCGAGTGCATCATCGCGGTGAACAAGAACGCCGACGCCCCCATTTTTGAGGTGGCCAGCTACGGCATCGTGGGCGATTTGTTCAAAGTGACCCCCATGCTCACTGAGGCAATCAAGGCGCTGAAGGCCAGCAAATAATTGGCATAACGGAAAGAGAAAAAAGACCGGACCGTGGATTTTCACGGTCCGGTCTTTGGCTGTCAAGAAAAAATATAAAAGGGACATAATATATTGAAGGTGGGAACCAGAAAATATGGGTGGGTGATATAAATGTGTACCGCAGTAAGCTACCGGACAAGAGACCACTATTTTGGGCGCAATTTAGACTTAGATTGTGTTTATGGGGAAACGGTGTCCATCACGCCCCGGAACTATCCTTTTCGCTTTCGAAGACTTCCGGAGCAGAAGAGCCACTATGCGATGATCGGAGTTGCCCATATGGAGGAAGGTTGTCCGCTCTATTACGACGCGGTTAATGAGAAGGGACTGGGCATTGCCGGACTGAATTTTCCCGGCTGGGCCACCTATTATCCAGAGACCGTTGGAAAGGATAATGTGGCACCCTTTGAATTGATTTGGTGGCTGCTGGGTCAATGCGACGGGGTATCCGCGGCACGGAAAATGCTGAAGCAGCTTAACCTTTTTCGAGAGGACTTCCGGGCGGATATACCACTGTCTCCTCTGCATTGGATGCTCTCCGATAAGACCGGATCCATCGTAATAGAGCCGCTGCCCGAGGGAATGCGGGTTTATGAGGACCCGGCAGAGGTGCTCACGAATAGTCCGCCCTTTGCTTTTCAGCAGCTTAACCTATGCACATTTATGGGGATAAGCGCAGAGGAGATAGAAAACCGCATAGCTCCCTCTTTGGAACTGAAGCCGTACAGCCGTGGGATGGGAAGCTTGGGACTTCCCGGTGACTTGTCATCTGTCTCCCGATTCGTGCGCTCTGCTTTTACGCGGCTCAACTCCATCTCGGGAGAAGGAGAAGAAGAGAGCGTCAGCCAGATGTTCCATATCTTGGATTCCGTGGCGCAGACCAGAGGGTGCGCCCGGCTGGGAGATGACCGCTATGAGGTCACAGTCTATAGCTCCTGCTGTAATACGAACCGGGGGATTTACTATTATACCACCTATGAAAACAGACAGATCACGGCGGTGGATCTCCACCGGGAAGAACTGAACGGGCGGGAAGTGGTGTCCTATCCGCTGCTCCAAGGGCAGCAGATCCGAAAACAGAATTAAATGATACACTGTGCCCCGCAGAAGCCCTGGGCCCCTGCGGGGTGTTTTTTTGTCCTGATCTGGATCGCTTGCGCGGAAGAGAATTATCATTTGAATTATTTTGACAAATACAGCCAAGTCCTGTATCATATTCTCTGCATATAGATTTCGAGGAGGGAGTTTTTTGAAGGAGCGAGAGACGTTTGCTTCCCGGCTGGGTTTTGTCCTCATTTCCGCGGGATGTGCCATTGGATTGGGAAATGTATGGCGGTTTCCATATATTGTAGGACAGTATGGCGGCGCCGCATTCGTGCTGATCTATCTCTTTTTCCTGGTCATCATGGGCCTGCCTGTCATGGCCATGGAATTCGCGGTGGGCCGGGCCAGCGGCCGGAGCGTGGCGGTATCCTTCCATTTGCTGGAGCCCAAGGGATCCAAATGGCATTGGTACAGCTGGTTTGGCATGGCGGGGAACTACCTGCTGATGATGTTCTATACCACGGTGGCCGGGTGGCTGCTGCTCTATTTTGTAAAGATGGCAAGGGGAGATTTTGCGGGGCTGGACCCAGCCGGCGTCCAGGGGGTCTATACGGAGATGCTGGCTGATCCCGTCGTCATGCTGCTGTTTATGCTGCTGGTGGTCCTTTTAGGCATGGGCGTGTGTGTCCGGGGCCTCCAAAATGGAGTGGAGAAGATCACCAAAGGGATGATGTTCTGCCTGCTGGTCCTGCTGGTGGTGCTGGCTATCCGGGCAGTGACCCTCCCCGGCGCGGGAGAGGGGTTGAAATTTTACTTAAAGCCCGACTTCTCCAAGCTGACCCAGTATGGCTGGGGAGAGGTCATTTTTGCCGCCATGGGACAGGCCTTCTTTACCCTCTCTCTGGGCATTGGCGCCATGGCCATTTTCGGCAGCTACATCGGCCGGGAGCGGCGGTTGCTGGGGGAGGCCCTCAACGTGACAGTGCTGGACACCTTCGTGGCCTTTACCGCCGGGCTCATCGTCTTTCCCTCCGCCTTTGCCTTTGGCATCACGCCCGATGCGGGTCCTTCCCTGATTTTTGTGACGCTGCCCAACATTTTTAACGCCATGCCCGCCGGGAGGCTGTGGGGAGCGCTGTTTTTCCTCTTCATGAGCTTTGCAGCCATGTCCACCATTATCGCCGTCTTTGAAAACATCATCTCCTTCCCTATGGACAAATGGGGATGGAGCCGGAAAAAATCGGTGATGGTGAACCTGCCCCTGATCTTCATCCTCTCCCTGCCCTGCCTGCTGGGCTTCAATCTCTGGAGCGGGGTGTCCCTGCTGGGGGACAATGTGATGGGCTTTGAGGACTTTATTTTGAGCAACAACCTCCTACCCCTGGGCTCTTTGGTATATCTGCTGTTTTGTGTCAGCAAAAAGGGGTGGGGATGGGAGAATTTCCTGGAAGAGGCCAATGCGGGAGAGGGGCTTCGGTTCCCCGGGGTGTTGAGGGGCTATATGAAGTGGGTGGTCCCTGTGATGATCCTGTTTATTTTCGTCATGGGATACCTGGAGAAATTTTTCCCCTCTTGAAGGATCGAAAGAAGCCGGGCCTCGTTAGAGGCCCGGCTTTTCTTATTTTTGAAGGGAGAGGAGCTCTTGGGAGATTCGCTCTGCTTCGCTGTAAACACCGGTAAAGTCCACATGGGGATTGTAGAGTGTTTCCAGCTGGTCGTGCTGGGCTTTGGCCAGGGCAAGGGACTCCACGCCCTCTTCCAAAAGGGCGGTCTGTACCTTCCGGGAAAACTTGAGCCTGGCTTTGTATTTCCGAAGGAGCTCTCCGTCGGCCATGGCATCCAGGCGGATCCGCCGGTAGGGGTGCCCCGGATAGGGCAGAGATGGTGTGCTGGTGACAAAGGCCAGCGACAGCTCAGGGATCAGCAGGTGCTCTGCCCGGTCAGGGAAAAGGGGAGAGGGGCACAAGATGACGTCATAGCCCGCAGACATGGTGCCCGCAGCCAGGGCGGTGAGCATCCCGGCGGCCAGACCGTAGCTGTCGCAGAGCTCATAGACCCGGTGACACAGAGCGTCTGCTGTCTCAAACTGGCAGGAAACCCCCTGGCAGGACACCGCCCCCAAAAACCGCTGAATGGCCCGCCCGGGCTGGCGTCCGGTCTTTTTTACCTCCCGGGAGAGGATCCCTCTGGCCCGTTTCAAAGCCTTGGCCTCCAGAGAGGGAGTGGAGAGAAGCACGCGGTTGTCCTCGGCCAATTGTGCGGCGGCGGTAAAGCAGCGATATGCCCGCTTGTAATGGCTCTTATAGCCTGTGGTGGCGGCCTCGATCTCATCCCGAAGGGCGGCCAGGGCCTCATGATCGTAAAACCGGCCCAAGTTCACATAACTCTCAACTGCGCCGGGAAGCCGGGGCTCTATGACGTGGGGAGCGGTGGCATCCACAATGGCGGCGTTTAAATGGGAAAAGATGACGGCGTCCAAAGAGTCCGGATCTCCGGAGCAGCGTATGTATTCCACTGGCTCCCCCGTCTCCTCCAAAGCGGAGGCCACCCGCCGCATGAGGGAGGATTTTCCGCAGCCCGGTCCGCCTTTGAGGAGAAAGACCCGCTGGGCGGTATCTGGGTCGATCAGTTGGTCATATAAGGAGTAAAACCCCGAGGGTGTGTTGGCCCCCAGGAAGAAAGTGACTTTTGGTTCCATAAAGTTGACCCTCCGTTCCAAAAATTGCCTCACTTCAAGGTATGCCAAAAGGGAGGCATCGGGGACGGGATTTCTCAAAAATTCTCTGCGATCCGGATGTGGACTTTCCGGTCACGTTCCCAGTTCCCCATGAGATAGATGTTGGAGGTAGACCCGGCTCTGGTGTCTAAGAAAAAGGAGGAGAGGGGCTCCATGGCGCCGGAGCCGGGGAGGAAATAGCTGCTGACAGCGATGGGCATTTCCTCTACTGTTTCGATATCTTCTGTGCCCTGGGGGAAGGGCTGGGGCGTCTGGGCCACATACATATCGTACTGTCCGGGCTTGGCTCGGCGGCAGGTGGTGACCTCCTTGAAGCGCACATCGGTGAAGACCACCCGCCCGTCGGTGAGGACCACATCCAGACCGGGACTGTCGTAAATCAGATTGATACAGCGGACGCAGGAGCGGCCTGTACCCCGGGCATTTTGGGCACGGTCATCTATCCGCACCAAGTTCAGGCCGGCAGCGGAGCGTACCACGGCCAAGGTGATAACATCTCCGGCGGCGAGGGGGAGATTGGTGCGGAAAAGGATCATCCAAGGGAAGCGGGCGTCATAAAAAATGAGGGGGCGAAACCCGACGGCAACGGTAAAGTAGCCGGAGAGGTTATCCGGAGACAGGAAAGAGGACAAGAGCTGGTTGCCCAGGGTGATGCGCAAAGGGAGGCCGTCATCGGTGACGGCGTTGAGAAAGCGGACCTGGGCCATGGCTGAGCCGGAAGGCACTGGACGGTTTTCTCCCAGGCTGGGGAGAGGACCCATGGAGCCGTTTGGGTCAGACGCGGAAGGGCGGTCAGGAGGGGAGGCCTCCTCCTCCGGAGCTGTCTCGGATGTGTTCGGTGCAGGAGCGATATTGTTTGTTTTCGATGACATAAATGTTCCCATACCGGAGATGGGGGGAGCGGGGGCCTCCGCACTGGTATCCAGGTCATCTGCAGCGGTACTTTGCGGCACATGAGAGACGTCCCATCCAGCCATGCGGCCAAGGGGGGCGCCGAAGTTGGTGCTCATAACAGAAACTCCTTTCTTTGGAGAGGATAAAAGCCTGAAAGGCATTCCATCCTATGCGGCTGGGTGGAAAGAGGGAATGACGCAGGCTTTTGTACAGCTTTAATAAAGAGACACTTTAAAATCTGAAAATATTGTCGTTGACAGTCCGTCAAGGGAAGGGTAAAATGAGGTGAATTTACGAAAAGGGAAATAAGCATCCGTTAAAGGAGATCAGGAAATGCGGAAATTTGAGACATCGGTACAAGAGTTAAAGAATTCGGCGCTCAGATCAGTGGCGGAGCTGGCTTGGGAAGACCGCCTGGCTACTGGTATTTTGGATGTACCAGAACAGATTATTCCAGGCCCAGAGGCCAAGATGCGCTGTTGTATTTATAAAGAGCGGGCCGTGGTGTCCAGCCGGCTCAAGATGGCCATTGGAGGTGACTCCTCCAATCCCGCCATGGTGGAGGTCATGGAGGTGGCCTGCGATGAATGCCCTGTGACGCAGGTCGAGGTGGGGCCGGCCTGCCGGGGCTGCATTGCCACCCGCTGTATGTATAGTTGTCCAAAGAACGCCATTACGATGGTGAACCGTAAGGCGACCATCGACCACGGAAAATGTATCGCATGCGGTAAGTGCGTAGCCGCCTGTCCCTATGGCGCCATCGAGAGGAAGCAGCGTCCCTGCGAGCGGGGATGTGTACCTGGTGCCATTACGATGGGTGAGGATAAAAAAGCGGCGATTGACGTCAATGTATGTATCGCATGCGGAAGCTGTGTCTATCAGTGTCCGTTCGGCGCGATTATGGATAAATCTTACATAGTGGATGTGGTGCAGATGCTCCGGGGCGCTGCCCGGTGGAATTTCCGGGTGTATGCGGTGGTAGCTCCCTCCATTGCGGGGCAGTTTGCCCCCGCCACGCTGGGCCAGGTGGTCACTGGACTGAAGATGCTGGGCTTCCACGATGTGGCTGAGGTGGCCTTGGGTGCCGATATGACTGCCCAAGCGGAGAGCGAGGAGCTTTTGGAGAAGGGAAAGCTTCTGTCCTCCTGTTGCCCTGCTTTTGTGGACTATGTGGAGAAGAATTTCCCCGAGCTGGCACCCCTTATTTCCCATACCCCGTCACCTATGGTGATGATCGGGAAGCGGATCAAGGAGCGGGACCCTCTGGCCCGGGTGGTATTCATCGGCCCCTGTGTGGCCAAAAAGAAGGAGTTCCAGTTGGGGAAGACCATGGGCACCATCGACTGTGCCATCACCTTTGAAGAGCTCTACCCCCTCTTTGAGTCCAGGGGCATTGACCCGGAGGTGCTGGAAGAGACCCTACTGGATGAGGCCAGCGGTTATGGCCGTTCCTTTGCCCACTCTGGCGGTGTGGCCGCCGCTGTGGCCCAGGGATTGAAGGAGCGGGGAGTTACAGAGAAGGAGTTTAAGCTCAACGCTGTCTCCTGCAGCGGTATCGCCCAGTGCAAGGCGGAGCTGATGAAGATGGCCCGGGGCATCGGTGATGTGAACTTTATTGAGGGAATGGCCTGTGAGGGTGGCTGTGTCCAGGGAGCGGGCATTCTGATCCGAAGCCCGCGCAATCAGATGGATGTGCAGAAGCATGCCAAAGAGGCGGAAGGACGTACCATCACAAGCGCAGTGGCGGGAACGGAGAAGTCCGAAGCCCAGAAATAAGGGAGAACACCGCCAAGAAAAGGCGCGGACCGGTGGAGGTCATAGGGGATAGGTGCGCCGGGGCTGCGGCAGAGATGGCCTCAATCTCGGCACTGCCTGAACAAAGTGCTTCTTATTGCAGACGAAAATAAGGCCCCGGCTGGGAGTAGTGCTCTCAGCCGGGGCCTTATTCTGTATTCAAGTGAGTTGGAAATCCTGTTCTGTCAGTTTGCTGGTGTCCAGTGTGACAGGTTTTGGAGGGACCCGCTTCAAGGGGTCGTAGCGAAAAGCGGCGCAGTGGCCGTCGGGGAGGACCAGGCCCTTTTTGGGACAGAGAATTTTTCCCTTCTCAATGAGGGCGCCTCTGGCACAATAAGTACAGCGGGGTTCTATCCCCTGGTGAAACAATTTTTTTTCAAACATAGGAGGTGGCCTCCTTCTCGGGATGGTTTGACATAAAAGCGATCCTATCATAATTATATCATGCTCCGGCGGCCTTTTCCATAGGATTTTTGCCCCTTTTGAAAGCCCAGGGCCGCCGCCAGGAAAAAGAGCAGGAACACCACCCAGGCTGCAGCGGTGGAGATGGTGAGGGCGGTGTAGAAATCTATTCCGGCGATGCCCTCCACCTGCTGTGCCAGATAGACAGAGACAGGGGCCTTGATGGGGAAAAGGCGGAAGAGCAGGGCGGTAAGTCCGGCGGAAAAACATCCGTGCAGCAATTTCCCTCCGATATAGGTCCGTACGTTGAGTCCGCTCTCCCCCAAGAAAGAGAGCACCTGGCAGTGGACAGAGATCCCGGCCCAACCAAGCAGAAAGGCCGCCATGGACACTTTGCCCTCTAAGGAGCCGTCCCCTATCAGAGACCACACTCCAGAGGACAGCTCCAAGACCCCGGTCAAAAACCGCTGGGCCCAATTTTCATTGAAGCCCAGAGGAGAGAAGAGCCGCCCCAGCAGTCCTGCCAGGGCGGGGAGGATTCCTGAAAGAAAGCAGAGACGAATGAGGACGGTAAAGCACACCACAAAGGCACAGATATTGAGGGTGGAGGTAACAGAGTCCTTCACTGCGCCGGTAAAGGCGGAGGAGAAGCGCTGGGCGGCAATGGGGGGCGCAGTCCGCTCAGAGCGGGCCGCCTTGTCGCCCCAACGGTAAAAGCGAAAGATCAGTCCCACGCAAATTGACGCAGCAGCGTGGGTCAGGCAGAGGAGCAGCCCCACCCGGCTGTCGGCAAAAATACCCGCGCCTACCACACCGAGGATAAAGGCCGGGCCGGAGTTGTTGCAGAAGGCCAAGAGCCGTTCTGCCTCCGTTTTGGTACACTGGCCGCCTTCATAGAGGGTGAGGGCGGCCCTGGCGCCCACTGGATAACCCCCAATGAAGCCCAGGGCCAGCACAGTGGCACAGGAGCCTCCCACATGAAAGAGAGGCCGCATAATGGGCTCCAGCAGCCGTCCCAGATATCCCGCCAGTCCCAGAGAAATGACCAGGGAGGTGAGGATGAAAAAGGGGAAAAGGGAGGGGATGATGACGTTGTAGCATAGCTTCAGTCCCTCCTGGACCGCTCCGCTGACCTCCTGGGGCCAGCAAATCAAGGCCAGGGCACAGCAGAGCAGGGTGCAGCCCCAAAGAGTGTCTCGGATGTCCTTGACACTTAAAAATCGAGTCAAATCAATCACCCCCGCCAAACAATATATTCGGCGGGGGCGGTGTTCATACCCGGAAAGCGGCCTCAAAGAGCTGATAATCCTGGGACAGCTTTGGCCAGAGCGGATAAGCCCCGCGGTGGAGCACCCAGTCGATTACCACGCCCCGGAAATGGCGGAAAAAGAACTCTGCTGTCCACTCCGGCGTATAGTCGGAAGCGAGGGCTCCCTCTTGGGACAGGGCGGTGAGACATTCCAGCATGGTGCGCAGGGTATACCGATTGGGGGACATGGAGGCGGCATTGGGGCTGGCCAGGCGGCGGCCATAATAGCGGGCCACAGTTGCCCAGCCCTGGCCCTCCATATACTGCGCATAGAGCCGCAGCAAGGTCTCCAGGCGCTCTAAGGGGAGGGTATTCTGATAGGGGGCCAGTGCGCTTTCCATGAAGGCATCTAAGGAGTCGAACCCCTGGTTTAAAAGATCTTCCTTAGAGGTAAAATGGTGATAAAAGGCACCTGTAGTTACCCCGGCGGCCTGACAGATATCCCGAATGGTCATCTTATCAAAGCCAACCTGCTGGGCGAGGTGGACTGCCGCCTCCAGAATAGCCCGGCGGGTATGCTCTGCCTGTGTTTGCCTGCGGGCCCGGTAATCCATGTGCATCGCTCCTTGACAGAATCTTAACACCTGTGTATAATAGTCACATAACATTGTTATTTTATAAAATACATTATACTTGGGACAAGACTAAGCTGTCAACCGATGGGGGAATTTTTTTTGAATCCTGAAAAAATCGCTTTTCTGGTGGACTCCTGTGCTGACCTGCAGCCGGAGCATCGGGAGGGAAAGCCTATTTATGTAGTTCCGCTGCGGATTTCCTGCGGGGACCAAAATTTCAGTGATGGAGAGGATATCAGCAACGACGACGTCTACCGCTTTCAGGAATCGGGAGAGCTGCCCCGCACCTCTCTGCCCGATATGCTTCGGGTGGCGGGGGCGCTGGATCAGATCCGGGCGGACGGCTATGAAAAGGTGATCGCGCTGCCTCTGTCTGCGGGCCTCTCAGGGACCCACAACATGGTGCGGCTCCAATGTGAGGCGCGGAGGGATTTGGAGGCCATTGCCTTTGAGACGCGCAGCGGCTCCTTGGGGATTGGGATCGTGGTCCTCCAGCTTTGGGAGGACATCCAAGCGGGTATGACTTGGGATAAACTGATCGGCCAGCGGGTCCCTTTCCTGCTGAAAAATACCCACGCCTACTTTTCGGTGGATACGCTGGAATATTTAGAAAAGGGAGGGCGCATCGGCAAGATCACCGCTTTGGCGGGCACCCTTCTCAGCATTAAGCCGATTATTACTTTTGCGGATAACGGGGAGCTGGTGAATATCGCGAAGGTCCGGGGCCGGAAACAGGTCCAGGGAAAGCTCATTGAACTGGTGAAGGGGCACCTGGGGACCCACCGAAAATTCAATTTGGCGGTGGCCAACGGCGGAGATCCGGAGGGAATGGAGGAGCTGAAGGAGAAGATTCAGTCCGCCCTGCCGGGATGCTGTCATATCTGGTCGGCAAAAATGGATGCTACCTTGGCCACCTATGTGGGCAAGGGGATGCTGGGCGCGGGGATACAGCTTTTAGATGAATAAGAAAATACCGGGTCCCTCCAATGGGGAGGGACCCGGTATTTTTTTCTCAAAATCCTCTGCGAAGAACGGGCTCATTTGATCTTGGGGAAGCTGACGATGGCCTTGAACAGATCGCCGTCCACCTCCAGGCGGAATGTGCCGCCCTGTAGCTCCGTCAGGCTCCGGGCGATAGACAGTCCCAGACCGCTGCCCTCGGTGGTCCGGCTCTCGTCTCCTTGGACGAACCGCTCCATAAGGCGGTCGGCGGAGACATTGAGCTGGGTCGCCGAAATATTTTTAATGGCCAGAGTGACCCAGCCGTCATCCCAGACCATCATGTCCAGATAGACCCGGGTGCCGGGCATGGCATATTTGACGCAGTTGCCCATCAGATTGTCTAAGATGCGCCAAAAGTGGCGCCCATCGGCACTGACATAGGTCTCCTCCTCGGACAGGTTGATGACGGGAGTCAGGCCCGCGGCGGCAAATTTTTCAGTGTATTCTCCCAAGGCCTGGGTGACCAGCTGGACCACGCCCAGCCGTTCCCGGTTGACAGTCAGGGTGCCGGTGGATGCCTTTGAGGCCTCCACCAAATCCTCAGTGAGCTTCTTGAGCCGCTGGCTCTTTCGGTCCAGCACCTCGATATACTCTTGAACCTTTTCCCCCTGCAGATTTTCCTTTTTCAGCAGGTCCACATAGTTGATAATGGAGGTCAGAGGGGTTTTTAAATCGTGGGAAACATTGGTAATAAGCTCTGCCTTCATCCGCTCTGATTTCATGCGTTCCTCTACGGCGGAATTGATGGCACTGCCCAAGTCGTTGAGTTGCTCTGCGTGCTGCCGAAGGTCGGGGAAATAGCGCATTTGGGAGGTGTCGATGACCGTTTCCGGGGTGTTGCCCACGATGGCCTGGGTGCCTGCCCGGATGGCCTTCCATTCCGCTGTCCACCGACAGATGAGCCATAGGACAAAGCCCTGATAAAAGGGGATGAGTATCACAGTGAAGCCGGTCAGGACAGTGCCCAGCAGGTAGAGGAAGAAGAGGAGGATGACCCGCAATGTCACATCCCAGTTTCCAAAAGTGGCCTTCCACCAGTTCCCCAGGTGGCGAAGGCCCCGCCCCAGCCAAGAGAGTACACGCCAGATGACGGTGTTGCGCAGCAGCGTGTGGGTCTTGATGCGGCTGGCGGTGGTCATGAGCAGGGCTTCAAGGAATACAAGAGCAAACGCAAGGATGGCAACAGCCGAGGCATATAAGGCATCGGCGTAGGGCTGGTTTAAATAATAGCGAAGGGCCAACTCCACATTTGAGAGTGGAAAGGAAAAACCGAAGGCAAGGAGGAGGGTACAGCCTCCCAGGTAAAGGTCGTAGGGGATATTGTCCTGCCAGTTGAGAACGAAGTGGTCCACCCCTCTCTTTCGCCCGGCGCAGAAAAGAAGGAAAATGCTGCCGCCTAAGAAGCCTAAAGTGAGGATGACGGCGAGGTAGAGATAATCGGAGTCCCCCTTGGAAAAGGCACTGCGGGCCTCAAAGAAGTCATCCCGGACCGGCAGGCGGGAGTCTACCCCGAACTCGACGGCATACTGCCGGGAGTCAAATTCCTCTGTGGAGGGCGCCTGTCCCGCCGGGATGCTCAGAATGATATTTCCGTTGTAGTCGTAATAGTAGGTGTAGCCCGTTTCATCGTCATATTCTTGGGATTGGTACCAATCGGGAAAAAAGGTCCGCAGAGAGGACTGGACATTCTGGGCGTATTCCAGGCTGTCCTCTCCGCTGGAGCTCAGGAGGATCTCCCCGGTGTCATTGTTTCGTATGATATAGCGAAAGTTGGTGGCGGAGGGGAGAAGGGAGGCCTGGAGCTCGTCATAACTCTTTTTTCCCAGATAGCCTAAGGTACTGCCGCCGTCGGAGGAGACATAGGTGTCCAGCAGTTCCATGAGCTGACTGTATTTGTTGCTGAGCGCTTGGGAATAGAGGGCGGAGTATGTGTAGTCCCCAATGTCAAATAGGGTGTCCCAGTGGATGCCGCAGTAGACCCAGCTGAAAAACGCCCCTGTGCCGCAGGCCACAGTCAGCAGGAGGGCGAGGACCTTCACCATGACGTGGGATTGAAAATCTTGTCTCATCATGTTTTCTCCATTTTATATCCAAGCCCCCAAACCACCTTGATATACCGGGGGTTGGCAGGGTCGATCTCGATTTTTTCCCGCAGGTGTCGGATATGGACGGCCACCGTATTTTCCGAGCCATAGGCCGGATCGTTCCATACCTGCTCGTAGATCTGTGCGGTGGAGAACACTTGACCGGGGTGCTGAAGGAGGAGGCGCAGGATGTTGAACTCCAGGGGTGTCAAATTCACGCTCTCCCCATCCACTGTGACGGATTTGGCGGTGTCATCCATGGCGATGCCGCCGTTTTTCAGCAGGCCGTTGTCGGAGATACCTGTGCCCCGGCCGCCCAGGAGGGTGTAGCGGCGCAGCTGGCTCTTGACCCGGGCCATCACCTCCATAGGATTGAAGGGCTTGGTGACATAGTCGTCGGCACCGATGTTGAGCCCCAGCACCTTGTCGGAATCCTCGCTTTTGGCGGTCAACAGGATGATGGGGACATTGTACTTTTCCCGCAGCTTGGCGGTGGCCCGGATGCCGTCTAAGTTGGGCATCATGACATCCATGAGAATGAGGTGGATGTCGTTGGTCTCCATGATCTGGAGGGCTTGGGCTCCATCATAGGCGGGAAAGGTCTGGTATCCCTCGCTGGTAAGGTAGATGTCCAGGGCGGAGACGATGTCCTTGTCGTCATCGCAGATCAAAATATGATACATGGGAAGATCACCTCATGGTCTTTAGTATAAAAGCGATATTTTAAGGAGAAAAGAGGGAAAGTTTTAAGATTGGATTAAACAAGGGGATGAATACCCACATTCTACTCCAAAAACCTTGCGGAGAAAAGGCTGGAAATGTTAAAATCAAGAGGAAAAAGGAGGGAGTGGGATGATCTGGCGCGTTTCTGAGACAGATGGCTATAGACTTTTGTCCTCCCTCCTACAGGAAGAAAAGGGCATTGGGCCGCTGCCGGAGATAGCCCGGCGGGAGGGCGGAAAGCCCTGGTTCCCTGCTTATCCCCAGCTTGAGTTTAATATCAGCCACTCCAAGGGCCTTGCCCTATGCGCCCTGGCGGATTGCCCGGTGGGAGCTGATATTGAGCGGGTGCGCGCCAGGAGAGAGGGGCTGCCCCGCTATATCCTGGACGAGTGGGAGTGGAACTGGTTCCGATCCCGGGGGAGCCGGTGGGAGGATTTTTACACGCTCTGGACCCTGAAAGAGGCAAAGGTGAAGTGCACAGGGCAGGGCCTTCGCTGTCCGGCCCGGGAGATCTCAGTCCCCCTTTTGGAGCCGGGCGGGGATCTGTGCTGGCGGGACTTTCACTTTACTGCCCTGTCCGGCCCGGGCTGGCGGGGGGCGGTATGTGAGGCGCTCTTTTCCCAAGCGCGGGGATAAAACATAAAAAATCCACCTCCCGTCTATTCAGGGAGGCGGATTTAGATTATAATGAAATAGATCAAAAGGGCCTGGAGGGATGGCTATGTACTATATCGGAATCGATCTGGGCGGCACGAATGTGGCGGCAGGCTTGGTGGATGGGGGCGGCAGCCTTTTGGGGCAGGCCAGTGTCCCCACCCCCCGGGGGGCGGAGGAGGTGGCCGATGCCATCGCCGACGCTGCCCGGCAGGCGGTGGCCGACGCTGGCGTGAAGGTCTCCGATGCCCAATCTGTGGGCCTGGCCTCCGCCGGCTCCATCGATCCGGAGAGGGGCGTAGTGGTCCACGCGTTCAATCTGGGGCTGGACCATGTGCCGCTGGCCCAGCTCATATCAGATCGCCTGGGGCTGCCTGCCCTGCTGGAGAATGACGCCAACGCAGCCGCGCTGGGGGAGTTTGTGGCGGGGGCCGGAAAGGGGTGCCGCTCCCTGGTGGCGGTGACGCTGGGGACAGGTGTGGGCACCGGAGCGGTGCTGGACGGCAGGCTTTTCACCGGCTTCAATTACGCAGGGATGGAGGGGGGCCACATGGTGATCCGGCGGGGCGGCCGGCCTTGTACCTGCGGCCGCCGGGGCTGCTGGGAAGCCTATGCCTCCGCCACTGGCCTCATTTTGTCCACCCGGGAGGCCATGGCTGCCCACCGGGACAGTGTCCTTTGGAAGCTGGCTCCTGCTTTGGAGAGGGTCAATGGCAAGACGGCCTTTGACGCCGCCTGGGGGGGAGATGCCGCGGCCCAGGCTGTGGTGGAGGAATACGTGTCGGATCTTGCCTGCGGCGTCGTAAACCTGGTCAATCTGCTCCAGCCGGAGGTGCTGTGCATCGGAGGCGGGGTGTCTAAGCAGGGGGAGGCCCTCTTGGGGCCGATCCGAAGGGTGTTGGACCAGGAGGAGTTTACCCGGGACGGGGCCCGTCGGACCCGCCTGTGTACGGCCCGGCTGGGCAGTGAGGCAGGGGTCATCGGCGCAGCCCTGGTACCCGAGTACCGGTAAGCGTTATCCCTCTTCGGAACAGGGAGAAAATCCATCCTCATGAGAATTGGAGACGGAACTGTCCTCTTCTGGCCAGACAGCCAGAGAGACTCCGTACATTACCGCCGCGGCGATGGCGATAGCTTGGATCTTATTGTCGATAAGCCATGGCCCATACCTTTCCCATAGGGGATAGTGCTTCCCTTGGCAGAGTTTTTCTGCGGCGTACACCGCCGCCGCTGCGATGACCACACATACTGCCAGGCGGGTCATCCCATCCCATTGTTCTGGTTCCAAATGCTGTTTGAAGCCCAATGTGACCGCCTCCTTTCTCTATATATAGCGGGGACGGGGTCCGGATAGAAGGTGAATTGCCCATGAGACAAGCAAAGACAGCCTCCGATACCACTCCAAAGGAACGGGTGGACCTTCCCGCGGTGGAGGTGGACCCGGCTCAGGGTCTGACGAGAGATCAGGTGGCCCAGCGGCGCGAGGGCGGATGGACCAATGTCTCCGTGGCCAGTCCCACCAAGACGGAAAAGGAGATCGTGAAAGAGAACGTATTCACTTTCTTTAATCTGATTTTCCTTGTGTTGGCTGCTGCGCTGATCGCAGTAGGCGCATATAAGGATGCCACCTTCATTCTCATTGCTGTGGCCAACACGGTGATCGGCATCGTGCAGGAATTGCGCTCCAAAAGGACCATTGACAAGCTGACGCTGTTGGCTGCCGCAAGGGGCACTGTGGTGCGGGAGGGCTCGGAGATGAGCATCCCCACCGAGCACATGGTGCGGGATGACATCGCCGTCTTTTCCGCCGGCGACCAGATCTCCGCGGACGCGGTGGTCCGCTCTGGAGCGGTCCAGGTCAATGAATCCATGATCACCGGTGAGGCCGACCCGCTGGAGAAGGGCCCGGGGGCCAAGCTTCGCTCCGGCTCCTTTGTGGTGTCCGGCTCCTGCCGGGCACAGCTCACCCATGTGGGGGCGGATTCCTACGCCGCCCGCTTGACCTTAGAGGCAAAAAAGGATGTGAAGACGGGGCAGTCAGAGATGATGGCCTCCCTCAGCAAACTCATCCGGGTAATTGGCGTTGCCCTGATCCCCATGGGGGCGATCCTCTTTTGGAAGCAGTACTTTGTCTTGGAACTGGGCATTCGGCAGGCGGTGACCGCCACCGTGGCCGCCCTTATCGGCATGGTGCCGGAGGGTCTCTATCTTCTGACCAGTGTGGCCCTGGCGGTGAGCATGATCCGCCTGGCCCAGAGAAAGACGCTGGCCCAGGATATGAACTGTATCGAGACGCTGGCGCGGGTGGATGTGCTGTGTGTAGACAAGACGGGCACCATCACCGAGCCCAAGATGACGGTTCGGGAATTGGTTCCCCTGGATGAGGAGAAGTATCCCATCAAGATGGTGGAGGAGACCATCAGTGCGTTTTATCATGCCCTGGGGGCGGACAACGACACGGGCCGGGCCATGGCGGAGAAGTTTTCTCTCCAGGTAGAGTGGAACGCCTCGGCTACGGTGCCATTCACCTCTGCCAACAAATATTCCGCCGCGGTTTTTCCCGGCCACGGAACCTTCGTGGTGGGGGCACCGGAATTTGTGATGGGGGACCGGTATGCAGACCTGAAAGAAATGGTGGAACCATATTCCGCCAAGGGCTACCGGGTCCTGCTGGTGGCCGAGTACGACGGCGTTCCCGATGGCAGGCAGCCTTTGGATGGCCGGCAGGTGAAGCCCATGGCCCTGGCTCTGCTGGCCAACCTCATCCGGGCTGAGGCGCCGGATACGTTTGCCTACTTTGCCCAACAGGGGGTAAAGGTGAAGGTGATCTCCGGCGACAATCCCCTGACGGTGGCAGAAGTGGCCCGGAAGGCGGGGGTGGAAAACGCCGACAAGTGGGTGGACGCCGCCGCGCTCCAAAGCGATCAGGCCCTCTATGACGCGGCGGGACAGTACACTGTCTTTGGAAGGGTGACCCCTGGGCAAAAGCGCAAGTTGGTGAAGGCCCTTCAAAAGCAGGGCCATACTGTGGCCATGACGGGGGACGGCGTCAATGACGTGCTGGCCCTAAAGGACGCCGACTGCGGTATCGCCATGGCTTCGGGCAGTGAGGCGGCCTGCCACGCCGCCCAGCTGGTGCTCCTGGACTCCAATTTTGCCTGCCTGCCCCAGGTGGTGGCGGAGGGAAGAAGGGTCATCAACAATATCCAGCGCTCGGCGGCGTTGTATCTGGTAAAAAATATTTTTTCTTTCTGTCTGTCCCTGCTCACCATTTTCGTGGACATACCCTATCCGCTGGTCCCCATCCAGCTCTCCCTTGTCTCCGCTCTCACCATCGGCCTGCCCTCCTTTGTGCTGGCCCTGGAGCCTAACAAGAACCGGGTCAGCGGAAAATTTATGACCAACGTCCTCCGGGAGGCATTTCCCGGTGGCCTCACCGATCTTTTCATCATCTTGGGGATCCAGGCGTTTGCCTATGCCTTTGAATTTTCCACCCAGGGACTATCCACCATATCGGCCTTGTGTGTGGCCTTCATCGGCCTGCTGGTGCTCTATCAGGTCTGCAAGCCCTTTGACATCAAGCGCCGGGTCCTGTGGGGAAGCGTGACGGCGGCGATGGTTTTCTGTGTGCTCTTTTTCCGGGACTTTTTCTCCCTGAGCCAGCTCAGCCTTCAAGAGGGGCTGGTTTTGGCGGTGTTTATGGCCCTGTCCTGGCCGGTGATGCGGACGATCCTGACCTGTTTCGACAGGGGCCGCCGGCTGTTGTCCGCCCTGGGCAGTAAGCAGATCAGGCGGAAGAGAGGATGAGAGATCTGCATAGAGCTGGCAGCGTGGGGAAACGATGCTGTGTCGCGTCAGATCAAAAAATATGTTGAGACAGGCGTTTGAGGGGAAGAGATAAAAAAGATACCTTTCTCTCTTTGCGGCAAATTCCGCCTTGTGGATATTTGAGATGGATGGTACAATAATAATACCGAATCAAAAAGGAGCGATGCCCTTATGGAAGACAACTTTTATATGCGGGAATACAAACAGGAACAGGGGCTTGCGGGAGAGAGCATAGGCCGTTATACGGCAAAAACATTTTTGCTGATGTTCGCGGGCTTGCTGGTAACTTTCGCAGTGGCTTTTTTGGGCTATTACACCTGGCTGGTGCCCTATGCGTTCTTTACCATTCCCGGCTTCCATCTTATCGTCTTGGTGGCGGAGCTGGCGGTGGCTGTGGGGATGACTGCGCTCATTCACAAAATATCTGTCGGGACGGCGCTGGTCTTTTTTTTCCTGTATTCCGCGCTCACCGGGATTACCTTTGCCACATATTTTTATATTTTTGACTTTCCCAGTTTGATTTTGGTCTTCGGGGCCACGGCCCTTTACTTTGGCGGCATGGCCGTGTTCGGCTTTTTTACCAATATCGACCTGTCCCGGATGAGGACCCTCCTGCTCAGCGGGCTGATCTTCCTCATCATCGCAAATGTGCTGATGATGTTTCTCCCGGGGCTGCAGGCGGCGGACCGGGTGGTTTGCACCATCGGCGTGGTCATTTTCCTGGGGTATACCGCCTATGATACCCAGAGGATCAAAAATTGCTACAGCACGTTCCAGAACAATCAGGAAATGCTGAAAAAGGCGTCGGTGTTTTCTGCCCTCCAGCTCTATTTGGACTTTATCAATATGTTCCTCTACCTGCTGCGCATTTTTGGTAAGCGGAAAAACTGAAAAAGGAGGGCCGCCTGAAAAGGTGGCCCTTTTTGATAAGCGCGCCACAGAGATTTGGGTGCAAAAAATGGAAAAAGATGCGCTTTGCTGTTTTGCCGCAAATTTCCGGTGTGGTGAGAACATTTTTGGGAGAAACTATTTTCGGCCGGCCACATAGAAAAATAAGGCTGGAAAAGAAAGAAAAAAAGGGCGTATTTCCCTGAATAAAGCGGGGATAAGCTTGCGGCACCGCTTTCGGCAAAAGGCTCCAAGCCAAAGCAGCTGTTCATTTCCAGCGTTCCAGCGCCCCAAACTGCCCATATTAGAGATGGCGCCGAAAGACGCCGTCTCGATTTTTTTGTGGGGGTGGTCAATTGAAAGGAAACGGATACGGGCAGCCGGCTGGGGAGAGGGCGGTTCCCCTGCTGCGGGGGTTTCTGGCAGGGGCAGTACTATTGGCACTTTTGGGACAGAGCCCTCTCTCTGCCCGGGCTGCGGAGGTTGAGCCGGTGATGGGGGCGTCATTGGTGCGGACAGTGGTTCCGGTAGGCCGGGCGGTGGGCATCAAGCTCTTTTCCGACGGTGTGATGGTGGTGGGATTTTCCCAGATCCCGGCGGCGGAGGGAAGCGTGATGCCGGCCAAGTCATGCGGCTTAAAGGAAGGGGATATTATTACCCACATCAATGCTGCTGAGGTGGATACCATTGAGGAGGTCCAAGAGCAGCTGGCCCAGATCGGTGGGGAAGAGATGTCCATTCGGGCCCTTCGGGATGGCCGTACTGTCCAGGTGACGGCCCAGGCAGTGCAATGCTCCACCGACGGCACGTATAAGTTAGGCGCTTGGCTTCGGGATTCCATGGCGGGGATCGGCACGGTCACCTATTATGATCCTGCCACTGGGGAGTTTGGCGCGCTGGGTCACGGGGTCAACGATGTGGATACTGCCCTGCTGATGCCCTTAGAGAGTGGCGGAGTGCTCTCTGCCACAGTTTCCGATGTCAAAAAAGGCTGCCGGGGAACGCCGGGAGAGCTCCACGGAGCTTTTGAACTGGAGAAGGACATCGGCGTACTGACAGCGAATACCAGCTACGGTATCTTTGGAACGCTGTCGGGAGATGAGCTGGCCGAGAAGGAGCCGGTGGAGGTAGCCTCCCGCGGCCAGGTGGAGACCGGGAAAGCTGTCATCTATGCCAACGTCTCGGGGGATGAGATCAAGGCCTATGATGTGGAGATCACCAAGCTCTTTCCCTCTGCGGCAGACGGCCGGGACATGATGGTGAAGGTCACCGATCCTGAGTTGATCGAGGCCACGGGCGGTATCGTGCAGGGGATGTCAGGCAGCCCTATTTTGCAAAACGGCAGACTTGTGGGGGCTGTCACCCATGTGTTGGTGGGGGATCCCACCCAGGGCTATGGGATCTTAGCGGAGAAAATGTTGGAAACTGCCGAAAGTTGTTAAAATGTGTAAAATGTCGTTAATTGTCGAATTTTTCTCATCCAAAAATTGGCAAAAAAGTATTGCGTACGCTGTCTATTTATGGTAAATTGTTGGCAACCGGTAATATTGCATTGGCCAGGCAAGTGAAGAGGTTGTATGGGTATGGATAAGAAGAAAGTGGTAGTGGCGGATGCGGGTGAGGAATTCCGCCGCTTGTTGGTAGAGACCATTAATGCAGAGAGCGATCTGATGGTAGTGGGAGATACCGGAGATGGAGAAGATGTGGTGACGTTTTGCCGTCAGAGACAGCCTGATGTAGTGATCATGGATATGATTTTGGCGAAGATGGATGGGGTAGAGGTCCTCTCGGCGATAGCGGACTTGTTTCCTAAGCCGAAAGTGATGGTGCTTTCCAGCTTTGCCAGCGGCAGCGTAGCTGATTTGGCGGCTGCGAAGGGGGCGGACTATTTTATTATGAAGCCCTGTAAGACCACGTCGGTGGTGGAACGGGTGCGTCAAATGGTGAATGCCTCCCATTCCAATGAAGAGTCTGACCGCCGCAGCCGCAGTTTAGAAAGCACGATCACCGCGATCATCCATGAGATCGGCGTGCCTGCCCACATCAAGGGCTACCAGTATCTTCGGGAAGCAATCATGATCGCGGTAGATGATATGGATGTCATCAATGCCGTGACCAAGGTGCTCTATCCAGAAGTGGCCAAGCGCTTTGGCACCACCGCCAGCCGTGTGGAGCGGGCTATCCGCCACGCCATTGAGGTGGCTTGGGATCGGGGTGATCTGGAGACTTTGCAGAAATATTTCGGATACACGGTGTCCAACTCCAAAGGAAAGCCTACCAACAGCGAGTTTATCGCGATGATCGCTGATCGGCTCCAGCTTCAGAGGAAGGAAAAATAGCAGCAAAAGAGCGTCCGGGCAAGTGCCCGGGCGCTCTTTATCCATTTGAAAGAGGTTTCGCACCGACTGCCTTCCCACCGGCGGATGAAGGGTTTTCCGTGAAGGCCCTGCTGGGGAAATTGTCATTTTTCGCCTCCCGTGTTATAATGAGCGTCGAAGGAGGAGATTTTATGACCATCGAATATCATCCCAAGGATGTCTGCTCCCGAAAAATGATCATTGAGGTAGAGGATGGCATTATCAAGTCTCTCCAGGTCATCGGTGGCTGTCCTGGCAACTCTCAGGGGATCAGCCGTTTGGTGGCAGGCATGAAGGTAGAGGACGTGATCAGCCGGCTGGAAGGGGTCCAGTGCGGAGGCAGCGTCACCTCCTGTCCCGATCAGCTGGCCCAGGCGCTCAAGCAGGTACTATAAAGGAGAGGCTCATGGAAGATTGGAAGGTGACGCAGTACGCTTCTCCGCTGGGAAAGCTTACTTTGGCCAGTGACGGGGAACACCTCACCGGGCTTTGGCTGGAAGGGCAGAAATATTTTGGCAGTCCGGGACGCCGGATGCAGGCGGGGGAAGTTCCTGTTTTCCTGGTTGCCCGTCAGTGGCTCGATGCCTATTTTACCGGAGAGTCTGAGATGCCTATGCCATCGCTGGCACCGGAAGGGAGCCCCTTCCGACAGGCGGTGTGGGGCATTTTGCGGGCGATCCCCTGGGGAGAGGTGACTACCTATGGCGCCATTGCTCAGGCGATGACAGAGGACACAGGCCGGCTGGTCTCGGCCCGGGCGGTAGGCGGCGCGGTGGGGCATAACCCCATCTCCATCCTGATCCCCTGCCATCGGGTGGTGGGGACAGATGGGAGTTTGACCGGCTATGCCGGGGGAGTGGAGAAAAAAAGATGGCTGCTGCAGCACGAGGGGGCGGACTTGGGAGTCGGTTTTCACCGCCGACGATTGAGAGACATTTAAAAGGACAAGGTCCGAGCCGTTTTGCGGCCCGGACCTTGTATCTTTATTTTCTCCGGCCCCGATAGCTGCTGCTGTATACTTTGGGGGACCGGGTTTCCCAGCGGTTCCGGCGGAAGCGGCGGGGCCCGAAGATCACTCGCCGCAGCACCAATGCGAGCACGAGCAGTATCACCAGCAAGAGCAGCAGCTTTACTAACAGAAGGCTGAACAGCCATTGCACCCGGTCCAGCACATAGAGGAGCCTGGACTGTTCCAAAGAGGTGGAGGCCACGAGATCCACTGTGCCATAATCCTTTCCCTCATAGGAGATGGAGATCGTTCCCAATACCTGTCCCTTTTCGATGGGGGCCTGAAGGGATTCGGGAAGGGTGACCTCCCGGTCGAACACTGCCGGATCTAAGGTGTTGAGCAAGGTGGCCTCCAAACTGGCGGCGGGCTGGACGGTGACATAGTCCTGCTCAGCACACAGGGAGACGGGAATGGTGTCGATGGGCTCGATCTCGCTGAGGACAGTTTTCCGGGAGAAATGGTTGAAGCCATATTCCAGCAGATTTTTGCTTTCGGTGAAGTAATTGTCCTCCTGGAAGACGCCCCCTACCGTCCAGTTGGTGCCCCCCAGCACCACGGCGATCATGGTCCGGCTATCCTTCTCCGCGGCGGAGGCCAGGCAGTAGCCCGCCTCGGGGGTGGAGCCGGTCTTGATGCCGGTGGCGTAGCGGTAGAGAAGGTCTGCCCGGCCGGTGCGGAAGTTGGAGACCAGGGCGTTGGTGTCGTGGAGGACCCGGGCGTCATGGAGATTGGTGGCGGGGACGGTGTAGTTTACAGAGGAGACGATCTCCCGGAAGTCGGGGTATTCCATGGCCTTGAGGCACATCCGGGATATATCCCGGGCGGTGGTATAGTGGTCATCGTGATGATAGCCGTGGGTATTGACGAAGTGTGTGTTTGTCATGCCCAATTCCTGGGCCCTTTGGTTCATCTGCTCCACAAAGGCGGGGATGCTGCCGGCTACTGCGGAGGCCAAGGCGTTGCAGGCCTCATTGGCGGAAGGGATAAGGGCGCAGTTGAGCAGATCACGGATGGTGAGGATCTCCCCGGGTTTCAGATCTTGGGTAGAGCCGCCCTCCCCGATGCCGGTGTAGAGGTCGTTTCCCAGAGTGACCGAGGTGTCCATGGACAGCTCTCCCCGGTCAATGGCTTCCAAGGCCAGAAGACTGGTCATCACCTTGGTGATGCTGGCGGGATAGCGGCGCTCGTCGGCGTCTTGCTCATAGAGTACATCATCGTAATCGGCGTCGATTAAGATGGCGGAGGCGGCAGAGACAGAAAAACTTTCGGCGGAGTCGGACTCAGAGGCAAGGACAACGGGGGATGCAGAGATCCAAAGGGCCAGTACCAGGAAAAGAGCCGTCAGCGAGCGATATTTTTTCATAGGAAACTCCTGCTTCTTGTGTTATAATAAAATATAGTTATTATATCAGACCCCAGGGCGGGACGCAACGGGGAGGGAGAGGATAAAATAATGAAACTTTCCAAATGGGAAGGCGCCGTTATTTTGATCGCTGCGGTTTTCCTCTCGTTTACTGCCGGCTGGTTTCTGCGGGGAAGCGGCGGGGCAGAGCCCCTCCGGGTGGAGACGCAGAGGACCTTGAAGGAGACGGTCACGGTCATCCCGGCGCCCACGGCTGGGCCGGAGATTGAGAAGGTCAACATCAATACCGCCGACGCGGAGACGCTGCAAACGCTGCCGGACATCGGCCAAGTGCGGGCGGCCGCCATTATCGCCGACCGGGAGGCCAACGGCCCTTACCACTATCCGGAGGAGATCACAAGAGTGAAGGGCATTGGGGAGGAGACGGCGGCGAAGCTGATGGATTACATTACAACGGGAGAGGAGGAGAGCCAATGAAAATACTGGTGGTGGATGACGAGCGGGTGCTGGTAAAGGGCATCAAATTCAACCTGGAAAATGAAGGCTATCAGGTGGAGGTGGGCTACAATGGCCAGGAGGCCGTGAATCTGGCCCGGGAGGGCTCCTTTGACCTCATCATCCTGGATCTGATGATGCCTAAGATTGACGGGCTCCAGGCCTGCATGCACATCCGAAAATTTTCCAGTGTGCCCATTATCCTTCTCACAGCAAAGGGAGAGGATGCCGATAAGCTCATGGGTTTTGAGTGCGGGGCGGATGATTATATCACAAAGCCCTTCAATATTTTGGAATTGAAGGCCCGCATCCGCGCTCTCCTCCGGCGGGCGGGCATGGCGCAGCAAAGAGAGGGGAGCGGGAAGATCACCGCAGGCCATATCACGCTGGACGCGAATGAGCGCTCGGCCTGGAAAAACGGCCAAAGCGTGGAGTTGACCGCCAAGGAATTTGACCTCATGGAGCTGCTGATGCGCAACCCCGGCCGGGTGTACTCCCGGGAAAACCTGCTGAATGTGGTCTGGGGCTATGAGTATGCCGGCGACTACCGCACAGTGGATGTCCATATCCGCCGGCTGCGGGAAAAGCTGGAATTGGACCCGGCAAATCCGGAATACATCCTGACCAAATGGGGTGTGGGATATTACCTGAGAGGGAACGGATAAACTCGTCTGTCTCTGTTTTAAGGCGGCTGCATTGGCAAGAGAGAGGAGGACCGTGATGGCTGGACATACCGAATCCCCAAAGACCCCGTTTCTGCGGTCCCTCCGGGTCAAATATGCGCTGACTTACCTGGTGATCATCACCGCGGTGCTGATCCTTCTGAACATCTATCCTGTTTTGGCCTCCCAGCAGATGGTGTTTCGATCCAAAGAGACCTCCCTGCAAGGTCAGGCCGGGGTGATCGCCTCCGCTCTGGCCGGCCCTGACAGCCTGAGTGAGGAGGGAGTCGGCCGGGTCATGGAGGTGCTGGGAGACACGGCTTTGAACCGGATCATGGTCACCGATCCCTCCGGATTAATCCTATATGATACCTCTGCCGCCTCCGGCGCCGTAGGACAATATGCCCTGCTCAGCGAGATTACCTCGGCACTTCGGGGATATGATGAATTCCGCTCTTACTACACCAGCGGGGCTTTCCACAGCTGGGCTGTCGTTCCGGTGATCTACCGGGGCATGACGCTGGGGGTGGTCTATGTGGATGAATATGACGCCGCCCAAGGACAATTCCTGCTGGGTGTCCAGCAGACCTTGTGGACCATCTCCCTTGTCATCGCTGCGGTGGCACTGACCTTGTCGCTCATTTTCTCCGGCGCCCTGACCCGCCGTATTGCCAAGCTGCTGGGGGCCATCTGCATCGTTCGGGAGGGAGAGTACAGCCACCGGGTGCAGATGTCGGGCGGAGACGAGCTCAGCCAGATGGCGGAGGAATTCAACGCCCTGACGGATCGGCTCCAGACTACGGAGGAGGCCCGCCGCCGCTTTGTCTCGGACGCCTCCCATGAACTCAAAACGCCGCTGGCCTCGATCCGCCTGCTCACCGACTCGATTTTGCAAAATGACTGTATTGACATGGACACCGTTCGGGAGTTTGTGGGGGACATCGGGGATGAGGCTGGGCGACTGACCCGCATTACTGAGCACCTGCTGGCCCTGACCCGGCTGGATGCTTCTGCCCCGATGGAGACGGAAGTGGTGGACGTGAAAAAAGTGGCTCAGCGGGTGGAGCACATGCTGGAGCCTCTGGCCCAGGCGGCAGAGGTGTCTCTCCGGCTGGAGGCGGGCGAGAGGCTGTGGGTTCAGGCCACTTGGGACGACCTGCATCAAATCTTATTTAACTTGGTGGAAAATGCCATCAAATACAATCTGCCGGGCGGCTCAGTTGACCTCAAAGCGGAAGAGGTGCAGGACCGGGTGGTCATCACCGTGGAGGACACTGGTGTGGGGATCCCGGAGGAGGATATCGGCAAGATATTTGACCGCTTTTACCGAGTGGATAAGGCGCGGTCGCGGGCGGCCGGAGGCACGGGCCTGGGCTTGTCCATCGTGAAGGACACGACCCTGCGGTATGGGGGGACAGTGGAGGTCCAGCGCCGGGAGCCGGCGGGGACCCGCTTCCTTGTTACCTTCCCGCTGTCCCGGGAGGAGGGGCGCGTATGAGAGAGAAGATTGCTGCCACGATGTTGTCTGTGATTCTCTTATGTGCGGGCTGTTCTGCTTCCCCAAGGGGGGAGAACAGCCCGGCAGAGGGACAATATATGCTTTATTTTATGACCTCTGAAAACTGGGAGAACGGTGCCGCACTGGCCTGGGAAATGCGCACTCCGCCGGAGGGATATGAGACGGTGGAGGGCCTGGTCCGACTGCTGCTCTCCGGACCGGAGGATGACGAGCTGATTTCCCCATTCCCCCGTGGCACCGCTCTTCGGAAATGGTGGATGGAGGACGGAGTGGCCAATATTGACCTGTCTGAGGCCTATGGCGGCTTGTCTGGGGCGGACCTGTCTCTGGCAGACGGCTGTATTGTTCTCACCTTGTGCCAAATAGAAGGGGTGAAGGCGGTCTATATCATGGTAGAGGGCCGTCCGCGGCCCTTTCGGGATCAGGTTTTACTTCCCTCTGATTTCCTGCTGGACAACGGCGCGGACGGCGAAAGTGAGACAGAGGTGTCCCTCTGGTTCCTTCGGGGAGATAGCTTGGCGCAGGAGACGCGGACGCTTTCCCTGGATATGGGGGACCAGGCCGCCATTGCCGCCCTCCAAGCGCTGCTGGAGGGGCCGGAGGGGAGAGACCTGCAGCCGATTTGTCCTGCGGGGACAAAGCTGCTCTACCTGGATGCGGATGGGACCTGCTTTACCGTGGATCTGAGTGAGAACTGGCTGAAGGAGGAAGAGGAGGATCCCCGGCGTCTTTACGCCATTGCCAATACACTGGCGGGCCTGGAGCCGGGGGCGGAGGTGGTCTTTCAGGTGGAGGGCCAACGGCTGAAACAGTTTGGCGGGGTGGATCTGACGATCCCCCTTCAGGCTGACCTCACCTTGGGGGAGGACTCCGGCGAGGAGATCCCGTAGGGGCCGGAGACCGCTGCAGAGAATAAAAATACTGGGGAAATGCCGCCTATTTTAAAAGGAATTTTTGATAAAAAAGACCTCCCATCTGCTGAGACAGTGGATGGGAGGTCTTTTGCTGCAAAATTTTTTGGAAGTGCTTAAGGGCGGACGGCGGGGCGGTATCAGATTCCGGGAGTTTTATATCCCGGTTCAAGCGCCCGCACCTGGCTCAGATAGAATATAAAGTATCCCATATCAATTCTCCGGGCTGTTGTCCGCACAGTTTTTTAAGTGCTCCCCCCAAAAATGATCCGGGCACTACTCCGCCGCCCATTCATAGGAGGATGCCGCGGAGGTTCGCCGGTGGATCACAGAACCCGTTCAGACAACGGATGTAAAGGCGGTAGCGTTGAGCTGCCGCCCTTTCTTTATATACATATATTTGCGGCGGCTGCCCCGGAGTGTATTTTCAGACAGCCCAATTTGAGGGGGCAGCTTGAAGCCGATGACGGGGTATGGTATATTTTTATCATAGGTTCCTGCCGAGGGGAGAACGGGACCAAATGGGGCGCCGGAGGCTGGAAGGAAGGTCATTAGATGAAGCAGGAAAATACATCCAATATCATTTCCAAGGTCTGGAGTATGTGCAACCCCCTCCGTGACGACGGTGTTTCCTATGGAGACTATTTGGAGCAGCTGACCTATCTGATCTTTCTGAAGATGGCAGAGGAGTACACTAAGCCACCCTATGAGAAGAAGATCGACATTCCGGCCGGCTACACCTGGGCCCATATGAACCTCCTCAAGGGGGCAGAGCTGAAGGAACGGTACAAGGCGATTTTGGAGAAGTTGGGGGAGCAGGGCGGGACCCTGGGCATGATCTTTCGGGGGGCCACCAATAAGATCAGCAACGCCGCCATCCTGTACCGCATCGTCCAGATGATCGACAAGGAGAAATGGGTGTCCATGGCCTCTGATGTGAAGGGAGAGATCTATGAGGGGCTGCTTCAAAAGAACGCGGAGGACATCAAAAGCGGCGCCGGACAGTACTTCACCCCCCGGCCTCTGATCCGGGCGATGGTCAATTGCCTGCAGCCGGAGCCCATGAAGACCATCGGAGATCCCTGCTGCGGCAGCGGCGGCTTTTTTCTGGCATGCCAGGATTTTCTCACACAAAACTATGACCTGAGCCAGGAGGAGAAGGAGTTCCTCCAGAATCAGACCTTTTACGGCAATGAGCTGGTGAGCACGACCTTTAAGCTGTGCTTGATGAATCTCTACCTGCACAATATCGGGGATATTTACGAAGCGGTGCCGGTCACCTTGGGGGATGCTCTGCTGACCGCCCCAGGCACCCGGGTAGACTATGTATTGACCAATCCGCCCTTTGGGAAGAAATCCTCTCTCACCTTTACCAATAAGAAAGGGGAGGAGGAGAGTGAGGAACTGGTATATAACCGTCGGGATTTTTGGGCCACCAGCTCCAATAAGCAGCTGAATTTTGTGCAGCATATCAACACGCTTTTGAAGGAGGGCGGTAAGGCTGCGGTGGTAGTCCCGGACAATGTGCTGTTTGAAGGGGGAGCCGGGGAAACTGTGCGGGAGAAGCTGCTGAAAACCACCGATCTCCATACGATCCTGCGCCTGCCCGCCGGGATCTTTTATAAGCCTGGGGTGAAGGCCAACGTCATCTTTTTTGATAAGCACCCAGCCAGCCCTGAGATCCAGACAAAGGATGTGTGGATCTATGATTTCCGCACGAACGTCCATTTCACGCTCAAGCAGAATCCCATGACAGACCGGGATTTGGAGGATTTTGTCACCTGCTATCATCCGGAAAACCGTCAGGAACGCACGGAGACCTGGTCGGAGGAGAATCCCGACGGACGCTGGCGCAGGTTCAGTGCGGAGGAGCTTTTGAAGCGGGACAAGGTCAGTCTGGATATTTTTTGGATCAAGGATCGGACCCTTGCCGATTTGGACAGCCTCCCCTCGCCGGATGTGCTGGCCGCGGACATCGTGGAAGATCTGCAAAGCGCGCTGGAGAGCCTGCAAGAGCTGATAGAACAGCTGAAGTAAAAACCGGTCCCCTCAGCCAAGGCTGAGGGGACCGGTTTTTTAAGGCAGATGGTTGGCCGCCGCGCTTCAACGCCTCACTGCCGCAAGGCGTGTGGCAGGAAGGTGGGCCGATTATGGACAAATATCATCCGCCCATGTAGGAGAAGTGCATATAGTCGTGATAACCGGTGGTGGGGTCAGAATCCCAGGCCCAGGCGTCGCCGCCCCAGGACCAGCCGTGTTCGGAAAAAATGCGGACCACCGAGCCGTTGGGATCGATGGAATAGGGATTCTGGCCGGGCATCCAAAAGCTGCCCACCATGGCCTGCCCGTCTCGGACCTGGTAGTTCTCATTGGCGTTCAGGTCAATGGCGGTGCCGCAGTTGTGCTCGCCGGTTGCAGAATCGCCCCGCCAGCTGTAGCCGCCCAGATCGCGGATGGGGAACTGCTCGGGATCGTTGTAGATCTCGGTGAAAATGGCCGCTACATCGTCGGCAATGGCGGCGTGGATGGAGAAGCTGGCGGAGGAGGAGACTTTATTGCCGCTGCTGCCCAAACGCCAAACCGGGACGGTGATTGTGGTCATATTTGCGGCGGCCTCCTGCTGACTGGAGAAGCGCCGGGTCTCCTCGTTGCCGAAGAGGAGCAGGTGCTTCCGGGAGCTCTCTCCCTGAGCATAGAGCCAGAAGTCTTGGGACCAATAGTCATCCCAGGTGACCTCGCCCCGCTCCAGCTGAGCAAAGAATTCCGCTTCTGCGGCCTCAAATTTAGTGTGGGGCCGGAAGATCAAGGTATATTCGCTGCAGGCCGAGCTGACGGCTATGCTGCCGTCTTCATAGGTATAGCCGGGAACGGCAGAGCTGTCCAGCAGATTGCCGGTCCAGGTGCCCACCTTGGTGGTCACTGTCTGGTCGGGAGCCAGGACATTTCCCTGCTTGTCCACAATATGGAGGGTGACGGTTTTGTCCAAGTGCCGCATACTCTGGTCCACCAAGTCCAGCACCCGGATGAGGAGAACGGTGCCGTCGGCCCGCTTGATGCTCTCCTCTCCACCGAAGGTGCCGTCATCCCGACCCCGTACCACCGAGAGATCAAAGAGCCGGGAGACAGAAGATTGATAGCTCTTGGGCAGAGCGGCCCAGTCGGAAAAACTCTCTTTCGCGGTGGTGGGCTCAGAGGTATCCCACCAATAGACGGTCTTGGTGACATCCTCTGGGGTGACCCGGTCCAAGAGGACTGCCGCGTCCCGACGGAGAATGGGCTCTCCCAGGCGGGTGTCATCTACCGGGAGGAAGTCGTCCTCCAGAAGCAGACCAGACTCCAGGGCGGCCCAGTGGCCCGCCTGGTCCCAGGCCAACCCGTCGGCGACGGCATCGCTGTAAGCCTCCGAATAGAAAGCGCGATCCAGCATTACAAGATACTGTCCCCAGGTCAGGGTATCATCGGGGGCCATATATCCCTCCCCAACGCCGTTGATGATGCTGAGGGCGGCGGCACGGTCCATGTCATCATAGGCCCAGTGGGATGTAGGCAGGTCGGAATATTCCGCTGCCGCAGCTTGGGCAGACAGGGGGATCAGAAGTGCAGCGGTGAGCAGCAGGCAGGTAAGACGCTCTTTTCGTTTCATCATGTTTTTTCTCTCTTTCACTCAAAATAGGGCTTGGAGGGGCGGCATGTTTCGATCGCGCCTCCAGGCATGGGATCACTCGGAGAAGGATACGCCGTAGATGGCAAAGGCCGTAGCGGCGTCTTCGGAGTCGGCTTTATGGCCGTGTAGGGCCGGTTTGAGGTCGGCAGCGTAGTTCCGGGGTGCCATGATGGTCTGGGCGCATCCATCCCACTGCAGATCATAGGTCTCGGTGAGCTGGCCATCCAGATAGACATCGAGGGTTCCGTTATGGTTGACGTTGGAAATATGGGCAATGGTGAAAGTCATGGACTTATACAGGCAGTTGGTGTTCCATAGGGCAAAAACAGGGCTGTGCCAAGAGTAGGAGTAATAGAGCGTAATGCCTCTGGTTTTGGTCTCCCACAGCACAGTGAAGCAGGACTTGGGAGCGGATGCAGCTGCGGCAGTTCCTTCCGCTACAGCTGCGGTAAAGCCCAACACCTCCTTGACGGCGGACAAGCCCCGCTCTATGACTTTCTGATCCGCGGCAAGATTTTACCCTTGTAGGAACAGCACCCGGAACGGCAGGGACGAGTTGACTGCGGACTGCGGACTTTGTCCTGTTTTTCCCGTTTCAGGATGAGCTTTTCCAGGGCCTTTCTGGCGTGATTCAGCCGGCTTTTCGCCATAAACTCCGCGCCCGTGATGGAAACGATCTCTTGAATGGAGCATTCGTCATAATAGCAGAGCATCATGACGGTACGTTGTTCATTTGGAAGCTGGCCCACAAACTCCCCCAAAATCAGGCCGGTGTCCTGTTCGCACAGATATCCTCCGGTGAGACTGCCGCCCCCTGGGGTTCCAGAAGATCAAACATGGTCTCCTCCTCCGCAGCAAATTCACGGGAGGAATTCAGCATTTGCTGCTGCTTGAGCGCCAAACGGGCAGCGATGCCGCCGATTCAGGAGCGCAGGGCTTCGGGGGCTTTCAGGCTGCCGATGGTGCGGAATACGGTGATAAACACATCCTGTGTCATCTACTCGCTCTGCCCCAAGATTTTAAATGCATGAAAATAGACCATGCGGCAGGCGACCTGATACAACCGGGTAAAAATGACCTCATTTCCCTCCGGAAGCCGGGTCACCACTTGCTGTTGTTCATATCGGATAAAAGTTGCATATGTAGGCATTCCTAAGAGGACTTCTCCTGCCTTGTCTACAAGTGCCGGGAAAGAAGAGGACGGTTTTGTGTTTTGAAAAAATCTTTTTAATTATAAAAGAAATTTTAGGGCATTTCAAGTGACAGTGTCTTCTCTTCTGGCAGCCCTTCCTACTGCGGGAAGCGGAGTATCTCCCTTTTTGGACAGAAAAGAGAAGCGGAGGAAAAGCGTTTTGCAGGGTGTGGAATAGAACGCAGGGCAGTTTTTTGGCTGCCTAACAGGGTGGGATACCAAAACTCCTTCAAAACTCTTAATTTTGAGAAATTTTGGAGTAAATGACGAAAATTGAACCCACGCCCCGGATATTACGGAGGATGTATTTTGCCATTGAAACCATGCTGATGCAGAACCCAATAAGCCTTCACGTTGTTGTGCTGTAGGTTGTTAAGGCGCCGTAAACGGTGTTCATGCCCACCAATAAATACCGATAAAGCCCCATAAATACAGCGGTCTAAAAATGAAAAAGCCCATTGAAAACACTGGATTTTAAGCGTTTTCAATGGGCTTGCCTTTGGAGCTGATGGTGGGAATCGAACCCACAACCTTCTCATTACGAGTGAGATGCTCTGCCATTGAGCCACATCAGCATGTGAAACTGCGTATTAATAGACCGGGTTTCTGCGGCGGGAGGGAAAGACTTTGAGATTTATAATTAAAAAGTTTATCATATTTTTTGGATGGCGTCAATCCCCCAATTACAGAGTTCCGGTTTCCCCGCATGGCGGAAGACCGCAGTTTCAGCGGCATGAACAAGGGAAGGCCAGAACAAGGCCGGGCAGTACAAATCCGCCAGAAAGCGTAAGAGGCAGAACGGCAGGGAAAAGAAAGATTTGAAAAATAAGTAAGGCCAGGGCGATGGCGGCGGACAGTATGCTGCGTCCCAAAGTGGATAAAAATGAGATTCCTGCGGCTTGGAGAGGGCGGTCAGTCTGCCTTGGAGAGGAGAGGGCGGGAAACAGGTGAAGGGATACGCCCCACAAGCACAAAAAACCGGCGAAGGTCAGTCCGGCCAAGGGGAGAAGAGAAGGGACTGTGGTATAAAACCAAAGGGAGATCCCCAAAATGAGATTTGCCCCAAGGAAGGCCAGTCCCCACCCCATTTTCCGGAGAAACTGGGTGCGGAATGCGGAGAGGTATTCCCGGACGAGGGGCACCGGCTCATCTCCCGCCAGGCGAACCAGGACATGGCTCAGGGCGGACAGGGCCGGTCCCAGGGTGAAGAGGGGCAGGCAGGAGAAGAAAAAGAGCAGGTTCAACCCCACCCAGCCGGGAAATTCCCGGGCCAGGAGGGTGAAATACCAAAGGGTTCCCCGGCGTTTTGGAGGCTGGGAAGTAGACCGAAAGGCCATAGGAGCACCTGATTTCCGAAAATGATCTTTCCATATTGCTGAAGATAATATTATTGTAACGTTTCCAAAAAGGAAAGGCAAGGAAAAAAGGGGGGCGTCCTTGTGAAACATGACAATTCGACAAAAATTGTCTTAGGCGCATTGCACAAACTTGTGCAATGCGCGCAAAATTCCCTTGCGTTTGAAAACGGGGTGAGATATGATAAAAACATGAGGAACTGGAAACGTTTCCAGGCCCTCCGAGAAACGGCGAATCGAATAAAGGAGGAACTGAAATGAAGAAGAAATTGCTTGCACTGGGTCTTACTGCAGCAATGACAGTGGGACTGCTGGCCGGCTGCGGCGGCGATAAAACCGCATCTAATTCTGAAGATCCGGGATCCGGCGGCTCCGGCTCTGCTTCCGGAGCGGTTTATTATCTCAACTTCAAGCCGGAGCAGAACAACCAGTGGCAGGATTTGGCCAAGGCCTATACTGAGCTGACGGGTGTGCCCGTCACCATAGTTACCGCCGCTTCCGGTAATTACGAGACCACGCTGATGGCTGAGATGGGCAAATCCGGTGCGCCCACTCTGTTCCAGGTCAACGGCCCCGTGGGCCTGGCCAACTGGAAGGATTATTGTTATGACCTCTCTGATTCCGACGTCTACGGACAGTTGACCAGCGATGCCTTTGCGCTGAAGGACGGTGATGCCGTTTTGGGGATCGCCTATCTTACCGAAACCTACGGGATCATCGTAAACAAGGCTCTGCTGGAGCAGGCTGGTTATACCTTGGAGGACATCCAGTCCTTTGCCGATCTGAAGAAGGTAGCCGAAGACATCACCGCCCGTAAGGATGAGTTGGGCTTTGCCGCCTTCTCCTCCGCTGGTATGGACGGCTCTTCTGACTGGCGCTTCAAGACCCACCTGGCCAATCTGCCCATCTACTTTGAATATCAGGCCGATGGCATCAGTGCCACTGACGCCATCAAGGGCACTTACCTGGACAATTACCGCGATATCTGGGATCTATATATCAACAATTCCACCTGTGACCCCAAGGAGCTCTCTGCCAAGACCGGCGATGACTCCCGCAATGAGTTCCTGGCTGGTGAGGCCGTCTTTTTCCAGAACGGCTCTTGGGAGTACGGCAACCTGACCGGCGACGGCCAGTTTAGCGATGACAACTTGGCCATGATCCCCATCTACTTCGGTGTGGGCGACGAGGCCAACCAAGGCCTGTGCACCGGCACGGAGAACTATTGGTGTGTCAATAAGGATGCCAGCGCTGAGGACATTCAGGCCACGCTGGACTTTCTGAACTGGTGCGTTACCTCTGAGACGGGCACCAAGGCCATGGCCAATGATATGGGCTTCGTCATTCCCTTCAAGGCCGCGCAGGAATCCCCCAATCTGTTTGTCAAGCAGGATGCGGAGATGACCGCCGCCGGAAAGATCCCCGTGTCATGGAACTTTACCACCATGCCCTCTGAGGAGTGGAAGAATGTCCTCGGCACCGCTCTGACGGCCTATGCTGCCGACCAGACTGACGCAAACTGGGATGCGGTAGTGGCTGCCTTCGTGGACAACTGGGCTGCCGAATACGCATTGGCCAACGGCTGATTTCAATGAGAGAATTTTTCAAAGGGGGCGGGCGCTGCCCGTCCCTTTTGGAGGTATGAAGCGTGAAAAAGCTTCTGTGGAGGTGAATCCGAGCAATGGAACGTGCCTTAAAGCGTTACGGCCCTATTTTCCTGCTTCCCACAGTGTTGGCCTTTGCGATTGGATTTGTTGTTCCCTTCCTGGAGGGCGTCTATCTCTCCTTCTGCCAATTCAACACGGTGAAGGATGCCGCATGGGTGGGCATCAGCAATTATCAAAGGGCGCTGGCCGATACCCAGTTCGTCCATTCCTTTTGGTTCACCGTGGCTTTCGCTGTGGTTTCCATCCTCCTGATCAACGTGTTTGCCTTTGCCCTGGCCCTGCTTCTGACGAGAAAGCTAAAAGGGACCAATTTTTTCCGCTCGGTGTTCTTTATGCCCAACCTTATCGGCGGCATTGTGCTGGGCTATATTTGGCAAATCCTGATCAACTGCGTTCTCTCCTTGGTGGGAGAGCCCTTGCTGGCGCTGAATTCCACAGCGGGTTACTGGGGACTGATTATCCTGATGTGTTGGCAGCAGATCGGCTACATGATGATCATCTATATTGCAGGGCTCCAGGCGGTGCCTGACACCTTGATTGAGGCCGCCCAGATCGACGGGGCCACCTCCTGGCAAACACTGTGGAAGGTAAAGCTGCCCATGGTGATGCCCTCCATCACGATCTGCACATTTTTGACCCTGACCAACGGCTTTAAGCTTTTCGACCAAAACTTGGCCCTCACCGCCGGTGAGCCTGGCCATGCGACCGAGATGCTGGCACTGAATATCTATTATACCTTCTACAGCCGCGCTGGAGCACAGTGGAAGGGCTTGGGTCAAGCCAAGGCGGTCTTGTTCTGTATTTTAGTGGTGGCCATCTCTATGTTCCAATTAAAGGTCACCCGTTCCCGGGAGGTGCAGCAGTAATGGTCAAGCGGAAAAAAGCGGCAAACATCCTGCTCATTGTTTTTTTGTCTGCGCTGAGTGCGGCCTATGTCTACCCTGTATTCATGATCCTCATCAACTCCTTGAAGGTGGAGCGGGCCATCAGCACCTCTTCGGTGTTTCAGCTTCCCACTGCCGAGATTTTTGCGGGACTGGAGAACTATAAAACGGCCATCATCTCCCAGGGTTTTCTGCAATCACTGGGATACAGCCTTTTTATCACGATCTCTTCCGTGGTTTTGATCCTGATCTGCTGTTCTATGTGCGCTTGGTATATCACCCGCGTGAAGAGCCGTATCAGCAAGGCGCTTTATTTCCTGTTTGTGCTGTCAATGGTGGTGCCCTTTCAGATGGTGATGTTTACCCTGTCCCGGACAGCGGACAGCTTGAAGCTGAACACCCCGTGGAACATCTGCATCATCTACCTGGGCTTCGGCGCGGGCCTTGCCGTGTTTATGTTCTGTGGCTTTGTCCGCTCGGTGCCCATCGAGGTGGAGGAGGCATCCATGATCGATGGCTGTAATCCCCTTCAGACCTTTTTCTTTATTGTGTTTCCCATGCTGAAGCCCACCTTAGTCTCTGTGGGCATTTTGGAGGCTATGTGGGTGTGGAACGACTACCTGCTGCCTACTTTGGTACTGGATATCAAGAAGTACATGACCATTCCCATGCTGATCCAGCGCTTCCGGGGCAGCTTCGGCAAGGTGGAGATGGGGCCTATGATGGCCTGTATCATGATGACCATCATTCCCATCATCATCGTCTATCTGCTGGGGCAGAAGTATATCATCAAGGGTGTGGCGGCTGGAGCTGTCAAGGGATAGGGTGAAGCAAATGACAATCAAAGATGTGGCTCAGCGTTCTGGATATGCCGTAGGCACGGTCTCGCGGGTCATCAATGGGCACCCGGATGTTAGCGATGAGGCCAGGGTCAAGATCATGGCCGTGGTGGAGGAGATGGGCTTTCATCCCAATGACAACGCCAGGCACCTGAAGCAGCGGGGAGGAAACGGCATCGCCATCATCGTCAAGGGCACCCGCAACCTGCTGTTTGCATCCATCTTGGAAGAGATGCAGAGCAGGATCAAGGGGGCGGGCCGTGCCGCCGCCGTCTATTACCTGGATGAAGACAACGATGAAGTGGAACAGGCCGTCCGTGTCTGCCGGGAGTTTAAGCCTCTGGGGATTCTCTTCCTGGGCGGTAATCAGAACAATTTTGAAAGGCGGTTCGGGGCTGTAAAATGCCCCTGCGTTTTGGTGACCACCCGGGCGGACACCATGGGCTTTAAAAACCTCTCCAGCGTCTCCACCGATGACGCAGAGGGGGCGGCCCAAGCCATCCGCCACCTGATCTCTGCCGGCCACCGGAACATCGGTGTGATCGGGGGCCATCCCTGTGAGGGCGTTGGAGTGGGCGGCGCCAACATCAGCCAGAGCCGGCTTTTCGGCTGCCGAAAGGGATTTATGGAAGCGGGGATTCCGTTTGACGAGGAGCGGCAGTTTGTGGCCGCCCGGTTCTCTATGCTGGGCGGTTATGAGGGGGCCGGCGAACTGCTGGACCGGTGTCCGGGATTGACAGCGATCTTTGCTATGGCCGATGTGATGGCCATTGGCGCCCTGCGGGCCATCCGCGACCGGGGCCTCCGAGTGCCCGAAGACATTTCGCTGATAGGCTATGACGGCATTGAGCAGGCGGACTACTGCTTTCCGCGGCTGACCACCATTCAGCAGCATGCCGGCCAACTGGCCCGGCGGGGGGTGGACATCCTGCTCCGGCAGGTCAAGGGTGGCGCGGCCATCCATGAGATCGTGCCCTTTCAGCTCTCATGCGGGGAGAGCGTGAGAGAGGTGTGACAGGCGTGATACGATACTTTATTTGGGGAGCTGATGCCATTTGAGAACCAGCGGCGTACTGATGCACTTGTCAAGTCTGCCCTCCCCCTGGGGGATCGGCACTATGGGGCGGGCAGCCCGGGACTTTGCCGATTTTCTCTCCGCCGGGGGACAGAGCTATTGGCAGATTTTGCCTATTGGTCCCACCAGCTATGGAGATTCCCCCTATCAGAGCTTCTCTACCTTTGCCGGTAACCCCTACTTCATTGACCTGGACGAGCTGGCAGAGGAGGGGCTGCTGGAGCGGGAAGAGTATGAGCCGCTGGACTGGGGGGCCGATCCAAAGCAGGTGGATTATGGCTTGCTGTATGAAAAACGTTATCCGATCCTGCGCAGGGCGGTGGAGCGGCTGTTGGCCTCTCCGCCGGAGGATTATCCCCTCTTTTTAGCGGAAAATGACACCTGGATTCCCGACTACGCCCTCTTTATGGCCCTGAAGGACGCCCATGGGGGTTGCCCCTGGTGGGATTGGGAGGAACCGCTCCGCCGCCGGGAGATAGGTGCCCTGGCCCAAGTTCGCGGTGAGCTTGCAGGGAGTGTGGCCTTTTGGCAGGGGGTGCAGTATCTCTTCTTTCACCAGTGGCGGGCATTGAAAGAATATGCCAACCGGCAGGGCATCTTTTTCGTCGGAGACCTGCCCATCTATGTGGCGGGGGACTCCGCTGACGTATGGGCCCGACCGGAGCAGTTTCAGCTGGGAGAAGACCTGCGCCCTGTGGAGGTGGCCGGCTGCCCGCCGGACGGATTTTCCGCCGAAGGCCAGCTTTGGGGGAACCCCCTCTTTGACTGGGAGAAGATGGAGCAGGACGGCTATACCTGGTGGATCGAGCGCATCTGGCGGCAGAGGGGGTTTTATGATGTCCTCCGCATTGATCACTTCCGGGGCTTTGATGCCTACTATGCCATTCCCTATGGGGAAGAGACGGCGAAGAATGGCCGCTGGCGGCCGGGACCGGGCATGAAGCTGTTCCGGGCGGTGGAGGCCGCTTTGGGCAGGCAGGATATCATCGCCGAGGATCTGGGCTTTCTCACCGACTCGGTGCGGCAGCTTTTGAAGGACTCCGGTTTTCCCGGCATGAAGGTGCTGGAGTTTGCCTTTGACAGTCGGGAGGAGAGCGACTATCTGCCCCACAATTATGGTCGGCACTGTGTGGCCTATGTGGGGACCCATGACAACGATACTGCCCTGGGCTGGATGAATACCGCCGCCCAGCCGGACAGGGAATTCGCCGTTGATTACCTGAAGCTTACACAGGCGGAAGGTTATCACTGGGGACTTATGCGGGGGGCTTGGGCCTCGGCAGCTGACCTGGCGGTGGTGCAGGCCCAGGACCTTTTGGGTCTGGGCAGTGAGGGTCGGATGAACGTGCCGTCCACCTTGGGAGACAACTGGAAATGGCGGGCACTGCCGGGGGATTTTTCCCCTGAGCTGGCTCGGCATCTCCGGCACGAGACGGAGGTCTACCGGCGTTTGCCTAAATAAAAAGGTGCTCCATCCACAACAGGATGGAGCACCTTTCTTTTGGCGGAGAAGAGGAGAGAGCACAGAGAAAACGGGGCTGCAGGAAATGCTGTGAAGAGAGAGCGCGGCCGCCGGCCCATCTTCCGGGCCGGCGGCCATTTTGGTCATCTGCCCAGTGTGGTTTGAAAGCCGCTGCAATTTCCGCCGACGCAGCCCCCTTGGATGGGACTGGTGGTCCCCACGCCAGACTGGGAGAAAAGGGGATTACTCATCTGCCAGGGGCGGCGTCCGGGGAGATAGAAGGTGACAAATTTGACCGAGAAGATGTCGCAGGTGACGAAGGTCTGGCTGATCTCTTCGTAAAGGGTGAGCACACTGGTGCCCACGGCATAGAGAATGCCAGCCTTCTGCATGACGGTTTGAGTGCCGATGAGAAACTCCACTACGACATATTCGCCCAGGTTATCGGCTAAAAACTGCTGCATGGAGCCCTCCATGGCGGGGGTATCAAAGTCTTGGACGGGCGGGGTATTGATGGAACTGTTTTGGCTGGCACCGGTGAGGGCAACGTTCTGCATCGCCTCGGGGTAGAGTCTTGCCATAAATATATAACCTCCTTAAGTATCCGCGTAAGCGTCCGTTGGGTTGTAAAAACAGTGGTCGCCGATACGGATCACAAAGGATCCCACGGCGGTGGGAAAATTAGGCCGGCAGGTAGGGCTGTACGGGTTGAAAAACCAGAGCGCGGAGCCCAGGTTGGACAGCCGGTTTCCCGCCATGGCCCACTCGGCAATGTCCCAGTGGACCTGCTCCAGTGCCATGTTGTAAATGTTTTGGGAATTGTACTTTCCGCCCACTGTCTCCATTGCGCAGACGAATTGTCCCGGCTGGAACACCACGTCCCGCACGGTTTTGTACCTGGAATACTCCCCATATGTAACATTTACGCGGTTCATGACGACACTGGCCACCGCTTTCATTCCATTCTCTCCCTCGCCTCCGGCCTCACATTGAATGATGCGGGCCAAAAGTTCCAAGTCGGAATATGCCATTGTCTCACTCCTTTTTATGCGGGCAAGTCCCCCTCCTCCAGAGAACTGCTTTGGCCGCTGCCTGCCGTAAATTCCAGGTTCTCCAGCCGCAGGATGGCGGCGGAGAGGACCAGGATGGAGGCCCATAGGTTGACTTGAGCGGAGCGCCGTGCCTCTGGATCACTCCCTTGACACGCTGACCGCCAAGTCTGAAAGGCCAGACAGAGGAAAAAGCCCAGGCATCCCACGGTGATCCCGCCTGCGGCGTGCTTGAGGGGATAGACGCTGGGGCAAGGGGAGGGATCTCCTCCCGACAAAGCCGAGCAGAGCTGGTCGCGCTGGATGAGGACGGACCAAAAAGAGAGAAGGATGCCAAAAATGAGGAGCCTGAAAAAGATCAGGGAAGTGTCCGTCACTTTTAGGGCCTCCCGTAAGGCACGCTGTTCTTCCATGGGTTCTCCCCCCCTCCGGCCCGTTTCAAAGCATTCTACGCAGGAAAGGCGGAAAAGGTGAGGAGAAGCGGTCAAATGGGATTCTCCCTTGTATGGGGAAGGGAAAGATGGTATAATATTTTGACTTTTCAGAAGAGAAACAGGGAGGGGTCCACATGACCTATCAGGAAGAATTCATCACATTCATGGTGCGTTCCGGAGTGCTGACCTTTGGGGACTTTACCACAAAATCGGGGCGAAAGACCCCCTACTTCATCAACACCGGCAATTACAAAACGGGAGCGCAGGCGTCTCAGCTGGGAGACTATTACGCCGCCTGCATCCAGCAGAACTTGCCCGATGGGGTAGACTGCCTTTTTGGCCCCGCGTACAAGGGCATTCCGCTGACAGTGGCTGCCGCCTCCAGTCTGTACCGCAGCTATGGCAGGGATCTGCCTTACTGCTTTAACCGGAAGGAGGCTAAGGATCACGGAGAGGGAGGCACCATGGTGGGCTATCAGCCCCAGACCGGTGACCGGGTGGTCATCGTGGAGGATGTGGTTACCGCCGGCACCGCTGTGCGGGAGACCATAGAGCTTTTTCAGCATGTGGCCGCCGTAAAGCTGACCGCCCTCATCGTCTCAGTCGACCGGATGGAGCGGGGAACTGGAGAGAAGACTACCATCAACGAACTGCGGGAGACGTATGGCATCCAGGTCTTCCCCATCGTCACGGTGCGGCAGGTTATGGATTTTCTTTACAACCGGGAGATCGACGGGAGGATATACATCGACGATGCCGTGAAGGCCCGGATGGAGGCCTATCTGGAGAAATATGGCGGGCAGTAGGGCGAAAGAAAAGGGATGGGGGAAGGAAAGTTATGTCTATACATAACGGCCACCGACAGCGAATGAAAGAGGAGTTTTTGGCCCGGCCGGAGTCTTTTCCGGACCATAAGCTGTTGGAACTGCTGCTTTTTTATGCGAACCCAAGAGGGGATACCAACCCCACCGCCCATGCGCTCATAGACCGCTTCGGTTCTTTGTCCGGTGTGATGGATGCCCTGCCGGAAGAGCTGGCCAAGGTCCCCGGTGTGGGGGGTCACGCCATTGCCCTTCTTAAGGCGGTGAAAGAGGGAGCAGGCCGTTATTTCACTTCCCGCACGAACTTGGATGAAATAATCGGGAGCACAGAGGATATCTACCATATTTTGCGGCCCTATTTCTTCGGTGCCCGGAACGAGCGGATATGCCTGCTGTGCTTGGATGGAAAGGGCAAATGCTTGGGCGTGCGCCAGATCGGGGAGGGGAATGTCAATGCTGCCGAGGTCAGGACCCGGAGTATTGTAGAGGCAGCGCTGTCGCTCAATGCCGCCCAGGTGGTCTTGGCCCACAACCATATCTCCGGCCTGGCACTGCCCTCGAATGAGGATAAGGTTACCACGCAATATCTGGCCAAGGTGCTCGCCTCTGTAGGGGTGACGCTGATGGATCATATGATTTTTACAGATGACGACATGGTCTCTATCCGGGAAAGCGGGATCCCCTTCTGAAACGGCAAAAGAGAGAAAATTGTGTGTTCCCCTATTGCAATCGAACAAATGTTTTGGTACAATGGTGAAAATCCAATGGAGTGAGGTGTGCCTATGCCGGAATTTAAAGTGGTCAGTCCATTCCAGCCCTCCGGCGACCAGCCTGAGGCCATTGAAGCGCTGGCGGCGGGGGTGACTAACGGGCTGACGGAGCAGACCTTGCTGGGCGTCACCGGTTCAGGAAAGACCTTTACCATGGCCAAGGTCATCGAGAAGGTCCAGCGGCCCACCTTAGTGCTGGCCCACAACAAAACCCTGGCCGCCCAGCTGTGTGCCGAATTCAAAGAGTTTTTTCCCGACAACGCCGTGGAGTATTTTGTTTCCTATTACGACTACTATCAGCCAGAGGCCTATATCCCCCATACCGATACCTTTATCGAGAAGGACTCGGCGGTAAACGATGAGATCGACCGGCTGCGGCTTTCTGCCACCGCCTCCCTCATCGAGCGGCGGGATGTCATCGTGGTGTCCTCCGTCTCCTGCATCTACGGCCTGGGCGAGCCAGATGACTACGCCCACATGATGATCACCCTGCGGGTGGGGGAGGAGCTGAAGCGGGAAGAGCTCATGCGCCGGCTTATTGAGGACCGATATGAGCGAAACGACATCGCCTGGGAGCGGAACATGTTCCGGGTGCGGGGAGATACCATCGAGGTGTGGCCTGCCTATTGGCGAGATACCGCTATCCGAGTGGAGTTCTTTGGAGACGAGGTGGACCGGATCTCTGAAATCAACGTGGTCACCGGCGCCCCCATCCGACGGCTGGAGCATATCCCCATCTACCCAGCCAGCCACTATATCACCCCCAGGGAAAAGATGGCGAAAGCCATTGACGAGATCTATCGGGAGCTGGAGGAGCGGGTGGCCTTTTTCGAGTCTGAGGGTAAGCTGGTGGAGGCCCAGCGGATCAAGCAGCGGACCTTATATGACATTGAGATGCTTCAGGAGCTTGGACACTGTTCCGGCATTGAGAACTACTCCAGACCCATCGCCGGACGGCCGGTGGGTTCGGCCCCCATGACCCTGCTGGATTATTTTCCCAAGGATTTTCTCCTGTTTGTGGATGAGAGCCATGTGACCCTTCCTCAGGTCCGGGCGATGTATAACGGGGATCGGGCCAGGAAGACTACCTTGGTGGATTACGGCTTCCGGCTGCCCTGTGCCTTTGACAACCGGCCGCTGAAATTTGAGGAGTTTGAAGAGCGGATCAACCAGGTCATCTATGTCTCAGCTACCCCCGGCGAGTATGAGAAGAGCCGCTCGGGCCAGATCGTGGAGCAGGTCATCCGGCCCACCGGTCTGCTGGATCCCAAGATCGACGTTCGGCCGGTGGAGGGCCAGATCGATGACCTTATCGGCGAGATCAACGCCAGGGTGGAGCGGGGAGAGAGGACCCTGATCACCACGCTGACCAAAAAGATGGCAGAGGATCTCACCTCCTATTTGAAGAATGTGGGCATCAAGGTGCAGTATATGCACCATGATATCGATACCATTGAGCGGCAGGAGATCATCCGGGACCTGCGGTTGGGCACTTACGATGTGTTGGTGGGCATCAATCTGCTCCGGGAGGGGCTGGACCTGCCCGAGGTGTCTCTGGTGGCCATTTTGGACGCCGACAAGGAGGGCTTCCTGCGCAGTGAGACCTCCCTCATCCAGACCATCGGCCGGGCGGCCCGGAATGCCGACGGCTTGGTGATTATGTATGCCGACGCCATGACTCCCTCCATGATGGCGGCCATTGGGGAGACCCAGCGTCGGCGGAAGAAGCAGGATGCCTTTAATCAGGCCCATGGTATCATACCAAAGACCATCGTCAAGAGCGTTCGGGAGTTGGTGGACCTGTCCCGTGGCGAGGAGGCGGCAGAGCATACCGTCCGGCTGAAGAATAATATGACCAAGCGGGAGCTGGATGCAGCTATCGAGAAGCTGGAGAAAGAGATGAAAGAGGCCAGCAAGCGGTTGGAGTTCGAGTATGCCGCCGTCCTTCGGGACCGCATCATCGAGCTGCGGGGGAAGTGACAGGTAAAATGGGATTCCGGTCTCGGAGCAGCCGGCCGGATCCCTTTGACGGCGCCTGCTTTTCCAGGAGGGGTGCGGCGAAGATTTCTATGATGTGGTCGTCCAGTGTCCTCCGGACACTGATGAACAGCCGAAATATTGCGTGATAGCGGCTGAAGCTGCGGCAATGACGATTCAGCCTGAAGCGGAAGAACGGATGAGAAGACCGGGGGAAAAATGGGGCAGAGCATGATTCGGACAGTATCAGGCCCTTCCGGTCCAAGATATTACAGACGTTGGGATGACTTGAGGTGATCCCGGCAAATGACAAAGGAGAACATTCTCATGCAGGATACCATCGTTGTCAAAGGTGCCCGCGCCAACAATTTGAAGAATGTGGATGTGGAGATCCCCCGGGACAAGCTTGTGGTCCTCACCGGCGTCTCCGGTTCGGGCAAGTCTTCCTTGGCCTTTGATACCATCTACGCAGAGGGACAGCGCCGCTATGTGGAGTCTCTCAGCTCCTATGCCCGCATGTTTTTGGGGCAGATGGAGAAGCCCGACGTGGACTCCATCGACGGCCTGTCCCCCGCCATCTCCATCGATCAGAAGACCACCTCCAAGAACCCCAGGTCCACCGTGGGCACGGTGACCGAGATCTATGACTATCTCCGCCTTCTCTGGGCCCGGGTGGGCACTCCCCACTGTCCTATCTGCGGCAAGGAGATCCAGCAGCAGTCCATCGACCAGATCATCGACCAGGTGATGAAGCTGCCCGAGGCCACCCGGATCCAAGTGATGGCCCCGGTCATCCGGGGGAAAAAGGGGGAGCACCAGAAGATCTTTGAGGATGCCCGCAAGTCGGGCTATGTCCGGGTCCGGGCCGACGGCGCCCTCTACGACCTGTCAGAAGAGATCCCCCTGGATAAAAATAAAAAGCACAATATTGAGATCGTGGTGGACCGACTGGTTATCCGGGAGGACATTATCCAGCGGCTCACCGACTCGGTGGAAATCGCCTCCGGATTGGCCGGCGGCTTGGTGGTCATCAACGTTGTGGGGGAGGATCGGGATATCACCTTCTCCCAGAACTACGCCTGTGAGGACTGCGGCATCTCTATCGAAGAGCTGACTCCCCGCATGTTTTCCTTTAACAATCCCTTCGGCGCGTGTCCCACCTGTACGGGCTTGGGGATGCAGATGAAGATCGACCCGGAACTCATCATCCCGAACAAAGAACTGTCCATTTTAGATGGGGCCATCACGGCCAGCGGATGGAACAACATCAAGGGAGACTCCATCTCCCGGATGTATTTTGAGGCGTTGGCGAAAAAGTATAAATTCAAGCTCACTACCCCGGTGAAGGACCTGCCGGAGAATGTGGTGGATGTGATCCTCTATGGTACCAAGGGGGAGAAGCTGAAGCTGACCTATGACAGGGCCAACGGCCAGGGTACCCTAATGCAGCCCTTTGAGGGCATCTGCAACAACTTGGAGCGCCGCTACCGGGAGACCCAGTCGGACAGCACCCGCCGGGAGCTGGAGGAGTGTATGTCGGAAAGCCCCTGCCCCGACTGCCGCGGCAAGCGGCTGCGCCGGGAGTCCCTGGCGGTGACGGTGGGCGGGCTGGACATCGATGCTTTCTGCCGGAAATCGGTGACCGATGCCCTGGACTTCACGGAACAGCTGGTGCTCTCTGAGCAGAAAACCCTGATTGCCGGGCAGATCATCAAGGAGATCAAGACCCGCTTGCATTTCCTCCAGTCGGTGGGATTGGAGTATCTGACCCTTTCCCGCTCCGCCGGCACACTTTCGGGGGGAGAGAGCCAGCGGATCCGCCTGGCTACCCAGATCGGCTCTTCCCTCATGGGGGTGCTCTATATTCTGGATGAGCCCTCCATCGGCCTCCACCAGCGAGACAATGACAAGCTGCTGGAGACATTGAAGCACCTGCGGGATTTGGGCAATACCCTCTTGGTGGTGGAGCACGACGAGGACACCATGCGCGCCGCCGACCACATCATCGACGTGGGCCCCGGCGCCGGCGCCCACGGAGGCCGTATCGTGGCCCAGGGGACAGTGGATGACATCATGGCGAGCCCCGACTCCATCACGGGAGCCTACCTCTCCGGTGCACGGAAGATCCCTGTCCCCAAGGAGCGGCGGCGGGGAAATGGGAGTTTTCTGAACATCCGGGGAGCGGCGGAGAACAATCTGAAGGATGTGGACGTGTCCATCCCCTTGGGGACCTTCACCTGTGTCACCGGGGTGTCCGGCTCGGGCAAGTCCTCCCTGGTCAACGAGATCCTCTATAAGAAGCTGGCAGCCGATCTGAACCGGGCCAAGACCCGGGCGGGCAGACACAGGGCTATCGAGGGAGAGAAATTTCTGGACAAGGTCATCAACATCGACCAGTCCCCTATTGGCCGGACGCCCCGGTCCAATCCGGCCACCTACACTGGGCTGTTCAACGACATCCGGGAACTCTTTGCCTCCACCCCGGACGCCAAGGCCCGGGGCTATGGCCCAGGCCGGTTCTCCTTCAATATCCGGGGCGGCCGGTGTGAGGCCTGTCAGGGAGACGGCCTTCTGAAGATCGAGATGCACTTCCTTCCTGACATCTATGTCCCCTGCGAGGTCTGTAAGGGCAAACGGTATAACCGGGAGACCCTGGAGGTCCGCTATAAGGGGAAGAATATCTATGATGTTCTGGAGATGACGGTGGATGAGGCGCTGCCTTTCTTTGAAAATTTGCCCAAGATCTACAACAAGCTGCTGACCCTCAGCGAAGTGGGTCTGTCCTATGTCAAGCTGGGCCAGCCCTCCACCGAGCTCTCCGGCGGCGAGGCCCAGCGAGTGAAGCTGGCCACCGAACTGGCCCGGCAGTCCACCGGCAAGACCATCTATATTTTGGATGAGCCCACCACCGGCCTGCACAGTTACGATGTCCATAAGCTTATCGAGGTCCTCCAAAAGTTGGTGGATCTGGGCAACACGGTGGTGGTCATCGAGCACAACTTAGACGTGGTCAAGACAGCAGATCATCTCATCGATCTGGGCCCTGAGGGGGGAGATAAGGGCGGAAATGTGGTCTGTGCGGGCACGCCGGAGGAGGTGGCCCAGTGCCCGGAGAGCTATACGGGCCGCTATTTGAAGCGGATGTTGTAAGGGGACGATTTTAATCCATTCTTTATTTTTCTCGCCGCTGTTTTGTGTTACAATGTTCTCATGAAAATGCAAGCAATGGAGGAACCGCTTTGGATCTGTTGGAATGGCTGCAGGACACAAGTTGGGGTGAATTCGTTTTCACCATGCTGGTCTCTATGATCCCCATCATTGAGCTGCGGGGCGGCCTGCCCTTTGGCGTGGCCCTGGGCCTGCATCCGGCGGCCGCTCTGCTGGCCAGTATCATCGGCAATCTGCTCCCCCTGCCTTTTATTGTGGTCTATATCCGCCGCATCTTCCAGTGGCTCCGCCGCAGGCTCCCGCGGCTGGACGGGATGGTGGATGCCCTGGAGAGGAAGGCCCATCTAAAGGGGAGAAAGGTAAACCGTTACAAATATTTGGGACTGATGATTTTCGTGGCCATTCCCCTGCCGGGCACCGGCGGCTGGACGGGGGCGCTGGTGGCTGCCTTTTTGAATATGCCCCTGCGGAAGGTTATGCCCTCTCTGCTGGCTGGCGTATGTATTGCCGGCGTCATTGTTTCCTGCATTACCTATGGTGTGGCCGCGATGTTTTAGCATTTTCCCCGTTTTCGGCATAGAATGGCCCGAGGTGAGACAACATGCGGGCAATTTTAGAAGTGATCCTTTCCCTACTGGCGGTGGTAGGCCTTTTGACCTTAGCGTGGCTGTTCTTTGGCCATACCCTGTCTCCGGCGGGGGGAGAGAAGGCCTGTGTCTTGGTCCCCGGTCAAGGAGACGGCGGGGAGCTGGAGCAGTCGGTGATCGGCCTCCTCTGGCTCAGGGACGGGGGCATGATGACGGGCAGAGTGGTCATTGTGGACTGCGGGCTCAACGACTCGGGCAAGGCGGTGGCGGCCACCCTCTGTCTGCGGGAGCCGGGCGTGGACCTCTGCCCGGTAGAAAAGCTGCCGGAATACGTGCGGGAGAAATCAGCGGAGCGGGCATTGTGAAATGCCCGCTTTTCCCGTTGGGGAAAGTGAAAGAAGGTGAGAGCACTGAACGAGGTGGATAAAAGCTGCTTGACGGGCACCGTGGAGTCGATGATCTACCAAAACGAGGAAAACGGCTACACTGTCCTTAAGCTGGACGTGGGAGAGGAGGAGCCGGTGACCGTGGTGGGCTGTATGCCCGGCGTGGCTCCCGGCGAGTCTTTGCAGGCGGAGGGCACCTGGGTGCGCCATGCCTCCTATGGCCAGCAATTCAAGGCGGAGGTGGCCCGCCGGGGGATGCCCGCTGATGAGAAAGCCATCTTTGACTACTTGGCCTCGGGGGCGGTGAAGGGGATCGGCATTGCCACCGCCCGGCGGATCGTGGAGGAGTTTGGCGAGCGTACGCTGGACGTGCTGGAGAGTGCGCCGGAAAAGCTGACCCAGATCAAGGGCATCACCCAAAAGCGGGCACTGTCCATTGGGGAGGCGTTCCGGCTCCAGATGGGGATGCGGCGGCTCCTGGATTTTCTGACCCTTCACGCCCTGCCGCCCCAGCTGGGCATGCCCCTTTACCGGCGCTTTGGGAACCGGGCGCTGGAGCATATCCAGGAAAACCCCTATCTGCTGACGGAGGGGGAGATGGCGGTGGCCTTCGGCCAGGCGGACGCCCTGGCCTTGGAGCTGGGCTTTGCCGGCGACCATCCCCAGCGGGTGGAGGCGGGGATCACCTTCACCCTTCAGCACAACCTGGACAACGGCCACACCTTTCTGCCCCGAAACAAGCTACTCCCTGCGGCGGGGGCTCTCTTAGGGCTGGGCGACATGGAGGTTTTGGATGACGCCCTGTCAGTCCTCCTGGGGCGAGGCGGCATCGTGGAAGAGCGGGTGGCGGGGGAGGATGCCTGCTATCTGGCACCGCTCTATGAAGCGGAGATCCAGGTGACGGAGCGGATCGGGGCCATGAGCGAGAGTGAGCTCCATCCTCCGGAAGATCTGGATGCCCTGATTGGGCGGATCGAGAGGGGGCAGGGGATCACCTACGCCCCCCAGCAGCGCCAGGCGGTGGAAATGGCCGCCCGGCGGCAGGTCATGCTTCTCACCGGCGGCCCTGGCACAGGTAAGACCACGTCTCTGCGGGGAGTACTGGCCCTCTTTGAGGCACTGGGGCTGGAGACCGCCCTGGCCGCCCCCACGGGCCGGGCGGCCAAGCGGATGGGGGAGCTGTGCTCCGCAGAGGGAGTTACCATCCACCGCCTGCTGGAAACCCGGTTTGATCCGAAAACGGGCCAGTTGATCTTTGCGCACAACAGGAAGGACCCGCTGAAGGCGGACGCTGTCATTGTGGACGAGACCTCCATGGTGGACATCACCTTGATGGCGGCCCTTTTGGATGCTCTCCGGGAGGACTGCCGGCTGGTGCTGGTGGGCGATCCGGACCAGCTGCCCTCTGTGGGAGCGGGGAATCTCCTCTCCGATTTGATCCGCAGCGGGAAGGTGCCCACCGTGCGGCTCACTGAGGTGTTCCGCCAGGCAGCTCAGAGCGCCATCATCCGCTCTGCCCACCAGGTGAACGAGGGGATGCCCCCGGTTTTGAAAAACGACAGCCGCCAGGATGTCTTTTTTCTCCGGCGGACCGACCCGGCGGAGGCGGAGGAGACCATTGTGGAGCTGGTGGGCAGGCGCCTGCCTGAGAACATGGGCATCCCCTCCCACCAGATCCAGGTGCTCTCGCCCACCCGCAAATATGACGGGGGCACCGCCAGCTTGAACCGGGCTATCCAGGCCGCGGTCAATCCCCCCGGGGAGGACAAGGGCGAGCGGAAATTCGGAGCCTATGTGTTTCGCCAGGGCGACCGGGTGATGCAGGTGAAGAACAACTATGACATCCTGTGGAAAAGCCCCGATGGGATGGAGATGGGCATGGGCATTTTTAACGGCGATATTGGCCACATCCTGTCGGTGGACAACCGGCGGGAGCTCATCACGGTGGACTTTGACGGGCACATTGTGGAGTATTCGCCGGACATGCTGGGGGAGCTGGAGCCGGCCTACGCGGTGACCGTCCACAAGGCCCAGGGCAGTGAATACCGGGCGGTGATCTTGGCGGCGCTGGATACGGCGCCCCGCCTTTTGACAAGAGGGGTCCTATATACTGCCATCACCCGGGCCCGGGAACTGCTCATCATTGTGGGAGATGAAAACGTGGTGGTCCGCATGACGGCCAATAACCGGCAGTCCAAGCGGTATTCCGGCCTTCGCTGGCGGCTGGCAGAGGGGATGGGGCGCAGCATGTAGCAGCGAGCGTCCAAACCGCCGCAACGTGGGTTTTGAAATAAATTTTTCCTTGGAAAGAGTGATCTGGGGGTCAAATCTTTTTAAGAAAAGATGGTCCCCGGGAAGAAAAGCGAAAAAGAAGCGAACTAAGATCAAACTGAAATAGGTCTAAAATGGATATGCTTTTTCGGCAGGGGGAAAGCGCAATGGCAAAAGAATGTTATTTAAGTATTCGGATGGATCGGGAGACCCATGATAAGATCCAATATGTAGCAGCTTATGAAGGCCGGCCCATGAGCGGACAGATCGTGCATCTGAGGCAGGAAAATATCCGTAAATTCGAGAAGGAGCACGGCCCCATCACAGAACAGGACATCCAAAATGCCCGTTCTTGAGACGCTGTGGGATCTGCTCTATCCGCCTAAGTGCCCCTTCTGCGGCAGGCTGCTGGACAAGGGGGAGCTGCTGTGCCCCGCCTGCCAGCGGGAACTGCCTTGGCTGACAGGGCCGGCCGGAGAGCGGGCGGTGGAGCTGACCCAGGGATGTGTCTCTGCCCTGCGCTACCAGGACAAGGTCCGGGAGGCGGTCCACACGTATAAGTTCTCCGGTGCCAGCGCCAGGAGCAGGGCCTTCGGCTCGCTGATCGCCCAGTGCGTGGCAGACCACGGCTGCGCCGCCCAGCTCATCTCCTGGCCCAGCCTGTCCTCTAAGCGCCTGCGCCAGCGGGGGTATGACCAGGCGGAGCTGTTGGCACGGGAAGTGGGGAAGGCCCTTGGCCTTCCGGTGGTCAAAACCCTGAAAAAGGCGAACCGCCCCGCCCAGTCAGGCATTGAAGGAGAGGCCCAGCGCCGGGCCAATGTGCTGGGGGCCTATACTGCCGTCAACACAGAGGAATTTTCAGGCAAGAAAATCCTGCTGGTAGATGATGTACTGACCACCGGTGCCACCTTGTCAGAGTGTGCTAAGATCCTCCGGCTGGCGGGGGCAGACTCGGTATTCTGCGCAACACTGGCCCGGGCCCGGTAAGTTTTTATGTTTTTTCCCTCTGGACGTTGAAATGCGGGAAAAAAGCCGTTATAATGAATGAGCCTAAAGAGAAAAAGTTCCGGCAACAATAGCTGAAAAACGGAAAGATATATGAGGTGCTGCTATGTTCAGTAAAGATATTGGAATCGATTTGGGGACAGCCTCTATTCTGGTCTATGTCAAGGGCAGGGGCGTCATCCTGCGGGAACCCTCCGTGGTGGCCATCGACAAAAACACGGGCAAGCTGCTGAAGGTGGGGACGGATGCCCAGCAGATGCTCGGCCGTACGCCAGGAAATATCGTGGCGATCCGTCCCCTGCGGGAGGGAGTCATTTCCGATTACGATATGACTGAGCGGATGCTCAAGGAGTTCATTCGCAAGGCGGTCTCCTTTCGGCTGTTTAAGCCCCGCGTCATCATATGCGTACCCTCGGGCATCACCGAGGTGGAGGAACGGGCGGTCATCGACGCGGGTATCCAGGCCGGTGCCCGCCGGGTCTATCTGATCGAGGAGCCCGTGGCTGCCGCCATCGGCGCGGGCATCGACATCACCAAGCCCGACGGACATATGGTGGTGGACATCGGCGGCGGCACCTCTGACATCGCCGTCATCTCCCTTTCCGGCATTGTGGAGTCCACCTCCATCAAGATTGCCGGAGACCAATTTGACGAGGCCATCATCAAATATATCCGCCGCAAGCACAATGTGCTCATCGGCGAGCGGACTGCCGAGGAGCTGAAGATGCAGATCGGCTGCGTATTCCCTCCGGAGGAGGAAAAGAGCGTGGAGATCAAGGGGCGCTGCCTGATGACCGGCCTGCCCCGGGTGTTTACCGTCACCTCCAGTGAGATAATCGAGGCCTTTGAAGAGCCCTCCGCCCGCATTTTGGAGGCCATCCATGGGGTGCTGGAGCGGACACCCCCTGAGCTGGTGGCCGACATTTCCAACAACGGCATCATCATGACAGGCGGCGGCTCTTTGATCCAGGGCTTCGACAAGCTCATTGAGTCCCACACCGGTATTGAGACCCGTGTGGCCGATGATGCCATCTCCTGTGTGGCCTACGGCACCGGAAAGAGCCTGGATTCCTTGGACAGCATGCAGGACGGTACGATCAACCTGTCCCGCCGCAAGCAGCTCAACACCTGATTTGGGAAGGCGGGCCCCGTCTGCATTTGGCAGACGGGGCCTTTTCAATATCGGAGAGGAGGGACAGATATGAAGGAAAACGGCGGAAAGCGCCCGTTTTTTACGGTGGCCCGTTTGGCAGCAGCCTTACTCTGCTTTGCGGCCTTTTTGGTGATTGGGCTGGCGGGATACTATTTATCGGCGGGGGAATTCGTGTCCGCGGAATTGGCGGCGGTTTATTGTGCACTGGACCTGGTGGGGGCGGGGGCCGTCCTGCTGCGGCTGGGGCATTTTGCGGTGCTCTATTATATCGGCTGTGCCCTGGGCTGGGCGGCAGGCTGGTTCATTGCAGGACTGAAGGGGGACTTCGCCCCCACCGCTGGGGCCATCTGCACCTTTTTTCTGATCGGGGTATTCTCTCTGTTTGGGGCCATCGCCCAGTGGCGGGCCATCCGGCGGAAGCTGGCCCGGCGGAGGGAGGAGAAGAAGGCGGCGGCGGACCAGCTCAGTGAGGAGCTGGCGGTGGCCAGACGGGAGCGGGAGAGCGCAGGCGCGGCTCTGGCCGCGGCGGAAGTTTCCGCACAGGAGGGCATCTCCCTGGGGGAGGGGAAGGTAGAAGAAAACCCGACCGCTCCCAAGGAAGCGGACGGGCTGTAAACGGCTTATCAGAGCAGACAAACTTAAGGGGGAGGGATCAAGGGGGAACGGACGGACAGGCCGGCGGCATCATGCCTCAGAGGCCAGAGCCTCCCCCACAGTATAGATGTCCCCGGCACCTACGGTGAGGATCAGATCGCCGGGTTGGGCCAGCTCCCGGAGCCGGGCGGTGAGGGCTTTCAGGGTGGAGAAGTATTCGCTTCCTGGGATTTGGGCGGTCAGATCCCGGGAAGAGATGCCCAGATCGTTGTCCTCTCTGGCGGCGAAGATCTCAGCCAGCAGGGTGATGTCGGGCTCAGAGAGCACCGCCACAAACTCGTCAAACAGTGCCTTGGTCCGGGAGTAGGTGTGGGGCTGGAAGGCACAGATGACCCGGCGGTAGCCAAGACTCTTGGCCATATTCAAAAGGGCCTGGACCTCACTGGGGTGGTGGGCGTAGTCATCGTAGATGTCGGCCCCGTGATAGCTGCCCTTCTTTTCAAACCGCCGTCCGGCCCCACGGAATCCAGCCAGTCCCGTCTCCACCGCCTGGTGCGGCACCCCTAAGGAGATGCAGGCCGCCGCCGCAGCCAAGGCGTTGCGGACGTTGTGCTCCCCGGGGACTTGGAGCTTTACGCGGGCGAAGATCTCCCCCCGGTAGGATATGTCGAAGGTGGGGAAGCCCCTTTCATAGGATAGGTTCTCTGCATGGACCTCGCCCTCCTCCAAGCCGAAGGTCAGGATGGGCCGCTGCTCCCCGGTCAGGGTGGCCATGGTATTGGAGTCGTCTCGGTTGGCGATGATGAGGCCGGTCTTCTCCGGCACCAGGTCGGCAAAGGCTCGGAAGGAGTGCTCCACATCCTCCAGATCCTTGAAGAAGTCCAGATGGTCGGCGTCCACGTTCAAAATGACGGCGATGGTGGGGAAGAAGGAGAGAAAGGAGTTGCAGTATTCGCAGCTCTCCAAAACGATGGTGTCGCCATGTCCCACCCGGTGGCCCGCGCCCAAGAGGGGCAGGGTTCCGCCGATCATCACGGTGGGGTCCAGCCCGGCGGCCATGATAATGTGGGTACACATGCTGGTGGTAGTGGTTTTCCCGTGGGTGCCTGAGACGCACAGGGCATTTTTATAGTGACGCATGATGGCACCCCAGGCCTGGGCCCGCTCAAAGACGGGGATTCCCCTGGCTCGGGCCCCGGAGATCTCTGGGTTGTCATCATGGGCGGCGGCGGTGCGGATGACCAGTTCGGCTTCCCCCAAGTTTTCGGCGCTGTGGCCGATGCAGACGGGAATGCCCAGACTCTTCAAATGCTCCACTGCGGCGCTCTCCCGGGTGTCGGAGCCGGTGATCGTCATGCCCATACCGTGGAGCACTTCGGCCAGGGGGGCCATGGACACGCCGCCGATGCCCACCAGATGGGCCCGGCGTTTGGGGGACAGGTAAGATGTAATATCAAGGGCCGTCATAAAAAACACAACCTTTGTCAATGCGATGGCACTCTGCGGCCACAGCCGGAAACACTGGGCTCCGCTGCTGGGGTGCGGGCATCGCGATCATATTTTATGTCCGTAAGGTTACACCATTATAAAACAGGCGGGAGAAATTGGCAAGAACATTGTATACAAATGGAAGGGGTATCATACCGGGGAGGAGGGAAAAAATGACATGGAGAGTGCTGGGCGATGAGGCACTGGACTGCCTTCGGCGGCTGAGAGCGGTAGGCAAGGCGGCCTATCCGGTGGGGGGCTGTGTCCGGGATCTGTTGCTGGGACGAAGGCCGGGAGATGTGGACATCTGCACCTCCGCCAGGCCGGAGGAGGTGCTGGCGCTGTTTCCTGCCGCCGTGCCTACCGGACTGAGACACGGCACTGTCACAGTGCCCGGAGCCCATGGGGATGTGGAGATCACCACCTTCCGGCGGGAGGAGGGCTATACCGATGGCCGGCATCCCGACCGCGTCAGCTTTGACACCGGGCTGACAGAGGACCTGGCCCGGCGGGATTTTACCATCAATGCCATGGCTCTGGAGGAGGATGGGACGGTGCTGGACCCCTTCGGGGGCAGGAAGGATTTGGAGAGAAGGCTCATCCGCTGTGTGGGCGATCCTCGCCGTCGGTTCAGTGAGGATGCCCTGCGGATGCTGCGGGCGGTGCGTTTTTCTGCCCAGTTGGGCTTTGCGCTGGAGGAGGAGACGGCGGCAGCGCTGAAAGAAAAGGCCCATCTGACGGCGGGACTGTCCAGAGAGCGGATCTTGTCGGAGATGGAGAGGACACTGCTCTCGCCCCGGCCGGAACAGATTGGCGGGATGATTGAGTCGGGGCTGCTGGACCATCTGTACCCCTTTCCCGCCGGATTCTGCCTGTCAGCCCTGTCTGTACTTCCCACCGCCGGGGAGGAGCGCTGGCGAGGCTTTTGCGCCGCCACGGGTTTTCCCATCGCGGCTCTTCCGGTGACGCGGAAGCTCCGTCGGGCGGTGGAGCACCCGGAGTCGGCCCTCATCTCCAGATTGGCCCTGTCTGGCGGGGAGCTGATGGCCATGGGGCTAAAGGGGGCGGAGATCAGCGCTGCCCAGAAAAAGCTGGCCCGCCACATTGTAGACCACCCTGAGGACAATATCCCGGAAAAATTGAAGGTTTTAATCGGATTTTTCTGATCATGCCGCCCTCCCTTTCCGCATATAGATAGCGGGAATGGGAGGGCGTTTTCATGGAACGAAAGGGAAAGAAAGAGGGACTGCTGGAGCGGACTGCCCAGGTCTTTGATCTCCCCGGTGAAGTGGTGGGGCTGCCCAGGGTGGAGCTCACCGGACGGCATGAGCTGCGGATGGAAAACCACCGGGGCATTCTGGCCTATGGGGAGGAGGAGATTATCATCAGCGGCGGTAAGCTCATCATCAAGGTCAGAGGGACCGGGCTGGAGCTGAAAGCCATGAACGCCAATGAACTGCTCATCACTGGGACAGTGGGGTCAGTGGAACTGGAATAGGGGGTGGATCATGGCGGCACGTCAAGTGGTGAATCTGCTTCGGGGGAGTGTGAGATTGGAGGTGACCGGCGCCTTTCCCGAGAGGTTCTTGAATCTATGCGCCCAGCGGAGCGTGGCCTTCTGGGGGGTGGACTGGCCAGACAGCCATACCCTTCACCTAAGCGTGGCCTGGGCCGACCGAAAGGGCTTGGAGGAGTTGGCGGAGCGGACGGGCTGTATCGTGTCTGACGGCAAGCGGCGAGGGGTCCCTCCCTTCCTGCTGCGCTTTCGCAAACGCTATGCTCTTCTGGCCGGCCTTGCCCTGGCCCTGGCGGCGGTATGCGTTTTGTCCCGGTTTGTCCTGGTGGTGGAGGTGGAGGGCAACGAGACGGTCCCTACTCAGGAGATTTTGACACAATTGAGGCGCCAGGGCCTTCGCCCCGGCGTTTACGGTCCCTCTCTGGCTCTGCGGGACATTTGCAATCAGGCCCTCATTCAGCTTTCCGACCTGTCTTGGATGACGGTGAATCTCCACGGTATCCGGGCGGAGGTGATCGTCCGGGAGAAGGTGGCAAAGCCTGAGATCGTGGATGAGAGCATTTTGGGAGATATTGTGGCCGAAGCCCCCGGAATCGTGACCCACATGGAGGTGTGGTCAGGGGATCCGGCGGTGGAGGAGGGGGCCACAGTCCTTGCTGGCGATGTGCTGATTCGGGGCTCAGTGCGGATGGATCCGCCCCAGTACAGCGAAAATCCTCCAGAGTGGATGCCTGTCCGGGCCATGGGGCGGGTGGAGGGCCGGACATGGCGGACCTTAGCGGCCTCTATTCCGCTGAAATCGGAAGTAAAAACCGATGTCCTTGACGAAAAAATCCGGTGGTCTCTCACAATTTTGGGGCAAAGGGTTAATTTTTACCAAAATAGTGGAATTCCCTTTGACAGATATGATAAAATAAGCCATACATGGAATCTAACGCTGCCCAGCGGCCTGGTGCTGCCCTTCTCCCTCAGGAGAGAGACTTGGCGCGCTTATGATACGCTTACGCTCTCTATCGATGCGCAGAATGCCCAGAGCTTTTTGGAAGAGCGGCTTTTGGCAAAGCTGACAGAGCTGCTGGGAGAGACGGGAGAGAAGGTGAGCCACACCTTCTCCGCCTGGGAGGCGGACGGTCAGTTGGTGGTGATCCTCACCGCCGAGTGCAGAGAGGAATTGGGCCGGTTCGTGCCGGCGGGATAGGATAAAATACAAAGGAGAGACCTTGCGGTGGTAGAACAAACCATTTCCATAGAGCGGCTGGAGGAGACGGTAAACCTCTTTGGCTCCATGGACGAGAACGTAAAGCTGATCGAAAAAGAGCTGGACGTGTCGGTGGTGAGCCGGGACGGGGAGCTGAAGGTTGCCGGCGAGGATGCAGAGCGGGTCATCTATGCGGTCAAGGCCTTAGAGGGGCTTTTGAAGCTCATCGGTCGGGGAGAGACCATCACGGAGCAGAACGTGCGGTATATCCTGAACCTGGTGAAGGCGGGGCACGAGGACAAGATCGGCCAGTTCTCCGCCGATGTACTGTGTGTGACCGCCAAGGGCAAGCCCATCAAGGCCAAGACCTTGGGCCAGAAGCGGTATGTGGATGCCATCCGAAAAAACCTGGTGACGCTGGGCATCGGTCCCGCCGGCACAGGAAAGACCTATCTGGCGGTGGCGGCTGCCGTGGCCGCCTTCCGGGCGGGGGAGATCAACCGGATCATCCTCACCCGGCCGGCGGTGGAGGCGGGAGAGCGGCTGGGGTTCCTGCCCGGCGATCTACAGTCCAAGGTGGACCCCTACCTGCGGCCCCTCTATGATGCCCTTTTTGAGATGCTGGGGGCGGAGACCTACCAGAAATATCTGGAGCGGGGCAACATCGAGGTGGCACCCTTGGCCTATATGCGGGGCCGGACACTGGATGACTCCTTCATCATCCTGGACGAGGCCCAGAACACCTCCCGGGAGCAGATGAAGATGTTCCTGACTCGGATGGGTTTTGGCTCCAAGATCGTCATTACCGGCGACGTGACCCAGATTGACCTGCCCACCGACAAGGTCAGCGGTTTGAAGGAGGCCGTGCGGGTGCTCAAAGGGGTGGAGGATATCGCCATCTGTACCCTGACGGGGGACGATGTGGTCCGGCACGTCATCGTTCAGCGGATCATCAAGGCCTATGAAGAGGACGAAAACCGGCGAGGGCAAAAAAGAAATAGCGAGCTCCAAATCGAAAGAAAGAAGGGGAGAGTATGACCCATGATATTATCATCTCCTCCGATCTAAGGGAGGACACGGAGGAGATCGAGGACCTGCTCCGGAAGGTTATCCCCGCGGCTTTGGCTGCGGAGGGGATGGACATGCCATGTGAGGTAAATGTGCTGCTCACCGATGACGCGGGCATCCAGGCCATCAATCAAGAACAGCGGGAGGTGGATGCCCCCACCGATGTGCTCTCCTTCCCCATGTTTGTCCTATCTCCGGGGGACAAGCCCTCGGCGGCAGACGCAGACCCGGGTACCGGGATGGTCCCGGTGGGAGATATGGTGCTGAACCTGGAGCGGGCAAGGGCCCAGGGGGAGGAGTACGGCCACGGGACACAGCGGGAAGTGGCCTATCTTGCCGTCCACTCGGTGCTCCATCTGCTGGGCTATGACCACATGGACGAAGGGCCCATGAAAGCCCAGATGCGGGCGCGGGAGGAGGCTATCCTCGCAGTGCTGGGCATTACGCGGGAGTAAAAAGGCAGACGAATGGGCAAAAGGAGAGAATTAGGATGAGAAAAAAGAAACTCGCTGCGCTGCTGGCGGGCATGCTGGGCGCAGCCCTGCTGCTGAGCGGGTGCGGCAATACGGAAGAGACGCCCGCTTCTGAAACGCCGGCGGCGCCGGAAACGGAAACCGCGGCCCCCACGGAGACGACGGAGCCGGTCACGCAGGAAGCGCTGTTCTGGGAGTTTGCCCAGCGGGATATGCTGGCGGCAGTGGTGTATGAGCCCACGGAGGAAGATCTGAAATGGATGATGGACCGCGAGTGCGCCCCTATGGTGGTAAGCGGCCCCGGAAGCGAAGGAGAGGTTTTCGAGCGGGTGCTCATCCTGCCCAAATACGGGGACGGGACCGTGACGGTGGAGCGTATTACCTATAACGAAGATGCCACAGCGTATACCGTGGACGAGGTGCTGGGCGTGCTGGAGCCGGGGAACGGCCAAGATGACTGCGTGGGCGGCGTGCTGGTCTGCGCGGAGCTTCCGGAGGGTATTCCCAATCTGTTGGTGACGGTGGAGCATGGCGAGGAAAAGGGCAGCATGGTGCTGGGCTATGACGGCCGCGGACTGGGCCTATACTATATCTCAAACGGCGACCCCGAGCGATAAGGAAATGTGAGAAAGCGGGAGAGAGCATGAACATCAGAAAATCGGGCATCATCACCCTGTGCGGGCGGCCCAACGTGGGCAAATCCACCCTGACCAACGCATTGGTGGGGGAAAAGGTGGCCATTGTATCCAACAAGCCCCAGACCACTCGGAACCGCATCTGCGCCATTCTGAACCGGGGGGAGAGCCAGTTTGTTTTTATGGACACGCCGGGCCTTCATAAGGCGCGGACGCGGCTGGGGGACTACATGGTCCAGGTAGTGAAGGAAAGCGTCGCCGATGTGGACGCGGTGATGCTTCTGGTAGAGCCCATTCCCAACATCGGCGGGCCGGAGGAGCAGCTCATCGAGCGCATCAAAGGGCTGAATGTTCCCTCGGTGCTGGTGATCAACAAGATCGACACGGTGGAGAAGAACAAGCTGCTGGAAGTGATCGACGTATACAGCAAAGCCTTTGACTTTACGGCGGTGATGCCCATTTCCGCCCGGACAGGAGAGGGCGTGCAGGAGCTGCTCACGGTGCTGGAGAGGTTCCTGCCTGAAGGGCCGCAGCTGTTTCCGGAGGACATGGTCACCGATCAGCCAGAGCGGCAGGTATGCGCGGAGATCCTGCGGGAGAAGCTGCTGCTCTGCTTGGACAAGGAGGTGCCCCACGGCACCGCCGTGGAGTTGACGAAGTTTTCCGAGCGGGACGACGAGGTCATCGAGGCGGATGCCACCATTTACTGCGAAAAAGAGAGCCACAAGGGCATCATCATTGGGAAAAAGGGTGCCATGCTGAAAAAAATCTCTACCCTGGCCCGGGAGGACATGGAGAAATTCATGGGGACGAAGGTTTACCTCCAGACCTGGGTGAAGGTAAAGGAGAACTGGCGGGACAACGTGAACCTGATCCACAATTTCGGCTACCAGGATGACTGAGAGGCCGGAAGCAGGGTAGAGATCAACGCGTGGATGGGAGAGCCGACAGTCCGCCTGAGACAGCGGTTCGTCGGACCCCGGCTCCCGTTCCTGGGGCTCCACAGGGTAGCTATGGCCGCGGAGAGGCCCCCAGGACAGCGACATTGATGTGGCGGCTGTGCTGGACCGGGTGGAGCTGTCCGATTTGGACGCATATCGCGGTGTCGTTTTTTCCATGCCGGAGGGGGAGAAGGCCTGCGGCTTTCTCTGCGGAGCGGAGGAATTTCAAAATTGGCCAGGCTATGACCTGCTCCAGCTTGTGCAGGGTACCTCTGTCATGAGCTGCGGACTGGGAAAAACGCAAAAACGAAGCGAGAGCTCCTGGCCTGTGATGGGACGGAAGGGGCTGAGGCCGCGTCTGCCCGGCTGCTGCGCTGGAGCGGGGCGGCGCTGGGAGAAGTGAAGAAATATCGGGACGCAAAAATTTCCTGACATAATCATCCTTTGGGTGTCCATGCTAACCTCAGAGAGAAAAGGGGGACTTACCATGGACGCTGAGACCGCTTGGAAGCTGTTTTTGTGCACTGGACTGCCGGAGGTATATACAGTTTATTGCCGCTTGAAGGAGGAGGAGCATCAGGCCAAGTCCGCCTGATGCCCGTACATAGCTTATGCATGTGGTAACAAGGGGGTTGGTCCTCCGGGAGGTCTATTACAAAGAGGGGGACAAGATCCTGACCGTGCTGGCCGAGGGCCAGGGAAAGCGGACGGTGAAGGCGGCGGGCTGCCGGAGGAAAAACAGCCCGCTTTCCGCCGGCGCCCAGCTCTTGGTGTGGTCGGACATGACCCTTTACGATTACCGGGACCGCTGGGCCTTGAAGGAAGCGGTCACCTTGGAGGATTTCCGGGGACTGCGGAGGGACCTGGAGAAGCTGGCCCTGGGCACCTACTTTGCCGAGGCGGCGGAGGCGGTGACGGAAGAGGGGGTGGAGACGCCGGGGCTGCTGCCCCTGGTGCTGAACTCCCTGTATGCCCTGGATAAGCTGCAAAAGCCAGAAAAGCTGATCAAGGCGGCCTTTGAAATCAGACTGGCCTGCCTGGTGGGTTACGAGCCGCTGCTGGACGCCTGCGCCGTCTGCGGCTCCGAATCGCCGGAGGAGCCCAGGCTCAACTTGTCGGAGGGAGTGCTCCACTGCGGGCGCTGCCGGGGAGAGTTGGGGGAGATGGGCATCTCCATGCCGCTGGACGGGGCATCACTGGAGGCGCTGCGGTATGTGGTCCGGGGAGACCCCAAACGGCTGTTTTCCTTCCAGATCCCGAAGGAGAGCCTGGACAAACTGGCCGGGCTGGCGGAGAGCTTCCTCTTGACTCAGCTGGAGCGTGGTTTTCGGACACTGGACTTTTATAAGGAATTGCAAATAAAGTGAGGCCCCCGCCCAAGGCGGAGGGCCCCAAACATCCCTTAGAGAGATAGATGGGAGGATTTCTAAGGGAGGCGTAAGGCCATGACATTGGATAAGGCGGAAGTGGGAGAGCTGCGTACCATCGTGGGCATGGATCTGACCTGGCGGATGGAGCGCCGGCTGGCGGCGCTGGGAGTGACGCCGGGCACCCAGGTCTCTGTGCTGAACCGGAAGGACGGGGGGACCATGATCCTGAAGGTGCGGGGGACGAGATTGGCCATGGGCCGGGGGATCACCCGCGGGATCGAGGTGGCCTGACATGGGAGGACAGCTGACTGCGGCTTTCATCGGCAACCCAAACTGCGGGAAGACGACACTTTTCAACGCCTATACCGGGGCCAATCTGAAGGTGGCCAACTGGCCCGGTGTGACGGTGGAACGGGTAGAAGGGATCTGGAAGGACAAGGGCAGGAACGTCCGGCTGGTGGACCTGCCGGGGACATACAGTTTGACCTCCTACACCATGGAGGAGCAGGTCTCCCGGCAGTTTATCCTCTCTGATGAGGTGGATGTCATCGTCGACGTGGTGGATGCCTCCGCGCTGGAGCGAAACCTCTGCCTGACCCTCCAGCTTTTGGAGCTGGGCAGGCCGGTGGTGGTGGCCCTCAATATGATGGATATTGTGGCGAAGCGGGGGATGGAGCTGGATCTGCCGCGGCTTCGGGAGCGGCTGGGCGTACCGGTGATCCCGATCTGCGGGCGAAAGCGGACAGGGCTGGGGGAGCTGATGAGGACGGCCGTCCGCTGCGGGGAGCGAGGAGAGGCGCCGGATGGCTGCCAGATGGTGTATGACGAACTGCTGGAATTCCGCATTGAAGCCGTTGAGACCGCTCTGCACCGGAAATGGCCGGAGCTTGGCGATCCTCGCTGGTACGCTGTCAAGTTGCTGACAGGAGACCAGGAGATTACCGGGAGGTATCCGGTACATCTGCCGGGTATCCTGGATGAGGGCTGTGAGACGGAGATTCTCAATCAGAAATACAGCCTGATCGAGGAAATCGTGGGAGAGGTGCTGGTCCACCGGGAGGAGCGGGCCGCGATCACGGAGAAGGCGGACCGGCTCTTGACTCATTCCCTATGGGGCCTGCCCATCTTTTTATCCATTATGGCGGTGGTGTTCTTTCTCACCTTTGCCGTGGGGGACATGTTCAAAGCCACCTTTGAGCAGCTGATCGGGCATTTGACGGCGCTGTCCGCCGATGTCCTGGCCGGATGGGGAGTGGGGGAGCTGCTCACAGCCCTCATCACAGACGGCGTCATTGCAGGGGTGGGTGGAATCTTGACCTTTCTCCCAAATATCTGTATTCTCTTTTTGGCCTTGGCCTTTTTGGAGGATACGGGATATATGGCGCGGGTGGCCTATCTCATGGACGGCATTATGGGAAAGCTGGGTTTGTCCGGCAGGGCCTTCCTGCCCATGGTGCTGGGCTTTGGGTGTTCGGTGCCTGCCATTATGGCGTCAAGGGTGCTGGAAGAGCGTCGGGACCGGTTGAAGACCATGCTGGTGACACCCTTTATGTCCTGCTCGGCGAGGCTCCCGGTCTACGTCCTGTTTTCCGGGATGTTTTTTGAGAGATATGCTGTGGCGGCCGCCTATTCCATGTATCTCATCGGGATCGCGGCGGCGCTGCTGACGGCGTACGGAGCCCGCCTGCTGGAGCGGGGGAGGGGCGCGGCACCCAACGATCTGCTCATTGAGCTGCCCGAGTATAAGATGCCCTCGGGACGGACGGTGGCAGTATATGTGTGGGAGAAGGGAAAGGACTACCTTACCAAGGCGGGCAGCGTGATCTTTTTGTCCTCTGTCCTGTTTTGGCTGTTGCTGAACTTTGGCCCCAATGGATATGCTGCCGTTATGGAGGAGAGCTTCGCGGCCCTTTTGGGAAAGGCCCTGGTGCCGTTGCTCGCGCCGGCGGGGCTGGGCTTTTGGCCCATTGCGGTGGCGCTGATCGCAGGCATCTCCGCCAAAGAGGTGGTGGTGTCCTCCACCGCCATCCTGTTTGGCGTGAGCAGCATCAATTCTCCCGGAGGGATGGCTGCGGCGGCCGCAGGGCTTTCCACCATGGGGTTTGGTCCTTTGAATGCATATTGTGTCATGGTGTTTTGCCTGTTGTATATCCCCTGCGCGGCTACCATCGGCGTCATCCGCCGGGAGTCGGGAAGCTGGAAGTGGACAGGGTTTTCTATCCTGTTCCAGCTTGGCACGGCATGGGGAGTCAGTGCCCTCATCTATCAGGTGGGGCGGCTCATACGGTAAGAGAATAATCCCAGTTTGGAGAAGCGAGGTAACTTATGGGAGAGGAACGATTTCAAAAGTCCATGGAAACGCTGGAGCTGCCCAAGGTGTTGGAGCTCCTGGCCGCGGAGGCGGTGACGGAGGAGGGAAAGGAGCGGGCCCTGGCCCTTCGCCCCCTCACCGACGCAGACGATGTAGAACGGGCCCTGGCCGAGACCACGGCGGCGGTGGAGTTGGTGGCTCTTCGGGGATCCCCCTCCTTTTCTGGGGTGAGGCCGGTGGCGGCCTCCCTCCAGCGGGCGGATATGGGAGGGGCCCTCAACACCCGGGAACTGCTGGACATCGCCGCTGTTTTGCGGTGTGCCCGGGGGTGTATGGAGTATGCGGCGGGGAACAGCCAGAAGACCCCCATTGATCCGCTGTTCCAGGGACTTTCCGCCAACCGGTATTTGGAGGAGAAGATCAGCGGCTCCATCTTGTCGGAGGAGGAGATCGCCGACGCGGCAAGTCCAGAGCTGGCCGATATCCGCCGCCACAAGCGGGCCACGGCGGGGAAGGTGCGGGACATTCTGCAGCGTCTTATCTCTTCCAATCAGGCGAGGTATCTTCAGGAGCCCATCATCACCCAGCGGAATGGGCGGTATGTGGTGCCGGTAAAGTCAGAGTGCAAGAACGACGTGCCTGGACTGGTCCACGATGTCTCCGCCAGCGGCAGCAGCTTTTTTATCGAGCCCATGGGTGTGGTGAAGGCCAACAATGAGCTGCGGGAGCTGGAGGCCAAGGAGAAGAAGGAGATCGAGCGCATCCTGGCTGAGCTGTCCGCCGACTGTGCTGCCCACAAAGAGGACATCCGCCAGGACTACGATTTCCTCATCCTGCTGGACGGCATCTTTGCCCGGGCGGGATTGTCCCTGCGGATGCGGGGCATGGCGCCCAAGATCGTAGAGAGGGGTGTCCATTTTGAGAGTGCCCGTCACCCTCTTCTGGACCGGGACACGGCGGTAAAAAACGATCTGCGGCTGGGGGAGGACTTTGACACGCTTGTGGTCACCGGTCCCAATACCGGCGGCAAGACGGTGACGCTGAAAACCTTGGGGCTGTTAGTGCTGATGGCTCAGTGCGGCCTGCATATCCCCGCCGGTGGAGAGAGCCGGATGGCTGTCTTTGACCGGGTGCTGGCGGACATCGGAGATGAGCAGTCCATTGCGCAAAACCTGTCCACCTTCTCCTCTCACATGGTGAATATCGTGGGTATTCTAAGCCAGGCCGATGACCGGAGCCTGATCTTGTACGATGAGCTGGGCGCGGGCACCGACCCGGTGGAAGGGGCGGCTTTGGCGGCCGCCATCATTGAAGAGAGTCGGTCGCTGGGGGCGCTGGTGGCCGCCACCACCCACTATGCCGAGCTCAAGGTGTACGCTATGACCACCCAGGGGGTGGAAAATGCTTCTTGTGAATTTGATGTGGAGACCTTGGCCCCCACCTATAAGCTGCTCATTGGGATCCCTGGCAAGTCCAACGCTTTTGCCATCTCCCGGCGGCTGGGCCTTTCCGAGCATGTGATCGATGCCGCCGCCGGACGGGTCAGCGCGGAGAACGTCCGGTTTGAAGATGTGCTCACCCAACTGGACCGCCAGAGGCAGGAGATGGAGAGGGAAAAGGAGGCCGCCCGGCTTTTACGGCGTGAGACGGAGGAGTACCGGGCACAGGCCAGGACCTACCGGGATAGCCTGGAAAAGGAGCGGGCCAAAGCGGTGGAGCGGGCACAGGTGGAGGCTCGTGCCATCCTTGAGGAGGCTCGGCGGGCCGCCGATGATACCTTCCGGGAGCTGGATGAGATGCGCAAGCGCAGCAAGCAGGAGGAGGACTGGCAGCGGATCAATGAGGCCCGCTCCGGCCTGCGCCGCCGGCTCAATGAGGCGGAGGGGAACCTGGGAGAGAAGCCCCAGCGCCCTGTGCCGCCGCCCACCCGCCCGGCCAGGAAGGGGGATACGGTGGAGCTGGTCAAGATGCCGGGGACAAAGGCCGCCGTACTGGATGTCAAGAAGGACGGCACCCTTCAGCTGCAGGCGGGCATTCTAAAGATCACCGCCCGGCAAGACGAGGTGCGGGTCACCCAGCAGGAGACAGCGCAGGCGGTGAAAAAGATCGTGGAGCGGGCCAGTCACCAGCTCCGGAGCCTGGGAGCCTCTCCGGAGGTGGATCTGCGGGGAATGACTGGGGACGAGGCGGTGGTGGAGCTGGACCGGTTCTTGGACAACGCTGTTATGGGAAAGCTTTCCGAGGTGCGCATTATCCACGGAAAGGGCACCGGCGCAGTGCGCGCGGCGGTGCGGGAGCACTTGAAGCGCAGCCCTTATGTGAAAGCCTTCCGACCGGGGAGATATGGCGAGGGAGAAGACGGCGTTACGGTGGCGGAACTTCGGTAAAGTACCCCTAAAGAGGGTCAGCAGAAGATTCGATTTGGTGAAAATGCCGTTGACGGCGGGGCATAAATTTGCTATGCTATAAGTACAGTACCACTGTGTGTTTTTTGGGGGGAAACTGTTATGTACATGAAAGAGGCTACCGTGAATAACCAAGTGGGGTTGCACGCTCGCCCGGCGACGTTCTTTATTCAAAAGGCCAACGAATTCAAAAGCTCTATCTGGGTGGAGAAGGATGAGCGTAGAGTGAATGCCAAGAGCCTTTTGGGAGTTTTGTCTCTGGGGATCGTGAAGGGGACAACCATTCACATCATCGCCGACGGCGCCGATGAGAAAGAGGCTGTGGAGGCGCTTGTCGAACTGATTTCCGGCAATTTTGACGAGTGAGCAGAGAATACATGGATGAAAAGAGCGCCGCTGCTGCGGCGCTCTTTTTGTCGGAAGGAGAAAGTATATGATCTGCCGACAATGTCCCAGGGTGTGTGGGGTGGAGCGGACGGCTGCCGCAGGGGATGGGGTGTGCGCCATGCCGTCTGTTCCCGTGGTGGCCCGGGCCGCGCTCCACTTTTGGGAGGAGCCGCCCATCTCAGGCAGCCGGGGGTCGGGAGCGGTGTTTTTTTCCGGCTGTCCCCTCCGCTGCGTCTTCTGCCAAAACAGCGTCATCAGCCAGGACGGATATGGGAAGGCAGTGAGCGTAGAGCGGCTGCGGGAGATCTTCCGTGGGCTGATAGACCAAGGCGCGCACAATATCAATTTGGTGACTCCGACCCACTTTGCCAACAGCATCCGGGAGGTACTGGAGGAGCCCCTCCCGGTGCCTGTGGTGTGGAACACGGGGGGATACGAGTCGGTGGATACCCTGCGGAGCTTAGAGGGAAGGGTACAGGTCTACCTTCCCGATCTCAAATACTTGGACGCGGCTCGGGCGGGGCGGTACTCCGGAGCTCCCGACTATCCCCAGAGGGCTGTGGAGGCCATCCGGGAGATGGTCCGCCAGGTGGGCCCCTGCGTATTTGATGAAGAGGGGATCATGCGGAGAGGGGTCATGATCCGCCATCTGCTTTTGCCGGGGGGCGTGCAGGAGGCCAAGGCGGTGATGGACTTTGTGGCCGGAGAATTTGAACCTGGTGAGGTGTACTTTTCCCTTATGAGCCAATATGTCCCCCTGGGCAGGTCGGAGGAGTTTCCGGAGATCCACCGGAGACTCCGGCCCAGCGAGATCCGGAGTGTCCAGGAATACATGGCTGCGCTGGGGCTGCACGGCTTCTTCCAGGGGGCGGAGGCGGCCAGCGGGGACTATGTGCCCCAGTTTGATTTGACAGGAGTGTGAGCCATGACGTTCCCCTTCAAGGGACAAAAGGACCGCCTGGGAAGGCTGTGGCGGCTTTCCTGGCCGGCGATCATTGAACAGGTGCTCAATATGATGGTGAGCTATGTGGACACCGCCATGGTGGGGGTGATGGGGGCCACGGCCACGGCTGCCGTGTCGGTGAACGCTGCGCCAGTTTGGCTCATTCACGGCATTCTGGCCGGCGTGGGCGTGGGCTACTCCGTCCAGATCTCCAATGCGGTGGGGGCGAAGGACCCGGAGCGGGTGAAGCGGATCATCCGGCAGACCTTTCTGGCGGCGGTGGTATGCGGGCTGGCGGCCTGCGGAATTTATGAGGGGCTGGGAGGGTGGATCCCCAAGTGGATGGGGGCCAAGCCAGAGGTGGTGCCTCATGCCATCCATTACATGCGAATCTACGCCTCCACACTGCTGTTTGGGTCGTTTCAGTATATTTTTTCTGCGGTGCTGCGGTGTATGGGCAACACCAAGCTGCCCCTGATCCTTAACACGGGGGCCAATCTGCTGAACATCGTATTGAACTTTTTTCTCATCTACCCCACAAGGGAGGTCCTGGGGATCACCATCCCGCGGGCGGGGCTGGGAGTGGAGGGAGCGGCCATTGCAACGGCCATTTCCATCGCCGCCACCGGAGGGCTAATGGCCCTGGTGGCTCTGCGGCAGGGGCAGTACGCCACGACCTTAGGGGAGGGGATGGTACCTGACAGGGGGATCATCCGTCGGGCGGTGAAGCTGGGACTCCCCTCGGCGGCGGAACGGGCGATCATCAACATCGGCCAGATCACCATGACGGCGCTGGTGGCCCACCAGCTGACCACGGCGGCTCTGGCAGCCAATCAGATCGCTGTCACGGCGGAGGGGCTCTGCTATCTGCCTGCCTATGGAATCGGCTATGCGGCCATCGCCTTGGTGGGACAGTCGGTGGGGGCGGGGAACCGGGAGGATGCGGAGGCTTATGGTACGCTGACCGCCGTCATTGGGTTTCTGCTGTGCCTGGTGACCAGCGCTCTGCTGTTTCTCTTTGCCCCTCCTCTGGCTGGGCTTTTCAACAGCGACCCCGCGGTGGTGCGGGAGGCGGCCCTGGCCCTTCGCGCAGTGGCCTTTGCCGAGCCGCTTTTTGCCTTGTCCATCATCCTGACCAATGCTCTGCGGGGAGCGGATGACGTCAAATTCCCCATGATGGTGGGACTGGTGTGCATGTGGGTGGTGCGGGTGCCGCTGGCCTGCCTGCTGGTGCTCTATTTCCACTGGGGATTGACAGGGGTCTGGGGAGCCATGGCTGTAGATCTGGCCCTTCGGGGGATCGCATGCGCTGTGCGTTGGAGAGAGAAAAAATGGGTCCGTCTGTGCGGGCTGGAGCGATAGGAGACAGATCAAAAGCCTCCCTTCCGTTTGGAAGGGAGGCTTTGTTTTCATGAGGCGGGGAGAGAAGAGGGAGACTGAGTGTCCCCGCCCATCAGCTTCGCCATATCCGCAGGCAGAGGGGTATCGAAGACGAGCTTTTTGCCGGTGAAGGGCTGCTCCAGCTCCAAATGGGTGGAGTGGAGGGCGGGACGGGAAATGAGAGAGGGATCCTCTCGGCCATAGAGGAAATCCCCGGCCAGCGGATGGCCCAGATAGGCCAGGTGGACCCGGATCTGGTGGGTACGTCCAGTCTCTAAAATCAGGCGGAGCAGGGAAAAGTGGGCGTTGCTTCCGATGACTTGATAATGGGTGCGGGCGGGCTTCCCGTCGGGCCGGACTTCCTGCCGGATATAGGATTCCTCTGTTCGTCCCAAGGGAGCGTCAATGATCCCCGCGGCAGGGAGGGGGGTGCCCTCGCAGACGGCGAGATACTCCCGGTGAAAGCGACCGGAGTGAAGGGCGGTGGTCAAGGTGTGCTGGGCGGCGGAGTGCTTGGCTATCACCATCAGTCCGGAAGTGCCCTTGTCCAGGCGGTGGACCGGGTGGAAATCGGCCCTCAAACCGGTTTTTTGATAGTAGGCCACCAGACGGGCACCCAGAGAGTCCTCCCAGTTTCCGGCGCAGGGGTGAACAGTAAGGCCGGCGGGCTTGTCCACCACCAAAAGGTCATCATCCTCATACCGGATGGTCACCGGGCCGTCAAAGGGGACGATGTCAGAGGGGACTTTGTCATCGGCCAGAATGGAGACGGTCTGGCCGGCATGGACCAGGTAACTGGTATAGATGTCCTCTCCGTCCACCAGAAGACCCCGGGGGCGGTGCTTGGCGCGGCGGATGGCGGAGGCAGACAGGCCGTGGGAGCGAAGGATGGAATCCACCCGCTTTCCCGCCTCTGTGGGGGAGACAGAAAATTCCAGATATCGCACGGCAAGACCTCCTTTCCTATGAAGAAAACGTACCATAGTTGTCTTCAAAAGTCAATTTCAGAGAAAACAGGAGGCTCCCTTGACGAGGAGCCTCCTGTTTGTCTGTGGAATGAAAGATCAGAGATCAATGGCCTGGAGCTTCTCCTCCCGGATGCCGTGCTTTTCGGCGTAGCCGGTGAGCATCAGGGTCAGGGCACCGTCGCTGGTGACGTTGCAGGCGGTGCCGAAGCTGTCTTGAAGGGCAAAGACGGCCAGCATCAGGGCGGTGCCGTCGTTTCCAAACTCCAAAATGCCGGTGATGAGGCCCAAGGAGGCCATGACAGTGCCGCCGGGAACGCCGGGTGCGCCGATGGCGAAGATCCCCAAAAGCAGACAGAACAGGACCATGGTGCTGAGCTGAGGCAAGGAACCGTAAAGGACCTGAGAGACGGTCATGACGAAGAAGACCTCCGTCAGGACTGAGCCGCAGAGGTGGATGTTGGCAAACAGCGGAATGCCGAAGTCCACCATGTCGGGGCGCAGATTTTTGCTCTTGTGGGCGCACTGCAGCGCTACGGCCAGTGTGGCGGCGGAGGACATGGTGCCCACAGCGGTCAGGTAGGCGGGACCATAGTGCTTTACGACTTCGATGCCAGAGCGGCCGGAGTAAATGGTGGCCGTTCCATAGAGAACGGCCATCCAGAGATAGTGGCCGATCATGACGATGATGATGACGGCGAGGAACACAGGAAGCTGATGGGTAATAGAGCCCTCCCAGGCCAGGTCACAGAAGGTCGTGGCGATATAGAAGGGCAATATGGGAATGATGACCTTTTGTACGATATCTAACACAATGGCTTGGAATTCCTGTAAAATGGCGGTAATGGTTTTGGACTTGGTCCAAACGACGGCCAGGCCGAGGAGGACGGAGAGCACCAAGGCGCTCATGACAGGCATGAGCTGAGGAATGTCGAGCTGGAAGGCGATCTCGGGAAGCTTTCGCAGTCCCTCTATGTCGGAGGTGATGTTCAAATGCGGGATAATCCCAAAACCGGCGCCCATGGATAGGAAAGCGGCAAGGATGCTGGAGATATAGGCGAGGACGATTGCGATACTCAGCATGCGGGTGGCGCTGCTGCCCAGCTTGGTGATGGAGGGAGCAATAAAGCCGATGATGATAAGGGGGACGCAGAAGGTGATGAGCTGTCCCATGACATAGTTCAAAGTGACCACGATGACCATAATGCTTTCAGGGAAAACGAGGCCGAGCAGGATGCCGGTGACAATGCCAAGCAGGAGCCGGGCCGGCAGGCTTTTCAGGATTTTCATGGATTCTCCTCCTAAGATATAAACTGAAAAAGTGTTTTTGGACGGGGCTGAAAAGGGGTAGCGGGGTGCCCCTCCCCTCCCCGGAAGACGGCGCTGCCTTTTGTTTTCTTTCCCAGGGAGACGGGAGGGGCGGATGGAGTGAGAGAAATGAAACGCGTCCTCTTTGCTTCACTCTCCCGTTCCGGCCGGGACACGGGGAAGGCACATGGCCCCTTGAGGGCAGATCGGAAACAGCTGGAAAGAGAAATCACTTTGCAAACGCCAAGAAATGTAGTATAATGGCTATGGAGCAGCCATGATTTCTAATTCCATGTATATGCGGCGAGGGCGCTTTATGCCTATAGCGCGCTGTGCGCTCATCTGCTAAGAGCAGAGAACGGGTTTGAGAAGGGCAGACTCCATATTTCAGCAAAACAAGGTGGTTTCCATGGGCGAAAAGTTGGGTGTATACATCCACATTCCCTTTTGCAAGGCCAAGTGTGATTACTGTGACTTTTACTCTCTCCCGGGCCGGGAGGGAGATATGGATGACTACCTGAAGGCTCTGGTCGCGCATATCAGAGAGACTGCGCCGCTGGCAAAAGGGTGGCAGGTGGACACGGTGTATATTGGCGGCGGCACTCCCAGTGTTTTTGGTGCAAAGCGGCTGGGGGTTCTTTTAGGAGAGGTGCATCGCCGGTTTGATGTGGCGCGGGATGCGGAGATTACCTGTGAGGCCAATCCTGAGAGCGCAGATCAGCAATTTCTTGCCGCCATCCGCCGTTCCAAGGTGAACCGGCTGTCCCTGGGGATGCAGTCGGCTTGCCCGGGGGAACTCCATGCGGTCCACCGCCTTCATGAGTTTCCCCAGGTTGTGGAAGCGGTCCAGGCTGCTCGGAAGGCCAAGATCAAGAATGTATCTCTGGATCTGATCTATGGCTTGCCCGGTCAAAGCATGGAGAGCTGGCAGGAGAGCGTGGAGGCGGCGCTGTCTCTTAAGCCGGAGCATCTTTCCTGTTACGGTTTGAAGGTGGAGCCGGGTACTCCTTTGGATGGCCGGGTGATGCGGGGAGAAGTCTTGCCGAGCGATGACCAACAGGCGGATATGTACCTTTGGATGGTGGACAGGCTGGCCCAGGCGGGCTATCCTCAATATGAGATCTCCAACTTTGCCAGGCCGGGATTTCAATCCCGCCACAATCTGAAATATTGGATGGGGAAGCCCTATATTGGATTTGGCCCTGGTGCCCACTCTGACTTTGGTGGGCGGCGCTACTCTTTTGTACGCAGTCTGGACCAATATATTGCCGGTATTTTGGGGGGAGGGGCCGTCATTGATGAATCTGAGCTCATTCCTCCGCGGGAACGGGGCAGCGAGTATTTGATGCTCCGGTTGCGAACGGTTCGGGGAATTGAGGAGTGGGAGTACCGCCGGGAGTTTTCCATGAATTTTGATCCATTGGAGCAAAAGCTAGAGGAATATGAGCGTCAGGGGTGGGCGGTGAAGAAAAACTGCCGGTGGCAGTTGACGCCCAAGGGATTTTTGGTGTCCAACCAGTTGATCGGGGATCTGCTCACCGTCCAGGAGGCCAGCAGCTTCCAGGGGAGGCTGCCCAGACTTCGCTCCGAAGGAAAGATATGGAAAGAAAAATAACATGATCTGGAAAAATCCGGAGGTCGGTTTACACCGCTGTCGGGCTGTGATATGATGGTGCGTATCGGGGATGTCCCCGGTACGCACCGTTTTTCCAAAGAAACAGGAGGGATTATGAGACACTGGGGAAAAAAGTTATTTGCGGCAGGGCTGGCTCTGTCGCTTTTGGCAGGGCAGGGGGCGCTGGCCTCGGAAGCCCTGGGACATGACCTTCACGCCGCTACCACAGTCCTTTCAGAGGGGACCGCGGTGACGAGAGGATATTTTTGGAGCGATACATATAATGATTTGCGGACAGAGCGATATGTGACTTATACACCCAATGATATGGTGAGTCCCGCCGTGGCCTATGGAGATACGGTGCTCACCCGGGCCACCCTGTCCGCTATGGCCCGAAAGATAGAGGCAGAGGGAAAGCGTGTGGTAGGGGGGACCAATGGGGACTTTTATGTCCTGACCACGGGGCAGCCCCTTGGAATGGTGGTGACGAATGGGTATCTGCGTTCCTCCTCCTCTTATCACTATGCGGTGGGCTTCCGGGCCGACGGCACTGCTTTTGTAGGGACACCCAACCTCTATATTTCCGCCGCCATGTTGGGCGAGCGGGTCACCATTTTTGGCGGAATCAATAAGGTCCGGCAGATCCGAACAGCGGACGGGGGCGGTCTGACGCTGCTTACCGAAGATTTTGGATCGACTACCCAGAATACCACCCCTGGGGTGGATGTTTTCCTGCGGCCTGTGCTGGAGGACTTGGGAGAGACTGTCCCCGCGGAGGAGAGCGGACTGGATTGTGACCTGACCCTTTCGGCCTTACCGAAAATCGGCGGTCGGGTAAGGTGCGTAGTGGATCGTGTCTCTGAGGCGGCCGGTTCCAATCCCATCTCGGAGGGATGCTTTGTTTTGACCATGAACGGTCAGGATGACGAGGGGACCTTGAACATGCTTCGGTCTCTCCAGCCAGGGGATGAGGTCAGCATTGATGTGACCAGTGAGGATCCCCGCTGGGCGGAAGCGACAGAAGCTTTGGGGGCGATGTACCGCCTGCTGGAAAATGGAAAGGCGGGCTCTAACCTCAGTACGGAACAGACTGCCAGGACTGCTATTGGCATCAAAGAGGATGGCACAGTGATCTTCTATACCATCGACGGGAAGCAGTCCGGTGTCAGCGTGGGGGCCTCTTTGGCCCAGGTGGCGGCTCGGCTGGCTGAGCTGGGCTGTGTAGAGGCGGTGGGCCTGGATGGAGGCGGTTCCACTACTCTGGGGATTACCACCCCCGGGCAGAACGCCATGGCGGTTGTCAACAGCCCCTCTGACGGCAGCGAGCGGGCCAATTCCACCGCCATCTTCCTGACCACGGAACTGTCCGCCACCGGTGTGCCCGCTTATTTGCAGGTGGAGCCGGGGGATGCGCTGCTGCTGGCAGGGGCGTCCCTGCCGCTGAAGGCCTATCAGGTGGACACGGGCTACCGCACGATAGGAACAGTCGATGATGTGATCTATAGAGTGTCCGGCGGCGGTAGCATTGCAGGAAGCGTTTTCACCGCCGGTCAGGAGAGCGGGACCACCACGGTGACCGCTGTGCAGGGAAGGCTGACGGGCACGGCTGTGATCACGACGGTCCGCACGCCGGATGAGATCGCGGTGACCAATGAAAAGACGGGAGGGACCGTGCGTGCCCTGGCACTGGCCCCGGGGGAGAGCGTCTCGCTCCAGGCGGCCAGCTTTTGGCGGAAGTTACCCTTGCAGTCGCAGGATACCGACTATATTTGGCGCTGTGATGAAGCGGTGGGAACGGTAACAGAGGACGGCCTTTTTACCGCCGGAGATCAGACGGCTTCAGGAGAGTTGACGGTCACGGCGGGGGAGCGGACGCTGACCATCCTGGTGAACGTGGCGGGACACATCCTTTGCCTGGAGGACATGGAGGGAGAGGGAACTGTCTTTACTTCCACCCAGAGCGCCGGGGCGGAGCTGGATACGGACCTGACCCATGTCCATAACGGGCGCCAGAGCTTAAAGGTAGACTATGCCGCCGGAGAAGATGGCGTGGCGGTTTTGAAGGCGGATATTGCCATTCCCGCTGGAGAGAAGTATGTGGGCATATGGGTCTATGGGGACCAGTCAGGCAGCGCCTTGACCGCGGTATTTACAGACGGGAAGAGCGAGAGAATGGAAAATATCTGCGGTCTGGGCTTTACCGGCTGGAAGCATGTGCTGGTGGCCATACCGCAGGGGTATAATACCCTGCAAGAGCTGCGGTTTATCTACGGCGGCGGGGAGAGCCGCACCGGAATGATTTGGCTGGATCAGCTCACCACTTCCAACGAGGAGATGACAGATACCACGCCACCCGAGATCCGCATCCGGGTGACGGGCAGTCAGCTCACGGCCACAGTCAGTGACAATGTGGACCGGAGCCTCTCTGCCGGCTCGGTCAGCCTCCAGCTCGATGGGGTCTCCCTGACTGGGAACTGGAAGGAGTCCACAGGGACTCTGACAGCTACACTGCCGTCCCTGGGAGAGACCGGTCACCGTCTGACAGTGACCGCAGTGGACGCCAGCGGCAATGTGGGCCGGGCCTCCTATGATCTGGCGGGGACGACCACGGTGGAATTTGCCGATATGGAGGATCACTGGGCGGCCAGTTATGCGGGCTATCTTTATGAGCAGGGAGTGACCCAGGGGGTATCCGACGGCGAGATCCTCTATTACCGGCCTGATTCCAATATCACTCGGGCGGAGTTTTTCGCCATGGTGGCTCGGTGGATGGGGCTGGATTTGAGCCAATATGAGGCGGTGGAGCTGCCCTTTGCGGATACCGGGGAGATCCCCAGCTGGGCGCTTTCCGCGGTAAAGGCCATGTATGCGAAGGGGATCGTGCAGGGAAGTCTGGACGGCGGTGCCCTCTATGCCTATCCCCGATCCGGCATCAGCCGGACGGAGGTCATGACCATCCTGGGCCGGACCCAGCTGAAGGGGTATCCGGAGGCGGAGCTGTCCGCCTTTATCGATGCAGCTCAGGTGTCGGCCTGGGCGGAGAGCTATGTCCGAAGCTTGCTGGGCCAGGGCATCATTAACGGTTATGAGGATGGCACTCTGCGGCCCAACGCCTCTATGACCCGCAGCGAAGTGGCGAAAGTGCTGTACGTCCTGCGCTGAGAAAAGATCTGCAAAACCGGCAGGCCCCGTAAGGGCCTGCCGGTTTTTGGAATGACTGCGGCGAAAAGGGACAAAAGCTCTTGACTTCCCTTCCGCTTTTGTAGATACTATGATTGAGAAAGGTTGAAATCATTTCCAATAAGCTGTTGAGAATTTCAATATGCTGTGCGGTACCAGTAAGATGGAAAAGGGAGAGGTAAAAGATGAAAAAGTTAGGCTTCGGATGTATGCGCCTGCCGCTATTGAAGAACGATGACCCCACTTCTTTTGACTTTGAGAAGATCGAGACACTGTTTGACCGTTTCTTGGAAAAGGGTTTTACTTATTTTGATACAGCCTATACTTATCACGGTTACCATTCGGAGGAGGCGGTGCGCAAGGCACTGGTGGAGCGCCACCCCAGAGAGTCCTTCCAGCTGGCCACCAAGCTTCCGGTCCGGGAATGCAGCAGCGAAGAGGATTTGGAGAAGATTTTCCAAGAGCAGCTCCAGAACTGCGGCGTGACCTACTTTGACTACTATCTGCTCCATAATCTGGGCCAGATGGTGTATGACCGGTGCGGCAAGTATGATGTGTTCCATTTCCTTCAGCGCAAGAAGCATGAGGGAAAGATCAAGCAGGGGGGCTTCTCCTTCCATGATACGCCTGAGCTGCTGGAGGAGATTTTGGAGAAATACGGCGACTGCGTGGACTTTGTCCAGCTCCAAATCAACTATCTGGACTGGGAGCAGCCCACCGTGCAGTCCCGCCGTTGTCTGGAGATCGCCAACCGCCATCATAAGCCGGTGATTGTCATGGAGCCGGTGAAGGGTGGAACGCTGGCCAAAGTGTCTCCCGAGGTGGAGGAGAAGCTGCGTGCCGTCCATCCGGAGGATAGCCCCGCAAAATGGGCGATGCGGTATGCTGCCGGTCAGGAAGGGGTCGTGATGGTGTTGAGCGGCATGAACTCCATGGAGCAGGTGGAGGAGAATACCGAGACTTTCCTGCACCTCCAGCCGCTCACTGAGGAGGAGCACGCCGTCATCCGGGAGGTGCGTGAGATTATCAACCGGGAGACGCCCATCGCCTGTACCGGTTGTGAGTACTGTACCCACGGCTGCCCCAAGCACATCGCCATCCCCCAGTATTTCGCACTCTACAACAGTACTGCGCAGCTCACCCAGGGCGGATTTAACAGCCGGGGGGTATATTACCGGAACATCTCCCTGGCTGCGGGGAGCAAGGCCAGCGAGTGTATCGGCTGCGGTGCCTGCGAAAATGCCTGCCCCCAGCATTTGCCCATCCGGGACTATCTGAAGGATGTGGTGGAAAAGCTGGAGAATCTGCCCCTGCCGGCCAGGAGGTAAGAAAAAGAGAAAGAAAGCCCGTCCCCGCGTTTCGCGGAGACGGGCTTTCTTTGTATCAGGTGAGGAGGGAGGCCTCCACCGTAATGTCCTCCCGGGGGACCCGGCGCCAGTCAAAGCGTGCCGCCAGCTCCCAAGGGGAGATGGGGGCAGCTGTCGCCTGCTGTCCAGCCAACTGGGCCAGCAGGCCGATGAGCTGCTCCGGCGCATACCGCCGCCGGAGGGCGCCCATGTCCAGATCGGCATCCCGCTTGGCCAGCCTTCGACCGTCGGGGGCCAGCAGGAGGGGGACGTGGTAAAACTGGGGGGCCTTCAGAGCCAAGGCCTCATAGAGCCAAAGCTGCCGGGGGGCGGAGGAGAGCAGGTCCCGGCCCCGGACCACTTGGGTGACCCCCATTTCGGCGTCGTCCACCACCACCGCCAGCTGATAAGCCCAGGCGCCGTCACTGCGGCGGATAGGAAAATCGCCGCACTCCCGGGCCAGGTCTTGGCGGTAGGCGCCCTGAAGTCCGTCGGTAAAGAAGATGGTCTGCGAGGGCACCCGCACCCGCCAGCTGGGGGGGTGCTCCCGGGCAAGGGCTTCGACCTGGGCTGAGGTCAGCCCGGCGCAGGGGCAGGAGGGGGAGCGATCGTGGCCGTGGGGGGCCTCGTTGAGCCGCTGGATGCGGGTGCAGAAGCAGGGGTAGACCAGCCCCTTCTCCCGCAGCTTGTCAAAGGCGGCGGCATAGAGCCGCCCCCGGTTGCTCTGCCAGAAGGAGGGGGTGTCGCCCCCTTCGTCCCAGTCCAGCCCCAGCCACTCCAAGTCCTCCATGAGCTGCCAGGCATAGGCGGGCTGACAGCGCACCGGGTCCAGATCTTCCACCCGGAGGATCAGCGTTCCTCCGGCGGCGCGGACGGACAGCCAGGCCAAGAGGGCGGAAAACAGGTTGCCCAGGTGCATCCGCCCGCTGGGGCTGGGGGCAAACCGGCCTTTCATGGGCATACTGGACACCTCCTTATATGGAGAATCTGTCAGGCTCCGATGAAGAACAGGATCTTACTCTTCTGCTTGCAGACCATTTTGGTCTTCACGTCCAGGGGCAATAGAGGCATATTGCGGTAGAGCTGTTTTTGGGTGATGAAGGCAGGCCATGGAGCAGGGCGGGTCCAGCAGTCCGCCCCGGTTTACCGGGTTAATTCCGAGCGCACCCTCCTGCTCCATAAGAACGGCGATGAGGAGAGAAGGCCCGGCAGACCCGGCATTTCTCAGCCGGGGTCTTACCTCCGCCCTTTAGTCAAATATCATGGTGGAGAAGTAGTCCTCCGGGGTCTCCGCCCGGCGGATCAGGCGGACAGAGCCGTCCTCCTGGAGCAGCAGCTCCGCCGAGCGCAGCTTGCCGTTGTAGTTGTAGCCCATGGAGAAGCCGTGGGCACCGGCATCGTGGATCACCAGCAGATCGCCGATCTCGATTTCGGGCAGCATCCGGTCTACAGCGAACTTGTCGTTGTTCTCGCAAAGGGAGCCCACCACGTCGTATTGGTGATCACAGGGGGCATCCTCCTTGCCCATGACGGTGATGTGGTGGTAGGCCCCGTACATGGCCGGGCGCATCAGGTTGGCGGCGCAGGCATCCACCCCCACATACTCCTTGTAGATGTGCTTGAAGTGGAGGACTTTTGTCACCAGGCATCCGTTGGGGCCCAGCATATAGCGGCCCAGCTCGGTGTAGAGGGCCACGTCGCCCATGCCGGCGGGGATCAGGATCTTCTCAAACTGCTCCCGGACCCCCTCGCCGATGGCGGCGATGTCGTTGGCGGGCTGGTCGGGGCGATAGGGGATGCCCACGCCGCCGGAGAGGTTGATGAAGCAGATGTCACAGCCCGTCTCCCGCTCCAGGTCCACCGCCAGCTGGAAGAGGATGCCCGCCAGGGCGGGGTAGTAGTCGTTGGACAGGGTGTTGGATGCCAGAAAAGCGTGGATGCCAAAGCGCTTGGCACCCATGGCTTTTAGCTTTTTAAAGCCCTCGAAGAGCTGCTCGCGGGTGAAGCCGTATTTGGAGTCGCCTGGGGTGTCCATGACTTGGAAGCCCTCCTTGCTCTCCCCCAGTTGGAACACGCCGCCGGGGTTGAAGCGGCAGGAGATGGTTTCGGGGATATAACCCAAGGTGTCCTTCAAAAAGTCGATGTGGGTGAAGTCATCCAAGTTGATGACCGCCCCTAATTTGGCGGCCAGTTCGTACTCGGCGGCGGGGGTCTCGTTGGAAGAGAACATGATCTCGCTGTCGGAAAAGCCGCACTTGTTCGAGAGCATCAGCTCAGTCAGGGAGGAGCAGTCGGTGCCGCAGCCCTCCTCCCGGAGAATTTTCAAGATGGCGGGAGTAGGGGTGGCTTTGACAGCGAAATATTCCTTATAGCCGGGATTCCACGCGAAGGCGGCCTTCAGCCGGCGGGCGGTCTCCCGAATGCCCTTCTCATCGTAAAGGTGGAACGGGGTGGGATATTGTTCGGTGATATTCTGGAGTTGCTGGAGGGTCACGAAGGGCTTTTTCATACGCGCACCTGATTTCTCTTTGGTTTGGGGAATATGTCGAATTATAGCCCATGGAGGGCTGGACTGTCAATGCTTTCTCCCCCAGAGCGGCTGGGCCGCCCGGAGGTACAGCAGATCATTTTTCCCACAAAAGGGGTGCTTGATTCCCAAGAGCGGAATATTAGGGCTGTCTGAGGGCTCCGCGCCCCGTCTAAAATTAGCACTCCAAAATAAAGAGTGCTAACATTTACAATTTGGACACATTTTGTGGTATATTTGTTCACAGCTGCCGTATATACTAACAATCAGAAAGCAGGACAAGAGGTCGATGGCCTTCGGACCGGATACCTCAGAAAGGGGAGGAGCTCCATGAGAATTCCTCAAAGTTAGCAAATGAAAAGTGAGATTGCTAATTCTTGGACAAAAAATTGAAATCAAAAAGGAGAAATTTTTATGTTTGGTATGCTTCCCTTTGACCGCAGCGACAACAACGTGTTCGATACCTTTGACAGCTTTGCCCGGGACTTTTTCCGCAAGTCCAATACCGATCTGCCCGCCTTCCGCACCGACATCCGGGATGACGGAGACAGCTACCTGCTGGAGGCGGAGTTGCCCGGCTTCCAGAAGGAGGACATCACCTTGGATCTGAAGGACGGAATCCTGACCATCACCGCCACCCACACCCAGAGCGATGAGCAGAAGGATGACCAGGGGAACTATATCCGCCGGGAGCGCCGGTTCGGCTCCTTCCAGCGCAGCTTTGATGTCACCGGAATCGACGAGGGCGGGATCACCGCCGCTTATGAAAATGGTGTGCTGGCGCTGAGGTTGCCCAAGGCTAAGCCCGCCGAGCCGGAGGTCCACCGCATCGCCATCCAGTGAGAAAACGATGGGAGCCGGTCAGCCTTGGCTGACCGGCTCTGCTTTGCCGTCGGGCCTCTAACGCTTACAGCTCTGATCGGGGGCGCGGGTTTTGTCCGGGGGCTTCGTGCAGCACCCGCACCAGACAAGATAGAATTTGCCCTTGTCAAAGCCGTGATGCCGGTAATAGTAAGCGCAGTTGCAGCAGACCTGTTTGCTGGCAGTCATTTATTTTGATCACTTCTATGCAAATTATAAAAAATATTTGGAAAGAGAAGGTAAATTTAAACCTGAAGAGATGTAACATAAATTGACAGCTAAGTAACAGATTATCCCATTTTTGTCGATTACAGTATAAAGACGAAAAAATCAAAAAACTCCTCACGCAAAGGGAGAAAACCATTCGCTTGAGAGGATGTGAACATCCATGAACAGTCAAAACTATACTCAGAAATCCTTAGAGGCCGTCCAGACTGCCCAGTCCCTTGCTACCGAATATGGCAACCAGCAGATCGAGCAGAGCCATCTGCTGCTGGCACTGTTGAGCGCGGAAAACGGGCTGGTTCCCCAGCTCTTGGGGAACATGGGCCTGACCGTCCCCAGCTTTGCCGCTGCGGTGAAGGCCCAGGTGGAGCGGCTGCCCAAGGTCTCTGGCCCGGGCCGGGAGGCGGGGAAGATCTATGTCTCCCAGGGCGTAGACCGGGCCCTCAATACCGCCGAGGAGACCGCCCGGCAGATGAAGGACGAATACGTCTCCGTGGAGCATCTCCTGCTGGCCCTGGTCAAGACCGCCGATCGGGAGCTGGCGGAGCTTTACAAGACCTACCGGGTCACGGAGGAGGGCATTCTCCAGGCCTTGACCGCCGTCCGGGGCAACCAGCGGGTCACCTCGGACAACCCGGAGGAGACCTATGACGCCCTGAAAAAGTACGGCACCGACCTGGTGGAGCGGGCCCGGCAGAACAAGCTGGACCCGGTCATTGGCCGGGATGAGGAGATCCGGAACGTGGTCCGGATCCTGTCCCGGAAATCCAAGAACAACCCGGTTCTCATCGGCGAACCCGGCGTGGGCAAGACTGCCATTGCCGAGGGACTGGCCCAGCGGATCGTCAAAGGAGACGTGCCTGGCTCATTGAAGGACAAGACTATCTTCAACCTGGACATGGGCGCTCTCATCGCCGGGGCTAAGTATCGGGGTGAGTTTGAGGAGCGGTTGAAGGCTGTCCTCAACGAGGTAAAGAAGTCCGAAGGGCGCATCATCCTCTTCATCGACGAGCTCCACACCATTGTGGGGGCAGGTAAGACGGAGGGCTCCATGGACGCGGGCAACCTCCTGAAACCCATGCTGGCCAGAGGGGAGCTCCACTGCATCGGTGCCACCACCCTGAATGAGTACCGGCAGTATATCGAGAAGGACGCCGCCCTGGAGCGGCGGTTCCAGCCCGTCCTGGTGAAGGAGCCCTCGGTGGAGGACACCGTGGCCATCCTCCGGGGATTGAAGGAGCGGTATCAGGTGTTCCACGGGGTGAAGATCACCGACGGGGCCATCATCGCCGCCGCCACCCTGTCCAACCGGTATATCACCGACCGATTCCTGCCAGATAAGGCCATCGACCTTATCGACGAGGCCTGCGCCACCGTGCGGACGGAGATCGACTCCATGCCCACCGAGCTGGACGTGCTCCAGGGCAAGATGACCCAGCTGGAGATCGAGGAGGCCGCCCTGGTCAAAGAGACGGACAAGCTTTCCCAAGAGCACTTGGCCGACATCCGGAAGGAACTGTCCGACCTCCGGGAGGACTTCAGCGCCAAGAAGGCCCAGTGGGAGAACGAGAAGAACGCCATCGGCAAGGTCCAGAGGCTTCGGGAGGAGTTGGAGGAGGCCAATGCCCGGTTGGCCAAGGCCCAAAGGGAATATGACCTGAACCGGGCCGCCGAGCTCCAGTATGGCCGCATCCCCGAGCTGCAAAAGCAGCTGGAGGCGGAGGAGGCCGTGGCCAACCAAGGCAAGGAGTCCAGTCTTCTCCGGGACAAGGTCACCGAGGAGGAGGTGGCCAAGATCGTAGAGCGGTGGACGGGTATCCCCGTCTCCCGGCTTATGGAGGGGGAGCGGGAGAAGCTGCTCCACTTAGAGGACATCCTCCACCAGCGGGTGGTGGGCCAGGACGAGGCTGTGCGGCTGGTGTCTGAGTCCATCCTGCGCAGCCGGGCGGGTATCGCCGACCCCCATAAGCCCATCGGTTCTTTCCTGTTCCTGGGTCCCACCGGTGTGGGCAAGACTGAGCTGGCCAAGACCCTGGCTGCCACCCTCTTCGATAGTGAGAAGAGCATGGTGCGCATCGACATGTCGGAGTATATGGAGAAGTATTCCGTCTCCCGGCTCATCGGCGCCCCTCCGGGATATGTGGGCTATGAGGAGGGTGGCCAACTCACCGAGGCGGTCCGCCGACAGCCCTACTCCGTCATCCTCTTCGACGAGGTGGAGAAGGCCCATCCCGATGTGTTCAATGTATTACTCCAAGTATTAGATGACGGCCGAATTACAGATGGTCAAGGCCGGACGGTGGATTTTAAGAATACTGTCATCATCCTGACCTCCAACCTGGGCAGTCAATACCTGCTGGATGGCATCGACAGCGAGGGCAATATCACCGAGGAGGCCAAGGAGCAGGTGAACGCCCTCTTGAAGCAGGCCTTCCGGCCGGAGTTTTTGAACCGGCTGGATGAGATTGTGTTCTACAAGCCACTGACCCGGGACAATGTGGGCCGCATCGTGGATCTGCTGCTGGCGGGGCTGAATGGGCGGCTGGCCCAGCGGGAGCTGACCTGCGTGCTGACCCCGGCAGCCAAGGAGTTTATCATAGAAAATGCCTACGATCCCCTATACGGAGCCCGGCCTCTGCGCCGGTATCTCCAACATACGGTGGAGACCCTCATCAGCAAGGAGATCATCGCCGGTGCGGTATCTCCCGGCGACACCCTGACGGTGGACGCCGTGGACGGCCAGCTCAGGCTGGAGGCCGGCAAGGTGCTCAAAGGCGAGATCGTGGGATAACAAGGGATTCCACTCTGCTGGATCGGCCCAGCCCCTTTGGGGCTGGGCCGATTTTTGCGGTTTTAGAGGCGGACGGTATGCTGTGTCTTACCATGATTTTGATAAAATTTTTAAAAAGATGAAACTTTTTCCCCTTTTCGACGTATTACAGATAGGGACATTTTGAAAAGAGGAGAGAGGATTGTGAAAACAAAGCTGTTGCCTTTGACCGTGGCAATCTCCCTGCTGTTGGCCTCGTGCGGCGGGCCGGAGACGGCCGCCGAGCCCACCCCCGCACTGGAGCCGGGGCCCAGTGCAGATGTGCTGGCTATGCTGGACGCGGGATTTTCCGAGGGAGAACTGGAACTGGAGTGCATCATCTCTCCTGCCGCCGTCCTATGCACCCTGCCACTGAACGAGGCGGACTACGGAACGCAGGTGAGGGCGCTTTTTCAAGGGCTGGACTGGAAGGAGGCAGGGCGGCTGCAGGAGGGAACGGGATACCAGGCCTGCCTCCGCTATGGGGAGGGCGCCCTGTTTTTGTCCGCTGGCTCGGAGGCGGTTTGGACATCGGACGGGAAGGTCTTCCGGGCCGAGGGGGGCGGCGATCTCTGTCATGGGCTGATGGAGCTCTGGCCCGGGCCGGAGCTTCGCTATGTCCAAATGCCCGGCGTGGAGTTTGGCACTGGCTGGCAGGAGTGCGCGGAGCGGTTCCTGTCGGCGTTTGGGGCCTACTATCTGGACAGCGGGGCTGTCACGGATTTTGATCCCCAGGGCGTCCTGGTGCTGAATGGTGGGGAGGACAAGAGCGAGCTGGTACTCCGAGTTGCCTATGCGGTCCGGCCCGCCAGAGCGGAGCTGCAGTATTGGAAAGACCGGGGGAGTGATGAGGACGGCTGGATAAAGCTGCGGGATGATATTGTGCTCAGCCGGGATGAGACAGGGTTCTGGCGGTGTACTGCTCTCGGCAACTGAGAGGGAGAGCGGGCTGTAAGGATCGGCACGGCAAAAATTGCCGTTCCGATTTTTTGCCAAAATTTAAAACCATTTTTTGATTTTGGTGTATGGTGTATTCTTAGGGAGAAACGTTTTTGAAAGATGGGGTGAGTGGGTGGATGCCAGCGTATTGATCCAAAGGCTGTAAAAGGAAAATCCGGGGGCCTTAGAGGCCCTGATCCGCCGCTATGCTCCCTGTGGTCAGCGCCTGCTGGGTGCTGGGATCCCTGCGCCAGGAGGAGCTGGAGGAAGTGGCGGCCGACACCTTTGCGGCGCTGTGGGAGCACGCCGGGGAGCTGGAACAGGACCGGGGGAATCTGCGTGCCTGGCTGAAAACCGTGGCGGCCAATAAGGCGAAAAACCGGCTGCATTCCTATGTGCCTAATCTGCCCATCCCGGAAAATGTCCTCGCCGCAGGTGCGTCGGAGTGTCAAGCGGAGGAGCGGGCGGCCGGAGAGTTTTTGCGGCGGGCGGCGCATTCAACATAGACCAACACACCGCCCGCTGGGAGTTTGCCGCCCTGGTGGAAATCGGTGAGATCACCGGTGCCGGAATGAGGCCCGTGGCGCTGTTTTGAGAAGATAGGAAAATTCCGCCCCTTCGCCATTTTGAAGGTGCGGAATCTTTGCGGAAAAAGAGGGGGGCACTTTGCCCAAAGAGAGAACCGCCCCTCCCAGTCACTTGGAAGGGGCGGCACGCAATTTTAGAAACAGAAAGCTTTACGCAAAGAAAGCGTGAGCGCCGATGGTGGCCACAAGGGAGCGGTTCCGGGCGGCCCAGCTGTTGGGGCTGACCCGGGGATTGATGAAATAAAGGGCATTGCCCACCGTGTTGGCACCGTCTAAGCACAGTTTGGCAGCCACGATGCTCTCAGTGTTCGGCTCCGATCTGATAGAGCCATTGGATACCGGGGTGAACTGGTTGCGCTGGTGGATGACCTCATATACGGTATCGGGAAAATAGGAGCTGGCCACCCGGTTGAGGACCACATTGCCCACGGCGATCTTGCCCTCCAAGGGTTGGTTGCCGCTCTCGGCATTGATGATGTGGGACAGCCAGTAGATGACATCCTCTTGATAGGCCACGTCGCCCGAAGTGATGGGGCCGGAGTCGACGGTGATGACAACATTGTTGCCGATGGGGTCCCAAGCCACGTCTGCGCCCAAGGCGGCGCACAAGGTGCGGACAGGGACCAAAAGTACGCTGTTGGAGATCTTGGCGCCCTCAGGCAGATACAGATAGCGGCCGTTGGCCACCAAGTAGTGGAGCCCTGGCTGGATCTCCATGGTGAGGCCGGGGGCGGTGACCACCGCCCGGTCATTTTCCCAAACAGCGGTAGCGTCGGGGTAGAGAGCCTGAACAATGGGCCAGTATGAGACATAGGTGACCTGGTCCCAGACCTGGGCGGGAACGTCCAAGGTAATGACAACGTCGTTGACAACGATGTCCAAGCCGTCCCCCTCAACAGCGATGGCAGCAGGTACGCTCAGGCCAAAGACCAAGCACAGTGCCAGCGCAAAAGTGAGAAGCTTTTTCATAGACTGTAAATTCCTCCTGAAATACAATTATAGTGTTGAGTTTGTTTCCGTTTCTTCACCAAATTGTAACCGTATTGTAACCAATTCAGTACCAAAAAGCAAGAAAAAAATTCTGAAATCAGAAAAATGGCCAAAAACGCCTCCATTAATCAGCAAAAATTATGCAAAAAAGATATAATTTAAAAATGGAGAAAACCCTGAAACCCCTTTTGGGGCAATGGATAGGTATATTTTTAGCCAGCTTATGGAGTTTTACTCCCCCAAAAGAAAAAATTGCCTTCCGGGATGTTCCGAAGGCAATTTTTGAAGAGGATGCAGAGGTCATTCATAAAACCGATGGACGCCGATGGTGGTGACATAAATACGGTTTTCCATGGTCCAGTGATTATCGGTAAGGGCGGGGGCCAGGAAGTAGAGACTGTTTCCGGCGGTATTGGCCCCGTTCAGACAGGCGATGGCGGCTTGGATGCTCTCATCAGTGGGGGGATCATAGATGGTGCCGTTGCGGACGGGCTCAAACTGGCCGCCCCAGCGGTTGTCAAAGATGACGCCATAGATGGTGTCGGGGAAGTCGGTACTGGCCACCCGGTTTAGGACCACGTTACCTACTGCAATCTTGCCCTCCCAGCTCTCTCCCTGGCTCTCTGCGGAGATGATGCGGGAGAGCCAGTAGACGGCGTCATCAGGATGGGGATCGGCCTGGGCTGTGGTGAGTTCCACCACGCCGGTGAGGCTGTTCCACGTCACGTCCGCGCTGAAAAGGGCGGCCAGGGGACGGATGGGCACTAAGGTGCATCCATCCTCCAGACGGACGGGGAGATCAAGCGGGAACCGCTCGCCATTATAGACAAGGGAGGTATCGCCCGGCTGGGCAGTGAGAGTAGCTTCATCAAAGCGAGCTACGGCCTGCTTTCCATCCCAGTGGATGGCAGAGTCGGGGCGCAGGGTTTGGATCAGAGCGCGCAGGGAGACGAAGGTGGTATCTTCATAGACGGGAGAGGCACCAATATTGAGAGGGGCGTTGTTTAGGGTGAGGGTAACACCGTGGGCAGCAGGCGCGAGAAGGAAGGCCCCAAGAGTGAGGGCAGCAAGCTGTCGTTTCATAGAGAACACTCCTTTGTTACAAATTGTAACCAAATTGTAACCGGAGGAAGGAGTTGTTTCAAGGAACAATATTTCCCTTGGAAAATGCTGGCCGATAGCTTTCTGCGGCATCTGGGAAAAAGGCGCTTTGAAAATAAGTACCGCTGCCGGTGGGCAGCGGGGGAGCTTGGACTATGGTCACATGATATGCTCTTGGCAGAAATCGTCCAGAACTTGCCACCCCATATCTTTCCAGCTGGCCACAGGAAACTTGCGGATGCCTGTGGAGTCAAATTGGGGACACAGGCGGTTTTCAGGGTTCAGACGAAGGCTGTCTTCGGGCCAGGCGGTCTTCTTTCTCTTGATATTCACGCCGGTTTCCATCCCATCACCCCCAAGAAAAAGTGTGCCCAAGGGCGGGGAAATTCATGGCCGGAAATCTCTGACAAAGAAGACAAAGAAAAAGAGCCGCTGTCATAGACAGCGGCTCTTTTTTGCTTGTCAGCTTACACGGCGCGGGTGACCTTACCCGAACGGAGGCATCTGGTGCAGACGTATACGTGCTTGGGTGTGCCATTCACGATTGCCTTGACCCGCTTTACGTTGGGTTTCCAGGGACGGTTGGAGCGGCGATGAGAGTGGGAAACCTGATTGCCGAACACAATGCCCTTGTCGCAGAATTCACATTTGGCCATTCGCTTTTACCTCCTCGCTCGTCAGGATACACGCTTAAAAAGCATCGGATACTATATTACCAGACACTCAGAGAAAATGCAAGCTTTTTTTTCAAAATACAAGGCAGCGGGGAAAAATAGAGTTTTACTGGGAATTTGCGAGATCCTCTTGGTTTAGGAGGAAAGAGGGGAAGCCCTCTAATGCGGGGGCAATGGATCCAACCGGATAGAATACGACAGGCCCTTTCCCCGTGAGGTAAAATCGGGATGGAGATAGGCGGCGGGAGGCCAGGTGGGGCCAATCTTCATAAAAAATGGATTCTCTGGTGTTAAGCCGCTGGCCGATCTGCCGCCGGATTTCTTCCAGCACAGGCCCCCTCCACCACCGGCGGTAAGGCAGCAGTTCCCGAAGCGTCACTGGCACCCCGTCGGAGACGTACCAGGTATCTCCCTGCCGTATCCGTCGGGGCCGACGGGCGCCGACGTTTTCTGCCACGTCCAAATAGAGGCTGAACATGCCGTCTTGGAATAGGGTGACGGTAAAATCCAAAGATGCCTCCCAAGGGGGTGTCTCTGGACCTGCGGCGGCTTTGGCCTGTTCCAGCAGCGGCCCCTCCCACCGCTTTTTCCAACGGTCGGCCAAAGCGTCATAATAGCGGTTGATCTGCTTTAGACCGGGACTGTCCTCCTGTAGGCGGGGCCAGCGTGCTCTGACGGTCAACAGCACGGTATTTCCGTCCCGAAAAACCTGCTCATAGGTCCCTGGCTGAACCAGACGAGGCTCCACTGGCATGTTTTTCATCAATATCTCCCCCTTTCTCATTGTTTTAATCTATGCGGGCAAGAAATTTTCGGTTCGGGGTTTACTTTCACGCTTCACTTTGGTAAAATAAACAAAAAGAAAAGGAGGCTGTGTTCTATGCCAAAGCGCGAAAAGTGGGAGGAGAGCGATGCCCTCTACGAGGCGATCCTCTCCCTGAAGGACCTGGACGAGTGTAAAAAGTTTTTCCAGGACTTGTGTACCATGTCTGAGCTTCATGCCATGGAGCAGCGTTTTGCGGTGGCCATCCTTTTGAGCGAGGGCATGATCTATAACGACATATTGGAGCGCACCGGGGCATCCAGTGCCACGATCAGCCGGGTGAACCGCTCTCTCCACTATGGAGCTGACGGCTACCAGGAGGTGCTTCCCCGCATCAAGGAGAAGCTGATGGACGATGGAAAGCTATGAGTTTTTAGCGGGGAGCTATGACGCGCTCACCGCCGATGTGGATTATTCCCGCTGGTGTGACTATGTGGAGCACCATTTTTTTCGCCTGAGGCGGCCGGTAAAGACCGTGCTGGATCTGGCCTGCGGTACCGGGAGCCTTACTTATGAGCTTTCCCAGCGGGGATATCAGGTGACCGGAGTGGACCGGTCGGCAGAGATGCTCTCCCTGGCAGAGGAAAAATGCCGGGACATGGGGACGGAGCCCCGCTTTTTCTGCCAGGCCATGGAGAAGCTGTACCTGCCGGAAAAGGTGGATGCCTGTGTATGCTGTCTGGATAGCATCAACTATGTTTTAAAGCCGGCTAAGCTCCAGCAGGCCTTTCGGCGGGTCTGGAGCTGTCTGGAACCCGGAGGGCTTTTCCTTTTCGACACCGATACGCCGGAAAAGTTAGAGAGTATGGACGGACAGGTCTTCCTGGATGAGACAGAGGATGAATACTGTGTCTGGCGGGGGGAGTACAGTCAACGGCGGCGAGTATGCTCCTTTTGGATGGATATTTTCCGACGAGAGGGGGCAATTTGGCGGCGGGGAGAAGAGCTCCATGAGGAATACGCCTACACCATGGATGAGCTGTCAGCCTATCTGGTGGAGGCCGGCTTTGTCCAGATCAAGCAATATGGAGAACTGAAGCTCCGCACTCCGCAGCCGGGAGAACAGCGAATCTTTTTCACAGCCCGAAAGGAGGGATAGGCATGGCCGATGAGATCGTTCGTGTGATCGCAAAAGATGCTCCGGTAAAGGCCAGCGCCATCACAGGAAAGGCGCTTGTAGAGCGCTCGCGCCAGATCCATAAGACGCTTCCTGTGAGCACTGCCGCGCTGGGTAGGGCCTTGATGGCATGCTCTATGATGGGGGATCAACTGAAAGGGGAGGGCTCCTCTGTGACCTTGCGCCTAAAGGGAGATGGCCCCATGGGATCGCTTACCGCCGTCTCCGACCCGGAGGGGAATGTCCGGGGCTATGTCCAGAACCCGGCGGTCCTTCTGCCCGCCAGGCCGGACGGAAAACTGGATGTCGGAGGGGCCGTGGGAAGGCAGGGGACCCTCACAGTGATCAAGGATTTGGACATGAAGGAGCCCTATGTGGGTATGGTGCCGCTGGTATCCGGGGAGATTGCTGAGGATATCACAGAGTATTTTGCCGTCAGCGAGCAGATTCCCACTGCCTGCGCGCTGGGGGTGCTGGTGGCCGCTGACCAGTCGGTCCTTCAGGCGGGAGGGTATCTGATCCAGCTGCTCCCCGGCGCGTCGGAGGAGGTCATTAGCCGGGTAGAGGCGGGTGTTCGGGCTTTGGGGGCGGTCACTGCCGCACTTCAGGAGGAACTGGACGCCGAGGGGCTGCTTCGCCGTGCACTGAGCAGTTTTGAACTGGAGGTATTGGACAGACATCCAGTGGAATATAAATGCTATTGTTCCCGCAGTCGTGTGACACAGGCGTTGATCAGTATGGGCCGGGATGAGCTTGCGGATTTGATTCGGGAACAGGGAAAAGCGGAGATGACGTGTCAATTTTGTGACGAGGTGTATCGTTTTGACCGGGAGGAGCTGGAAGAACTGCTCCGCAGGGCGACTCGGTGAGGAAAAGAAAATTTCCAGGAATCTTGACTTTTGGGTTGACAAGGGATGGAGATTTTAGTATAATGAATTTCGCCGCTTGGGGAATAGCGGCGGCAAGGGAGCATAGCTCAGCTGGTAGAGCGCACGCCTTACACGCGTGATGTCACAGGTTCGAGCCCTGTTGTTCCCACCATAGCCAGTTTAGGCGCGACCAAGCTGGCGCGGTAGTTCAGTTGGTTAGAACGCCGGCCTGTCACGCCGGAGGTCGTGGGTTCAAGTCCCATCCGCGTCGCCATTTGCCTCTGTAGCTCAGTCGGTAGAGCAGGGGACTGAAAATCCCCGTGTCACTGGTTCGATTCCGGTCGGAGGCACCAAATATTCTCCCGGGGTGTAACTATCCCGGGAGAATCCCCCCCACGGGATTTGTAGCATATTTTTTGGAGTCCTGCATATGATGCAGGTGTAGCTCATCTGGTAGAGCGCCACCTTGCCAAGGTGGAGGTAGCGAGTTCGAGCCTCGTCACCTGCTCCAAGTAAAAAAGCCGCAGAAGCGGCAAAGATGGCGACGTAGCCAAGTGGTAAGGCAGAGGTCTGCAAAATCTCCACCCCCGGTTCGAGTCCGGGCGTCGCCTCCATATGAATGAAACAGTAGATGCGTCTGGCAAAAAGCCAGGCGCATTTACTGTTTTTGGGATTTTTGGGGCCCGGATTTTTTCTTTGAAATAGAAGATTTTTATCACGGGTTTGGAGTCACCGCCCAGATTCGAACCGGGCGTTTTCCCTTTTCAGCCAGCGCCCTTTTTGAGCAGCGGTTTTCCTGACTGGCAGCAGCCTTTTTCTCAAAAAAACTCACAAAGATTTGGGCACCGTTTTGTTGGTCCTGACGGATCAAGAAAGCGGTGCCCTTTTTGAAAGCCAACGGCCTGGAGAACGGCTACAGGGTGCTGGCAGGACATCCTACCGCCCCCGGCGTCCAGTTTATCACTTGGAACTGGGAGTACCGTACTTTTCTCTGCTTTGAGCGTTACATCAGGCGCTGCGCGCCGGAAAAGAGAAGCTATGAATATTTGAAAAGCTGTTGATTACAGCGCAATGTTTGCCGCGTTAGAATCTGTCATGGAAGCGGATTTGCCGCAGATGGAGCTGTACTGCGAAGCTGGCAAGATCTTCTGCGCCTGCTCAGAAAAGGGCTCAGCAGTGGCTGTAGCGGAGTTCTTGAAAGAAAGGCATTTGGATATGGACTTCTCTCTTCGCAATGTGCGCCGAATACGGGACTTCTGACAGCTGTAAAGTGATATGCCAGTGGTGTTGAGCGAAGCGCTTCTCCTGAATTGGACGCAGGATATTGTCATTATGGAGGCGGAGCTGACTATGGCGGAGCGGCACTGGTATATCCAGCAGGCCGCAGCGCAAAATTTATCCAAGTCGGAGCTTCTGCGCATTTGAAAAGTGTTCTCGCCGAAAAGGTCGATGTATGGTATAATAAGGCCAACGATGAAATTTTGGAGAGAACGCAGCATGAAAAGAATTCTGTTTATCTGCCACGGCAATATCTGCCGCAGTCCGATGGCCGAGTTCGTGATGAAGGACTTGGTGAAGAAGGCTGGTGTGGAATCACAATTTCATATCGAATCGACGGCAACCAGCCGGGAGGAGCTCGGCAATCCGGTCTATCCGTCTGCGCGGCGTAAGCTGGCGGAGCATGGGATCTCCTGCGCGGGCCATGCCGCACGGCAGCTGACGAATCGGGATTACGACGAATACGATCTCCTGATCGGCATGGATCAGGCCAACCTCCGGGATATGTACCGTATCTGCGGCGGCGATCCCTCCCACAAGTTGTCCCTCTTGATGGATTATACCGCCCGCCCCGGAGATGTGGCAGACCCATGGTACACCGAGGACTTCGAGGCAACCTGGCAGGATGTGCTGGAAGGATGTCAGGGGCTTCTGATTAACCTACTGTCCGCAGAAAAGCAGACTTGAGGGGGAATGTTTTGATGGACATAATTCCTGTGGATATGACACCAAAGGTGTTACTTGATACCAATATGGTCTATTACATTTGCGGCTTGTCATCTTCACGTCATATTAGCGTTTCTAAAGTGGTTGCTTACATTGAAGAGAATCAAAGTAAAATGAATTTTGCAATTTCAAGTGTAAGTTTTTACGAGCTTTTAGTCCGCTATCGAAAAAAGGCACGGCTGATTCGGCGAATATGTTCAGCACTAAGAAATTATCATATCCGAATATACAAAGACGCATATTTGCCAATTAACGTTACTCCACCATATGATTTTACGAAAATACGCCAACAGGAATTAGAAAGCAAAATTTCAGAGTTTTTGCCTCGAAAAGTTGATGTTGAGTCCAGGTTTGCGGCGGCTATACTTCTGATACTGCTACTTTCAGAGATTAGTTTTGAGGCATATCCAAATGGGGAACTTAACTCGAAAACATTTACAATACTGACTGCAGTGGCAAATATAAGTCAGGATGTAGCTGTAAAGTGTCTGAATAAGGTTTATCAAAGCGCCTATCAGCAAAAGGATGCTGAGAGTTATATCCGCGATGAATTCCAGAGACTTTTGGCAATGCTTCTGCCATTTGGAGTAGCTACGTGTAAGAAATGCGCAAACATAGAAGAAACCGATAACATTGTGGAGTATTATGACGCTATAAAAGATGGACTGGCACGAGAAATAGAAGCAATTGAAAGAGCTATAGTACGCAAACAAACATCGACGCAGTATGTTTTCAAACGAACAGTTGCATACGGCAAAACCATCGGAGACAAAACATTAAAAGATTTTCTACAGCACATTTGGGAAACGACGGCAAACACTTCTATCGCAAATGAATCGATAAAAGAATATATCTTTGAAACAGTCAAAAGTATACTCTTACAAGGCGGAGCATTTTGGAAAAATGACATAATAGACGCAATGATTTTAGGCGGTATGACCCCGAATGACTATTTGATAACCTGTGATCAAAAGATGCTGAAACACATGGAGAAATACCAAAAAGATCGTATTGAATACGTAAACAGTTTAAAACGCATTCAAGTTTTTCAACAATAGTCAGAGAAACTGTTCGACCGTCAAAAATGAGGGGAAAGTGATATTATGGAATGACTTCCAATGATAAAATTCAATTATTCGAGGAAAAGCGCATTCGCACTGCATGGGATGAAGAAAAGGAAGAATGGTACTTTTCTATCGCTGACGTCGTCGCGGTTTTGACGGATAGTCCGAATCCCCAGACTTACTGGCGTGTTATCAAAAAACGCTTGAAGGACGAGGAAAATGAAAGCATTACAAGTTGTAACGCTTTGAAAATGACCGCAGCAGACGGGAATGCCGCCTGACCGATGTGGCTGATACCGAGCAGCTTCTCCGCATCATCCAGTTCATTCCCTCACCCAAGGCAGAGCATTTCAAGCCCGCAAGGCGTTGACTGATGAATGGGATGCCCACGGTGTGCAGAAGAGGGTGGAGTACGCCATCCTCGCGGATGAGATCTCCCGGGCATGGTTCGGCATGTCCACCCGGCAGTACAAGAATCTGAAGGACTTGAAAAAGAAAAACCTCCGTGACAACATGACTACGCTGGAGTTGGTGCTGAACATGCTGGCGGAGGCCACTACCACTCAGTCCTCAAGGGACCAAAAGCCTACAGCTTTCCAAGAGAATCTGGCAGTTGCCAAAGCGGGGGGCAGGTCGCAGGGCGAACCAGAAAAGACATTGAGTCTCAGTCAGCCACGCCAGTCATTACCGCTAAGAATGCAGCACAGCTTGATCAGGTCGTAACGGATCTGCTGGAAGGTACGGTCTCCGATACAACTGAAAAATCGAAAGATAAGTAGGTGCTGTACGCCAAGTTTTTTCATGGAATCTGCCCACTGCGCCGGGTTCCTTCTCCTCATTGGCACTCTGGGGCAATATAAATCTGGCCTGGAGGAATTTTTCCCTGGCCTAAATTGGCAGTGCGGGTGCATCGGAGCAAAAGGCAGGGGGATAAGCGAAAGGTTTTCCTGGCGACAGGACAGAGAGCCACACCGAAAGGTGTGGCTCTTTTTTTGCATTTTGCGGGTCAAAAGCGATATTTTGGGGCAACATGGAGAGGAGAACGGACGCGGTTTCCAGTTTGACCGATGGAGGGGAGAAGATTCGATGTTGCAGTCCGCGGCAGAGGATATCCTGTCAGTGCTTATCCCGCTGCTGGAGATGATGGGGATCTTTGTGGTGGCAGTGTCGGCGGTGGGGAGCTTTGGCAGATATTTGCGAAGCTTGATCGTCCATCGGGAGGTCGACGTAAAATTTGCCTTGGCCGATGGGCTGGCGCTGAGCCTGGAATTTAAAATGGCGGCGGAGATTTTGAAGACCGTTCTGGTGCGGGAGCTCAATGAGCTGCTGCTCTTGGGAATCGTCATTTTGCTGCGGGCGCTGCTCTCCTTCTTGATCCATTTTGAAATGAAACAGAACAATCATTTTGAGGTAAACGGAGGTAATTAAAATGAAAAAACCAATTTTTTCTCTCACATGTGTCATATTATGCCTGACGATACTCTCTGGCTGTGCTGGAAAACCTGCTGTCAGTTCTCCGCCTCCGTCCCCTTCGGCTGCCGCCTCCCCTTCTGGAGCGGAGGCAGAGGTAAAAACTGGACTGTATGTAAGGGCCGATGTCTCCAAAAGCACCCCAGCCGAAGCTGAAGCGGAAGGGGTGGCCCAGGCCGATGTAGATTTCGTAGCCGTCACACTGGGGGATGACGGAGTCATTGACGCCTGCGTCATTGACTCGGTCCAGGCCAAGGTGGGCTTTGACACCTCTGGACATCTTGCCACGGATTTGAGCACGCAATTTCCTTCAAAGAATGAGTTGGGGGAGGAATATGGGATGCACAAGGCCAGCGGCATTGGAAAAGAGTGGAATGAGCAGGTAAAAGCTTTGGCAGATTATATGGTGGGAAAGACCATAGAAGAGGTCAAAGGAATCAGCCTGCGGGATGACAATACCGCTGAGGATGTGGATCTGTCTGCGTCCGTTACGATTGCCATTGGAAAATATTTAGATGCCGTTGAGATTGCGGCTCAAAATGCCGTTCATTTAGGGGCTCAAAAGGGAGATGTGCTGGCTCTTGTTTCCTCCTCTGACATAGAAGACAGCCAAGATGCGGAGGGAGATGAAGACGGACTGGTCCAGACCAGCGTCACTGTGGCCGCAGTCACGATGAGAGATGATACGATCACAAGCTGCGCCATAGATGCTGTTCAGGCCAAGGTGGGCTTTGATGCCGCCGGAGATATTACCACCGACTTGACCGCCAGCCAGCCCAGTAAAAATGAGCTGGGAGAGAGCTATGGGATGAAAAAGGCGTCAAGCATCGGAAAAGAGTGGAATGAACAGGCGGCGGCCTTCTGCCAATATGTGGCAGGAAAGACCGTGGATCAAGTGGCGGGGATCGCTGTCAATGAGGAGGGGCGTCCCGCCGCCGCGGATCTGGCCAGCTCTGTCACCATCCGGATAGGAGGCTTTCAAGCCCTGATCGAAAAGGCGGGGCGCGAGAGAGCATGAGAGGGCTGTTTTGGGGCGGTATCCATCCGGAGGGACATAAAGAGGGGACTGGGAGTAGTCCCGTCCCCATTCCTCCGCCGGCCAAGGTGGTGCTGCCCATGGTTCAGCACTTGGGGGCGCCCTGCGTCCCCCTGGTGCGGCCCGGAGACCGGGTGAAGATCGGGCAAAAGCTGGGAGATGGCCGGGGGCTCTGCGTACCGGTCCACGCCTCTGTCTCCGGTGTGGTGGCCGCGGTGGAGCCCCGGCGGCATTCATCGGGCAGGGAAGTGCTGTCGGTGGTCATCGATAATGATTTTCAGGACAGGATAGCGGAACGGCCCCCCTTTTTGGGGAGGATGGAGCCGGAAAAGACTGTGGAGCGCATCCGGGAGATGGGCATTGTAGGGATGGGAGGCGCCGCGTTTCCCACCTATCAAAAGATCCGCTCCGCTTTGGGCCAAGTGGATACCCTGATCGCCAACGGCTGTGAATGCGAGCCTTATATCACGGCTGACGATGTCCTGATGCAGACTTGGCCGGAGTGGGTGATACGGGGGATCGACGTGCTGCGGGCTGTCCTGAAGCCCTGCCGAACGGTTCTGGCGATAGAGGACAATAAAAAAGCTGCGGCTGCCGAGCTGCAGAGATGCTTGAAGGGGCGGGGGGAGATAGAGCTGATGGTCCTGCCCACCCGCTATCCCCAAGGGGCGGAAAAACAGCTTATCCAGGCGGTGACAGGCCGGAAGGTATCCCCCACACAGCTGCCCATCACGGCGGGGTGTGCCGTTTTCAATGTGGCCACCTGTACTGCGGCCGGGCGGGCGGTGGAAGAGGGGGAAGCCTTGACCCGGAGGATTGTCACTGTTGCGGGTGGTGCCGTGGCAGAGCCGAAAAACTTTCTGGTTCCTGTGGGAACCCTATTTCAAGATGTGATCGCTGCTGCCGGCGGACTGCGGGGAGAGATCGGACAGGTGATCTCTGGAGGGCCCATGATGGGGGTGGCCCAGGAGAGTTTGGAGGTCCCCGTTTTGAAGACCACCGGCGCCATCCTTTGCCGAAGGGGAGCGGTCAGCGTTCCGGATAAGCCCGTATGTATCCGCTGTGGTAAGTGCGTAGCAGTCTGTCCTGTTCACCTGCAGCCGCTCTATCTTTACCGCTATGGCGGACTGGGAGACTGGGAGGAGCTCAAGCGGCTGCGGCTCCACGACTGTATCGGCTGCGGCTGCTGCTCCTATGTATGCCCCGGCCTGCTCCCCTTGGTGGAGCGGTTCCGGGAACTGAGAAAAAAAGGAAAGGAGGGGAAAGCGTCTTGAAACTTTTTGTGACGCCCTCCCCCCATATACGAAGCGGAGAGACCACCCAAAGGCTCATGGGAGCTACCTTGGTGTCCCTGATCCCTGCCCTGGCCGCGGGGACCTGGTTTTTCGGCCCCAGGGCACTGGCGGTGACCGGGGTCACGATGCTTTCCTGCCTCATCTCTGAATGGACCTTCCGGAAACTGTCCGGACAGGCATCCACGCTTTTTAATGGTTCTGCTGCTGTCACCGGGCTGCTGCTGGCTCTGTCCCTTCCCGCCTCCGTGCCCTATTGGATCGGCGTGGTGGGAGGGGCCTTTGCCGCTGTGGTGGGAAAGGGCTTGTTGGGTGGGCTGGGACAAAATCTGTTCAATCCAGCCCTGTCTGCCCGGGCCTTTCTCATGCTGCTGTGGCCCGTCCATCTGACCCGGTACGCCCCGGCGGGGACTTGGCTGTCTATGCTGGGCGGCTTTGACGGCGCAACGGCCGCGACACCCCTCCACCATATGCAGATGCCAGCCCTGCCGGAGGAGTCTTTGGCCAATTTGTTTTTGGGGAACATCGGCGGCTGTATCGGAGAGACCTCCGCCTTGGCCCTGCTGCTTGGAGGCGGCTTTCTGCTGGCACGGCGAGTCATCACCTGGCATATTCCCGTCGCCTATTTGGGGACGGTGGGCGTATTGACGCTGCTGTTTTTCAAGGGGGAGAACCCGGTGGCGTGGATGGGGTATAGCCTGTTGGGGGGAGGATTGCTGTTGGGTGCACTGTTTATGGCCACAGATTATGCCACCTCACCGGTCACGCCAAAGGGCAGGCTGGTCTATGGGGCGGGATGCGGCATTTTGACCGTGCTGTTTCGTTACTATGGGCTGTTTCCCGAAGGTGTCACCTATGCCATTTTGCTGATGAACGCCTGCGCCTGGGCATTGGACCGGGCATTGCCGTCCAAACGGTTTGGCGATGCGGGAGGTGGTCGGGCATGAGGAAAACGGCTGTGCTTCGGCCCTTCGCAGTGCTGGCGGCTGCCGGGTTGATCCTGTGGGGAATATCCGGGGCCTTGAGGCCCTTGGCGGAGAAAAACGCCGAGATCGAGCGGGAGAAGACCCTGTCTCACCTGCTTCCCGGCGGCACCCCCTTTGTAAGGGAGGAATATGGCGATGAGGATGAGATCATTTCTGCCGTCTACCGGGGGCAGACCGGCTGGGTCATCGAAACGGTCACTGCCGGATATGTGGGGGAGATCACCCTCTTGGTAGGGGTGGATGAGCACGGCAGGGTCACCGGGACGGTGATCCGGGACCTTGCGGAGACCTGGGGGCTGGGCGGAAAGGCACTGACAGACAGCGCATTTTTGGTACAGCTCATAGAGATAGACCGGGAATTGACCGTGGGAGAAAATGTGGACGCACTTACCGGGGCCACGGTCACCTCCAAAGCCATCGTCCGGGGAATTAACGCGGCCCGGGCATATGTTACCGGAGCGGATGTGGGCTCTGGAGCCACAGAATGGGGGAGCTGAAGATGGAGGAGAGATATGTGCTCCACACACTCTTGCCGGTGGCAGCGGCTTTACTATGCCTCATAGAGGTGGTGGTCCGGGCGTTTTGGCCCGCTGCCGTCCTGCCCCGGTTTGATATGATTTTCCTGGCCGCGGTGTCCCTGTTGGCATTGGTGGCAGAGAGCTATATAGAAAAGAAATTGCCCCGCCGGAGGTGGGGGATGACGGCTCTGACGGGAGGGCTGACATTTGGCCTGCTGCCTGTGGCGGCGGGGCTGATTCCGGCGGAGAGTATCCTCCCTCTGGCGATCGTGGGGGCAGTGACCTTTTTGGTTTTGACAGCCCTTTTCACCTCGCTCCGGCAGTGGATGTCCACTGGCCCCGCAGGAGCATTGGCCCCGCTGGTAGCTGGGGTACTGCTGTTTTTGGCGTGTCAGGGATTTGCGGGGATGTTTTTGTAAAAAGATGTTCTCCCCATAGGATGGACAGATGGGGAGCGCCTTTGGAAGAGGCCGGGAGAGGGGACTGCCTTTCCTGGCCCTTGCATTGCGGCGAATGCTGGCTGTTTTTGCGGGAGAGAAATGTGTGGATGTCCTTCTTTTTCCCGAACTGTCCGCATATCCCTGAGTGAAAGGGGTGTTGTCCATGCTGGAGAGGCTGGCCGACGGGCTTTGGCAGCCTTGGTTGCTGGGGCTGTTTTTGTTGGTGGGGCTTTGGTGTACGCTGGGAAGCGAGACCTTTTCCATCTTTGGCATCAAGATATGGCTCAGAGGCTCTGTGGGAAGTCTGTTTCATCAAAGGCAGAGACGCGCTGCCGGGGGACTGACCCAGTTTCAGGCCTTGTCTACTGCCCTGGCCTCTACCATTGGAACTGGCTCGATTGCTGGGGTGGCCACCGCCATTTTTTTCGGAGGGCCGGGGGCGGTATTCTGGATGTGGGTATCCGCGTTTTTAGGGCTCATGACCAGCTTTGTGGAAAAGACATTGGCGGTCAAGTACCGGGAGAGGACCGCCGATGGGGGGTGGAAGGGCGGTCCTATGAACTATATGAGCCGGCGCCTGGGATGGCGATGGGCGGCGAAATGGTTTTCCCTGTGGTGTGTGCTGGCCTCTCTCTCCGGCGGAGCGCTGGTACAGTCCAATTCCATCTCCGCCGCCCTCCATGCCGTCCTGGGCTGGGACCGGCTGGCGGTGGGCGTGGCAACGGCTGCGGCCACCGGTATAGTGATCTTAGGAGGGATTGACCGGGTGGGAAGAGTCAGCGAAAAACTGGTGCCTGCGATGGCGCTCCTTTTTTTAAGTGCTGGCTGCGGGGTCATCCTGTCCCACTGGGAGGCCGTCCTGCCCGCTCTCCAGCAGATCGTTACCTGCGCCTTGATACCGGAGGCGGCACTGGGGGGAGCAGCGGGGTACACGGTGTCTGCCGCCCTTCGATATGGAGTCGCCCGGGGCGTCTTTACCAATGAGGCTGGAATGGGCTCCTCCGCTATGGCCCATGCCGCCGCCGACGCGGAATTCCCCGCACAAGAGGGCTTTTGGGGGATCTTTGAAGTGTTTTTTGCTACGCTGGTAGTATGCACTGTCACGGCGTTTGCCATTCTGACTTCCGGGGTATATGATCCCGCCGCCGCATTGGAGGCGCTGCGAAACGGGACGGTGACAGGAGAGATGGCGGGCTCTCCCTTGTCTGCCGCCGCTTTTTCGACCCTGTTTGGCTATTGGGGAAGCCTGATCGTGGCCGTATGCCTGCTTCTGTTTGCCTTTACGTCTCTTTTGGGATGGAGCTATTATGGCGAGCGGGGGTTTTCCTATCTGCTGGGAGACAACACGCTGAAAAAAAGCTTTCGGTTCCTTTTCCTGCTGACAGTGGCTGCAGGCAGCATAGGACAGGTGGGGGCGGTGTGGGCCTTGTCTGATATCTGCAATGGCCTGATGGCCCTTCCCAACCTGCTGGCTGTGATGATCCTGGCACCGGAGGCGTGGGGAGAATTGAGAAAATATAAGCGCAAGGGCGGATAGGATCCGCCCTTGCGCTATTTTTCAAGCCAGGCCAGCAGCTCTGCCGGGCTGTGGATCAAAAGCTCTGCCCCATGCTCCCGCAGGAAGGCCTCCTCCCGAAAGCCCCAGGTCACTGAGGCACAGGGCAGATGCGCATTTTTTGCCGTCTGAAGATCCACCTCGGAGTCCCCCACATAGAGGGTCCGCCCATGCACTGCCCCTAAGGTCTCCATCACGTGAAGCACCATGGAGGGAGCGGGCTTCTTGGGGGCGGAGGGGGATTCTCCGGCGGCAGCGTCTAAGAGTCCGGGGAAGTATTTTTCTGACAGCCTCTTCACCGCCAGATCGAATTTATTGGATACCACAGCCAGCCGGCAGCCCCTCTTCCGCAGGGCCTTCAGAAGCTCTGTGATGCCGGGATAGGGTATGGTTTGATCCTCCATGTGGGAGGCATAGCAGCGCTTAAACAGGGCCAGGGCTTGCGCGGTATCCTCGGGGCCTGTCCCCGGGGGGACGGCCCGCTGGATCAACTTGGCCACCCCATCCCCTAAGAAGAGCCGGATCTCGTCCCGGCTTCTGAGCGGCCAGCCCAGGTCATGGAGCACATTGTTGACAGAGTCCGTTAAATCGTCCAAGGTGTCTAAAAGGGTGCCGTCCAGGTCAAAGATCACTGTATCGCAGCGGAGCATAGAAGGTCTCCTTTGTATTTTAGAATGCGGCGCTCAGGGATGGCGCACAGGCGTATCAAGAAAGGGAACGCCGCCTGGAGCTATTTTACCACAATAGGAAGCATTTGACGAGGGAAAAGGCCAAAAAACCACAGACGGGGAAGGTCAGGAGCCACGCCGCCCCCAAAGACCCGGCCACTTTCGCGTTGGGAGAGGTCCCCGCCCCCAAAATGGCGGCGGTCTTGGCGTGGGTGGTAGATACCGGGAACCCCCATAAGGTACATGCGGCCAAGGTGACGGCGCAGCCCAACTCCGCGGCAAAGCCAGAGCGGGGGGGGAGGAGGACCATTTTCCGGCCCACGGTGTCGATGATGCGGCGCCCTCCGATCAGCGTGCCCAGGGCCATCAGTACGGCACAGGTCCAGTTTGCCCAGGGAGGGAGGATGTATTCTCCAGCTTGGAGAGTGAGGACCAATGCCAGGATCCCCAAGAATTTTTGACCGTCCTGGGCGCCGTGGAGGAAGGCGGTCAGGGCGGCTCCCACAAGCTGTCCTGACTGGTAGAGGGCCTTTCGACTGTGGGGGAGAAGGCGCTGGAACAGATGTCCCAAAGCAGCGCCCAGAGCCAAAGAGAGCACCAACCCAAAGGCTACCTGAAGCAAGGGGCCCAGGCGCAGATGGCCCGTGCCCAAGGCCAGGGCCGCCCCGGTGAGACCGGCGATCAGGGCGTGGCTCTCACTGGTGGGGATGCTGAAGAGCCAGGCGATCACCGCCCACAAGACGGTGGCGGTCAGGGCAGCGGTGAGAGCAGTGAGGGCATGGGGGCCAAAGTCGGCGATGGAATAGAGGGTGCGGGCCACTGCGTCGCTAACAGCGGCGGTGCAGATCACGCCGAGGAAGTTGCAGACGGCGGCCAAGGCTGCGGCAGCGGGAAAAGGGAGCACCCCGGCGGCCACCGGCGTGGCGATGGCGTTAGGGGCATCGGTCCAACCGTTGACCAGGATGACGGCGGCAAGAAGCAGAAGAACAGGAAAAAGCGGCATAAAAGAAAAGCACCCCCTGCCGCATTGTACGGCAGGGGGCGGAAAGATATGACAGGCAAACGGCGGGTGCCGCGGCCGACACACGGGTCTATGCTTCGCAGAGCGGCCAGCCGTGACCTTCTCGCTTAAAACAGCCCAATGCTCTCTAAAATGCGGTTGACCTCCTCTGAGCGAACGCTCCAAGCGGCGGCCTTTCCGTATTCCCGGCGGCGGTCTTTGGCCCAGGAGCCGGTCTCCTCCAAAGCGCGGGAGCAGAGGAGGGCAAACTCCGCCGGGGAGTGGGCTCCGTAGACCACATCGGGGAAATGCTCTACCTGGTCAGGGCGGAGCATGGCCACGATGGGCTTGCCAGAGGACAGATATTCAAAGAGACGGGCGTGGATCACGTCATCATAGAGCCGCCCACGGCGCAAAAGATAGAGACAGGCGTCAAAAGCGCAGAGATAATCGGGCAGGTCCACCGGGGACACCGGCCCGACCGCCCGGACATTAGGCTCCTGCAACAGCTGGGGGAGGAGCCGGCACCCGGCGTCCCGCCCCACCAGAACAATGGTGCAGTCCGGACGGGAAGCGGCCAATTTCATCAGCGGGGTCATATCCAGATCGGGCCAGAGGGTTCCCACATGGCCAAAGATGGGCCCTTGGATATCACAAAGAGAACCGGGGCGTGGAAGCTGGTCCTTGACGAACATAGGGTAATTGCAGCCAAAGGGGAGAATGGTCACGTTGGAGCTGCAGGGGGAGAGATGATTGACCAGGTCAGGGGAGGCGGCAAAGACCACATCGGCGGCGGCGGTCAATTCGCTCTCCCACGATTCGGGGAAGTCGGGCCAGTCCTGGTAACAGTCGTAGACCAGCCCGCGGTAAGCAATATCGTCCAGATATTCCGCTCCGCCGGGGCTGGCGCACCAGAGGAGGGGCTCCCGAAAACGGTGCTTTTCCAATTTGGATTGGAGGAACTGGACGGTGCGGTTGGCGCTGTAGCGGGACAGGAAGCGCGGGACCGCGGTCCCCTCAGGCCGAGGAGGGAGCGTATAGGCGATAAGCCCGGGGCGGAGCTGGCGCCCTGGGCGCTTCCAGGCGTTGGAGCCCCGTGGAGCGGGAGGTTCAAAAAAGAGGACCTCGGCGTCTTTCATCCGGCTCATAAGCTGCTGGGTGCGGGTAGGCATGGCGGACCAGGGCTCCCCGGAGAGACAGAGCACCTGTCTCATGGCCCTACCTCCCCTGTGGGCCCAAGAAGCTGCCCAGCGGCATCCCGGTTGCGGCGCTCCACTTCCCGGAGGCGGTCTGCCCCTCCAGAGAGAAAGCCGGAGTTCCCGATGCGGGCCACGGCGGTGTCCAAGTGGCTTTTCAATCCCTCCAAAGTCAGCTTGTCCAGATTGGTATACAGATCTTGCCCGATATAGGACAAGAAAGAGCTGATTTTGGGGTCGTAGACCACACCGACCAGAGGTACACCCTGGCCGGCGGCAAAGATCAGGGCGTGGAGCCGCATGGATACCACTACCTGCATCCGGGCAAAGAGACCGATGGTGAGGGCGGAAGAGCCCGTCTCCTCTATAAGACAGTGGGGGGAGTTCATATGGCGGGATACCAGCCGGGCGGCGTCTGTGTCCAATCTCCGCTCGATGGGGAGGAAGACGGGCGTCAGACCGTATTTCTCGTAGGCGTAATCGGCAGCCTGGGCAAAGATCTTGACTTTGGATTCAAAACCGGGCCAGGGCCGGAGGGTAAAGCCGATATAGCACCCCTTGGGGTCCAGGCCTGCGCTCTCCAAAATGCCGTCCACAGCGGCCTCCTCTGCGGCGGGCAGGATCACCGTGGGATCGGCGGAGAGAATGACCTTGGGACGGGTGACCGACATCTGCTCCAATTCCGCTTTGGAGTGGGTGTCCCGGAGGGTGATGGTGTCCACCCGCTTTTGCAGGACCTTGGCCGCCAGACGGCGGTTGGAGGGATATTGGATGGGGCCGATGCCGCAGCCGTACATCATGACCTTGTTGCCCAGAAGCTTGGCGGCGGAGATGGTGAAAAGATAGAACCACAAGCTCCGGCGGCTGGTGGCATCCTGCATCAGGGAGCCGCCGCCATTGATATAGAGCCGGGTCTTTCCCATTTTCCAGAGGAAGCGGGGGACATGGAAGGTATAGATGGAATTGACTCGGTAGGTGAGACGGGTATCCTCAGGCTTCCGGGAGAGGACCCATATGGGAAGATCCGGGTCCAGCTGCCGCAGTTCCCGGACAATGGCCTCTAAAATAGCGTCATCCCCTGCGTTGCCCCGGCCATAGGCTCCGCAAACCAGAGCGCCGTCCCGGCGGCCCTCTGTCTTGCGGGTCTTTCGGCGGAGGATGACGCGGTAGATATCCAACTGCCTCTGCAGAGTGCTCTCCAGCGAGAACTGCCTTTTCCCCTTCTCATAGAGACGCTGGCCCATGTGCTCCCGGATGGTCTTGTCTTGGGCCAGGACGATGAGATGCTTTGCCAGCGTTTCCGCATCTCTTGGCTCAAAAAGAAAGCCGTTAACGCCGTGGTCGATAAGATAGGGTACGCCGCCCACCCGGCTGGCCACCGTGGGGAGGGCCGCCCGGGCTCCTTCCGTGAGTGCATAGGGGAAGGTCTCCGAGAGGGAGGTGAGGGTATTGATGTCCAGTGCATGGTAAAAACTGTCGGTGTCGCTGACCCAGCCGGCAAAACAGACGGTGTCAGCCACCCCCAGCTCGCCGGCCAGGGCCTTTAGCATATCCATCTGTTCACCGTCGCCGGCAATGAGAAGCCGAAGCTGGGGACAGGACCGGTGGGCAATGGCAAAGCCCCGGATAAGGGTAGCAATGTCCTTGACGGGGTTGAGGCGGGCGGCAATGCCTGCCACCACAGAGTTTTCATCGGCCTGCAGCCCCACAGATCTCCAGTAGGCCTCCCGGTCCATCCGAGGCGGGCGAGGGGTGAAATCCAGACCGTTGTAAATGGTAAACAGCTTATCTGGATCGAACCCCCGGGAGATCAACAGATCAGTCATGGCGTCGGACACGCCAATGCGGTAATCCAGGCGTCGCAGGGCCAGAGTGTTGATAGTCCCATAGGTGAGCCTGGAGAAGGGGCGGCCCAGATAGTCCAGCCGGTAATCGGAGTGGACGGTGGATACCACGGGCAGGCCCGTAGAGCGGCGGAGAAGGGAGCCCATCAGATTGCCCCGGGCACCGTGGCAGTGGATGAGGTCATAGCCGCCGTCTGTGATGAACTGTTTCAGCTGCCGGGAGATCCGCAAGAGGTTGTTGCCGGGAAAGATTACAGTATGAATCCCCAATTCCCGCGCCTCTTGAGAAAAGGGGCCCTCCATAAAGCACACCATGGTCACGTCGATGGTGCGGCTCAAATTTTGCAGCAGCATGTGAACGTGGGTTTTGGCGCCGCCGGAGTCGCCGCCGCTGATGAGGTGGATGACTTTCATGTTTTCCTCCGATGATATCTCGATATCGTCAAAAATTTGATCTCTCAAATGCGCAAGCCGCTCTAAGCCAAGCAAGTGCTGACAGGCTGGCTGGACAGTTGCGCCGTATATGAACAAGGGGATACCCAAAGACGGGGCGGAGATTTCGCTGCCCGGAATCTGCGGGGTGTTTTTGTGCAGACGGCATGCCCCGCGGAAAAAAGACTTGTAGGGAAAGGGGGAGTATGATAAAATACTACCATTCACGGTACCTATTGTACCACAGCCGGAAAAATATACAACCAAAAATCGACGGGGATTTTCCCTGTCATTCAGAGGAGAACACAAATGAAAGACGGAAAGCTTTTTGGGAAGATCAACATCATTGATTTTTTGGTCATCGTGATTGCCATCGTTGTGGTGGCCGCAGTGGGCTTGAAAATGACAGGCAGGCTGGGGGCGGCTGTACCGGAGGTGGCCACGGATATCGTTTACACTGTCCGGGTCCAGGGGGTAGATCGGGAGGTCTATGACGCCATTGCGGAGTTTATCGATCGCGCAACGGAGCAGGGCAATCCGGGAGACCAGCTCATGTCTAACGGTGCGCTCTTGGACGCTTACGTCACGGATGTGACGGCTGTCCCCCATGAGGCAAAGGCTGTGATCAACTCTACGGATGGTGACATTATCATTCCCGTTATGGAGGATACGCTGGATCTGACCTTTACCGTGCAGGCACATGTGGTCAATGACATCAAGACCGAACTGGGCAGCCAGGAGGTCCGGGTGGGGAAGACCCACATCGTAAAGACCACTCATTTTGAACTCTCCAATGGGACGATCCTCTCCTGTGAATGGGTCGGCGGCACGGGCACTGACAGGGCGTGAGTGGGCAGCAAGCCATTTCTCCATGTGGCTGCAGTTCCAAGCCGATATGTCCTGTGTTTTGAATTTGGAACAGGGGGCGGGTGTGACCCCGCCCCCTGTTTTTATTTGGCAGAGAGGAGTGGTCGGGGATGAAGAAGCGGATATGGGGATTCGTATTGGCAGGAGGTTTTGCCTTTTCAGCTAAGGGGCCTGCGTTGACGGCAGGGGACTGGCGGGCCGCTGCCTGGTGGACGGCATGTTGACAGCCCTTTCTCAGTGGGAGGGCCCCTTCCTGCTATGGGTGCAGGAGGTGGTCCGGCAGGATTGGCTGAATCCTGTTGTCGCCTTTTATACGAAGCTGGGAGACCGTGGCCTCATATGGATTGCTCTTTGCATCCTTCTGCTCCTGTATCCCAAAACGCGAAGGGCGGGGGCAGCAGGGGTGCTGGCACTCCTTTTCAGCCTGCTCTTTACCAATCTCCTTTTGAAAAATTTGGTGGCCCGGACCCGGCCATGGCTCATCTTCTCCGAACTGCTTCCCCTGGTGGTGGAGCGGGATCCCAACTCCTTTCCCTCCGGTCATTCCAGTGCGGCCTTTTCCTGTGCCGCCGCCTGGTGGGGGACGCTGCCCAAACGGTGGATGAAGGCGGCCGCCATAGCCGCGGCGGGGGGGATGGCGCTGTCCCGGCTCTATGTGGGCGTACATTTTCCCAGCGATGTGCTCTGCGGAACCCTGATGGGGATATTCTGCGGATGGATCGCCTGCCGTGTTCTCCGGATGTGGGAAGAGAGAAGAGCGAAAAAGATTGGATAAAAAACCGGGCCTCCCGCATATCGGGAGGCCCGGTTTTATGGATGCAGGGGAGTGTATGTGAGTTTTCCCTCTGCTCGGTGGGAGAGAAAGAGTTGGGCGGGCCCGGAGCGGGCCTGGATGGGATGGGGAAGCCTCCCGCCGGCCTGGGCCCCCTCATGCAGTATGATCCTTCGTCCCAAGGTCAAGTGGGGTGTATAGGGCCGTTCCTCCAGCAGAAACCCCTCCTGCCGCAGGACCCTTTCCAGCTGGGCCTGGCCGGCGAGAAGCCTGCCGTTTGGGGCAGGAGAGAGGTACCAAATGCTGTCGTGAAAGCAGTTCAGCGTATCAAAAGTCAAATCGAGGGGCGGCAGAGGTGACTGCTCCAAAGCGGAGAAGGCTGCGCCCAAACGCTGTGCTTCCACCTCCCCTAAAAAAGCAAGGGTCAAGTGAAAATTTTCATAGGCGGTAAAATGGCCCTTCTGCGCCCGCTGCTGCAGTTCATCCTGAACGGAGAGAAAGGCCTGGCGGGCGCCGGTATCAAAGGAGAGCGCAAGAAAAAGCCGCATCAGGCCCCGCCTCCCCGAATGAGGGCCAGCTTTTCCTGGCGGGAGAGCTGCTTGACGGCATATTCTCGTTTGAGGGCCGCAGACCGGTCACCGCACTCCTCCTGATAGACTAAGGACAGCGGCCCCCGCCCTCGGGTGTATTTGGCCCCCTTGTGATTTTGGTGAGCAGCCAGCCGCCGGGTCACATCGGTGGTAATGCCTGTGTACAGGGAGCCATCCCCACATTGGAGAATATAGAGCCAATAGGACATAAAAATCTCCTTTATGTACCCCTCTCAAAAAGAGAGGGGTAAGCCGTTTTACCGACAGCCGCAGTCGGTGCCGTGGGTGCCCAGTTGGAAAGAGGCACACTCGGTGGCTTCACACTTGCTCACGTTTTTCTGGGTACAGCCCACGGAAATTTCCTGAAGAGTACACATGCCGGAGTTGGCGGCATGGTAGGCACAGGAGTTAACGGAGCACTTGATGCTGGGATTTCCGCTGATGTCGCGCTGCATACACGATTCCTCCCTTTATTCATCCGTCCGAAGACATCATTAGTATGGACGACAGGAAGCGAAATATACTCACTATTTTTGGGAAATAGGATTTTTCTCAGGTTCCGCATTAGATACGACCTGAGGGATGAACCGTCTGGCAAAACGGCCCTTTCCGCGGTGCTTGACGTAGAAATAGCCGATCACAGAGAACACCGAGGCACCAATGAAGTTGACGAACAAGTCTTTCATAGTATCCCAGATGCCGACATCCAAATACCCCCCCAGGCCCAAGGCCTCTTGGCTTCCGTCGGAGTGGACGATGATGACATCGGCAATATCCCGGATGATGGTGGGGCTGTTTCCACCGTTGGGGTCCAGCTTTACCGAAGAGATGGTATGGAAAATAGAGTCCTTCTGCATGTCCAATAGAAAGAAATGGTCCATGGCTGCCTCGAAAAATTCCCACAGCACACCCACCGTCATGGAAAAACAGAAGGCGACCAGGGCCATATAGGCGGGGGAAAGCGAGAAGGTGGTGATCTTTGTGTTCCGGTTGAGAATGTCCACCAGGGAAAAGCCGATGGCGGCGCAGAGAAAGCCGTTGATGGTGTGGAGCATGGTATCCCAATAGGGGAAGGTAATGTAAAAGGCACGGATCTCGCCCAAGATCTCGGCGGCGTAAATAAACAAAAGGATAATAATTTCCAATGTGTCAGGCATATCGATATGGAGCTTGCGCTCAAAAAAGCTGGGGATCAGGAACAAGACGAGGGTGAGAACGCACAGAAATACGCTCTCAAAGTCGCCGTTGAAGGCTTGCGCGATGAGGACGCCGATGACCGAAAAACGGAGAATAAAATAGACAAAGGACAAAATTTTGCTCTGATTAGAGGGATGGAGCGTGTGCGGTTTCCCTTTCATAAAACGTCAACCTTTCCCGCAAGCGGAAGTTCCTCCCGCGATAGAGCCATATACTCTTCCGCCGAGTCCATGTGGCGTGCCGATTCTTCTCCGGTCAAAGGCCGGCTCACCTTGGCGGGGGAGCCTATTACCAGGGAGCCGGGAGGAATGATTTTCCCCTGGGGCACCAGCGCTCCGGCGGCCACCAAAGAATCTTTGCCGATCACGCAGCCGTTGAGCAAGATGGCCCCCATGCCAATGATACACTCATCTTCGATGGTACAGCCGTGGACGATGGCACCATGGCCCACCGTGACATATTTTCCGATGTGGACGGGGTGCTCCGGATCCTCGTGGACGATCACGTTATCTTGAATATTGGAGCCCTCACCCACTGTAATGGAGGCATTGTCCCCGCGGAGAACGGCCCCATACCAGATACTCACGTTTTTTTCCAGCGTTACGTCGCCTGATACCGTGGCATTGCCGGCGAGGCGGCAGAGGGGAGAGATCTGGGGCATCTTCCCGCGAAAATGATATATCATAGACAAAATCACCTCTTTTCGTCCATTATACCGTCTGGAGTGGAAGCTGGCAAGTCAAAATGGAACCCGGGCTGCATAGGATGGGTGGGAGGTGAAATCATGAACCTGAAAAACAACAAAATAACTGTGGGTGAACTGCTGGACTATGCCCCTGCCAAAGCGGTGTTCCAACGGCGTTTCCCCATGGTCCTCCGCCATCCCATGCTGGGAGCGGCCCGGACGGTGACGCTGGAGCAGGTGATCTCCATTGCCGGGAGCTACATTCCCAAGAAGACGATTGAAGAGACCCTCAATGAGCTTCGGAAGGTTTGAATCTGACATACCATTTGAGTCCCTCCGTCCCCCGCTGGCGAAGCAGCAGCAATGAGGTGGCGGTATCCCCCAGATAAAAGAGGGCTGCAGGAATGGTCACTGCTGCCGGGATGGAGGCGGCCCATTGGGAGACCCACGGATGGACGGTGTAAACCAAAGGAAGGGACAGTAGGCCCCACAACAGGCTGAAGAGCAGGCATACCCGCCCATTTATGTTCCAGGGTAGGCTGCAGTAGTTCCAAAAGGCCGCTCCGGCGGCCTTTTCATAAAAAACGGACAAGCTCCACTCTGCAACGGTGCAGACCATGGCACCAAATAGAAATAAGAGGAGCGGGGAAGCCTTGACCCATGCAGGAAGGAGCAGGATCCCCATTGCGCCCACCCCATATACCGGACATACGGGAAGCAGTAAATGACATTTTCGGTCCTGCTTGGGGTTGTGGACAAGCCGGGCAAAGGCCACCTCTAAGAGAAATCCCAAAAAGCTGTAGATAAAAAAATACCAAAAAATTGCGCTCATCTCTCCGCCTCCTTTTGCCTTATCTTTGCCGAAGAAGACAGGAGCATACGGGGAAGTTTTTGTCATGGCGCGCAATTAGAGAGATATATGTAAAAAAAAGATTGACAAATAAAAGTAGGATATGCTATCATATGAAAGCTGACGTTAAGGGTACCGTGTATTTATGCGGGTGTAGTTCAATGGTAGAATCCCAGCCTTCCAAGCTGGTCGCGTGGGTTCGATTCCCATCACCCGCTCCAAGGCGAAAGCCTTTCCTGCGGGACTGTCCCTGCTGCGGCGGATGTTTCGATACGCGCCTGTAGCTCAGGTGGATAGAGCAACTGCCTTCTAAGCAGTGGGCCGGGGGTTCAAGTCCCTCCAGGCGTACCAAAATCCTCATGACGGGACCTTTATCTATGCTTCCTTTGCCGGAATGCGGTGGGAAGATGGAAAAAGGGATGCTTGATGGGGACTTTACAGCGGGCGTCTGGCTTGCTTGTCTCGCATTTTGAGGTGTTCTTTTTCGTTTGATATGGTGGGCGTAGTTCAGTTGGTAGAGCATCGGATTGTGGTTCCGAGTGTCGAGGGTTCGAGTCCCTTCGCCCACCCCAGAACAGGCGGCAGGGCCGAAGCATCGGCTTCGGCCCTGTGGCTTTTATTCCGATGGGGTGTAGCCAAGCGGTTAAGGCACGGGACTTTGACTCCCGCATCGCTGGTTCGAGTCCAGCCATCCCAGCCATGTCAGGACAGGCTTGTTTTGGCCTTTGGTTTTATATCCGCAAGATAGTTCTTCCTCTCCAAATCGAAACCGCTTTTTTGGGTTTCGATTAGGGAAAGGAAAAAGCGCGCAGGTGGCCTGCGCGGTCAATCCTGCCTATGACCCGGTAGCTCAGTTGGTAGAGCACCTGCCTTTTAAGCCGGTTGTCCGGGGTTCGAGCCCCCGCCGGGTCACCACGTCGGAGCAAGCTTTATATCGCTTGCTCCGACTTTTTTTCAAAAGTCAGAGCGCGCTCATGCCGCTGCTCCTCCTTTTCAAACCAAACCCGCTGCGCTGGGCTTCGGTTTGATTTTAGGCGCAAACCGGGAAACTCTCAGCATCTATACTGTTGCGATATTACAGAATGTGCAGATACGAACACTGTATATCGTCAGGAACGTATTTGCGATAAAAGTAGAGATAGCGCCAAGGCCGTAGTGCCTTGGCGCTATCTTTTTGCCTTTTGGTGGTTATGCAAAATTGAGGATGACTCCAAGGAGGCTGTGTACAGCTTATTGCTTCCATAAAGATAGGAGTTTAACGCATGCCTCAGCAAAAAGATAATTGCTATTACAAAGGACAGGAGAAATGGTATTGATTTGCTGATTAAAACAATTTGCGAAATTTTCGACCGTTGTTTATAATGTGAATAGGATTAATGGCGTAGTTTATCCAGTTTCATGTAGGGAGCGAATACTATGGAGAAAAAAGAGCAATACGATCGACTTGTTTCTGATGTTCGCACTGACTATCTTAATAATGACCATGAATTAAAATGGTGTGAGGAATGTAAAGAAATCAACCTTTGGACATATTGGCAAGGCCGCAACCACATGGATGCACAAATTATGTTGGTAGGTCAAGATTGGGGTTGCCCATGGGATAATCAATCGGCTATGGCAGTTATGGAAACCGTTCGAGCCATCAACGACGGTAGAGCGGCATACTACATGACAGGGAATGACAACCCGACCGACAATCTTCTCATTCACCTTTTTCAAACCATTGGTTTTGACATTAAGCAGGACGAACCGCGTCTATTTTTTACAAACTTTGTGTTAGGCTATCGGGCTAAAGGAACAAGTGGAAACTTCAAATCGAGTTGGGCAACTGCTGATGCCAAATATTTTCGAAGGCTGGTGGAAATTATTCGCCCGCGTGTTTTGCTTTGCCTTGGACGAGATACGGCTAAATGCGTGTTGGAATGTTATGGATTGTCATTGCCAAAGGGCAATTATAATAACGTGATTGAGAGCAATTCTAATCCTTTTCGAGTTGTATTGTCAGATGGTAGTTTTTCCTATATATTTGCACTTGCGCATTGCGGTGTTATGGGAACGCTTAGCCGAAATAAAGGCACTGGAAAGAAGCTGTTGCCGGATTTACAGGTACGAGATTGGTCACATATTCGACCGTATTTTTGGAGTTCGCCGCAACTCTTACATGGCTATTGGGAACCGATCATTCGGGAACTTCAAACCATTGTCAGGTCTGAAAAGCATATCGCATGGTGCAAAGAATATTCGGTCTATTCCGCATGTGAAGATGAATATGGGATAAGAAAACTTGAGGAAAAGCTTATAGAAGAAACATATCATAACGGGCTTGTGATTGCTGACTACCGGGAAAAGATGAGTGAGCTTGGGCTTGATGAAAGGAATGTAATGCGAGCTGAAAAGGAATGGGTAGAACAACTGTCTATTGAGGGAGCTGTTGCCTGCCTTGCGTATCATTTTCGGCGTGATCATTTCTGCGAGGGAAGTCTAATTCAAAAGGGGATTGCAGATGGATGCATTTTGCGGTTGATGGAGCGATTATATAAATTACTCTCGGCTATATCGTGAGATAGCAACTTTGTAAGCACGGTATTTATCTTATATTACATCAAAAATACCCACCTCGAAAAAACAAGGTGGGTATTTTTTTGTCTACGGCTAAAGACTTAACTTAATGACATTGAGGGGAAGCCTTATCTATTTTTATTGGTGTTTCTATCTCTTTCCTACTGATTATTGCGCTTGTTTGCTTTTTTACCAAGCACTATCACTATGGCATCACGATTACAAAAGACAGACAATAAATCTACCTCCAGGAGCGCGAAAGTGTCGCTAACAGTACTTCTAATAATATAGGTAATACAGGCGACTACTGGTGCGTGGGAAAAAACGACACTTGCCGGATAAAACCACATCCCCGGATGATTTTTTTGTGATGAGTGCGACCCAGACGGAAATAATATAGAGGGTTAATACCGGGGGTATTTTGGGAAAAACTAAAACACAAATTCATTTTCTGATAGAGGACGCTCGTGCAGGGTCGCATGAGTGTTTTCTTTTCCCTGTCTTGCGGGTATTGTTTTACTTTTGCTTTATGTCATTTGGGTATAGCCGTTGCAAAAGACGAAGGCAAATACAAAGGCCGCAAGCCGCTTGAAGTTGATGAAATGCAATTCAAAGATGTTTATGCCGGATGGAGAGCTGGTGAGATCACAGCAACAGCCGCCATGAAAGAGCCCGGATTGAAACCCGATGCCATTTTGCCGGCGAGGAAAAGAAATGAGCCTGTAACGGCTCATAATCGCAAAGGAGAAATGCGGGAAACCGTTTCTTAATATTCCACTTTTTCAAAATCTATTTTTGCTTCATTAGAGCGGAAAGCGCGGCGGAGGGTTCCGCTTTCCCCTCATCCCCCGAAGAGGGCGGGCTGCTGGACAACCCTGCCGCCAGTGACCGGAAGAAATAAACCCCATATCAGTTCATCAGAGAGCAGAAGAAGAGAAAAAAGAAGTTGCGCAGAGGGCTTTTAGGGTGGGAAAATATGGACAGCTGCAGTGATAAGTATGCGTTTTCTGAAAATGATCCCGGAATGGATGCCTATTTTCAAAAGCTTTCAGGGTATATTCAAGATCAGATCTGCGATAGGAAGCACTGCCCTGCCAGCGATGAGGAGCTGGTGGGGGCGGCGGAAGAGAATGAACAGGTATTTTAAAAAGCGGCGGGAGATCTCTCCCGCCGCTTTTATATCACTTGAAACAGGTAAAATTTTAAATAGTTGGTCTCAGGCACACCCCATAAAATGGGGTGGTCGGGGACTTGCTGGCGGGCTTCGATCTGTTTGAGTTGGACTCCGGCATCCCGTGCCGCCGCTGAGATGACGCGCAGGAAGCGGGACTCCTCCATAAAGTGGGAGCAGGAGCAAGTGGCCAGATAGCCTCCCCGGGGAAGCAGCTTCATGGCCCGGTAATTGATCTCTTTGTAGCCCCGGGCTGCCTGGGCTGCCGTGCGGCGGGATTTGGTAAAGGCGGGGGGATCTAAGATGATGAAATCCCACTCCCGGCGGCGTTCTTCCGCCAGGCGGGGCAGAAGGTCAAACACATCGGCAGCCCAGAATTCCATTTTGCCGTCCAGTCCATTTAAAATGGCGTTTTTACGGGCCAGATCCACCGCTGCCGCTGAAACATCCACCGCAGTGACGTGTTCCGCGCCGCCCAGGGCGGCGTTGAGGGCGAAGGAGCCGGTGTGGGTGAAGCAGTCCAGCACACGTTTTCCACGGGCCAGCCGGGCCGCCGCCCGGCGGTTGTACTTCTGATCCAGAAAGAAGCCGGTCTTTTGACCATTTTCAAAGTCTACGCTGTAAAGGACCCCGTTTTCCGCGATCTGGGTGACCGTTTCCGTGGGGGGCTGCTCTCCGGGGAGGGAGAACCAGCCTTTGCCTTGGGCCAGTCCCTCCTTTTCCCGCAGGGATTCGTCATTGCGTTCGTAGACCGCCCGAATGTCCTGGCCGTCTTCCCGGAGGGCCTGGACCAACAGAGGAAAAAGCAGTGGCTTTCGTATCTCCAGCCCGTAGGAGAGGGTCTGGGTCACCAGGATGTCTCCGAATCGGTCTACCGTCAGGCCGGGAAGGGAGTCAGACTCCCCAAAGATTACCCGGCAGGCTGTCAGATCCCCGGAATACAGCACGCTTTTCCGGTAGGCCCAGGCGTAGCGAAACCGCCGCAGCCAAAAGGCGGCGTCAAAGGTGTCGTTTGTATTGCGGGAGAGAAGCCGTACCCGGATCTTGGACCGGAGGCTCAAAAGGCCCGTGCCCAGCCAGGTGCCTTTTTCCCCCAGCACATCTACGATGGCACCGTTTTCTGCGCGCTCCGGACAGGAGAGGACCTCCCCTTCATAGACCCAGGGGTGTCCTCCTTCGATGGAGCGTTGGCCCTTTTTGGTGATGGTGACGATGGGATAGGGACGACTCTGTTTCATCATATCCTCCGAAAAAGCTGCTCAGGAATGGACACACTTGTCGCAGGGCTCCAGCCCCATGCCGACAGCGGTGGAGAAGGGGACCTCCCAGTAAGTTCCTCCGTTGCAGTTGGGATCAAAGTGGTATTTCTTTCCCGTTCTTGTGATGTAAATGGGCCTGGAGGATTCGGGATGGGTCAATACAACGGTTGAAGCAGACGGATCCCAGCTGACCTCAAGCCCGAGGGCAGAGGAGACGGCCCGCACAGGGAGATAGGTGGTTCCGTTGATGGCAAAGGGCTCCACATAGTTTCCGTTGGCGTCTTTCAGCTCAACGGCCTCCCCGTCCAGGGTGACGCAGATATTGTTGTAGTCCAGCTCTGCAGTCTGTTTGCCCACAAAAGCCTGTGCAGAGCCGATCACGGAAAAAATCAGGGCCGAAGCCAGCATGCCCATCATGAAGTCTTTCTTCATAGAGATCCTCCTGCAAAAATGAGATGAAGAGCAGGGAAACTGATTTCAGTTCCCCGATTCTCGCTGATTTTACTCTGTGGTATAATTGTCAAAATATCCTTGGATATAGACGATGGGGGTCCCCTTGTCGCCGCTGCCGGAGGTCAGATCGCACAGGGAGCCGATCAGATCGGTGAGCCGCCGCGGGGTGGTGCCCTCAGAGGACATGCTGCCCTTCAGATCGGCATTTTTCTGCCGGATGGCGCTGGAGATGGCCTCCTTCAGCTCTGCGCCGGAGAGAGCGGCAAAGTCGTTGTCAGCCAGATATTTGAGCTTGAGTTCATTGGGGGTCCCCTCCAGGCCGGAGGTGTAGGCGGGAGAGACCACCGGATCGGCCAGTTCCCAGATATTCCCCACAGGGTCCTTAAAAGCGCCGTCGCCGTAGACCATGACCTCCACATGTTTGCCGGTGACCTCCAGCATCTTTTGCTGGATAGCTTCCACCAAGGGCTGAGGGTCCCGGGGAAAGAGCTTGACCTTATCCTCGGTGGCCTTATTGGAACCTAAAAGGCCGTAGGAGGGGTTGTAGCCGCTGCTCTCCACCGGGGCGGTCAAAATATCATCCAGTCCAAAGACGCGCATTCCGCCGGCGGCCTTCAGCAGCCGCTTGGAGCGGGCGCGGGTGTGGATGTCGCAGGAGAGGACATCTTTGGTATAGGCCAGGATGGCCCGGGGATCGTTGGCGAAAATGATCTCCACCTCGGCCCCGCAGTCCCGAATGAGCTGCTCGTAATACTCCACATAGTCCACGCCGGTGAAGGGGTGCTTCTCATAACCGAACAGCTCCCGGTAGCGGGATAAAGTGAGCACATCCTGGTAAGGGTCCACGCCCTTTTCATCCAGAGCGTCCAGGGAGATCAGATGGTTGCCCACTTCGTCGGAGGGATAGCTGAACTGCAGAATGATTTTCCGGCAGCCCTTGGCGATGCCCCGCAGACAGATCGCAAAGCGGTTGCGGCTCAGGATGGGGAATACAACCCCTACTGCGCCGCCGCCCAGTTTGGCGCGCACGTCGGCGGCGATCTGATCCACTGTGGCGTAGTTGCCCTGAGCCCGGGCCACAATCGCCTCCGTCATAGCGACAATATCCCGGTCCCGGACGGTAAAACCGTCTTCCTTTGCGGCGTCCAAAATAGACGTGGTGACAATACCGGTGAGGTCGTCTCCCTCGCGGATGATGGGGGCCCGAATACCCCGGGAGGTGGTGCCGATGGTGCGGCTCATAAACAGCACTTCCTTGTGTTTCTGATTTTGGATATCTTTTTTGCGCCGCAGCTGCGGCGTAAAATATAAAAAGCAAGAAGATGCCCATCTAAAGCACATCCATTGTACCGGAAAATGGGGGAATTGTAAAGAGTTGCCGAAAAGCGACCTGCGATGCTTGGAGCTAAAAAGCGGCTGTTTAAAATAGCGGATTTGGCATGGAATAATTGGCAAGGGCCGGATCTATGCAAAAAAGCCCGGCCGAAGCTGGACTTTTTTGCATAGATGGATACACGGAGTGTGTGATTGATACGGTAAATGGGATGGACGCCATGACAATGCCGTAATAGGTGTTGGTGGCCTGGGCCGCGTCCAACTCAATGGTCCCAAACAGGACTCTCAGTCCAAGAGACTGAAACATGCACATGAGGGCTGTCACAGCCGGGGAGAAAAAAGCAGCATCAGAAGAAGCTGTTTTCCGCTCTCCTTGGCATAGTGCGCGATGTATTGGCCGGCCGCCGCCGCTCCACCGGTGGCGAGAGCGGCAAAGATATTGATCATCAGCTGTTTGCCGCTGATCTTACTGAGCGGTTTTTGCTCCAGTTATTGCTGCACCATTATTTTGACGCAGCAATAAGAGAGCGCCCCGCTATGCGGGGCGCTCTGAGGGATCAATGCAGATCAATGATCTCGTGGCGCTTGGGACCGGTGGAGACGATCTTGATGGGAACTTCCAGCTCTTTTTCGATAAACCTTACATAGTCCTGGGCGGCCTGGGGCAGCTTTTCAAATTCGGTGATGCCCCGAATATCGGACTTCCAACCGGGGAGCGTGGTATAGACAGGCTTGGCTTTGTCCAGTTTGGAGGAGACGGGGAAGTCCCGCGTCACCTGGCCGTCCACCTCATAGCCCACGCATACCTTGATCTCATCCAGATAGTTCAGACAGTCGATGGCGGTCAAAGCCACCTCGGTGGCCCCTTGGACCATACAGCCATAACGACTGGCCACTGTGTCATACCAGCCTACCCGGCGGGGGCGGCCGGTGGTGGCGCCGTATTCCCCCATATCTCCGCCCCGCTTGCGGAGCTCTTCTGCCTCCTCGCCGAAGAGCTCAGAGACAAAGGCACCTGCGCCGACAGCGGAGGAATAGGCCTTGGATACACAGACGATTTCCCGGAAAGCGGTGGGAGGGACCCCGCCGCCCACCGTGCCGAAACCGGCCAGAGTATGGGAGGAGGTGACAAAGGGATAGATGCCGTGATCCGGGTCCTTCATGGAGCCCAGCTGGCCCTCCAGCAGGATGGTTTTTCCCTCTTTCAAAGCCCTGTGGATAAAGGCCACAGAATCGTCTACATAGGGGGCAATGGCCTCCCGATAGCCCATGAGCTGCTCAAAGAGGGCCTTGGGGTCCAGAGGGGGCTTGTGGTAGAGATGGACCCACAGCACATTTTTCAGCTCGCAAATATGCTCCAGCCGCTCCATGAGCCGTTCCTCATCATAGAGATCGGCGATTTGAATGCCGATCTTGGCATATTTGTCGGAGTAGAAAGGTGCGATGCCTGATTTGGTGGAGCCGAAGGCTTTGCCTGCCAGCCGCTCCTCTTCATAGGTGTCTTGGAGAACGTGGTAGGGCATCAAAAGCTGGGTGCGCTGGTCTACCATGATGTGGGGGGCGGGGACGCCGCCGTCTTCAAGCTGTTTGAGCTCTTTCGTGAATTTGGTCACATCTAAGGCCACGCCGGTGCCGATGATGTTGGTGGTGTGGGGATAAAATACGCCGGAGGGGAGTTGATGCAGGGCAAATCTGCCGTAATCACAGATGATGGTGTGCCCGGCATTCGCGCCGCCCTGGAAGCGGATGACCACATCGGACTTTTCCGCCAAAAGGTCGGTGATTTTGCCCTTTCCCTCGTCGCCCCAGTTGGCGCCCACGATCGCTTTGACCATTTTGTTACCTCCGGGCCTGGGGATTCGCAACCAGTTCGGTTTGCCTTTTCCGGGGCCCATAACAAGCGTACAGACTGCGTACGCAAATATTATAATCAAAGCGAGGCGGGGAAGCAAGCAATTTTTCCAATGCACGTTTTCAATGAGAAAATGGGAAGGCGGGTGCTGTCAATTCGCTTCTTGGGCGGGATTATTGCTTGGATGTGTTTGGAATATCGCTGTAATGGCAGATGAAGTGTCCGCCCTTGTGGTTTATCTGAGAGATGCCCTTGATCTGCAGCGCTGTCTCCTGCCTCGTTTTCACCCAAAAACCGTGGGGGATATTTTGATAGCATTTTTGAAGCTGATCCTCCCGCAGGCTGTCAATGAAGGCGGCATGGGAGGCCAGACGGTTGTCGATCACGGAATTCAGCGACCGGGACTGCCCGGAGATTGTCTCCTCCGCCAGCTGTATGATCTCCGGGCTGATGTCGACGCCGATGCTGCTGCGCTCGGAGGCCATGCAGGCCAGGGTGGTGGTTCCCAAACCGCAGAAGGGGTCTAAGACCATGTCGCCCTTCACGGAATACATGTTGACCAGGCGATAGGGGACCGAAAAGGGAAAAGAGGCGTTGCGGGATCTGGCGGAGTGGGTGCCGCTGATCAGCTGGGAGGTGCCCCTTACCTCCCATATGTCAGAAAACCATGTGTTCCTCTCCTCCCAAAAATATGCGCTCTGCTGGCGCAGTTGTCTTTTTTCGCCGCTGAAGGTGCGTTTTCCGCCCTTGCGGAAAATGAGGATATACTCATGCTCATATGTGACATAGGCGCCGGCCGGGTACATGCCCGACCCCATAAATTTGTTGGGGGCATTGGAGGGCTTTCGCCATAGAATGTCGGGCAGAACAGTATATCCCATGTGGAGGAAGGCGGAAATGATCCGCGCGTGGTTGGGAAAGAGGCGGAAAGAATCGTTCCATGTTCTGGTCGCATCGCCGATATTGATGCAGATAAAGCCATTGTCGGATAATACCCTGTCACACTCCCGCCAAACAGCGTCGAGCAGCAGGTGCATCTCCTCAAAGGCCTTTTCAAATTCTTGCTCAGCGAGATGTTTTTTGACGTAAGGAGACTGGGTTTGAAAGGTATCGTCCCACATTTCGATCATGGGATAGGGCGGAGATGTGACGATGAGCTGTATGGACTGGTCTGCAAGAAAGCTTAAATTGCGGGAGTCCGCGCTGCGGACTTCGTGTGTGGTGATCATAAAAATCTCCTTGTCGTTTGGCCCTGATTTGGTTGCCGGCCGCACGCTCTTCATGCTCAAGTATATCACATGCCGCTTATTTTGTCTAGTGGATTTTATAAAGGGGGCATAGGAGGCCAAAGATTCTGTTTATATTGTGAAGTTTGGGGGGATACCGGGGCTTCCGCTTGTCTTTCGGGATACCTTGTGATATAATCCATACTTAAGCATAAAATGGTATTATATAGCTTTCGGGAGGGATTTCTCTTGAAAATCGTGGTTTTGGCTGGGGGCTTGTCCCCGGAACGCAATGTATCTCTGTCTTCTGGGATCAAAATCGGAGAGGCGCTGCGGGGACTGGGACACCAGACGGCCCTTGTGGATATGTTCTTTGGGCTGGAGGATTATCCCGGCCTTTCTGGCGAGGCTCTTTACACCCAAGCGTTTCCTGACCGTTGGCGGAAGGTGAAGCGGGAGGCTCCCGACCTGGACGCTGTGCGCGCAAGCCGCAAGTGGGATGGGAAAGGCGACTTCGGCCCCGGCGTGCTGGAGCTGTGCCAGGGGGCGGATATCGTGTTTCTGGCGCTCCATGGGCAGTGCGGAGAGGACGGCCGAGTCCAGGCCGCCTTTGACCTGCTGGATGTCCCCTATACAGGTTCTGGCTGCTTGGGCAGCGCCATCGCCATGGATAAGGATTTGACCAAGCGGCTGGTACAAGGTTTGGTGGATACCCCAGCGTGGAGGTGCGCCCAATATACGCAGGCCGAGGTGGATGCCCTGGTCAGTGAGACTGACGTGCCCTGCGTGGTGAAGCCTGTGGACTCCGGCTCCTCCATCGGCGTATCCATCGCCTGGGATAAGGAGGCCCTTCGGACGGCTTTGCTGGAAGGGCTCAAACATGGAGGCCGGTGCGTGCTGGAGAAATATGTCTCAGGCCGGGAGATCCAGGTGGGCGTGCTGGACGGAAAGGCGCTGCCCGCTATTGAGATTATCCCCAAGGTGGGTTTTTACGACTATGAAAACAAATATCAGCCCGGCGGGGCGGAGGAGGTCTGCCCCGCTCCCATCACAGCGGAACAGGCAGCGGAGGTGGCTGGCCGGACGGAAGCGATCTACAGGGCGCTGAACTTGGCCGTATACTCCCGGGCGGACTTTATTCTGGATGAGAACGGAAAGTTCTGGTTTTTGGAGATCAATACCCTGCCGGGCATGACACCGACCAGCTTGATGCCCCAGGAGGCGGAAGCGGTGGGGATTAGTTATGATGCGCTGTGTCAGCATATCATCGACTCCTCCCTGTGCCAGCGGCGCAAACCGTAAGGAGGAGTTGGGATGGAGGCGTTGACGATCCGGGAGCTGATGGCGGCGGTGAACGGCCGGCTGCTGGGGGATTTTGACGATTTAGACGCTGTTGTGAACAAGGTGGAGACGGACAGCCGCACCATTTCCGAAGGAGCGGTGTTTCTGCCCCTGGCGGGGGAACGGTTTGACGGACACGCCTATATCAACGCGGCCTTAGAGGCGGGTGCCGCCGGCTGCTTTACCCAGCGGGATCGGGAGAGCTATCTGCCCGGTAAGTTTTATATCAAGGTGGATTCCACCTATCGGGCCCTTCGGGACCTGGCCGTTTGGTACCGGTCGCGGTTTGACATCCCTGTAGTGGCCATCACCGGCAGTGTGGGAAAGACTACCACCAAGGATATGGTGGCCGCAGTGCTGAGCGAAAAGTTTCGGGTACTCAAGACGGAGGGCAACAAGAACAATGACATCGGCCTGCCGCTGACGATCCTCCGGCTGGAGCGCAGCCATGAGATCGCGGTGCTGGAACTGGGCATCAACCATCCGGGGGAGATGGACCTTCTCTCGGACATCGCCCGGCCCGACGTGGCGCTCATCACCAACATCGGCGATGCCCATATCGAAAATTTCGGCAGCCGGGAGGAGACGCTGAGGGCAAAGAGCGTGATTTTTGCCCACGCCCGGCCTGACGTCTATGCAATCCTCAATGGAGACGATCCCCTGCTTGCCGGGCTGCGGGGCCAGACGCCGGGAAAAGCCGTGTTCTGCGGAACGGGAGAGGGGCTGGATTACCGGGCATCGGAGCTGGAGAGCGATTGGCGCAGCCAGGTCTCCTGCCGGGTGGACACGCCCAAGGGAAGCTGCCGGATGGACATCCCCGCCCTGGGGGAGCACATGATCTACCCCACCCTCATGGCGGCCGCGGTGGGGGAGCACTTTGGCATGGAGCTGAAGGAGATCGCCGACGGGGTGCGGAACTTTGCCCCCACTAAAATGCGGATGAATATCCTGCCCCGGGCTGATGGCATTACCATCTTAGACGATGCCTATAATGCCAATCCCCAGTCCATGCGGGCGGCCATCGAAGTGCTGGACGGTTATACGGGGGACTATAAGGTGGCGGTGCTGGGCGACATGTTTGAGCTGGGGCCGCTGGCGGAGGTCCTCCACACCGGAGTGGGAGAGTTTTTAGGCCGCAGCCATGTGGACTGCCTGGTGGCTATCGGTGCGCTGGCTAAAAACATTTATGACGCCGCCGCCTCTTCCCATGTGCCTGAGTGCCGCTATTTTGCAACGAAAGAAGAGGCGCTTCCCGTATTGAAAGAACTCCTTCGGCCAGGGACCACCGTGTTGCTGAAGGCCTCCCGGGGAATGGAATTTGAGACCATCACAGAGCGCTTGAAAGAGTGGACCCGGGAGGAATAGGACCGGCCGGCGGAGCGTATTTTTCCCCGGGGAGCCCTCTTGGAAAACAGAGGAAAGAGCAAATATCAGAGGTATCGCCATGATCGACATTTCCGTTACCAACCTGACGAAAGAATTTGAGGTTGGCAAGAAAATATTGGACGGGCTCACCTTTCAGGTGGACCAGGGCGAGCGGGTAGGATTGCTGGGCCGCAACGGCGCGGGCAAGACCACCCTCTTTAAGCTCCTTACCGGCGAGTTGGAGCCGGACGAGGGGGAGGCCCGCACTGCCCCCGGCAAGGGGGTGGGCCTCATTTCCCAGATCCCCGTATATCCCGCGGGATACACAGTGGAGGACGTGCTGAACACAGCCTTCGACCACCTGCGGGCCATGGAGCGGGAGATGGGACAGCTGGCGGAGAGGATGGGCGAGGGTGACCCGGCTGTCCTCAAGCGCTATGACGCGCTGAATGCTGCCTTTGAGACAAAGGGCGGCTACGATATACAGATCAATTTGAACAAGGTGTGCAACGGCCTGGACATCGGCCCGGCCATGCGGGAGCAGCTCTTTTCCGAACTGTCCGGTGGGGAGAAGACCCGGGTGAACCTGGCTCGGCTCATATTACGGGATACGGAGATCCTTCTGCTGGACGAACCCACCAACCACCTGGATCTCCACGCCACAGAGTGGCTGGAGGATTATCTGTCCCACTACAAGGGTACGGTTTTGGCCATTTCCCACGACCGCTGGTTTTTGGACAAGGTGGTGGAGCGGTGTGTGGAGATCCAAAACGGCAAGGCGGAGTTCTATTCCGGCAATTACAGCTTCTATGTAGAGGAAAAGGAGCGCCGCTATCAAGAGAAGTTGAAGCAGTATGAAAAGGAGCAGGCTAAGATCGCCCAGCTGCAGGAGGCCGCGGAGCAGATGCGGCTGTGGGCTTTCAAAGGCAACGACAAGCAGTACCGCCGAGCTATCAATATGGAGCGGCGCATCGAGCGCCTGCGGACCACGGACAGGCCCACCAAGGAGCGGAAGCTGACCATGGGCTTTGGCGAGCGGGAGTTCCGAGGAGATGAGGTGCTGATTGCCAAGGATTTGGGCATGGCCTTTGAGGAGCGGAAGCTGTTCTCCGGGGTGAATTTAGAGGTGGCAGGAGGGGAGCGCATCGCCCTTCTGGGCGACAACGGCACGGGAAAATCCACCTTTGTGAAGATCCTGCTGGGGGAGCTGGCTCCCACCGAGGGCAAGGTGCGCTTCGGCCCCGCCGTGCGGATCGGATATCTGCCCCAGTTGGTGAGCTTTGACCATCCGGAGCGGAACCTGGTGGACACCCTGATCTGGGATTTGAACTGCTCCACCCAGGAGGCCCGGGACCGGCTGGCCGCGTTCAATTTCCGGGGGGAGGACGTGTTCAAGGAGGTCTCCACCCTCTCTGGCGGGGAGCGGAGCCGGCTGAAGCTCTGTGAGCTCATGAGCCAGAACATCAACCTGCTGATCCTGGATGAGCCCACCAACCACTTGGATGTGGGCAGCCGGGACTGGATCGAGGGGGCGGTGGCCGGCTATGAGGGCAATTTGCTCTTCGTTTCTCACGACCGCTATTTTATCAATGAGTTTGCCCAGCGGATCTGGATGCTGGAGAGCGGCCATATCTCCGATTTCAAGGGCACTTATCAGGAATACCTGTCCTGGAAGGAGCGGCAGAAGGCCTTTGCCAAGGGGGGGACGCCCGCCCCTTCCAGGGAGGAGGGCAAAAAAGAGAAGCCCAGGCGCCCCGGCGGGACCAAGGAGCTGGAGAAGCAGGTGGCAGCCGCCGAGCGGGCGGTGGCCAAGGCAGAGGAGCGGCAGTATGAGCTGACCCTTCGGGCAGAAGAAGTCTCCGCCAATTATCTGGAGCTGCAGAAGGTCTGTGAGGAGCAGAAAGCGCTGGAAGAGGAGATCGCCCACCTGTATACCGTCTGGGAGCAGCTTGCGGCAGAGCTGGAGGAGGCCAAGGGATGAAGGCTTGGAATGGCCGAAGCGGGTATTCGGGGCGAAAGCATGTTCTGCGGAATGTGATCCTGGCCCTTTTGGTGCTGGCTGTCCTCTGTTTTGCTGCGCTGGAGGGAGTCATCTGGCAGGAAGGGAGATCCCGGACGGCTGCGCTGGGGGGAGAGTCGGAGGTCATGGTCATCTTTGGCTGCCAGGTAAAGCCTGACGGCCCTTCCATCCTGTTGCGGGATCGCTTGGACACCGCACTGACATATTTGGAGGAGCATCCGGACATAACGGTGGTGGTCACCGGAGGCAAGGGGGATGACGAGCACATCTCAGAGGCCCAGTGTATGTATGATTACCTGACTGCCCACGGAGTGGACGGAGAGAATATTTTAATGGAGTACCAGTCCAGGAATACCTATCAGAATATTTATTACACGCTCTGCCTGCTGACGGAAGCCGTCAGCGCAGGGGAGCTGGATGAGCCGGAGAGCTATGTTTTGGTGTCCAGTGACTTCCACCTGGCCCGCATCCAATTGCTGTGGGGGCGGGCCCAGGGAGGGGAGACGGCCAATATTTCTACTCTGGCCGCTCCGGTGAGCGATGCGCCCTCCAAAATACAGATGTTCTTCCGGGAGCCGCTGGCCCTGGTGAAATCTTTTGTATTTGACCGGAATTTTTATTTCGAGCCATAAGGGTGAGACCATGCTGGATAAGTTGAAGATCATAGAGGTCCGCTATCAGGAGGTGGAGGCCAGGCTGGCTGATCCGGCCACCTACGACGACCCTGATCTGGCGGCGAAATTGAATCAGGAACAGCGGGAGTTGGCCCCTTTGATGGAGACCTACCGGTCCTATCAGAGGTGTCGGAAAACTTTGGAGGAGGCCCAGCAGCTTTTTTCCGACCCGGAGCTTTCTGAGTTGGCCCATGAGGAGTTTTCCGCCGCCAAGGCCGCCCTTCCCGAACTGGAGGGAAGGCTTAAGGTAATGCTCCTCCCCAAGGACCCCAACGACGGCAAAAATGTGATCGTGGAGATCCGGGCCGGCGTGGGCGGCGAAGAGGCGGCCCTGTTTGCCGGTGACCTCTATCGGATGTACTCCATGTACGCCGAGGGGCGAGGCTGGAGCGTGGAGGTGGACAGCGTCAGCGAGACGGAGCTGGGCGGACTCAAGGAGATCTGTTTTACCATCCAGGGCGCAGGAGCTTACAGTCGGCTCAAATTTGAAAGCGGCGTCCACCGGGTCCAGCGGGTGCCTGAGACCGAGTCAGGGGGGCGGGTCCACACCTCCACCGCCACGGTGGCAGTCCTCCCAGAGATGGAAGAGGTGGACGTGAAGGTGGATCCAGCAGATGTGGAGATGCAGGTTTTCCGCTCCTCCGGAGCCGGAGGGCAGCACATCAACAAGACCTCCTCTGCCGTGCGGCTCATCCACAAGCCCACCGGCATGGTGGTGGAGTGCCAGCAGGAGCGCAGCCAGTTCCAAAACCGGGAAAAGGCCATGCGCATCTTGGCATCCCGGCTCTATGAGCGGGAGCGGGAGCGGGTGGAGGGAGAGCACTCCGCCCAGCGGAAGAGCCAGGTGGGAACCGGCATGCGGAATGAGCGGGTGCGGACCTATAATTTCCCCCAGGGGAGGCTGACTGACCACAGGGTGGGCCTGACCATCTATAAGTTAGACGCGGTGATGAACGGTGCCTTGGAGGAGATCATCGACACCCTTGTCACGGCTGACCAGGCCGCCCGGTTGGAGGAAGAGACTCAGTGAGCGGGTGTCCGGGGGCGGCAGCAGAATAACCGGTGTGAGAACGACCCATGATAGATATATCAGTCAAAAATTGAAAGGAGATCCATTTATGGAACTGCGCATTGATTTTCCCTTCCTGCCGGAGGGCAAGGACCTGACAGAAATGAAACGGGAGCTGGACGAGCTTTTGGAGGATGACGGCTGGCTCTTAGGCTCTGGACAGACTGGAGAGAACGGCTTTGTGGAGATGGAATTGGAGGATGAGAAGGTCAACCCCAAATACGGCATTTTGGCGGTGAAATATTACCTCCAGCGGGCTGGATTTGACAAGAAGACCACCATTGAACTGGCCGGGACCCGGACGGAAATTTTTGAGTAAGCGATAGGATGGCTATAATGCCTTCTAAATGGAGAAAGAAGCTTGGAATGGTGGCAGAGGCCGCCTTGCGGCTGGCTTTTCTGTGATTTGTTCTGCTGTCTTGGCCCCATTTGAAAACCGCGTGGGACACCCCGGAGCTGTGGCCTGCTCTGGCTCCAGAGCGGCTCAGGAAGTGGCAGCTTAAATGGGGGGCTGGCCGGCGGGACATAATGCCATCCCTGGGCTGCCCCTGCTGGCCATTGGCATCACGCGCCATTTTCGAAGGCGGAAGAAAAGGTGACATACCATGCAAACCAAACGACTGACATCCGGCGAGGTTTCCGCTGCCGCCCAGGTCATTGTGGGCGGTGGGCTGCTGGGTATCCCCACAGAGACGGTCTACGGCTTGGGCGCCAACGGCATGGACCCGGAGGCAGTGGAGGCTATTTTTACTGCCAAGGGCCGGCCTCAGGACAATCCATTGATCCTTCACGTGCCCTCGGCAGACTGGCTGGAGCGGTATTGTGAGGAGATTCCTCCGTCGGCATATGAGCTGGCGGAGCGCTTCTGGCCGGGGCCGCTGACCATGATCCTGCGGCGGAAGGAGAGCATTCCCGACTGTGTTACAGCCGGGCTGGACACGGTGGGGATGCGCTGCCCCGACTGCCGGGTGACCCGGGAGGTCATTGCGGCCGCCGGTGTACCGGTGGCAGCCCCCTCCGGCAACTTATCGGGCAAGCCCAGCCCCACTACGGCGGAGGCAATGCTGGAGGACATGGACGGCAGGATCGACGCTATCTTGGACGGCGGGCCCTGCTCGGTGGGAGTGGAGTCCACCATCATCGACTTGACAGTGTGCCCACCCCGCCTTCTCCGCCCCGGCGGAGTGACCTTAGAGGAATTGGAGGACGTGCTGGGTGAGGTAGAGGTGGATGACGCTGTCCGGCGCCTGATGGCGCCTGGAGAAAGGCCCCGGGCCCCCGGCATGAAATACCGCCACTATGCGCCCCGGGCCCCTGTTACTGTGGTGAAGGGCGATCCGGATAAGACCGCGGGGTACATCGTGGCCCGGATGGGGGAGAAAAGCGGAATCATCTGCTTTGACGAATTCAATGGGTACTTTCGGGGCCGCCCGGTGGAGACCATCGGCCCGGCCGCCGACCAGGCGGCACAGGCCAGGCGGATATTTGAGGCGCTGCGGGCCTTTGACCATATGGATGTGACTGACATCTGGGCCCAGTCTCCGGAGGATACCGGCCTGGGGTTAGCGGTAACAAACCGCCTCAACAAGGCCGCAGGGTTCCATATCATAGAAATATAGTGAGATAGAATGGAGCGGGCGCAAATGCGATTTGAGCAACAGGCGGAGTCTGTTGCTGTGCTCCGGGACTGGGAGGCGCTGAATGAAGATTTTTTCTGCCTGTCCACAAGGCTGGCAGGGGAGATTCTGAAAAAATGTATAAACTATCAGATGAAGCTGGCTGTGATGGGGGATTTCACCGGATATGCCAGCAAAAATCTGGGTGATTTTATTCGGGAGAGCAACTGCGGCCGGAGTGTGTTCTTCGTGTCTGCGGAGACGGAGGCAGTGGAGAAATTGGCAGAAAATACATGAGGAAGGGGGAGACCATATGGCTGCATTGTCTGCTGGAGTGAGCCGGGCGGAGGCACTGAAGGTGCTGAAGACATATAACAAAGAGCCTTTCCATATTCGTCACGGCATCACCGTATCGGCTGTCATGGGCTGGTTTGCCGAAAAGCTGGGCTATGGAGAGGAGAAGGAGTTTTGGTCCTTAGTGGGACTGATGCACGATGTGGATTTTGAGCAGTGGCCGGAGGAACACTGCGTGAAAGCACCGGAGCTGCTGGCGAAGGCGGGCTTTACGCCTGAGTTTATCCATGCCGTGGTCAGTCACGGCTGGGGCATGACGGGCGCAGATGTCAAGCCGGAGCTGGAGATGGAGAAAGTGCTTTTCGCCTGTGATGAGCTGACCGGACTGATCGGAGCTGCCGCCCTCATGCGCCCGTCTAAGAGCGTCAGCGACATGGAGCTGAAGAGCTTAAAGAAGAAGTATAAAGATAAGAAGTTTGCCGCAGGGTGCTCCCGAGAGGTCATCGCCCAGGGGGCGGAGCTCTTGGGGTGGGAGCTGGATACCCTGATGGAGCAGACGCTCACCGCAATGCGGGAGGAGGAGAGCGGCATCGAGGCAGAGATCGCGGCCAACACGTAAGCGGGGGGGAGATATGGCGGTGCTGATCGGAGGATATGCTGCCGCGGCGGTGTCGCTGCACGGAATATTTGACGGCCCGATATGGATGGCTCCCTTCTATCCTCTGGTAGTGGCCGATGATGCATCTGGTATTTCATGTGGCCATTGCGGCGTTGGTGCTGGACCCGTTGATTATCTGGGCGGCCTGCATGATCGGCATTCTCTGGACGGTCCAGTGGATTTTTTGGGAGCATGGAGTGGTCCGGGGCTCTCTGGCGCGGCGGGAGAGCAGGGGCAAGCTGGCCCTCCGGGCGTTGCTGGCCGCTGTGTCGGCAGTAAGTTTGATTTTAGCCTTCGCCCTGCGGAAGAGATGGAGGAGTGAAATAAGAGAGGAGGTCAGAGCATGAAGGTCATTGGTATTACTGGGCCCACGGGAGCGGGGAAGACCACGGCGCTGAATGCGCTGCGCACCCTGGGAGCAGAGGTGCTGGATGCCGACAGGATATACCATGATCTGCTTTTGGAGAGCCTTCCTCTGAAACAAGCCCTTATGGATGCCTTTGGAGAAAAAATCCTGGATGACCGGGGCCAAATAGACCGGAAGCGGCTGGCGGAGGCGGTGTATCCCGACCGACTGACAGAGCTGAACGAGTTGACCCACCCCTATATCATGGCGGCTATAGATGGACGCATGGAGAGAGCCCAGCAGGCAGGCTGCCCCGCCGCAGCCATCGACGCCATCGCACTCATTGAAAGCGGCGCGGCGGAGAAATGTGATGTGGTGGTGGCGGTATTGGCTCCATTGAGGCTGCGGGTGAAGCGGATCATGGCCCGGGACAGTATCGGAGAGGACTACGCCCGCCGCCGGGCGCTGGCCCAGCCGAAAGATGAATTTTTCCGCCGGCACAGCGATTATGTGCTGGAAAATAGGGAAGAGGATACGCCGGAGACCTTTGGGGGGCGAGCATTGGCTTTGTTTAAAGAAATTTTGGCCCAGAGATAGAAAAATTCATATTTTACTGCTATTGTATTGATAAGTAAATATAAGGAGGTAATTACTATGGAGGAAAAAGAAAAGACTCCCGCCCAGCTTCGTCGGGAGGCGCTGATGAACGAGCGGAAGAACGGCTACGATCAGCTGACTGCTGAGGACGAGTCGGCTATGCAGTCCTTCTGTGAGGATTATAAGAAGTTTTTGGATGCCGCCAAGACAGAGCGGGAGGCGGTGGATGAGGTGATCCGCCAGGCCCAGGCCAAGGGATTTGTACCCTTTGCCAGGGGGATGGCCATCAAGCCGGGCGACAAGCTCTACCGGGTAAACCGGGGCAAGGCAGTGATGCTGGCTGTCATCGGTGAGAAGCCCTTGGCCGACGGCGTCTCCATCGGGGCTGCCCATATCGACTCCCCCCGGCTGGATTTGAAGCCCCAGCCGCTCTATGAGGATGATGATTTGGCTTTTCTTAAGACCCACTACTACGGCGGCATCCGCAAATATCAGTGGGTGACCATTCCTCTGGAGCTTCACGGGATCATCGTGCGTGCTGACGGTTCCACGGTGAAGGTGGCCATCGGCGCGGGGGACGGCGATCCGCTGTTCACCATAGATGATCTGCTCCCCCATCTGGGTGCAGAGCAGGCCAAAAAGCCGTTGTCAGAGGCCATCCCCGGGGAGAACCTGAACCTTTTGGTGGGCTCCCGGCCCTTCAAGGATGATGAGGGGAGTGAGCGGGTAAAGCTGGCCGTTTTGGATATCCTGAACCAGAAGTACGGCATCACGGAAGCCGATTTCATCTCCGCCGAGCTGGAGGTGGTGCCCGCTTTCCGGGCCAGCGACATCGGCTTTGACCGCTCTCTGGTCGGTGGCTATGGCCAGGATGACCGGGTGTGCGCATACGCCTGTCTGGCCGCCTTGTTGGACATCGAGCGGCCTGCCCACACCGCGGTGTGCATGCTGGCGGACAAAGAGGAGATCGGCTCTGAGGGAGTTTCCGGTATGAAGTCCGCCGCTTTCGACACCTTTATGAGCGATCTGTGCGATGCCCAGCGGGTGGCCCTGAAGACCTGCTATGAACACTCCTTCTGCCTGTCCGCCGATGTGACGGCGGCTTATGATCCCAACTTCTCTGAGGTGTATGAGAAGCGCAACTCTGCCCGGGTGAACTACGGCATGGGCTTTTGCAAATACACCGGTGCCCGGGGGAAATCCGGGGCCTCTGACGCATCTGCTGAGGTGGTGGGCTTTGTCCGCCGTACCTTGGATGCCGCTGGGGTGATTTGGCAGATGGCGGAGTTGGGCAAGGTAGACGCCGGCGGCGGCGGGACCGTGGCCTGCTATATGGCAGAGCGGGATATCGACACTCTGGATGCCGGTGTACCTGTGCTGAGTATGCATGCCCCCTTTGAGGTCACCGGCAAGCTGGACTGCTATATGACCTATAAGGGCATGAGGGCAGTTTATCAGGCGGGATAAAAAGCGAAAAAAACGCCGCGGCGGGTGTCTCTGTAACCAACAAAACGGACCAGATGACACCACAAATGGTGCCCTGAAACAAGGACCCGAGGTACATTCACCTGTACCCCGGGTCCTTTTTTGTTTTTCACATGTGGATACCGCGAGGCATAAGGAGGGAAGAGCGATGCCTGAGGAATACCATGACCTCGATTTTATGGAGTTGTGTGCAATCTGTGCTGGGAAAAAAGAGCTCGTCTCCGAATTCAACTGTCTGACAGGGCATCAAATGGGTATGTCCCGCAGCGGATTGGATAAGACCATAGATGAAGCATGTGGACGGGCTTCTGACGTGGAGGTCTTTCTTGATTTCATCAAACTTTGCCGGCTGATTTGGAATAGCTATGGCAAGGTTGTCTCCACACAGGAAAACAGTAATAAGAATAGCTGGAATCCCTCATCGGTCGGCTCGTTTTTGGGGAATCTTTCTTATCTGCATCAGGGGACCGCTTGCTGCTTGGGCCAAAAATTTGGGGGAATGCCAAAATTGGTGACAAGGGGGTCAAGCCGCAGGGAAAAGAGACAGCGGATACACCAATGGAGCACGCTCAAGGGAATAGAAATCCCCATAGGGAAACGGATACCAGAAGGTGTCCGTTTCCCTATGGGGAGGATGAGAGGGACAGAGAAGTTCCCGATGGGGGATTTTTTGCGATGGGGTGCCCTTTCGGACTTTGAGCGAAAGCTCTCCCTGAGAATGCCGACTTTGGCAAAAAAGGGCCTTGGAGGATGGCCCTAATTCTCAAATATGGAAGTCATCGGCGAAAAATGGCGGAGAGCAGGGCTCCCCGCCATTTTTTAGGTATTCAGCTTCAAGTCATCCTCACCGATCCAGCCGATGTGCCGGAGAACTAAGCCGAACGCCCAGGTGAGAAGGGCGGGCAGGACAAAAGAGATGAGGATCAGTCCCAGCCAATCCATGGCGGTGGGGACGATGGCAGCGGCGCCGTTGGCCAGAGCTTTTTCGCTGGGGTTCACCCATCCGGTCCAGACGCCCAACTGTCCGCAGAGGCCGCAGGTGCCCATGCCAGAGTTAATGGCCTCCCCGTTCATCTCCAGTTGGAACAGGCAGGTGGCCAGAGGGCCGGTGATGGCGGAGGTCAGGATAGGGGGGATCCAGATGCGGGGATTTTTCACGATATTGCCCATCTGGAGCATAGAGGTACCCAGCCCTTGGCTCACCAGACCGCCCCAGCCGTTTTCCCGAAAGGACATGACGGCAAAGCCCACCATCTGAGCACAGCAGCCGGCCACAGCGGCCCCTCCGGCCAGACCGGTCAGTCCCAGCACGGAACAGATGGCGGCAGAGGAGATAGGCAGCGTCAGGGCGATCCCCACTAAAACGGAGACCAGGATGCCCATCCAGAAGGGCTGGAGCACAGTGGCCTGGTTGATGAGCTGGCCGAAGGCGCTGGCGGCCTTCCCGATGGGAGGGGCGATGACCCACGCAGTGCCGATCCCCACCAAAATGGTGACAATGGGGGTGATCAGGATATCCACCTTGGTCTCCTTGCTCACCGCTTTTCCAAATTCGGCGGCGAGGATGGCGACAAAGAGGACTGCCAGAGGACCTCCGGCTCCGCCCAAGGCGTTGCAGGCATACCCCGCTGTTACCAGAGAGAAGAGGACCAGCGGCGGTGCTTGGAGGGCGTAGCCAATGGCCACCGCCATGGCGGGGCCGCTCATGAAGGAGGCAAGGCCGCCGATGGTATAGCCCACCTTATTGATGGTGATGACCTGGGTGGTCAGAAAGGCGATATGGAGCTGGGAGCCCACGGTATTGAGAATGGTGCCGATGAGCAGAGAGGCAAATAGCCCCTGGGCCATGGCCCCCAGTGCGTCGATCCCATAGCGCTTGGCGGAGATGACAATATTTTTTCGTTTGAGGAAAGCCTGGAGGTAATTCATAGAGGAGCCCTCGTTTTCAATGGGATAAAATATGTCTTGACATGTGAATTGTCTTACATTATAGAGCATAGAGGAAATTTGTCAAGAAAAAGGTGAGGAGTTCCCTGGAATTTAAGTATATCCCAACAGACCGCGGACGGAGACCTCGCCAGCGGAGATCGTTTCCTGTGTGCCGTCGGGCAGAAGGACTTGAAGAGAAAAATCGTCGTTGACTGCGGTGGCCTGGGCAAGGGTATCTCCGCTGGGACGGATCAGCTTGACTTCCCGTCCTATGGTGATGCAGCGCTGTCGGTATTCCGCTAAATATTCCCCCTTCTGCTGGGGAAAACCGTTCCAGAGGGCTTCCAGCTGATCGAGCAAAGCCGAAGCTACCTGGACGCGGAGGGGAGGAGCCGCCATGTGCTGGGCCAGGGAGGTGGCGATGGGGGAGAGCTCTGGGCCGAAGTCCCCTTCGCGCTGACTGACGTTGATCCCGATGCCCACTACGACATGATCCAGGGCGCCGGTCTCCCCCTCGAGCCCCAATTCAGTCAGGATGCCGCACAGTTTTTTGCCGCCTAAGAGAATGTCATTGGGCCACTTGATGTCACAGATAAGACCAGTGAGCGCTTTCAAAGCGCGGCAAACGGCCACCGCTGTCCAGGCGGTGAGCTGGCTCACCTGCGCCAAAGTCACCTGGGGGCGGAGGAGCGCCGACAGATAAAGGCCCTTTCCCGGCAGAGATTGAAATGTCCGTCCTCGGCGGCCCTTGCCCCCTGTCTGTTCCCCGGCCAATACCACAAGGCCGCTGGGGGAACCGGAGGCGGCCCTTCGGCGGCACTCATCATTGGTGGAATCCACTCGCTCCAGGCAGATGACCGTATTTCCCACCGCCTGTCCAGGCCGGGCCAAGGCGCCGGGAGAGAGTACATCCGGCGAGGCAGTGAGGCGGTAGCCCCTGCTGGGAAGGGCCTCGATCTGGTAGCCTTCAGAACGCAGAGCTTCAACTGCCTTCCATATCGCTGCGCGGCTCACCTTCAGCTCGCGGCTCATCGCCTGACCGGAGAGGGGGGCGTCTGTGGACAACAAGAGGCGCAATGTATCGTCTTTCAGCATGGCGGGACCTCCTTGGTTTCGTTTTGATTAGTCTACTCCGTGGGAAGCGTTGTTGTCAACAAAATACAAAAAAGGTTTACAAATAGAGCATATTGTGCTATCCTTTCCGTAAACTAAAAATCGAAAGAGGTTTACGACATGCGAAATCAAAGTCAAAAATTGGTTCAGGCGGCCCTGTTTGCCGCGCTGACTGCGGTAGGGGCCTTTATTCGATTTCCCTTGGGGGCCGCTTCCTTTACCCTCCAGTTTCTATTCACCGCTTTGGCGGGGGTGGTCTTGGGCCCCAAATGGGGGGCTGTATCTCAGGGGGTATATGTGGCCTTGGGATTGGTAGGACTGCCGGTATTCACTCAGGGAGGCGGGATCGGATATCTGCTCCAGCCCAGTTTTGGATTTCTTTTGGGGCTCATTCCCGCCGCCGCAGTCATTGGCGCCTTGGCGGGGGAAAAGGGGAGGCCGCAGCAGGTGATCCCCGCATGCCTTGTGGGCCTGGCAGTGCTGTATGTGGTGGGAGTGCCCTATATGGGGGTTGTTCTCAACCTCTATTTGGAAAAGGGGATGGGCACTTGGGCGCTGATAAAGACGGGGATGCTCATTTATCTGCCGGGTGACGCGGTGAAAATCGCGGTTGTGACGGCGGCGGCGCCGTCCCTCTGCCGCCGGCTGAAACGGTCATAACCCTACTCTTTGTCCCATATAGTATGGTATCAACGTGGAAAGGCGGGGATACCATGCCCTATGAGGAGTTCAGACCATCGACAGCTCACCATCTCATTTTGGAGGACCGGGAAAAGCTGACGGTGTCCGGGGTGGAGGAAGTGGAGAGCTTCGATGAAAACACCATCGTGATGGACACGGGCCAAGGTGTGCTTGTTGTCCGGGGAGAGGGGCTGCACATCGAAAAATTGAGTTTGGATGGAGGAGACTTGAAGGTAGAGGGGACGGTGGAGTCTCTGACTTACGAAGAGGACCGCCGGGGAAGAGGCGGTTTTCTGTCCCGGCTGCTGGGCTGAGAGATGGAGATCTCGATCACCGACCAGGCGTTTGCCTTTTTGGGGGCCTTGGCAGTGGGAAGTGGGCTGGGACTTGTGTATGATCTGTTCCGTCTGCTCCGGGGCCGGCTCTGTTGGCGGGGGCTGGAAGCAGTGTTGGATCTTCTGTATTGGCCAGTCGTGGTGGCAGTCCTGTTTTTCTACGCTGTGACGGCGGGAAATGGGGAGATTCGGGCCTATCTGCTGGCGGGGGCACTTTTAGGCGGGGGGATTTATTTTCTCCTATTGAGTTCACTTGTCCTCTTTTTTGGGAACCGATTGGTCGATTTGCTGTGCCTTTTTGGGAAGCTGTGCCTGTGCCCAATCCAAAAAGTGGGAAATTGGAGCAAAAAAATTTGGGCAAAGAACAAAAAAAGCTTCCATTATTGCTGGAAATGGTATAAAATACACTTTACCATAGGTGAAATGAGCCGGATGGGTCAAGCGGAGGGAGATGGTGAGCATGCAGGTAAAAAGAGCAGGGTTTCTCACCAAAATCGTGGTGCTGACATTGCTCATCGCTTCCACCGTCAGCCTGCTGAGGCTTCGGGGCCAGATCACAGCGGCCGAGAGCGAGCGGGAGGCGATGAAGACCCAGGTGGCCGGTCAGACCCAGATCAACGCCGATCTGCAGGACTCGGTAGATCACAGCGACAATCCAGACCGGCAGGCCGACATCGCAAGGGGTGAACTGGGCCTGGCGGCGCCCGGCGAGAAGGTCATCATTTTCACCGATTGATCGGCCCTTGCAGAGAGGGTAAATCTTGAAGGAGGACATGTCTGTCGGTATGGAGTTTGAGGTTGGTTCTGTTTTAGAGGGAAAAGTCACCGGAATTACGAAATTTGGTGCGTTTGTCTCCCTGCCTGAGGGAAAATCTGGCTTGGTGCACATCTCTGAAATCGCGTATACATACGTGAATGATGTGAAGGACTATTTACAGGAGGGGCAGGAGGTCAAGGTCAAGATCATTGGCGTAGACGAGAATGGCCGCATCAATCTCTCCATCAAAAAGACGCAGGCACCTCCGGCGCGGACGGAGGGCGGCGGTGCATCCCGGCAGAGCCGGTCCAGCGGAGCGCCCCGGCCGGCTGGTTTTACCGGACAGCGTAAACCGGCAGAACCGATCACATTTGAAGACCGGCTCAAGCAGTTCATGGCCTCCTCAGACAGCAAGCTGTCCGAGCTTCATATGAGCGAGAAGCGGGGAAGCAGAAGAGGCGGAAGAAAATAAAATACAAATCCCCGGCGGAATATTCCGCCGGGGATTTTTTTGTTTTTTCTCTCTCTGTCAAATGGAGCGATCTGTGCCGCCCATCGGAAAAGCATAGGGAGGGGCAAGTATCAAACGGGCTCTCCCACCACCTGGGCCTTGATCAAATTGGTGGTGCCCCGTGCATTCATGGGGACGCCGGCGGTGATGACGACAGTGTCTCCGGTCTGGATCGTCCCCTCTTTCCGTGCGCAGTCTATGCAAAGAGAGAACAGCCGGTCAGTGGAGTCCACAGATCCATAGAGGAGGGGCTGTACGCCCCAGGAGATGGCCAGCTGGCGGCGGACCTTTTCCGAAGTGGTCAGACCGATGATGGGGCAGGCCGGGCGGAAGCGGGAGATGACCCGGGCGGTATGGCCAGAGGTGGTGGCGGCCAGGATGGCGGAGGCGTTCAAATCCATGGCGGCCATGCAGCAGGTATGGCTGATGGCTTGGTTGATGGACTGGTCAGCAGTTTGGAGCTGACCGCGGGCGTAGTCGTGCCGCCGGATAAAGCGGCCCCAGTAGTTGGTGGCCTGCTCAGCGGCCTCCACGGTGCGGACCATGGTCTGAAGTGCCTCCACGGGATATTTGCCCGAGGCGGTCTCACCAGAGAGCATGACACAGGAGGTGCCGTCAAAGACGGCATTGGCCACATCGCTGATCTCGGCCCGGGTGGGGCGGGGGTTGCGGATCATGGAATCCAGCATTTGGGTGGCAGTGACCACATTTTTTCCCGAGGCAGAGCTTTTGGAGATCATATCTTTTTGAATGATGGGCACTTCATAGGCGGGGATCTCTACCCCCAGATCGCCCCGGGCCACCATGACACCATCGGAGGCGGACAGGATCTCGTCAAAATTGTCCACGCCCTCCCGGTTTTCGATTTTGGCGATGATGCGGATATCTTGTCCGCCCCACTTGTCCAGCTCTGCGCGGATATCCTCCACGTCGCTGGCCTTGCGGATGAAAGAGGCGGCCACAAAATCAAAATCGTTTTCAGCGGCAAAACGCAGGTCTTCCCGGTCTTTGTCAGTCAGAGCGGGGAGTTGGATCTTGGTGTCGGGAATGTTGATGCTTTTATTGTTGGACAAAACGCCGCCGCTGACGATGCGGCAGGAGATCTCAGAGCCCTGGATGGATACGACGGACAACTCGATCAGGCCGTCATCGATGAGAATGCGGGTCCCCTTTTCCACTTCATTGTGGAGGTTTTCATAGGTGACAGAGACGCGGGTGCTGTCCCCTTCCACATCCTGCGTGGTCAGAATGAACTGTTCTCCCTCGGTCAAAGTGACAGGGCCGTCCCGAAAGGTTTTTACGCGAATTTCGGGGCCCTTGGTATCCAGCATAGTGGCTACAGGCCGACCTAACTCATCCCGGATGCGGCGCAGCCGGAGATAGGTGGCAAGATGGGTCTCATGGGTACCGTGGGAAAAGTTGAAGCGGGCGCAGTTCATGCCGGCGAGGATCAGTTTCCGGAGCATCTCGTCATTGTCCACAGCGGGACCCAGTGTACAAATAATTTTTGTCTTTCTCATGTTCATTTGCTCATACCTCCATCGGGTGGGCTTTTCCTATTTTTCACATATCACTTGTGTATCATACTATATTCTTCCAGAAATAGAAAGCGGCAAAACCACCAAAACGTGATTTTGCCGCCAGATGTCAAAGAACAAGTTAATTCTGCCCCGCCTGTGCCGCCGAAACGGTTTTCCGGGCAGTGGGAAGATAGGGATAGAGGGTATCCACCCGGAGGGAGCTGGTAGTATTCATGACGAGAATGATGTCCGGCTCCAGCCAGTCGATAAACTTCATCATCGCATCCTGATCGCCGTTAAAATTTCGGGGATCGATGGCCATAAGCTCTGAGGAGGCCAGAGAGAGAAAGGGGGTCAGGGCACAGCCGAAGGAATCCCGGAGGATCAAGATCCGTTTGCCGCTGGGGTTGTTGAGGTTGACTGCCCGGGAGAGGAGATAGTCATCCCCGGCATAGATGGTGTAGAGATTATTGTTGTAATAATCTATCTCGTTCAGACGCTCCGGGAAAAGGAGACTGGTGGCAAAGGGGCCCTCCCGCTCGATGCCGGTGAGGGGGACGGTATAGGTAAAAGCGGTGGAAAATTGGGGAGACCAGAGCTCAAAATCATCCAGTCCAGCATAGAGGGAACCCACCCGGCGGCCCTGGCTGCCCAGAAAAATATCCTCAAAGGAAATGCGCTGGAAGGAGTCAGGATCGGTCCACTCCCGGTCGATCTCAAACTGATAGTCCTCCTTGAGTTTTTCGCAGATGGCCTGATAGCCCAAGAAGGCCCCAGCAGGCGTCCAGTGGTGGTCTGTGTGGAAAAAGAAGGTGCCCACACAGTCCGGGTCGGTCTCCGACGCCTTCTGAAAGAGGGGGCGCAGATCCAAGGTGTCTACCCCGCCGGATTGAAGAAGGGAGAGAAACTGGTCAGCCTCCGCGTTGGAATAATCTTCTATGCCGGAGGGGAGCTGGGCCGCGTTCAGCTTGGAGGGGGCCTGGATATAGAGGAGGGGCACGCTGTATTCCCGCTCTACCCGCTGGGCAAAGGAGAGCATTTCCTGCGCACGGGTGGTCATGTCCACTTGCTCGGGCTCCAAGCTGGCGAAGGTGAGGACACTGTCCGTGAGCTTTACCACGGTATACTGGGGGTCCACATCCTCCACGACCCGGCGGCCCAAAAGCCGCTGGACGCCGCCGTAGAGTTCGATGAAGGTGTGGTTTCGATCTAAGAGTTCGTTGATGGCGGGCTCGGAGCCCTCAATGAATTGCGGGAGGGAGGTCTCTTCGCCGGACTTCAAAGGAACAGGGGCGCCGTCGTCCGGGGAGACGGTCTGTGTCTCCTTGGCCTCAGCTTCTCCGGCATCCGGGAAGCCGGAGTGCTTTGGAATCATCCCAAAGCACAAAAAGACCACTGCGGCCAACAGTCCGAAGAGGAAAAGAACTGCGGTACACGTATTGCGGCGGGCAGACATGACACACCTCCTTTCAAGGGATCGGGCTGGGTCAGAAACGGAAATAGATAAAGGGGTTGTAGGTGCCCTTTACCAAATAGGCCGCGGACAGTATCCCTACGGACGCAAGAATGACAGCGTACAGAAGGTCCCACAATAGGGAGATGTCGCAGTCCAGGGGATGGAAAGCGTCCAGCTTTTTCTGCAGCCAAGGGGCGAAGGGAAAAGAAAAGAGGAGGGCCAGGATCAGAATGACGGCGTTTTCCCGGAGATAAAGGCCGCAAATTAGGTCGGTCCCTCCGGCCCCCTGGAGACCCAGCATGGTGAGAAGGAAGCTGCCGGCATAGCTCAGGGTGTCTGAGCGGAAGAGCATCCAGAGGAAGTTTACAGCCAAAAGGGTGTAAAGCCGCTGGAAAAATGCCGGCCAGTGCTGGGCAAAGACGTGAAATTTTTCGAGATACAAAAGGACGAAATAGAAAAGCCCCCACAGCAGGAAAGTCCAGTTGGCCCCGTGCCAAAGGCCGGTGAGGAGCCACACTACAAAGAGGTTGCGGATATGCCGGCGCCGATCCACCCGATTCCCGCCCAGGGGGATATAGAGATAATCCCGGAACCAGGTGGACAGGGAGATGTGCCATCGGCGCCAAAAGCCGGCAATCGTGCGGGAGGCATAGGGGTAGTCAAAGTTCTCTAAAAAATGGAAGCCGAACATTTTCCCCAGGCCGATGGCCATATCGGAATAACCGGAAAAATCGTAATAGATCTGAAAGGTGTAGCACAGCGATCCCAGCCAAGCCATGGGAGTGGACAGGGTGGCTGGATCGGCGGCAAAGACCCTGTCGACAATCACAGCCACCTGATTGGCAATGAGGACCTTTTTGCCCAGACCGATGAGAAAACGAGTGCATCCGCTGGAAAAATCGGCCCAGGTCTCCCGGCGGCCATTGATCTGGTGGGCAACGGTGGTGTATTTTACGATGGGTCCGGCGATCAGCTGGGGGAAAAAGGAGATGTAAAGCCCCAATGCCAGAGGAGAGCGCTGGACCTCCGCCTTGCCTAAGGCCACATCCAGCACATAGCTGAGGGCCTGGAAGGTAAAAAAGGAGATGCCGATGGGCAGGTCAATGATGGGGACAATGAGGCCCAGTCCCAGGCTATTGAGAGACTCCAGGGCAAAGACGAGGTATTTGAAGAAAAATAACACCGCCAAGTTGCAGGCGACCGCCGCTGTCACGGGGGCAGTGAGGTGACGGCGCTGGAATTTCCACCGGTGGACCCACCGGCCAAAGCAGTAGTTCATGAGGATGGACAGGACCATCACCGGAAGAAAACGGTACTCTCCCCAGGCATAAAAGATCAGGGATGCCAGAAGCAGAAAATTGTTTTGTGCTTTTCGCATTCCCCGGAGAGGGATGTAGTACACGGCCAATACCGCTGGGAGAAAGGCGAAGAGGAAGACTGAGCTGGAAAAAAGCATGGAGGGCACCCCCTATCTTACATAGAGATGCAAAAACGGCGGAGAAGAGCTGAAGGAATGAAGGCCGCGCAGGATGTCAAGCCCGCAAGGGGAAGCTGGGTGCGGGTTTTTCCGTACCCTTCTTCACTTAAAAAGAGCAACTCAGGCGAGCCATCGTCCCAGGAAAGGGATCTTGGAGATGAGCCAAGCCACGGCGAAGGCGCACAGGAACACCACGGCGGAGAGGACAGGGACAGATAACGCCGGAGAGAAGGAGAGCGTGGTGATGCCGAAAGAGCGCAGGAGCATGATAAAAAGGTCGTGGACCAGATAGATTCCAAAAGAGACACGGGCCACACCGGATAACCGCTGGCGGCGGGACCGCTCTTCACTGACACCCAGCACGTACCGGAAAAGGACAACGACTGCGATGGAAAAGGCGGCCACGTTGGGGGAGAAGTAGCCATATAAGGTGTCCGCCAGCCCTCCGGCATGGCGGGAGAGGACAGCCGTACCCCATACGGTGACAATGGCGCCCAGCACCCCTAAGATATAGATGACAGCCTCCGTCAGCCTGCCAATGGTATAAGCCCGGAGATAGTATCCCGCCACATAGTAGCCCACATAGCCCATGACCAGCTGTATGTTCAGCCGGGTGTACCAAACCTGCAAAACAGCGGTGGCGTTGGGCCAGAGCTGAAAGGAGATGGGGAGCAGGGAGGCAAAAAGAAAGGCCAGGATGAAGAAATAGTGGAGTTCCCCGCGGCTGGCGCCCTTGCAGAAGGCGCGAAGGATGGGGGTCACCAGATAGAGCCCTAAGATCATATAGAGGAACCAAAGGTGATAGTGGGTATTGCCCTTTAGAGTATCCAGCATGGCCGTCCAAAGTCCATGGACAGAGAAGTCTCCGGCTGCCCAGCAGCCGGCCAGGGCATATACCGTGCCCCAGAACATGAGGCATACCAATATTCTCAAGGCGTTGTGGAAGAGAAGTTTGGGCAGGGGGAGGGACCGGCCGGGATCCAGCATGAACATACCGGAGAGCATGACAAAAACCGGTACACACCAGCGTACCAGTCCGTCATAGATGTTGAATATCTGCCAGTTTTGGGAGGTCACAGCTACGACGGCCATCTGGCTTCCCGCCAAATGGAGCACGATGACCGCGATGGTGGCGAAGGTCCGCAGGAGATCGGCGTAGGCCAGCCGACCGTCGATTTTCCGGGCCATTACTTCCTCTCCGGGATGATTTCGATCCAATAGCCGTCGGGATCTTCGATGAAATAGACGCCCATAGCATCGTTTTCAAAACAGATGCAGCCCATGGCCTGGTGTTTGGCGTGGGCGGCGGCCATATCGGCTACGGAGAAGGCCAGATGGAATTCCCCCTCCCCCAGGTCATAGGGCTCGGTGCGGGAAGAGAGCCAGGTCAGTTCCAGAGAGAAGGGGGAGTGCCCATCACCCAAAAAGACCAGCTTGAAGGGACCGGACACATTCTCTCCGTTTTTTTCCCGGACAACCTCCAGTCCCAGGGCATCCCGATAGAAGGCAAGAGACCTGTCCAAGTCTAAAACATTGAAGTTGAAATGGTTGAAAGAAAACATAGGGCTTCCTTCCTTTCCAGGAAATTTTGCATTTATTCTATCACGAATGGAGAAAAGTGGCAAGAGAGAAGCGGCTCGCCCCAAGGGGATCACTCTATGATGCCCGCCAGCCCCCCAGCAGCGATCCCAGTGATGTGGACAGATACCTCAACATTATGTAAATTAAGCTCTGATTTTGTCTGAACGTCCACATAATTGGGGGCATGTCCCCGCCAAAAACCGTTTTTCTCTTCTTCAAAGAGGACGGGAAGGCTCTGGCCTATCCAGCTCTGGAGATAGGTGTGCTTGAGCTCCTCGGCCACCTGGGAGGCCCGGCGGACCCGCTCCTCCTTGACCGCTTTGGGCACCTGGTTGGGCATGGTATCTGCCCGGGTGCCGGAGCGGCGGGAGTAGGGGAAGATGTGGATGGCAGAAAAGGCGCACTGGCGGAGGAAGCTCAGGGTGGAGAGAAATTCCTCTTCCGTCTCTCCAGGGAAGCCGACGATGAGATCGGTGGTCACTCCGGGACGGTCAAACCAGGTCCGCAGCAGTTCCACGCTCTCGGTATACCGCTGGGTGGTATACTGTCGGTTCATCCGCTTCAGCGTGGCGTCACATCCGGATTGGAGAGAGAGGTGGAAGTGGGGGCAGATATTCTGCAGCTGGGAGGTGCGCCGGCAAAAATCCTCGGTCACCGTCCGGGGTTCCAGGCTCCCCAGCCGGATACGGCAGCTGGGGGCGGCGGCACAGACGGCCTCCAACAGATCAGTGAGCTGGGGGCCGTCCCTCCACTCCTGACCCCAGGAGGAGATCTCGATGCCGGTGAGCACCAGCTCCTTGTATCCCTCTTCAGACAGCCGCCTGGCTTCCTCGGCCGCCCGCTCCAGGGGGAGGGAGCGCACCGGGCCCCGGGCATAGGGGATGACGCAGTACGAACAAAAGCTGACGCAGCCATCCTCTATTTTGAGCATGGCCCGGGTCCGGCCCTCCAACCCTCCGGCGGGGAGATCTTCAAATGTCCGGGCCGACATGATGTTGCAGACGGTCATCAGGGGGGCCTGCTGGCGCTGGACGGCCAACCGCTCCAGACTGTCCAGGAAGGCCATTCGCTGGTCGGTGCCGGCGATCAGGTCCACCTCCAGTTGGGCCACCGCCTGGGGCTCCGTTTGTGCATAGCAGCCGCATACGCCCACCACGGCATCCGGGTTTTGCTTCCGGCAGCGGCGGATGATCTGCCTGGATTTGTGGCCGCTGACGGCAGTGACAGCACAGGTGTTGACGATATAGGCGTCAGCCTGTTCCTCAAAGGGGACCAGGGTGTGGCCGCGGCGGCGCAGCTCCGTCTCCAAGGCCTGGGTCTCATATTGGTTGACCTTGCATCCCAAGGTATAGATGGCGATTTTCATGGACGTTTCTCTCCCGGTGTAAATTCCCCAGCGGCTTTCTCTTGAAAGATGGGGATGTTATAGTGTATAATTGTGCCTACCATATTATAAAAGAGAAATCGGCGTTCGTCCAGAGGAAAACGCCGTGGGAGGCGCTATGGCCTATCATTTTTTTGCCCTGCTGTCCCGGATGCAGTATATCGACCGTTGGGGACTGATGCGGAATACCCGCACGGAGAATATCCAAGAGCACTCCCACATGGTGGCGGTGCTGGCCCACGCTCTGGCCGTCATAGGGCAGAAGAAATTCGACTCTGCGGTGGACCCGGGGGAGGCGGCCATTGCTGGACTTTACCATGACGCACCGGAGATTTTGACCGGGGATCTGCCGACACCTGTCAAATATGACAATCCCGCCATCCGGGAGGCATATAAGACGGTGGAGAGCGTGGCGGCGGACAAGCTGCTCTCCATGCTGCCGGAGGAGCTGCAAGAGGACTTTGCCCCCTATGTCCGGGAGGAGCATGAGCCGGAGCTGCTGGCTGTGGTGAAGGCGGCCGACAAGCTTGCCGCTTATCTCAAATGTTTGGAGGAGCTGAAGGCGGGCAACGCTGAATTCAAGCTGGCGGCGGAGCAGATCCGGAGGATACTGGAGAAGATGGAACTACCCGCCCTCAGATACTTTATGGCCGAATTCCTGCCTGGGTTCGAGCTGACCTTGGATGAGCTGCAATGAGCGAGCGGTTTCGGAGTTTTTCTGCTGTGTTTCCTGTCATTCTCCGGCGGCGGGAGGGCCGGGAGGAGATCTTACTCCTCCGCCGGGCCAACACAGGCTATTTTGATGGGTTGTGGGATTTCGCCGGCAGCGGCCATGTGGATGAGGGGGAAACGGCCAGCCAGGCGGTTTGCCGGGAGTGCGGCGAGGAACTGGGGATTCTGGTAAGGCCGGAGGACGTGTCCTTTCTCCATCTGACCCATTGGGTGGGGGAGACGATGACCTACTATGACCTCTATTTTCAAATAATGGCCTATGAAGGCGAGCCCGGGATCCGGGAGCCGGATAAGTGCTCAGAGCTGCGCTGGTTTTCGGTGGAGGCGCTGCCGGAAGATATGATCCCTGCCCGGAGGGTGGATATGGATCTATGGAGAAACGGAATCTTTTACAGTGAGACGATCGGATAAATCCATAAGGAGGTAATAGAATGAGAGCAATCGTAACCGTGATCGGAAAGGACCAGGTGGGCATCATTGCCCGGGTCTGCTCCCTGCTGAGTGAGCAGGGAGTCAATGTGCTGGACATCAGCCAGACCATTTTGCAGGAGTATTTTACCATGATCATGCTGGTGGACACGGCGGGGTGCAAAATGCCCTTCGCCCAGTTGTCCGCCCTGCTGGAGAGTGAGGGAGAGGCCCGCGGGCTGGTGATCCATGTCCAGCGGGAGGATATTTTTAACGCCATGCACAGGATTTGAGGTGAGGGACGAGCCATGGCCATGTTCAATACGAGTGAAATTTTAGATACCATCCATATGATCGACCAGCAACACCTGGACGTACGTACCATCACCATGGGGGTGTCGCTGCTGGAATGTGCCGATCCCGATCCCAAAGCCGCCTGCAGAAAGATCTACGATAAGATCACCCGGTCGGCCAAGGACCTGGTTAAGGTGGGGGAAGACATCGAGGCGGAATTCGGTATTCCCATTGTCAACAAGCGGATCTCTGTTACCCCCATTTCTTTGGTGGCGGGCGCCTCAGAGACCGAGGATTATGTCCCCTTCGCGGCGGCTCTGGACAAGGCCCGCTCGGCCACAGGGGTCAACTTTATCGGCGGGTTCTCCGCCTTGGTGCAGAAGGGGATGACCCCTGCCGACATCAAGCTGATCCGCTCGATCCCCCAAGCGCTGGCGGAGACGGAGCTGGTGTGCGGTTCGGTGAATGTGGGCTCCACCAAGGCGGGCATCAATATGGACGCGGTGGCCCTCATGGGTCAGACGATCAAGGAGCTGGCCGGACGCACTGCCGACCAGTGCGGCTTCGGCTGCGCCAAGCTGGTGGTGTTCTGCAACGCAGTGGAGGACAATCCCTTCATGGCGGGGGCTTTTCATGGGGTGTCCGAGCCTGACCGGGTCATCAATGTGGGAGTCTCCGGCCCCGGGGTGGTGTACCATGCCCTCCAGAGTGTGAAGGGGGCCAGCTTTGATGTGGTGGCCGAGACGGTGAAGAAAACCGCCTTCCGGATCACCCGCATGGGCCAGCTGGTGGCCCAGGAGGCCAGCCGCAGGCTGGGCGTCCCCTTCGGAATCGTGGATCTGTCTCTGGCCCCCACCCCGGCCATCGGGGACAGTGTGGCCCGGATCTTGGAGGAGATGGGACTGGAGGTCTGCGGCACCCACGGCACCACCGCTGCACTGGCCCTTTTGAACGACGCGGTGAAGAAGGGGGGGGTCATGGCCTCCTCCCATGTGGGAGGGCTGTCGGGGGCGTTCATCCCGGTCAGTGAGGATGAGGGGATGATCGCCGCGGCCTCCCGGGGAACGCTGTGCTTAGATAAGCTGGAGGCCATGACCTGCGTCTGCTCTGTGGGGCTGGATATGATCGCGGTCCCCGGAGATACCACTGCTGAGACCCTGTCTGCCATCATCGCAGACGAGGCGGCCATCGGCATGGTCAACTCCAAGACCACGGCGGTGCGGCTTATTCCCGCCCCGGGCAAAAAAGTGGGGGATATGGTGGAGTTTGGCGGGCTTTTGGGCTCGGCTCCGGTGATACCCACTCATCCGGAATCCAGCGCCGGATTTATCTGTCGGGGCGGCCGTATCCCAGCGCCCATGCAGAGCTTGAAAAACTGAATGGGGAAGGGAAGCCGGACCGGCGGCAGTGCCGGTCCGGCTTTTTATTGGGAAGGGAGGACGCTGGATATGCTGCGGGGCAGTGAGCGGCGAAGCGACCGGGAGAGAAAATCCAAAAGGGAAGCAAAAATCCCCATAAACCGCTTTCAAAATCTCCTTGGCTGGTATATATTAAATTTGACTTGGACAAGTTTTGCATAGGAGGTCATTTTGATGCTCAATCTCGATCTTTCCAATGTGTCTCCATTTCTTCCCGGCGGCTGGCGTACTGGGCAGGAGCCCGGACTGAAAAGGGCTCATGATTATGTGATGAACGGCACCGGCGCCGGCGGCGGCTTCACCGGTTGGGTTCGGCTTCCCGCCGACTATGACAAGGAGGAGTTTGACCGTATCCAGAAGGCTGCGGCCAAGATCCGCGCCGATTCCAAGGCCCTGGTGGTGATCGGTATCGGCGGCTCCTACCTGGGGGCCCGGGCGGTCATTGAGGCCCTCACCTCCAACAATTATAATCTCACCCGAAAGGACAGCCCCGCCATCTACTTTGCCGGAAACGGCCTGTCCTCTGATGCCATGAGTGAGGTCATAGAACTGGTGAAGGACGTGGACTTTTCGGTGAACGTCATCTCCAAATCGGGCACCACCACCGAGCCGGCAGTGGCCTTCCGCATCTTTAAGGATCTGTTGGAAGAGAAGTATGGCAGGGAGGGGGCCAAGGCCCGCATCTATGCCACCACCGATGCCAAGCGGGGTGCCCTGAAGGGCCTGGCGGATCGGGAGGGGTACGAGAAATTTGTGGTTCCCGACGCCGTCGGCGGCCGCTATTCCGTCTTGACTGCGGTGGGGCTGCTGCCCATTGCGGTGGCCGGCATCGACATTTCCAAGCTGATGGATGGCGCCAGGGAGGAGATGGAGCTCCTCTCCAAACCCGGCATGGATAATCCTGCCTGGCAGTATGCTGCTGCCCGCCACGCCCTCTACCAGTCGGGCAAAAAGGTGGAGATCCTGGCAGGCTATGAGCCCTCTTTCCGTTTCTTTGGCGAGTGGTGGAAGCAGCTCTTCGGAGAGAGCGAGGGGAAGCAGGGGAAGGGCCTGTTCCCGGCCAGTGTGGAATTTACCGCCGATCTCCACTCCATGGGCCAATATATCCAGCAGGGAGAACGGCTCATGATCGAGACGGTGGTCCGCTTTGACTCTGCCCGCACAAAGATCACCATTCCGGATGACCCGGAGAACGTGGATGGGCTGAATTTTCTCTCGGGCAGCGCTCTGACCTTCGTGGCGGAGCAGGCCATGCGGGGCACTATCCTGGCCCACGTGGACGGCGGAGTGCCCAACATCCTGATCGGCGTCCCTGCCCGAGATGAGCGGTGCCTGGGAGCTCTGATTTACTTTTTCGAGTTTGCCTGCGGCATCAGCGGTTATCTGTTGGAGGTCAATCCCTTTGACCAGCCCGGGGTGGAGGCATATAAGAACAATATGTATGCCCTGCTGGGCAAGCCGGGGTATGAGAAGCAGAGGGCGGAATTGGAAAAGAGATTGGAAAGCTAAAAAACATTTTAGTGAAATTACACAAAGCGGTTGCAATCCTGTCGGAAAAATGATACTATAATGCCATGGACCGGAGAACTCCTCCGGTGGACAAAGTGAAGGAGTGATAATTATGGTGAGAGTGATCATGGGGGTCAAGGGAACCGGCAAGACCAAGCAGATGATCGAGCTCATTAATGCCGCGGCGAAGAGCGAGAGCGGCAGTGTGGTCTGCATTGAATATGCTTCTAAGTTGACCTACGATATTCATTATCAAATTCGCCTGGTGGAGGCGAAAGAGTATGCCATTCAAAATTTTGATATGCTCAAGGGATTCATCAGCGGTCTCCACGCGGGTAATTACGATATTACACATGTGTTTATTGAGAGCTTGACTAAGCTGGTAGGGGTCCAGGCGGAGGATGGCTCTGTGGAGCGCTTCTTAGACTGGCTCAACGACTTTAGCGAGAAGAATGGAATCAAGTTTACCATCACGATCAGTGCGGATGCTTCTCTGGCCTCTGAAGGCGTGAAGAAATATTTTTAAGTACATAGGGAAGAATTGGGCGCTTTGTGTGAACGGTGTCCTGTCAAGCGGATCGAGACAACAAGGAAAAGTTATAGAAGGACGGACACCGGATGGTGTCCGTCCTTTTATACGCGGGGAGATGTCAGCGGCGGTAGGTTTTCCTGCAGAGAGCAGAGCTGCCCATTCCGGCGTGCCGGACGCATCCAAATGGCATATTTGCACCAGGCTTGAGTTCCCCGTGACCGAAAAGTCAAAACTTCTCTATGGTACCCAGGAAGAGGGGAATATTCTGGTTTAGATCCACAATGGCATAGATGAATGGACGGTTTAAAGTGAGAATGACCAAGCTGTCGGGGGGAAGGGCTGACTTGGTGTCCATATCTACCGCTGTGACTGCAGCGGCCTCCGTGCCTTTTTCGTTGACCTGCAGTGCGGTCTTGTGGATGACATCGCCGATATAGAGGGGGCCTGCCTGGGTGGTGCCCATGGCAGAAAAGTCAGCACTTGGAGTAAAGGCCTCAGACAGTCCCAGGTCAGAGAGAACCTCTTTTAAAGAGGCAGACCAATCTACCTGGAATTTAGGCATGGTCAGCTTCACCTGTGTTTTTGTCCGGGCTTCCAGCAGGGCGGAGATGGTGGAAGCATCCCAGGAGGCGAGGCAGTCGGTGAGGGAAGTACCTTCATTTGGGAGTATGAGCAGCAGACCCAGCTGTCCATCGTCATAGGGCAAGAGCACCCCCGGGCCTCCGTCCGATGGAATATACTCCTCCTGCCGGGTGCCGTTGTTCATCCCGGGGACTTGGCTGCTTGTGCCGTCTTCTGCGGTAAAGGGCATGGTCCACTGAGAATGGGGCTCGGGAAAGGGCTGGGCAAACTGGTTTTTCAGGTAGACAGCGTTGATAAGGGCGAGCGCCGCGTCAGAGTCAAACTGGTCGATTACGGAGGGGATGAGTCCGTGGGTGGCCTCGCTGACCCAGGCGTTTACCGCACTTGCCGTTTTGGAATCTTGCAGGTCGGCATGATAGAGCTGGGCCTGATAGGTGTCTGCACAGCGCAGGATGAAGTCATCCTTCAAGGTTAAGTCCGGATCGGCCCACAGGCTGTTGACAAGGGTAGCCTGGGAGGAGCCGCCCAGGGCGGCATAGCTGGACAGAAAAGCGGCACACAGGCTGTTGAGCGTGTCCCGATCCTGCCCCAAAAGAGCTTCAAATTCGGAAAGGGTGTCCCCGGAAGCCCCGTTGGCGGTCATCCCCAAGGCCAAAGTCACCGATAAGGGAGATACCAGGGTATTTTTCCCCTCCTCCCGGCAGGTGCGCAGCAGTTCCAAGCCGAAAGCGCGATAGCCGCCGGCCCCTTCCGATAAGAGGGAGGAAGTCTCCTCCACAGGGGAGGGGGAGCCCTCTGGAACAGTGATGGGCTGAATGCGGCTGGAGGCGGTGCACCCCGCTGCCAGGGAGAGGCAGAGCAGCAGGGGGAGGAGACGAAGCTTTTTCATGAAAAGCACTCCTTTCTGTCGACCGTTTTATTCATTAGACGCAGTGGTTGGAAAAAAGTTCCCCAAGTCTTTGCTGGTTGCCACAGGTCGAAAAATGTGGTATGATAGCATATCGAATGATAGATAAAGGGGGTCAACCTCTATGAATGAGACAGAGATCCAATTCCGCACAGCGGCCTTTGGCGGATTTCAGAAACAGGATGTTTTGACCTATCTGGAAAACAGTGCGCGGGAGCATGCGGAAGAGGTGGCTGCCCTTCAGAAGAAGCTGTCAGATGAACGGGCGGCCGCGGCGGAAGGGGAGAAGGAACGCGGCGAGCTGGAAAGCCGTTTGTCGGCGCTGAAGGAAGAGAATCAACGGTTGGCGGCGGACCTGACAGAACGGGAAGCAGCGCTGTCTCAACTGGCCGGCCACCGGGATGAGCTGGAGCGCCGGATCGGTGAGCTCCAGGCAAGGGTGGGGAAATTGGATCCCGCTGCCGCCGCCTATGAGAGCATCAAGGACCGCACAGCCAGTATTGAGCTGGAGGCTCACGGGCGGGCCAGAGCCATTGAGATGAGGGCCTATGAAAAGGTAAAAAAGTCCCGTACTCAGATGATGGAATGGTTCAGCAAGATGCAGGCCTCCTATGACCAGATGCATATGGATTTCGACGGGGCTTTGGCCCGCATAGTCCAAGAGTTGGACCAGGCGCGCCAGAACTTGGGAGAGCTTTCCCAGCAGCTTTTCAGCCATGATGAGGCGTGGGAGGCGTTGAAGAGCCAGGTGGAGAGCCTGGAGGGACCTCAGCCGCCCCAGCCGCTCCCACTGGAGGAAGAAGAGAAATGAGCATCCAACGGCTGCATTTGCGCTCTGATGAGCTGAGAAGAAAGATCCCCGAATTGAAAATTGGGGACCAGGTGCTCTTGTCGGGGGTCATCTATACCGCCCGGGATGCCGCCCACAAGCGCTTTTTTGAACTTTTAGACAGGGGCGAGCCGCTGCCCATCGACATTCAGGATGCGGTCATTTACTATGCCGGCCCCACCCCCGCCCAGCAGGGCATGGCAGTGGGGGCCTGCGGTCCCACCACTTCTGGACGTATGGATGCCTTTGCTCCGCGGCTTTTGGATCTGGGCCTTGCGGCGATGATCGGAAAGGGCGAGCGGGACAGGGGCGTCATAGATGCCATCGTACGAAATCAAGCGGCCTATTTTGCGGCTGTCGGCGGGGCGGGCGCTTTGATCGCCGCCTGTATCCGGTCGGCTCAAGTGGTGGCCTTCGATGATCTGGGCTGTGAGTCGGTGAAGCGAATGGAGGTTGTGGATCTTCCCCTGACTGTCGCCATTGATGCATCAGGGGCGAATCTCTATGAGATCGGGAAAGCCCAATATCAGAAAAAGGGATAAGGGAAAGAAATAGCCGGAGGAATTCATTTCCTCCGGCTATTTTTATCAAACAACTGGTCGATATCCGGCCTTGAGATGGGCGGCGGGCTTCAGAGGCATCGGATATATCCTGGGCATCGGCGTTATCTTTTGCTCTTTGCTCAAAGAGGGGGTTCGACTGCGATCAGAGGGTCATAATATTTGGCTTTGGCCTCGGCAAACATTTGCTCAAACTCTGGATTATGACCATGGTGGAGCTCATAGGTATAGGCGTGGGTATCCGTCCGAACCAGATCCCCTTTGGGGGCGGTCTGATGGAGGATGCCGATGGCGATGTTGGAGCAGTGGTCAGAGATGCGCTCCAAATTGATGAGCAGCTCTAAAAATTGGGTGCCCAATTCCACGGTACAAGAGCCGGACTTGAGACGCTCGATATGGCGGACCCGCAGATCATCCCGCATCAAATCGACGACCTCTTCCAGCGGCTCTACCTGAAGGGAGAGCTCATAAGAACGGTTTTGGTAGCAATCCAAAGCTTTCTCGATGGCTTCGTCTACCGCACTGGTAAGGGCGGATAACTCCCGCTTGGCGATGGCGGAGAAAATGATGCCCTTGTCGTGGAGCGCGGTGGCACATTCCGCCAGGTTGACAGAATAATCGCCGATTCGCTCAAAATCAGAGAGGGTGTGGAGAAGCTCAGATATTTTGGCACTCTCCGGCGGAGTGAGTGCCCGGTCGGTCAGTTTTACCAGATAATTGTCCAGAGCATTCTCCATTTTGTCCAAGGAGTCCTCTGTACTGTTGAGTCGCTCCAGCTTTTTCGGATCATAGTGCTCCAGCAGCCCCACGGCGATGCGATAATTCTCCAGAGCGTAGGTGCCCATTTGAATCACAGCCTCGTGGGCCCGCTCCAAGGCGAGAGACGGGGAGGACAGGAAGCGCTCATCCAGCAAAGAGACATCTTGAAGCTCGGTTTCACCGGGGACCAGCCGTTCTACCAGCTTGACCAGCAACTTGCGGAAGGGGAGGAGCAGGAGGGTACAGGTGACGTTGAAAAGCAGGTGGAAGTTGGCCACACTTCCCATGTCCATAATATCTCCCCAGAAGGAGAAATGGAACAGGGTGTTTCCGGCGTAGAGGATTACCAGGAAGAACACGGAGCCAAAGACATTGAAAAACAGGTGGATGAGGGCAGTGCGTTTGGCGTTTTTACTGGCTCCTGCGCTGGAGAGAAGGGCGGTCAGCGTGGTGCCAATATTTTGCCCCAGGATGAGGGAGATGGCGGTATTAAACCGGACCACTCCCGTGGTACTGAGCGCCTGAAGGATACCAGTGAACGCGGTGGAGCTTTGTAGGAGTGCGGTAATGGCTGCGCCCACCGCCATACCCAAAACGGGGTTGGAAAAAGCGGTGAAGAGACTCTGGAGCCAAGGCTCGTTCTCCAGGGGGGCTACAGCAGTGGTCATGGTGTTCATGCCGATGAACAAAATGCCTGTGCCGAGGAGGATCTGACCCAGGTTTTTCTTTTTTCCGCCCTTGATGAACATATAAAAAATGATGCCCACCAGCGCCAAAATAGGCCCCAAAACGGAGGGCTGGAGCAGAAACAGGAAGGGATTATCTCCGGAGACGCTGGCCAGGCGGAGGATCTGAGCGGTGATGGTGGTACCGATATTGGCCCCCATGATAATACCGACGGTCTGCTCCAACTTCATGATGCCGGCATTGACGAAGCCCACGCACATGACGGTGGTGGTGGCCGAGCTGTGGATGATAGCGGTAACCAAGGCGCCCAAAAGGACCCCCTTGAAAACGTTATCGGTGAGCCGTTCCAGAATGCTTTCCAACCGGCCGTTGGAGAACTGAGCCAGGCCGTCGGTCATCGTAGACATTCCGAAGAGGAACAGTGCAATGGCACCTAACATGGAGATCACATTTGAAATATCCAAAAGCAGACCCTCCCAATAAAAAATCGAGGCTGCATGCGATTTGTGTCGATACCTGATTTCATTATATATGGTCAAAATGGATTCGTAAACCGGAGAAAAGAGGAGAAAATCAAAAATCTACATTTTGGACAAAAATAGCGGGAAAGTTGCCGAGTTTTTGGGGAACAGGCGAATATACTGGAGAGGAAAAACGGTGCTTAAATGTCCTTTTGCAGCAGATCCAGGGGGATACGGGCCCCCGGGGCCTGACCGATTTTCACAAAGCCATAGCGCTTGTAAAACCGCTGAGCGATGGCGTTGTCGGGGGCACAGCGGAGTCGCAGGCATTTGCGGCCCATTGTCCGGTATGTGCAGACAGCCTGTCCGATGAGCTGTACGCCGATCCCCCGGTGGCGGAAGGGAGATTTGAGGTAGACAAAGGGGACATAGCCGACCCCCTCCCGGGCCCCTTGAAGGGTGGCCAATTGAAGAATGCCGATGGTCTGATCTTCCAGCATGACCCGCTGTACAGCCCGGGGATCCCAGAGCCATTGCTCCCTGGCCTCGCCCAGGAAGCCGGGACCGTCAAAGTTCAGCAGCGAGCCGTGAATGTCGATCCAAGCATCTTTTCGGGCCTCAGAATAGATGGAGGCGTCCCGCGCCATGTCCAAGGACTGGAACCAGACCTGGGGCAGGCGGCCATTCTCCATGGCTGACCGCTGGCGGGCCACGGTGGCGATCTCCTCCGGCAGATGAGAGGCGTCATTTTCATAGACGATGCGGAACTTGTCGCCCTTCACTTCATAGCAGGAGACCCCGGTATTTTCACAGTGCCCCAGCTCAGTGGTCTCGCAGGGGTGCTTTCCCCGCAGGGAGGACTGAAGGCAGCGGATAGTGGTGCCATGGGAGAAAAGAGCAATGGCCTGTCCGGGATGGTGTGCGGTAATGCGAAAGAAGTTGGCGGTGATCCGCTCGGTCACCTGCTGGAAGGTCTCGCCTCCCTCCGGGGCCCAGTCTGGGGAACAGGTGACAAAGAGCTTTTTTTGGTCGGGGTGATGGTAGTCCAGATCGCCGAAGGTGGAGTCCTCATAAATGCCCATGCCGATCTCTTTAATTCCGGGTTCAATATGCAGCTTCAGCCCTTTGGAGCGAATCACTGCTTGGGCAGTCACCTGAGTGCGCTGCAGGTCGCTGGCGTATACAGCGTCGATGGGAACGTTGTGAAACCGGTGTTCCAAGGCGGCAATCTGCCTCTTTCCATTTTCGGTGATGCGGCTGTCATACCAGCCGTGGATCCGCCGGTAGAGGTTTCCCTCCGCCTCTGCGTGCCGGATGAGATAGATTCGGGTCATGAGCTCAGGTTCCTCTCTTGGATAGTATGAATATATACAGGCCGTTTACCAGGGCAAGACCGCTCCGGTAAGTTGGGTGATACGAAGGAGCCCCTGGCGATCACAGATGGCCTCCAATTCCTCCAATACCCGGATGGGCGCGATGGGATCGGAAAAAGAAGCTGCGCCCACGGCGACCGCACTGGCACCCGCCAGCATCATCTGGGCGGCGTCGGCGCCGGAAGAGATCCCGCCCATGCCCAAAAGGGGGATCTGGACGGCGTTGTGGACCTCCCAGACCATCCGCACAGCGATGGGCAGCACAGCGGGGCCGGAGAGACCGCCAGTGTTCATCTTCAGGATGGGACGGCGGCTGTTCACATCAATGACCATGCCCCGGATAGTATTGATGAGGGAGATGGCATCCGCCCCTGCCCCCTCCACAGCCCGGGCGATCTCCGTAATGTCGGTGACGTTTGGGGAGAGCTTCACCATGACCGGGACAGAGGAATGGGCTTTGGCCATCTGGGTGACCTCGGCGGCCAACTCAGGCCGGGTACCGTAGGCCAGCCCTCCCGCTTTCACATTGGGACAGGAGATATTGACCTCGATCATATCCACCCCGGCACTGGAGAGCTTTTCGCACATCTCACCGTACTCCTCCGGGGTATTACCGGATATGTTGGCGATGATGACCAAATTGTGCCGCTTGAGCTGAGGAAGCTCATAGCGGATGAAGGCATCTACGCCAGGATTCTGCAGCCCCACCGAGTTGAGCATCCCCATGGGCGTCTCAGCAATGCGGGGCGAGGGGTTCCCATTCCTGGGCAGGGGAGTCAGTCCCTTGACGCTGATCGCCCCAAGCCGGTCAATGTCAAAAAATTCTCCATACTCCCGTCCAAATCCAAACGTGCCAGAGGCCACGGTGACGGGGTTTTTCAGCTCTACCCCCGCCAGCTTCACCTGCATGTCAGCCATTCCAGTCCACCTCCGAAGCCCTAAAAATGGGGCCATCCTTGCATACGTGCTTCATACTGCCGTTTGCCATGGGGACGGCGCAGCCCAGGCAGGCGCCTACTCCGCAGGCCATCCGCTCCTCCAAGGAGACCTGGCAGGGGACATCATACTGTGCGGCCAGGGCAGAGACCGCCTTAAGCATGGGCCTTGGCCCGCAGCATAGGACAGCGTCATAAGTGTTAGACTGCAGGAGCGCTTCCATGGGGCCGGTAACGAAGCCCTTCTCTCCCGCACTGCCATCCTCTGTTGTGATGGACAGATTGGGACAGCGGGCTTGGAACTCGTCTTGGAGAAGAACATGGGGGGCATCCCGAAAGCCCAGGACAGCGTCACAATTCCCAGGGGCATATTGGGCGCAGCCAAGCAGGGGCGGGACCCCGATGCCGCCGCCCACCAACAGGTAGCGCCCCGTGGGCTCCATGGAAAAACCATTGCCCAAAAACCCCAGCAGATCCACTTGATCGCCGAGCCGCCGCCGGGCGAGCCAGGCAGTCCCCTCTCCCCGGATTTCAAAGACCAAGCGCAGTAAAACACCGGGCTTGTCCGCGGAATAGGAGCAGACCGAGATGGGCCGACGCAACAGGCGGGAGTGGCCGCATTTGACATGGACAAACTGGCCGGGGCTGCGGAAGGAGGGATAGATCGAATGATCCATCTCCAAAGTCATAGACCAGGCAAAGGAGTTCACGTGAATCATTTCAGCCACAGTGGCTAAGGTTTGAATGGGCATGGGGGACCTCCAATCAGGGCACGGCGGGGAGCGGCCCGGCTTTCCGATTCAACGGAATATTTTCCAGTGGAATTTACACAATGGTGATGTACTTCTTCATGTCATCCCGCATGGCTTCCGCGGCGGCTCGAGCGGCATCCTGATAGTCCTGGCCGTCGTGACCGCTCTTCTGCCAGGCGCACATAATGGAGCGGGAGGCATTGACAATGGCGCCCCTGCCATATCTGTCGAAGGCAAAGCGCACATCCTCTGCGGTGCCGCCCTGGGCTCCGTAGCCGGGAACCAGGAAGAAGGTATGTTCCAGCCGCTTGCGCAGGGAGCGGAGATCAGAAGGATAGGTGGCCCCCACCACGGCTCCTGCCCGGCTGTATCCAAATTGGTCCAGATCGTCTTGACCCAACCGCTGGGTCAGGTCCCCCATGACCTGGTAGACCACCCGGTCTCCGGCCACCATGTCCTGAAGCTCCCCAGAGCTGGGATTGGAGGTTTTGACCAGAGTGAAGAAGCACTTATCTTCCGCCCGGCAGGTCTCCAGGAAGGGGGTGATGGAATCGGAGCCCATGTAGCCGTTAATGGTGAGGCAGTCAGCGCCGAAGGCAGCCAGGTCACAGCTTCCCACCCGGGTCTTGCCGATCCATGCCTCGCTGTACGCCTGGGCGGTGGAGCCAATGTCTCCCCGCTTTACGTCGGCAATGACAAAAAAGCCCTTCTTCTGCGCGTAGCGGATGGTTTTTTCCAAAACCAGCATCCCCTGCCAGCCCAGGCGCTCATAATAGGCGGATTGGGGCTTGACAGCGGGGACGATGTCGCACAAAGCGTCCATCAAACCCACGTTGAATTGGAAGATGGCATCGGCGGCGCCCTCTAAAGTCTCGCCATATTTGTCCAAGCTGGCTTTTAAGAGGTGGGGAGGCACATATTCCGGCTTGGGGTCCAGTCCGGCCACAGTGGGATTTTTCTTTGCTTTGATCAATGTCTGCAGATGATCGAAGGACATTTATTTTCCCTCCTGATAGATGATCTTGCCGCCCAAAATGGTGAATTTTACCCTTCCCTTAAGGGTTTTTCCGGCAAAGGGGGTGTTGCGCCCCATGGAACGGAACTGTTCCGGATCCACAGTCCACTCCTCGTCAGGGTCAAAGATGGTCAGGTCGGCCTCAGAGCCCACAGCCAGCCGGCCTGCCCCCGGCAGGCGAAGGATGGAGGCGGGATTGATGGTCATTTTCCGAAGAATGTCAGGTAAGCTCATCTCTCCGGTGTGATAGAGGGCGGTCAGCGTGGCGGCCAAGGAGGTCTCCAGTCCCACCATGCCGCTGGGGGCCTGGGTCAGAGGGCGGGCCTTCTCCTCGGCAGAATGGGGGGCGTGATCGGTGACGATGGCGTCGATGGTGCCGTCTTTCAGTCCCTCGATAATCCCCTCTACATCGGCGGAAGTGCGCAGAGGGGGATTGACCCGGGCCATAGAGCCCTGCTGGAGCACCTCATCCTCTGTAAAGGTGAAGTAGTGGGGACAAGTCTCACAGGTGATGGACACCCCTTTGCGCTTGAACCGCCGGACGATGGCCACCGACTTGGCAGTGGAGATGTGGCAGATGTGAACGGATCCGCCGGTCTCTTCCGCAAGCATGGCATCCCGCATGACCTGCAGCTCCTCCGCAATGGCCGGACGGCCAGGGATGCGGAGCTGCCGGGAGACCCGGCCCTCATTGACGGCAAAATTCTGGACCATATCGGCATCTTCGCAGTGGGAGAGAATGGCGAGGTCCTGGCGGTGGGCCAAAATCATGGCGTCCCGCAGGAGGTTGGCATTTTGAACAGGGATGCCGTCATCGGAGAGGGCCACTGCGCCGGCGGCCTTTAAGGCCTCATAGTCGCTGACTTCCTGCCCTAATTGTCCTTTGGAGACGGAGGCGATGGGGAGCACCCTTGCCGCGCCTGCCTGGGCCGACTTTTCCTTGACAAAAGCCACGCCGCCGGGGCTGTCAATGACAGGCTTGGTGTTCGGCATACAGGCGACAGTGGTAAACCCGCCTGCTGCAGCGGCCTGGGCACCGGTGGCGATGGTTTCCTTATACTCAAAACCGGGCTCCCGGAAGTGGACATGCATGTCAATCAGCCCGGCAGTGACAGTGAGGCCGCTGGCGTCAATGATTTGGGCGTCAGGAGAGGAAAGGTCAGTGCCAATCATGGTGATCTTATTGTCTTCGATGAGAATGTCCAGTACGCCGCTGATACCGCCTGCGGGGTCTATGAGGTGTCCATGCCGGATAAGATATTTCATGATGCGCTCCTTTCTGTTTTCACAAAAAAGGGGACAGAGACCCATGTCTCCCGCCCCTTCCATTTTTCTACTTTTATTATAAAGGACAATGTGAGTTTTCGCAACGTTTTTTTCCGCTTTTGGGGCAATAATAAAGGCGGGGACCGAGCTTCCCGTAAAAAGAAAAAATGAGGTGGAAGAGAATGAAGGAGCATGAATTTATGAAGGGCATGGGCCTGGGAGTGCTGACTGGCGCGGCGTTGGGTGCGGCCATGGCGCCGAGAAAGAAGAGCAGCATGAAGAAGGCTGCGGGAAAAGCGATGAAAACGATGGGGCAGGTCATGGAAAATTTGTCTGACGACATGGGATTTTAATAAAAAGGGGCGGCCCTGCAGGGCCGCCCCTTTTTATAAAACCGTCAGCACAGCTCTTTTTCCAACACTGTCCGCAGCTTTTCCAGCGCCTTTTTTTCAATGCGGGATACATAGCTTCGACTGATATTGCATTGCTGGGCAATTTCCCGCTGGGTGAGGGGAGAGGAGCCGGTGAGGCCGTAGCGCAGGGAGATGACCAGCTTTTCCCGTTCATCCAGGCAGGCCTCCACACAAGCGCGGACTGCCCTGCCGGCATCCTGGGCAGAGAGCTCTTCCAACATATTGTCATCGATGCGGATCACGTCCATGAGCGACAGGGAGTTTCCCTCACCCTCGGCGTCCAAAGAGTCGGATAGGGAGACCTCGCCCTGGAGCTTCCGCTGGGCGCGAAAATGCATTAGAATTTCATTTTCAATACACCGGGAGGCATAGGTGGCGAGTTTGACATTTCGGTCGGGCTTAAAAGTGGAGATCCCTTTGATAAGGCCGATGGTACCGATGGAGATGAGATCATCCTGATCGCAGGATTGGGTGTAGTATTTTTTTACAATATGGGCTACCAGGCGAAGGTTATGTATGATGAGGGCATCCCGGGCGGCAGGATCTCCGGCGGCGCTGCGTTCCAAATATTCCCGTTCTTCTTCGGGCTTTAAGGGCCGTGGAAAGGAGCCGGTGGCGCTGGACAGGCGCAGGGGAAAAAAGAAGGTGTGAAGCATCAGAACAAGCCAGGCGGAGAGCATGGGCGGGACCTCCCTTATTACAGTCTCTTCCATTCTATGACTGAAGGTGTTGTCCCGATACAAAAAAGGACGGCCGGGCATACTGCCCGGCCGTCCTTTGATTACCGGATGGCGTTTTGGATGCCGTTGCCTACGTCGCGGGCAGCATCACCCACACCGTTGACTACATCCCCTACGCCGTCTACAGCCCCCCGAGCTACATCACCCACACCGCGGGCGACATCACTGGCACCGCGGGTCACGGTGTTATCCCCAGAGACCTTCGGCGAAGCGGCCGGAGTTTCGCTGGGAGCAGCAGAGGCGGTGGGAGTCACCGCCGGCGCCGAAGGTGTCGGAGTTGTCGGTGAGGTCTTGTTGCTGCAGCCGACAAGTGCCACCGCCAGTGCCAGAGTCAGGGCCAGTAAGCCGATATTTTGCTTCATTCCCTCTCCTCCTGAACAAACATGTTCTTTCTCTTTGGAATCTCCATCCGAGGAATAGTATGTGCAAAGAGTATCGTTTCACTCCCAGGAAAATTCATTGAAAAAAGTAAATAAAAAGAACTTGTTTTTTAGAAATAGATATGGTACCTTAATATCGAGAATTATTACTAAGAAAGGGGCGCCTATGATAGGAAAGCGGTATTCCAAGCAGAGGGAATTGATCTACCAAGCGGTTTGCAGCAGCCGTCAGCATCCCACAGCGGAGATGGTGTACCAGTGGTTAAAACCTGACAATCCCAATTTGAGTTTGGGGACGGTGTACCGGAATCTAAACCTATTGGCGGATGAAGGATTTTTGACACGGATGCCATTTCCGATAGAGCGCTATGATGCGAATTTGGAACCTCATACTCACTTTCACTGTAAGCGGTGTGGGGGAATCTTTGACTTGGAGATAGTATATGATCCGGAAATGGATACTGCCGCCGCTGAGAAGGCGCCGGGCTTTCGTGTAGATAGACATGAGCTGCTTTTTACGGGACTTTGTGATCGCTGCCGGGAGCAGGAGGAAAAATCCTGATTTTTGTATAGGAATAAAAAATTCAAAAAAAGGGGCGGAGATTGCGCCCTGGAATTAAAGGGCAGCAAGACGGAGGCCAATTTGTGGAAGGCGTTTGCGGGGGAAAGCATGGCCCGCACCAAGTATACTTTCTATGCAAATCAAGCGAAAAAAGAGGGGTTTTGAGCAGATCGCGGCTATTTTTCAGGAGACCTCGAACAACGGGAGAGCACACACCAAGATATGGTTTAAGGAACTGGGCAAGATCGGTGACACCGTCGCTAATCTGAAGGACGCAGCTGCCGGTGAAAATGAAGAGTGGACGGATATGTATAAGGAGATGGCTGCCACGGCCCGGGAAGAGGGCTTTGAAAAGCTGGCAGAGCTCTTTGAGGGCGTAGGCAGGATTGAGAAGGAGCATGAGGCGAGATACCTGACGCTGCTGAAGAACTTGAATGACGGAGTGGCCTTCCAGCGGGGAGAGGAGTTTGTCTGGAAGTGCCGTAACTGCGGGCATATCCACGTGGGGAAAACGACTCCCGATGTCTGCCCTGTCTGTGGGTACCCCCAATCGTATTTTGAGCTGGAAGCGAAAAATTATTGAGAACATGAAGGAACCCCTGCGCTCCACGGAGCGCAGGGGTTCCTTATAATTTAATTGTTTTATAGAGGGATCCAAGCTGATGCGGGACCTAATAAGCTTTCGTGTTATTATGAGTACATTGTTAAGGCCCCATAAACGTGTGTTCAAGCTGTGTTCATACCAGCCAATAAATGCCGATAAAGTCCTATAAATACAGTAGTCCGTAAAATAAGAAAGTCATTGAAAACACTGGTATTCGATGGCTTTTTTATTGTCTTGTGCTGCCGAAAAAGATACGGTGCTTGCAGGTAGGTACTCACCCAAAGCCAAATCACGACCCAGCGCAGCACCCACAAGGGGCAGGCCCATCTGTAAGGCGACAGAGTCGCCAACAGCTGCGTCCAATTGTGATTTGAAAGGCCCCCCGCACAGGCGAGCGTTTCGGGGTACAACTGCCGCACAGCGGCGGCTCTTAGCGCGGAGATGGAGCAGCGGAATGAGCGCGCGCTGACCCTTGTAAAAAAAGTCGGAGCAAGCGATATAAAGCTTGCTCCGACGTGGCGGAGTGGGAGGGATTCGAACCCTCGAGCCGCTTTTGACGACTACACGATTTCCAATCGTGCTCGTTATGACCACTTCGATACCACTCCAGGTCATAAGACTGCTTACACAGTTAAGCAACGAAAAATATAATACCATCATTTTTGAATTTAGTCAACACTTTAAATAAAAAAAGACGAAAGGGAATTAAAAATAGGGCTGACAGAGTTATGCCTGGAACAACTACAGTTAAAATGAAGAGGGGAGCAAAAAGCTGCCTTTTGAGCGTGACGGCTGCCCTCTTTGGCGGGGAAAGCCGAACGGACGCTTTTTAACCGGGCCGTTCTGCTGTGGTGCCGAATACAGCATATGGAAGGGCTGCAGATCTCTGCAGCCCTTCCATATGTTGATTTAAATAAGATTTTTTTCAGAGCTTGGATCAAACAGATGAATGGCTTCTGGACGGAAGGTGAAGCTTACCTGGGTGCCATAGGGGATACCGTTTCGGTGTTCGCTTGGCAGATCAGAGGTGGGGACTCGAAGGACCACGTCCTGGCCATTGCAGATGGCGTGGAGATGATATTCGCTGCCCATCATCTCGGATACCTCCACTGAGCCGGTTAGGACATTGGCTGCGCCTTGGGCGGCAAAGCGAATGTGCTCAGGCCGGATGCCCAGCACCACATCTTGAGAGGCTGCCCCGCCTTTGGAGAGGGCAGTCTGCGTCTCCTCAGACAGGGGGATGTCTGCGCCATTGATTTCTGTGTGATAGCCTCCGCTGTCCTTTAATAGCTTGGCCTGGAAGAAGTTCATTTGAGGGGTGCCGATAAAGCCGGCCACGAAAATATTCACGGGGTGCTCAAAGACTTCTTGCGGGGTTCCGATCTGGTATATATAGCCGTCCCTCATGATGACGATTCGGTCTCCCAGGGTCATGGCCTCCGTTTGATCGTGGGTGACATAGATAAACGTGGTGTTGATCCGCTGGCGCAGCTTGATGATCTCAGCCCGCATCTGATTGCGGAGCTTGGCATCCAGGTTGCTGAGAGGCTCATCCATAAGCAGCACTTTGGGTTCCCGAACAATGGCCCGGCCAATGGCCACCCGCTGGCGCTGGCCGCCGGAGAGGGCTTTGGGCTTTCGCTCCAGGTATTCGGTGATCCCCAAGATCTCGGCGGCGGAGTTGACGCGCTGGGCGATTTCCTCCTTAGGCATCTTTTTCAGCTTCAGGGGAAACTCCATATTTTCCCGTACAGTCATGTGAGGATAGAGTGCATAACTTTGAAAAACCATGGCGATATCCCGGTCTTTGGGCTCCACATCGTTGAGCAGCTTGCCGTCGATGTAAAGCTCTCCCTCGCTGATCTCCTCCAGCCCCGCGACCATCCGGAGTGTGGTGGACTTTCCGCAGCCAGAGGGACCGACAAGAACGATGAACTCCTTATCGGCAATATCTAAATTGAAGCTGTGGACTGCAGTGACTGCGTTGTCATAGATCTTTTTGACGTTTTTCAGGGAAACAGTAGCCATATTTTTGACCGTGACCCCCGTGCCTCCGCGCTGGGGTCTCCCCGTAGGGAGGGCAAAACTCCCAGGGGTTTGCGGCAGGTCTCCACACTGCCGCACCGCCGGTCGGCGGATTTTCCTCCTTTTTGTGGCCCCGGTACCTATGGAAAATGGAGTAGGTGTCGGAACGTTGATTTTGAGATGTGGCATTTCCGTGCTTTCTCTGTTTCGTCTAAATATATGCCCTCATTTTATCGGAGTGTATGTGCATTGTCAATAAAAGAGAAGCGGGGTTTTTGATAAAAATTCTGGCTGGGGCATTATTGAAACAGGAAAAGGCGAGGATGTGGGGGAAGAGAAATTATTGTTTTATAAGGATGACAACAAACATTTCGTATGATATGATACATGTATTGAAGTCGGCGGGAAGGATTTTTTGTCGGCGGGAAAGAGATGAATACGGTGCCTATGGTCAGCCGCAGATCTTTTGTCCCGGCAAGAACACTTGCCGGGACAAAAGATCTGCGGCTGACGCATCCGCGCTGAGGGGAGCGAGGTGAAGCGATGAAAAAGCATATTGTCTGTTTGGGGGATTCCAACACCCACGGCTACTGCGCCGATCCCGGCGATTGCGCGGACCCCCATTTGGAGCGCTTTAATGAGGATGAGCGCTGGACCCAGCTTTTGCAAAAGACCCTGGGAGAGGAGTATTTGGTCATTGAGGAGGGACTGTCCGGTCGGACGACGGTTTTTGATGATCCTCTTTATGAGCACCTCTCTGCGCTGGACTACATTTATCCCTGCTTGAAAAGCCATGAGCCGGTGGGACTGCTCGTGATCATGCTGGGGACCAATGATACCAAGGAGCGGCTTGGGGCCAATGCCTATGCCATCGGGATCGGGATGCGCCGGTTGGTGCAGAAGGCGCAGGCGGTGGACTGCTGGGGCGCTGGCGGGAAGAGCAACATTTTGATCGTGGCCCCGCCTGTCATTGGAGAGGGGGTCTTTACCTCTCCTGCAGCGGGCGAGATGGGGACCACATTCCCCAATTGTGTGGAAAAGTCCCGGCAGCTCCCGGGGGAGTTTCGGGCAGTGGCCCAGGCCACAGGCTGTCACTTTGTTGACGCCAATGAGCTGGGCTGCGAGTTCAACCAAGTGGATTTCATGCATTTGACCCGCCGGGGGCACGCGGCCCTGGCGAGGGGCCTTGCGCCAAGGGTAAGAGAGCTGCTCCCATAGCGCGGCTGGGGCCTATATCCTAAAATACTGGAGGGAGTCACGATAAAAGAGAGGAGCCAACTTCAACGGCAGATGATCCAAATCGCTGCGCCGCTGGTGATCGGAAATATGCTCCAGCAGCTCTACAATGCGGTGGATGCTGTTATCATTGACCGATATTTGGGGGCGGACGCCTTTTCCGCGGCCGGTGTCGGCGGCACGGTGATGAATTTGTTCATCTTTGTTCTGAGCGGCTGCTGCACAGGCGCGGCTGTCATCCTTTCCCATATGTATGGACGGAAAGATTTTGCCTCTTATCGAAAAGAGGCCTTCACCGCGGCGTGCTGCGGTCTGGCGTTTTCTCTCATACTGGCGCTTGGCGGTCTGCTGCTGATGGGGCCGCTTCTCCGGGCGATGAATACGCCAGATGAGATCTTACCATACACAATGACATATTTGCGGGTCATTCTGATCGCCCTTCCCATCACTCTGCTTTACAACCTGTTTGCGGCGTATCTGCGGGCCGCCAGTGATACTCGGGCGGCCCTCGGGGTCTTGGCCGCCGCCATTATGGTCAATATGGGGCTTGACATCCTGTTTGTGGGCGTTTGGAAGTGGGGAATCCAGGGGGCGGCTGTGGCGACGGCAATTGCCCAGCTGTTTTCCGTCGTGCTGTGTGTCATGTACATGCGTTGGGCCAAGCCGGAGCTGCTGTTTGGCCGCAAGGATATCTGTCTGGACTGGGCTTTGGTCCACAAGACGGTCTCCTTTGGCCTGACCTCCGCACTGCACCAATCCAGTATTTATATTGGAAAGCTTCTGGTGATGGGGACAGTCAACTCTCTCGGCCCCATATCCATCAACGCATATACGGCGGCCACCCGGATCGAGGGATTCCTGAACTCCTTTGGCGATGGCGGGGCTGCGGCGGCCTCTGTGCTGATCGGACAGCGCTATGGCGCGGGAGACCGGGAGGGGGTCCGGGAGGTGCAGCGGTATAGCCTGCGGCTCCATATCTGCTTTGGGATCGGACTGTCGATCCTGCTGTTCATCGTGGCACGGCCTGCCATCAGTTTGATGCTGACCAGTGGTGACATGGCCGCCCGGGAGGAGGCGATCCGGTATCTCCATTGGATGTGCCTGTTTTTTGTGCTCAATTTCATCGGCTTTTCCTATGTGGGATACTTCCGGGGCGTCGGATACCTGCGGGCGCCGACGATTGGCTCCACTTTGCACATCTCGATCCGTGTGATCATCTCCTATTTCCTGGCACCCAAATTTGGGCTGGTATCGGTGGCGTTTGCCACTGGTATCGGATGGATCGGAGTGGTCATCTACCATTCCACTACGTACCTGCGGATCAATGGGAGGGTGGAAAAGGAGATGCTTAAGGAGAGCGGTGCATGCTCCTGACAAGCAGCTGAAAACGGTCTTTGGTCAACAGCCTTATTGCGGATAGAGGAAAAGCGTGCGGCGCACCAAGTGCCGGGATGCCTTCGGATGACGGGAGAGGAAAAGACATGGGCCCTAAAACTGAGCGGCTTCCAGGACGAATCTTTCCCTAAGAGTTGATGATGACGGAGAGGGCTCTGGGAAGCTGCGCAGCTCTCCAATTTTTTCGGCTGAGATTATCAAAGATTTTTTGCGGTGTGAGGATTTGAGAAAATCCACACAATGGGCAGACATTGCGGCAGTGTTTTCTGCGTGTCAAAGGAAACAAGGAGAAAAAGGAAATACCGTCATATTGGCGTAAACGGGCTGTCCCACTGGGACAGCCCGTTTACTTTGGGCCAAGAGGGAGCTGGGGGGGATAGGGCGCCGAAATCCTTTTTCGGCGTCTGAAGATGCGCTGCCCTTTTCCCTGCCCAAGGGCAACGCAGACAGCAAGTTCAACAACTGCAGCCACCGTAAGATCATGGTGATCGCTGGGACCGTCGGCGATCCCGGCGGGGCGAATGTTGCTGATAATACATCAACGAGGTGGAGAAGTTCGGTTGCGGGAAGGACATCGGCGCCTGGCTGGAGGAGGATGTGGTCAAAGAGCTGACAAAGCTCTTTTGGATCGACTATGGCCTGAATGGCAGGAGATAGCCGAAGCTCTCCAAGTCGTATTTTCCTGAGACGACGGAAATAAAAGGAAACGGCTATATGAGCCCCCTTGGTGACGGGCCCAGCCCGGTCTATGCCCGCAGAGGGGAAAAGCGTGATCCAAATGATGGGTAAGCCAAGCTGACCGCTTTGTGCATATCATGGCGCCGTGTCCGACCATTAACAACGAATTTTGCCAGAGCTCCTGGAAGGTGGAGTAGGTCAAGTTATGTTTTTTGGGGAGGCAGGTAATCTGAATGACCGCAGAATGGACAAGCAGAGTCGTTTCGATGTAATCCGTCTTCTTGAAAGAAGAAGTATCCATTTCTGTGTGCTCCATCTTTTATAGAAAAATGATGTACCAATGGTATTGTTATTACAATGAATTAAGGATATAAATTCAATATTTTCATTTCGTTAATTGTAATCTAAATGAGGCGTTATCTTCTGGATAAAACAGAGGGTGAAAACGCAGAGGAGGACGAGGATGAAAGACTTTAAAGTGATGGGGCGGATCAAGCGGCAGTGTGAATCCAGCTCGTGGAGCTACTGTCGTTTGGCGAAGGCTTCTGGAATCTCATACTCCACTTTAAGCACGATGCTTCATAAGTCTTATGTCCCCACCGTTCTATCCATCTAAAAGATCTGTGACGGGTTTGGAATCGCTCTGGCCCGTTTTTTTCGATCAAGATGAGGTTTTTCTTCTAACAGAAGATGGGCAGAATTGTTTAGAGCAGTGGAGCAGGCGGGATCAAAGGAGCAGAGGACTGATGCGTGCCTATATGGAGGGATTGAAGGACCGACAGCAATAAACCGTCGAAAAACTCCGGGATGCCGGACATCTGAGGGGGCATGCTCTGCCCGGTTCATAGGTCCCTATCTTTGCCTTAAGAGAAAAGGGGCCACCGGGGGCTCGAAGCGCCGAGCGGGATGGAGGATATAATAAAAAGCCTGAAACCATTGAGGTTCCAGGCTTTCTTTTTGGCAGCGGGTGAAGGATTCGAATTATGGATTTTATGTAAAATAGCGTAAAATGAAGTTAAGGAATGTAGTGTTTTCAAGGCTTTGCGGAAACGGCTGTAAAATGGAGACAATGGGAACAAATCCCCGTAAGGGAAAAAATAAGGGAAAACTTTTGGGGCTGAGAGGCTCTGTTTTTTATTAGGCAAAAGGGAGAAAATTGCTTTCCTTTTTTGATTTATACACCAATCGGGAATTTAGTTTCTATTCTTTTGAAAAACAAATCCTTACTTTGCGACGCATTACAATATAGACATTTTTCATAAAATTGAATTTACTGCTTTTTATTGTTTTGCTGATTTCTAATAAATGTGATGGTACAATAGTTCCATCATCAAAAATGAACGGAGGCAGAACCAGTGAAAGCAAATGAGCATATCAGAAAGGCTATGAAGGACGCCGGGGTGACAATGTGGCGCGTGGCAGCGGTTCTTGGAGTTTGTGACATTACTTTGGGGCGTTGGCTGCGCTTCCCTCTCCCTGCAGAAAAAGAAGCTCAGATCATGGAGGCCATAGAGACCGCCGCAAGGGAGGGGTGAGCATGGACCCTATTACAGTACCAGTCAAAGAGGCTGCGGAGCTGCTGGGGGTGAGCAAGCCCACGGTGTATAAGCTGATAAGGGGCGAAGGGCTGCCACATATCAAGCTAAACCGACGGACTGTTATTCCCGTGGACAGGCTCAAGGATTGGGTGAACGCGCGGGCGGGAGGTAAAGAAAATGAAGAATGAGAAGCGCCCCACTTGGTGGAAGATGTTTTCAAGTCAGAGGGAAGCAATGGAATCGATACCAGACGCAGCGGCGGGGGCGGCTTTCCGATATTTCGATGGTGAGGAAGTAGACCCGGGGAGAAAGGGGGCGATAGCTCAGTGGATCGAGAAAGTTTAGAGGCCGGGGGTTTAGGCACGCCGCCGGAGGAAACAACAGCCCTGGCAGTGTTGAATATTATTTCTGCCGCTGATCTCCAGAAAGCCAATCTCCCGCCAGTTAAATTCATCGTGGAAGGAATACTCCCGGAGGGAACAAGCCTTTTCAGTGCCGCTTCCAAGATAGGAAAAAGCTGGATGGTGCTTGATTTGGGATTGTGTGTCGCTGCTGGCGCTCCATTTATGGGGCATAAAACATACCGCTGCGGTGTGCTGTATTTTGCCCTGGAGGATAGTTTGAACAGGTTACAGGGACGAATGAATAAAATCTTAGCTGGAAATCCGGCGCCGCCGCAATTCTATTTTACGATAGAAGCCCCGAAGCTGGATGCCGGCCTACTGGATGTTTTAGATAATCACTTAAAACATCACCCGGATACAAAGTTGATTATCATTGACACGCTGCAAAAAATCCGTGGGCAGGCGCTTCCCCGTGAATCTGGATATGCCCAGGATTACCGGGAGATGGAGATAGTCAAGGGATTTATGGATAAGCGGGGCGTATCTGTCTTGTTTGTCCACCACAACAGGAAAATGAAGGATGACGATGACCCATTCAATATGATAAACGGAACCAATGGCATTATGGGCGTCGCCGACACCATTTGGACGATTACAAAGGATAAGCGGATGGACGAGGAGACAGCGCTGCATATTACAGGCCGGGACGTTAAACAAAGCGATATTGTGATACGGTTTGATAAGCAGCTTTGCCGGTGGCAGCCTGTGGGAGCGGTTGACTGGCTGGCAGAACAGCGGGCGCGGGAGGAGTACAATAATAGTCCGATCGTCAAGACCATTAAGAACCTGTTAGATCAGTCCCCGACGCATCGGTGGGATGGCACAGCAAAGGATCTGATGGAGGCGGGGAAATATATCTCCCGTACTTATATTGCCGTGGACGCTCAAAAATTGGGTTATGCGATCCGTGACCTTGAAAAACCCCTGTTTGATTATGACGGGATTGTCCATTCTTCGGGAAAGACAAGCGGCAACGGCGGGAAAATGCACCACTTCTATTATCAGGACTTCGGACAATTCGAGGAACTTGGAGAGCAAGAAAAAATCCCGTAGACATATAGGTGAAAACCCCCCTGTTCTACCCTGTACCCCCTGTCATGGGTGCAAGGTGAACAGGGTAGAACAGGAGGTAACAGTGTAGATAAGGGTACTTTTTCCGATATATGTCAGAAAGGAGAACAGCATGAAGCAAATAATTTGCCCGCTCGATGGAAAGCCCTATAGCACCCTATAGAGAATGTAGATACTACAAAACTATACATTCTACTTCTAATGAGCGCGACGATGACGTCGTTATAACGTAAGTTAGAGGAAATATAGGGGACAGGCAACGCAATATCCGCAGAATACGCACAATTACCTATTCTGCGTATTGTGCGTATATTGCGCAGGGGAAAGGAGGGTGAAGCTTTGGGACGATCGCAGCAGCGTAAAGGCGCCGACGGCGAGCGGGAGCTTGCCCGGATCATGGCCGGGTATGGCTATGAGCTTCAGCGGGGCGGCTCGCTGTCTTTTGGCGAGGTGCCGGACTTGACCGGCTTGCCTGGGGTACATATCGAGTGCAAGCGCTGCGAGCAGCTGCGCCTTGCCGAATGGATGGCCCAGGCCGAGCGGGATGCCAACCGCTTTCAGGACGGAGCGCCGGCTGTGTTCTTCCGTCGGTCCCGCTCGCCGTGGTTGGTGACAATGAAGCTGGAGGATTGGGTGAAGCTGTACTCCAATGAAGATGTTTAGAAAAGTTTAGTTTTTCAGAGCCGCCCTTTAAACATACTCTACTACGAAAGGGGCAGGGGCGCAATGAGCAACGAGGAATTGGTGAAGGAGATCCAGGAGGGCCGGCGGGAGCTGCTGGGAACACTATGGGAGCAGGTGGAGAAGTTTATAAGGCGCGAGGCCAACCGGCGGCCGGACACTGGGGCCGTGGACCGGGAGGATCTGTACCAATCCGGGTACCTGGCCTTGGTGGCGGCGGTGGACAGCTATGACCCCAAACAGGAAACCACCTTTGTAGGGTGGCTTGCCCTGCACCTGAAAACGGCGTTCAACGAGGCGAGCAATTTCAGGACCAAAGGGCAGCGGTTGGACCCAATGCACCAGGCGGACAGTTTAAGCCGCCCGCTCGGCGACGAGGACGCCGGGGAGTTACTGGATACCGTAGCGGACCCTCACGGCCTCCATGAGCTGCAGGAGGTAGAGAAAAGGATCTGGCAAGAGGAATTGTCCCATGCGCTTGAAAGCGCTCTGAATGGCCTCACAGAGACCGAAAGCGACACCTTGCGGCGGAGATACTACCGGGGGCAGACAACGGCACAGGTGGCCCAGGAGACCGGGAGGACGGCCTATGAAGTCCAGAAGGATGAGCGCCGGGGCCTTGATTCCCTTCGCCGTGGACGGGTATCCGCTTCCTTGCGGGCCTTCATCGAGGAGAACACGCCCTATTATCTGCATGTGGGCGCTGCCCGGTTCAATACCACCCGTACTTCCAGCGTGGAAGAGATCTCCTTTCTGCGAGAGCAAATGGAGCAAAGCCACGCCGGAGAAGAAAAAGAGAAAGCCGGGGATCACTCCCCGGCCCTCTGATTCCAAAAATGCGCCGCTTGCCGTGCAGGCTTACCTTCCCACGGATCATCTTTGCTTCCGATCCGGAAGCGCTTGGAAGAAGCGCCGCATATCTCGCAGCTCGCAAATATGAGCGTCCCATAGCGTCCATCAAACACCTCCAGATTGGCGTCACCCCCACAGAAGGGACAAGGTTTCAATTTATCCATTATGCATCACCTCCGCTTCTCCGTGAATAGTCGGCATTGTCCACGGTGTGGCCCGGAAACTGTCTGGATCTCGTTCCCACAACAGGTTTCCCTCTTTGTCCCAGCTTGCGAAAATCACGCCAAAGATCCTTTTCGCAAACATACTGCAATTTGGACGGAATCTATCTCCATCCCACATACTTTTGTACCTGGTCCCCACCATCTGGCGAGTGCCCCATACGCCATCATAAGCCTTGAACATGACTATGGGCTTTCTGGTCCCGGGAAAAGTCGCATAGCACAGACAGAGATCTACTGAGCCGGCGCCGCCTTTGTTCCTGTATCTGGGCGGTGCCGGGTATCTGTCAAAAGCTACGGCCACCCGGCCGCCGTCTACTACGCCCACCCCCTCCAGGCAATCTCCAACAACAGGGATAATAGCCCGGTTTGTTTCTGCCATCATGGCCTCCACGCTTTCGAGAGTGGCCAAGCAGGGGCATTCCCGGGCCATTATGCAGCACCCCCCTTCTCCAGCTGCTGGATGAGGGTGGTCAAACGGTTGTTGACCCGCTCGATAGTCTCCATGCTCTCCGGGGTCAAGCCGTCCTCTAAGAGATCCTCAAGTTCCCCGTTCAGGGTCAAGAGGCAGGCGACGAACTCAGCGTTTACTCTGTACATGATATAATTCCTCCTTGAAAATGCCCAGGAGGTCAGCTATAATAAATTTAGCCAACCTCAAAAGGGTATAAAAGCCCCTGGGTGTTTGGCGAGTAGGGCAACCGTCAGCTCTTGGTCGGGAAGGCGGTTGTCCTCATTTCTTTATTTCGGCAAATTGCTTTTCGATACCCTTTCGGACTACCTCGGAGCGGCTTTCCTGCCTTTCCGCGCATACCGCGTCCAGCTTTTCAAGGGTTTCCTTGTCCATCCTTACGCGGAGCATATAATCTTTCGGGGTATCAGTTAGCTTTGTGCCTTTTTTTATTGCAGCCACATCGCACCCCCTTTGTTGCTACAATCTTAATATACTGTGTAGCAACAAACTTGTCAAGAGAAATTTCCATCCTGCACCTTGATTTTCACCCGGGAGGAAGGGTATAATAGATTTACCCTTCCTCTCCTTTCCTTTGGGGTTGGGTGCTTTGGGTGCTCACAACTTCTTGCTGGGAGGGTGGGCACCCTTTTTCTATTCTTGCTCCAAAAGCAAATGTATTCCGCGCCGTATTGCCTCCGCCCGTGTAATGCTGTGGGCCTTGCAATATTCATCAAGCCTTTTTGTTGTCTGGTTGTCGAGCCTAACCTTGAGGTCGTTTGACTTTGGATTTTCTGCTTTTGGTCGCCCTGTGCGTGGAGACACTTCATCACCTCACTTTTTGAGTTCCACAATGTCATTATAATAAGTGAGTTCCAATAAGTCAAGCCTTTTTTCATGCCACGCAGAAGCGGCGGACTGTAGTTTCCCTTGTGAACGCCTGGGCCACATCGGGAAGGGCCTTTTTCAGGGCGCCGGTGTCGATCCTGTCGCTTTTGACGTTTTTCCAGGTCACCAGGTATTCCCCGGCCCGCAGCTCCTCCCGCTCGCCCATGTGGGCCTTTAGAGCGTCCCTGATGTTTTCCGCCTCTGCCTGGGCCTCGTCAATGAGGCTTTGGAGCTGACGAAGCTCCCGGACCTTCGCTTCCAATTCTGTGCTGCTCATGTTGTGCACCTCCTTCATGTTTGGGGGGGGCAGCTCCGGCGGCGGTGGTCATTAAGTCGGTTCCGCTTTGCGTCCTGTGGCTTATACCGTTCCGCCCTTGTCCGTGATCTCGGCCTTTCGGGTTTCAACGATTGCCGGTGCTGTTCCCTCTTGCTGATATTATGTTATCACTTATTAAGTGCATATTCAAGATGGAATGTTGCACAACTTATTAAGTGATAATTCGTGAATATTGTCACTTGTTAAGTGTTGTTTTGTGTGATAGAATTAAGGCACAATGGAAAGGGTATGCCCCATTTCAGGGCACCCCCAGGAGGTGAACAATTATGACAAAGCGCAAATATACAGAAGGTGTGAAGCAGAGCAACAGGAAGTGGGATGCTGCAAATCTTGACCGTGTATCTATTGCCATGCCCAAAGGAAAGAAGGACGATATAAAAGCCGCCGCTGCCGTCGCCGGCGAGAGTATGAATCAATATATCATCAATGCAGCAGATCAGCGGATGGAGCGGGAAAAGAAGGAGGGCACCCCATGATCTACGCCGACAAGTACCACCTTACCCCGGAACAGAGCCGATTCCTGGCAAAGAAGAAGTGGGATGAAAATGTATACTGCGGCATGAGGATGGAGAGCCGGGCCGTCACCTTCCCCCAGACAAAAACCATTTTGGAAGGGGTCAATGTCCCTGGCGTCCGCTTGGATGACATCCAGGCCATTCTCAATATGCGGGACGCATGGCGCTATGTGCTGGACACCATTGGGGAACCGGTGACAATGGAATACTGGTGCAAGATCAATGCGTATATCGCCCGAAATGAAGCCTTGGAATGGGGCAAGCTGCGGACTGGCCGTGTGGCGATTTCAGGGACCGAATATGTCCCGCCTGTACCTGTCTGGGAGACCACCAGGGGCGAATTAGAGCAAATCCTGGGCTTGGATACCACTGCCACAGAAAGGGCGCTGACGGCCTTCTGCTGGGGCGCGCGCGGGCAGTTCTTTTGGGATGGGAACAAGCGCACCAGCCTTGTCCTCGCCAATAAAATCATGCTGGAGGCCGGGGCAGGTATGCTCACCATTACGGAAAAACACATGGAACGGTTTAACGTTCTTCTGGTGTCCTACTATGGCACGGGAGAGAGTGGAGAGCTGAAAGGCTTTCTCTATGAAAACGCCATTCAGGGAATTGAATTGAGCGCATAAAAGAACCGCCCCCGGTGCGCCAACACCAGGATCGGAAAAGCCCCAGACAACCACAACCAAGGCCCCTTTACGCCCTTGGGGCTGCCAATGAAAGGAGATCATCATGGCAAGAAAAGCGGCAGCTGGAAGCGGCACTATCCGCAAAAAGACCGTTACCCGCGCGGGAAAGGAATATACATACTGGGAGGCCCGGGTAACAACCGGCCAGGATCCCGGAACCGGAAAGCAGATCCAGCGGAGCATTACGGGCAAGACCCAGAAGGAAGTCAGGGAGAAAATGCAAGCCGCCGCTGTGGCAGTAAACCAGGGGGAATATTTCGAGCCTACCAGGATGACCGTTTCCCGTTGGGTGGAGATCTGGCTGAATGAATATACAGGAGACAAGAAGTATCTCACTGTGAAGCATTACAAAGCCCAATGCAAGGCCCATATTCTTCCCGGCCTTGGCTCGGTGAAGCTGTCCGATCTAACGGCCCCGCAAATACAGGCTTTCTATAATGGACTTCAGCGGGGAGGGATGGCTGCTAAGAGCGTTCGGAACGTCCACGGTATCTTGACTAAGTGCCTTTCTACCGCGGTACAGGTCGGCTATTTGCGGCACAATCCGGCATCATCGGTCACACTTCCCCGGGTGACAAAGAAGGAGATCAAGCCGTTAACGGATGAACAGATAAAGGCTTTTCTCGGGGTGGTGGATGCGGATGAATATGCGATCCTTTTGAAGATCATTCTTTTTGTCGGTCTGCGGGAAAGTGAAGCTATCGGGCTGACTTGGGACTGCGTAGATTTCAAAGCGGGAACGGTGAAGATCTGCAAGCAGCTCCAGAAGCGCCCGCTCGCCGACGGCGGTTTTACCTTTGCCCCCCTGAAGAACGACAAGGCCCGCATACTTCGGCCCGCTCCCTTCGTGATGGAGTTCTTAAAGCAGAGAGAACGGGAGCAGGCAGAACAGCGCCTTTGTGCCGGGGAGGCATGGGAAGGATGGGCTACCACAGAGGAGAGAAAGACGGCCCTTGTCTTTACCTCTTCGAGCGGGTGCAATCTCCACCCACAGACGGTATATGCCCATTACAAGAAATTAGCTGCAAAGATAGGCGCGCCCGAAAGCCGTGTTCATGATCTGCGGCATACCTACGCCGTGTTATCCCTCCAGAACGGGGACGATGTAAAAACAGTTCAAAACAATCTGGGCCACGCCACCGCCGCCTTTACCCTGGATGTGTATGGTCATGTCTCCGAACGTATGAAAGAGGCCAGCGCCGCCCGGATGGAAGCTTATTATAAAACGGTTTCCACCCAATAAGGGAAAACATAAGGGAAAACGGCCTTGAAAGAGCACAATAAAAAGCCTGAAACCGTTGAGGTTCCAGGCTTTCTTTTTGGCAGCGGGTGAAGGATTCGAACCCTCACATACAGAGTCAGAGTCTGCTGTGCTACCCTTACACAAACCCGCTATCTTGCGCCGTTATTACAAACGCAAGAATCATTATACCAAATCTTGACCAGTTGTCAAGGGCTTTTCCATAATTAATTTCCGGAGGGAAAGAAGGGAGCCAAGGCGGAGGCAAAGCCGCTGACCGGCATGGTCTGGAGAACGATCTTGCCTGGACCGGTAATCACAGTGTTGAACAGGCCCTCCCCGCCAAATAGGACGTTTTTGACCCCCTTGACCGATTGAATGTCGATACTGCATGTGGCATCACACATAGCTAAGTTGCCGGTATCTACGATCATCTGCCGACCGGGGGATAATTCGTATTCCACGGCATAGCCGTCAATCTCGATAAAAGCGGTGCCGCTGCCAGAGAGCTTCTGCATAATGAAGCCCTCACCGCCGAAAAAGCCGGCCCCTGCCTTTTTTTGAAAAAAGACAGAGAGATCTACCCCCTGAGTGGAGGCCAGAAAGCCGGATTTTTGGACCACGACTTCACGCCCGGGGGCGATCTCCAGTGCGCGGATGGAGCCGGGAAAGCTGGAGGCAAAAGAAATCATGCCGGGGCCGCCTTGTGCGGTGTATGTATTTTGGAACATGGATTCTCCGGAGAACATCCGGCCGAAAGCCTTTCCAAAGCCGCCGGCACCGGTTTCCATCTTCATGTTGGGAGTCATCCAGCACATGGAGCCTCGTTCGGTGATCATGCTTTCTCCCGCGGTGAGCTGGCATTCCACGATGGGCATGGGCTCTCCAATGATTTTGTATTCCATAGTGCCCTCCTTCTGGTTCATTGAGTAGAATAGGGGCCTTTCCTTTGTGTATTATATCTGTTTATGCTCTATCTAACAACAGGAATTTTTCAAGCATATCAAGGGCAGATCCAGGACAAACTGTGGGGGAGGTGAGGGAAGATGAAAAAATATCAGGACCTAAATGCTTTGCTGGCAGCGGACCCGAGAGCAGCGGCCCTTTTTGACCAGATCCCCCAATATGCCAAAGAGCAGATCATGAGCCGGAGCAATCACGTAGATTCTATCAATGCGTTGGAAGCATATGTCCACAATATCCTGCGGGGAGACGCTTAAAAAATGCTCCGTGCTCCAATATGTCTACGCATAGAGAGGATATAAGAACGTTTCAGTTTACAGAAGCGAGGCTGCCGAATCTCCGGC
>CAKUHU010000002.1 GCA_934659425.1 uncultured Oscillospiraceae bacterium
AAGCTTCTTCACGTTGTTTAATTTACAAGGTACACGCCCCGCTCACAGCGGAATTTCATCTTACCACAAGTCGTTTGCTTTGTCAAGAACTTTTTTCAACTTTTTTCAAAAATCTCTTAAAGCTCTTTTCCGCAAGCAACAGCGGCTTCTTGATTTTCCTTTTGCGCTGCGAACTTTGTCAGAATACCACGTCCTTTGGGGTTTGTCAAGAGTTTTTTGGGACTTTTTTTCGCTTTTTTGTCCTGCCTTTTTCCTTTTCCTGGTTTAACCCAACATCTGCGCTTTTTATTTCTTCCTTTCCACAAAATATAGGTTCTTCTTCTCTTCTTTCCCGTATTTTGATCATAAAAACGGCAACCGTCGGAATCAAAACGCCAAAAATGAGATTTCCTGCCGCGGCTGCCGCCTCTGTGAGCAGCCGGGTCGTCCCCCGGCCGGGCAATACCCCAGCCAGCCAAAATACGACGGCGGTCATCAGCACCCAACCCCGCCCCTTCCACGGGGGAACCACTCCCCGCCACAGCGCACCGCAGCCCCGGGCCAGCAGCGTCAGCAGCGCCACATCGGCCAGCGCCAGGATCGCCACCAGGGCGGCCTCTCCCCGCCGGAAGGCCCCCGGCACCTCTACACCTTCCAATAAAAATAGGAAGGGCTCCTCCATTCGGACTGTCAGCCCGGGGCCAAAGGCCCCTATCACTGCCACTATCAGCAGCGCTAAGATCCCGCAGCTCCATGCCGCCCAATGCCACGTCCGCATCCCATACTCCTGCCGTCGGGGAAGGCAGAGGGTGTAGATACCATATCCCGCTAAGCTCAGTGATAGCGCCGCCCCTCCGGCAAGCCCCCGCCAATCGCTCTGCCCCGGCGGCCACAGGTTCCGCCACTCCAGCGCAGGCAGGGCCAGCAGCAGGGCAAAGCCCAGCGCGGCCGCAGCCGCCAGGAAAAAGAGGCGGCCCGTCCGGGCGAAGACCGCCCCATTTCCCCGGCCCAGCCACACTACCAGCACCAGCGCCGCCGTCAGGAACAACCAGCGGACCGCCTCCCCCTGGACTGTGGTCATCAGCCGGTCGGAATAGCGCCGAGCACTCCCCGCCAGCAGGAAAAGCCCCCACAGCAGATATAAAAGCTGAACCGCCCTGCCGCCCCAGGGACCGAAGGCCTGTTTCAGTCCATCCGACAGGTTTCTTTCCCCCAACCGGGCCCAAAGTCTGCACAGGATCAGCCCCACCGGGAGAGCCAGCACCGGCCCCAGCCAGGCCAGCCGCCCAGCCCGTCCCACTATCGGCCCCAGCAGCCCCAGGGCCGCCGGCAGCATAGCCGTCACCGCCACCTCTAAGCGTTCCCGCTGGGACACCCCCCGTTCACTTTCGGCCTTCATTGCTCCCCACCAGCCTTCCTGTCACTTCCACATCCAACAATCTTATGTCGGTCCCCTTCCACGCCTTCCAGTTCCAGGGCTGTAAAGCGCTCATTTCCCTGTCCAGCCCCCAGCAGTCCCAGCCCAAAGCCAGGGCGGATCGGATCTTTTGCTCCCCCCACTCCTCCAGTTCTGACTGGGAGGGCTCTCCCTGGGCCGCTTTCGCCGTCAGGGTACAGCATACCTTCCCACCCTTTGCCCAGGTCCGCACACCCACGATCTCCGCCGCGCCGCCGGACAGGGTGATGACCCGCTCCCCCCCCGCCCCGGCCAGCAAAGCCGCCCCCACTGCGGCATCTCCCTCTAAATAACCCGCCAGTCCGTTGGGCCCCACTGCCGCCCAGCCCGCCGGGGCCAATGTGCCGTCCTCACCGGGAGCCAGGGCGGGGACCAGGGCATATTCCCCCTCCGCCATTCGAGGCATCACCTCTCCCACCGTCCGGCCCCGGGGATCTTTTCCGCCGGTCTCAGCGGCCACCTGTCCTGCAGAGACGGCCAGCGCCGCCCCTGCCTCTCCTCTTACAATATATAATAAGGTATCCATTCGCAGCTCATCGTCGGAGAGCACAAAATCCAGCGCCTCCGCCAGATCTTGTCCCTCCCCCACCAAGAGCTGCTCCGTCTGCCCCAGGTAGGCCCGCCGGGAGGAGCTCTCCCGCAGGGTCCGGCACGCCTCAGCCAGACTCCCTCCCGTGCCGGTAAACACCTCCGGCTCCTCGTCCTCCGTGACCCGGACTCCGGTGACGGCGGTGACTGTCACCACCTCCCCGCCGTCCATGGCCAAGGTGGTAATCAGCTTCAGCTCCTCCATCTCCCTGCTTTGTGGAAGCACTCCCGCCCCCTTTGCCGCCAGCAGTGCCGCCAAAAGGATGGCCCATCGCCCGCCCTTCATCGCTGTTTCCTCCGATTTTCCGTCTTGAGATGGGCTGGGCGCAGCTTATCCGCAGGGAGAGGCTGCCGCAGCACCACACTGCCCTCTACCTGCTCCCCGGCGTTGGCGGCGAAGGGGGTCAGATAGGCCGCGCCGAAGCTCTCCAGCCCCGCCAAATGGCCCACCAGCGCCACCGTTCCCACCACCACGCCAAACAAGCCTGCCACCCCCGCCAAAATAGCCAGCAAAAACCGCCAGATCCGCAAGGCCCCCGCCAAATCCTGGGAGGGCATGGTGTACCCGGCGATGCCGGCCACCGCCACCACCACCAGCACCGCCGGGGAGATCAGCTTGGCCTCCACCGCCGCCGAGCCCACCACCAGTCCGCCTAAGATGGACACCGTCTGCCCGATGGACTGGGGCAGACGGAGACCCGCCTCCTGCAAGACCTCAAAGGCCACCAGCAGCAACAGCGTCTCAAACAGGGCGGAAAAGGGCACATCCTGCCGGGCGGCCATGATGGACAGCGCCAGCCGGGTGGGGATCATCTCCTGGTGGAAATTCACCATGGCCACATACACCCCCGGCAGGTACAGCGTCACCAGCAGGCAGAGCCACCGCATGACCGTCAGCACCGAGGCCACCATCCAGTTCTCCGAGCGGTCCTGAGGGGAGCGCAGAAAATCTCCGATGACCGCCGGCGCCAGATAGCCCAGGGGGATGCCCTCAATGAGGATACCCACCCTCCCCTCGCTAAGGCCATAGCAGAAGCGGTCGGGCCGCTCCGTATACTGCAGCAGAGGAAAGGCGGTGTCTACCTCGTCGATGATATATTCCTCCAAATTGCCTGTAGCCAGCAGCGCGTCGATGTCGATCCGCTCTATCCGTGCCTTCAGCTCTTCCACTGTCTGAGGGTCGGCGATGCCCTCCAGCCACAGGATGTCCACCGGGGTGAGGGACTGCCTGCCCACCACCTGCTCAGTTATTTTCAGCTCAGGAGCCTTCAGGTGCCGCCGGGTCAGCGAGGTATTGGTCCGCAGGTTCTCCACAAAGGAGTCTTTCGGTCCCTTGATGGACACCTCATTCTCCGGATCTCCAATGCCCCGCTTCTCCTCTGTACCTGTATTAAAGGAGAGAGCCCGCTCTTTTCCCGGGAAAATCAGCAGGCAGTTGCCGTCGATCAGGTCGGCCGCCGCCTCATCCAAAGTGGTCCGTTCGGCCACCGATAAGCTGTAGAGAGCCCCTGCGCGCATCTTCTCCCAGGCCACCGCCTCCCCCAGCTCTCCCAGCTCCCGGTCCTGGGCTAAGGGGCGCAGGACGTAGTCGCTGACCCGCTCCATCCGCACCATGCCGGCAAGGAACAGGATCTCCACCCGCATAGACTCGTTGCCTCCCACCGCCACACTGCGGCGGTTATAATCCGCGCAGTTTTCAAATACCTGGGCCAGCCGTTCCTCTGTCAGCGGCCCTTCCAACCGGGGCTCCTGCCGGGGATGGGGAGGCGACGGCCGTTTTTTCCGCCCGAAAAATCCCATGCGCTTCCACCTCTTGCCGTTTTTTTCAGTGTATCACCCTCGCTTTGTTTTATGCACACAGCGCAAAAAGAGGACCCACATAAATGTGGGCCCCTTTTTCTCTCTGTTATATCTGCCTCAAACGCTCACTCGTCGTAGTGGGTAAGAGCTTTCAGCCGCTCATTGTGGGCGGGCCATTTCTCTATCATGGTGGACAAATTGGGGCTCACCGATCGGAAGGATGCGGTGGTCATGATGTAAGTGCTGGTGAGGCACCTGCAGAAGGGTTTCTTTTCCCCATTGGGAAAAGAAACCGAGGCCCCGTTTCGCGTTTCGATATTGGAACACACCGCCAAAATTTTTCAAACCCTGTCCAGCCCGCCTGAATTTTTCCGTTTTTGGTTGCATCCGGCACAGAATGTGGATATAATGAGGTTCGATAAAATCTTTCGATCTCAATTCTCAATATAAAAGGGGCCTTCTCCATGGATTTTTACGCCAACGAGGGAAAAAACGTCATCATCGAGGCGGCAGGCAAAAAATTTGCCCGCCACGCCATCGCCACCCACTTCGTCCAGGTGGGCGAGAGCTACATCGACCTCATCACCAAATATGTTCTGCCCGTCTATCAGCCCGGCGACATCCTCTCCTCCAGCGAAAAGGTCATCGCTCTGTGCCAGGGTCGGGTGGTCACCGAGGACGAGGTGAAGCCCGGCTTCTGGGCCAAGCTCCTCTCCCGCTTTGTCCACCAGACCTCCGCCGGACCCGGCATGGGCCTGCCGGTGAAGATGCAATTCGCCATCAACGTCTGCGGCCTGGGCAAGGTCCTGTGGGCCGCCGTCTGCGCCGCCGCAGATAAGCTTCGGGGCGTTCACGGCACCTTTTATAAAATGCTGGGCACGGAGGTCTCCGGCCTGGACGGATTCTACGGCGAGGACATTCCGGAGTATGAGCACATGGGCGTCCGGGTGCCCAGCCACCCGGAAAAGGTGTGTGACGAGGTCTTTGAAAAGACCGGCGTGGTCATGATGATCGTGGACGCCAACGACCTGAATGTGGAGCTTTTGGGCAGGGGCGAGCAGCTTAAGGAATGGAGCGAGAAGGATCTGCTGGATCTGATCCGGGACAATCCCGCGGGTCAGGATCGTCAGCTCACTCCCTTCGTCCTCATTCGGGAAATGAAGGAGTAAAAAATCAGGACCGGCCCTTCGATTGACAGATAAACCAAAAAGGATCCCTCGCCGAAATGGTGAGGGATCCTTTCTATTAGGCTTCCTCTTTTTTCTTTTTCCACCCCCGGTAGGTACCCCAAAGGAGGGTCAGCACCAGCAGCCCCCGCAAGACGGCGATCCATCCCCCCAGCAGAACGGCCTGGCCGACCTGGGGATATTTCAGGTAAGCCGCCAGGAGCCGGATCCCCCCGATCAATCCCCAACCGACTACCGAGGTCCTGGGATTCAGCACCACCAAGGTCAGGGCCACCGCTATCCACCCCATCCACAGCCAGGGATGTTTTCTGGCCAGCAGCAGGGGCAACCCCAGCAGCACCATGGCCAGACCGATCATGACCAAAATTCCCTCGCCCATCAGCCCCAGCAAAAAGGCAGCCCATCCTGTCACTTCCGTGCAGATTCCCGCCTTCTGTATCAGGGTGGGCCCGGGCCGGACCTCCCCACAGGCCACCCGAGGGCGGACCCTCTCTTCCGGGAGTGAGGCAGCCTCCCCTTCCCGCACCAGCTGGTCCACCGTCACTCCAAACAGGTCGGACAATTTGATGACCTTTTCCAAGTCGGGCACCGACTGGCCCGTTTCCCATTTGGACACCGATTGCCTCGACACCTTCAGCTGGGCCGCTAACTCCTCCTGGGATAGTCCCCGGCCTGTCCGAAGCTCCTGGATTTTCTCCGCCAGCGTCATGGCCGCTCCCCCTTTCTTCCCGGATTTCCATGTATGTGATGATAGACCCTTTCCCCCGGAAAGGCAACCAACCCGCCTTGGAATCTCCCGCAACCGGCGGTTGCAGGGGGAGAAACCGCCCATTTTCCTCTACGATTCGCAATCTTTTTTCTTAAAATTACTCTCGGGATTAAAAAAGTTTCCGTCTGACAGGCAGACGGAAACTTTTGTCTCATTTTGACTTTAAACATTGAACCGGAACAGAACGATATCGCCGTCCTTCATTACATATTCCTTCCCCTCAGAGCGGATCAGCCCCTTCTCCTTGGCCGCCGCCATGGAGCCGCAGGCCTTCAGATCCTCAAAGGCTACCACCTCGGCCCGAATGAAGCCCCGCTCAAAGTCGGTGTGGATCTTGCCCGCCGCCTGGGGGGCCTTGGTGCCGTTGGTGATAGTCCACGCCCGACATTCGTCCTCGCCGCCGGTGAGGTAGGAGATCAGCCCCAGCAGGGCATAGCTGGCCTTGATGAGCCGATCCAGCCCGGACTCGGGGATGCCCAGATCCTCCAAGAAGGCCTTCTTGTCCTCCTCGTCCAGTTCGGCGATCTCTGCCTCCAGTTTGGCGCAGACGGGGATGACCTGAGCCCCCTCCTTCTCGGCCAGTTCGGCCACCTGCCGGTAGTAGGGCACAGCCTGGTACTGGGCAAAGCCGTCCTCATCCAGGTTAGCCGCATAGATGACGGGCTTGAGGGACAACAGGTCCGATGTCCCGATGAGCGCTCTCTCCTCGTCGTCCTCACAAGGGAAGCTCCGGGCGGAGTTCCCCTCGTTGAGCCAATCCCGCAACCGGGTGAACAGCTCAGCCTCCCGGAGGAACTTCTTGTCCCCCTTGGCCGCGGTCTCTGCCTTTTTGATCCGGCGCTCCACCATCTCCACATCAGCCATGATGAGCTCAATGTCAATGGTTTCAATGTCGCCCACAGGATCCACCGGTACGTTCATGCTGGTATCCGCCACCACGTGCATGATATTTTCATCGTCAAAGCAGCGGACCACATGGACAATGGCCTCACACTCCCGGATATTGGCCAGGAACTTATTACCCAAGCCCTGTCCCTTGGATGCCCCCTTCACCAATCCGGCAATGTCCACAAACTCAATGACCGCCGGAGTGGTCTTCTTGGGGTGGTAAAATTCGCTGAGCCAGTCCAGCCGGCTGTCAGGCACAGCCACCACGCCCACATTGGGGTCGATGGTGCAGAAGGGATAGTTGGCGCTTTCCGCGCCGGCGTTGGTAATGGCGTTAAACAAAGTTGACTTGCCCACATTGGGCAGACCCACGATACCTAATTTCATATTTATCTTTACCTGTCCAGAAATCCCTGATTTTCAGGAATTTCCGCCTTTCTCTATAATTTGTCCACGCCCTTTTTACGCCCTTTTTTCATTGCAGGGGCAGATCATTCAACATTGACGAACAAAATTTCAGACTCCATCCGGGAGATTTTCCCGCCAAAAAAGAGTCCGATGTGAATATAAAGTATATCATAAAGCCTCTGTTTTTTCAATCCTATTCAATCGGCATTCAATTCGATATGATATGGATGCCGGGATGCCGGCAGAATTTAGCTCTCTCCCAAAGAATCGGAGCGCCAGTATGCGGAGGCCTTTTAAAAAGGGGCGGTTTTCCTGCCGCTCAATTTTCAGCTTTGCAAGTTGCAAAATAATATGGTTTATGCTAAGATGGAGAAACAAAAATTTGGTGCGGAGGAATTTGTTATGAAAATATTTTTCTGTCAAAAAATGAGCGAGGAGGCCGAGCGACACCTGGAAGAGGTGGCAGAAGTCATTCGGGACTGGGACCGGATCGGAGAGGCCGACGGCATTCTCAGCATGAACCTCCGCCTCACCAGTGAGGAGATCGACCGGGCCAAAAACGTCAAGGTCATCGGCATCCACGGCACCGGCTCAGACAACCTGGACTGGGAGGCCGCCAAAGCCCGGGGCATCGAATGCTTTACCGCTCCCCATCTGAATGCCCGGTCAGTGGCCGAACTGGAGGTGGGCCTTCTCCTATCCCTGTGCCGGAATATCCCCCTGGCTGATCGGATGATCCGCGGCGGTGCAGCCCTCTCCCCTAATAACGATAACAACCTGAAGGGCCACGAGCTTTACGGCAAGACCTTCGGCATCATCGGCGTGGGCCACATCGGAATCCTGATCGGCAATATTCTGAAATACGGTTTTGGCATGAACGTCATCGGCTATGACCCCTTCTTCACCCCCGAGCGGGCCAAGGAGCTGGATTACGGCTGGTGCGCTTCCAAGGAGGACATTCTGCGCCAGGCAGATGTGGTCTCCCTAAACGTCCCCCTGACCCCGGAGAACCGACTGATGATCGGGGCCAAGGAATTTGCCCTCATGAAGCCCACCGCATACTTCATCAATGTCTCCCGGGGATATTTGGTGGATGAGGACGCCCTCTTCCAGGCTCTGAAGGATAGGACCATTGCGGGAGCCGCCACCGACGTGCGCTGGGAGGAGCCTCCCCGTGCCGACGACCGTTTCCTGGACCTCCCCAACTTCGTCGTCACGCCCCACATCGGCGCCGATACAGAGGAAAATTCCCTTCGCTCCGGCGCATACGCGGTGGACGAATTAGTCCGGCGGCTGCGGGAAAAAGGGGTCGAATGAGCCCACTCCCCCTGACGGCTTTTTCAATAGACAGAAACCACCCCTCCAGCTTTGGCTGAGGGGTGGTTTTTTGCCCCTTTTCCAAATGGGAGGGGGCCAAAGAGAGCAAAGCGGACGGAAACCAAATGGTTTCCGTCCACTTACTCCATTTCCCCGTTTTTCGCCTTAATCCAACTGGAATTGCCCGGTATAGAGCTGGTAGTACCGCCCCTTCTCCGAGAGCAGCTCCTCATGGCTGCCCTTCTCCTGGATCTGGCCGTGCTCAATGACCACGATACAGTCGGAGTTGCGGACGGTGGACAACCGATGGGCGATGACAAACACCGTCCGGTCCTCCATCAGCGCATCCATTCCCTTTTGGATCAGTGCCTCCGTCCGGGTGTCGATGGAGGAGGTTGCCTCATCCAAGATCATCACCGGGGGATCGGCCACAGCGGCCCGGGCAATGGCCAACAGCTGCCGCTGCCCCTGGGACAGGTTGGCCCCGTCCCCGGTGACCATGGTCTGATACCCCTCGGGAAGCCGCCGGATGAAGGAGTGGGCCCCCGCGGTCTTGGCCGCCGCGATGCACTCCTCGTCTGTGGCATCCAGCCGGCCGTAACGGATGTTCTCCATCACCGTGCCGGTAAACAGGTGAGTGTCCTGGAGCACCGCCCCCAAGGCCCGCCGGAGGGAGTCCTTGGCGATGTCCTGGACATTCAGGCCGTCAAAGGTGATCATGCCGTTTTCGATCTCATAAAACCGGTTGACCAGGTTGGTGATTGTGGTCTTGCCCGCACCGGTGGAACCTACAAAGGCGATCTTCTGGCCCGGGTTTGCATACACCGAGACATCGTGGAGCACCCGCTTGCCGGGGACATAGGAGAAGTCCACATGCTGAAAGCGCACCGCTCCCCGCAGTTCCGTGAGGTAGTAGTCCTCGCCGGGTACATTGCGCACCCTGCCCCGGACCAGGTGGAGGGCGGCTGTGCCGTCGGGTCCGGGATATTTCCACGCCCAGCCATGCCCTGCCAAAGCGGTCATGTCCTCCGCCGGGCGGAAGGTCCCGTCAGGGGCAATGGTGCCCCACACCGGCGCGTCAGACAGCGCATCGGGCGGCAGCAGCTTCCACCCCGCTTCTGCCCGCTCCGCCTGGCCCAGCTCGGTAAGTGTCTCGCCATCCCGCAGTACAGGAACCAGCTGGATGCCTATATTTTTGGGCGTCTTCCACGCCCAGGCGGCCTCCTTGGTGCCGTCACTGCGCTCTCCCAAGGTCCCGTTGGCGTCCTTATGGGCGGGGACCAGGATGATCTCCCCCTCGTCCCGCTCAGGCGGGGTATCCATCACCTCAAAAATCCGCTCCGCGCCGGCCAGGGCAGAGAGAAGGGCTGTCATCTGCTGAGAAATTTGGTTCAAGGGCTGCCCCACTTGCCTGGAGTAGTTCAGGTAGACCACCAGCCCTCCCAAGTCAAAGCCTTGGAGGACAGACAGCAGTCCCCCCATGGCGGCGGTGAGGGCATAGCTGATGTTCATCAGGTTGCCTGAGATGGGCATGATCATGGTGGCATAGAAATTGGCCTTCTGAGCCACGTCCCGGTAGGTCTCGTTGAGGACCTTGAACTCGGCCTTTGCCTGCTCTTCATGGGTAAAGGCCTTTACCACCTTCAGCCCCTCAATCATCTCCTGGATGTTGCCGTTCACGGCGCCCAGAGCAGCCTGCTGCCGCTGATAGAACCGGCGGCTCCGGCCGCCCAGCTTTTTGAAGAGGGTCATGGTCACCGCCAGGATGACCACGGTCACCAAAAACAGCTTCCAGTTGATGAAAAGCATCAAGCCCACCAGCCCCACAAACATGAGACAGCTGGACAGCATGGACACCACGCTCTGCTCCAAGGCCGTCTGCACATTGTCCGCATCGTTGGTGAACCGGCTCATAAGTTCCCCGTGGGGATGCTTGTCAAAATAGCTCAGGGGCAGATCTTGGAGCTTATCAAAGAGCTCCTGCCGCAACCGGTTGACGCCCCGCTGGGCCAACTTCACCATAGTAGCCGACTGGCCGTAGGTGGCAAGACAGCCAATGAGATAGACCCCGATCAGCTTGAAAACCGCCTTGCCCAGTCCGGCAAAGTCGGTACAGCCAGACCAGATGAAGTCGTTGATGATACCCCGCATCATATAAGAGCCGCCCAGATTGGATGCCACCGAAATCAGCAGGCAGAAGAACACCAGCAGCAGGGGCAGAGGGCTGCGGGTGAGATAACCCAGCAGCCGCCGGACGGTTTTGCCCATATCCTTGGGCTTTTGATAGCCCCCCTTGGGGGCACGGTTGGGTCCTGGCATTATTCACCCACCCCCTCTTGCTGTGACTGGTAAATCTCCTGGTAGATCGGGCTGCTGGACAACAATTCCTCATGGGTGCCCTGGCCAACGATATGGTCGTCGTCCAGGATCAGGATCTCATCAGCATACTGCACCGAAGAGATCCGCTGGGCGATGATGATGACGGTGGTATCCGCCAGATTCTTCTGGAAGGACTCCCGAATGGCGGCCTCGGTGGCTGAGTCCACCGCCGAAGTGGAGTCATCCAAAATGAGGATGGCGGGCTTCTTCAACATGGCCCGGGCGATACATAGCCGCTGCTTCTGGCCGCCGGAGACATTGACGCCTCCCTGGTCGATGCGGGTATCGAAGCCGTCAGGGAAGGACATGATGAAATCATAGGCCTGGGCATCCTTGGCCGCCTGGATGATCTCCTCCTCACTCGCCTCCGGCTTGCCCCAGAGGAGATTTTCCCGGATGGTCCCAGAAAAGAGGACGTTATTTTGGAGCACCATGCCGATACGGCCCCGCAGCTCCTCCAAGGGGTAGTCCCGCACGTCCACTCCATCCACCAAAACAGCTCCCCCTGTGACATCATAGAACCGGGGAATCAGATTGACCAGAGAGGATTTTCCCGTGCCGGTCCCTCCCACGATGGCCACAAACTGGCCCGGCTCTACGGTGAAACTGATATGGGAGAGCACATCGTCCCCTGTCCCGGTGGCCTGGTATTTGAAGGACACGTCCCGGAACTCCACTTTCCCTTTCGGCTGGGGCAGGGCCGAAGCTGAAGGCTCATCCTCGATGTCAGGCTCCGTCTCCAGCACCTCCTGGATGCGGCGGGCGCAGGCCTGGGCCCGGGAGAGCTGAAGGAGGGACATGGCCACCATCATGACGCTCATGAGGATCTGGGCCAGGTAGTTGATGAAAGCCTGAAGCTGGCCCAGGTCAAAGGTCGCCCCCATCACCATCTTGCCGCCCAGATAGAGCACCGCCACCGTGGCGCCATTCATGCACAGCATCATGACGGGCATGATGGCAATGATCTTCAATCCCACGTTGAGTGCGGCGTCCATCAATTCATCGTTGGATCTTTTAAATTTCTTTTTCTCGTAGTCCCTCCGAACAAAGGCCTTCACCACCCGGATGGCCACCAGGTTCTCCTGAAGGGTGTTGTTCAGCGCGTCGATCTTCCGCTGCATCGCGTCAAAGAGCTTGATGCACACCGCCATGACGATGGCGATGATGACCACCATCAGAGGGATGACCACCGCCAAGACCAAAGCCAACCTGGGGTTGAGCACCACGCTGATGACCAGGGCAGCAATCAGCATCACCGGAGCTCTCACCAGCATCCTTAGCCCCATGTTCAGCATCATCACCATATTGTTGACATCGTTGGTCAGCCGAGTGATAAGAGAGGCTGAGGAAAACCGGTCGATGTCCGCAAAAGAAAACGACTGGATCTTGTCAAAAAGGGATTGGCGGAGGTTGCCGCCAAAGCCTTGGCTGGCGAAGGTGGAGTACTTCGCCCCCAGCACGCCGCAGACCATAGAGAAAGCGGAAAGGACCAGCATGGCGGCGCCCAGCAGGAAAATGTAGCCCACATCGCCATTGGGTATGGCCGTATCCACGATCTCTGCCATGACCAGAGGCAGGATCATCTCACAGATGACCTCCAGGACCATCATCACAGGAGACTTGACGGCCTCCTTCTGATATCCTTGGAGATGGGTAAGAAAGATTTGCAGCAAGTTATGTTTCCTCCTTTTCCAGGGATAAATGACACGGGCACAGCTCAGCGCCCCCCAGGTTTTCTATCATGCGCTCTAAGAAAACGCTGAAAGTATCGCACTCCTCCGCAGTAAAGCCCAGCATCATCTGCCGGTCTACTGCCCGAAGCGCCTCTTCACACCGCTTCACCGCATCCCGGCCCTTGTCCGTCAAGGACACCAGGTTGCGGCGGGCATCCCTTTCATCGGTGCATCGCTCCACATAGCCGTCTCTCTCCAAGGGCTTGAGGGACACTGCTATCGTGGCCGGAGACAGCCCCATTTTTCGCGCCAACTCCCGCTGAGAACACTGTTTGCCCGAAATCTCCATTTCAAAAAGGGTCAGCAACAGCATTGGAGAGCTCAAATCCCCGATGTCCCGGAGCGCTTTTTCTTCCGCTATCCGCCGTTTCAGGGTTTGATGAAAGATGTGAAACATGGCGCTGGGTTTTCCGCTGTCATACATGATTTCACCCCACTTTATTCGCATACTGATTATTCGTATGCTCATGTTTTTGTAGTATACGCCCCTTCCTCCCTGAAATCAAGTACAATTTGTAAACAAAAGCTTTAGAACAGATGTTTGACATTTTCCCGTTTGTATGGTATGATGCAACTATCTATTAAAGAGGAGGGCTCTTTATGTCCGCGCCTTTGACGCCCAAGCAGGCGGAGATCTATGATTTCATCCTCCAGTACAGCAGGGACCACGGCTATCCCCCCTCCGTCCGGGAGATTGGCGCGGCGGTCCATCTGAAATCCCCCTCCACCGTCCATTTCCATATGAAAAAGCTGGAGTCTGAGGGATATATTTTGAAGGCAGACGGCAAGACCCGGGCCATTTCCCTTCCTCGGGAGGCCGTGGCCGAGGAACTGGACGGCCGGGCAGACCAAGTGCCTGTGGTGGGCGATGTGGCCGCCGGCTCTCCCATCTTGGCCGAGGAATGCGTGGAGGAATACCTGACCTTTGACACAGGCGGCCTGGCCGGAGAGCACTTTGCCCTGAAGGTCCGGGGGGAATCCATGCTTTATGCCGGGATCCTGCCCGGAGATTTGGTGGTCGTCCACCGGCAGGAGAATTTCCGCAACGGAGACATCGTGGTGGCCCTCTTTGAAGATGAGGCCACTGTCAAAACCTATCAGATGAAAAACGGCCATCTATGGCTCATGCCGGAGAACCCGGACTACCAGCCCATCGACGGCGAGGGCTGTGCCCTGCTGGGGCGGGTAACGGCAGTCATCCGGCGCTATTGATGGAAAACGCTCCGTCCCCGAGCCGTTGGAGGAAACACAGGAAGACAGGCCCTGCCGTTTTTGACACTGTTTCAGTCCCATTCAACCCCGGCAGATCCCCTCAGCGGGATCTGCCGGGGTTTTCTTTTCCCCCGCGGGCCAGAGCGCCTAAATGATCCTTTATGCCGACAGCACTTATCATATCATATTTTAGGTCTCTTCCCTGCACAGCCCCCTCCAAAACATTTTAAACGCAAAAGTATAACGAACCGTTTGCGTTTGTAACCATTTTAAAACCACAACATATAGTTTACTTTCCTTTTTTGTTGTTGAAAATCATCGAAAACAGGGAAAACGCTTGACGAATTGCCCAAAATCATGTATGATTGCTTTGTAACCATTTGTAATCTTTTGTTCCCTTCTCGTAATAAAGTGGTAACAATTGAGAAAAGTATCAGGATAAAATGCGCAGAGAAAGAAGGGGTTCTCCATGGACGAACTTCTCCCCTATCCCCAGTCAATATTTGCCCCTGCTCCTTTTCGGGCCAAAAGGCCTGCCCGTTGGCATCTGCCCTCACTGGCGGGTTTGAAGGAGAAGGCCCTCCCCCATTTTTTAGAGCGGCGCGCCCCTCTGGATCCGGCCATCTTTTTGACGGTCGCCCTGTCCTTGACTTCCGCCGCAGTGCTGGGCCAGCTGTATAGCCCCAGCTACCAGGTATCTGTCAACGGCGTGGCGCTGGGGCTCATCAGCAGCCGCCAGAGCGTAGAAAATGCCATTGACCGGGTAGAGAGCCGGGCCACCCGCATTTTGGGCCATGATTATACCTTAAATCAGACGGTAGATTACTCCTTTCAGCTTTCCCGCCAAGAAGATTTGATATCTGTCTCCCAGGTGGAGACCTATCTCCTCGATCAAATCGGAGAGGTGATGAAGACCTCTGTGCTGACAGTGAATGGCCAGGTGGTCGGCGCCGTGGATGATGCAGACGCCCTTGACGCCATGCTGGATCTGATCAAAGCGCCCTATATCAATGAAAACACCATTTCAGCCCAGTTTGTAGATTCGGTGGTCGTCACCAAGGAGTATACCGCCACCTCCTCCCTGAAGGATCTGGACTCTATGTATTCTGTGCTTACCTCCAACAGTATGGAGCAGGTAGACTACATCGTCCAGACCGGAGACACTTTTTCCGACATCGCCAACAGGAACGGCATGCGGGTCAGTGAGCTCCAGCTTTTAAATCCGGGCGTGGACATCGACAAGCTTTGGATCGGACAGACCCTCACCATCAGCCAGGCTGTCCCCCTCCTGTCGGTACAGACGGTGGATAACCTAACCTATGACGGTGCTGTGGCCTATGAGGTGGAAGAGGTACCGGACAGCTCCATGTACCAAGGAGACACCAAAGTGATTACCCCTGGCGTGGAGGGCCTTGCCACCTACAACGCCGATGTGACCTATCTGAACGGAGTGGAACAGTCCCGAGTTATCAACTCCACCCAGGTATTGACCGAGCCTGTCACCCAAAAGGTGGCGGTGGGCACTAAGGAACGGCCTCGGACCATGGCCACCGGCAGCTTTATCTGGCCTCTGCATGGTCGGGTCTCCTCCGGATATGGTTCCCGGTATATTTTCGGCTCGTACAGCTCCCATTCCGGGATCGATATCGTCGGCTCCTACGGCGCGTCCATCGTTGCCGCTGACGGCGGCAAGGTCACCTTTGCAGGCACCGGCACCGGCAGTTATTGGAGTTACGGCAACTATGTGGTGATCGACCACGAAAACGGTCTTCAAACCATCTACGCCCACTGCTCCAGCTTAAATGTCAGCGCCGGCGATCGGGTCTATCAGGGACAGGTCATCGCCCGGGTGGGATCCACCGGACGGAGCACCGGCAATCATTGTCATTTTCAGGTGAAACAAAATGGCATCACAGTGAATCCGTATAACTATCTGCCTTGAGAAAATCCCAAAAGGGACGGGAGAACACCTCCCGTCCCTTTTTTATTATAGGCCGCCCATCGCTCTTTTCTTTCTCAGAAAAAAGGGATTGCAAAAAATTGTGGCCTATTCTCTCTGATTGAGGTATAATAAAAAAAGATATTTTTCGGCGGAACGCGCACCGACCGGGGAGGAGTTCCTATGAAACTGATTCTTGCCATCATCAACCGAGACGACGCTGGAGCCGTTATCCAAAATTTGGCGAAAGAGGGGTTCTCCTCAACCCGGCTCGCCACCACCGGCGGGTTCCTCCGGGCGGGCAACGTCACCATCTTGGTGGGTATCGACGAGGAAAAAGTCCAGACTGTCATTGACATCATCCGGGCCCACTCCCACTCCCGCAAGCAGATGATGCCCTCCAGCGCGGAGGTAAACCACGGCTATTCTCCCACCACTTCCGTGGAGATCACGGTGGGCGGCGCAACCATCTTTGTGCTGGACATCGACCACTTCGAACGGGTTTGAGCATGCGTTTGGATACATTGTCGGGCAACGCTACCCTCAAGCGGCAGCTCTCTGCCCAGGAGACGGGGCGGGGTTTGAGCCATGCCTATCTAATTTCGGGGCCCGCCGGGTCGGGCAAACGGACCTTAGCCCGGCTGATCGCTGCCGCCATGGTTTGTTCCGGAGCGGGAGAGCGGCCCTGTATGAGCTGCCCCGGATGCAGAAAGGTCATGAGCGGCATCCACCCCGATGTGATCACCGTCGGCTCCGACGGAAAAGATATTTCGGTGGCACAGGCCCGCGCCGTCCGGTCCGATGCCTATATCCGGCCCAACGAGGCGGAGCGAAAAGTATATATCTTTGAAAACGCGCAGACCATGAATGCCAGTGCGCAGAACGCCCTACTGAAGCTTTTGGAGGAGGGGCCCGCCTATGCAGCCTTTCTTCTCCTCTCCGACAATCCCGGCATGCTGCTGCCCACCATCCGCTCCCGGTGTGAGAGGCTCACGCTGGCCCCCGTCACCGTTTCAGAGACGGAGGAGCACTTGCTCCGCCAGTTCCCAGCCCTTGCAGCTGATCAGATCCGCGCTGCCGCTCACCAGTGCGGCGGTCTGATCGGTCGCGGGATGGAATTGCTGGAGAAAAATTGGGATGATGCGCCTATCCAAGAGGCCGCCGGAAAACTGTTGGAACTCTTAGTGCAGGGAAACGAGATAGAATTGGCCGCTTGGTGTGTGACGCTGGAAAAGTGGGACCGGGAGCAGCTATCCCAGCTCATGGATCAGTCGGTGGTTTTTCTGAGGGACGCCTTGGCCTTTCAAGCCGGAGCTGCCCCCGAAAATATCCAGCCCCCTGTCCGTCAGGCCGCAGGGCTTTCCCGAAAGGTCTTATTTTCTTTTGTAAAGATATTGGAAGAATTGCACCGAGGCACAGCGTTTTACGTGGGTGCCGGGCATTTGTGCGGCGCTTTGTCGGCGGGGCTGGCACAGGTCATGGTACAATAGCGCCAGCTCAATTTGGAGGTTATTATGGTAGAGATCATTGCAGTGCGCTTTAAAAACGGAGGGAAGGAATACTATTTTGATCCCAAGGGGCTCCAGATCAAGGCCGGGGACGAAGTGATCATTGAGACTGCCAAGGGGGCGGAGTTCGGCACATGCTCCCAAGGCAACACCATGGTGGAAGAGCAAAGTGTAATCCAACCCCTACGGCCGGTGCTTCGCTTGGCTACCGGCAAGGATCAGGCCGCCCTTCAGCGCAACCGGGAGCGGGAGAAGACTGCTCTTCAGATCTGTCAACAAAAGGTCGAGGAACACAAGCTGGACATGCACTTGGTGCGCTGTGAATGCTCCTTTGACGGCAACAAACTTCTCTTTTTCTTCACCAGCGAAGGCCGGGTGGATTTCCGGGCCCTGGTAAAGGATCTGGCCTCCTCCCTCCACTCCCGCATCGAGCTGCGGCAAATCGGGGTTCGGGACGAATCCAAACTGCTGGGCGGGCTCGGAATCTGCGGCCGTCCCTTTTGCTGCAACGCCTTTTTGGACCAGTTCCAGCCTGTATCTATCAAAATGGCCAAAACCCAGGGACTCTCTTTAAACCCCGCCAAAATTTCCGGTGCCTGCGGCCGGCTCATGTGCTGCCTGAAATATGAGCAAGATGCCTATGAAGATGCCGTGAAGCGGCTGCCCAAAAACGAATCTTTTGTGGAGACCCCTGACGGCCCGGGCACAGTCAGCGATGTGGACTACCTGCGGGAGCGCGTCAAAGTCCGGCTGGAAGATGCCCCGGACACTGTGCAGACCTACGCCGGCACGGAGCTGAATATCATCCGCAACGGCAAAGGCCGCCGACCCGAGGGATATGTGGCCCCGCCTCAGGAGGAATTGGAAAAACTGCGGCAGGCGACACCTCGCCCCGCCGGCCATGAAAAGCGCGATCTCACAGGCAGTATTGATGATGTCCTCTCCGCTTTAGGCAGCGCAGAGCGCAGCCACAGCCGCCGGAGGTCGGAAAAGCCCCGGCAGCCGGAAGGCCAGCCTATACAGGAGGGCCAGATCGCTCAAATGGCGGAGGTCCCCGCAAAAGCGGGACAGAGCCGAAACCGCCGGAGAAGGAGAAGGGGCAGCGGCAAAGCGAAAGATGGCGCTTCCGCGGAGAAAAATTAACCATAAAAAGAGAGTTTCCCCCGCGGACTGCGGAGGAGACTCTCTTTTTTCTTTGACGGTGTCCCCCCTTCAAAGCACCCCAACTACAGGACCATCCTGCCTGAAAGCAGAAATCCTTTTTCGACAGCAGAAGGGCGGTAAAACCGCCGACGGCACTCATTATTTATATTCAAAATCTCTCTGTTTACAAAATCTTCTTTCTTTTTCTTCCTCGCATGGTATACTATTCCATACGATTTTCCCATTACAAAGGAGAAATGATCATGAAGGAACTTTCCTGGCACGACCGCGGACGGCTTTGGTTCCGCCTCGGGCTCCGGTTGACCTTCCTGCTGCTTGCTCTCTGGGCCGCCATCCGCTTGGGACCGCCGCTGGTATCTCTGTTTGCCCCGTTTTTATTGTCTTTTCTGATGGTTTGGGTCCTCTCACCTGTGGTAAAATGGCTCCACAAAAAACTGGGCGTATCTCGAAAATTTCTCTCTCTTGCTCTGCTGGCTCTTGTATTTATTGCCCTGGGCACTCTGATTTGGGCACTGCTGACAGGGATTGCCGGAGAACTCATCTCTCTAACCGGCAACTGGGAGGTATTGGTAAGCTCCCTCCAGGCGGCAGTGGACGGAATGGGCACCACCTTTTCCCGAACGATGGATCTTCTGCCCGCTTCCGCCCAATCCACAGTAAATGCTTTGATAAACCAATTCTTTGACTGGCTGGAGACAGTTATCCCCCAATTTCTCACCGCCGCGGTAGATGTGGGCACCGACATAGCCAAGGCCTTGCCCTCTTTCGCTGTCGCCTTGGTTGTCTTTATTATGGCCTCCTATTTTTTGACTGCTGACTACCCCAGAATCCGGGCTTCTTTGGCAGACCGGCTCCCGGAAGGGCCCCGCTTTTTCCTCTCCTTGGTAAAACGGGCAGTATCAGTAGGCTTTGGCGGATATGTAAAAGCGGAGCTGATCCTGTCTATCGGCGTTTTCTTCATTTTATTAATCGGCTTTCTCCTGATCGGACAGCCCTATGCCCTTCTGCTGGCCTTAGGTCTGGCAGTCCTGGATTTCATCCCCATTTTTGGTTCGGGGACGGTCATGGTACCCTGGGCCGTCATTGATCTTTTTACCGGCCAATTTCGCCATGCAGTATCCCTTATGATCGTGTGGGGACTGGTGGCCCTATTTCGGCAAGTGGCTGAACCCAAGGTTTTGGGAAATCAAACCGGCCTTTCTCCCATCTTATCTCTGGTCAGCGTCTATGTGGGGATGCGCCTGGCCGGTGTACTGGGAATGGTTTTCGGTCCTGTCCTTTGTTTGGTCGTGCTCAACATTGTCCGCTCCGGTGTGCTGGACAATGCACTGGCCGACGTGAAGCTGGCTGCCGCCGATCTGTCCGCCATTTTAAAAAGCGGACAGGCTGATGCTTCTGAAGATTCTGAAATAGATTTTTAAAAATCAAAAAAGCTGTCTGCAAAAGTTCAAAAAAGGATTGATTTTTCTTCATTCTTTGGACACAATTCAAAGGTATGCTAATACTGTTCCAAGAGAAAAACAAATAGCAAAGGAGCAGCTCAATATGTACTACAACGATTATAACCGGATGTCTGACGACACTCCTATCGTCGCCAACGATTTCACGGTGAGTGATGTGGAACCCGCGGCGCAAAAGCGGGCCAAAAAACATTTGGGAGCCAAGATCACCGCCCTTTGTCTTATTTGTGCTTTGGTGGGCGGCGCTGTAGGGGGAGCAGCGGTCTATATGGTCCCCAGTATTACCAGAAACAGCACCACCATCTATGAGGGAACTCACACCCCGGTAGCTGTCACCATGTCCAGCACCCAAATGGATGAATCCATGTCCGGCGCTCAGGTCTATGCCGCCAATGTGGGCTCCACGGTAGGCATCACCACAGAGCTTGTCACCACCAACCTCTGGGGACAGAAGGTAAAGGGGGCTGCCGCCGGCTCAGGCTTCGTTATCACCCAAGATGGCTACATCCTCACCAATTATCACGTCATTGACGGAGCTTCCTCTATCCAGGTTGCCTTTGTGGACGGAACCACCTACCCCGCCACCTTGGTGGGCGGCGAGGAGGCCAACGACATCGCCGTATTAAAGATCGATGCCACCGGCCTCACCCCTGTCACCCTGGGAGATTCAGACAACTTGGTGGTGGGCGAGCAGGTATGCGCCATTGGCAATCCCCTGGGTGAGCTGACCTTTACCTACACCTCTGGCTCCGTGTCTGCCAAGGATCGCTCCATCACCATGAGTGACGGTACCATTATGAATATGATCCAGACTGATACTGCCATCAACTCGGGCAACTCTGGTGGGCCGCTGTTCAACATGTTTGGCCAGGTCATCGGCATCACTTCCGCCAAATACTCCAGCTCCGGTTCCTCCTCCTCCGCCTCTATTGAGGGCATTGGCTTTGCCATTCCCATCAATGATGTAAAGGACATGGTCACTGACATCATTGAAAAGGGCTATGTCACCGGCAAGCCAAACGTGGGAATTATTATGACTGATGTCTCCAGCGAGGCCACACTCCGCTATGGCATCCCCTCCGGCGTCTATATCGATGCCGTTCTGGAGGGATCCTGCGGTGAAAAAGCCGGATTGCAGGTGGGCGACATCATCACCGCCATCAATGATACCTCCATCACTTCCGCCAACCAACTCGCCTCGGCAGTAAAAAACTATAAGGCCGGAGACACCGTCTCCTTTACCATCTATCGAAACCAGCAGACTCAGACGATCTCCGTCACACTGGACGAGAACAATACCCAACGGGAGCAGGCCATGGCTCAGCTTCAGGAAGAGCGCCAGCAGAGTCAGCAGTCCAGCCAGCAGACACAGCAGGGCAGCGGCTCCTCCTCCTGGCCGTTTAATTTCGGGTGGTAAGTTTACTCGGAGGACGCTCCGTGAAAATAAAGGGCAGCCTGCCAGTTAAAATCTCTGGCAGGCTGCCCTCCTTTTTCTCCAAGCCTCTCAGCATAAAAGCGAAGCGGGAGGGGGACAGATCCATCTCAAAAATAGGGACTCAGCGCCCATCTGTCAAAGTGGGGCCTGATGTATCCGCTCTCTTCCCCTTCCCCAACCGCTTCGCCTTTCCCAGATAAAACCGTCAAATCACTTTTTATGAATATCTGATAGGCCCGATTTTCAATTATCCGGATCTCTGCAAAATCAAATTTTCTGCCAATCACACCGCCCACAACCAGGACTGCTTTCCCTATGCTGATGATTCCATTGATCCCAAATTTGGTCAAGGAATCGAAAGCCCACCTTTTGATTGACCTTGACCAACACCTCTCCAGAAATTTTCTTCACCGCTGCCACGGCAAGCTTATTTCCAAACTGTATCCCCGCGTTTTTCAAAAGCTGGTCGATGGATATACCGGCCATACAGGCATATATCAAAGTCTGGACCTGATCACTGCCAGCATTATATCCGTCCAGACGGTCCAAAGCATAAAAAAGGCTGTTGTCCGGTATGTCGGACAACAGCCTTTTCTCCTTTTTAGCGGTGCTCTCCGGGGCTGTATGCTACCACAGTCCGGCGATTGGGCTCGGCACCAATGGAATAGGTGGTCACATCCGGCCGCTCCTGGAGGGCGGTGTGGATCACATGGCGCTCATAGGCGTTCATAGGCTCCAGCGTCACGTTCCGGCGGTAGCGCACAGCCTTGTCCGCCATGCGGTATGCCATGCTTTTCAGAGATTCCTCCCGCTTTGCCCGATAACCCTCCGCATCTAAGCGGACCCGCACCCGCTTGATCTGGCCCCGATTGACAGCATAGCCAGTGAGCTGCTGGATGGCGTCCAAGGTTTCTCCCCTGCGGCCGATCACTGCTCCCAGGCCATTTCCCACCAGTTCTACCAGGTAGTTCCCTTCTTCATCAATCCTCACCTGAGGTGTCGCAGAGACCCCCATTCGCTCCAAAAGTCCCGTGAGGAAGCTCACGATCTTGTCGGTCCGGTCATCGTCTGTGACAGTATTCTCCTCCACCGGGGCGAGATCGACCTCCTCCTGCATTTTTTCCATCGGCACTTCTTTCTCTGCAGGGGCGGCCTCAGGAACCCTCACTGTCGGTTCATCAGGCACTTCATAGCTCACCTTCACCTTGGCTGGAGTACCCCCAATGCCGAGAAAACCAGGCTTGGCCAGCTCCAGTACCTCTACAGAGACCTCTTCTCTGGACAACCCCAACTGCTCCAGGGCGGCAGCTATGGCGGCATCCTCCGTTTTCCCTGTGCACTCAATATATTTTTGCATGGTATTTTCTCCTTCCCACAAGGAAAATCTTACTCTTCCGTGGTATCCCCGGCGCCATCTTTCTCTGCTTCGGCAGACTCCGCGGATCGTGTGCTCTCCTCTGCCGCTTCCGCTGCAGACAGAGCAATATTTTCATCGGCGGACTGGATAGCGGCGGCTTCCTTCCCTTCGTCCTCCGGCTTTTCCTCCTGTACGGCAGCTTCCTGGCTGGAAGCCGCTATATCCTCATGATAGGGAGTTACGCCGCCATAACGGTTGGGATCGTACGCCCGGCCCCGGGCATACTGACGGATCCCGACCCGGCTGGCATCCCGCTGCTCAGGAGACAGCTTTCCCTCTTCCTGCTCCTTGAGCTTCTTTTTGTTCTTGTTCTTTCTGGCCTCTTCCGCTTCCCGGGCCCGGGCCTCTGCCTTCTCCCGGCGCTGGCGCTTTTCCTCTTCCTTCTCCTCCAACTCCCGGCGTTTTTGCTCGGCGGCAGCCTTTTCATAGTCTTTCTTCAGCAACCTGCCGCTTACCAGCTCCTGGACCAGACCCAAAACGTTGTTGGCCACCCAGTAAACGCTCAAGGCAGCGGGCATAGAGAAACCGATCCACAGGGAGATGAGGGGGCTGATCATCATCATAGAGCGGTTGGTCCTGGCCATCTGCGCATTCTGATTTTGATTGTTCATACTGTTCGTCTTCATCGAGATGACAGAGAACAGAATACTGGTAATGGCAGAGATCACGGGGATCAGGAACAATCCAAAGCCCCCCGGACCCCCCAGCCAGAATTTGACGGGAGGTATCTGGGACAGATTGATGGCAAGAAAATTAAAGTTGATCGGGATGATTTCCTTGGCGATCTCTCCCACAGAAGCTACGGCGGTTTTTACCGCCTCTAAATTTTCGCTGTTGATCAAAGAAGCCAGATAGAGCTGGTCATAGCCTCCGTTGGTAAACTCAGAGGCCTCCTTGATCCACCCCATGTCCACCGCGGCCTGAGACCAGTTCACCGCCTGGGCCACTGCGCTGATCTGATCGGCCGTCATGCCCATCATATACTTCAAGGGCTGACGGATCAAGGCATAGAGGGGAAACAGAACCAGCAGGGGAATAAAAGACCACAGGCAGCCGCCCATGGGATTTACCCCTTCCTTGGCGTAAAGCTTTTCTACCTCCGCGTTATACCGAGTCGGATCTTTTCCATATTGCTTTTTCAGTTTCTGCATTTTTCCCTGGAGCATGTTCATCTGGATCATACTCTTTTTTCCCTTCAGGGAAAACGGAAACAAAATCAATTTTACGACCAGGGCAAAGAGGATCAGAGCCACACCATAGCTGTTGAAAAACTGATATAAGAACATCAGCAGCCAGGTAAAAGGCGTCATGATATAGTACCAAATATCCACAGTCATGGCCTCCACTCAATTTTTAATTAGGGGACGGGATCGTACTCGATGGTTTTCTGCCGGTGGAAAGGCTGGCATTTTAAAAACCGCCTCAGGGCCAGATATCCTCCTCGCAGCACACCATATTTCTCCACCGCTTCCAGGGCATAACTGGAGCATGTGGGAATAAATCGGCAGCAAGGCGGACGGGTGGGAGAGATATTTTTTTGATAAAACCGGATACACCATAAAACGAGAGACTTCATGCCCCTTTTTCTTCCTTTTTCCATACCCCCAACTTGTCCAACATGCGAAGGAGATCCTGTTGAAGCTCCCTATAGGAAGCATAGGCAGCCCGCACCCGGGCCACCACCACAATATCCCACCCACAGGACATCTGATCTTCGTGGATACGGTATGCCTCCCGGACACGGCGGCGGACCTGGTTGCGCCGCACTGCCTTTCCCACCTTGGTACCTACAGTGATCCCAAGGCGGTTCTTTTTCAGGCGGTTTCGACGGACATAGACCGCCAAAGTGGGGGAAACTGCACTTTTTCCCTTGGCATAAAGCCGGCGAAACAGATGATTTTCCTTCAGGGATACTGTATGACGCATCTGTTTCCCTCCCAAAAATTTCTCTCTATGCACCGCGGGGGCAGTAGAAAAGCTCCACTGCCCCACTTAAAAAGCCCTATTTGATTTGCATTTCCACATTAGTAGGTCAAACGGGCACGACCGGCACGGCGCCGGCGGGCCAAAACCTTACGGCCGTTGGCGGTAGCCATCCGCTTGCGGAAACCGTGGACCTTGCTGCGATGACGCTTTTTGGGCTGATAGGTACGAACCATGTTGGTACACCTCCTGTGCTCATTCTGACGGGAAGATCCCGTCCACCACAACATCCCATTTTCTGAGATGCGGTTGTCATATTCATGCGTTTTAGAAGAACGCAAAAAGTATTATACTGGATAAATAAATGCCCTGTCAACCTTCTTTTTTGTATTTTTTTGTACTCTTTTTTCTTGAAGCACCATATATTGTGCCAAAAATTTTCTATTCCACAAAAATTTCTCTTTCCCATGTAAAAATTTTTTCCCGGAAAGGACCTCATCCGTTGCTATCAGGACAGTTTTTTGATATAATGAAAAAGGTTATTTTTCAAGCAGAAATGAGTGAGAAAATATGAATTCCGCCACTGAAATATGGAAGCGGGCGCTGACCTTAATGGAGGGCGATCTGACAGCCACCACCATCAACACCTGGTTCGATGATACGGAGGCGGTATCCCTGGAGGAGGACTGCCTTGTTCTTTATGTCCCCTCCAATTTTAAACGGGATATCATCGTATCCCGCTATGTATCCACCATCCAAAAAGCATTGAAAGAGCTTTTCTCCGCCGATCTTCAGGTAGTCGTACTGGGAGAGGGAGAGCGGGAAAGCTTCAGCAAGGGCAAAGATGACTCTTTTATGCCCGGTACGGAGGAATACACCTTTGATAAATTCGTGGTGGGCTCCTCCAACAAATTTGCCTACTCCGCCGCCAAAGCGGTGGCCGATGCGCCGGGAAAACCCAAAGGCTATAATCCCCTTTTTATCTACGGCGAATCTGGATTGGGCAAGACCCACCTTCTCTACGCCATTGCCCACGCCATCCATGAAAAAAATCCAAGCTACCGCATCGTCTATATTCGGGGAGATTCCTTCACCAATGAGCTCATCGCCGCCATCCGGGAGGGAAAAAACCAGGAGTTTCGGGAAAAATATCGGGCTGCCGACGTATTCCTGATGGACGATGTTCAGTTCATCGCCGGGCGGGAATCCACCCAGGAAGAGATGTTCCACACCTTCAACTCCCTTTACGAGGCGGGACGCCAGATCGTCTTTACCGCCGACCGGCCTCCCAAGGAGATGCTCCGGCTGGACGATCGGCTGAAGACTCGTTTTGAGTGGGGCCTGCCTGTGGACGTGCAGCCACCCGACTATGAGACTCGAGTGGCCATCATCAAAAACAAGGCCATCCGCCGGGGAATGAATCTGCCCGATCCCGTCCTGCGATATATCGCCGAAAATATCACCTCCAACGTTCGTCAAATCGAGGGCACGGTCAACAAGATCCTGGCCTTCCAAGAATTGATGGGTGAGCAGGTGGACGTGGACACCGTCACCCGGGCAGTACGGGACATGTTCAAAGACAAGACGGAATTTCTCCCCTCCTCCGACACCATTATTGAAGAGGTGGGAAAATTTTATAACATCTCCTCCTCGGATATCAAAGGACAGGCCAGAACAAAGGATACCGTCCTCGCCCGGCAGGTGGCCATGTATGAGATTCGCCGCATGACCAATCTCTCTTTGAAGGAGATCGGTCAGGAATTTAACGGAAGAGACCACACCACGGTCATGCATTCCATTGAACGGATCGAAAAAATGATCAAGCAATCCCCCGAGATGGCGGAAGTCATCAAGGACATCAACGCCAATATCAACGCCAGGTACGAATAAAATTTTTCCACAAATCCACCATAAAATCTGTAAAAGTGGAAAAGTCTGTGTGGATATTTTTCTCTTCAGCTCTCTTTGGTGGAAACTTCTCTTCTTTTTCCCCAATCGCTTGTGAATGAGTTTTTCTTACAGCTTCAACCCTTTTCGCCTATTTTCCACATTATTTTTACCTACTACTTACTATTACGATATTATGATCCTTTCCTCTCTATGCAGAGAAAAAAAAACGGAGGTCTACTATGAAATTCTCCTGTGAAAAAGCCCTGCTGCAGGCGGCTATTGCCACCTCCTCCCGGGCCACTGCCCCCAAAAGTTCCATTCCCGCTTTAGAGGGTATCCTCTTGGAGGCCGACAGCGAACTGCGGCTGACTGGTTATAATTTAGAGACGGGCATCCGCACCGTAGTTCCCGCCGAGGTGAAAGAGGGAGGATCTCTGGTCCTCTCCGCCCGGCTGTTCGGAGATATTATCCGGCGTTTCCCCGACGATATGGTGACGGTGTCTACGGAGGGACTGACTGTCCATATCCAATGCGGTGTCAGTGAATTCCATATTCAGGGCATCGATTCGGAGGAATTTCCGGAGCTACCCGCAGTGGAGCCTCAAAATACATTGGTGCTGCCCCAAGCTATGCTGTCCGATATGATCAATCGAACTTTGTTTGCCGTATGTACCAACGATGGCCGGCCCATTTTGACCGGTTCCCTCTTTGAAGTAGAAGAAAATGTTTTGACTGTGGTATCCGTGGACGGCCAGCGTTTGGCTCTTCGGCGGGAAAAATTAGAGTCCGCTCCGGGCCGGGATTTCTCCTTCGTAGTCCCCGGCATGGCACTGGGAGAAGTGCGGGGGATCTGCGGCGATGGGGATGAGCCGGTCTCTATTACCATGGGTGCCCGGCATGTTCTGTTTCGGATCGGTCCCACAATGCTGGTGACCCGTCGGCTGGAGGGAGAATTCTTAAACTATCGGCAGTCCATCTCTTGGAAGAGCACCATCGACTTGACGGTGGACGTGAAGCAGCTGATGACATCTGTGGATCGGGTGGGATTGATTCTCCACGAAAACACGAAGAATCCTCTCCGATGCATCGTGGGAGATGGGATGATCTATTTGTCCTCTGTTACCGCCATTGGAAGTGCATCTGATCAGTGTCCTGTAGAGGGACATGGTGATGATCTGCATATTGGATTTAATCACCGATTTATGATGGATGCGCTGAAGGCTGTCCCTGCAGAGAGGGCCAGACTGCTGATGGGAACCCCCTCTACCCCTTGTATCATCATACCCACCGATGAGCCCAGTGGAGAGGAGAGCTTCCTGTTTATGGTCCTGCCGGTGCGGATGAGCGCCAGCTGGGATAAGTGATCGGGCAGTAGCTTGGATCTTGTATTAAGGCTGTCTTTTGATGGAGAGGGAGCAGGTATGCGGGAAGAAAGAGTAAAGATCTCTACAGAATTTATCAAGTTAGAGGGGCTTTTAAAGTTCGCCGGTCTCTGCGATACCGGCGGCGAGGCCAAACAGATCATACAGGCCGGAGAGGTTAGGGTAAATGAAGAGGTCTGCCTCCTTCGGGGAAAAAAGCTTCGGCCCGGTGATGTGGTAGAGCTGGCGGGCTCGAGGATCCTGGTGACATGATTTTAAAGAGTCTGGAGCTGGACTTTTTTCGCAACTATGTCCATGCAGAGGCGGAATTTTCTCCGACGGTCAATGTCATCTGGGGGGAAAATGCCCAGGGAAAGACCAATTTGCTGGAGGCCATGGCCTATTTGTCCAGTGCCCAGAGTCATCGGGCTCGGTATGACAGAGAGCTGATCCAATTTGAGGTGGATCACGCTTTTCTGAAAGGTGCGGTTTTTTCCCGCAGCCGGGACTTTCTTCAGGAGGTGCGGCTCCACCGGGGGGAGAGAAGACAGATTTTTTCCAACGGCGTGCGGCTGAAGAGCGCCGGAGAGTTGGGAGAGGTACTCAATACCATTCTCTTTTGCCCGGAGGATCTGTCTCTGATCCGATCTGGAGCAGCGGAGCGGCGCCGATTTTTGGATGAGGCCATCTGCCAGCTCCGTCCCAAATATGGGGCGGCTTTGACGGAATATCGGCGGCTTTATGAGCAAAAAACCCGGATCCTCCGGGATTGGGAGGAAAAGCCTTCCCTATTGGACACCTTGGATGACTTTAATTTGCGGATGGCCCAGGTGGGGACGATACTGATCCATTATCGGGCCTATTTTTTGAAGAGACTGGCCACTCTGACTCCTCCCATTCAATCGGATTTTTCCGGCGGACGGGAGACACTGTCCCTTCGATATGAGACGGTGTCCACCATTTCTGATCCGGAGGCGGCACCTAAGGTCCTTTTGGAACAGCTTTTAGAGCATCAGCAAAGTCACCGTCGGGCAGAACTGGAGGCCAGGCAGTGTCTATCGGGGCCCCATAAGGACGATATGGCCATCGATATTGACGGGAAGAGCGCCAGACAATTTGCCTCCCAGGGCCAGACCAGGACGGCGGCTTTGTCATTGAAGCTGGCATGCCGGGAGCTCTTTCAGGAGGATACCGGGGAGTGGCCGGTGCTGCTGCTGGACGATGTGCTCTCTGAGCTGGATAGCAAGCGGCAGGCCTTTGTGTTGGAGAGGATCGACGGCGGGCAGGTGTTCATTACCTGCTGTGAGGATGCCAAAAGCATGCCGGGATCTGGAAAACGGTTCCAAATCAAGGATGGACAGCTGATATGAGAAAAAGAAATCTATGATTTTTTTGATTTTATTTTTACTTCCCTTGGCGGCTGCGGCGGTGGTGGAATATATTTTTTGCCGATTTCCCAGGAAAAGGGCCTGGAGATATCTTCCCCCGGCAGCCTTTCTTTTGATATCTGCGGCAGTGGCTTGGAGCCGCTATCACGGCTGGGATCCCGAAGGGGGCGGCGCTCCCATGGAGACGCTGCTCTTTTTCCCTGGGATCTCTGCCCTTGGACTATGCCTGGGGACGTTTTTCGGCTGGCGGATCTGGAAAAAGCTTTGGATGCCTAAGGTGATCAGAGAAAAGAAGAGGAAGTGAGGGCGTGTATCTTCATTTGGGACAGTCGGTTGTGGTTCCGGAGAAAGACATTATTGGTATCTTTGACTTGGATAATGCGTCTTATTCCCCCATTACCCGCACATTTTTAGAGCAGGCGGAAAAGAAAGGACGGGTGGTGAATATCACGGAGGAGCTGCCCAAGTCCTTCGTATTGTGCAAAAAAGATGCGGAAGCGGGAATGATTTATCTCTCCCAGCTCTCCTCGGCCACGCTGAAGGGCCGGTCAGAGGATCTGACCATGGAGTGAGAAAGATTTTTTACGCAGTTGTTGGTAATTTGATTCATTGGAAGGCCTGTTATGCATTGCAGCAGAGCGGAGCGGCGGAAAGCGATTTTTAGGAAACCGTTTTCCCGCGCTCCGCTGCATCCATGGATGGCAGTGTGCACAGCGGCGAAGAGCAGGAGGTTTTTATGAGCGAAGAGCAGTGGAAGGATAGTGTCACCCAGACCGATCATGAATATGATGCATCGGAGATCCAAGTATTAGAGGGCCTGGAGGCTGTCCGGAAGCGCCCGGGCATGTATATCGGCTCCACCTCGTCTTCTGGTCTCCACCATCTCGTTTATGAGATCGTGGATAACGCCATTGACGAGGCACTGGCAGGATATTGTAAGCATATCACCGTCACCATTTTGCCCGGCGACATCATCAAGGTGACGGATGACGGCCGTGGGATCCCGGTGGATATTCAAGCCCAGACGGGCAAGCCCGCCTTGGAGGTGGTATATACTATTCTCCACGCCGGCGGAAAATTCGGCGGCGGCGGATATAAGGTGTCCGGCGGCCTTCACGGTGTGGGTGCCAGCGTGGTCAATGCTTTGAGCGAATGGCTGGAAGTCCGGGTCCATCGGGATGGAAATATTTATGAGATGAAGTTTGCCCGGGGTCTGGTGACCCAGGGAATGACAGTGATCGGAACGACGGATCGGACAGGTACCGAGGTGGTCTTTAAGCCGGATCCGGAGATGTTTACCGACACTACGGTATATGACTATGAGATCCTCCATACCCGGATGCGGGAGGAGGCCTTTTTGAACGCCGGGCTCCGCATCACTACCGAGGATACCCGCCCCGGCCAGGAGCAGAAGGATGAGATGTACTATGAGGGGGGCATCCGGGAATTTGTGACCTGGCTCAATCGCTCCAAAATGCCCCTCCATGAGAATGTGATCTATATATCCGGCCAGAAGGACGACGCCATGGCGGAGATCGCGTTTCAATATAATGACAGCTATAACGATACCATTCTCTCCTTTGCCAACAATGTCCATACCCCTGAGGGTGGCATGCATGAGGAGGGCTTTAAGCGGGCCTTGACCACCGTTTTGAACAATTATGGAAAAAAAATGAAGATTTTGAAAGACGAGGATAAGGTCTCCGGCGAGGACTGCCGAGAGGGATTGTGCTGCGTCATCTCGGTCAAGCTGACCGAAGCCCAGTTTGAAGGACAGACCAAGGCCAAATTAGGCAATTCAGAGATCCGGACCCTGGTCAACGCCATCGTGACGGAAAAGCTCACGGAATTTTTGGAGGAAAATCCGGCGGCGGGCAAAATCATTTTAGACAAGGCCCTGACGGCCAGCCGGGCCCGGGAGGCTGCCCGGAAGGCTCGGGAATCAGTGCGGCGGAAGACCGCCCTGGAGTCGGGACAGATGCCTGATAAACTCCAAGACTGTAATGAGCGCGATCCTAAGCTGTGTGAGCTCTATATCGTAGAGGGCGACTCCGCCGCCGGTTCCGCCATCCAGGGCCGGGATAGCCGCTTCCAGGCCATCTTGTCCATGTGGGGCAAGATGCTCAACGTGGAGAAGGCCCGGGCGGACAAGATCTACGGCAATGACAAGCTGTATCCCCTGGTGCTGGGTCTGGGTGCGGGCATTGGAGATGAGTTCAACCTGGAAAAGCTCCGCTATCATAAGATCATCATTATGGCCGATGCCGATGTAGACGGCGCCCACATCCGAACGCTGCTGCTGACCTTCTTTTTCCGCTATATGCGGCCCTTGATCGAGAGGGGCTATGTCTACTCCGCCGTGCCCCCCCTCTATAAACTGACCCGAGGCAAGACTCAGCGGGTGGCTTACTCCGACGAGGAGCGGGACGCCATCTCCGCTGAGCTGCGGGGAGAAAATCCCAATGTGAAGGTAGAGATCAATCGATTTAAGGGTCTGGGCGAGATGGACCCCCATGAGCTGTGGGAGACCACCATGGACCCGGAGCGGCGCACCCTCCGGCGGATCACCCTGGATGACGCCGTGGCGGCCGATCAGGTGTTCACCGTCCTTATGGGCGAGGAGGTAGAGCCCCGGAAGGAATGGATCGAGCAGAACGCAAAATATGTGGTCAATCTGGATATTTGAGGAGGGGGTGACGTATTATGGGACACAACAGAGATTATAAGCCGGAAGACATTGCATTTCCCAATCAGGCCATCACGGAATCCGAATTGGTCGGGGAGATGCAGAAAAGCTACATCGAATATGCCATGAGCGTCATTGTGGGCCGGGCCCTGCCCGATGTCCGGGACGGCCTGAAGCCTGTCCACCGCCGGATCCTCTATACCATGTATGAGGGCGGCCTGACCTCAGACAAGCCCTTCAAGAAATCCGCTACCTGCGTGGGCGACGTGCTGGGCCACTATCATCCTCACGGCGACGCCAGCGTTTACGACGCTATGGTCCGTCTGGCTCAGGACTTCTCCATGCGCTATATGCTGGTGGACGGCCACGGCAACTTCGGCTCGGTGGACGGCGATCCCCCGGCCGCCTACCGGTATACCGAGGCTCGGCTGTCCAAAATTTCCAATGAAATGCTCCGGGACATCGATAAGGAGACGGTGGACTGGGATCCCAACTTCGATGAGAGCCGCAAGGAGCCACGGGTACTCCCCTCTCGGTTCCCCAACCTGTTGGTGAACGGCTCTTCGGGCATCGCCGTAGGTATGGCCACCAACATCCCGCCCCACAATCTGCGGGAGGTCATTGGTGCCTGTATTGAGGTGCTGGATAATCCAGAGGCCGACTTGGATGACCTGATGAGACATGTCAAGGGCCCCGATTTCCCCACCAAAGGGATCATCATGGGCCGCATGGGTATTCGGCAGGCCTATGAGACCGGCCGGGGCAAGGTGACCATCCGGGCCCGGACGGAATTTGAAGAATACGGCAAGGACCGGATTCGGATCATCGTCTCCGAGCTGCCCTATCAGGTGAACAAGCGGCAGCTCATCAAAAATATCGCCGAACAGGTGAAGGACAAGCGGCTGGAGGGCATCTCCGATCTGCGGGATGAGACCGACCGCAACGGCATGCGGATCGTCATTGAGCTGAAAAAGGACGCCAACCCCCAGGTGGTGCTCAATAAGCTCTTTAAGCAGACGGCCATGCAGTCCAATTTCTCCATCATCATGCTGGCCTTGGTGGATAACCAGAAGCAGCCGAAGATCCTGTCTCTGCGCCGTATTTTGGATGAGTATATCGCCTTTCAGGAGGAGATTATCGTCCGGCGGACCCGTTATGACCTGAAAAAGGCCCAGGAGCGAGCCCATTTGCTGGAGGGGCTGCTCATCGCCCAGGACAATATCGATGAGGTCATCCGGATCATTCGACAGAGCTACGACAACGCTAAAGAGCGGCTGATGGAGCGCTTCGGTTTGGACGATATGCAGGCCCAGGCCATCTGCGACATGCGGCTTATTTCTCTTCAAGGCCTGAATCGGGAGAAGCTGGAGGCGGAGTATAAGGAGCTGAAGACCAAGATCGCCTATTATCAGGAGCTTTTGGGGTCTGAGGCCATGATCCGCCAAGTGCTGAAGGAGGAGCTCCAGGCTATTTCCGACAAATTCGGCGACGGCCGCAAGACCGAAATCGAGGATGTGGAAGAGGAGATCGACCTGGAGGATCTGATCGAGGAGGAGGAGAGCGTCTTCACCCTGACCGCCGGCGGCTATATCAAGCGCACCCCCGCCTCCACCTATCGGGCCCAAAGGCGGGGCGGCAAGGGCATTACCGCCATGGCCACCAAGGAGGAGGACTATGTGGATACGGTATTTACCGCCTCCACCCATGATTTCATTCTCTTCTTTACCAATAGGGGCAAGGTCCACCGTAAAAAGGGATATCAGATCCCGGAGGCGGGCCGGACGGCCAAGGGTACAGCCATCATCAATGTGCTTCCCTTGGAGCCGGAGGAGAAGGTCACTGCCATGATCCACCTTCGGGATCGGGAGTTCCGGGCGGGCCGTTTCTTGGTCCTCATTACCCGGCGGGGCATCGTGAAGCGGATCGAGCTGACCTCGATCTTCACCGCCCGGAAGGCGGGTATCCGGTGCATCACGCTGGACGAGGGCGACGAGCTCATCTCCGCCCAGGAGACCGACGGGGAGAATGCCGTTTTGCTGGCCACCCGCAGCGGCATGACCATCAGCTTTTTGGAGAGCGATGTGCGATGCATGGGTCGGGAGGCTTACGGCGTCCGGGGCATCAAGCTCCGGGACGGAGACTATGTGGTGGGTGCCGCCTGTGCCAACTACGATCACCAGGTGTTGATGGTGACGGAAAATGGATATGGCAAGCGCACCCCTATAGAGGAGTATTTCCGCGCTGACGGCCCCCAGAGGCGGGGCGGCTACGGTCTGAAGGGCTATCAGGTCACAGATAAGACCGGAGACATCGTGGATGTGAAGGTGGTGGATGGTGACGACGATATTTTGGTCATCAACGACGCTGGCATCATCATCCGGGTAGCCTGCGCCGGGATCAGCACCTACAGCCGGACTGCCCAGGGGGTCAAAATGATGGACCTGCCCGAGGGGGTCAAGGTGATCTCCATTGCCCGCACCGATCACGAGGATGAGGAAGAAGATGAAGAGGAGGGCCTTGCCGTGCAAGAACCCTCCGCAGAAGAAGCCGCCGCCCAGCCGGAAGGGGAGGCATGAGAGATGGCCCTCTTTACCAGCAGGGAAGATGAGAGCGAGGAAAGCCTCCGGGAGCAGCGGAAAGAAGCGGAAGAGGCGCTGTCCCGGGGGGAGTTGACCCAGGCCGAATATGACGAAAGAGTTACCCAGCTTGAGGCCCAGATGGCCCTGCTTTCGGTAGCCCCCGCCCAGAACGCCAATGCGGAGGCCCAGCTCAGGGAGCTGGATTATCTGCTGGAGAAAAAATGGATCAGTGCTGAAGACTATGAGGCCCGCAGAAAAGAGATCTTGGGGGAAATGAGATGAGGAAGCGAGTGACTTACCGGCCCAGTAAGGCCAGCGGGGTTTTGAGCGGTGTGATGGGGGCAATTTTTGTTCTCATCGGCATCTTTGGTGCCGTTCCCATCTTTGGCGCTTTTGGAATCTTGTGGACCCTGGCCGCTGTGGCCATCACCATAGCCAATCTCTACCAGGCATTTGGAAAAGAATATGTGGGGCCGAAGATCGACATTGAAGATGTGGAATCGATGCCGGTGTCCGACCGGGAAGACCAGATCCCTGCCACCGGATCCTCCGTCCAGAGCCGATTGGAGCAGTTGGAGAGTTTGAAGGCTGCGGGGCTTCTCACCAAGCAGGAGTATGAGGATAAGCGGCAGGCCATTTTGAAAGACCTGTGATCAGATGCGGGACTGGGGTCTGATGAGGGCCGGCGTATGGGCAGGGACGGTACCCGGACAGATGCCTCTTTTGCGATGGACGCCGTAGAACAGAGACGGCGGGAAAAGGAATCATCATCCATGAAAACAGTCACTATCTACACCGACGGGGCCTGCTCGGGCAATCCCGGCCCCGGAGGCTGGGGGGCGATCCTTCAGTACGGGGAGTTCCAAAAAGAGCTGTCCGGCGGGGAGGCCCATACCACCAACAACCGCATGGAGCTCGTCGGAGTTATCACCGCTTTGGCGGCACTGAAGGAGCCCTGCATCGTGGAGCTCTACTCCGACTCCAAATACGTCATCGACGCCCTTCAAAAAGGCTGGGCCAAGAGCTGGAAGGCCAAGGGGTGGAAGAAGGCGGACAAAAAGCCGGCGCTGAATTCCGACCTCTGGGCGCGGCTTTTAGAGCTGTGTGATTACCACACTGTCCGCCTCCACTGGATCAAGGGCCACGCGGAGAATGAATATAACAATCGCTGTGATGAGCTGGCGGTGAAGGAGAGCAAAAAGTTTAAGAAATGAGGGCCCTTGACCCATACATAGGGGTCCCCACAAAGCCGGGACGGCTTTGTGGGGGAAGGAGGAGCAGCGAAGTGAGGGAGTCCCGGCACCTGTGCCGGGACGAGGGATATGGAGCTTGCGACGACGTGGGCCACGCGGAGAATGAATATAACAATCGCTGTGATGAGCTGGCGGTGAAGGAGAGCAAAAAGTTTAAGGATCAAATAAGACGGCCCGCCGCGAAACATTCCGCGGCGGGCCTGTTTGCTTGGAGAGAGGGATCAAATCGGGGGTGTTTTAATGGGTGGAAAACAAGGCCGCAAACCTTAAAAAGCTAAGGTTTGCGGCCTTGTTTAAGGAAGGTCTGCGATTCCTCTCCGTGGTGTCTCCTTCGAACCACGCGTCCACCCAGATGGGGGAGAGCTCCAGGTGGGTAATGACCCAGCACCGTGACGGGAAGATCGGGCCGGAGCCGGAAGGCTCGGTCGGGATAGGTGCAGCCGATTTTGGGGGAGCTCTAAATCTGTCATCGGAGAGAAAAAACAGACCGCCCCACTTTGGAGGACCAGTCAAAGGGTACGAAAGGAGAAAAAATGTGAAAGGGAACCGTCAGGGCCCTTTTTTACCTATTTGAATCAACTTTTTGAGCGTGCTCGAAAAGCGTTCAGTTTGTCGAAAAGACTTTTTTGATAGACTGAAAACCGGCCCGCCGCAAAGCGGCGGACCGGTTTTGTGCGCTGTCGGAGGCCAGCCTTACAGTTCCTTTGCTACATCCTCCAAATAGTTGGGGGAGAGTTTCTCCACCTCGCCGGCGTCACAGGCCTTGGCAAGCGCCGGGTCGATGGGCAGCCGGGCAAGCACTTTCAGCCCATGGGCAGAGGCGATCTCCTCGATATGGCTTTCGCCGAAGATCTCATGCTTTTTACCGCAGTCGGGGCAGCGGAAGTAGCTGTAGTTTTCAATGAGGCCCAAGATGGGAAGATGCATCATCTCGGCCATCTTGACCGCCTTCTCCACAATCATGCTTACCAGCTCTTGGGGAGAGGTGACGATGACGATGCCGTCCACCGGCAGGGATTGGAAGACGGTCAGGGGCACATCGCCCGTTCCCGGAGGCATATCTACAAACATATAGTCCACATCGCCCCACTGGACGTCGGTCCAAAACTGCTTGACAGTGCCGGCGATGAGGGAGCCCCGCCATACGACGGGGTCGCTCTCATTCTCCACCAGGAGATTGAGGCTCATGAGTTTGATGCCAGTGGAGGTGGCCACAGGAAGGATGCCCTCCTCATTGCCCATAGCCCGCTCATGGACGCCAAAGGCCTTGGGAATGGAAGGGCCGGTGATGTCGGCATCCAAAATGGCCGCCTGCCTGCCCGCTTGCTGGCAGGCGGCGGCCAGAGAAGCGGTGACCAAGCTCTTGCCGACACCGCCCTTTCCGGACATGATGGCGATGACCTTCTTGACGTTGGAATTGGGGTTGGCCTTGGCCTTAAAGTCAAAAGGGGCGGTGCGGTCGGAGCAGCTCTCTCCGCAGGCAGAGCAGTCGAAGTTGCAGTTGGGCATGATGATCTCTCCTTATTTGTAATAATAGCTTCCCCCGCCGATGAACTCTCGAAGCAGAGAATTTTTGGCCACCAAGTCGGGGTTGACGGCCTCAAAATGATCGAAGGCGGCGATGAGGTCCAGAAGCTCCACTCGGCGCTGGTTGTCCTGGGGCACCGCCTTGAGCATGGGGACGGCGTAATTTTTCATCACCGACACCTCGTAGGGCAGAGAGGAGTCCACGATGATGTCGGCTGTGTTTTTGTAGGGGGAGATGTAGAGCTTTTCCCCCCGGCGGACATTGGCCCACATGGCCAAAGTTTCGGATACGTCGGTGCCGCGAAAATTATAGTCCCGAACCGCCCTGCGGGTCAAGCGCATCCAAGTGCCTTTGAAGCGAAGTTCATCCCCCTCTAAGACATTGGAGCGGGCGGAGATATAGAGCTTGGTGGCCTCGGGATGGGGGCCGGCGATACCGGGGCCCAGAGCGTGGATCCCCTCAAAAATGGCAATCTCGTTTTTCTCCAGCCGCAGGGGGCGGCCCCTGGTGTCGTTTCGCATCTGGCGGATGAACTCAAATTTGGGGATGATGACCTGCTCTCCCTGGGACAGGCGGGTAAAGGTTTCATCCAAAAGTTCCATGTCCAGGCACTCCGGCGACTCAAAGTCGATGTCCCCCTCCGGGGTCCGGGGGGCGGTGGCTCGGTTCAGTGTCTTAAAGTAATTGTCCAGGGAGATAGTGTGGGTATTGACTCCCCGCCGCTCCAGCTCCTCCTCGATCTTCAGCGCCGTGGTGGTCTTGCCCGAGCCGGAGGGGCCGGACAACAGGACGATGGGGGAGGTCTGCATCCGCGCCACGATCTTGTCGGCGGCGGCTTCCACCTGTTTTTGATAGTCGGCATCACACTGGGCCAAAAATCCGGGGGCGTCGGCCCGAATGCGGTCATTGATCTCTTGCAGTTGATAGGCCATGGTTCAGTCTCCTTTCGTTTTGAGAAGGAAAGGGGCCAGGCGCTCCTTCTCCCGGCAGAGTTTGTCGATCTCCCGCAGGTACTCCTGGGGATATTTGGGGTTGGCGATCCGTTCGATTTTTCCGCTCTTGGGCCATACGAGCTTGGAGACACCGCCGCCCCCCAGCGCCAGAACGGTGTGGAGCTCCTCCATCATGGCGATGTTGTAGAGATTGGCACAGCCCGGCTTTGTCCAGCCCACGTTTTCAAAGGAGCCGGACATGTATTTTTGACGGTAGAGGTAGTAAGGCCGCTGCCCTGCCCGACGCAGGGTATCCCACGCGCTGTTCAGCATCTCCTCTACCTCCTGGGCGGAGGGCAGGCCGCTCCCCTGCTCCATGAGCCGGGAGCCCTTTTTCAATGCCAGGGTGTGGACAGTGATATTTTCCGGATTCAGGGCCAGAACCTCCTCTAAAGAGCGGGCGAAGCCCGCCGGAGTGTCCCCAGGCAATCCGGCGATTAAGTCCATGTTGACGAGGAAGCTCCCCGTCTGCCTGACCTGGGCATAGGCCCGACGGAGATCGCCGGTGGAGTGGATGCGGCCCAGCCGGGCCAGCACGGCATCGGACATAGACTGGGGGTTGACCGAGACCCGATCCACTGCGTGGGCGGCCAAAACGGACAGCTTTTCCGGGGAAATGGTGTCGGGGCGTCCCGCTTCCACGGTGAATTCACTGCAGCGGCAAAGGGGCAGATGGGCCTCCATGGCGGAAAAGACCCGTTCCAACTGCTGGGCAGACAGGGTGGTGGGGGTGCCTCCGCCCATGTATATGGTGCGGACAGCCCGGCCTGTATCATGGAGGACTCTGCCCAGAGCCTCAATCTCCCGGACCAGGCCGTCCACAAAAAGAGGAACCAGCGGAAGACATTTATCCACCGCCGATGAGACGAAGGAGCAGTAGATACACCGGCTGGGGCAGAAAGGCACCCCGATATAAAGAGAGAGCTCGTCACTTTGCAGGCTTTGGCCGGCGCGGATACTCTCCTGGGCGCAGTCCAAGGCCAGCCCCCGCCGGATGGGGGTGACCCGGTAGGTATCCCGAAGGATCCGGTCGGCTTGGGCGGGAGTGGCCCCGTTTAAAATGGCTTTGGTGGGGATCTTCACCGGGCGGACCCCGGTGAGAGCGCCCCATGGCGGCTCTTTCCCCAAAGCGGCTACGCCGGCGTCATAAAAGGCTAGCTTGAGGATCCGCTGGCAGACCCGGTCATCGGCAAGGCCGCCGGTGAGTTCGGTGCATCTGGCCCGGCGGGACGCGGTATAAAGGCGGCCCTGATAGGTCAGCTTGGCCGTGGCGGTGAGCCAGATTTTCCCTTGAGAGAGGGAGAGGATAAGGGTGTTGTCCCCCGTGCCGGGCCGCTCGGAGGGAAAGAGGGTGAGCATCATCTGCTCAGCGGCATACCGGTAGTCGTGGCCTTGTAATGTCAGCTTCATGACTCCTCCTTGAGAGAACGGGCTTTAGCCGCCCATCGCCTGGCGCAGGTAATAGTTGGTCTGCCGCTCCCGCTCTAAGGTGGAAAAGCTCTCGTGGCCGGGGAGGACCTGGAAGTCCCCCTCCAGCTCGCCCAGCCGCCGGAGGGAGGACATGATCTCCTCATAGCTGCCGCCGGGAAGGTCGGTGCGGCCCATGGAGCCGGCGAACAGGGTGTCGCCGGTGAAGAGGACATTTTGACAGCGGAGAACGACAGACCCCTTAGAGTGGCCGGGGGTGTGGAGGACCTCCACCCTCAGGTTGCCCAGGGGCACCACGTCTCCGTCCCGCCAGAGGGTTACCGGGTCCAGAGGGGCGGTGGGGAAAAGGGGATCGTCCTTTTCCGCGTCCTCCGGATGGAGGTACACAGGTACGCCGGGAAGGGCCTGGCGCAGAACGGATACCCCGCTGACATGGTCGTAATGGCCGTGGGTCAGGAAGATGGCGCCGACGGTCAGATGGTCCTTTTTGGCCTCCTCTAAGAGCTCTAAAGCGGGGGCGCCGGGGTCAATGATTGCGGCGGCGCCGCTGTCCTCATCACCCAGGAGATAGCAGTTTGTGTATACGGAGGGCAAAAAAAGATGTTTGATGACCATAGAGATCCTCCTTTTAGGCGGCTGCCGCAGCAGCCGGCGCGCATTTTGGCAGCGGTCCGTTCCAAACTGCCCACATAGACGGAAAACCGATGGATGCTCCCCTGCTCGAAGCGGGAATAGGCAGAGGTCTGCATCTACAGAAGGGATAGAAATGGAACTATTCTCCGTTTTGTTATCAACCTTTGGCGGTTAAAACAGAATGTTGGACGCATCGGAAAACGAGGACAGGTCCACATCCCCGCCCCGCCAGACTGTCTGGAAGAGAGATCGCATTGCCCACCCAGTTCAAATACCGCTCGTAGTATCTGCGGCTCTCCTTCTGCCTATCCGGTCCGGAAAAGCCGCAGTCTACAATGTAATATCCAGCGTAGGGCCCTTGGAGGCGATGGCGCTTTGAAGATACCAATAGTGGTTTTTGGGATCGGAAGGGTCCTTTCGCTCTAAGATGAGAAAGCTGTCCGGATCTGTCGACAGCTTCCGCAGCGTCAGGTCAATGTCTGCCCAGCTGAATGAGCAGTGGGCATCCCGTTTATTGTCAGTGTCCGCAGCCAGTCGGAACGGGAAGCGGCTGGGCCGGAAGGTTCTCCGCGCTGAAAAAGGTGGGAGAGAAAGCCCATGAGAATAATCTGCTTACAGCGTGTCGGTATCCAGCAGGATGGTTATCGGCCCGTCATTTTGAGAGTACACCTGCATATCGGCCCCAAATTTCCCGTGCTCTACATGGAAACCCCGGGCCTCACACTGCGCTATGAACCGCTCATAGAGGGGAATGGCGGTGTCCGGCCGGGCGGCGCCGGTGAAGCCGGGACGCCGGGATTTGCAGTCGGCATAGAGGGTGAATTGGGAGACCACCAGCAGAGAGCCGCCGGCCTGGGCCAGATTCAAGTTCATTTTGCCGTTTTCATCCTCAAAAATTCGCAGGCCGCAGACCTTGTCGGCCAGCTTATCCGCCTGGGCCTGGGTGTCCAAAGGGGCCACTCCTAAAAGAACCAGGAAGCCGCCGTCCGTTTTGCCTGCGGTGGTGCCGTCGATGTCCACCCTTGCATTTTTTACCCGTGTTACCACAGCCCGCATGACCGGACCTCCTATAGATGGAAATAAAAGTGCCTTTTCAGAAAAAGAACGATAAAATTATACCATTTTATTGCGGAGCGGTCAATATTTCCCCGGCCGTTCAGGGAGAGAGCAAAGAAAAACCTATGTATGTCCTTGAATTTTTCCCGGAAAAATGATATGCTTTTTTCTATACAAACACCCTTAAAATGGGAGGAACTCACTTGAATCGACAAACAATTCGCATCTCCCCGGAGGACATTGAACGCCAGAGGGAGATTTGCAGCAAGATACAAGAGCACACCGCCGCCCTGTCCAGGGAGCCGCTTGCTCTTGTGGACACCTATGGCTGCCAGCAGAATGAGGCGGATTCCGAGCGGCTTCGGGGATACCTTCAGGCTATGGGCTATGGATTTACCACGAAGGAGGATGACGCCGACGTCATCGTTATCAACACCTGCGCCATCCGGGAGCACGCCGAGGACCGGGTGCTGGGCAATGTGGGGGCGCTGGTCCACGCCAAGCGGCGGCATCCGGGGCAGATCATCTGTCTGTGCGGATGCATGGCCCAGGAACCCCAGGTGGCCGAGAAGATTAAGCAGTCGTACCGCCATGTGGATATGGTGTTTGGGCCCCACGCCCTGTGGCGGTTTCCCGAATTGCTCTACCGGGTGCTGACGCGCCGGGGACGCATTTTCGAGATCGAGGATGAACCCGGGTCCATTGCCGAGGGGATCCCGGTGGTCCGGCAGGACGGGGTCAGGGCATGGGTGTCCATCATGTATGGGTGCAACAACTACTGTACTTACTGCATCGTTCCCCAGGTCCGCGGCCGGGAGCGGTCCCGGCTGCCGGAGGATGTGCTGGCCGAGGTACGGGAACTGGCCGACGCCGGCTACCGGGACATCATGCTGCTGGGACAGAATGTCAATTCTTACGGCAAGGATCTGGGGCTCAACGTCGATTTTGCCGATCTCTTGGAACAGGTCAACGCCGTCCCCGGAGATTTTATCATCCGCTTTATGACCAGCCATCCCAAGGACGCCTCCCAAAAGCTCTTTGAGACCATGGCCCGGTGCGAAAAGGTGGCCCCCGGACTTCACCTGCCCTTCCAGGCGGGCAATAACCGGGTGCTGAAGGCCATGAATCGGGTCTACACCCGAGAGGCCTATCTGGATCAGGTCAAGCGGCTGCGGGAGCAGATTCCGGATATCGTACTCACCTCCGATGTCATCGTGGGATTTCCGGGAGAGACCACTGAGGAGTTTGAAGAGACCCTCTCCCTCATCGAAGAGGTGCGCTTTGACGCGCTGTTTACATTTATTTACTCTCCCCGGGAGGGGACACCGGGGGCCAGGATGCCCGATCCCATCCCCATGGCGGAGAAGAAGGCCAATTTCCAGCGGTTGGTGGACGCCCAAAACGTCATCTCGGCCCAGAAGCACGCGGCCTATGTGGGCAGGACGATACGGTGCCTCATCGACGGGGTGAGCGAGGACGGAAAGTGTGCCCTGACGGCCCGGTCGCCGGGCAACCGCCTGGTGCGGGTGGCCGATGGAGAGGCAAGTTTGGTGGGCACATTCCAAAACGTGGAGATCACCGCCGCCAATACCTGGTCGCTGTTTGGAAAGCTGGCCCAGGGGTAAGCGGCGGAAAGGGCCGCAGAGAGAGAAAGAGAGGATGCAGTTATGCCAGAAGGCACACCCATGATGCTCCAATATCACAAGATCAAAACCGACTACCCGGACTGTATCCTCTTTTTCCGGCTGGGTGACTTCTATGAGATGTTCAACGAGGACGCCAAGCTGGCCTCCAAGGAGCTGGAGCTAACGCTGACCAGCCGGGACCGGAACCTGCCGGCTGACGAGCGGACCCCTATGTGCGGGGTGCCCTACCACGCCGCGGAGGCCTATATCTCCCGGCTCATCGCCAGGGGTTACAAGGTGGCCATCTGTGAGCAGATGGAGGACCCCGCCACGGCCAAGGGGCTGGTGGACCGGGACATCATCCGTATCGTTACCCCCGGTACAGTCATTGAGGAGACCATGCTGGAGGAGGGAAAGAACAATTTCCTCTGCGCGATCTGCCTGGAGGGGGAACAGGCGGGGGTGTGCTTTGCCGATCTGTCCACAGGAGAGGTCTCCGCCACGGGGTTTTTCGGCCCCGGCTGGCGGGAGCATGTGGAAAATGAATTGGGGCGATTTTCCCCCCGGGAGGTGGTCTTGTCCCCCGAGGCCTGGGCCGATGGGACAATGAGAAACTTTCTATCCACCCGGCTGGAGTGCCGGATGGAGGAGGGAAAAGAGGCGGACTTTGCCCCGGACGAGGCCGCCCAGACGGTGGAAAAACAATTTGGCACCGCTGCCTCTGAGCTCCCGGAAGGGGCGGTGATCCAGGCTGTGGGAGCGCTGATGCGCTATCTCTATGAAACGCAGAAGACCGACCTGTCCCACCTGTCGGCGGTAAATTATTACACCACCGGCGAATTTATGGAACTGGATCTGACCGCCCGGCGGAATCTGGAGCTGACGGAGACCCTGCGGGGAGGCGAGAAGAAAGGGAGCCTTCTTTGGGTGCTGGACAAGACGTGTACGCCCATGGGGCACCGGCTCATTCGCTCTTGGCTGGAGCGGCCGCTCCTCTCCCCTGTCCAGATCGGCAAGCGCCAGGGGGCGGTGGCCGATCTGGTGGGCGATTCGGTGGCCCGGCAGGAACTTGCCCGGGAGTTGAAGGAGGTCACCGACCTGGAGCGGCTCATTGGCCGGGTGGTCTATGGCACCGCTGGAAGCCGGGACATGGTGGCTCTCTCCAAAGGGCTGGGAAAGCTGCCTGAGCTGCGGCTGCTCCTGTCCCCCTTCTCCTCCTCGCTGCTGAGCGTCCTCCGGGACAGCTTGGATGACCTGACGGAACTGCGAGGGCTCATCGACAGTGCGTTTGTGGACGAGCCGCCCTTCTCTGTCCGGGAGGGGGGCTTTATCCGGGAGGGCTACAGCGCCGAGGTAGATCGGCTCCGGGGCATCCTCAACGGCGGCAAGGATATGGTGGCCGCCATGGAGGCCCAGGAGAAGGAAAAGACAGGAATCAAGACCCTGAAAGTGGGCTTCAATAAGGTATTCGGATACTATCTGGAGGTGTCCAAGAGTTATACTAATCAGGTGCCTGATACTTATATTCGCAAGCAGACGTTGGTGAATTATGAGCGGTACATCACCCCCGAGCTTAAGGAGATGGAGAACACCATTCTGACGGCCCAGGATCAGGTGACGGCGCTGGAGTATCAGCTGTTCTGCCAGGTGCGGCAGGAGGCCGCCCGGCGGGTGGCGGAGATTCAGCATTCCGCTGCCGCGGTGGGGCAGGTGGACGTGCTGTGCTCCTTTGCCCGGGTGGCCGCTGAAAATGGATACTGTATGCCCCAGGTGGACTTATCCGATGTGCTGGAGATCGTGGAGGGGCGCCATCCCGTGGTGGAGAGGGCGGCCAAGGGGAGCTTGTTTGTCCCCAATGACACCTATATGGATGGAAGGGACAATTTGGTGGCCATCATCACCGGTCCCAATATGGCGGGAAAATCCACCTACATGCGGCAGGTGGCCCTGATCGTTCTCATGGCGCAGATCGGCTCCTTCGTGCCGGCCAAAACGGCTCGGGTGGGGATCGTGGACCGGGTGTTTACCCGCATTGGAGCCAGCGACGACCTGTCCGCCGGCCAGTCCACCTTTATGGTGGAGATGACGGAGGTGGCGGAACTGCTGAAGAACGCCACGGACAAGAGCCTGCTGATATTGGATGAGATCGGTCGGGGCACATCCACCTATGACGGCATGGCTATCGCCCGGGCGGTGCTGGAGTACTGTGCCGACCGCAAGCGGCTGGGGTGCAAGACGTTGTTTGCCACCCATTACCACGAGCTGACGGCCCTGGAGGAGGAGATCCCCGGGGTGAAAAATTACAACATCGCCGCCAAGAAGAAAAAAGACGATATTTTATTCCTTCGGAAGATCGTCCGGGGCGCCTCGGAGGCCAGCTACGGCATTGAGGTGGCCAAGCTGGCGGGGGTGCCGGAGAAGGTGGTCAGCCGGGCGAAGGTGATCTTGGCGGAGCTGGAGCGGGAGGACTTCTCCGCCCCCGCGGTGCCGGTATCTGCCGGGGAGGCTCAGTTTTCCCTGGAGGACATGGGTGCCCGGGCAGTGGCGGACAAGCTGCGGGAACTGGATGTGGACACCCTGACGCCCATTGAGGCCATGAATCTGCTCTACCAGTGGAAGAGAGAGCTGTGAGAGCACAAAGGGGAGCGGGACTGCCTGAGACTGACCGCTTTTTGAAATCGACGGCGACATCCCGCCGCAAAAGGGGGCGGCTATGATATTTCGACGAAGCTGGAAAACAGCAATGACTGCCTCCGAGTGGCAGCGGGGCCTGGTCTTTTTCTTCCTTTACCTGCTGGTTTTTCCCCATCTCAATGCTTGGGCCCAACGGCTGATTTGGGGGGATGGGGAGATCTTGGTGGCGGAGGCCAACGTGGTCTACTACACCTTTTTATTTGCTCTGACATTGTTCGTGTTTTGGAGTTTTCTTAAACAGAACTTCATCGAACTGCTGGACTGGCTGCCTGAAAATCTCTTTGGGATCGTCGTCGGCCTGGCGGGGGCGGGGATGCTGTATCTGCTGGTGAGCCTGCTGCCCTTCCCGGTGCCCGACCCCATTTCCCTTCAATATGCCGCGCAGTTTGCCATCGCTCCGGTGCCTACGGCTGTCTTGGTGCTCATCCTCATTCCCGTAGTGGAGGAGACGGTGTTCCGGGGGCTGATTTTTGGAAAGCTCCGCAATTACAGCCGTCCGATGGCGCTGGTGGTGAGCGCCCTGCTCTATGCCGTTGCCTGTGTGTGGCGGTACGCCCTGGATTATTCTGATCCCCGCTACCTGCTGCTGGCAGTCCTCTATCTGCCCATGTCCATTGCCCTGACCTGGTGCTACGACAACGGCGGCAGTGTTTGGGGCGCGGTGGTTCTCCACAGCGCGATCAATGGGACGATTTTGCTGGCCGCGTAAGAGAGGAACCGCGTTCTGTCTCTCCTGTGTGAGGAGCGGCGTGGAGTTGCCCGCACGGCGGGCCTTCCCTGTTGAAAATTCGTTGATTTTTCCCCTGTGGAAAGGAAAGAAAGGTGATCCTCATGCCCCATATCGAACAGCTCTCCCCCCATGTGGCCGACCTGATCGCTGCCGGTGAGGTGGTGGAGCGGCCCGCCTCGGTGGTGAAGGAGCTGACAGAAAACGCCATCGATGCCGGTGCTCGCACGGTAACGGTGGAGATCCAAAATGGGGGCATGACCCTCATCCGGGTCTCTGATGACGGCTGCGGCATCGCCGCCGGCGAGGTCCAGACCGCTTTTCTCCGCCATGCCACTTCCAAGATCAAGAGCGAATACGATCTGGATGCCATCGGCACGCTGGGCTTCCGGGGAGAGGCGCTGGCGGCGGTGGCGTCGGTATCCAGGGTGGAGGTATTGACCCGGCAGGCCCAGGATGATCTGGGGACCTCCCTGCGTTTGGAGGGAGGGATCGTCACGGATCAGGAGGAGGCGGGGTGTCCCGCCGGGACGACCTTGCTGATCCGGGATCTCTTTTATAACACCCCGGCCCGGCTCAAGTTTATGAAAAAGGACACTGCGGAGGCCGCCGCCTGTCTGGCCGCTGTTCAGCGGCAGGCTATGGCCCACCCAGAGGTGTCCTTCAAATTTATCAAAGACGGAAAACAGGAATTGTTGACCCCGGGAGACGGACAGCTCCGCTCCGCCCTTTATGCCGTGCTGGGGCGGGACATGGCCCTGGGTTTCACGGCGGTGGAGGGAAGCGGAGAGGACATGTCGGTCAGCGGCTTTGCCTCCCTGCCCACCTGCTGTCGGGGGACCCGGGGATACCAGTTTTTCTTTGTCAATGGGCGGCATATCAAAAGCGCCACCATGACGGCCGCCTTGGAGCAGGCCTATGCCAACCAGAGAATGGTGGGCAAGTTCCCGGGGTGTGTGCTCCATCTCACCACCAAGCTCAACGCGGTGGATGTGAATGTCCATCCCACCAAGCAGGAAGTGAAGTTCGGCAACGAGCGGCAGGTGTTTTCAGCGGTGTATTACGCTGTTTTGGCCGCGCTGGGGGCCGACCAGACCCATCCAACAGCGGTGGTGGGGACAGTGCGGAGTCAGCCGCGGGAGGAGATCTCCTATCAGCAGACCAGCCTTCCCCTGCATGACTTTACCGCGCCAAAGACGTCTGTGGAGCCTGCAATGCTGAGGATGGAGGCAAAAGCGGAAGTGCCGTCTTATCCCGGAGCTCGTGAGACCATCCCGGAGGAGCGTAAGCCGGAGGCCGCTCTCAGCGGCCCTGCACCGCGTCATTGGGAGGAGACGGGCCCCGCCCGCCCCGTTTCCCCTGTGCCGGCTCCGGCGGAGAGAGCGGAGGAGCAGACCCCGGAACCCCTTCCCGCGGAGGAGACGCCCCTCCCCTGGCGGGTGGCAGGAGAGCTGTTTCACACTTACATCATCGTAGAGCAGGGGGACAAGGCGTTTTTGATCGACAAGCACGCCGCCCATGAGCGGATGAACTTTGACCGGATGCGGGCGGAGGACTATGTACCCATGTCCCAGACCCTTTTGTCTCCGGTGGTGTTTACCCCCGCGCCGGAGGAGGCGGCGGTGCTGCTGGATCATTTGGAGGAGCTGGAGCGGGTGGGCTTCCAGGTGGAGGACTTTGGCGGAGGATCCCTGGTGGTCCGCCGGGTGCCCGACTATGTGGAGGTGGGGGATATTGAGGCGTCCCTCACGGAGATCGCGGGAAAGCTGGCCCTCACCGGCTCCACCGGTGTTCGGGAGCGGCGGGACGAGATCCTGCATACCGTGGCCTGCAAGGCGGCCATCAAGGGTGGCTGGAAAAGCGCACCGGAGGAGCTGGAACGGGTGGCCCAGGCTATTTTGTCCGGCCAGGTGAAGTACTGTCCCCACGGCCGGCCGGTGGCCATTGAGCTGACCCGGGGACAGCTGGAAAAGCAGTTCAAGCGAACGTGACAGGATGTGACAAGATCTGACGGGGAAATGGTATATTATGGGAATGTTCTGAGGCGGCCTTTTGGCCGACCACATAGAGAAAGGAATGTTTTCCATGTTTAAGACCAATGACCTGCAGGATTTGTTTCTCAACCGTGCCCGCCGGGCCCAGGAACCGGTGACCTTGTTTCTGATGAATGGGTTTCAGATGCGGGGGAAGATCACCGGCTTTGACTCCTTCGTGGTGGTGCTGGATACCGATGGGAAACAGCAAATCATTTATAAGCACGCCATTTCCACGGTGGTGCCGGTACATCCGATTGATTTAACGCCGGAGATTACATAAGAAAGCGGGGAGCGCCCATGAAGCAGGGCACCGTTGTCAACCGAATCGTCATGCTTCTGTTTTTGGCGGCCATCGTGATCTATTTTGGCGGGGCGGCCTGGCGGGGGCTTCGGAATCCGTACTCCATGGTCCAGACCTATCCCTTTGCTGTAGAGGATACGGTGGAGGCGACAGGGTATTTGGTCCGGGAGGAGCAGGTGCTCACTGGCTCTGGGGATATTGTCCGGCTGATCCCCTCTGAGGGGGAAAAGGTGGCGGCGGGCGCTGTAGTGGCCTTATTGTATGCTGATGAGGAGTCGCTGGAGCGCTCTGACCAACTGAAGATCCTGCAGGTGGAAGTGGAGCAGCTGTCCGCGGCCATCGCCGCCGGAGCGAGCGGACAGGAGGAGGGCTCGTCAGGCCAGGAGGTGGCGGACACGATGATCGCCCTCCGTTCAGCTGTGGCGGCGGGAGATCTGACCCGGCTGGAGAGCCAAGTTACCGCCTTTAAAAGCGCTGTTTATCAGAGGGCCCAGCGGTATGGAAGCGCTGATGACCTGTCCGCCGCTCTGGCCTCTGCCCAGGCGGAAATTGACCGCCTTCAGGCCCAGACCACACCCAATACCGGGCAAGTGGCCGTGACACAAAGCGGGATCTTCTCCGGTCAGGTGGATGGCTATGAGGGGATTCTGACCCCGGAGGGCCTGGCACTTTTGCACCCCTCTGAAGTGGACAAGCTGGAGAGCCGGGCCGCCGAGGTGGGCTCGTCTGCTGTGGGGAAGCTCATCACGGACTCGGTCTGGTATTTTATCTGCCCTCTGTCTGAGGCGGACGGGGCCCGCCTGACAGAAGGGGGCAAGGTCACTGTGCGCTTTTCCCGGGACTGGTCCGGGGAGGTGGACATGACGGTGGAGCATATCAGCAGCCCAGAAAACGGAAGGGTGGCCGTGACGTTTTCCTCCAACCGTTTCCTGTCTGATACGACCCTACTGCGCCGGCAGACGGTGGAGCTGATCTTTGACAAACAGACGGGAATCCGGGTGCCCACCGCCGCGGTCCGCATGGGTGAGAATGGGACGACGGGGGTCTATGTCCAGGTGGGAGTTACGGCAGAATTTAAGCCGGTGGATGTGCTGGCCCAGGGGGAAGACTATTACCTGGTGAAGCCGGTGCTGCCGGAGAACGCCACGGATAAGACGGAGAAAAAAGCGCTTCGGGCCGGGGATATTGTCATCATTGCCAGTGAGGACATCTGGGACGGGAAGGTTTTGGAATAAGATCCTCCCGGAACAAGATGTGGAAGCGTCAAGGAGAAAGAGAGGGCATCTTATGTCACTGGAAGAAAATGTGTGCCAAGTCAAGGAAAATATTGCCGCTGCTGCCCGGGAGGTGGGCCGTGATCCCGGCGAGATCACCCTGGTGGCGGCCACTAAGGTCCAAAGTGACGACACCATCCGATGCGCCATCGCTGCGGGCGTCACAGTGTGCGGGGAAAACCGGGTGCAGGAGATGACGGCCCATTTGGAGGCCAACGCCTATGACGGCGCCGCCCTTCACTTTATCGGCCACCTCCAGACCAATAAGGTCAATAAGGTGGTGGGACGGGTGGATCTCATCGAATCGGTGGGTTCGGAGCATCTGTTGATGGCTATTGATAAGCAGGCCGCGAAATTGGGCCTGGTCCAAGATATCCTCATCGAGGTCAATGTGGGGCAGGAGGAGAGCAAATCGGGAGTGTCCCCCAAAGAGGTGGAGGTGCTGGCCAGAAAGGCTGCGGAGCTCCCCAATGTCCGCCTGAGGGGCCTGATGGCTATTCCCCCAGTGGCGGGAGAAGAGGGAAACCGCGGTTTTTTCCGGGAAATGTATCAGCTTTTTGTTGACATAAGACGGAAAATGGTTGATAATGAAATTGATATCGACTGCCTGTCCATGGGGATGAGCGGAGACTATCAAGACGCCGTCCGGGAGGGGGCCACTCTGGTGAGAGTGGGCACCGCCCTGTTTGGCGCCCGGCCTCCCATGGGTTCTCAGGGGCAGACAAGAGGATAGCAATTCTGAGGAGGAACGGTCAATGGGATTTCTGGACGAATTGAAACGGATCGCCCGGCCATATGAGGATGAGGACGAAGACGAGGGCTTTGATGATTTTGACACCATGGGCGCTGGCCGGTTAGACCGGACAGGCGTCAAGGAGAAGGCCGTGCTTCGGCAGGAGAGCGGCTCTTTTTATGAGACAGACCGTTCTGACCGGAGAAGTAATAAAGTGGTGAATATCCATACCACCACGCAGCTTCAGGTGGTGCTGATGAAGCCTGACCGGTTCGAGAACGCCGCGGAGATCGCCGATCACCTGCGGGAGAAGCGGACGGTGGTCCTCAACCTGGAGCAGACCAGCAAGGACGTGTCCCGGCGGGTGCTGGACTTCCTCTCGGGGGCGGCCTATGCCCAAGAGGGGAAGGTGAAGAAGGTGGCATTGTCCACTTATATCATCACCCCTTACAATGTGGATATTTTGGGCGATCTGATCGATGAACTGGAGAACAACGGGCTCTATTTCTAAAAAACAAAAAAGTGTGGGATGAAAATGCTGACACCTCAGGAAGTGGCGGAACACACCTTTGCGAAGGCGGCCTTTGGCGGTTACAACATGACGATGGTGGATGAGTTTTTGGACCTGGTCACCGCAGACTACACCACGTTGTATAAGGAGAATGCCACGCTGAAAGCCAAGATGAAGGTGCTGGCCGATAAGGTGGAGGAGTACCGATCCACGGAAGAAGGGATGCGGAAGGCCCTGCTCTCCGCCCAAAAGATGGCCGACCAGATCGTGGCCGAGGCGGAGGAACAGAAGAGCAGCATCATAGCGGGTACAGAGCAGGAGGCCAAGGAGAAGATTGCGGCCATCCGTCAGGAGTTGGAAAACGAACAGCTCCGGCTCACAGCCGCCCAGAATGCGACGGCGGCATACATCGCCAAGCTGAAGGAGCTTTATCAAAATGAGGTGGAATACATCTCCGGCCTGTCCAGCCTGACAGCTGTACCGCCAAAGCCCGATGTGGTGGAGCAGACCGCAGAGGCCATCGGCAGCGCGGTGGAGAAGGCGATGGAAGGAGAACTGGAGGAAGCTGAGGAGGCGTCAGAGGATAGCCCGAGCATCTATGAGGAACTGAGGCGGAACGCCGAGGCGGCCGGAGATGAGGAGGCGGAGGGAGAGGAGCCGGAAGAGGATGACTCCCCCACCCGGCGCATTGATTTCAGCAACCTGAAGTTTGGTAAGGACTACGAGATCGAGTAAGTAAAATATCAGGACACCCGCCCGGCATCCCAATCGGAAGGTCGAGCGGGTGTTTTCTTGAGAGCGAGGGGCTGTCCGGTGCTGTCGGCGTCCCCCCGTATGGAGCGTGGCTTGGATATGGAAGAGAGGAGTTGTTTCGCGTTGAGATGGAAATTTACGGTGCTCCTCTGGTGCCTTGCGATTTTGGCGCTTCCCTTGGGGGGCTGCGTCCTCTACGACGGGCTCACCGGTATGCTGAGGAGGGATCTCAACGCCGCCGTCTCCCTCTATGTCTCCCTGGTGGGCATCATGGTCACCGCCTTCTTGACCTGGTATGTCTACCGGGCGGAGCATCGGCGGGAGGAGGCAGCTGCCCGCAAGGAAGAGGAGGACGCCAAGCGGACCCTCGCCGTCCTCCTGCGGACCGGGGTCAGCCAGGCCATTTTCCCCGGTGGAAGCTGCATCCAGATCAGCGACGAGCTTCTCCGCATGGTGACCCCCGCCAGCCGGCGCATGTCCTTGGAGCAGATGACCGCCCTCACATCCGCTATGCAGACGTTGAAGAATGTGGGGGAAGTGGAGCTGCAAGAGGGTCGATGGGAGGCTTGTGAGGCGGCGGGGGAATTTGCCAGCTCCTTTCTTCCCCCGCCCTGCGCCCTGTTTCCCGAGCGGATGCGGGAGGTGGAAAACTGGGAGTGGCTGGTGGAGGGTCCTCTCCGAGAGGTGTTCCAGGCCCTTGGGACGCCTCTGGCGTCCCGGCCGCCGGAGTGCGGGGATAAGCAGGGGCGTCCGGTCTTTGCCCACCGCGGCGGGGGCCGCTATCAGGTGTGGAGCGCGGAGGGGCGCATGGTCTTGGATGGGATAGTGTCCGATGGAGAGGTGGCAGAGGGCTATGCCGAGCTGAAGCTCCGCTCAGACCGGGATTACTGCGGCCATTTCCGAGACGGCCAGATGGAAGGCGAAGGGGTGGAATTTTTTTCCGAGGCCGAGGAGAGAGTGGTGGCCAGGGAGGGGCAATGGGCCGGGGATGAGCTGGTGGACGGCACCATCTATCAGGCGATGCTGGACGACGCGCCGAAGGAAGAAGAGGACCCGGATCACCGCCGATCCCCCTACGAATGGCTCTTTCAGTTTGCCGATCCCTCGTGGGTCAGGGCCAATGAAGCGTATATGCCACCCTTCCGCATGTGCAATGTGCGGGTGACCGACGGGGAGCTGCAGGTCATAGAGGAGAGCATCCAGACGGTGGACGAGTTTTGTGAGGAGTGGAGACCCAGGCTCTTGGAGATGCCCCGGCCCATCGGCGAAATCCCCATATGAGGCCCTTTGAAGGCCGCCCGGGAGCCAAAGGCCGGAGAAGCCCCTGCCTCGTGTCCATTTTCCCCGCCCCCTGGCGGTCTCGGAGGGGATTTTCCCTTCCCCCTCTTGACATCTGGGGGCAAAGCGGATAAAATGCCAAGAGTGAATAGAAAAACGCTGTGATGAGGATAAGTACCCCCCCATCCCGCCCAGAGAGCCGCCGTTTGGTGAGAGGCGGAGGGGAGAAGGGGCGAAACGATCACCTTGGAGCGGCGGGACTGAATCAAAGTAAGTCCCGGCGGCTGGCCTCGTTATCGGCTGATGAGCGGCCGCCTTTGGCGGCAACAAGAGTGGTACCGCAGAGGTTTGCGCCTTTGTCTCTTACGGAGACAAAGGCGTTTTGCTTTATAGGCAAGGAGGGAGAATGACATAGGACTGTTTGACAAGCTGAAAAAAAGTCAGAGGAACCCCCGGACTTTAGAGGGAGCGATTTCCACGAAAAGGCGGACGAGCTGATAAAGAAGAGGCTCCTGCTTCCCCTCTACTGTATGCCGCTCCGTTTCGGTGGGCCTGAGGGGGAGGAGAACCGGGGCTATGCTCCTGCGGCGGTGGCCTCCCGGAAGGACGGCGTGGACGTGCTCACCGAGATGATTCCAATTTGGTAATAGAATAAACATTCGCATAAAGGAGAATCCATCCATGGACTACAATCAGACGATCCATCTTCCTAAGACAGACTTTCCTATGCGGGCGGGCCTCGCCAAGCGGGAACCGGACATGCTGAAAACGTTTTATGACCGGGACCTCTACCACAAGATGGTGAAACGCAACGAGGGCAAGCCCACGTTCATCCTCCATGACGGCCCCCCCTACGCCAACGGCAACATCCACATCGGCACTGCCCTCAACAAGATTTTGAAGGACATCATCGTCAAGAGCAAGAATATGGCGGGCTTCCAGGCCCCCTATGTCCCTGGGTGGGACACCCACGGCCTGCCCATCGAGTCCGCCGTGCTGAAGGACAAGAAGGTCAAGCGGGAGGAGATGACCACCGCCCAATTCCGGGACAAGTGCCGGGAGTACGCCGAGAGCTATATCGACAAGATGACCGGCCAGTTCCAGCGTCTGGGCGTCCTGGGTGAGTGGGACAACCCCTATATTACCCTGCGGCCTGAGTTCGAGGCCAAGCAGATCGAGGTCTTCGGCAAGATGGCGGAGAAGGGCCTTATCTACAAGGGCATGAAGCCGGTGTATTGGTGCCCCCACGACCAGACCGCCCTGGCCGAGGCGGAGATCGAGTATGCCGATGACCCCTGCACCACCATCTTTGTCAAATTCCCCGTCTCCGATGACAAAGGCAAGCTGGGCCAATACTGTGATTTGAGCAAGCTCTTCTTCGTCATCTGGACCACCACCCCCTGGACCATCCCGGGCAACATGGCCATCTGCGTCAACGCTGATTTTGACTATGTGCTGCTCCAGGTGCCGGGCGGAGAGGTCTATATCCTGGCCAAGGACTTGGCCGAAAACGTCTGCAAGCAGGCGGGCATCGACTATGCCGCATGCACCGTGCTGGCCACCGTCAAGGGCGGTGAGTTTGAGCTGATGGCCGCCAAGCACCCCATCTTTGACCGGGAGAGCGTCATCCTCTGCGGCGAGCACGTCACCCTGGACGCCGGCACCGGCTGCGTCCACACCGCTCCGGGCTTCGGCGCCGATGACTTCAATATCTGCGCCCAGTACGACAAGGCGGGCCTGACCCACATTGGCGTCCCTGTCCCGGTGAATGCAAAGGGCGTCATGACCGATGAGCGCTATAACGGCCAGTTCTACGCCAAGGGCAACGACATGGTGGTGGCCGATCTGGAGGCAGAGGGCTTCCTGCTGTGCAAGGAGAACATCACCCACTCCTACCCCCACTGCTGGCGCTGCAAGCACCCCATCATCTACCGGGCCACGGAGCAGTGGTTCTGCTCGGTGGACGCTATCAAGAAGGCTGCCGTGGACTCCTGCGACGGCATCAGCTGGAAGCCCGACTGGGGCAAGGACCGGATGGTGTCCATGATCTCCGAGCGCAACGACTGGTGCATCTCCCGCCAGCGGGTGTGGGGCGTGCCCATTCCCATCTTCTACTGCGATGACTGCGGCGCCGACATCGTCACGCCGGAGACCATCTCCCGGGTAGCCCAGCTTTTCCGGGAGCACGGTTCCAACATCTGGTTCGACAAGAGTCCCGAGGAGCTGCTGCCCGAGGGCTTTGTCTGTCCCCACTGCGGCAAGGCCCACTTCTCCAAAGAGACCGACATCATGGACGTCTGGTTCGACTCCGGCTCCACCTGGGCCGCGGTGGTAGAGTCTCGCCCCGAGCTGCGCTATCCCGCCGACCTCTACCTGGAGGGCGGCGACCAGTACCGGGGCTGGTTCCAGTCCTCCATGCTTACCTCCATCGCCACCAACGGCGTAGCTCCCTATAAGCAGATCGTCACCCACGGCTGGACGGTGGACGGCGAGGGCAAGGCTATGCATAAGTCTCTGGGCAACGCCGTCTCCCCCGATGACGTGACGGGACAGTACGGCGCCGACATCCTGCGGCTGTGGGTGTCCTCCGCCGATTACACCCAGGATATGCGGATTTCCAAGGAGATCATGAAGCAGCTCTCTGACGCCTATCTGAAGATCCGTAACACCGCTCGGTACATGCTGGGTAACCTGGAGGGCTTTGACCCCGACACCGACCAGGTGGCCTTTGCCGACATGATCGGGCTGGACCAGTGGGCAGTTTCCCGCCTGGGCCAGGTGGCCAAGACCTGCCGGGAGTTCTACAATACCTATGAGTTCCACGGGGTCTACCGCACCCTCTATAACTTCTGTGTGGTGGACCTGTCCAATTTCTACTTTGACGTCATCAAGGACCGGCTCTACTGCGGGGACAGCCACGGTCGGCGCTCCGCCCAGTCTGCCCTCTACACCATCCTGGACGGCCTGACCCGGCTTATCGCCCCTATCCTGGCCTTTACCAGCGACGAGATCTGGCAGGCCATGCCCCATGCCAAGGACGCAGACCCGGAGAGCCCCGTTCTCAACGACATGCCCGACTATGATCCGGCCCAGGCCCTCAGCGAGTCCGACCAGGCCAAGTGGTCGGCGGCCATGGCCCTGCGCACTGACGTGAACAAAGCCCTGGAGCTGGCCCGGGCGGAGAAGCGCATCGGCAAGAGCTTGGAGGCCAGCGTTACCCTCTACTTCGATGGCGAGGATGCCCGGGCCCTCTGGAACGGGCCCTTGGGCAGCTTCGACACCGCGGAGCTGGCGGACATCTGCATCGTCTCCCATGTGGACGCGGTGCTGGGATCCGGCAAGGGCTACCACGGCGAGGCCGTCCCCGGCCTCACCGTCCAGGTGGAGAACGCCCAAGGTGAGAAGTGCCAGCGGTGCTGGAAGTACGATCCCCAGGTGGGAGAGGAGGGCCTGTGCCCCCGGTGTGCCGCCGTGCTGAGGGCGGAAGGGCTGGCCTGATCCCCGCCCCAGACAGAATAAGGCAAGCCCCCCTGTGGCCATCGGTCACAGGGGGGGCTTTTTTCTGTTTCGAACTGATTTCTCCGTGCCATTGTTCAAAGGCCTCCACGCAGTCGGAGATCAGTACCCGGAGCATGCTGCTGACGCTGCGGCTATCCCGGGCGGCCACATAGCGGAACTTTTTCAGCAGCTCATCGGGGATGAGAAAGCCCGGGTTTGTCTTTTTGGAATCCATAATATCAACATCTATTTGACACCTATTTGAATCGTTGAGGCAAATAGATTCTATATGATATTATTCTGGTATCTATAAGTGGGGTGATTTCCGTGGGTGTGCAGGCAAATCCTTATTCTTTGCGGTTGGAAGCCGAAGTGATGGAGAAACTGAAAGTGACGGCGAGGAAAAATGGCCGTTCGGTAAACAAAGAGATCGAGTTCATCGCCCGGCAATATCTGGAGAACTACGAGAAGGTCAACGGTCCCATTGAGGTGCCCGCCCAATGAACAAGACAGAGCTGCTCAACAAGGTATCCCAAGATCCGGAGGAGCGGCTGGTGCTGGCAAGGTTGGCCGACAAGCTGGAGGCGGCTCAGCGGGGCGCTCCCGCCTGCACCCCCTTCCTCTCCCAGGCCCAGCAGGAGGCGGCGGGCCGCTTTCTGGCCGCCGCCGGCCATCCCCGGCACCTGTTTGACGGAGGCTGGGCGGACGCAGAGCGGAAGGTGTGCGCCCTCCTCCCTGATTGGCAGGAGCCAGAGGACTGGGAGCCCCCCTTCACCGCCCTGCGCTGCCGCTGGCAGTCGGGGGAGGAACTGACCCACCGGGACTTCTTGGGGGCCATCCTGGGCCAGGGCTTGGACCGGGAGAAGGTGGGGGACATTTTAGTAGGTTCCGGCACCTGTGATTTGCTGGTGTTTCGGGAGCTGTGCCCCTACCTGCTGCAGAATTTCACCGGGGCGGGCCGGGCCCGGCTGACGGTAGAGGAGATCCCTCTCTCTTCTGTGGAGGTCCCGCTCCGCCAGGTCAAGGTGGTCCATGACACGGTCTCTTCCCTTCGTCTGGACGCGGTGATGGCCTCTGGCTTTTCCATCGGCCGGGGCAGGGCCTCCGACCTCATCGCCTCGGGCAGGGCGGAGCTGAACCACCGGCCCTGCATCAAGCCGGACCGGGGCGTGGAGCAGGGGGACGTCATCACCTGCCGGGGCCTGGGCAAGTGCGTGGTCAAAGAGGTGGGCGGTCTGTCCAAAAAGGGCCGGGTCATTCTGACGCTGGAGCGGTATTTGTGAGGAGAAGCGATGTACGAATATGACTTTGTCTCCCTGGAGACGGAATACGGAACGGGGTACAGCCCCTTTGCCGGCGGCATCCGCATCGACATGAGCGGCCACCGGGACATCATCCGGCAGAAGGCCGCCCAAGGCTGGCGCTATGTGGGCTATGTCCCCGCCGTCCAGCGGGCCAGCGGACAGATCGATGAGGTGGACCTGGTTTTTGAACGGAAAATCAAAGAGTGATGGAGCGGTATGATATGATTACGAATGAACAGGTGGCCCGCATCAATGCGCTGGCCCGGAAATCCAAAACACCGGAGGGCCTCACTGAGGCGGAGAAGGCCGAGCAGGCCGCCCTCCGCCGGGCCTATGTGGACGCGGTGAAGGCCAGCCTGCAGGGGCAGCTGGACCACACCACCGTGGTGGAGCCTGACGGCACCCGGCGAAAGCTGGGGAAAAAAGCGTGAAGGGAAGGGTTGCCCCGCCGGGGTAGCCCTTCCCTTTTTTGCATTTTTGCCCGTGCACTCTCTCAAAAAGAAAGGGAGTCTGGCGGGATGACGGGGGCGCGTCCCCTCTCCCAATGGCCGGGGCCCTTCCCCCCTTTCGCTCTGCCGCTTGGAGGACAGGGCGGAAAAGACAGGGGGCGGACGTCCTTCATATTTCGGAGCATTCCTTCATATATCTTTCACAGGACGAACGCATTGGGAGTGTTGCGCGTGAAAGGGAACATGGAGGAGCGGGCCGTGGGGCTCGCCCAGTACATCATAGAGAACCGGGCCACGGTCCGCGCCGCGGCGGCCAAATTCGGCGTGAGCAAGTCCACTGTCCACAAAGACTTGGCCGAGCGGCTGCCCACCTTTAACCGTCCCCTCTATCTCCAGGCCAAGGCGGTGCTGGAGGAGAACAAGGCCCAGCGACACATTCGGGGGGGCATCGCCACCCGGAAAAAGTACAAAGGAAAATAAAAGAGCGGCGGCCGAAAGGCCGCCGCTCTTTCTGTTCCGGTCACAGCGGGGATAAAAAGGCCACGATGGCGGACAGGCTGACGGCGATCACTGCCGCCGAAGCGCACAGCTCCAGCCAATTTGCAGCCCGCTCCCGCCGGGGGGGAGCGGCGGGGACAGCCTGTTCCTCGGGCAGCTCTTCCCTGTCATAGGGCTGCTCTGCGGCATGGGTCAGTTGCTTCCAGGCTGCCTTGGTCTCCAGACGGCGGCGGCAGCGGTCAAAATCCAGCACTTCCCCGGCCGGGGACGCGGGGGCGGCGGGCAGGAGGGTCATCAGATCGACACCGCCGCTGACTTTGATCCTCCGTACGTTGAGATTGTAATAGATGGTATCCATAGAGATTACCTCCATTGGATTTTTAGGAGATGGACTCACAGGCGGAACAGTTGTCCCAGGCTGGCGAGGGCGGCGGCGCTGTGGTGGCCGAAATATTTGCCCATCAGCCACAAGGCAGTCTGATTGCTGGTTACCACAGGGATGGAGAGCCGCTCCTCCAAAGGTTTGATGATGTCCAGCACCCGCATCCCGGTACAGCTCAGGAAGCATACGCCAGCCTGGGGATGGGTGTGGGCGACGGCGAAATCGTAGATGACCTCGGGGGGAATTTTGTAGATGAGCTTGCGGTCGTTGGGGCCTGGGGTGGGGATACCGCTGATATTGTGTACGGTGTACCCCTTGTGGGAGAAGAAGTCCCGCTCAGCCATGTTCACATCGTCTGGGTAGGGGGTGATGATGGACATCTGCCGGACATGGAGGGCGTCAAAGGCCTGCTGCACCGCGGTGGAGGTGGTGTAGGCCGTCTGGGTGTGGGCGGCTTTGGCGCACAGCTGACAGAGCATCTCATCATACCCCTCGCCGCCGATCAGGCTGCCGGAGGTGCAGGAGAAAAAGGCCAGATCGGAGTGGTCATAGGTGTGGATGAACTCAAATACCTGCGCCAAACGCTGCCCCATAGCGGTGAGCCCCGCCGCGTCCAACCGGCCCAGGGGCATGGGCGCACTGGCAATGGCGATCTCCGGGTGGAGCCACTTGTGGAAATCTGAGATGGCTGGGGCGCTGCCCACGATGGCCACCTTGCCCAGAGCACCGTATGTATAGGGAAAAGCGGGGATGGACATGGCAGATACCTCCTACAAGAAAACGCGGTTCGATGCGGTGCGGGGAAAAGTCGGGTCCCTCCTGCCCTGCTGAAAACAGGATATCAAATAAATAGTCCGATTATATGGACTTGACAATGGAAATCAATAGATTTTAGAGTTAGAACATCTGTTCCCCTACAATATACAACGTTTGTTCGATTTCGTCAAGAATAAATTCGATATTTTTTGATCAATCAAAAAATTTTACCTCGGAAAGAAACTTTTTTCACTTTTCTGCAGCGAAAAAATGGGCCGGTTGGACGAAAAAGGGAGGAAAGGCCGTGAAATTGCGCAGATTGGCCGCAGCCGGGCTGACTTTGGCGCTGGGGATGTCTCTGGCGGCGCCGGCCGCGGCCGGGCCAGTTTTGTCAAACCGGTGTTTTAGAGGCGCTCAGGAGGCGTTCTCCACCAGGGACAGGAACACCGCCCCGGCGCACCGGGCAAAGTCCCGGGCTCCGGCCAGAGCCTCCTGAAGGGTGTTTCCGTGGCTGCCCACCTCCACCAGAAGGGAGCCGGGACAGAGCTCCTGGTTGTATGTAGATTTCCGGAGGGTCATGGGCCGGGCCAAGGTGGGATAGAGGGTATCTAAGTTCTTTTGCAGCTTGGCGGCCAGGGCCAGATTCTCCTGCCAGTCGGGGTGGCTGCCGCCGCCGGCGTTGCTGCCCACCACCAGCATCACCTGGGCGGTCTTTGCCCCGTCGATGGTGGTCACTGCCTTGTATACCGTTCCGTCACTTCCCACCAAGGCGTCCCGGTGGACATCCAGTACCAGCTGAATGGTGGGATATTGGGCCAGGTAGTTGGCCACAGCCGGCCCGGAGCGGCTGTAGGAGCCGTTATACTGGGGATAGTCATATGTGCCCCGGTCATGGATCACAGACAGCCCCATTTCGGTAAATACCCGCTCCATCTCATCGCCGATGCGGATCATGTTGTAATTTTCATCCAAGGTGCGGGTGTTGTTGTCGCTTGGAGTGTAAATGTCCGAGCCGTCGGGGGTGTAGGCCTCTGTGGCGTGGGAGTGGATAATGAGGATCTGAGGGCCTGCGGAGGCGGGGGCCAGGGTGATCTTGAGGTCCTGACTGGCCGCCTTGACCAGATCCACATCCAGGTCGGTCCGGTTATACAGGTAAAGCCCCGCCCCGGTGACATAGCCCTGGGTGGTGGTGGGGATCAGGGTCCTCCCTACAATATCCTCCGGCGCTGCGGTAGTTTCCGGGGGCTCATCGGTGAGGTCATCGTGGTCGGGGGCGGGCTGGGCGTCCGGCAGGGGCTCCTCTTCGATCTTCTCTATGCTGCTCCGGTTGGGATTGGCCGCCAAAAGGGGAGATTGCTCCACGGCCAGCCGTTGCCAGAATGGGAGCGGGTCGGTGGGATCAGGCCCCAGCTCTGTACGAAGGGCGGCAGTGACAAAGTCACTGCTGCTCCCTAAGGTCTCTGCTGCGTCCAGTACCGCCCCGGCTCCCGCCCCTATAAGCAGTAGCCACAGGGAGAGGGTGACCAGGCATACCGCGATGCTCCGCCGCAGCAGTCGTCCCCAGTAGATATTTCTCATTGCTTGTCCCTCCTGCATTTCTTTGGTTATGTTTCACTGTATGCGGGAGGAAACAGGAATATGAGAGGGACCGGCGGAAACGCCGGTCCCTCTGTTCATTCCACAAGCATCTCCAGTTCTTCCAAGGTGAGCTCTGGCTGAAGGGCCAGGCTGATGCCGTAGCCGATGACCTTGGACATGTCCTCCACCCGCTGGTCGATATCCCGGGGGGTGACCATGAGGGATACCCCCGGCGCTGAGGAGAGGGTCTGGGGATCGGGCTCCTTGCCAGCCTCCTCCAAAAGATCGGCGCACAGTGTGGCGCCGTCTACCACGGTGGGGACGCCCACGGCAATGACGGGGACGCCCAGGCTCTCGGCGTTGAGAGCAAAGCGGTGGTTTCCCACCCCTGAGCCGGGAGCGATCCCGGAGTCGCAGACCTGCACGGTGGCGCACAGCCGCTCCACCCGCCGGGCGGCCAAGGCGTCGATGGCGATGACTGCCTTGGGTGAGATGTGGTCGGCCACAGCCTGGACGATCTCTCCGCTCTCCACTCCGGTGGTGGCCAATACGCCTGCCGCCAAAGCGGCCACGGGGCGAAAAGATCCAAAATGTTCTGGGGCCATGGACACCAGATGCCGGGTTATGAGGGTTCGGTCGGTGGACTTGGGCCCCACGGCGTCGGGGGTGATGGCCCGGTTGCCCAGCCCCACTACCAGCACACCGCCCCGGTCAGGGGGCAAAAGGGGGGACAGCAGCCCGGCCAGGGCCTTTACCGCCCGGGGGAAGGCGCCCTCCTCCCGGCGGCCCAGCCCCGCCAGATCCAAAGTGTGATAAATCCCCTCCGGTTTGCCCAGCGCCTCGGCGCCGGAGGGGCTGGTGATCTGCACCGTGGTGAGGGGAAACCCCTCGGTCTGGGTCTCCTGACAGCCTACGCCGGGCAGCTCCCGCTCTCCGCCGCCCAGCATTTCTCTGGCCTCCAGAGCCAGGTCGGTCCTCCGCTCCAGCATGTCCCTTCCTCCTTGCCCCAAGATATAGTGGTGAAATTTCTTTTCAGTACCTATTTTAAGCAAAAAAGCCGCCTCTATACGAAAAAGAAGGAAAAGTTGAAAATAAATCTTGCAATTTAAAGAACGGGCTGTTAAAATAGATACTTGCATGGGCATATTATGCTTGAAATTCGTCGTTCGGAGGAGGTGTTTGGTTTGCCGAACATTAAGTCTGCTAAGAAGCGTGTTCTGGTGAACAAGGCTAAGGCAATGCAGAACAAGGCCGCTCGGTCTGCGCTGAAGACCGATATTAAGAAGTTCGAGGCCGCGGTGGCGGAAGGCAACCGCAGCGAGGCCGAGGGTGCTTACAAAGTGGCTGTCAAGGCGGTGGACAGGGCCGTCTGTCATGGGCTCCTGCACAAGAACAATGCCGCCCACAAGAAGAGCGGGATGACCCTAAAGCTGAACAAGTTGGCCTGATTTTTGTTTGGGTCCCGCAAACCGCCTGCTCTGCAGGCGGTTTTTTGTGTGTAGGGCGTATTTTGCTGAAAGGAGGGAAAGGCGGTGGAACGATCAGAAGGCGGCGGTCTCTTCCGCTTTATTTGGGAGATCGTGGACCTCTATTTCACCAAACGGGTGTCCCGCTCTGCGGCGGAGCTGGCTTATTTTTTGATCCTCTCCTTCTTCCCCGCCCTTATCTGCATTAACGCCATCATCGGCACGCTGAATCTGGATGTGGCCGCCTTTTTGGATGAGGCGTCCATCATCCTTCCGGAGGCGTCCCTGGCGGTGCTGACGGAGTATGTGCGCTATATCACCACCAACCAGTCGGGGACCTTGCTGGTGGCGGGAATCGTCATGATGCTGTTTTCCGCGTCGGCGGCCATGCGTTCACTGATGAATGTGATGGATGACATTTATGAGCGCAGGACCTATGCGGGGCTGTGGCAGGTGGTGGCCAGTGTGGCCTTTTCCGCCCTTTTTCTGCTGACCATTTACCTGTCCTTGGTGGTGCTGCTGACGGGGAGCTGGTTTTTTCACCTGTTAGAGGAGCTGATCCGCCGGGTGCCGAGGTGGGAGGGGGTCACGCTCCCCTGGCATTGGCAATGGATGCGCTTTCTGATCCTCTTCTGCCTGGTGCTGATTTTTGTCATGCTGGTGTACCAGGCTACCGCTCCCCGGGGGCGCCCCCGGCCTCCCGTGCTCACGGGGGCCTTCCTGGCGTCGGCGGCGCTGGTGCTGTTCTCCATCCTCTTCTCTTATTTTATCGGCTTATCGTCCCGCTACTCCCTGGTTTACGGGTCGCTGGCCTCGGTGGTCATCCTGCTGGTATGGCTCTATTTATGCGGAAATATCGTCATTTTGGGCGGCTGCTTCAACCGGGTGTGGTATGGCCGCAAAAAGCGGAGGTATGCACAAAGACGTGCCGGGAGAAAGCGGATGGGCCCCGACAGCTTGGAGTAAAAAAATATCCGGTACTCTCCCAAAGGAAGAGTACCGGATATTTTTAATCAGCCCAATGGAAGTTTTCCGCTCCGGCGGCCTGTTTAAACTGATATTTTACAATGCCCAGGTCTACACGGGAATAGGCCCCGCCCAGGTTTTCCACCCTTACGCCGCCGTCTGCGGACAGGTGAATACGGAATTTCTGCTGGTTCATGGCGGTGGGCGCCAGGGCCGCCCCCTCCATGCCCCGGAGGAACCAAGAGGGCATTTCCCCTTCCGCTTGGCAGAGCTGGTCGATGGGCTTGCTCTTGTGGGGGATCCCGTGGTTTTCGCCGTACCCCAGTGCAACTGCGCACACCAATTTGCCGTCAGAGGCCTTCCTCACGGCCCGTTTGCGGAAGGTCAGGGCCACCCAGCAGGAGTCCAGCCCCAATTCGGCGGCCTTTAGCACAAGGCGCTGTCCGCAGCAGCCGATCTTCTCCTCTAAATCGGGAACCTTGGGCCCGGCCAGGATCAGGTAGTTTTTGACGCCCCGGAATTTCCCATAGTGGGCCAGGGGGCCTTGAAAAGCGGTGGGCTCCTCTGTGATGAGCCGGAGGCGCAGTCGGCTCTCTGCGTTGACAGCAGCGATCTCTGTCTGAAGGGCCTCTACAGCAGCGGGTTCCAGAGCCCGGTCTGTGTATTGCCGCACAGAGTGGCGGTGTTTCATGAGGCTGAGTTGATCCATTATGGTTCCTCCTTTTGCTTTGTGTATGCGTTCCAGCCGGCTGCGTTGGCGTCCTGCACCATGCGGTAAGCCTGGTCAAAGAGGAATTTCAGCTTTGCCCACCCAGAAGGTTCGGTACTGGGAAAGTAGTAATTTCGGGTCCCCTTCCGCCGCGGCTCTGCGGGTCCGGCCTCCCGGAGCACCTTCCGGTGGTGGGACAGGGCGGGCCGGGACAGGTGGGTGCGCTCCATGAGTTTCCCCACCCGAAGCCCCAGGGGGTCGGCCTCCAAAAGGGAGATAAAGATGTTCTGACGGTTGGCACTGCCCATGGCCTCAAACTCCCGCCGGCAGTCCCGGAGAGTCTGGGATAGGCCGAGCCGCCACTGCTCGCATTCGCTCATAGGGGGTCCACCTCCCCCCAAAGAGGGGCCTTTTGGGTGTATTGTACCATACGGCAGGGCCGTTGTCACAAAGAGAAAGAAAATCGAGACCATCGGACAGGAACATTTCGATTTTCTCGGAACTTTTCCTATACCATGGCGTCTAAAGGGTGTTATTCTAACGACGGACCGGCTGAATACAAATACATGAAAAAGGAGATTGCAACATCATGACCTATCAGCGCGTTTCTGCTGCCGCACTGGCCCTTGCCCTGGCGGCCTCTCAGGTGCCCTCCGCATGGGCGGCTGCTCCCGATGCCGATTCTGCAAAGAAAAGCTATCAGACTGCCCTGTTCCTCAACGGAGAGAGGCTGGATACCTCTGCCATCCCGAATGCAGAGGATGCCGCCCTGGTGCCCATGCGGCTCATTGCCGAATCAGACAACGGCTATGCGCAGTGGTTTGAGGAGGAGAACCAGGGCTTCTTTTCCCTGGATGGGGCCACGTTTATCGTGAATTTTGCCGACAACTCTGTGGAACTGAACGGGGAGAAGCTGGATGAGGTCACCGCCTGTGTGGTAGATGGCGTCACCTTCCTCTCCGCCGCCGTCTTTGCCGATTTGAAGGACTATGCCGTGAGCCTGGATCCGGCGCAGGAGACGGCGCGCATCGATCTTGCGACCCCCAACGGCCGGCCGCTGACCAAGCTGGCCCGGCAGATCATCGGGGAGATCAACATGGCCTGCAGCATGAAGAATTCCCAGGAAGAGATGAAGGAATACCTGGGGATCGACGCGGACAAGTACGACGAGGTTGTCTGCTTCTCCTCCATGATGGTTCGGGCTGACGCCCTCGTCATCGGCAAACTGGCTGAGGGGGCTGACAAGGAGGAGGCCAAGGCTGAGCTGGAGGAGCGCCGGGCCGCCATCGAGCGCTCCTTTGAACACTACCTGCCCGACCCCTATGAGATGGCGCAGAACGGCCAGGTGGTGGAGTGCGGAGAGTATTTGATGCTCGTCATCTCGGAGGACAACGACAGGGCTGTGGAACTTTTCCGGGCTGCCGTGTCTGCCGGAGAGGAAGAAAAGTAATTTTTTGTTTCCCGGTGTTGCGGTAGACTTTCTCTCAAGAGTATGATAAACTATGAAAACCATAAAATATTGGGAAAGGAGCCCCAAATATTATGCACTGTGTGAGAAAAGTCACCGATGACCTCTATTGGGTAGGTGCCAACGACAGACACACTTCGCTCTTTGAAAACATTCACCCCATTCCCAAGGGTGTGAGCTACAACTCTTATGTCCTGCTGGACGAGTCCACCGTCCTTTTTGACGCTGTGGACTGGTCGGCGGCACCTCAGTTGTTGGAAAATGTGAGCCATGTATTGGCGGGCCGGGATCTGGATTACATCGTTCTCCACCACCTGGAGCCGGACCACGGCGCCGGGCTGTGGGCGGTGCTGGCCCGGTGGCCCAACGCCAAGCTCATTGCCGGGAAGATGGCCTTTCAATTCCTGGACCAGTTTGGCTTTGCCTCTGCAGGCGGGGAGCGGATCGCTGTTAAGGAGGGGGACCGGATCTCCTTCGGCAAGCACGCCATCACCTTCTATTCTGCGCCTTTGGTCCACTGGCCGGAGGTCATGGTGTCCTTTGAGGAGGTCACCGGCACCCTCTTTACCGCCGACGCTTTCGGTACGTTTGGTACGCTGGACGGCAAGCTGTTCAACGACGAGGTGGACTTTGACCGGGACTGGCTGGAGGAGGCACGGCGGTACTACACGAATATCGTGGGCAAGTTCGGCACATCTGTGCAGAATCTTCTGAAGAAGGCGGCAGGCCTGGGAGATAAGATCAAATTCATCTGTCCGCTCCACGGTCCGGTATGGCGCTCTGATTTCGATTACCTGCTGGGGAAATACGACAAGTGGAGCCGGTATGAGCCGGAGGAAAAGGGTGTCATGGTGGTCTATGGCTCCATGTATGGCGGCACAGAGCAGGCTGCCGGGGCTTTGGCTGCGGCCCTGGTGGAGCGGGGCGTGACCAACGTGGTGGTGCGTGATGTGTCCACCACCCACGTTTCCAGCCTGATCAGCGAGACCTTCCGAGTCTCCCATGTGGTGCTGGCCTGTGTCACCTATAATATGGACTTCTATCCGCCCATGCACAGCTATCTGGCCGATATGAAGGCACTGTGCATCCAGAACCGGACCTTTGCCATCATGGAGAACGGCACTTGGGCGCCCAAGTCCGGGGAACTGATGGGTAAGTTTGTCGCCGAGGGGCTGAAGGACTGCACCTTGCTGGAGCCCGCCCTGAGCTTCCGCTCCGTTCTGCCCGGAGACCGGGAAGGGGAGCTGGAAACGCTGGCCGATGCCATCGCGGAATCTGTGAAAAACGCATAAATCCATAAAGGAATGAAAAACAGAGACCTTTCCGTCAAACGGACGGGAAGGTCTCTGTTTTCATCGAAAAAAGAATAAATGGCTTGCTATTTGTTGGGGTATCAGCCAAGATATTTCCGAAAGAGAACAAATATGCTGGTGAGAGACCTTTTCCGGGAGATTTTCTGATTTTCTTGATGGTGACAGCGGCCTTTTCCCACTTGGAAGGGACCGCTGTTTTTGTGTTTTCCTTGACGGGAGGAAGATAGGCTGATATACTGATCTTATATAATATATTATATAAGATTTTAGAGGGGGAAGATCGGAGGATGGACCGGCAGAAGAGATTTCGATTTTTGTTTTACGCAGTGGGGATCATGATATTGGCTCTGGGGCTGATCCTCAATACCAAGGCGGGGCTGGGGGTCTCCCCCATCATGAGCCTGCCCTATTGCATATCGGAGATCTGGGGATGGAATTTCGGGGATACGACCTTAGTGATATACTGTATCTTTGTGGGCCTGCAATTTTTGCTGAAAGGGAAAAGGGCGAGACTCTATGACCTGCTGCAGATCCCGTTCAGCGTTGTATTCACCCGGGTGCTGAACTTTTATAACGGGATTATCCAGATCCCCTTGGAGCAATTTTGGCAAAAAATCCTCCTGCTGCTGGCCGCGCTCCTGCTGACCGGAGTGGGGGCTGCGATGGTTTTGAATATGCGGCTGGTGCCCAATCCCTGCGACGGCATCGTGCAGGCGGTGGGAGAGGCCTGGGGCAAAGAGACCGGCCTGGCCAAGAATCTGTTTGACCTGTTCAGCGTGGCGATGTCCTTTTTGCTGGGGATGGCCGCGGGGAACTGGATGTGCGGCATCGGTGTGGGTACGCTGGTGGGGGTCGTGTGTGTGGGCCGGGTGATCTCCCTGTTTAACTGCCTGTTCCAGGACAAGGTACAGAGGATGGCGGGAATTGAAGGGCAGATCGGCGGGCTTTGTGAGGGGCGGGTTCCTGAAGGCGCCTGAGAAAAAGGTGGAGGGTCATGCCGACACCACCCGGAAGCAGGCACTTCTCATCGCCGTGAGAATGGTGGAGAATCTGGGAGAATGCCCCTCCCTGCGGGCAGACCGGCAGGAAAAGGCACCGGGAAGAACGGTATGGTTCTTCCCGGTGCCTTTTGTGAGTCCATCTGGGGCGGTGCTTGAAAAAACTGGCGTTTAGTTCTCCTCGTCCAGTTTCAAGACGGCCATAAATGCCTCCGTGGGGATTTGCACCGTACCCAGGGAGCGCATCTTTTTCTTGCCCTCCTTCTGCTTCTCCAGCAGCTTCTTCTTCCGGGTGATGTCACCGCCGTAGCACTTGGCCAGCACGTCCTTCCGCATGGCCTTCAGGGTCTCCCGGGCGATGACCTTTCCGCCGATGGCCGCCTGGATGGGCACCTCGAAGAGCTGGCGGGGGATGTTTTCCTTCAGCTTCTCGCACAGCCGCCGAGCCCGGGGGTAAGCCTTTTCCCGGTGGGCGATGAAGCTCAGGGCGTCTACCTGGTCGCCGTTTAAGAGCAGGTCCACCTTCACCAGCTCGCTGGGCCGGTACTCGCTCATCTCGTAGTCCAGGCTGGCGTAGCCCTTGGTTCGGGCCTTCAGGGTGTCGAAGAAGTCGTAAATGATCTCCCCCAGGGGCATGGAGTAGTGGATCTCCACCAGATTGGCTTCCAAATACTGCATGTCCTTGAACTCCCCCCGCCGGTCCTGGCACAGGGGCATGATGTTGCCCACATAGTCCGGGGGCGAGATGATGGACACCTTGGCGTAGGGCTCCTCGGCCAGTTGGATGGAGCCCGTGTCCGGGTAGTTGTGTGGATTGTCTACCATGACCACACTGCCGTCGGTCTTGGTGATCCGGTAGATGACCGAGGGGAGGGTAGTGATCAGATCCAGGTCGAACTCTCGCTCCAGCCGCTCCTGGATGATCTCCATGTGGAGCATCCCTAAAAAGCCGCACCGGAAGCCGAAGCCCAGGGCGGCGGAGGATTCGGGCTCGAAGGAGAGGGAGGCGTCGTTGAGCTGCAGCTTTTCCAGCGCGTCCCGCAGATCGGGAAACTTGGAGCCGTCTTCGGTGTAGATGCCGCAGTAGACCATGGCCTGGGCGGGCCGGTAGCCGGGGAGGGCTTCCTCCGCCGGCCGCTCCACTCCGGTGACCGTGTCACCCACCCGGGTGTCCTTCACATTCTTAATGGAGGCGGTGAGGTAACCCACCTCCCCGGCGATGAGCTCGGGGCAGGGCTCCAGCCCCAGGGGGAGGAGGTGGCCGCACTCTAAGATGTCGTACTCGGCGCCGGAGGCCATCATTCGCACCTTCATGCCCCTTTTGACGGTGCCTTCCACCACCCGGAAGTAGACGATGACACCCCGGTAGGCATCGTACTGGCTGTCGAAGATCAGGGCTTTCAGGGGGGCGCCGGGGTCTCCGGCGGGGGCAGGGATGTTCTTCACCACATCCTCCAGCACTGCCTGGATGTTGATGCCCATCTTGGCGGAGATCTCCGGGGCCTCCTGGGCCTCCAGGCCGATGACGTCCTCAATCTCCTGCTTGACCCGCTTGGGATCGGCGGCAGGCAGGTCGATCTTGTTGACCACCGGTCGGATCTCCAGGTCGTGTTCCATAGCCAGGTAGGTGTTGGCCAAGGTCTGGGCCTCGATGCCCTGGGCGGCATCCACCACCAGCACCGCCCCCTCGCAGGCGGCCAGGGAGCGGGAGACCTCGTAGTTGAAGTCCACATGGCCCGGCGTGTCGATCAGGTTGAGCTCATAGGTCTCCCCGTCCAGAGCCTTGTAGCTCAGCCGCACCGCCCGGGCCTTGATGGTGATGCCCCGCTCCTTCTCCAGGTCCATGTTGTCCAGGAGCTGGCTCTCCATCTCCCGCTGCTCCACCGCCCCGCATAGCTCGATGAGCCGGTCAGACAGGGTGGATTTCCCGTGATCGATGTGGGCGATGATGGAAAAGTTTCTGATTTTTGATTGGTCAGTCATAAGGAAAACCTCCATAGGCAAGTCCGCTGGCGCCCCATCTGCCGGATGGGGCGCGTCAGCAGGCGCGGACAGATAAAATCAAAAGGGGGGGCGTCGCGGGATGTAAGAGCTGCAAAGGGCTCTTTGCAGCGGGGGGCAGGGATAAAAAGCGATTGATTTTTCCTTTCCCGGGAACCCCGCGGGGAATCTGAAAAGCGGATGAGCCCAAAGCCGCGGAGAGGACCATACCCCTGCCCGACGGGGTTGGGCGGTGGAAGTGGGCTTTACCGCATCCCCTTCCACCGGTTTTCCAGATTGTAATTGATTCGCTTTCCGGTGGTGTGGATAATCTGCAAAAGGGACTGGTAGAGGCCCGGATAGGCGCTGGACAGCGCACTGTTGTTCATGGGCGGGAAGGACTCCTTCCCCTTTTCCTTTACCTGGACCGATAAGGCGTCCAGGTAATCGGCCTCGGAATAGGTCATGTCGGCATCAGCGCAGCCGGCGCTGAAATGGAGGGAGGTAATGGAAAAAAAGTTCTCATCCTGGGTGCCTGAGGCGCGGTACAGGTGCCGAAAGAGCTGATAGATGGCGGAGGACAGGTAATCTGACGCCGCTTGGATGGCCTCTTTGCTGCCCGCCTTGCCCAGCAGGTCGAAAAGAACTCCCACGGAGTTGACTAAGAGCTTTTTGTTGAGGGTGGCGGCAATGCTTCCCCGCAGGACGTTGTCCCGTTCAGCGGAGATGTCATAGAGTTCCTCGGCGCCGATGGTGGTGCCGTCCCGGTCCATGCTGCGCCCCAAAAGAAAGTCGGCGGAGACCCGGTAGTAGTCACAGGCCCGGCGCACAAAGGCCAGCCCCGGCTCCCGGACGCCATTTTCATAGTGAGATAACAAAGCCTGGCTGATCCCCAGCTCTTTTGCGGCGACCCGCTGACTGACACCCTTTTCCCGGCGCAGCAAGGCCAGAGACCGAGCAAAGTCGTTGATGGTTTCCATTTCCATACACGCTCCTCTGCACAACAAAACAATAGGTATAGTATAGTGAAAACATTACCTTTTGTAAAGAAAATTTTATATGGAAAACTTGTCCTTGCTTGTTGAGTTTTCCTACTGAGGTGGTGTATAATAAAAAGCAACAATTACATCCGAATATCAATTCAATCTATTTTTTAGGAGGGGCATTTATGGAGAATTTTGGATTTGGCGCCATGATCGAAAAATTGAAAAAGGCGCCTAAGACCATCGTATTTACAGAGGGAACGGATCCCCGTATCCTGGAAGCCAGCGCCCGGCTGCTGGCCGGTACCTGGCTGGCTCCCATTTTGGTGGGTAAACCGGACGAGGTGTTCCGTGCTGCGGAGGAGAGCGGGTTTAATATCCGTGGGGCTCAAATCGTTGACCCTGAAAACTATGAGCGGATGGACGAGATGGTGGCCAAGATGGTGGAGCTGCGCAAGGGCAAGATGAGCGAAGAGGACTGCCGCAAGCTGCTCCGCCAGGCCAACTACTTCGGCACCATGCTGGTGGCCATGGGAGAGGCCGACTGCCTGCTGGGCGGCGCCACCTATTCCACGGCCGACACCGTCCGTCCTGCCTTGCAGCTGATCAAGACTAAGCCGGGCAACAAGATCGTCTCTTCCTGCTTCATCTTGGTGCGGCCTTCCGCCACCGGTGACCGGGAGGTGTTGGCTATGGGCGACTGCGCCATCAATATCAAGCCCAATGAGGACGAGTTGGTGGAGATCGCCACGGAAGTGGCCCACTGCGGCCGGGTATTCGGCATCGAGCCCAAGGTGGCCCTGCTGTCCTACTCTACCCATGGCTCCGGCGCGGGGGAAGATGTGGATAAGATGCGCAACGCCTTTAACAAGTTGATGGCCACCAATCCCGACTTCGATGTGGACGGCGAGCTGCAGTTTGACGCGGCGGTCTCTCCCCGGGTGGCGGCTACCAAGTGCCCCGACTCCAAGGTGGCAGGCTACGCCAACACCTTTATTTTCCCCGATATCAATGCCGGCAACATCGGCTACAAGATTGCCCAGCGGTTGGGCAGCTTTGACGCCTATGGCCCCATCCTGCTGGGCCTGAACGCCCCCGTGAACGACCTGTCCCGGGGCTGCAACGCCCAGGAAGTCTACTCCATGGCCATTATCACCGCAGCGCTGAGTTGAAATACATAGGAAAACAGGGCCGTCCCTTGTGGGGCGGCCCTGTTTTTGCCTTTTTTAGAAGGGGAGCGGCTTGGCACGGATGCGCAAAATGAAAAAGGGGATTTTCTTGGTCGGCTGATCCATAAAGAACGGTTTTGGTCAGCAAGATGAGGACGGCGAATTTTTTATCCAAAGCCCTCCGATCAAAAGGTGACCTTCTCCTGGATATAGGCCTTCAGCCCCTCCACGGGGATGCGGACCTGCTCCATGGAGTCCCGCTCCCGGACGGTGACACAGCCATCAGCCTCCTCGGTGTCGCTGCCCACCGTCTGGAAGTCCACGGTGATGCAGAAGGGAGTGCCGATCTCATCCTGGCGGCGGTAGCGCTTGCCGATGGAGCCTGCTTCATCAAAGTCCACCATGAAATCCTTGGACAGCTCCGCAAAGATCTTGCGGGCGGGCTCGGACAGCTTCTTGGACAGGGGCAGGACGGCCGCCTTGAAGGGGGCCAGGGCGGGATGGAGCCGCAGGACCGTGCGGACATCGTTTTTGGCCTCATCCACCACTTCCTCGTCATAGGCATCGCACAAAATGGCCAGGACGGAACGCTCCACACCCAGGGAGGGCTCGATTACATAGGGGATATAGTGCTCGTTTTTCTCCTGATCGTAATAGGTCAGATCCTTGCCGGAGGTGGTCTGGTGCTGATTCAGATCGTAGTCGGTCCGGTCGGCCACGCCCCAAAGCTCGCCCCAACCGAAGGGGAACAGGAACTCAAAGTCGGTGGTGGCCTTGGAGTAGAAGCACAGCTCCTCCGGATCGTGATCCCGAAGCCGAAGGTTTTCCTCCTTCAGCCCGATGGACAGCAACCACTCCCGGCAGAAGTTGCGCCAGTACTGGAACCACTCCAGGTCAGTGCCCGGTTCGCAGAAGAACTCCAACTCCATCTGCTCAAACTCCCGGACTCGGAAGATGAAGTTGCCTGGGGTAATCTCGTTGCGGAAGGACTTGCCAATCTGGGCAATGCCGAAGGGCAGCTTTTTCCGCGTGGTGCGCTGGACGTTGACGAAGTTTGTGAAGATGCCCTGGGCGGTCTCTGGCCGGAGGTACACAGTGTTCTTGGCATCCTCGGTGACCCCCTGGAAGGTCTTGAACATCAGGTTGAACTGGCGGATGTCGGTGAAGTTGTGTTTGCCACAGGAGGGGCAGGGAATGGCGTGTTCCTCTACAAAGTCCTTCATCTCAGCCTGGGAAAAGGCGTCAATGGGCTTGGGCAGGGCAAAGCCGGTCTCGCCGCACCAATCCTCGATGACCTTATCGGCGCGGAAGCGCTCCTTGCACTCCTTGCAGTCCATCAGGGGGTCGGAGAAGCCCGCCAAGTGGCCGGAGGCTACCCAGGTCTGGGGATTCATCAAAATGGCGGCATCCAGCCCCACATTATAGGGGTTTTCCTGAACGAATTTCTTCCACCAAGCCCTCTTCACATTGTTCTTCAGTTCCACGCCCAAGGGGCCGTAGTCCCAGGTGTTGGCCAGGCCGCCGTAGATTTCGGAGCCGGCAAAAATGAAGCCCCGGCCCTTGCACAGGGCCACGATTTGGTCCATGGTCTTTTCCGTGTTTTTCATGGAAAGCACTCCTTTTGTTATGTGAAGTTTTTTTGATACCAGAAGGAAAAGCGAATTGCGATATACACTCTGATGGCGTAGAGATAGACGAGGATCACAAAATTCCAGAGCAGCACCGCGGAGGGAAGCAGTTGAAAGATAAAAAAACGCCCTGAGCCGATATTATTCGGCTCAGGGCGAACTTTACGCAAAGTCCGTGGTTCCACCTGAATTCGCATCCGGCGGATGCGCACTCGAGCCCAGTAACGGCGGGGACCGGCAAAGCATTTCCACTTTGCAGCTCACGGGCGCCTTCCGCGCAGACCTTCGGAAGCCTTGCACCAAACGGCTCCTCTCTGTGGTCCGGGTCTTGCGCGTACTTTTCCCGGTCAGTGCCTTTGTCTGGGGGACATTGTATCACCGAAGCCGGATCTCGTCAAGGGATTTTCAAAGGGATGGGCGGAAAGGCAAAATAAACCGACATTTTCTCTTGCAATGGACAAAAGGATATGATACTATGTAACGAAATGAGGAGGTGTGGCGCCATGAAGAAGATGCTGAAAGCGGGCGCTTCTGCTTCCTTTTTTGGTTTTCCCGTCTGCCGGCTTTTGAGCCGGTATTTTTTTGACCGGAGATAAAAACTGAGGGAATAAAAGAGAGGAGAGTACCCCATGAAAGAAAAAAATCCCATGGGCCAGGGGCCCATCCGGGACGCCCGTGCCTTAGGCGTGCCCAAAATGCTGATCCTGGGCCTGCAGCATATGTTCGCCATGTTTGGCGCCACTGTGCTGGTGCCCATCTTGGTCCAAAGCTACGGACTGCCTCTCAATATCCAGACCACCCTGTTCTTTGCCGGTATCGGCACCCTGTTCTTCCACATTTGTACCAAGATGCGAGTGCCCGCCTTTTTGGGCTCCTCCTTTGCTTTCCTGGGCGGCTTTTACACTATGGCCAATATGGATTCCGGCATCTACGCCGGTATGGCGGCCGCGGAAAAGCTGCAGTACGCCTGCGGCGGTATCGTGGTGGCGGGCCTTTTGTACGTAGTGCTGGCTGCCATCATCAAATTGGTGGGGGTCCACCGGGTCATGCATTTCCTGCCCCCTGTGGTCACCGGCCCCATTATCATTCTCATCGGTCTGAGCCTGGCATCCTCTGCAGTGAGCAATGCCTCCACCTGCTGGTGGCTGGCGCTGGTATCCATGGCCATCATCATCGTCTGCAACATCTGGGGCCGGGGCATGATCAAGATCATCCCCATCCTGCTGGGCGTGGTGGGTGCCTACATCGTGGCGGTCATTGGAAACGCCTGCGGCGCCACCGTCATCACCGATGCAGCCACCGGCGCCGCAGGCCCCATGCTGGACTTTTCCGGTGTGGCCACCGCCAAGTTGCTGGGGCTCCAGCCCTTCCTTACCGATTTCTCCGGCAGCATTGCCAAGTTTGATGTCTCCTCCATTTTGGTGATGGCCCCTATTGCCATCGCCTCCATGATGGAGCATATCGGTGACATGTCCGCCATCTCCGCCACGGTGGGGGATAATTTCATTGAGGACCCGGGCCTCCACCGGACCCTCATCGGCGATGGAATCGCCACCTCCCTGTCTGGCCTCTTCGGCGGCCCGGCCAACACCACCTACGGCGAGAACACCGGCGTGCTGGTCCTCTCCCGGGTCCACGATCCTCGGGTCATCCGGCTGGCGGCCATCTACGCCGTCATCCTCTCCTTCAGCCCCAAGTTTGCCGCCTTTGTCAACTCCATCCCAGCGGCTATCATTGGCGGAGTCAGCTTTATCCTCTACGGCATGATCTCCGCCATTGGTGTGCGGAACGTGGTAGAGAACCAGGTGGACTTCACCAACTCCCGCAACCTGATTATCGCCGCCGTCATCCTGGTCAGCGGCCTGGGCTTTACCAGCGGTTTGACCTTCCAGGTGGGCGGGGCGTCTATCACCCTGACCAGCCTGGCCATTGCCGCCATCGCCGGGATCCTGCTCAACGCTATTTTGCCCGGCAATGACTTCCAATTCGGCAAGAGCAGCAACTCCGACGCCTCTGCCAATCTGGGGCAGTACTGAGCCTGTCGGCGGGAGCGAACGCCAACATTGGCGGAGCCCCGGGAAAGGGACACTGGGCCGCCGTGGGGGCGCGGATCGAATATGATTTCCCGGGAAATAAAAAATTGGGCTCTCCCTCAGGGAGAGCCCAATTTTTTATTTTTGCGGGGACTTCCAAGCCGGCAGAAAAGCGGAGTAGACGATGACAAGGAGAGAGTTGGCGGTGCAAATTGTCAAATTCCATACGCTGTCTCATATCTCTACCCCTTGCGATGATGGAAGTAATATTAATATGATCCGACCCATCGGTGGGTTTATCAAACGGCAGGACCTTTTCATGGCTATCAGGCACCAATTTAGGGAGAAAAAGGGAGAAAAGTACAAAATATCTTGAAATGAATTGATAAAAGGAGGTTGAAAAAGACTTTTCTTTCTGCTATACTGTTACACCAAGGGAATAGTCGGCACGGCAGAATATGATGATGTGAACATAGTGAGAGTCATTTTTGGACTCATCTGAGAACGACGAGACTGATCTGCAGCAGATGGGTTTCGTCCATTTCTTTGTCTGGCCCATTTTACCAAAGAGAATTGTCGATGAGGATCTTTGATAGAATGGAGGAGGAGAAATGGGACTGTGGGAACTGTTTGTTATTTCCGTTGGGCTGTCTATGGATGCATTCGCGGTGTCGATCTGCAAGGGCCTCTCTGTGGAGAGGGTGAAGATAAGGCACGCTATGACTGCAGGACTCTATTTCGGCGGCTTCCAGGCAATAATGCCTCTGCTGGGCTATTGGTTGGGAAGCTGCTTTCAAACGGCGGCAGAGAATGTGGATCACTGGATCGCATTTGCACTGCTGGGTCTGATCGGGATTGCCATGATCCGGGACTCCAGGGGTGGGCCCGAAGAGCTGGATGCCTCATTTTCCATGAAGGCGATGCTCCCTCTGGCTGTGGCCGCCAGTATTGACGCATTGGCTGTGGGCGTCACCTTTGCCTTTTTGCAGGTAGGGATCGTGACGGCTGTCAGTTTGATCGGCGTCACCGCATTTGCGTTCTCGGCGGCTGGGATCGAGATCGGCAGCGCTTTTGGGGCGAAATATCGCGCGAAGGCGGAATGGATCGGTGGTCTGGCCCTCATTTTGATGGGCCTTAAGATCCTATTGGAACATACAGGGATTCTTTTGCTTTGAGCAGGGAGGTGATAGAGCAGGGAGACCGCTGGAGAAGATAGAAAGACTGACCGTGTTTGCTGCAAAGCCTGCGTATATCGCGGCAACAAAAAATTAAGTGGAATTAATAGGAGGATTATTTTAACATGAACGACGACACACTCCCCCGATGTATTTATATCATCATACTGGTGTTGTTGGGCGGCTTTTTTGCGGGTTCTGAAACGGCCTTTTCCAACTGTAACCGCGTGAGGATAAAGAGCAGGGCGGATGATGGAGACGCTACAGCCAAACGGATCGATAAGATCCTCAACCAGTTTGACAAAGCCTTGGTGACACTGCTGATCGGCAATAACGTGATCCACGTATTGGCCACGTCAACTGCCACAGTTTTGGCGATCCAGTGGTTTGGTTCCTATGGCTCGTTGATTTCGACTGTTGTCATGACGTTGGCTATTTTCATTTTCAGTGAAACGATCCCCAAGAACGTCGCGAAAGCGAATAGTGAAGCGTTCGCAGGGGCGGTATCCGGGATTTTGTACCTGATGATGGTCGTTTTGACGCCCGTCGCGTTTTGCTTTACCCTTTTGAGCAATGGATTGAAGAAAATATTTTCCTCGAAAAAGAATGAGCCCAGCATAACAGAGGATGACTTCAAGTCCATGATCGAAACTGCCGAAGATGAGGGAGTTATCACAGGCTCGGAGAGTGAACTGATCCAGTCGGCACTGGAGTTTTCCGATATCACAGTGCATGATGTGCTGACGCCGCGAATCCACATTACCGGCATTGACCTTCGGGATGAACCGGAGGTTTGCCAGGAGCGAATCAGACAGGCCAGCTTTTCCCGGCTGCCCGTTTATGACCGGGATATGGATCATATTGTGGGTGTTTTAAGTACCAAGACCTACATGCTGAAGCTGCTTCAGACCGGGACGTGCCGGGTAGAAGACGTGATGAATGAGCCCTACACTGTGTCGTTGGATGCGAATATACATACTCTGTTTGAAGAAATGCGCAAGCGCAAACAGCATATGGCCATTGTGCTGGACGAGTGGGGCGGTACCCTGGGTCTGGTGACGATGGAAGATATCTTAGAGTCCCTGGTGGGCGACATGTGGGATGAAGATAAGATAGAGGACAAGAAGGACCAGAAAGGGCAGGCGGAAGAGGATGCCTTACCCGGTGAAGAAATGAAGAGCGAGGAGGTGGCAAAGGCATGAATGCCATACTGATTGCTCTTGTCGTAGTCCTGGTGACCGGTTCTGCCTTTTTCTCCTCTGCGGAGATTGCCTATAACTCCGCCAGCGTCTACAAGATGCGCGCGAAAGCGGAGGAGGGCGACAAGCGGGCCATCCGAGCGCAGAAGATCCGGGACAGGTATGCGGAGACCCTTTCTACCGTGCTGGTGGGCAATAACTTGGTGAATATCGCCACCACCTCTGTGATTACGGTGCTGGCGATTGACATCATGGGTGCCCAAGGTCAGGCGTATGCGGAACTGATCACCACCATTGTCCTGCTGATTTTCGGCGAGATTGTGCCTAAGATCATGGGCGTTGAGTACTGCAATGCGCTGGTGCTGGTATACAGCGCCCCGCTGCGGTTTTTCATGGCACTGTTCAAACCGGTGGTGTGGATCGTCACTAAGTTTGTGAATGTCCTGTCCCGGCTATGGACACCCAAAGATGTTAGCCCGGGTATGACTGACGAAGAGATGGTGATGGTGGTGGAGTCTATTCAAGACGAAGGCGTCATCACTGAATCGGAGGGCGAACTCATCAAATCCGCCATCGAATTTGCGGACATTACAGCTCATGAGATCATGGTTCCCCGGGTGGATATAGTGGCTGTGGATGTGGACTCCACTATCGATGACCTGTTGGCCAATGAAGAAATTTCCCGGTATACCCGGATTCCCGTCTATGAGGAAAATGTGGACCATATCGTGGGCATTATCAACGTCAAGCAGGTTTTAAAGCTGGCTATGGACCCTGAGAAACGGGATCATATCAATCTGCGCTCTCTTATGGCAGAGCCCAAGTTTGTCCATATGACCAAGAGCATTTCAGACCTTTTGGGCGAACTGCGGGAAGAAAAGCGGAATATGGCGGTGGTCTTGGACGGCTATGGCGGTACCATGGGTATCCTGACTGTGGAGGATATCATGGAAGAACTGGTGGGTGACATCTTCGACGAGACCGACGAGGTGGAGTGTGACTTCACGGAGATGTCGGAGAATGAGTTCCAGATGGACGGCGATATGAATATTTACGACGTCTTTGAACTCCTCGATTATGAGCCTAAAGAGTTTGACAGTGAGTACACCACTTTGAGCGGGTGGATCACGGAGCAGCTGGACCGCTTCCCCCGAGAGGGAGATTCCTTCCAATATGAGAGGCTGACAGTAACTGTACTCTCTGTGGATGACCGCCGGGTGGATCAAGCGCTGATCGTGCTGAACCCGGAGGAAGAGAAATAATCCGATCGTGAACAAGGCCCGAGGGACCAGACAGATGGTCTCCGTCGGGCCTTGTTTTTTTCTTTCCTTGTTTGAAATCTGCGTATTGGCGGGATATAATGACCTTCGTACGGTGAATTATGATCAGGGAGGCCTTTGCGATGACAGAAGAAAAGACCAATGTGATGCGGCTGCTGGATCAAAAGAAGATCCCGTATCAGCCCCGGCAATATGATGTCAGCGACGGCGCTGTGGACGGGGCGACGGCGGCGAAGAGGCTGGGTATCCCGCCGGAAAGCTGCTTCAAGACGCTGGTGACGGTGGGGGCGTCCAAGCGAAACTATGTGTTTGTGGTGCCGGCAGAGCGGGAACTGGATTTGAAGGCTGCGGCTAAGGCGGTGGGGGAAAAGTCCATTGAAATGATTCGGCAGGCCCAGCTGCTTCCCCTGACGGGCTATGTCCATGGGGGCTGCTCCCCCATTGGGATGAAAAAGCGGTTTCCCACTGTCATGGATGCCAGTGCCCAAGTGCTGCCGGAAATGACGGTCTCCGCCGGGAAAATAGGAAGACAGGTGACCCTGGCCCCCCAAGCGCTGGCGGAATACACAGGGGCGGTGTTTGCGCAAGTGAGCAAATAAGGCGTTCCAGGATGGAAAAATATTTCCCGTCGCATTGTTTCTCCCATTCTAATTTGGTATAATAAAAGATAATTGTTTCATTCAGAGAGTGGGAGGATCCATGAAGTATAGACAATGGAGTGAACGCTCTCCTGGTGAGGGGGAGGCCTCCCTGCGGGAGGCGGGCATCCCGGCGCTGTGTGCGAAGGTGCTTGCCGCCCGGGGGTGGACCGATCCGGAGGAGGCCCGGCGATTCCTCTATGAGGAATCGCCCCTTTATGACCCCATGCTCATGCGGGATATGGACCGGGCGGCAGCGCGGATTAAAGGGGCCGTGGAAAAGGGAGAGACCATCGCCGTCTATGGAGATTACGATGTGGATGGCATCACCGCCACCTGCCTGTTGACTGATTTCCTACGGCGTCAGGGTGCCCGGGTCCTTCCGTACATCCCCAACCGCTTGGAGGAGGGATATGGCCTGAACCGGGGCGCGCTGGAAAAGCTGGCCCGCCAGGGGGCTGCGTTGGTGGTCACGGTGGATTGCGGCATCACCGCGCTGGAAGAGACCGACTATGCCAGATCTCTGGGGCTGGATATGGTCATTACAGACCACCATGAGTGTAAGGAGATCCTTCCGGCGGCGACGGCGGTGGTAGATCCCCACCGTCCCGACTGCCCCTATCCCTTTCCGCATCTTGCGGGAGTGGGGGTGGCGCTCAAGGTGTGCATGGCCCTGGCGGGGCCGGAGCAGACCGATGGGCTGCTGAACGAATACGCGGACTTGGCCGCCCTCGGCACTGTGGCCGACGTGATGGAGCTGACCGGGGAGAACCGGACGATCGTGCGCCGGGGCTTGACGATGCTGTCCCACACCTCCCGCCCCGGGTTAAAGGCGCTTCTCCGGGAGTCTGGAGCGGAGAGCCGGGCGCTGTCGTCTATTTCCATTGGCTACACGCTGGCCCCCCGGATCAACGCGGCCGGTCGGATGGGCCGCTCTGCGGTAGCGCTGGAGCTGCTGCTGACCTCTGATCCGAACCGGGGGGAAGAGCTGGCCAAAAAGCTGTGCGCATTGAACCACCAGCGGCAAGAACTGGAGGGAGACATTTTCGCCCAGTGTGATCTGCTGGTGGACAGTCTGCCTCCGGCGGAGCGGAACGCGCTGGTGCTGGCGGGAGATACGTGGCATCAGGGGGTGGTGGGCATCGTGGCCTCCCGCCTGACGGAGAAATACGGTGTCCCGGCGTTTATGATCTGTCTGCAGGGAGGGCAGGGCAAGGGCTCCTGCCGGTCTTACGGCGGGGTCAACCTGTTTGCACTTTTGGACGGGTGCGGCGATTTGCTGGAGGCCTATGGCGGCCACGAACTGGCGGCGGGCTTTACCATTTTAGAGAAGAATATACCTGCCTTCCGGAGCCGGGTCAATGAATTGACCCGGAAAGCGCAGGAAGAGAAGGCCCCGGCAACTGCACTGACGGCGGACTGCGTGCTGGAAGATCCCAGCCTGCTGACCCAGAGTGAGGTGGAGGGGCTTGCCCTCTTAGAGCCCTATGGCCCGGGAAACCCTAAGCCGGTGTTTCGACTGGACCGGTGCAGCCTGGTGGGACTGACTCAGGTGGGCAACGGGAAACATATGAAGCTCAAGCTGTCCGCTGGAGGACGGAGTTTGGACGCCATCTTTTTTTCCGCTACAGCGGAGGAGGCGAGGATCACCGATAACCAGCGGGTGGACGTGTGCTTTTATCCCCAGATCAATGAGTACCGGGGCTGGCGGAACGTGCAGCTCCAGGTGTGCGACCTGCGCCCCGCCCGGACCAGAGCCCAGGTGGAGGAGGAGCTGTTCCGGCGGCTGATGGAGGGGGAAGACCTCTCCTCGGCTGAGGCGGCTGCCCTGCTGCCCAACCGGCAGGAGTTCGCCAATTTGTGGCGGTATCTCTGCTCCCGCCGGGAGGAGGGCTGCATTGAGGAGACGGCCCAACGGCTGGCCAAAAATGTGGCCCGCTCCTGCGGGCTGCGAGAGACATTCATGCGGACCCAGGTGTGCCTGGCGGTCTTCCATGACCGGGGACTTGTCCGAGTGGAAAAGACGACAGACCATCTGCGAATTCAGGTCCGGGATACGGGCGAAAAGGTGGACCTGGAGGGGGCCGAGCTGATGCGGCGGCTGCGCCGCATGGCGGGTGAATGAAAGGGGGAGAGGAGGAGATCTATGGACCCGATTTTAGAGAGATATCAAGCGCTGGAGGCGAAGATCAAGTCCTACAATCCCACGTTGGATACCCAGCGGCTCTTTGATGCTTTTTCTTTTGCCGACAACGCCCACTCCGGCCAGCTGCGCAAAAGCGGGGAGCCCTATATCATCCATCCCCTGGCGGTGGCGGAGATCGTGGCCGATCTGGAGTTGGATACCGATTCTATCATTGCGGCCTTCCTCCACGACACCATTGAGGACACCGGCATCACCCATGAGGAGATCGCCAAGCGCTTCGGCACTTCGGTGGCTGATCTGGTGGAGGGCGTCACCAAGCTGACCCGGGTACAGTATGTCTCCAAGGAAGAGGAGCAGATGGAGAACCTCCGGAAGATGCTCATGGCCATGGCCAAGGACATCCGGGTCATCCTCATCAAGATCTGCGACAGGCTCCACAACATGCGCACCATGGAGTACCAATCGGCCAGAAAGCAGCGGGAAAAGGCTCTGGAGACCATGGAGATCTATGCCCCCATCGCCCACCGCTTGGGTATGCAGCGCATCAAGTGGGAGCTGGAGGATACCTCCCTCAAATATCTGGACCCCATCGGCTATCAGGAGATCGCGGATGAGCTGGATGCCCGCTCCTCTGCCCATGAGGAATTTTTGGGGGGGATCCAGAAAAAGATCCAGGAGCGGATGGACAGTGAAAATGTCAAATGTCAGGTCTACGGCCGGGTCAAGCACATCTACTCCATCTACCGGAAGATGTACGCTCAGAATAAGACCCTGGACGAGATCTTTGACCTATACGCCTTCCGGGTCATCGTACCCGACCTGCCCACCTGCTACTATGTGCTGGGCTGCATCCACGACATGTTCAACCCGGTGCTGGGCCGGTTTAAAGACTATATCTCCACTCCTAAGCCCAACGGCTACCAGTCCCTCCACACCACCGTCATCGGCCGGGAGGGTATCCCCTTCGAGGTGCAGATCCGCACCGAGGAGATGCATAACACCGCCGAGTACGGCATTGCCGCCCACTGGAAATATAAGCAGGGCATGGCCAATGAAAAGCTGGGCACGGAGGAGGCCTTCGAGTGGGTCCGTAAGCTGCTGGAGAGCCAGCAGGACGCCGACCCGGACGAGTTTGTCCGCACGCTGAAGGTGGATATGTTCGCCGACGAGGTGTTTGTCTTCACCCCCCAGGGGGATGTGAAGAGCCTTCCTGCCGGGGCCACCCCCATCGACTTTGCCTACTCCATCCACTCGGCGGTGGGCAACAAGATGACGGGAGCCAAGGTCAACGGCCGCATCGTCCCCTTTGAGACCCAGCTCAAAAGCGGCGACATCGTGGAGATCATCACCTCCAAGACAGCCAAGGGCCCCAGCCGGGACTGGCTGAAGCTGTGCAAGTCCAACGAGGCACGAAATAAGATCCGCCAGTGGTTCAAGAGGGAGTGCCGAGAGGAGAATATCGCCACCGGACGCGCCCTCTTTGAATCCGAGCTGAAGCACCAAGGCCTCACTCTGGCCGACGTCACGGAAGAGAGTGTGCTGCCCGCCCTATTGAAAAAAGCGCGGTTCGGCACGCTGGATGAGCTCTACAACGCCATCGGCTACGGCGGACTGTCTGCGGTCAAAGCGGTGACCCGGATGCGGGATGAACTGATCCGCATGGAAAAGAGCTCAGCGGAGAAGACCCAGGCCGAGTGCCTGGCCGAGGGCGGAGGGGTTATCATGCCCGCCTCCTCCGCCACCACTGCGGCGACCTTTAAGTCCAAGGCCCCCCGCCGTTCCCAGTCGGGCATCGTTGTAGAGGGGCTGGACAACTGCATGGTGAAGTTCGCCAAATGCTGCACCCCGGTGCCTGGGGACCCGGTGGTGGGTTTCATCACCCGGGGTTTCGGGGTCTCCGTCCACCGTGCCGACTGCCCCAATGCCCGGGTGGAGAACCGCAAGAGCGAAGAGGCGGGGCGCTGGGTGAAGGTAGACTGGGTGGAGGGCGACCTGCCCGGTTACCGCACGGCCTTGGAGCTGTCTGCCAAGGACCGGGACAATTTGACGCTGGATGTGGCCATGGCCCTGTCATCGGCCAAGGTGAAGGTGTCCTCCCTATCGGCCAAGTCCATGCCCGACGGCTACGCGGTCATCACCATTGTGGCGGAGGTCAAGGACCGCAGCGAGCTCGTTAACGTGATGAACAAGCTGGGACAGATCCAGAGCGTTTATCAGGTGAAACGGTCCATCGGATAAAAAGAAAAGGCCTTTTCCGGAGAAAAGGCGCAAGAGAAAAAGAGGAATGAACCATGGAAGAATTCCAATTGACTGCCCGGCTGTCTGAGGTGTTTCATGGCGGGGAGCGGCTGGAGCGGGAGCTGCGGCTCACCGCGGAGGAGGCCGCCTGGGTGGCCGAGCACTGTCCCGCCTCTCTCACCGATTTGGGAGAGGGCTGGTATCACATGGAATTTCAGGAGGTGTATTGCTGATGGAACAGCCCTTTGTCCCCCTCCTGCTGGGGGCGGATATCAACGTGTACTCCATGGCCCGAGCCTTCCATGAGGCCTACGGCGTCAAGACGGTGGCATATGGCATGTATCCCTCGGGGCCCTGCTATGGAAGCGCCATCATCGACTACCGGGTCAGTGAGAGGAATGATGAGCCGGAAAAAGTGCTGGAGAACGTACGGCATGTGGCCGCGGAGTTTCCTAACAAGACCATTTTGCTGCTGGGCTGCGGAGACAACTACCTGACGTCCATCGCGGAAAATCTGCCCAACTATCCGGCCAATGTGGTGGCGCCCTATGTGTCGCTGGAGCAGATGGAAGGCCTCATCCACAAGGAGCGGTTCTATGCCCTGTGCGATCAGTACGGCATCGACCACCCGGCCACCTTCGTCTACAAGAAGGGGATGGGACACGACTTCGCTCTGCCCTTTGACGGACCTTTTGTGGTCAAGCCCGCGGAGAGCGCCACCTACTGGGATCACCCCTTTGACACCCAGAAGAAGGCCTATATCCTCCAGAGCCGGGAAGAAGTGGATCAGGTCATCGATGACATCTACGGTCACGGCTATGAAGACTCCCTTATCATCCAGGACTTTATCCCCGGCGGGGATGAGAATATGCGGGTACTTACCTGCTATTCTGACGGAGAGGGCAAGGTGCGGCTCATGTGCCTGGGCCATGTGCTGCTGGAGGAGCACACCCGCCACGGCATCGGCAACCACGCCGTCATCATCACCGAGCCGGGGGGAGCGCTCTACGATACCTTCCGCCGGTTTTTAGAGGACATCCATTTCGTGGGCTTTTCCAACTTTGACATCAAATACGACCCCCGGGATGGGAAGTTCAAGGCCTTTGAAATCAATTGCCGCCAGGGGCGGAGCAACTACTATGTGACTGGGGCGGGCTATAACCTGGCCAGATTTTTGGTGGAGGATCGGATCGAGCACAAGGAGCAGCCTTTGGTGGCCACAGAGAACCGCCATCTGTGGTGGGCTATCCCTGAAAAGGTGGCTTACGACTATATTCCCCGCCGCTTTCATCCGGAGATGAAGGCGCTGAAGCAGGCGGGGGCGGCGGTGAATCCCCTGTGGTACTCCGCGGACCACGCCCTGCTCCATAAGGCGCGGGTGTGGCGGATCCAGCACCGGCAATACCGGTGGTATGCCGACTCTATGGAAAAACCGAAGGACTGAAGAGCTTGACAAGAGGAAAGTTAGGGGTCTTGGGGGGGATGGGTCCCCAGGCCACAGAGATGTTTTATCAGCGGGTGCTGGATTTTACCGCCGCCGATACCGATCAGGAGCATATCCCCACCCTGATCTTGAGCGATACCCAGATGCCCGACCGGACGGCGGCTATTCGTGCGGGGGACACATCGGCCATCCGCGCCCGGCTGCTGGCCGATGCCAGGCTTTTGGAGGACTGGGGCGCGGCGGCTATCGCCGTCCCCTGTAATACCTCCCATACCTTTATCCCTGAGCTGCAGGAAAAGCTGAAGGTCCCCATCGTCAATATGATCGCGGAGACTGCCAGGACGCTGAGAGCGGACGGCGCCCGGCGTGTGGGCATTTTGGCTACGGACGGCACGGTGCAGATGGGGCTCTATCACGCCGAGTGTCAGGCGGTGGGGGTGGAGGCGGTGTCCCTGCCGGAAGAGATCCAAAAGCTGGTGATGAGCGTCATCTATGACGAGATCAAAAGGGGAGAGAAGGGCAGCCGGGAGAAATTCTCCGCCATTGACACCGCCCTTCGAAAGCTTGAGTGTGACCGGGCGGTGCTGGCCTGTACGGAGCTGTCGGTCTACAAGGACTGGCACGGGCTGCCCAATTTCTATCTGGACGCCATGGATGTTCTGGCCCGGCGGTGTGTGGAGGCCTGCGGGTATCCCTTGCGGAATGTGTAGACCCAATTTGACCAGGCAGCGGAACAGGATGCGGCGCTCGGCGTCATCCCGGCGAAAGACCTCCATCTGACAGTCCTCAAACAGGATCCTCTGCTTCGGGGCAGGCTGGCCGTCAAGGCCCCTGGGGTCGCCTGTTTAAGTGATCTGCGATATGAGAGCGGCGCACGGAAACCGGGAGTGCCCATTGTCGCCGCTTTTGCCAAGTGTTTTGAGGTTTTTGCCGACTATCTGTCGGGACTTTCTGAAGTGAAATCGTTTTTTGGGGGCCTCTTTTCGAGAAAAGAGGCCCCCAATCCCCCTGAAAAGCCCCGGGGGGAGAGCGTTTCGATCCTCCTTCCCCCCTGGCCCCTCTCTGTTTTTTTGGAGGGACTGGGCGACTATTCTTTTGAAAAAGAATGGCCTCCCAGATATATAAAAATGAATCGAGGTGACTGCCGTGGACCGGCCCCGCCTTCCTTTGGGTGACTACTACCAGCTTCTTTTGAAAAACGGTCTTCTGGCCGACATGGCTCCTCTCCGGGCAGACTTGACCAGACCGGTGAGCGCCGTTACCTGCGACTCCCGCAGCGCGGTGCCGGGCAGCCTCTTTTTGTGTAAAGGGGCCGCCTTTAAACCCGATTATTTGGCGGAAGCCCTCCGCCGGGGTGCCTTTTCCTATGTCAGTGAGAGGCCCTACGACCTCCCCGCCCCCTGTATCCAGGTCACCGATATCCGGGCTGCCATGGGGCTGCTGGCCGACCGGGCCTGGGGCCATCCCTCCGGGGAGCTGTCCATCGTGGGCATCACCGGCACCAAGGGGAAGACCACCACTGCCTATTTCCTGAAATCTATCCTGGATCAGTGGCGCTATGCCCAGGGGCTCCATCCGGCGGGCCTCCTCTCCACCATCGTCACCGATGACGGTGCCCAGCGCCGTCCTGCTGTCCTGACCACCCCGGAGCCGCTGGACCTCCAGCGCCATTTGTGGAACGCGGTCAACGCGGGGTGCGGATATTTGGTCATGGAGGAATCCAGCCAAGCGCTGAAATACGGCCGGGTCATCGGCGTGGAGCTGGCGGCGGCGGTATTTTTGAACCTGGGAGAGGACCACATCAGTCCCAAGGAGCACCCCACCTTAGAGGATTATTTTCAATCGAAGCTAAAAATTTTTGACCAGGCCCGGACTGCGGTGGTCAATCTGGACAGCGACCGCTCTGCTGAGGTGCTGGCAGCGGCCGGGCGGTGCGAAAAGACGGTCACCTATGCCATGAAGGACGTCGGAGCTGACATCTTCTGTTGCCGCCTGGCCCGGATGGGCCAGGGATTGGCGTTCACCGCCCCCTATGCCGGGGAGGAGAGAGATTTCACATTGTCCATGACAGGGGATTTCAATGTATCCAACGCCCTGGCGGCCTTGGCGGTGTGCGAGAGCCTGGGCGTCCCGGCAGAGCACGTCCAGGCGGGGCTGGCCCGGGCAGCGGTGCCCGGGCGGATGGAGACCTATCACGCCGACGGAAAAACCGTCATCGTAGACTATGCCCACAATGGCCTGGCCCTGTCCGCCCTTCTGCGTTCGGTGCACAGCGACTATCCCGGCCAGCCGGTGACAGTGGTGTTTGGCTGCACCGGAGGAAAGGGACTGGACCGCCGGGAGGGGATGGGCAAAGCGGCGGGAGAATACGCAGACCGCATCCTTCTCACCGAGGATGACCCGGGGCCGGAGGAGGTGGAGGCCATCTGTGGGGAGATCGGACGATATATCGCCCCCTATGGAAAGACGTGGACCGTCATCCCTGACCGGGAGGAGGCCATCCGCCGGGCCATTGGGGAGGCCCCCGCCCCCGCCGTCATCGTCTTGGCGGGCAAGGGCAGTGAGATGGAGCAGAAGCGGAAGAACGGTCCGGAGCCCTGCGCTCCCGACGGGCTGCTGGCCCGGAAGCATCTGGGGCTGCCGTTGGGAGACGCACCCTGATAGGGGCCCGCCAATATCCCTGCGGGAAGCGGAGAAGAGTATGAGACAAAAAATAGATAAAATTGACAATTTCTGCCATTTTATGATGCTGTTTTAAGGTAAGACAGAGAGAGGAACTGGGGAAAGTGAAAAGAGATAAAACGCTGATGACAGAGGGCCCGATTGGCCTCATATTGGTCCGCTTTGCCCTGCCCCTGTTTGCGGGTAATTTATTTCAGCAGCTCTATAACGCGGTGGACTCCCTGGTGGTGGGCAACTTTTGCGGAGATATTGCTCTGGCCGCAGTCAGCTCCTCAGGAAGTCTCTGCTATCTGATGATCGGATTTTTCCAGGGGGCCTTTGTGGGGGCCAGCGTCTTGATTTCCCGCTACTATGGGATGCAGAACATGGAGAAGACAGATCTGGCGGTCTCCACCACCATGGTCTTCTCCATAGTGGCCGGGGTGCTCTTGTCGGTGTTTGGGGTGCTGTTTACGCCCACCATCCTGGGCTGGATGGGTACGCCGGAGACGGTGATGCCCGAGTCCGTTGCCTATTTTCGGATCTATTGCGCCGGCCTGATGGGCCTGGTGCTCTATAATGCTGCGACTGGGATCTTCCGGGCATTGGGAGACAGTCGCCATCCCCTCTATTATCTCATGATCGCCGCCGCGGTCAACGTGGTGCTGGACCTTCTCTTCGTGGGTGCTCTGGACATGGGCGTGAAAGGGGCTGCTCTGGCCACTGTCATCGGCCAGAGCCTCAGCGCGGTGCTGGCGCTCCTCCATCTGATGAGCGGCAGATTTATCATCCGGCTGAACCTGCGGCACCTTCAGGCGGATGGGGCGATGATGCTTCAGGTGCTCCGACTGGGTATCCCCAGCGGCGTGCAGAACAGCGCCGTCTCCATCTCCAATCTGGTGGTCCAATCCAACATCAATAAATTCGGAGAACAGGCCATGGCGGGCTGCGGCAGCTATTTCAGGCTGGAGGGGTTTGTCAACCTGCCGGTGATCTGCATCACTCTGGCTATCACTACCTTTATCAGTCAGAACCTCGGGGCCCAAAAACATGACCGGGTCAAACGGGGCGCTTTGCTGGGTACTCTCATGAGTGTGGGAGCTGCCTGGGTCATGGGAATGACCCTGTTTTTCTTTGCGCCGTTTTTGATCGGGCTGTTTAGCCGGACCCCGGAAGTGATGGCCTTCGGCATCCGGCAGTCCCGGGTGGAGGGGCTGTTCTATTTCATGGTGGGCTATTCCAAGGCGGCGGGGGGAATTCTGCAGGGTTCCGGCCGGTCCATGACGCCCATGGGGATCATACTGGCCACTTGGTGTGCCTTCCGTATCCTCTATATCACAGTCATGATCCGCATCATCCCAAACATCAGTGTGGTGTTCAGCGCATACCCCATCACCTGGTTCCTCAGCACGGTTTTGTTCTTCATTGCACTTTGGAAGACAAACTGGTCAACACAGCAAATATAAGGCACGAAATTTTTAGAATGGACTTGACAGATTTAGCGGGCAGTGATAAACTCTACTACATCACTGGGGTTAGTTTACACTAGCCCAAATTTTGTCCCACCTGTTAGTTTATACTAACCTTAAAATAAGGGGGGAAGAACGCGATGATACCGTTGACAATGGCGAAACCGGGAGAGACCGTTACCATTCATAAGATCACTGGAAAAGATGAGGTGCGCCAGCACTTAGCAGAGATGGGATTTGTGGTGGACAGCGTCGTGACCGTTGTTTCTGAGATGGCCGGCAATCTGATTTTACAGGTGAAGGACAGCCGGGTAGCGTTGGATAAGGGTATGGCGATGCGGATTATGATTTGATATGCCGATTTCGTTTCAAAGCAGAGCAACGAGGCTTTATTTTGAATGCGGATGAATAGACATATGTGTATGTTAGGAGAGGAGGAAATTACATGAAAACGCTGAAGGATGCCAAAGTGGGAGAGACCGTCACCGTCGTAAAGCTCCACGGCGAAGGGGCCGTGAAGCGCCGGATTATGGACATGGGGCTCACAAAGGGAACCGAGATTTATGTGCGGAAGGTAGCCCCCCTGGGTGACCCGATGGAGCTGAATGTTCGAGGCTATGAGCTGTCTGTGCGGAAATCGGATGCTGAGATGGTCGAGATTGACTGAATTTCCCGGACGGCAGAAAACCGTCCATTTTTTCCGATATAAGGTTAGCTTTGGCTAATTAAAGGAGAGGAGATCGAATCATGGAGTTGAAAATCGCGCTGGCGGGCAACCCGAACTGCGGCAAAACGACGCTGTTCAATGCTCTGACCGGCTCCAACCAGTACGTAGGCAACTGGCCTGGCGTTACGGTGGAAAAGAAGGAGGGCAAGCTGAAGGGCCACAAGGATGTGGTTATCCAGGACTTGCCCGGTATTTATTCCCTGTCGCCCTATACGTTGGAGGAAGTGGTGGCCCGGGGCTATCTGGTGAATGAGAAGCCGGATGCCATCTTAAATATCGTAGACGGCACCAATATTGAGAGAAACCTGTACTTAACCACCCAGCTCATTGAGTTGGGCCTGCCCGTTGTGGTGGCGGTGAACATGATGGACCTGGTCCGCAAGAACGGAGACCGGATCGATCTGGATAAGCTGGGTGAAGCTTTGGGCTGCACCGTTATGTCCATGTCCGCGCTGAAGGGCGAGGGTGCCCAGGAAGTGGCCGAGGCTGCTGTGAAGCTGGCGCAGGCCAAGCAATCCGGGGAGCTGCCCCATGTGTTCACCGGCAGCGTGGAGCACGCCATTGCCCACATTGAGGAGTCCATTGAGGGCAAGGTGGACAGCCGTTATCTGCGCTGGTATGCCATCAAGGTCTTTGAGCGGGATGAGAAGGTCATGGCTGAGCTGGGCCTGTCTGATGAACTGAAGGCCCATTTGGAGCAGCACATTGTGGACTGCGAAAAGGAGTTGGATGACGATGCAGAGAGCATCATCACCAACCAGCGCTATTCCTACATCAACGGTGTGGTAGAGCGGTCGGTCAAGAAGAAGGCGGCCAAGCACAGCATGTCCACCTCGGATAAGATCGACCGTGTCGTGACCAACCGGATCCTGGCCCTGCCCATCTTTGTGGCGGTCATGTTTCTGGTGTACGCCATCGCCATGGGCGGCTGGACCGTGTCCATCGGCACCGCCCTGACCGACTGGGCCAACGACGGACTGTTCGGCGACGGCTGGTTCGTCCCCTTCACCGCCGACACAGAGGCCTGGGAAGAGGACTCCGGTGCCTATGAAGAGGCCAGCACCATCATCGAGGAGTTCCTGGCTGCTGCGCAGGAGGAAGGCGTGGACACTGACGCCATCTCCGAGGCCATTGAGGCGGGGGAGGTCGATGAAGCCCTGCTGGATGACTTCCTGGCCCAGACCGGAGACCTTGAGACGGAAGTCTATTTCTACGATGACGAGGCCGGTACCACTGATGAGGTTACTGTCGGCGCCGGAGATTTTGCCGAGGCCCTGGAGGTAGAGGAGCCTGATCCCACCGCCTACGGCACTTGGGTGCCCGGTATCCCTGTGTTGATCGAGAACCTGCTGGAGGCCATCGGTTGCGGCGAGGTCCTGACGGCTTTGATCCTGGACGGCATCGTGGCCGGCGTAGGCGCGGTACTGGGCTTTGTGCCTCAGATGTTGGTCTTGTTCCTGCTGCTGGCGATTTTGGAGGACGTTGGCTACATGGCCCGTATCGCCTTCATTATGGACCGGATTTTCCGCCGCTTCGGCTTGTCCGGTAAGTCCTTTATTCCTCTGCTGGTGGCCACGGGCTGTGGTATCCCCGGCATCATGTCCTCCCGTACGATTGAGCAGGACCGTGACCGGAAGATGACCATTATGACCACCTGCTTCATGCCCTGCGGTGCCAAGGCCCCCATTATCGCTCTGTTTGCCGGGGCCCTGTTCGGCGGCTCTGCCGTAGTAGCCGCATCCTTCTACTTCATCGGTATTGCCTCTGTCATCATCTCTGGCATCATGCTGAAGAAGTTCAAGGCCTTCGCCGGTGAGCCTGCTCCCTTCGTCATGGAGCTGCCCGCCTATCACATCCCCTCTGTGGGCAACGTTCTGCGGGCCACTTGGGAGCGGGGCTGGTCCTTTATCAAGCGGGCTGGCAGCGTGATCCTGATCTCCTCCATCGTGCTGTGGTTCCTCCAGGGTTTCGGCTTTACCGAGGCGGGCTTCGGCATGGTCGAGGACTCCGATGCCTCCCTGCTGGCCGGTATCGGCGGTGCGATTGCCTTCATCTTTGCGCCGCTGGGCTTTAACACTTGGCAAGCCACGGTGGCTACTATCACCGGCCTTATCGCCAAGGAAGAGGTCGTGGGCACGATGGGCGTGCTGTACGGAAGCAATCTGACTGCCGAGATGGCTGGCGTCTTCACTGGCTTGACTGCGTATAGCTTCATGATTTTCAACCTGCTGTGCGCTCCCTGCTTCGCCGCTATGGGCGCTATCAAGCGGGAGATGAACAATGCCAAGTGGACCTTCGCAGCCATCGGCTATATGTGCCTGTGGGCCTATGTGCTCTCCCTGATCGTCTATCAGATCGGCGGTCTGATTTTGGGCGAAGTGGCCTTTGGTGTCGGTACGGTCGTGGCTCTGGCCTGCGTAGTGGGCATCCTTTACCTGCTGTTCCGTAAGGGCTACAAGGGCGAGGAGATCCATAAGCTGTCTTCCGTGGACGCGGCCCGCGTGTAAGGACACACACAGCGAACAATAAAAGGAAAGGAGTCCCAGTATGCCTGCGTTTTTTGGCGATGCCGTTGCGATAGTGGTCGTGGGAATGCTCGTACTATTGTCGATCCGTTCATTGGTGAAATCCCACAAAGCAGGGGGCTCCTGCGCAGGCTGCAGCGGTTGCAGTGGCTGCAGCGGAGGCTGCTCTGGCTGTGAGATGTACCATACAGGAAAAAAATTCTAAAAAATTCCCGGCGGGTGTTCAGCCCGCCGGGAATTTTTTCTTTTTATCTGAGCGCCCATCGCAGCATCATGAGCAGGCCAAAGCCGGGCGCACCCAACACACCCAGCACCAGGGCGTTGAAAAGATTGACGCCGAGACCTGCCCCCAAAAACTGCCCCACCGGAGCGAAGATGGTCAAAAAGGCCAGTCCGACACCGGTCCGCCCCAGGAGACGGAGAAGGCTGCCCAGGGGCCTGCGGAGGAGTCCCAAGGCCACTGCGATACACAAAGAGCCGATTAGCCAGGGCAGGCTGTCCATTAAGCTGTCGGCCATGTCATGCTATCGGGAGGGCGGGACAGGCGATCTCCCCCCCCAATGCCGCCAGCGGGGGCGTCTCCAGCGCTTTCCTCTGCCGCAGAAGATAAGAATAGCGGGTTTGAAGGGCCTGGATCTCGTAGACATAGGACTCTACCAGTTCTCCGTCGCTGGCGGCGTTAAATCCGGCATAGGCCTGTGCGATCAAAACCCTCGTATTTTCCAGGCTTTCCTCCAGCTCCAGCCGCAAAATATTTTGTCCCGGTTCCCGGTGCGTCCAGGGCCATCTCCAGCCATCTCTCATGAGTATCCACCTTCCTTTCTTTCCCATTGTATGGAGAGTGTGGACAAATATGCCAGAGATTATACTGAGCTGCAGGGATAAAAGCTTACGGATTAGATTAAGGCGGTGGCTCTTTTTGTATGCTGAAAAATGTCCTCTTTCGTAAAGCCAAATATTCCTGATACAGGCGACAAAAATGCTGAAAACTGCCGATTGGCTTATGCCGCTTTGCAAGCTGCGATTTTATAAGTGAGGAGAGAGGGGATACTCTTTGATGGAATGTATAGGCCCCAAAAAAAATAGACAGTTATTCTTGTGTTCTTAAATAAAAGACGCCCCGCCTTAAGGCGGGGCGTCTTTTATCTTGCTTGCGAAAAGGACTTATGCGTACAAGTCCTGCAGCTTGACCAGGTGCTCGTAACGGGCCTTGGCAGCCTCTTCGTTCTTGACAAAGAGATCCTTGGCGCGGTCGGGGAAGGAGCGGGTCAGAGCGGAGTAGCGGGCCTCGTTCATCAAGAACTCCTGATAGCCGCCAGCGGGGGCCTTGGAATCCAGAGTGAAGGGGCTCTTGCCCTGCTTCTTCAGGTCGGGGTTGAACCGGAACAGGTTCCAGTAGCCGCACTCAACAGCCTTCTTCATCTCGTCCTGGCAGTGGAGCATGCCGCCCTTGATGGAGTGCATCTCACAGGGGGAGTAGCCGATGACGATGGAGGTTCCGTGATAGGCCTCAGCCTCGCGGATAGCGGCCAAGGTCTGGTTGGGGTTGGCACCCATGGCCACCTGAGCCACGTAGACGTAGCCGTAGGTCATGGCAATCTCGGACAGGGACTTCTTAGGAGTCACCTTACCGGCAGCGGCGAACTGAGCCACCTGGCCGATATTGGTGGACTTGGAAGCCTGTCCGCCGGTGTTGGAGTAAACCTCGGTATCGAAGACCATGATGTTCACATCCTCGCCGGAAGCCAGAACGTGATCCAGTCCGCCGTAACCGATATCGTAAGCCCAGCCGTCGCCGCCGAAGATCCAGATGGACTTCTTGGCCAAGAACTCCTTATGGGCCAGAATCTCCTTGCTGTAGGGGCAATCGGAGTCGGCTTCCAGGACAGCGATGAGGGCCTTGGTGGGCTCGGCGTTGGCCGCGCCGTCATCCTTGGTATCCATCCAAGCCTGGATAGCGGCCTTTTTGGCCTCGGAGGTGGTCTTCTCAGCAAGCTCTTCCAGTTTGCCGGTCAGACGGTCGCGGATGGCCTTCTGGCCGTAGTAGAAGCCCAAGCCATGCTCGGCGTTGTCCTCGAACAGGGAGTTGGCCCAAGCGGGACCCTTGCCTTCCTTGTTGACGGTATAGGGAGAAGTAGCGGCGGGGCCACCCCAAATGGAAGAACAACCGGTGGCGTTGGAGATGTACATCCGGTCGCCGCAGACCTGGGTAACGAGACGGCCGTAGGCGGTTTCAGCACAACCGGCGCAGGAGCCAGAGAACTCGAGCAGAGGAGTCTTGAACTGGCTGTCCTTCACGCTGCCGACGCCAGCCATGTCGGCCTTTTCGGTGACATTGGCCACGCAGTAGTCAAAGGTAGCCTGCTGCTCGGCCTGGCTCTCCTGGGGAGCCATGGTGATGGCCTTGGTGGGGCAGACGCCGACGCAGACGCCGCAGCCCATGCAGTCCAAGGGAGAGACGGCCATGGTGTACTTGTAAACGCCCTTGCCCTTGCCGGCCTTGATGTCCACGATCTTGGCGGAAGCGGGGGCGTTGGCGGCCTCCTCCTCAGTCAGAGCAAAGGGACGGATGGTGGCGTGGGGGCAGACATAAGCACACTGGTTGCACTGGATACACTTGTCCTGATCCCAAGCGGGAACGGTAACAGCGACGCCGCGCTTCTCATAGGCGGAAGCGCCCTGCTGGAAGGTGCCGTCCACATAGCCGTTGTAGAAAGCGGACACGGGCAGGCTGTCGCCATCCATACGGCCGATGGGCTCCATCAGGTCTTCCACCATCTTGACAACGGCGGGACGGCCGGTGTGAGTAGAGACCTTGGGGGTATCCTCAGCAGTGGCCCAAGAGGCGGGGACCTCGAACTTCTTGAAGGCGGTGGCACCCAGGTCGATGGCCTTGTGGTTCATATCCACAATGTCCTGACCCTTCTTCAGGTAGGAGTGGGTGGCAGCGTCCTTCATGTACTCAATGGCCTCATCCTTAGGCATGATGTTGGCCAGGGCAAAGAAAGCAGACTGCAGGATGGTGTTGGTCCGCTTGCCCATGCCGATTTCGATGGCCAAGTCGATGGCGTTGATGGTGTAGACCTGGATGTTATGCTCGGCGATGTAGCGCTTGGCCGCGGCGGGCATATGGTGATCCAGTTCCTCATCGCTCCACTGGCAGTTAATGAGGAAGGTGCCGCCGTCCTTCACGTCCCGGACCATGGGGAAGCCTTTGACGATATAGGCGGGCACATGGCAGGCTACGAAGTCAGCCTTGTTGATGTAGTATGGAGCGCGGATGGGCTTGTCACCGAAGCGCAGGTGGCTGATGGTGACACCGCCGGTCTTCTTGGAGTCGTACTGGAAGTATGCTTGGATGTACTTGTCGGTGTGATCGCCGATGATCTTGGTGGAGTTCTTGTTGGCGCCAACGGTGCCGTCGCCGCCCAAGCCCCAGAACTTGCACTCGATAGTGCCGGGGGTAGCGGTGTTGGGGCAGTCGTGCTCGGCCAGGGACAGGTTGGTCACATCGTCCACGATGCCGATGGTGAACTCGCGCTTGGGAGCGTCCTTGGCCAACTCCTCATAAATAGCAAACACGCTGCGGGGCGGGGTGTCCTTGGAGCCCAGGCCGTAACGGCCGCCAATGACTACCTTGTCGGTGATACCCTGCTGAGCCAGAGCGGTGACCACGTCCTGATAGAGAGGCTCGCCCAGAGAGCCGGGCTCCTTGGTGCGGTCCAGGACAGCAATCTTCTTGCAGGTGGCAGGGAGAGCAGCCACCATCTTGTCGGCACGGAAAGGCCGGTACAGACGGACCTTCACCAAGCCCACCTTCTCGCCGTGAGCGTTCAGGTAGTCGATGACTTCCTCGGTCACGTCGCAGATGGAGCCCATGGCGATGATGACGCGATCAGCGTCGGGAGCGCCATAGTAGTTGAACAGCTGATAGTCGGTGCCCAACTTGGCATTGACCTTGGCCATGTACTCTTCCACGATGCCGGGAACGGCCTCGTAGTATTTGTTGCAAGCCTCGCGGTGCTGGAAGAAGATGTCGCCGTTCTCGTGAGAGCCGCGCATGGTGGGGTGCTCAGGGTTCAGAGCGCGAGCGCGGAACTCGTTGATGGCGTCCATGTCCACCATATCCTTCAGATCATCGTAATCCCAGATCTGAATCTTCTGGATTTCGTGGGAGGTACGGAAGCCGTCGAAGTAGTTGAGGAAGGGGACGCGGCCCTTGATGGCGGCCAGGTGGGCCACAGCACCCAGATCCATGACCTCCTGGACATTGCCCTCAGCCAGCATGGCGAAGCCGGTCTGACGGCAGGCCATAACGTCGGAGTGATCGCCGAAGATGTTCAGGGCGTGGGTGGCCACAGTCCGGGCGGACACGTGGAACACGCCGGGCAGCAGCTCGGCAGCGATCTTGTACATATTGGGGATCATGAGCAGAAGGCCCTGAGAAGCGGTATAGGTGGTAGTCAGGGCACCGGCGGCCAGGGAGCCGTGGACAGTGCCGGCAGCGCCAGCCTCAGACTGCATCTCAATGACCCGCACGGGGTTGCCGAAAATATTCTTCCGGCCAGCAGCAGCCCACTGGTCAACATAGTCGGCCATAGGGCTGGACGGCGTGATGGGGTAAATACCCGCCACCTCGGTAAACGCATAGGAAACATGCGCTGCCGCGGTGTTGCCGTCCATGGATTTGAATTGTCTCGCCATTTTGAACGATTCCTCCTTCAGGTTTTCGGTGAGATAGCTGATAGCTTGAATCGATTTCTTAGCAGCAGTCCTATTTTATCACCTGCTTTGTGATTTGTAAACCTTCTCTTGAAACTTTCACAACGATTTTTTGTAAAAACTGTGCCCCTTTTTCCCCAAAAAGGAAAAAGGCCGGATTTTTTTGGCCGGTTTGTTTTCCACCGAAAATTCCACCGGAATGAGGACCTTGCGGCAATGGACATTCCCGGAGGAGTGGATATTATGAATTTGGGGCTTCAGCGGTACTGAAATGCCGCCGGAGCCCCCCAAAACAGGCGGGTTTCTATTTCAAGCTTCGGGCCCCGGCCCTTGCGCTGAGCGCTCCGGACAAGCGGCTTCGGATGCCCTGAGGCTGTGCTGGCAGCCTGACCGCAGCCAGCACAGCGAAAGGCTGCACCTCCGACTGAAGCAAAACGGCGCGGAGGAAAGCGGCTGGAGAAAGTCCCACCGCTTTCCCGCTTTATTTTTGTGGAATATAAAGATGCTGAGCCGAGTGGAGGAAGGGGTTCTGTCCGCCCTCATGTGGTATTTTCACAGGGAATATGGTATACTGGCTCCAAAACGGCTGGCTGGTTCAGCTTTGGGCTATGCCATTGCGGCATGGTCTGCCTTTGTGAGCGGCTGGGCGCTCCAAACAGCGGAACTGCGGATTAGAGGAAGGGGGAAGATGCCATATGGTGACTCAGGTGCATTCACTGGGACTCCATGGTGTGGAGGGCTACCAGGTGTTAGCCGAATGCGACCTCTCCGGCGGGCTGCCCAATTTTGAGATCGTGGGACTGCCGGATATGGCGGTGAAGGAGGCCAGGGACCGGGTGCGCTCGGCGGTGAAAAATTGCGGTTTTCAGTTCCCTGTCTCCCGGATCACGGTAAATTTGGCGCCTGCCGACCGGAAAAAGGGTGGGACGGCATACGACCTGCCCATTTTGGTGGGGATACTCACCGCTGCGGGACAGCTTCCGCCCCCTGATCCCAAAGCCGCCTTTTTGGGGGAGCTGTCGTTGTCCGGGGAGGTGCGGGCGGTGCCCGGTATGCTGCCCATGGCGCTGGCGGCGAGGGAGGCCGGCGTGGAAAAGCTGTTCGTCCCCGCCGCCGCCGCCGATGAGGCCACCTTGGCCAAGGGATTGACAGTTTATCCGGTGGCCCATGTGAGGCAGTTGGTGGACCATCTGGCCGGGAGGGCTTCGATTCTCCCTGCCCCGCCGTGGGTGCCGGGAGATGAGACGTGTCTTTTTCCCGATTTCGCGGAGGTAAAGGGCCAGGAGAATGTGAAGCGGGCCCTGGAGATTGCCGCCGCCGGCGGCCACAATATTTTGATGATCGGCCCGCCGGGGGCGGGGAAATCCATGCTGGCAAGGAGGCTTCCCTCCATCCTGCCTGACTTGTCGGAACGGGAGGCCTTAGAGACCACCGCCGTCCATTCAGTGCTGGGGCTGACTACCAAAGAACAGCCGATGTTGACCCGCCGGCCCTTTCGTGCGCCCCACCACACTGTCTCCGCCATGGGCATGGCGGGGGGAGGCAATCCGCTGATCCGGCCAGGAGAGATCTCTCTGGCTCACCACGGGGTCCTCTTTTTGGATGAGCTGCCGGAATTCCATAAGGATGTATTGGAGGTCCTGCGTCAGCCCATGGAAGAGGGAAAGGTCCAGATCACCCGTTCGGCGGGCAGTGAGATATTCCCTGCGCGGTTTATGCTGGTATGCGCCATGAATCCCTGCAAGTGCGGGTGGTATGGGTATTCCGACCGCTGCAGATGTGCACCCAAGGATGTGGAGAGATACCAGGCCAAAATCTCCGGTCCCCTGCTGGACCGGATTGACCTGACGGTGGATGTACCGCCTCCCGATTTTGATACGCTGGCAGATAAGCCGGCGGGAGAGCCGTCCGCGGCTATCAAGGCCCGGGTAGACGCTGCGCGGGCACGGCAGTTGGCCCGCTATGGCGCTGGCGGAGTGTCCTGCAATGCCCAGATGGGGCGGAGAGAGCTGGAAGAGTTTTGTGTGCTGGCTCGGGAATGTCAGGAGCTTATGAAGGGGGCTTTTGAACGCCTGGGGCTTACCGCGCGGGGCTATGACCGAATCTTGCGGGTGGCCCGTACTATTGCCGATCTGGATGGAAGCGGGAGCATTCAGCTTCCCCATTTGGCGGAGGCTCTGCAATACCGGGCCAGCGGTTGGATGGCGCGGTAGAAATGGGGAAAATTATGATATTGTCTTTGCTATTCCAAGAAATCGGGGTGAAGAGGACGAAGTATTTTTCAATTTTTCCAATGGAATTTTATAAAACTGTATGGTATAAATAATATGTTGTGGAAATTTTAGAGAAAAGGTCGTGAATGTAAGGATATGGCGGAGCGGTTTTTTGTAGTGTTGGGGCAGGTCATTACCCTCTTCCTTCTTGTGGGTGTGGGTTTTGCTATGGGAAGAATGAAGAAGTTTTCGGCGGTGACCACCAGCGAGATGTCTGTGCTGCTTCTCTATGTAGTCTGCTCCTGCATCAGCATTAACACGTTTCAGACAGATTGGGATATGGCGCTGCTCTATACTTTGGGAGTGGGGACGCTGGCGCTGGCGGCCTGCTATGTGATCTATATTATCCTGGTGCAGCTCTTTTTCCGCGAAGAAGAGCGGGATCTGCAGGCGCCCCTTCGTTTTGGCGCTATGTACGGAAACTGCGGGTTTATGGGCCTGCCGTTGGTGAAAGCGGTGCTGGGAGAGGAGGCGTTGATTTTTGCCATGATCTCCGTTGCGATGTTCAGCCTGATGAGCTGGACCCACGGCGTGGTACTTATGAATGGACGGGGTTCCTTTTCCCTCAAGAAAGCGATTATCAACCCCGGTGTCCTTGCTACTGCTTTTGGCCTGGCACTGATGCTGACCGGGATCCGACTTCCGGGGCCGGTCAACAATGCGGTAGCGGCGATCGGGGAGCTGAATACACCTCTGGCTATGATGGTGATCGGTGCCCAGATGGCCCGGGGAAACCTGCTTCATACGTTCCAGGAGCCGAAGCTGTATCTTGCCTCTGGGATCAAGCTGATCCTTATCCCAGTAATCACTGCCGCAGTGCTCTATCCGCTCCACCTGGACCCAGAGTTCTATATGACCACGGTTATTTTGGCCGCTACGCCGACGGGAGGTACCACCAGCATGTTTGCTGAGCGTTTTGGACGCAACACGGAGCGGTCAGCGCAGCTGGTGACACTGTCCACCCTGCTCTCTGTTTTTACCCTGCCGGTGGCCGCGGTACTGGCTGAGGTCTTGGTGGGATAACTTCTTGGTCCTTGCACGGATGAGAGGAGTATGATACACTAACGAGAGTTTATAATGTTAGCGGGAAAGGGTTTGGACCCATATGGAAATTAACGGTGAACAAGTAAACGAGATCAAGCGTTACGACGAACTGGGACTGTCGCCCGAAATTTTGAGGGCGGTGGAGAAGAAGGGATATATTCAAGCGACTCCTGTCCAATCTGGTGCGATCCCCTATTTTATGGAGTGGAGAGATGTGATTGCCAAGGCTCCCACCGGTACAGGCAAGACCTTTGCCTTTGGTATCCCCATGGTGGAGCACACCGATCCGGAGGGTACCGATGTGACCTCCCTGGTGCTGGCGCCCACGCGGGAACTGGCCATCCAGATCCAAGAGGAGCTGCGGGATTTGTGCTCGTTTAAAGAGGGGGTTCGGGTGGTGTGTCTCTACGGAGGCCAGCCTATTGAAAGGCAGATCACCCAAATGAAAAAGAGGCCGCAGATCGTAGTGGCCACACCGGGGCGGCTTATGGACCATATGAAGCGGCGTACGGTGCGGTTGGACCATGTGGACACTGTGGTGCTGGACGAGGCCGACCGGATGCTGGATATGGGCTTTGTTCGGGATGTGACACGGATCTTGGATCAGATCAAATCCCGGAAGAATATCGGCATGTTTTCCGCCACCATCTCCCGGGAGGTGATGGATATCTCCTGGGTGTACCAGAGGGACCCTGTGGAGATCATCGTCCAGGCGGATCAGCAGAACAAGCCGGATATCGACCAATATCGCATTGAGGTGGACCGGGGCGCCAAGGCGGAGCTGATGCTGCAGCTTTTGGAGCACGGCGGTTACGAGCGGGCCATCGCCTTCTGCAATACCAAGAATATGACCGACCGGCTCACCGGTCTGCTCCGCATGGGTGGGGTCACCTGTGAGGCGATCCACGGCGATATTCAGCAATCCGCCCGAGAAAAGACACTGGGCCGATTCCGGGCCGGGAAGCTCCAAGTACTGGTGGCTACGGATGTGGCCGCCCGGGGACTGGACATTGACGATGTGGACGTGGTGTTCAACTATGATGTCCCGGATGAGAATGAGTATTACGTACACCGCATTGGACGTACGGGGCGGGCCAAGCGCCATGGGGTAGCCTATACCTTTGTCTCCGGCGTCCACGAGGAGCTGCGGATGGATGAGATCGTAAAGGGTACTCAGAACCAGGTGAAAAAGCTCCGCTATGCCAAGGGTACCCTTGAAGAATTATCATGAGAAGGAGATAACCCAATTTATGATCGAATTTCATGTCCCTGTTCCTTCTGACAAGGCCTGGGTGGACCAACGGCTGTCTGGAGGGAATTACCGGGGTTGTGAATACAGCTTTACCAATCTGTATGCTTGGGCTCCGGCCTATGATCAGCAGATCGCAGATGTAGACGGATTTTTGACTGCCCGGCTGAGAGGAATATTGGGCTACGGCTATCTGTGGCCCGCCGGAACAGGCGACTTAGCCGGGGTTCTATCTAAGCTGGAGGCTGACGCGGCGGAGCGGGGGGAGACTTTCCGCCTGCTGTGCCTGACCGCCGGCCAAATGGAGGAATTGAACGCGCTACGGCCGGACCAGTTTCTCCTTACCGCCGACCGGGACGGTTTCGACTATCTCTATGAGATCGACAAGCTTGCTGACTTGGGGGGGCGGAGATTTCACGCGAAACGAAACCACTGCAAGCGGTTTGAGGAGAACAATCCCACATGGACTTATGAGGACATGACGAGATCCGCTTTGGCGGAGTGTATCGAGATGGATGCGGAATGGGACCGCCGCAGCCGGGAACGGGAAGGGGAGGAAGAGGCACAGGACATGTCCAATGAGAAAAAAGCCCTTTTGACCGCTGCCCAGCATTTTGAGGAGCTGGGACTGGAGGGGGGCGTTATCCGGGTATATGGAGAAGTGGTGGCCTTTACCATGGGGGATAAGCTCTCTGCGGATACCTTTGATGTCCATTTTGAGAAGGCGTACAGTGAACTGCAGGGGGCCTTTGCCATGATCAACCGGGAGTTTGCCCGGCGGGTGCGGGAGCGGCATCCGGAGATCCGGTATCTCAACCGGGAGGATGATATGGGGATAGAAGGACTCCGGCGGGCAAAGGAATCCTATTACCCAGATTTAATGGTGGAAAAACACAGTGCGGTCCGGAAATAAACCGGACCGCCTTGTCATACTTGGGAAAGGATGTGGTTTGCGTGGAGGAGATCCGTATTTCCCGGGAAGAGGATCTGCCGCAGCTTCGAGCGCTGTGGCAGATGGCCTTTGGGGATGGGGAGGAATTTTTAGAGCTGTTTTTTCGTGGATATGATTGCCCTGAGCGGACGCTGGTGCTGTGTGAGGGCGGCCGGGTCATGACGATGCTGTTTTTGCTGCCTACCACGCTTGTGGATGGGAAAGGCGGCTTCATGCCGATGCCCTATGTCTATGCGCTTGCGACACACAGGGAAGCCCGGGGAAAGGGCTGCGCCCGGCGGCTCTTGGGTTTTGCCGGGCGATGGGCCAGACAGATGGGGGCAGAGGGGATCTCCACAGTTCCCGCTGAGCCCAGCCTTCACAAATTTTTTGCCTCAGCAGGCTTCCGGGAGGGGTTTTCTTCCCGAAAAATAGCGCTGTGTTGGGAGGAACTGTCTCAAGGGGAAATAGAGGGCAGCATTGTCCCTGTAGATGCTCGTAGCTATAATCTCCTGCGGGAGGAACTTCTGCGGGAGATTCCACATGTGGCCTATCCGGACCAGCTGGTGGAGCTGCAGAGGGGGATGTCCCGGCAGACAGGGGCGGATTTATACCGTATTTATGCCGCCGGCCAGCAAGGCTGTGCCGCCGCCGAGCGGGGGGAGGAAGATACCGTGGTGGCAAAGGAACTCCTGTGTCCCGGGGGGATGATGGCGAGTGCCCAAAGGCTGCTGGCCCGGGCGCTCCCTGCCGCCCGTTATCAGTTCCGGACTCCTGCGGCGCAAGGGGATGCTGGCTGGCACTTTGGAATGGTGCGGGGATTTTGTGATAAGGGACAGCGGATATTTGACGGCGGCGGAGCCTATATGGGCCTGGCGTTTGATTGACGGAAATAGAGGAGCTGGCTGACGGCGGCGGAGCCCTTGAATCGATGAATTGGCGATTTCTTTTTTGAGATTTATGTGGTATACTAAAAAATAATACAATATGGATTTCATAATATATACGATGTAAGTGATAAATTTACTTAAAGGAGGACAAGTAAGATGAAAGAGACCTACATTACGATCGGACGTCAGTTTGGCAGTGGAGGCCGGGAGATCGGCAAGAAGGTGGCAGAGGCCTTGGGTATCCCCTACTTTGACAAGGAGCTGCTGGCAGTGGCGGCGAAAGAGAGCGGCCTGAGCCATGAGTTTCTCCAAAACTACGATGAAAAGCCCACAAATAGTTTTCTCTATTCCCTGGTCATGGGACAACAGAATTTGGTCCCCGGTTTCCAGGGGGCAACAGTGGAGCAGTTGGCCGCCAACGCCCAGAGGGAGGCGGTGCTGTCGGTGGCCGAGAAGGGCAGCTGTGTGATCGTGGGCCGCTGTGCCGACTATATTCTTCGGGATAAACCCGGACTGGTACGGGTATTCATTTGCGCGGACTGGGAGGCCCGAATCGAACGGGTATGCCGCCGGGATGGGCTCAGCGAGAAAAATGCGGAGGAGACGCTCCGCAGGATGGACCGGACCCGGACGTCCTACTATAGCTTCCATACAGACCGGAAATGGGGGGCAGCCGAGACCTACGATCTTTGCATCAACTCCTCCCGGTGGGGCGTGGATGCCGCGGCGGAGCTGATCCTGGGGCTGTGCCGGGGATAATAGAGGGGAGAACAGGGAATGGCATGAGTACGCTGAGACGGTGGGGAGAGGCGGTCATCAAAAATTTGCCGGCGATACTGAAAAACCTGGCGATGACAGTATTGGTGATGATGGCGGCCTCTAAGATCTGCAGTGTTTTGATTCAGCACACCGGCGAGGAGAACAATTCAAGCTTGGTATACGTGCTGGCGGTGATGCTCATTGCCGTGTTTACCCCGGGGTATTTTTACGCGATGGGCGCCGCGCTGGTGGCGGGTTTTTGTACCAACTACTATTTCATGTATCCCTACGCCGAATTCTCCCTGGAGCTTTCCGGCTATCCGGTGACCATGCTGAGCATGCTGGCCATCTCTGTGCTGGTGTGTACGTTTACCGCCAGGCTGAAGATCCTGGCGGAAGATGCGGCCCAGCGGGAGAGAAATACCCGTGCCCTCTATGAGCTCAATGAACAGCTGAACAAAGAAAAAACTGCCATCCAGCTGGAAAAGGACCGAGAGGCCATCCGCAGCAGTATTCTCCGGGCGGTATCTCACGACCTGCGCACACCGCTGACCGCTATTTCGGGTGCTGCCGCTGTGCTCTTGGAAGGGGAGGGGTACAGCGAGCGGGACCTGTCCTTGCTGATGGATATCAAAAACGACGCCGATGCCTTGATTACCATGGTGGAAAACCTGCTGTCAGTGACCCGGCTTCAGATGGATGGCGCTTCCATCAAAAAGCAGCCGGAGCTGCTGGAGGAGGTGGCGGGAGATGCGGTCATTGGAATACGCCGCCGTTTTCCGGAGGCCAAGGTGGAAATGGTGCTGCCCGACAGTGTGCTGGTAGTACCCATGGCACCTGTGCTGATCCGCCAGGTCATATTCAACCTGCTGGAGAATGCTGTGCGGCATTCGGGCGCCCCTGAGACCGTGACATTGATCATCTCGCAGAGAGAAGATCAGGCGGTGGTTGAGGTATCTGACCGGGGAAAAGGCCTGACGAAAGAGGTGCTTGCAGCGGTGGCGGAGGGGAAGGATCTTCCTGCCTCCACTGCTGGAGACGCATCTCGGGGAATGGGCATTGGCCTGGCCGTGTGTCGAAATATTATCGCGGCCCATGGAGGAAGGTTTGAAGCGGAGAATATGCAGAATGGCGGAGCAGTATTTCGCTTTTGCCTTCCTCTGGAAGTGGAGGAAACATAGTGGACGAAATTTTGATTTTGGTGGTGGAAGATGAGCACACCATCAGCAACTTTATTTGCCGGGCACTGGTGTCTTCTGGCTATAAGGTCTTGACCGCCGCCAGCGGCCAAGAGGCATTGACCCTCTTTTTCTCCCATCGGCCCGATATGGTGCTTCTGGATCTGGGCCTTCCGGACATGGATGGGCTGGAGGTATTGGAGCAGATCCGTGCTGATGTCCAGGAGGAGGCCCCAGTCATCATCCTCACCGCCCGGGACCGGGAGAGTGAAAAGGTGAAGGCCCTGGATATGGGAGCCAACGATTATATCGTCAAGCCCTTTGGCGTGCCCGAGATGCTGGCACGCATCCGGGCCACCCTTCGGCATGCCAAGCGGGTGAAGGAGGCCATCCAGGGAGAACGGCGGGAGCGCTACCAGGTGGGAGATCTGGTGGTGGATACTGCCAGCCATCAAGTATTTGCGGCGGGGCAGGAGATCCATCTGACGCAAAACGAGTTCAAGATCGTGGAGTTGCTCTGCATTCACGCGGGAAAGGTGCTCACCTATGACTATCTTCTCAAGCAGGTCTGGGGGCCCTATACCGCGGGAGGGAATCAGATCTTGCGGGTGAATATGGCCAATATCCGGCGGAAGCTGGGGGAAAATCCATCAGAGCCCAAGTATATCCTGACGGAGCTGGGCGTGGGCTACCGGCTTTTGGATGAGGGATAGAATTCAGAGGATAAAGGGGACGGTGTATATAGCCACCGCCCCCTTTTTATTTGCGGCAGCTGCCTTTGCGGTTCTTTAACGTCATCGGCTGGTCCATTTACGCCAAATTAACGGCCTTTCGGATTATGATGATAACACAAAGAGGGAGACCTCATTGATCGTATCCTGAAAGGAGCAGTGGAAAGATGGAAGAGATTTTGAAGACACAGTTGGAGCCCGGCGAGCGGATTTTGTGGCTGGGCCATCCCGTAAAAGGTGGGCTGGACCAAAAGAATGTGCTCGTCCGTTGGATTATTTTTGCGGTAAGTTTGGCAATTGCGGCGGGTTTGATTGTCTTTACGATGGGGTTAGACGATTTTGCGGAGTTGGGAGTTGCCACAGCCAGCGTCGTGGCGGTGCTGCCCTTCCTATATGCTGTTCAACCCATCCTGGATCAGCATATGCTGGAAAAGGAGACCGTCTATGCCATTACTGATCAGCGAGTCATTTCCGTAGTGAACGATACCGTGCGTTTCCTGCCCAAGGAAAACCTGGAGTGGAAGGTTTCCGCCCGAGAGGGCGGCGTCGGTTCCATCCGGTTGGGCGGGGCGCTCTATAATAAGAAGAAGAACGACCAGATCGATGCGGTGACGGGCATTGCTGTCAACAAGGAGCGGCCCGCAGGTATGGTGCTCTATCGAATCGACCAAGTGGATACTGTCTGTGGACTGCTTTGAGAAAAGTCGGCCTTCTAAACTTTGATACCATTGACTTTCTCACAATCCTCTCTTGATGAACTGCACCCGCCGGTTTCTCGGCGGGTGCAGTTCATTTTACGTGTTTTTAAAAAGTCCACAACATGCAAAAAATGATGTATTCAAAAATTTTTGTATGTATACAGGGAAACGGGAAAAAAGCTTTGTGAAAAATGGAGAGAGAATAGGGGTTGCGTTTTTTGCGCAAGCAACGTATAATTATGCATATCCTGAAACGGGAAAAGGAGAGAATGAAAAATGAAAAGCATTCAGAAAATGATGGGTCTGGCTCTGTCCACGGCCTTGACCGTATCCCTGCTGGCCTCCTGCGGCGGCGGGACCACTACCACTGAGAGCACTGCCCCATCTCAATCCAGCGAGGGCAGCGAGGCGATTTCGGTATACACCAATGCCTATTTTGCTCCCTTTGAGTATTACGATGGCACTGATATTGTGGGAGTGGATGTGGACATCATGAATTTGGTGGGCCAAAAGCTGAATCGGGAGGTCAACTACACCAACGTAGAGTTTGGCGTTATCATTGATACCGTTGCATCCGGCAAGCTGGCCGATGTGGGCGCGGCGGGTATCACCATCACTGAGGCACGGCAGGAGCTTGTGGACTTCTCTACTCCGTACTTCACTTCTGTGCAGTACGTGATTTACCCTGCCGGTGCCATGACTCCCGATGGCACTGACGGAGATGTGAATTATATTCTCTGGGACTCCCTGGTCGGCAAGAAGATTGGCGTGCAGGCGGACACTACCGGTGACATCTATGTGGACGGCGAAATCAACGCCACTGAAGCGGACACGGATTACGGATATGACGGCGTGCTTTATGGCTCCGGTGCCTCTGAGACTCGGTACGACAGCGCCCAGCTGGCAGCAGATGCCGTGGGTGCGGGGCAGGTGGACGTAGTGGTCGTCGATTATTTGCCTGCCTCTTACATCGTAGAGAAGAACAGCGGCTATGAGTGTGCGGCCCTTTATTATGCCGGCAGTGAGGGTGAAGATCCCACGCCCACCCAAGAGCAGTACGCCATCTGTGTCACCAAGGGCCAGGATGAGCTGCTGGCAGCCATCAATGAGGTGCTCTCCGAACTGGGTGAGGACGGCATCAACGACCTGGTAATGAAGCACATGGGTTTGGAGTAAGCGCTTAAGAACATCAGCGCTCAGAGTGTTGTGCGGCGGAACGGGAAAGCCTGTTCCGCCGCATCACGCCGCATAGGAAAGCGAGTGGACATATGAGCTTTGTGGAAAAATTTGTGCTGATCTTCACAAACGCCAAATATCTGGATAGCATGCTGACGGGACTGAAAATGACGCTTGCCATTTCAGTAGGTGCTGCGGCGCTGGGGTTGGTGCTGGGAACCATTGTAGCGCTGGTGGGGCTGGCCAGCTCGAAAAACCCGTTGATGAAGCTGCCTAAACTGGTCTGTGCGGTCTATGTCACTGTGGTGCGGGGCACCCCTATGGCACTGCAGCTGTTCATTATGGCGTTTGTGGTTTTTGCCATTCGGGATTTCCCCCTGGTGGTCACGGCTATCATCGCCTTTGGGATAAACTCCGGGGCCTATGTATCGGAGAACATCCGGGGCGGTATCCTGTCGGTGGATGTGGGGCAGACGGAGGCGGGGCGGTCGTTGGGACTGTCGGCCGGGATGACCATGTGGTACATCGTTATTCCCCAGGCCATCAAAAATGTGATTCCCTCTATCGGAAATGAGTTGATCGCCCTAATCAAGGAGACCTCCATCGTCAGTATGATTGGTATGTATGACCTGACCGCCGCTGCCAAGAATCTGGGCAGCGGCCAGAATCTGGCCAACTACCTGGCTCCGATGACAGCGGCAGCCCTGTTTTACCTGGCGGTGGTGTACCTGCTCACATTCGTCATCAAGAAGATCGAGAGGAGGCTGCGTCAAAGTGATCGACGTTAAAGATTTGAGTAAATCCTTTGGCAGTCACCTGGTATTGGACGATATTTCAGAGCATATTTCTCCGGGGGAGAAGGTCGTTATCATTGGCCCCTCCGGCTCGGGTAAGTCTACGTTCCTGCGGTGCCTCAACCTGCTGGAGAAGCCCACTAAGGGCACCATTACCTTTGATGGTACGGTCATTACCGATCCCAAGGTGAATATTGATGTTGTTCGGCGGCAGATGGGGATGGTTTTCCAGCATTTCAATCTGTTTCCCAATATGACCATCCGGAAGAACATCACCTTGGCACCCGTGCGCACCGGATTGATGAAGCAGGAGGAGGCGGATGACACAGCGGCCGCCCTCTTGAAGCGGGTGGGGCTGGAGGAGAAGGCGGATGCCTATCCCGCCCAGCTCTCCGGAGGTCAAAAGCAGCGCATCGCCATCGTCCGGGCCCTGGCCATGAAGCCCAAGCTCATGCTCTTTGACGAGCCTACCTCCGCCCTGGACCCTGAGATGGTGGGGGAGGTGCTGGAGGTCATGAAGGAGCTGGCCCGAGAGGGGATGACTATGGTGGTGGTTACCCACGAGATGGGCTTTGCTCGGGAGGTGGGCACTCGGGTGCTCTTTATGGATGGGGGACACATCCTGGAGCAGAATACGCCCGCAGAGTTTTTTGCCAACCCCAAGGAGAAGCGGACCATCGAATTTTTGTCCAAGGTGCTGTGATAGGGCCTGGGAAAAAGATCAAAAGCCCCGGACCATTAGCGCCCCCTTTACAGGGGTAACAAGTGATTTCTGGGAAACCCCGGCAGGCATCGTATTTACGATGCCTGCCGGGGTTTTTCTGTGCCCTGGGGTTGCGGGGGGCCGGTGCTTTCACTACTTCTTCCACATCCTGCTGACCGCTGCCGACGTACCCAATGCCGTTGTAGTAGATTTCCACAGTCTGAGGCGTGAGTTTAGACCACGTTACCGCTTTCTCATGGCCCACGATCTTCTCGCAGTTTTTGCTTTTTAAGATCAGGTTTGACACTTCTTTCGATAATCGAAAAGTAACATAGTTATTTTAGATGTCGTTTTAGGAAATTAGAATACAGAAGAATCCTCCGTAAGAATGATAATCAGCAGAATGCAGATGCCGTCTCATGGACATGATGGACAAGTCACTCAGCTCCATTCAGCAGCATTTTTTTCAAGGCCTTCATAGCGCTGCTCTGCGGGCGGGAGGCATCCTCGATCAGACTGACGGACCGTTCCGGAACCGGTTCCACCAGCCGGATCTGCGTCACATGACCGTCAGCAATGGCAGGGGATGCCATGGGTTCCGGGTAAAAGCCGATGCCGAGATTGCTCTGCACCATGGGCAGCACCTGATCCATGGTGGCGGCCTCCATGTCCACATGGAAGGTGAGATCGTGCTTGAAAAACAGTTTTTGGTAAAAAGTAAAGGTGCTGGTCCCATTCCCCAGGCAAACAAAGGGGCAGGGCTCTACATCCTGAAGCCGCCGCATCTCTGCGGACAGATACTGAAAATCCGAACCGCAGAGAAGAATTTCCCGGAAGGAGACCAGCGGGGTTTCATGCAGCGGTTTTTTGACCTGAAAAGGCGTTGTGACCACGGCGCAGTCCACTTGGCCGTGGAGCAGGGCCTTTACAGCCCAGGGGGTGGAATCGTTGGTGATGCGGAGATGAACGCCGGGATAGGACTTGTGAAATGCGGCAAGCCGTTCCAGCAGAAGCAGGTGCAGGGCGGTCTCGCTGGCGGCAATGGAGAGGTTGCCGGTTTCCAGGCTGCAATCCCCGCGGATCTCATTCTCGCCCAGCCGCAGCTGCTCAAACGCGGCGGCGGCCCGTCCATAAAGCCGCAGCCCCTCCGGCGTAAGGGAAATTCCGTGGTTGCTGCGGATAAAGAGCTTGCAGCCCAGGTCCTGTTCCAGATTGTTCATGCAGCGGGTGATATTGGGCTGGTTATTGCCCAATACCTCCGCAGCCTTTGTGAAGCTTTTATACTGCGCCGCATAGTAAAAAATACGGTAATAGTCGTAAGGTACTGACAAAATTTTTCACCCTTTGCCATACTATTTTTATATGTTAAATATATTAAAGATACATTTTACATCTTGCTGACAAGAAAGTATAATACGGATATTCTCAGAAAGCAACGAATTTTTCAATGAACAATCCCCCAAAATTCAAAAGGAAAAGGAGGGAACCCGATCATGCTGACAGCGGTGACAGGAATCAACTGGGGCGATGAGGGCAAAGGGCGCGTTGTGGACCTGCTGGCAGAGCAGGCGGACGCGGTCGTCCGCTATCAGGGTGGCAATAACGTCGGTCACACCGTCGTGACCGATGGCGGAACCTACATATTTAATTTGCTTCCCTCCGGCATTCTGCATCCGGATGTTGTGTGCGTGCTGGGAGACGGCATGGTGGTGGATTTGGAGCATCTGCGCCATGAGATATCCATGATGGAATATTTCCATGTGAAGGTCACGCCGGAGAATCTGAAGCTGTCGGAGCGGGCAGTCATCTGTATGCCGTTTCATGTCCGGCAGGATGTCCTGGAGGAGAGGCATCTTGTACAGAGCGGAAATGATTTCGGCTCCGCACGCCGGGGCATTGCCTATGCGTATGGGGACAAATACATGAAGAGATCCCTGCGGCTGGGCGATTTGCTGCATCTGAACGAGCCGTCCGTGCAGCGGAGGCTGCGGGTCATTCTGGACAGAAAAAACGAGCTGATGACCAAGCTGTACGGAGAGCCGCCGCTGGGAGAAGAGGAGTGCCTGCAATGGTGCATGGACCAGGCGCGGTATTTTGCCCCCTATATCTGCGATGCCGGCAAATGGCTGCGGAATGCGGAAGCGGACGGAAAGCGGATCCTGCTGGAGGCGCAGTTAGGGGCCATGCGGGATATTGACCAGGGCATTTACCCCTATACATCCAGCTCCAGTACCCTGGCGGCGTATGCGCCGGTAGGGGCCGGGATTCCCGGCGCGCAGCTGGACCATGTGGTGGGGGTCCTGAAAGCCTATTCCACCTGTGTGGGTGCAGGTCCCTTTGCCGCAGAGCGGGCCATGCCGGAGGATTGGAACGAGGCGTTGAGAAAGGCTGGAAGCGAGTACGGCGCCGCCACTGGCCGGCCAAGGCGGATAGGCCCCTTTGATGCGGTGGCCAGCCGGTATGGACTGAGCTGCCAGCAGGCGGACCGTATCGCCCTGACGAAGCTGGATGTGTTGAGCGGTCTGCCTGTCATTCCGGTCATCACCGCCTATCAAATTGATGGACAGTCGGTGTATGACTTTCCGGCCAATGCCACGCTGGAACGCGCGCAGCCGGTGGTCACGGAGCTGCCGGGCTGGCAGTGCGATATCTCCGGCTGCCGCAGCTGGCAGGAACTGCCGGAAAACGCGCGGGCATATGTGGAACAGTTGGAGACGCTGATCGGGCAGTCCATTGATTTGATTTCGGTGGGCGCGTCGCGGGATGCCTGTTTTCCAACACGGAAAGAAAGCTGGTCCTTTGTATGAAAAAACATAAAAAATTTTTGATTCTCTGGGTCCTGCTGGTTGCCGTTTTGTTTGCGGGCAGCCTGCTGACTGCTTCGCCGGGAAAGGCGGAAACCATTCAGACGACCATGCGGGACGCTGTCCTTCACGAGGACAACCAGATCAGCCTGTTTGGGTGGAAAGACGTAAATCCGGGGCTGATCTCCGCCATGACCGTTTCCGCCGTCCTGCTGATCGCGGCGGCGTGCATCCGTATTTTCGTCATCCCTCGGTTCCGGATGGTTCCGGGAAAGCTGCAGATGGTGCTGGAACAGGCGGTCAGTATGTTTGACGGCATGGCAAAGACCAGCAGCCCACAGCGCAACGGATTTTTGGGGGCTTACATCTTTGGGGCGGGGGCCTATATCTTTGTGGGCACGCTGTTTGAACTGTTCGGCTTTCAGACTGTTTCTACAGCGGGACATTCCGTAACCCTTCCGGCCCCGCTGTCGGATGTGAACGGCGCCATTGCATTGGGATGCCTGTCCTATCTGGTGATCTTGTCCGGCGGCATTGCCGGGAACGGCGTCAAGGGAGTTGGGCGAACCCTGAAGGAGTTTTCCCTGCCCATCTCCATGAGCTTCCGTCTGTTCGGCGCGCTGCTTAGCGGCTTGCTGGTGACGGAGCTGGTCTACTACTATATCCAGCTCAGCTATGTGCTGCCGGTGCTGGTGGGCATTTTGTTCACCCTGCTCCACGCACTGATTCAGGCGTATGTGCTGACCATGCTGACCGCGCTGTTCTACGGCGAGGTATCGGCCCGCCCGGAGCCGGAATCCGGCGGAGGGAAAAGCGGAGTATGAGGTGCAGCTCCCCTATGAATCACTTGAAATCTATTAAGAATATCTGGAGGTAATCAAAATGAAACGGTTCAAAAAGAGAATTCCGGCTTTTCTGCTTGCCATGCTGGTGATGCTGCCTCTGGCAGTCCCTGCGCTGGCAGCCTCCTCTGACGATGCGTCTCCTGCGGCAGCGGCCGAGGAGACGACGCAGACACAGCAGGACAGCGTGACGGGGTCCAAGTCTCTGGCAGCCGGTATTGCCATCGGCCTTGCCGCTGCCGGCGGCGCAATCGGTATGGGTGTAGCAGTCGGCAAGTCCTCGGAGGGTGTCGCCCGCCAACCGGAGGCGGAAAGCAAGATCCGTACCACGCTGATGCTGGGGCTGGTTTTCATTGAGACGGCAATCATTTACGCGCTGCTGGTGGTCATTCTGATTATTTTCGTGCTATAAGGTGGGTGGGAAACCATGAATATTCCTTTGAACATTGACTGGCAGCAGATTCTGCTGCACCTGCTGAACTTCGTGATTCTGGCGGGCGGGCTGTATCTGCTGCTGTACAACCCCGTGAAGGCGTTTATGGAAAAGCGGGAGGCCTACTACAGAGAGCAGGACGATAAGGCCGCCAAAACCCTGGCCGACGCGGAACAGACGGCGGCGGAGGTTCGCCAGCAGTTGAAAAACGCCGACGCTGCGGCCGCAGAGAAAATCGCGCAGATGCAGCGCACGGCAGAGGCATCCATCCAGCAGCAGCTGTCCGACGCTCGGGCCCAGGCAGAGCGGATCATCGACGACGCCCACGCCGCGGCCCAGCGGGAGCATGACAAGCTGCTGGACGACGCCCAGAAGGAGCTGAAGGACCTGGCTGTGACTGCCGTGGAAAAGTTGGCACTCCACCCAGGCGAGGATGCTTTTGACCAGTTCCTGAATCAGGCAGAGAGAGGTGGACCTCATGCGTGAAAATGTACAGGAAGCCGTCCTGCACAGCGCTGTGGCACCGAATGAAGAACAGATGGGCCGTTTTGCAGACTTTTTGAAAAGGAAGTATGGGCAGGAACTGCCGCTTCGTTGGGAAGAGGATGCCGCGCTGGAAAACGGTTTTCGGCTGGAAGTCGGCCCGGACCTGTATGACTGGAGCCTGGAGGGCCGCCTGCGCCAATTCAAAGAGCAGCTGGAACAGCTGAACCCTACGGGAACCTCGGTGATTCCGCTGATGCGGGAGGCCGTCCGGAACTGGCGGCCGGAGGTCACGCCGGAAGAGGTGGGCAGCGTTCTGACCGTAGGCGATGAGATCGCCACCGTCAGTGGGCTGGAAAATGCGGTCTACGGCGAGATTTTGCAGTTTGATTCCGGCGTCAAGGGCATGGTACAGGATCTTCGCCCGAACCGGGTCGGCTGCGTCCTGTTCGGAAGCAGTGAAAGCATTGAAGCAGGCAGCATCGTCAGACGCACGGGCAAGACCGCCGGTGTGCCGGTGAGCGACGGCTTCCTGGGCCGGGTGGTGGATGCTTTGGGTACCCCCATCGACGGCAAGGGGGACATTTCGGCAGAGGACTATCTGCCCATCGAGTCTCCGGCTCCCGGCATCATTGACCGCCAGCCGGTGAACCGCCCCATGGAAACGGGCCTGCTTTCCATCGACTCCATGTTCCCCATTGGCCGTGGCCAGCGGGAGCTGATCATCGGCGACCGCCAGACCGGCAAGACCGCCATTGCCCTGGACACGATCCTGAACCAGAAGGGCAAGGATGTGGTCTGCATCTATGTGGCCATCGGGCAGAAGTCCAGCTCCGTGGCCCAGCTGGTGGAAAACCTGAAGCACCGGGGGGCCATGGATTATACCATCGTGGTGAATGCCCCCGCCAGCGCGTCAGCATCCCTGCAATATATCGCCCCCTATGCCGGAACGGCCATTGGCGAATATTTTATGCGCAAGGGCCGGGATGTCCTCATTGTCTATGACGATCTGTCCAAACACGCGGTGGCGTACCGGACGCTGAGTTTGCTGCTGGAGCGTTCCCCCGGACGGGAGGCGTATCCCGGCGACGTGTTCTATCTGCATTCCCGTCTGCTGGAACGCTCTGCCCATCTTTCCGATGAACTGGGCGGCGGCAGTATGACGGCGCTGCCTATTGTGGAGACGCAGGCAGGTGACGTATCTGCCTATATCCCCACGAATATCATCTCCATCACCGACGGGCAGATTTTTTTGGAGAGCAACCTGTTTTTCTCCGGCCAGCGCCCCGCCGTCAATGTGGGGCTGTCGGTGTCCCGTGTAGGCGGCGACGCCCAGACCAAGGCCATGAAAAAGGCCGCAGGAGCTCTGCGGCTGGATCTGGCCCAGTACCGGGAGATGGAGGTATTCACCCAGTTTTCCAGCGATCTTGATGAAACAACCAAGCGGCAGTTGGTGTATGGTCAGGGGCTGATGCGCCTGCTGCGCCAGCCTCAGTACCATCCCTACGCCCAGCATCAGCAGGTCATTGTGCTGATAGCCGCCCTGCATCATGTGATGCAGACGGTTCCGTTGGCTGAGATGGATGATTTCCGTGGGCAGCTGCTGCAGTTTGTGGAAACGCAGAATCCGATGCTGTGCCGCCAGATAGATGAAAGTGGTCGGATGAGTGAGGCCGATCAGGAAACACTTTTGCAGTTGTCAAAGGATTTTCTGACACAGTATCAGGCTTCTGCTGCGGAAAAGAGCGGTGAGTGAGATGGCAAATACCCGCGAGATCAAAAACCGGATCGAAAGCGTACAGCAGACCCGGAAAATCACGAATGCCATGTATCTGATCGCCTCCACCAAGCTGCGGAAGGCGCGGCAGGATCTGGTAAATACCCGCCCATACTTTGACGCGCTGCGGGGGGAGATTAAGCGGATCTTCCGCACGGCGGGGGATGTGGACAGTCCGTATTTTTACCCGCCGGACAACAACACCCCCCTGGAGGGTACCTACGGCTGCCTGGTCATCACGGCGGATAAGGGATTGGCGGGTGCGTATAACCAGAATGTTATCAAAGAGGCGCAGAGGCTTCTGGGTCAACACCCGGACACGAAATTATATGTGGTGGGGGAGTATGGTCGCCGGTTTTTTGACCAGCACCACATTCCCATCCAGCACAGCTTTCTTTATACCGCCCAGAATCCGACCCTGGACCGCGCCCGGGAGATTAGCACCCTGCTGCTGGACGGCTTCCAGAAGGGAAAGCTGAAGGAGATCTTCGTGGTCTACACGGATATGGAGAACAGCTTGCTCTCCGAGGCAAAATCCACCCGGCTGCTGCCCTTTCACCGGACTCATTTTGCGCCGCCGGCCAAGGAGAAGGCCGTGCAGGAGCCTTTTGAGTTCTACCCCTCTGTGGGGGCGGTGTTGAACAACATGATCCCCAGCTATGTTTCCGGCTTTATTTACAGCGCCCTGCTGGACAGCTTTTGCAGCGAGCAGAACGCCCGCATGACGGCTATGGATGCCGCCAACCGGAACGCGGAGGAGTTGCTGGGCAGCTTGAAGCTGCAATACAACCGGGTGCGGCAGGCGGCGATCACACAGGAGATCACGGAAATTTCCGCAGGCGCGGCGGCACAGCGCCAAAGCGTTGGAAAAGAGGAATAACGGTATGAAAAATGGAACGATCACACAGGTATCCGGCCCTGTGGTGGATGTTGCGTTTGAAGACGGATGCCTGCCCAAAATCAAAGAAGCACTGTCCGTGGAGCTGGACGGCCAGAAGCGGGTCATGGAAGTGGCCCAGCATATGGGCGGAAGCATTGTCCGGTGCATCATGCTGGCAGGCAGCGAGGGGCTTGCCCGGGGCATGAAGGTGTCCGCCCCCGGAAAAACCATTGAGGTCCCTGTGGGGGAAGCGACGCTGGGGAGAATGTTCAATGTGCTGGGGCAGCCCATTGACGGCGGGGATCCGATTCCCGCCGAGGTGCCCCGCAGGAGCATCTACCGGGACCCGCCCTCCTTTGAGGACCAGAGTCCCGCAGTCGAGATCCTGGAAACTGGTATTAAGGTCATCGATCTGCTGGAGCCGTATCCCAAGGGAGGCAAAATCGGGCTGTTTGGCGGCGCAGGCGTGGGCAAAACGGTTTTGATTCAGGAGCTGATCCACAACGTGGCTATGGAGCACAACGGCTACTCGATCTTCACCGGCGTAGGGGAGCGAAGCCGGGAGGGCAACGACCTTTGGCACGAGATGAGGGAGAGCGGCGTGGCCGATAAAACAGCGCTGGTATTCGGTCAGATGAACGAATCTCCCGGCGTCCGGATGCGCGTGGCGCTGTCCGGGCTGACCATGGCAGAGCATTTCCGGGATGTGGAGCATAAGGATGTGCTGCTGTTCATCGACAATATCTTCCGGTTCGTGCAGGCGGGCAGCGAGGTTTCCACCCTGCGGGGCCGGATGCCTTCCGCCGTGGGCTATCAGCCTACCCTTGCCAATGAGATGGGACAGCTCCAAGAGCGGATCACCTCTACCAAGGACGGCTCCGTGACCTCTGTTCAGGCTGTTTATGTCCCGGCAGATGACCTGACCGACCCCGCCACAGCGACGACCTTTGCCCATCTGGATGCCACAACCGTACTGAGCCGTAAAATCTCCGAACAGGGAATTTATCCTGCCGTAGACCCACTGGAATCTTCCTCCCGGATTCTGGAGGCAGATATTGTGGGGGCTGAGCATTACCGGATCGCCAGAAAAGTACAGGAGATCTTGCAGAAGTACCGGGAGCTGCAGGACATTATCGCCATTCTGGGCATGGATGAGCTGAGTGATGAGGACCGGCAGACGGTAAACCGTGCCCGCCGCATTCAGCGTTTTCTGGCGCAGCCTACCCATGTAGCTGAAAAATTCACGGGCATTCCCGGCGTATATGTTCCCCTGAAAGAAACCCTGCGGGGCTTTGCGGCCATCGTGGATGGCAAAATGGATCAATATCCGGAAGCGGCCTTTTATAATGTGGGGACTCTGGATGATGTTGTTGCCAAAGCAAAGAAATTGGAGGACGGTGAAACCGCATGACACCCTTTCACGCTCGGATTCTTGCCTCGGATACATCATTTTTTGATGGTGCCTGTGAGTTTATGGTGGTTCCCTGCACAGATGGCGCCATGGGCATTCTGGCACATCACAGCAACATGATTGCTGCCGTGGTGCCAGGGGAGCTGCGCTTTCAGCCGGCAGATGGTCCGCTGCGGACTGCCGCCGTTTCCTCCGGGTTGGTCAAAATAGAAGAAGGCGAGGTCCTGCTTCTGGTGGATACGGCGGAGCGTCCGGAGGATATTGATGCCAACCGGGCCAAGCGGGCGGCGGACGCGGCAAAAGAAGAGCTGCTGCAAAAGCACAGTATTCAGGAATACCGAAGCGCGCAGGCAAATCTGGCCCGGGCCATCAGCCGCCTACAGGTCAAGAAGCACTGGCGTGGGGCCAACTGAGGATGCAAGCTAAAATACAAAGAAGTGGTGGATGGTGAATCTTCATAAACGGCGCGGGCAGATGTCGGAATCTCTTCTGACGGCGGCCTTTATCATTCTCTCCGGTGGCTTGCAGGATGCCTATACGTATTTGTGCCGGGGGAAGGTATTTGCCAACGCGCAGACCGGCAATATCGTGTTGTTCAGCGCATACCTGTTCAACGGAGAGTGGGGGCACTGCGCGCGGTATCTGATTCCGGTGCTGTCCTTTCTGCTGGGCATTTTTACGGCGGAGTGTATCCACCGGCATTTCAAATACATGGAAAAGGTCCATTGGCGGCAGCTGATTGTTCTGGCGGAGATCGTCGTGCTTTTTGCAGTCGGCTTTCTGCCGCAGAGCGTCAATACCTTCGCAAATGCCCTTGTGTCCTTTGTGTGCGCCATGCAGGTGCAGACCTTCCGCAAGGTCCGGGGCCACGCCTATGCCAGCACCATGTGCATCGGCAATATGCGCAGCGGCACAGAGGCCCTGTGCGTCTATTTTCACACCCATGACAGGGAGGTCCTGTACAAGGCGCTGACCTATTTTGGGGTGATCGGTCTGTTTGCCATAGGTGCGGGACTGGGGACCAGAGTGACGGACTGCCTGGCAGAGCGGGGGATCTGGCTTTCCTGCATCCTGCTGGCGATCAGTTTCCTGATGATGTTCATTCACGAGGAAAAAAAGTGAACGGCATCTTGGCTGTCTGCATCTGGTCTGCTTTTTAACCGAAATGACGTCATTTTGACTTCGCGCACTCTACAGCCCAAACCAGAGCAAATAAAACGCGATTTTATCAAAATCTCCAGAAATCATATGATTGCTGGAGGTTTTGGCTTTGATACTGCAATATGTAACGCGGCTGCCAGATCTCTGACAGCCGCGTTACGTGTTCTTAAATGGTTTATGTTGTCCTTATGCGCAGTATCCGTTGATCCGGGGTCTTTTGCTTTGGAGTTCAGTTCCTTACTTTACCGCGATGCACTCGATCTCGATGAGGCCGCCCATGGGCAGGGCAGCCACTTGGAAGCAGGAGCGGGCGGGCACACCGTCTTTAAAGAAATCGGCATAAATGGCGTTGATGGCGGCAAAGTCCTTGATGTCGGCCAGATACACGGTGGTCTTGACCACATCAGCGTAATCCATACCGGCCTCCTTCAGGATGGCACCCAGGTTCTCGAGAGACTGCTTGGCCTGGGCCTCCACGCCCTCAGCCAGCTTGCCGGTGGAGGGGACCAGGCCCAACTGGCCGGAGGTGTACAGGGTATTGCCGGCCAGCTTGGCCTGGCAGTAGGGCCCCACGGCGGCGGGGGCGGAAGAAGAGGCAATGGTCTTGTTCATAGGAAATTTCCTCCTTCAAAATTATAAATACATGGGAAATGCTGTTTCTTTTCTATTATATCGAAAACCGGGAAAAAAGCAAGGCATATTCCCGCATTTCTTGACGAATAGCCAAAGGAGAGATAGAATGAAATATGATACCAAAGAGCGGGGGGGATGAGGGCGTGGACAGCTTAGTATACAGCCTCAATGCCACGGTGCCGGTGTTCCTGGTCATCGTGCTGGGCTATGTGTTTCGCCGGGCGGGACTACTGGATGAGCGGTTTGTCACCGTGTCCAATTCGCTGAACTTCAAGGTGAATCTGCCGGTTCTTCTCTTCTGTAATATGGCATCTGCCGACCTGCAGACAGATTTTCAGCCCAAGCTGCTGATTTTCTGCGTGGTGATCACCACGATCATGTTTTTCGGCATCTGGGGCCTGACCCGGCTGCTGCTCCGGGACAAGTCCATGGTGGGGGCCTTTGTCCAGGCCAGTTACCGCAGCAGTGTGGCGGTGCTGGGGGTAGCCTTTATCGCCAACATCTACGGAGATGCCGGTTTGGCCCCCCAGATGATCTTGGGGAGCGTCCCCTTGTTCAATGTCTACGCCGTGGTGGTCCTCGCTTTTGAGGGGGAGGATCGGAACTCTGGCCGGGACAACCTGTTCCGGGCGGTCAAGGGCGTGGTGACCAATCCCATCATCATCGGAGTAGTGCTGGGGATGCTGGCATCCCTGCTTAAGCTGACCTTCCCCGCTATCCTGGATAAGACGCTGAACATGGTGGGCTCGCTGACCACCCCCCTGGCCCTCATCTGCATCGGGGCGGGATTTCAGGGCAGGGAAGCCATTGCCAAGCTGCGGCCCACCATAGCGGCCAGCGTGGTGAAGCTGGTGGTCCTGCCAGGGATCTTCCTCCCTGTAGCGGTGACGGCGGGTTTCCGTGGACAGGCCTTGATGACCCTGATCCTGATGCTGGGTGCGCCCACTAACTTCGGCTGCTATGTGATGGTCAAGAACATGGGGGGAGACGGGGAGTTGACCTCCAGCGTGATCGTGGCCACCACCCTGTTTTCCGCCTTTACGCTGACGTTTTGGATCTTCCTGTATAGGCAGCTGGGGTACTTGATATAGAATTTGTCTGAGCGGGCAAAAGCCAGCTGCATTTTGCCGCGGGATTGGTTAAAATGAAAATGGAAAACAGAAATGTAATGGTGCACCAGGGGAGAAGCAGTACCTGCCGGATGTGTGTCTGCCATATGAGAGGGATATGCGCCCCCCGCGGCCATTGAGATGGCTGGGCCCCAATATGCCCATTGCGTAAAATGGGAATCCTCGAAAACCTGCGCGATGGCATTGTTCAATCTGAATGGACAGCATAAAACCATGGAATTTGACATCGGCCATGTGGATGGCGGATACCGAAATGACAGTGATCTGTATATCTATTTAGACGGCAGCTTGGCCTATTCTATGGATTTGACCCGGTAAATGATACCGCAGCATGCAAGTGTCCCTCTGAACGGCGCGTTGCAGATGCGTATTGAGGTCAGTGCCCCTGGCAATGCCTATGCCTTGCCAATATTGAGGTCTATTGATTGTCAGCAGAAAGGCCCTGAACGAACCAGGTTCGTTCAGGGCCTTTTTTATCGTTTACTGCTTCTTCTTGGACGCTTCCCGCATCCGCTCGCCGTGATCCAGTACCCGCTTGCGAAGCCGCAGGTTCTCCGGGGTACACTCCAGCAGCTCATCATCGGCCAGGAATTCCAAATCCTGCTCCAGGGACATCTGACGAGGCGGGGTCAGCCGCAGGGCATCATCCGAGCCGGAGGCCCGCATGTTGGTCAGCTGCTTCTTTTTGCAGACGTTCACCGAGATGTCCTCCTGCTTGGGGCACTCGCCCACGATCATGCCGCCGTAGACTGGGGTGCCCGGGCCAATGAACAGGGTGCCTCGGTCCTGGGCGTTGAAGAGGCCGTAGGTCACCGCCTCACCGGTCTCAAAGGCCACCAGCGAACCGGTGTTCCGCCGTGCGATCTCCCCCTTCATGGGGGCGTAATCTTCAAAGACGGAGGCCATAATGCCCTCGCCCTTGGTGGCGGTCAAAAATTCGTTGCGGTATCCAAACAGCCCCCGGGAGGGCACCAGGAATTGGGCCTTCATCCGGTTCCCCACGGGTGTCATGTCCAGCATATCACCCTTCCGGCGGCCGATGGCCTCAATGACGGTGCCGATGGCATCGGCGGGTACGTCCACCACCAGCCGTTCAATGGGCTCACACTTCTTGCCGTCGATTTCCCGGTAGAGGACGCGGGGCGGGGAGACCTGGAACTCATAGCCCTCCCGACGCATGGTCTCCATCAGAATGGAGAGGTGCATCTCTCCCCGGCCGGCCACATTGAAGGCGTCGGTGGAGTCGGTCTCGCTGACCCGGAGAGACACGTCCTTCAAGGTCTCCCGCATGAGCCGCTCCCGGAGCTGGCGGGAGGTGACGTATTTGCCTTCCCGTCCGGCGAAGGGGGAGTCGTTGACGGAGAAGGTCATCTCCATGGTGGGGGCAGAGATCTTGACAAACTCAATGGGTTCCACTGCGGAGGTGGTGCAGATGGTGTCTCCAATGGTAATGTCGCCGATACCGCTCATGGCAATAATATTGCCCGCGGTGGCTGACTGGGCGGGAACTCTGGCCAGCCCGTCAAACTCATAGATGGCAGTGGCCTTGGCCTTTTGGGGAGCGGCGTCGGAGGTGTGGTAGTTGCACACGGCGATCTCGTCATTTTGCTTAATCGTGCCCCGCTCGATGCGCCCAATGGCGATGCGGCCCACGAATTCGTTATAGTCAACGGAGGAGACCAGCATTTGGAAGGGGGCGTCCACATCGGCCTCCGGCGCGGGGATATAGTCCAGTATGGTGTCGAAAAGGGGCTTGAGATCGGTGCCCGGTACATCGGGAGAGAAGGAGGCGGTGCCCTGTCGGCCAGAGCAGAACAGCATAGGGGAGTCCAACTGCTCATCGGTAGCGTCCAGATCCAGCAGCAGCTCCAAGACCTCATCTACCACCTCGTGGATCCGCTGGTCGGGCCGGTCGATCTTGTTGACCACCACGATGACCCGGTGGCCCAGCTCCAAGGCTCTGGACAGCACGAAACGGGTCTGGGGCATGGGGCCCTCGGCGGCGTCCACCAGGAGGATGACGCCGTTGACCATCTTTAGGATGCGCTCCACCTCACCGCCGAAGTCGGCGTGGCCCGGCGTGTCCACGATATTGATCTTCACGTCCTGATAGTGGACGGCGGTATTCTTGGCCAGAATGGTGATGCCCCGCTCCCGTTCCAGATCTCCGGAGTCCATGACCCGGTCCACGGTGGCCTGATTTTCCCGGTAGATGCCGCCCTGCTTGAGCATCTCATCCACCAGGGTGGTCTTGCCGTGGTCCACGTGGGCGATGATGGCGACATTTCGTAAATGCTGGTCTTGCATTTCTGCACCTCAAATCTCTTGCGATGTAAAATTTCTCTTTATGAACAACCTAAAATTTTACTCCAAAAAGGACTGGAAATCAACCCTTTTTGGAGTAAAATGAGAGATAAAATGCGGTCAGAGGGGAAGATTGGTCAAATGCCGACGGACCAAGTCAAAGGCGTGGCTGGCCGCAACCTGTCGCACCCGGGTGCGGGGGCCGGCGGCGTGGACAGTGCGGACGTGGGTCCCGCCCTCCCAGGCCAGGGACACATAGACAAGGCCCACCGGGTTGCCCCGGTCATCGGGGGCCGGCCCCGCAACGCCGGTGACAGACACGGCCAGATCCGCGCCGGCGGCTCGCCGGACGCCTTGGGCCATAGCCTGTGCCACGCTCTGGGACACCGCGCCGTGTTCCTCCAAAAGGGCCTGGGGCACGCCTAAGATGCCCGCCTTCACTTCATTGGTATAGCTCACTACGCCGCCCTTGAAGACGGCGGAAGCGCCCGGCAGGTCAGTGATCCGCTTGGCGATGAGGCCGCCGGTGCAGCTCTCCGCGGCGGCCAGGGTCAGGCCCTTGTCCTGGAGAAGATCCAGGCAGACCGCCTCCAAGGAGGGCACATCGGCACCATAGATGAGCGCTCCGAACTGCGCCCGGATCTCCTCCTCTACTGGGGCGATGAGAGCCTTGGCGGCGGATTCGTCGGCGGCCTTGGCAGTGATGCGCAGTTCCACCTCCCCCTCCTTGGCGTAGGGGGCCAGGGTGGGGTTGGACATGGCGTTCATCCTGTCCCGGAGCCGGCTCTCTACCGCCGATTCCCCCATGCCGAAGATCCGCAGGGAGCGGTTGAGGATGACCCCGTCAGTGAAGGCGGAGAGGAAGGGCACGGCCCGGGCGTGGAACATGGGGCCGCACTCGGAGGGCGGGCCGGGAAGCATGACTACCCGAATGCCCCCGGCTTCAAATCCGCAGCCGGGGGCGGTGCCCCAGTCGTTTTGGAAGGGGGTGCAGCCCTCTGGAAGATAGGCCTGCTGATAGTTATTCTCAGTCATTTTTCCGCTGTCTGGGTGGAGCCTTTTGAAGTAGGACTCCATCCGCTGGGCCGCCTCGTCGTTGTAGATCAGCTTTTTTCCAAAGGCATCGGCCAAGACGTTTTTCGTCAAATCGTCGCAGGTGGGGCCCAGGCCTCCGGTGGTGATGATGATGTCGGCCCGGCCCTTGGCAATGTCCAGGGCCTCCCTAAGCCGCTGGGGATTGTCCCCCACCACAGTGTGGTAATAGACGTTGATGCCCAGGGCAGACAGCTCTTTGGAGATGGTCTGGGCGTCGGTGTTGGCGATATTGCCCAAAAGCAGCTCCGTTCCGACGGCGATGAGTTCGGCGATGTGAGACATGGACGGTTCCCTCCCTGATCGGATAAGTTGTCCATCATGATACCACAGGCCCGGAGGGCCGTTGTGGTATGACAGTGTAGTCGGGTATCATAATCACTTTATGATTATTATACCACAAATCAATAAAAAGGAGAAAATAAAAAAGGGCCCGGGAGATTTTTTCCCGGGCCCAATGGTTCAATCCAGATGGGCGATGGCGTAGTCGGCTTGCTCGGCAGTAAAGTGCTCGCCATATTCGGAGGTGAGTTGGTTATAAATGCCGGCCTTGGACATGTGCATCGTATCGCTGTATGACTTTGCCTTGCGTAGGGCGGAGCGATATTCTGAAGGGACGGCAGGATCTTCAACGGGAGTCGGCTCCTGGGTCTCTGAAGGCAAGGCTGCCGGAGCACTGACCTTAGTGGGAGTGGAAGGGACGGGAGTTTTCTTTGAATTTCCGCCAAAGGCAATGACCAAAACGACCGCGATGAAAGTCCGAAACTACCATTTTTGAAAGAAGGGCTTCCTGTTTTTTGCTCCGCAATGAGGACAGATTTTGGTGTTGGAGGCAATTTCCTGACCACAGGAACTGCAAGATTTCATATTATCTTTCATAAGGCTCCTCCTTTTCTCTATATTCCCACTTTACCATGGGACATAAATACAATATCTTTTTTATATAATATTAGTTTATATTAATTGGCGAGACTATCACAAATACGATTGGTTGAGGTGATAGTATTGCGCATAAGGATTCGGAGGGCCAGGGAAGAGGCGGGCTACACGCGGGAGCGGTTTGCGGAGTTGCTGGACGTGAGTGTATCCTATCTGGCAGCGGTGGAGCTGGGGCGGACAGGAGTATCACTGAAGACCCTGACGGCTATTTGCCGTCTGCTGGGCTTGTCCGCCGATTATGTGATATTTGGAGAGGAAAGAACTGGAGACGCACAGCTTTTGGATAAGCTGAGGCGTTTGGACGAAAAGTATCTGCCCCTGGTAGACAGTGTTATCACCCAACTGCTGGCCCTAAAATGAAAAGGCGGGCCGCCTTTTGCGTTCCCTCTGAACCTTACTTACTCTACGCTGATATGGATGCGCTCAATGCCGTCCGCTGCCGCTTTCACCATGGCCTCCACGTCCAGCTTGGCCTCGGCCCGCTCACACTCGGCCACCGTGGGCTTCAGCTTGGGGTGCTTGGGGGTGAAAACGGTACAGCAGTCCTCATAGGGGAGGATGGAGGTCTCAAAGGCGCCGATCTTCCGGGAGATACGGATGATCTCCTCCTTATCCATGCCCACCACCGGGCGGAAAATGGGCAGCGCGGTGACGGAGCCGGTGCACTGCATGGCTTCCATGGTCTGGCTGGCCACCTGGCCCAGGCTCTCCCCGGTGATCAGAGCCCCCGCCCCGGTGCGGCGGGCTACCTCGGCGGAAATGCGCATCATGAACCGGCGCATGAGGATGGTGAACAGCTCCTCGGGGCAGGAGCGGCGCAGCTCCTCCTGGATGGCGGTGAAGGGGACCACGTGGACCACCAGGCGGCCAGTCCAGGGGGTCAGGATCTTGGCCAGATCCAGCACCTTCTGCTTGGCTTCCTGGGAGGTGTAGGGATAGGAGAAGAAGTGGACCATCTCCAGGCACAGTCCCCGCTTGGCCATCATCCAGGAGGCCACGGGGGAGTCGATGCCGCCGGAGAGGAGGCTTACCGCCCGGCCTCCCATGCCTACAGGCAGGCCGCCGGCCCCCGGCTCGGTATTGCCGTGGACGAAGGCGGCGTCATCCCGCACTTCCACGTAGACGGTCAGGTCTGGGTGGTGCATGTCGGCGGTCAGGTGGGGGTAGGCATCGTCCAGCTCTCCGCCCAGGTATTGGGCCAGTTGGATGGAGTTCAGGGGAAAGGCCTTGTCAGAGCGCTTACACTCCACCTTGAAGGTCTTGACGGAGCGAAGCTGGGGGTCCAGGAACTCCTTCACGGCGGAGAGCATGGCGTTCTTGTCCTTCTCGCAGGCCCGGCATCGGCAGACGCCTACGGCGCCGAAGACTTTCTTCATGGCCTCGAAAGCGCCATCCATGTCGCACTCGTCAGACAGGGGCTCCACATAGGTGATGGACTGCTTGGTGGTGACCTGAAAGGAGCCGTAGGTGTGCAGCCGCCGTTTGGCGTTTGACATGAGCTTTTCTTCAAAATTTCGGCGATTTAAGCCCTTCAGGACCAGCTCGCCCAACTTTAAAAGAATGATCTCGTTCATGGGTGATCTTCCTTTCCGTAAAAATCAGTTTGCATAACTGCTATTTTAGTATAGAATGGGCGCAGAAGCAAGCAAAACTCAGAAAGAGATCCCGGCGAAGGCCCCGTTGACATATCCCTGTTTTTTGAGATATACTAAACAAAATTTGTCCCGCCTTCGCGGCTGTGGGGGCTCTGGGGAGAGGCCCCGCAGTCTGGAGGGGGATCTGACCAAGGCTTCATGGAAAGGAGAGGCTCTATGGTACTGCCGTATTATTTGCTCGCCCTGGTCCTGGCGGTGCTGGACCAGCTTGTCAAGTTCTGGGTCCGTTCCCATATCTCTTTGGGACAGTCCATCCCCTTTATTCCCGGGCTGATGGATCTGGCCTACATCCAGAACACCGGTGCGGCCTTCTCCAGCTTCGCGGGCTTTACCTGGCTGCTGGCAGTGGTGTCCCTGGCGGCATCCGTGGTGGTGGCGGTTCTGCTGTGGAGGGGGTTTTTCCCCGGAAAATGGGGAAAGCTCTCCCTCTCGCTCATCTTGGCCGGGGCGGTGGGCAATCTCATCGATCGGGTCTTTTTGGGGTTTGTCACCGATATGTTTCAGACCACCTTCATCCAGTTTGCAGTCTTCAACGTGGCCGATATCTGCGTGGTGGTGGGGGGCATTCTCATGGTGGTTTATGTGGCCTTCTGCTGGGACAGGGACAGGGGGATCCCCCATGACGCCCCTTGAGCTCACCGCCGACCGGGAGGGGGAGCGGGCGGACCAGTTCCTCTCCCGGGTCATCCCCGGCCTGACCCGCTCTGGGGCCCAGAAGCTTTTGGAGGACGGGGCGGCGCTCTGCGACGGGCAAAGGGTGAAAAAGAACCGGAAGACAGTCTGCGGCGAGACCTATGTGCTCACCCTTCCCAACCCTGCGCCCGCGGAGGCGGTGCCCCAAGACATCCCCTTGCAGGTGGCCTATGAGGATGCGGATGTGATCGTGGTCGATAAGCCGGTGGGGATGGTGGTCCACCCGGCACCCGGCCATCCGGACGGCACACTTGTCAACGCACTGTTATATCACTGCAAAAATAGCCTGTCTGGAATCAATGGACAGCTTCGACCCGGCATTGTCCACCGCATCGACCGGGATACCTCGGGGCTTATCATCGCTGCAAAAAATGACGCCGCCCACCTGTCCCTGGCCGCCCAGTTGGAGGATCACAGCTTGTACCGGGAGTACCACGCTGTGGTGATGGGGACTTTGCGAGAGGACGCGGGCACGGTGGACGCCCCCATCGGCCGCCACCCGGTGGACCGGAAGAAAATGGCGGTGGATCCCCCAAAGGGCCGGCGGGCGGTCACCCACTGGGAGGTGCTGGCGCGCTATCCCGGCCGCACCTATGTGAAGTGCCGGCTGGAGACGGGGCGCACCCATCAGATTCGGGTCCACATGGCCTCCATTGGACATCCTCTGCTGGGAGATGTGGTCTACGGCTCCAAAAAACCGGTGCCCGGCCTGGCGGGGCAGTGCCTCCACGCCAAGAGGCTGTCCTTTGTCCATCCCCGGACGGGGAAGCGGGTGACGGTAGAGTGCGAGCTGCCCGATTGGTTTCAGACTGTGCTGAAGCGGCTGGAGAGATGAGAGCGTTCCGCCGCCGCAGGGAGGGGTTTTGTGAAAAAAGCATTGCTGATGATGGTGGGGCTTGCCCTTGTGCTGTCCGGCTGCGGCCGGGAGACGGCTGCGGCTTCTCCGCCTTTGGTGTCGGCGGAAGAAACGATGCCGCCGCTGCCGGAGAGTTGCATGCGTTATTACGATTTCGGGGAACGGGAGATCGAGACCCATGACCAGTCCATCCCCCTGGCGGACAACGCTGCCGAGGCGGATCCCTGCTCATATAGTGTGTGGTATCAGGGGAGTTACCAAGGGCTGAAGATCAACCCCTTTGATGAGGGGCTGACTCTGGAGGAGCTTGTAGGGGATTATGTAAGACTGACTACCACAGACGGTTTATTTCTCTGGAATGGAGAGCGGTATGACTGTGCCCTTTTGACCGTCAATAACGGCTACGTCCCCAACCTGGTCCCCAACGAGAAAAACGCGGTCCTCTGGCTGGAATTGACCGGAGACTGCACTGCCGATGGCGGCGGCGAGGAGCTTGGCTGTTTCTCAGGCTTTAACACGGTGGTGATTTCGGGAACCGGGACACTGCGGATCGAGGGCTGCGGAATTGAATGCGGCGGGGGCAGCTTTCCCTTTCCGGCCCTGATTTTAAACGGGCCATCACTGAGCTGCAGCATCGTTTCCCTGACGGAGAACTTGCGGCAGGGGGATACGCCCACGCTCTGGGTGCGCGCCGGTGAGTTGGAGGCGCAGAATCTCTTTCTGACAGGGGATCTGTGCGTCAGCGGCGGGACGGCCACCGTGGAGACCGTCGACGGAGTGGAAAACGCAGTGTTCCGGGGAGGTACATTCAGGTGTGGGAGCTGGACGGAGACCGTGGTGCCCACCCTGATCCTCTCCGGCGGAGATGCGACCTGCACCGAATGGCTGCCTGTGGGGACGGTCATTGAGGCGGGGGCGGGGACCATCACCGCCAACGGCATCCGCTATTGGGATACCCTCCATGTATACGATGGGGGCAGCTTTGTAGATCTGATGGATTAGGGGAGACAGGTTTCCTTCTGCCCGCCAATCGGGGGGATCGGGCTGCCTTTCGGGATGCTGCCCCGTTCCGGGGTGAGGGTTTGAAGAAAAAAGAGGAGGGAGCCATCCAATGTCATTAAGCAAACCTAAAAACCAGCCGTTAAGAGGTGAAAAGTTGTTTTTCACCCCTTAACGGCTGGCCTGTTTTTATGCTAATGTTTTTAGTCAGTCATCAATTATTGAAGTTATTGCTACAAGTTTCTCCACTTATTTACATTTTCAGCTTTGATGTGTGGTCTAAACTAAATATCAAGTGACAAGAATAACGAGCTGAGAGCAAAAGGTTTTTCAGTCTTATTTGCTGGGTAGTCACTCAAAAAAATGAGGGGGTGGGGGTATTGACTTCCACTCTCTCAACACATTTATTTTTGGAAACCCCTGTTTTCACTGGTCAAAACAGGGGTTTCCAGAAAAAGAAATACCGCTCTAACTTAATAGGACATAGAAAAATACTATGCCAGGGAATGATATGCCGTAAATATCAACAAGTCTTGCCAATACAGCAGAAATTAGCCCGCTTTTCACTTACAGGCGATAGAAAATGCTATCCGAAAAATCTCAACAAGTCTTGGATAATGCTGTAAAAATGGTGGGGTTATGTTTTTGAGGGCTGGGGATTTTCTGGAGAAATTTACCCGAAAAAAGTCATTTAGTTAAGAAACGATATTAAATCTTAACTTGCCAGAACGACGCATAAAAAATCGGATGAATTTTCTCTAAAATCCAATGTTGCAAGACATGGTTTTGAATACCTACATGAATATCAACCAGTCCTTGCTATGTCCAGGAAAATCGCTGAAATACGCTTGAGTAATGATAAACCAGAAAATACAACAAGTCGATGAAATGCAGGGAAAAGTGCTGTGATTTGCAGGAAAGGGCTGTTCCCCTTTTGATTCCCAATCGAGTTTAAATAGTGATATAATATAATTTAAAATACACAGGCGGAGGTGCTGTTATTTGAAAACAGATATCGTTTTTACGGATAACTATATTATTTTATCTTCCGATGATGCGGTGCTGGCTTGCACAAATATCAACATTCCATTCGAACCAAATCCAGAGCAAGCAAAATTCCGTGAATTGATGCGAACAAAGCTGACAGCATTGAGGCCTCTTGAAAACCAAATTCTTTGCGCCCAATATGGATGCACAACATCTCAATCTTCTGATATTGAAAATGTCCTATTCTATAACATCGGTACAGCGTCTTTCAACAATGTGCTGAAGAAAGAGATGCCTGTGTATTTTCAAAGAATACAGCCAAATGAGATATGGGGTTTCGAAAATATGGATTTCCACTATTTCTATCAGTATTCTTTGACACCTAACGAAAATCTCAAGTATTGGTGGGAGCATGAGCTGATTTGTGAATGGAAACAAATCCCTCTTGCAAAGGTTAATTCAACTTCAAAAGCATTGGATTACTACTTGACAATCAAGAATTACCCTGAGTTGGTAAAATGCTTTAAGAATGGAATTGGAACTACATTAGGCCTTAAAATTCAGTTATTCGTACCAAAGGCTTCAAATTTTTTAAATGTTGTAAGTACAATGAAACCGATGATAGATGGTGTTATTTGTGCATTTCATGCACCTACTAACATCAAGGTAGGCGAAATAAGCAAACTGCTAAATATTAATAGAGAAATATTATCATCAGCAGAAAATACTTGTTTGGCGGAACGATGTTATATTCACCCTTATTCGAAAAAATCTGTCAAGTGGGATCCGCAAGATGACAAATTGGATTACGTGGTCATAGAGCCAGAGATAATTGAAGAGGAAGGGTTTTCTTTCAGCGGTCAAATATTTTCTATCCCGTGTTATATGTAACTTCTATCGATGAGCTTTCAAGCATTTGAAAATGGTAAATAGCAGAAACCTTCATTTTCAAATATTACGGAAAATATTGTCTTGCCCTCAATGAACATGGCATACGAATTCCATCTATAGTGATGGCATATGAAAAAATACCCATCCCATTTAAAATGAGGTGGGTACTTTTTCGTGTGCGGGAAAATCCTTAACTTAATGACATTGAGGAGCCATCAGGCTCCCTCCTCTTTTTTCTTCTTTTTCTTTTTCTGATTGCAGTACCGGTCCTCTTCGCTGAATACGCAGCCGCAGTATTTCTGCATATAGAGCCCCAGTTCCCGGGCCTCGGCCCGTCCTTCCTGAAAATGGGGGGAGAAATCATAGGGGGCGAATTTCACGCCGTACTGCTTGGCCAGCCGTTCTCCCGTCTCAAAAATCAGAGGAGTGTTCTGGTAGGGGCTGACGGTCAGGGTGGTGCAGAAGGCATCGAAGCCGTGTTCGGCGGCGTACTGGGCGGCCTTCGCCAGCCGGCAGGCGTAGCAGTACGCGCAGCGGCCGTCGATGTCGCCGCATACCGCCTTGACAAAGGGACGCAGGCCGTATTCGTCTTCCATCACCAGCTCCAGGCCGATGGATTTGGCGTAGTCGATCAGGCAGTTGCGCCGGGCACGGTATTCTGTAAAGGGGTGGATGTTGGGATTGTACCAAAATCCCACCGGCTCGATCCCCTCGCTCCGAAGCTGTTTGATGCAGGCCACAGAGCAGGGGGCACAGCAGATATGGAGCAGCAGCTTCATCGCAGGGACCTCCTGTGTTCAAGTGAGGCCATTATAGCAGAATCGGAGCCAAAGGGCAAGAGCTTAGATGGCATGGTATTCCTTCAGCAGTTTTTCCATGTCCGTTCCCCGGAGCTTTTCCAGGACCTTTTTCAGGGCCAGCTTTTCCATCAGCCCCAGCTCCATGTCAGTCAGCGCCTTGCCGTCCCGGAGCTGAACGGCGGCGTTGAGCAGGTCCCGAATGTCGTAGGTGCTGCCCCACACCTCGGGCACGCCTCGGTCCACATCCAGCAGGGTATAGACCGCCTCCATGCCGGTGCGCATAGAGTACTCAGTGGTGAAAATGGTGTCCCGGGCGATCTCGGCAAACTGGCCCAGGAAGGCAAAGTTGACAGCACCATCGGGCACCACCTTGGGGCGGTCGGTGTCATTTCGGGGCATGAAGAAGGCGTCGATATAGGGCATCATCACAGGCACCGTGTTGGCGCTGTGGGTGGCGAGCTCTTCAATCTGATGTTCAGGTACGCCGATGTGATAGAGCCACTCCATGCAGATCTCCTTGCCGGTGCACTCCCGCATGGGCTTTTTCACATAATTGCCGGGCCGGTCAGTGAAGAGGGAGTAGACCCAGACCAGGCAGTGACCTTTGGGCTGGGCACGGAACTGGGGCTGGCGGTTGATGGTCCAGCTCAGGAGCCAGGAGGAGTCCTTCACCGTGACAATGCCGCCGGTGACCACTCCGCCGGAGAAGGGGTCCCGCTTGCAGATGTCCTTGATATAGGGGATGATGCGGCCATCCAGGGTCTCCACCGTGGCACTCATCCAGTTGGTCTGCTCCGGGTCGGAACAGAACTTGTCGGGGCAGCCGAAGTCGGGGCTTTGGGCTGCGATCTTCCGCCACATGTCCCAGCCGCCGCCGGGCTTGATCTCGGTGTTGTAGGCCGCTGGCTCATTTTGGGAGCCCATGGCGGAGTTCTCCACGCAGCCGCCGTTGGTGATGAATACCAGATCGTCCTGGGTCAGATCCACATATTGGGGCTCCCCCTGGGCCAAGAGCTCAATGCGCTTGGCCAACTTTTTTTCAGGCGTAATGTCAAATTCCACGTTGACCACCTTGGTGTTGTAGTGGAACTGCACCTTGTGGCTCTCCAGATACCGGATCATGGGCAGTATCATGGACTCATACTGGTTATATTTGGTAAAGCGGAGGGCGGTAAAGTCGGGCAGGCCGCCGATGTGGTGGATAAAGCGCTTGAGATACCGTTTCATCTCCAAGGCAGAGTGCCAGTTCTCAAAGGCAAACATGGTCCGCCAATACAGCCAGAAGTTGGAGGAGAGCACCTCGTCATCAAAATAGTCGGTGATGCGCTTGTCATAGAGATCCTCGTCGGGGGTGAAGAAGAGACGCATGATCTCCATGGCGGCCTTGTCGGAGACGGCAAATTTGCCGTCGGTGTGGGCATCCTGGCCCCGGTTTTCGGTGGCCCGGCAAAGGGAGTAATTGGGGTCTTTTTTGTTGAGCCAGTAATACTCATCCAGGACAGACACCCCCTCAGTCTCGATGGAGGGGATGGAGCGGAACAGATCCCACATGACCTCGAAATGGTTGTCCATTTCCCGGCCGCCCCGCATGACGTAGCCCACACCGGGGTATTCATATCCGTCACAGGCCCCGCCGGGGATGGGATCCTTTTCAAAAATGTGGATGCGGGGCCCTGCCAGCTGTCCGTCCCGAATCAGATAGCAGGCCGCTGTCAGGGCGGCCAGACCGGTTCCGATAATATAGGCGGATTTCTTATCCACGTCCTTGGGCTTCTCCGGCCGGGCAAAGGCCTCGTAATTGCCGCTGCTGTAGTACATAAAAGCGACCTCCTTGTTTTGTTGTGGCCTAAGCATAGCTTGGGAAGAAAATAAATTCCATATACAAAAAGGGAGCAATGTCCAAAATTTGGACACCGCTCCTTTTTTGTATAAAATTTAAGGCATCACAGACAATTTTTCCAGTCCCCTGCGGAAATCCCCCTGAAGCAGCTCCCCCACTTTATCCACCAAGAGCTGCGGATCGGCCTTCATCCCCTCCCGGACCCAGTCTAAGACCAGCCCCACGAAGGCGTACTTGTAAAAGTGGGCGATGAAATCCCGGTCCTCCTGCCGGATGGAAAGCCCCTCCGACAGCTCCTCCAACACCTGGGAGAGAAGGTGGAAGGTGACCCGGTAGAGATAGGCCTCCAGCTGATCTCGGCTGATGGAGTGGTAAGTGTGGAGCACCAGACGTTGGTTGGATTGAAGATACTGGAACACCCGGAAGAAGCCGGCGCGCCAGGTGGCGTAGGTCTTGTCCCCGGCCAGCACCTCCTCCCCCTGCTGGAGAAAGATCCAGTCTACCAGGGCGTAGATGTCCTGAAAATGGTAGTAGAAGGTCTGCCGGTTCACCCCGCAGTCCTGGGTCAGGTCGGTGACGGTGATCCGGTCCAGGGGCTTGGTCTCCAGCAGTTTCATGAGCGATGCGGCCAAAACCTGCTTGGTGGTCTGAGACATGGCGAGCCCCGCCTCCTTACCTCAAAAGTTTCCCAAAGGGTGGAAAAGTGTTCTCTTTTGCTGATATATTGCTTAAGAAAAAGAGCGGCGGTTTATACGAACTCTCCGGCCCAATTTCCCTCCCGGAAAACGGGCACTTGGGTCCCGTCCGCCAAAATGCCGGTGATGTTCAGATCGGCGGTGCCGATCATGAAATCCACATGGGTGGCGGAGAGGTTGATATGATGCTGGGCCAGGGCTGTCTCATCCATCTTCACCCCCCCCTCTACGCATTCCGGGAAGCCCTTGCCCAGCGCCATGTGGCAGGCGGCATTCTCATCGTAGAGGGTGGAATAGAAGAGGATCCCCGATTCGGCGATGGGGGAGGCGTGGGGGACCAGGGCGATCTCGCCCAGGTGCTTGGCCCCATCGTCGGTATCCAAAATGCTCTGGAGCCGGTCAACTCCCACCCGGGCGCCGCAGTCCACCGCCGTGCCGTGATCGAACTTCACCCAAAAGTCCTCGACCAGGCCGCCGTGATAATTGAGGGGCAGAGCGGAGTGCACGATGCCGTCGGCCCGGTCCCGGTCCGGGGAGGTGAAGATCTCCTCTGTGGGCATATTGGGGAAGAACCAGGTGCCGTCCGCTGTTTCCGAGCCGCCGCCGGCCCAGATATGGCCGGGGTTCATGCCCACGGTGAAGTCGGTGCCGTTGGCGGAGGTATAGTGGAGTGCATCGAATTGCCTGGCGTTCAAAAGCTGGATGCGGCGCTGGAAGGCGGCGGAGTGATCTGCCCAGGCCTTAGCCGGATCGGGGCCGTCCGAGCGGGCGGTGGACAAGATGGCCGCCCACAGCTTTTCCGTGGCCTCCTCCTCGCTGAGGCAGGGGAACACCTTTTTGGCCCAGGCGGGGGTGGCCGCTCCCGCGATGCACCAGACGTTACGGCCCAGGTCCATGCCGTCATAGAAGGGCCTGCAGTCCCGGTGGGAGGCCCGGGCCCAGGCGGTGAACCGGGACGGGTCGATGCCCGCCATGCCGTCGGGGTCGCTGCCCTCCAAGGTGAGGATGGCGGCCCCCCGCTTCGCCGCACCGTTGAGCTGCTCCTGCTTCCAAACCGGGACGGTGTCAAAGGAGGAGGCGGGGGCGTGGAGATATTTGAGGCGGCTGACTGCCTGGTCAGACCACTCCACAGTGACCTCTCCGGCCCCTGCCTCCCAGGCGGCCTGGGCTACCATGCGGGCGAAGGGGGCGGCATCCACCGGGGCGGTGAGAAATAGCTCCTGCCCCGGCTTTAAAGCGCAGCCTGTGACCACCAAAAGCCGGGCGTAGTGATTCAACTGATTTTTCAGATCCATAGAAAATTCTCTTCCTTTCCGATTCCCTGTACTTTGCGGATAAAAAGCTGTCCGCCTACGATTTTATGGATGCCCTGCGGGGAAAATACATTGTTTGGGCCCGGCATCTTTACGGACGTTCCTTCTGGCTGCTGCCTGCCCTGTCCAGTCCCCGCGCATTCTTTGGCTTCTTGTTTCCCTTGACTGTGTGTGATATAATCATAAAATGAAATGATATACATCTTTTTATAAGAGTTTACATTATTATACTGTGAGGGAACGGGAATGGCAAGCAAAAAACCTCAATATGACAATACGTCGATCTCCTCGCTGAAGGGGGCCGACCGGGTCCGGAAGCGTCCCGGCGTCATCTTCGGCTCCGATGGGTTGGACGGCTGTGAGCACGCGGTCTTTGAGATCTTGTCCAACTCCATCGATGAGGCCAAGGAGGGCCACGGCAGCCTCATTACGGTGACTCGCTTTTTGGATCACTCTATCGAAGTGGCCGACCAGGGCCGGGGCTGTCCGGTGGATTGGAATGAAAAAGAGGGCCGCTTTAACTGGGAGCTGGTGTTTTGTGAGCTCTATGCCGGAGGCAAATATGGCAGCGGGGAGGACAACTATGAATACGCCCTGGGCCTGAACGGACTGGGCTCCTGTGCCACCCAGTATGCCAGTGAATATATGGATGTCACCGTCCGGCGGGACGGAAAGAAATATACCCTCCATTTTGAGCGGGGGGAAAATGTGGGCGGCCTCCAAGATGAACCCGTGGAGAAGGGGAAAAAGACGGGCACTACCATCCGGTGGCGGCCTGATTTAGATGTATTTACCGACATCGATATTCCGGCGGAGTACTATACCGATGTGATGAAGCGTCAGGCAGTGGTCAATGCCGGCGTCACCTTCCGCTTTCGCAATGAGACCTCCCCGGGCAAATTTGAGACCACGGACTTTCTCTATGAAAACGGTATTCAGGATTACGTCCGGGAACTGGCGGGGGAGAGTGCGCTGACCCAGCCGGTGTTTTGGCAGGCCGAGCGGAAGGGCCGGGATCGGGAGGACAAGCCGGAATATAAGGTGAAGCTGTCTGTGTCCCTGTGCTTCTCCAACACCGTGCAGGTCATTGAGCACTACCACAACTCCTCCTGGCTGGAGCACGGCGGCTCGCCGGAAAAAGCTGCTAAGTCCGCCTTGGTGGCTGCCATCGACGCCTATCTCCGCCAGCAGGGAAAGTACCAGAAGAACGAGAGCAAGATCACCTGGAACGATGTGGAGGACTGCCTGGTGCTGGTCTCCAACAACTTCTCTACCCAGACCTCCTATGAGAACCAGACCAAGAAGGCCATCAGCAATAAATTTATTCAGGATGCCATGGCCGCCTTTCTGAGATCTCAAATGGAAGTTTACTTCATTGAAAACCCCTTCGATGCCCAGAAGATCGCCGAGCAGGTGCTTATCAACAAGCGCAGCCGGGAGACGGCGGAAAAGCAACGGCTGAATTTAAAGAAGAAGTTGACAGGTACCATGGACCTGGCCAACCGAGTGCAGAAATTTGTGGACTGCCGCACCCGGGATCCGGAGCGCCGGGAGCTCTACATCGTGGAGGGAGACTCAGCCCTGGGTTCGGTCAAGCTGTCCCGGGATGCGGAGTTCCAGGGGATCATGCCCGTCCGGGGCAAGATCTTAAACTGTCTGAAGTCGGACTACGCCCGCATCTTCAAGTCGGAGATCATCACCGATCTCATGAAGGTCCTGGGCTGCGGAGTGGAGGTCAGTGACAAGCGGGCCAAGGACCTGGCCGCCTTTGACCTGATGAACCTGCGGTGGAACAAGGTGGTCATCTGCACTGACGCCGATGTGGATGGCTACCAGATCCGCACCCTGATCCTGACCATGCTCTGGCGGCTGACCCCCACCCTGATCCGCCGGGGCTATGTCTATATCGCCGAGTCCCCCCTCTATGAGATCACCTATAAAGAGAAGACTTGGTTTGCCTACTCCAACAAGGAAAAAAACGACATCGTCGCCGAGATCGGGGATGACAAAAAGGTAAACATCCAGCGCTCCAAGGGCTTGGGAGAAAACGAGCCGGAGATGATGTGGCTGACCACCATGAATCCGGAGACGAGAAGGCTCATCAAGGTCATGCCGGAGGATGCCGAGGCCACGGCCCAGATGTTTGACCTGCTGCTGGGCGATAACCTCCAAGGCCGGAAGGACCACATCGCGGAGAACGGATATAAATTTTTGGAGCTGGCCGATATATCATAAGTGGGAGCTCTCAAAATCAGCGTTTCCATTTTGGGAGGGAGCCCAGGCACAGCGCAAGGAACGATTTTTGATATGTGTGTAAGAGAAAGAGAGATGAAGTTTGTGCTGAGGAAGGACCGGCGGAAATCCCGCAGGGAATATTCCGAATGCAGACAAAAGGAGGAATCGCAATGAAAAAGAGGAACCTGACAGCGATCGGACTGGTACTGGCGCTACTGCTGGGAACGGCCTCCCCTGTGCTGGCGGCGGAGCCGGCTCCGGCCCAGCTTGCGGAGGAGAGTGAGGGCTATCTCGCCTGGGATGAATTCATGTACCAGTACATGGAGGAGCATCCGGAGCACTATGAGAGCTTTGACGCCGACACCTATTTTGCGGGGACCTACGGCGACTGGTACACCAAAGAGGAGTACATGGCGGATGTGGGGCTGGAGACCGAGGAGGACTTTAAAGAGGACATGTGGTGGGAGTGGCTGCTCTCCGATGGGATCTATTCAAATGATGCCCTCTATGATGAGGTGGATGCCGCCTATGGGGCATATATTTTGGATTTCTATGAGAGCGGCCACCCCGGAGAGCTGGATGGCCTCAGGACCGAGGACCTGTTGGCGTGGCGGGGGTACACCGAGACTCTGACGCCGATGGAGCAGTATGGGAAGGACTGGGAGTTGGACAGCGAGGAGGCGGTCCGGCGCAATCTGCTGAAGGAGTATGCCCGGGACCGACTGAGAGTAGAGGAGCTCCACGCCGACTTCCTGGCATATCAAGCTGCCTGGCCTGAGAAGTGGGCGGATTTTGACGCCGACGACTGGTTCGCCGAAGGGCATTCTTTCGACGAGAAGGAGGAGTACATGAACACCTGGAGCCTCCGCACCGAGGAGGAGTTTCAGGAGAGTATGTTCGTCGATTATGTGGAGAGCAACTACTGGTATTGGGAACTGGAGGAGAACGGCGGGTACACCCCCTGGCAGGGTGAAGAGGAGCAAGGGGAGTGCCCCCTCGCCCTGGTGGTGAACGGTTTCCCTGTGGAGGCGGAGCTGACGGCGGAGGACGGTGTGTCCTATCTGCCGGCGAAAGCGGCAAATGAAATTTTGGGGACGGCTTATGCTGAAGGACCTGTGGCCATTCGGGCTGCCGCCCAGGCTGCCGGCTGGGATGTGGCCTGGAACAGCCGTAACAATGAGGTGGTCCTGCTGGACAGGGAGGCTCTGATGGGCGGTGTTCTCCTGACTGCCGATGAGTTGGAGGAGATGCTGGCCGACGAAGATTCCGGGGCGTATCTGCGCCGGATAGGGGAGTTAGAGGGCAATTACATTAAGCAGGACTTTTCCCGGTTCGATGAGCTGATGAACCGCCTGCTGTCCGGGGCGGAGACCAAGGCGGGCCAGAGCTGCCGGACCACGGAGAATTGTGATCTGACCCTCACCGCCTTCAACTCCCTGGATGGGGACAAGACCTATGCGGTCCATATCACCGCCGATGTCCTCGTACGGGATAACATCATCGACATGACACTGACGGCCAACGCCGGGGAGCTGCTGAGCCTTCTCTCTCAGCCCACGCTGGATAAGCTCGCCGCTGAGATGCCCAAGGTCACCCTTCAAAATCTCAAGACCCTGCTCACCGGCTGCAAGGCGGAGGTCATTTTGAATTTAGAGGAGGGGCGGCTGTACTGGAATATCCCGCTGCTGGCGGCCTTTGATGATATGCTCAACGAGGACACCTGGTACTCTTTGGATCTGGGCCTGGCCGAAGAGGGGACAGCGGCATGGAAGGCGTTGGCTGACCAGAAATGGAATACGGGGGCGCTTCTCTATGAGATGCTTCTTGCCGAGAGTGAGAGCGGCTATTGGGGCGCGGAGTATGCCTATGGTGAATTCCTTCGCGGCCGGGCAATGGCGTATGCGATTGCCGGCCCTCAGACAGTGGCAGAGGAAAATGGTGCTTTGACTTGGCACATGGATGCGGACAGTTTGGGTCAAATGCTGGCCATTGCTGACGGAGAGTGGGAAGCGGCTGCGGCGGCCTCTCAGCTTTTCCGGGAGATGGGGATAACAGTCTGTGTAGACCAAAGCGGGAAATTTTCCAGTGCCATGGTCCTCCGACTGGATATGGACGCCCTGGCTGGGAAGATGACCGCAAGTCCGTGGTATGAAGCGGGGGAGACTGCCCTCATGACCTGGGTACTGAACCTGCTGGATTTCCGAGTCTCTGCCCAAGCTTCGGGAACGGCAGCCCAAGCCTCCGGGGCGGCTCAGTTCCACTGGAAAAACCAATTTAAGCTGGATGTGGAGAGCGGCTCTTCCCGGGAGGCTGTGGATAAGGAGCCCCGCACCGCGCCTCCCGCCGGTGCGGAGATCATAGAGCTGTAAATGAAGATACAGATTCAAAACTGAGCGGATCGGATAAACAGGAGGATGCCTCTATGGAATGACGCGGACTGGCCCTGTTCTTGACTTTCATGATGCTTTTGGCCCTCCTTCCCGCTGCTCTGGCGGAGGAGAGTGCAGTCCTCACGCCGCCCGGCTGGGTGCCGGAGGAGGAGTACGCCGTCTTCCCTGGCTCTGCCGCTTATGAGCAGGAGAACTGAGCGGTCATTTAGCAGGTCCGGGAGCAGCTGGCCTGGGGTGACATCAACCTGGGCGTCCTCCCTCTGACGCTCCGGCAGGCCTATGAGAGGATTCCAAACTGGAACGCAGAGACCGGCTCCTACGACATGGGGGGCCTGTTTGAAAAGACCCTGCCGGAGCCAGCCGCCACTCTGTTATCTCAAAATTTCTTCTCCTGGGAGGAGACCTATGAAAACTACCTGGATAGCTGCAACTGGTGGGCCCGGAACAACGTGTTGGACCAGGATATTTGGGAGACTGTCCGGGGCCAGCTCTATTTGGAGATGAAGGCCGACCCCGCCGTCTCGCTCATCTTCGATGACGCCCTCTTTGAGATGGGGGTCATCGGCCTGTCAAAGTGATTTTATTTTGCAATATTTTGAGGAAAGATAACCCCGAGGATAAGGATGGATACCAATGGCTAAGAAGAAATCTGCCGATGAGGTGAAGCGCCGCCCTGCCGATCCCAATGTGATGGGCCTGCGGGCAGAGGTGTTGGAGCAGCCCATTACCCAGACGTTGGAGATCAATTACATGCCCTATGCCATGAGCGTCATCATCTCCAGGGCCATCCCGGAGATCGACGGCTTCAAGCCCTCCCACCGGAAGCTCCTGTATACCATGTATACCATGAAGCTGCTGGGAGGTGCCCGGACCAAGTCGGCCAACATCGTGGGACAGACCATGAAGCTCAACCCCCACGGTGACGCGGCCATCTATGACACCATGGTCCGGCTTTCCCGAGGGTATGGGGCGCTGCTGCACCCCTTTGTGGATTCCAAGGGCAACTTCGGCAAGGTCTATTCCCGGGATATGGCCTGGGCTGCCTCCCGATATACTGAGGCCCGGCTGGACGCCATTTGTGCCGAACTGTTTCGGGACATCGACCAGGACACGGTGGACTTCGTGCCCAACTACGATGGCTCTCTGACCGAGCCCACCCTGCTGCCCACCACCTTCCCCAATGTACTGGTGTCCGCCAACCAGGGCATCGCCGTGGGCATGGCCTCCAACCTGTGCGGTTTTAACCTCCGGGAGGTGTGCGAGGCCGCCATCGCCTTCATGAAGGATCCGGACTGCGACCTTCTCTCTATCCTGAAGGCCCCCGATTTCCCCACCGGCGGGGAGCTGCTCTATGACGGGGCGGTCATGGCAGACATCTATAACACTGGCCGGGGCTCCTTCCGGGTCCGGGCCAAGTGGCGGTATATCAAGGAAGAAAACATCGTCGAGATCTATGAGATCCCCTATACCACCACTGCCGAGGCCATTATGGACAAGGTGACAGAGCTGGTAAAGGCGGGCAAGCTGAAAGAGATCGCCGACATGCGGGATGAGACCGATTTGAACGGGCTGAAGCTGACCATCGACCTGAAGCGGGGCACTGACCCGGACAAGCTGATGGCCAAGCTGTTTAAGGCCACGCCGCTCCAGGACTCCTTTGCCTGCAACTTCAATATCCTCATTGCTGGCATGCCCAGGGTCATGGGTGTCCGGGGGATCTTGGAGGAATGGGTAGCCTGGCGGGTGGAGGGGGTCCGGCGGCGGACCTACTTCGTCCAGCAGCAGAAGAAGGATAAGCTGCACCTATTGAAGGGGCTGAAGAAGATCCTGCTGGACATCGACCGGGCCATCCAGATTATCCGGGACACTGAGCAGGACGCGGAGGTGATTCCCAACCTGATGATCGGCTTTGGGATCGATCAGACCCAGGCGGGATATGTGGCGGATATTCGGCTTCGGAACATCAATAAGGAGTATATCCTGAAGCGGGTGTCTGAGACAGAGGAACTGGAAAAGGAGATCGCTGACCTGCAGGACATTTTGGACCATCCCGGACGGGTGAAGGGTATCATCGCCGGAGAGCTTCAGGAAGTGGTCAGGAAATATCCCTCTCCCCGGCGGACTGAGATCGTCTATGAGTATCAGACCGCGGTGGAAGAGGAGCGCGTGGAGACGCCCGACTACCCGGTACATGTATTTTTGTCAAAAGAGGGATACTTGAAGAAGATCACGCCCCAGTCCCTCCGCATGGCCAGCGAACAGAAATACAAGGAGGGGGATGGGCCCTATCTCCGTTGGGAGGCCAGCAACCGGGATGAGCTGCTGGTCTTTACCGACAAACAGCAGTGCTACAAGACAACTTTGGATAAATTTGACGACGCCAAGGCCAGTGTTCTGGGAGACTATCTGCCCACCAAGCTGGCCATGGACCCGGGAGAGAACGCGGTATGGGCCTGCATCACCCGCGACTACTCCGGACATCTGCTGTTCTTCTTTGAAAACGGTAAGTGTGCCCGGGTGGAGCTGGCCGCCTATCAGACCCAGACCAGAAGGAAGAAGCTCACCGGGGCTTTCTCTGACAAGTCTCCCCTGGCGGCGGCGTATCATTTAAAGGAGGATCTGGAGATGGCTGTCACCTCCAGTGAGGGCCGGTGCCTGGTCTTCCACACCGCCGTATTGGCCCCCAAGTCCACCCGCAGCACCCAGGGAGTGGGCATCCTGGCACTGAGAAAGAGCGGCACCCGCCTGGTGTCTGCCCTGCCGCTTGGCGAGACAGCCATCCAGGACCCTGCCCGCTACCGGGCCAGGTCCCTGCCGGCGGCGGGCTCCCTGCTGAAGCCGGAGGACCGGGGGGAGAAACAGTTATCCCTTTTGGAGGAGTGACGGCGTGGATAGAGGGATCGCAGATACAGGGAGGTTTTATGAAGCATAGTGCCGGCAGGCTCATCAAAAATTATTTCTTTATCGTGCTCAGCGCGGCGATCTACGCTCTGGCGTTTGACTGGTGCTTTGAGCCCAACGGCATTGCCTTCGGCGGCGTGACAGGTTTGGCGCAGATTGTGAACCACTTCTTCTCCCAGGTGCCGGTGGGTGTTTTGGTGATCCTCTTCAACATCCCTCTGTTTCTGCTGGGGTGGAAGTTCTTGGGGGGACATCTGCTGATCTCCTCCCTGATCGCCATGGCGATCTCCTCCCTGTTTATTGATATTTTGGCCACATGGCATACCTTTCAGCCCATGGAGGATAAGCTGCTGGCCTGTATCTTCGGCGGTGTGTTGATGGGGGTCAGTATGGGGATGATCTTTCTCCAAGGGGCCACCACTGGCGGCACCGAGATCGTGGCACGGCTCTTGAAGCTGAAGCTGGCCTGGCTGCCTATGGGGAAGCTGCTTTTGGTGACCGACCTTGTGGTGATCGCGGCGGTGGCGGCGGCCTTTGGCGATCTCCACAGCGCGCTCTATGGCGCGGTGTCCATGTATTTGTCTACCATGGTGATGGACTGGGTGCTCTACGGCTTGGACACCGCAAAGGTGGCCTATATCATCTCCGATAAGCCCAATGAGATTGCCCAGGGCATCCTCCACGAGCTGGACCGGAGCGTGACCTATCTAAGTGGGGAGGGCGGCTACTCCGGCCAATCTAAGAAGGTGATCCTCTGTGCGTTTAAGCAGCGACAGATCGTGGCCATCAAGGAGATGGTGCGGCAGGTGGACCCGGAGGCTTTTATGATCGTTACCGCCGCCCACGAAGTGCTGGGAGAGGGCTTTAAAAGCTACCGCCAAGATGATTTGTAAGGAGTTATTTTATCTTGTCGATTTCATCAGAAAGAAGGTTTTACCATGCCAAATTGGGAGAAGGTCACTGAAAATCTGGAGAGTCGTGGCTTTGTTGTGAGGCGCTTTGCCACCGGAGAAGAGGCGGCGGCGTACATAGACAGCCAGATCGACGCGAAGACGGTGGGGATGGGGGGCTCCGTTACCCTCCGGGATCTGGGGCTTTACGACCGCCTCTCTGCCCACAATACGGTCCATTGGCACTGGAGTGAGGAGGGCCCCGCCGCCCGGGAGGCCGCTTTTTTATCACAGGTCTATCTCACATCGGCAAATGGCCTGGCGGAGACGGGGGAACTCATCAACATCGACGGGGTGGGCAACCGGGTATCCGCTACCCTCTATGGCCATGAAGCGGTCTATTTTGTGGTGGGTGCCAACAAGATCGCCCCCGATGCCGATGCCGCTTTGTGGAGGGCCCGGAACATTGCGGCCCCGAAAAACTGCCAAAGGCTGAGCATGAAGACCCCCTGCGCTGTTAGGGCAGATAGGTGCTATGACTGCAGCAGTCCCGAGCGGGGATGCAACATCTTTGTGACCTTGTGGCGCAAGCCGAAGGGGATCGCCAAGGTGGAAGTGATACTGGTAGAGGAAGAGCTGGGATACTAAAGCGCCAAAAAACAGGAAAATAACAGACAGAAGGGTGGGCTTTTTGATGCCGGATTGGGAGAAACTTACGAAGAATTTGGAGCGGCATGGCTTTGCCGTGAAGCGTTTTGCCACTGGGGAAGAGGCGGCGGCGTATATAGACAGCCAGATCGACGCCAAGACGGTGGGGATGGGGGGCTCCGTCACCCTCCGGGATCTGGGGCTTTACGACCGCCTTTCCGCCCACAATACGGTCTATTGGCATTGGAGCGAGGAGGGGACTGCCGCCCTGAAAGGGGCGGCAGCCGCCCAAGTCTACCTTACATCGGTGAATGGCCTGGCAGAGACGGGGGAGCTTATCAACATCGATGGCACGGGAAACCGGGTGGCGGCCACCCTTTATAACCATGAGACGGTCTATTTCGTGGTGGGGGTCAACAAGATCGCCCCCGACGCCGACGCCGCTTTGTGGCGGGCCCGGAACATTGCCGCGCCGAAGAACGCTCAGCGTTTGGGGGTCAAGACCCCCTGCGCTGTCCGGGGGGATAGGTGCTATGACTGCCGCAGCCCTGAGCGGATCTGCGGTGCGCTTGTGAGAATGCTCTACAAGCCCAAGGGGATCGCCAAGGTGGAAGTGGTGCTGGTGGAGGAAGAACTGGGCTACTGAGACTGGGGAAAGGAGGCGGTGGACGTGAAAAAAAGGGCGTTGGCTCTGGCCATAGTCGGGGGTCTTGTCCTGACAGGGTGTGAGGCGATGCTGGAACGGTCCTATGGATCCACCGCCGTCCATGTGGATAAGCCCACCACCGCGGAGGACACCTCCGTCCTCCGGGTGGAAAATTACCGGGAATTGCTCTCCGCTGTCTTGTACCTGGTCTCCCAGGGGGAGGAGGAGGGGACCATCCAGTTCCACAATTACGCCGGAGAGGTGGAGACGGACCTGACCGCAGCCTGCCTGGAGGTGGCGGCGGAGGACCCATTGGGGGCCTATGCGGTGGACTACATCAAGCATGAGGTCAACCGAGTGGTGTCCTATGACCAGGCGGTAGTGTCTATCCACTACCGACGCACGGCAGAGCAGATCCGCTCTATCGTCAACGTCACAGGGACCAGCGCCATTCGCGCCGAGCTGCAGGAGGCTCTGGCCCAGTTTTCCTCTGAGGTGATCCTCCGGGTGGCCTACTTCTCTGAGGACGAGGGCTCCATCGCCCGGCTCATCCGGCAGGCCTATTATGATGTCCCCTATGCCGCCTTGGGAATGCCCCAGGCAGATATCACCATTTATCCAGATACCGGCAGCCAGCGGTTGGTAGAGATTTTGCTTACCTATCCGGAGAGCGAGGAGCAGCTGCGGGAGAAGAGCGAGGAGCTGCTGGCACGGGTGGCGAATATTTCCGCGGCCTACTGGGGGATGGAGCCCCGCGCTGCTGCTGCCCGGGCGGGGATCGAGCTGAAGCTTTACACCAGCTATGCCCCAGAGGGCGGAGCCACTGCCTACGCGGCTTTGCTGGGAGGCTCTGCCAACGCCGAGGGGATGGCGTTGGCGTATGCCTTGGTGTGCCAGCAGGCCGGGCTGACAGGCGAGGTGGTGGAGGGCACATATCAGGGTGAGGATTGGTTTTGGAACGCAGTCCAGTTTGCGGATGGAGAGCGGTTGTATATCGATCTGGCCATAGGGGGCGTGGTATTCCGCACTGCTGAGGAGTTCTCGGCGGACGGCTACCAGTGGCTGGATGGCCCTCCGGTGGAGAAAACAGAGGGAGAGGAGCAGAAAACGTGATAATTTTCCTTTACAAGGGGGAAAATTTGTGATATATTGCTAAAGCGTGTAACCGTCCATTCGCTTGGAGATGGGGAAAGGCCTTGTATCAAGGGGGATTCACCCACCCATCCCTCAGCCCTTTGGACAGAAAATGAAGAAAGGTGGAACATCCATGATTCGCAAAGACGAAAAGACGGCCGTGATCGAGGCCAACCGCACCCATCCCACAGATACCGGCTCTCCCGAGGTCCAGATCGCCATTCTGACCACCCGCATCAATGAGCTCACCGAGCATCTGCGGGTCCACATCCACGACAACCATTCCCGCCGCGGACTGTATAAGATGATCGGCAAGCGCCGCAAGCTGCTGGATTATCTGGCAAAGAAGGACATTGAACGTTACCGTGCTATCATCGCCAAGCTGGGCATTCGGAAGTAAGAATTGGAAATCAGGGTGGCGGGCTTGTCCCGCCACCCTGTTCCCCATTTAGCAGGAAGAAAACACTCTCTGCAAAAACCGCTGATTTAGCAGTTGGATCTGGGCCCCGCGACCCAAACGCGGGACATGGATCCAAGTGCTAAAGAACGGGACTTTGCAGAGGGAGAAGAAGGAGGACAAACATGTCAACCATTATCACCCATAAGCAATTCCCCAATGAGCGCACCTACACCATGGATCTGTGCGGACGCCCCCTCTCCATCCAGGTGGGCAAGGTGGCCGAGCTGGCCTCCGCCTCCGCCATGGTCACTTATGGCGAGACCACCGTTATGGTGGCCGTTACCGCCGCACCACGCCCCCGGGATGGGGTGGACTTCTTCCCTCTGAGCGTGGACTTTGAGGAGAAGCTGTACGCCGTGGGCCGGATCCCTGGCTCCTTCCTCCGCAGGGAGGGGCAGCCCTCCCTGCCTGCCGTGCTGGCCAGCCGGGTCATCGACCGGTCCATCCGGCCCCTGTTCCCCTATGACTTCCGCAACGATGTGGTGGTGACCTGCACCGTGATGAGCCTGGACCGGGACTGCTCTCCTGAGGTCACCGCCATGATCGGTACCTCCGCCTGCCTGGCCATCTCCAACATCCCCTGGGCCGGCCCCATCGGCTGCCTGGAGATGGGCTATGTGGACGGACAGATCGTCTATAACCCCAACCAGGAGCAGAAGCACGCCTCCGTCCTGGACCTGACCGTGGCTGCCACCAAGGAGAAGGTCATCATGATCGAGGCCGGCGCTAAGGAGTTGCCCGATGACATCATGTACGATGCCATTGTCAAGGCCCACGAGGAGATCCAGAAGCAGATCGAGCTCATCAACACCATGGTCTCCGAGATCGGCAAGGAGAAGATGACCTACGACCACGCCGCTTTCGATCAGGAGCTCTTCGACAAGATCGTTGCCGACTTCCTGCCCGAGGCCCAGGCCGCTATGGACACCGATGACAAGAACATCCGGGAAGAGCGCTGGAACGCCATGATTGAGAAGTGGCATGAGAAGTATCTGGAAGACCACCCCGATATGGATCAGTACCTGGAGGAGATCACCTACAAGTTCCAGAAGAAGATTGTCAAGGCTTGGCTGCTGGAGGGCCACCGGGTGGACGGCCGGCAGAAGAACGAGATCCGCCCGCTGGCCGCCGAGGTGGGCATCCTACCCCGGGTCCACGGCTCTGGCCTCTTTACCCGAGGCCAGACTCAGGTGCTCTCCATCTGTACGCTGAATACCCTGAGTGCCTGTCAGAAGCTGGACACCATCTGGGAGGAGGAAGAGGTGCGTTACATGCACCACTACAACTTCCCCGCCTACTCCACCGGCGAGGCCCGGGGCGCCCGGTCCACCAACCGCCGGGAGAAGGGACACGGCGCCTTGGCCCAGCGGGCCTTGGAGCCTGTCATCCCCAGCGCGGACGAGTTCCCCTACGCCATCCGCGTGGTGTCTGAGGTACTCTCCTCCAATGGCTCTACCTCCCAAGGCTCCATTTGCGGCTCCACCCTGGCCCTGATGGATGCCGGCGTGCCCATCAAGGCCCCCGTAGCCGGTATCTCCTGCGGTCTCATCCAGGATGACGACGGCTCCTTCACCACCTTTATCGACATCCAGGGCGTGGAGGACTTCCACGGCGAGATGGACTTCAAGGTGGCCGGCACCAAGGCGGGCATCACCGCCATCCAGATGGACATCAAAAACGACGGTTTGTCCCACGCCATCATCAAGGAGGCGCTGGACATCACCCGGGACGCCCGTTACGCCATCCTGGACGAGATCATGCTGCCTTGTATCTCACGCCCCCGGGACGAGGTCTCCCCCTATGCCCCCAAGATGTTCAAGATGAAGATCGATGTGGATAAGATCCGGGAGGTCATCGGCTCCGGCGGCAAGGTGATCCAGAAGATTTGTGCCGAATCGGGGGCCAAGGTAGACGTGGAGGAGGACGGCACCATTTATATTTCCGGTGTGGACGCCTCTTCCTGCGACGCGGCCAAGAAGATGATTGAGACCATCGTCTTTGTCCCCGAGGTGGGGTCTCTCTACTACGGCAAGGTGGTCCGCATTATGCCCTTCGGCGCCTTCGTGGAGCTGGCCCCCGGCAAGGACGGTATGGTCCACATCTCCAAGCTGGCTGAGCACCGGGTGGAGAAGTGCGAGGATGTGGTCAACATCGGCGACATGATTTGGGTGAAGGTCACCGAGATTGACGAGAAGGGCCGGGTCAACCTGAGCTATAAGGATGCCCTCCGGGAGATTAAGAATAACCCCGGGCTAAAGAAATAAGAACTGTCTAACGGCCGTCTCCTGTGATGGAGACGGCCGTTTTTTTGAAAAGATGTGAGGCAGTACTCCTTGTATTTTCCTGTTTGATACGTTATACTTTTACATATGAAAATCTTGCAAGATTGTGGCGTCTTGCATAGGGAGGAACAAGAAGTGAAAGTTATTCTGTTTGGCCAGGTGGGGCAGGCCAATTCCACCTGTAAAAAGCTGGAAGAGGAGTTGGGGATGGAGGTTGAGATCCACCAAGAGCCCCTGACCAAAGAAAATCTCCACCTGGTCCATGGATTTGATGCGCTGAATATTGATTACATGCCTATGAACGCCGATTTCCTGCAGGCTATCAAGGACACCGGGGTGAAGTATGTCTCTACCCGGTCAGTGGGCTACGATCTGATCGACCTGGATGCGGCCAAACGGATCGGGCTGAAAATGGGCAACTCTTCTTACTCTCCCCACAATGTAGCGGAGTATACTGTTATGCTGATTCTGATGTGTGTGCGCAACGCGAAGCGGCATCTGGACGGCTATGTCTACCAGGATTTCTATACTCCGGATAAGCAGGGCAGAATGTTGGGAAATACTACGGTTGGTGTGCTGGGCACCGGCCGTATTGGCACCACGGTGATTCGTATCCTCCACGCTTTTGGCTGCAGGATCCTGGCCTACGACCTCTATCCCAATGAGGAAGTGAAGCAGTATGCCGAATATGTCGCTCTGGACACCCTTCTGGCCCAAAGCGACATAATCACTCTCCATATGCCTTCCACCAAGGAAAATCGCCATATGATCAACGCCGAGAGTGTGGCCAAAATGAAGAAGGGAGCTCTGCTGGTCAACACCGCCCGGGGCGCCCTGGTGGAGACCGATACTGTGCTGGAGGGGCTGGAGAGCGGTCAGCTGGGCGGGGCGGCTCTGGACGTGCTGGAGGAAGAGGTCCCCTATTATAAGAGAAACTGTGCCGGCGAGGTCATCAAAAGCCGCAGTATGAACGCTCTTCAGGGAATGCCCAACGTGATTCTCACCGGACACAACGCATGGAACACGGTGGATGCCTCAGATGAGACGCTGGAAAATTCTCTCCGGAGCTGCTATTGGGAACTGACTGGCCAGGAGAATCCCTATCGCTTGGTTTGATACTGTGAGGATTTTAGCGGCAGAGCGTTGACGAAAGGGAAAAAATACTATAAAATGAGACGCAGGAAGCAGCTTGGATATATAGGCTGAAAAAGTACATCACATTGACCAGTAGGAGGTAGTATTCCGATGAACAATTTGCTTTTGGAAGTAAAGGACGGCGTGGCCGTCATCAGCATCAACCGCCCCCAGGCCTTGAATGCCCTGAACAGCGAGACCCTCATCGAACTGGACGCCTGTGTCAGCGAAGTGGAGAAGAATGATGACGTAAAGGTGGTCATTCTCACCGGAGCTGGGGAGAAGTCTTTTGTGGCCGGAGCGGACATCGGCGAGATGCTGCCTCTGACCGCCGTGGAGGGCAAGGCTTTTGGACGTCTGGGCAACGACGTGTTTTTGAAGATCGAGCGGCTTTCCAAGCCCGTGATCGCTGCGGTGAACGGCTTCGCTCTGGGCGGCGGCTGTGAGCTGGCGATGTCCTGTGACATCCGCCTGGCCAGCGAGAAGGCCAAGTTCGGCCAGCCCGAGGTGGGCCTGGGCATCACCCCCGGTTTCGGAGGCACTCAGCGTTTGGCCCGCATTGTGGGTACCGGCAAGGCCATGGAGCTGATTCTCACCGCCAAGACCATCAACGCCGCCGAGGCGGAAAAGATCGGCCTTGTGAATGCCGTCTATCCTCCGGAGGAGCTGATGGATAAGGCGGTTGAGATGGCCAAGGCCATCGCCGCCAACGCCCAGATCGCTGTCCGGGAGTGCAAGGCTTGTATCCGCCGGGGCATCCAGACGGATATTGACACCGGCATCGCTTACGAGACCGAGGCCTTTGGCCTGTGCTTCTCCACTGCCGACCAGAAGGAGGGCATGTCCGCCTTCGTGGAAAAGCGCAAGGAGAAGAACTTCATCGGCAAATAAACGAAAAGCTTGTCTGAAAAAATGGGGACGGCAGTTTTGCCGTCCCCATTTTGCGGTTTGAGGAGGGGGGGCTTGTCCCTGCCTCTGGTATCATGTGTCCCTTTATGGTATAATACTCTCAAAGCGCGGCCCTTGCGCCGCCCGACACCAGCGGGATAGGAAAGGGAAAGGAGGACTGCTCTATGGACAAGCTTACTGTGGGGCTCTTGGCCCATGTGGACGCGGGAAAGACCACGCTGTCCGAGGCCCTGCTGTACCAGGGCGGCAGTCTCCGCCGGCTGGGGCGGGTGGATCACGCCGACGCCTTCCTGGACTCCGAGACACTGGAGCGGGAACGGGGCATCACCATTTTTTCCAAACAGGCGGTCCTGACCTGGGGAGATGTAGAGTGGACCCTTTTGGACACCCCAGGACATGTGGACTTTTCCGCGGAGACGGAACGGACGCTCCAGGTGTTGGACTGCGCCATTTTGGTGGTCTCCGGTCCGGACGGTCCCCAGGGGCACACCTTGACCCTCTGGAGACTTTTGGAGCGCCACAGAGTGCCCACTTTTCTCTTTCTCAATAAAATGGATCAGCCTGGGACAGACCAAGCCGGCCTGCTGCAAAAACTGAAAACAGTTCTCTCTGACAACATCCTGGATTTTTCCCACTGCGATGGGGAGCCTTTTTGGGAGGAAGTCGCGCTGGGGGACGAGGGGGCGCTGGAGGAGTATATAGAGACGGGGCGTCTCTCGGACGGTACCCTTCGGGAAATGATAGGGATTCGGAAATGCTTCCCCTGCTTTTTTGGCTCTGCGTTGAAGGTAGAGGGGGTCCGTGCCCTACTGGACGGTTTGGCACGTTTTGCCCCGAGGCCCCACCGGGGAGAGGTGTTTGGGGCCAGGGTCTACAAAATATCCCGAGATCCCCAGGGGGCGCGGCTGACCCATTTAAAACTTACCGGCGGTACGCTGAAGGTGAAAGCGGCGCCCCTTTCCCAGAGCGGAGAAAAGGTGGATCAGATCCGGATCTATTCCGGGGCCAAATTCACATTGACAGATGAGGCCGGGGCGGGTACAGTGTGTGCCGTCACCGGGCTGACCACTACCTATCCGGGTCAAGCTCTTGGAGCAGAGGGAGCTTGGGCCCCGCCCACCTTAGAGCCTGCCCTTGCCTACCAGCTCATTTTGTCTGCGGGGGCCGATCCCCACACCGTTTTTCCCAAGCTGAAGCTCCTGGCCGAGGAGGATCCGCAGCTTCATTTGGAGTGGAACGAGGCGCTGGGAGAGATCCATGTCCGGCTCATGGGGCAAGTCCAGGCGGAGGTGCTGAAGCGGCTGATTGCAGACCGTTTCGGGATAGAGGTGGATTTTGGACCCGGGAATGTGGTCTACCGGGAGACCATCACCGCTGCTGTGGAGGGAGTGGGCCATTTTGAGCCGCTCCGCCACTATGCGGAGGTCCACCTGCTTCTGGAACCGCTCCCTCTGGGCAGCGGCCTTCAATTTGCCACAGCCTGCTCTGAGGACCAGTTGGACCGCAGCTGGCAGCGGTTGATCTTGACCCATCTGGCGGAAAAGCCCCATCGGGGGGTGCTCACGGGTTCAGCCATTACAGATATGAAGATCACTTTGATCGCGGGTCGGGCCCACGAGAAGCACACCGAGGGCGGTGATTTTCGCCAAGCCACCTATCGGGCGGTGCGGCAGGGCCTTATGAAGGCCCAGAGCGTCCTGCTGGAGCCTTGGTATGTCTTTCGGCTGGAGCTGCCCAGCGGTAGCCTGGGCCGGGCTTTGGCCGATCTTCAGCGTATGGGCGGAGAGATGGACGAGCCCCAGAGCGTGGGAGAGGAGACAGTCCTCACCGGCGGGGCCCCGGTATCTGCCCTCCGGGATTACAACAGGGAGGTGGCCGCCTATACCAGGGGACGGGGGCGGCTCACCTGTGCTCCGGGCGGCTACCGCCCCTGTGCCGATCAAGACGAGATCGTCTCTACCTTCGCTTACGACGCAGAGAGGGATGTGGATGACCCCGTGGGGTCCGTATTCTGTGCCCACGGCGCAGGGTACAATGTGGCATGGGATCAGGTTGAGCGGCATATGCACCTGCCCGCTTGGGAGTTCCCCCCCTTCCCGCAGGAGGCTCCTCCGTCCTCTGCCCCTGTGCGCCCCGTCCCCCGGACGGGGAGTTTGGCGGAGGATAAGGAGCTGAGGTCCATCTTTGAGAGGACCTACGGGGCTATCAAGCCTCGGGCCTTTCAGCCGCCGCCCAAGGAGCATCGCCCTGCCTCAGGCGGGGGAAAGCGGACCGCTGCTCCAACTCTCGCCGGCCCGGAATATCTGCTGGTGGATGGCTATAACATCATTTTTGCGTGGGAGGATCTGAAAGCGGTGGCCCGGGAGAACCTGGATGCGGCCAGAAAGATCTTGATGGATGTCTTGAGCAATTATCAGGGCTTTCGTCAAAACCGGGTCATTTTGGTGTTTGATGCGTATAAAGTTCCCCAGGGTACCGGCTCGGTGACCCGGTATCACAATATCCATGTGGTATACACAAAAGAGGCGGAGACGGCAGATGCGTATATAGAGAAGGTGAGCTACCGGCTTTCCCAGGAGAAATATCGAGTTCGGGTGGCCACCTCGGATGCCGCCGAGCAGTTCATTATTCTGGGCCATGGCGCGCTGCGCCTCTCCGCCCAGGATCTCCGAACGGAGGTGGAGCGCACCCAGGGAGAGATTGCCGCCATTCTCCGAAAGAACAATCTGAATCTGCCCCGGGAGCCCATGAGGGCCGCCTTTCAGCGGGCGGAGGAGGACAGCATATAAAAAACCAAGGAGAGGCATTTGCCTCTCCTTGGTTTTTCTTTTCTCCCTTTTAAGTTAATTGTTGCTACTGCATAGATGGACAATCCCAATGCAGATTTATTCAATGAATGTATGTTGCTTGTTTGACTGTATATCAAGGTAATGGCAATGTATAGTACCTCCCAGTTCTCTGATTTAAAATTTATATTTTTTCTGCCCACAAAGACAAATAAAAATAGGATACCCTGTTTCAAAGAGTATCCTCGAATGGACTTGACTATTTATTCGTGTATTCCGAATTTTATTCACGATTATACATACCAACATTTATCTTGAAAAGGGACTAAATTTATTCCGAGTTGTAAAGAGGCAAAATGGAGAGAAATTATTTTAAAAAGCACCCGCTGTTTGAAACAGCGGGTGCTTTGAAAGGGCGGAGAAAGAGGATCACTGCTTAATGATGATGGTGGCAACAAAGGTAGCACCGTCATAGCTGCCGTAGGCCTCTATGATGTCCCCGGCGGCAAATCCGCTGGAGAGGTTCAGCGAGGAGCCGGACAAGTTCATGAGGGAGGCGTTTTTCACATTCACGACCACCAGAGAAGTTTTTCCCAAGGAGTTGGTGACCTGTACCGTCATGGTCTTGGCGCTGCTTGTAGAGGAGGTCAGGAGCACCGTGCCAGTGAGCCGGGTGGAGGAGGAGGCGGTGGCGGTGATGTCGATGGACACCACTTCACTGCCGCTGGTCACCAGGGCCACAGTGTAGCCGGGTTTCAGATTATAGATGTTGGAAGAGACCCCGGCCTGGGTTACAGATACGCCGTCGGAGATGTTATAGGAGATGTCCGTGCCGTCGGAGAGGGTCACATCGATCACGACCCCGGAGTTCTCCAATGTGACGCGGTTGATGGTGCCGGTCAGATTGGCGGTCTGGGGAGTGGATTCGATTTTTTCCACTTCATTGTAGCGGACGGTGAGGGTGACGCTGTCACCGGTGCGAAGCTGGTCTATGGAGCTTGTCTTGCCGTTGCGGACAATGGTGGGGAGATCGGTGATGTCCAGGTTGTAGGATACTACGCTGTCGTCGTTCAAGGTGATTTGAAGGACGGCCAGCAGGTTGGAGGTGTCATAGGTGATGGAGGTCAAGGTCCCCTCCACGGAGACAGAGCCGGGATAGGCGTCGATCTGGACGATCATATTGCCTGAGACCACCACAGTGACATACCAGCCGGATTCGATCTGAGCGAGGGTCTTGACTTCGCCGTTATAGGTGATGGCCGCGCTCTGGCTGACGGTATAGGAGACCTCCTTGCCGGTGAAGGTGTCGGTAATATAAACGCTCCGGGCAGTACCTACAGTGCCCAGACGCTTGATGGGGCCCTGAATATAGCTGCTGACCGTATCTACTGCGATGGAAGCGGCCTGGTTGGTATCGGTAGCCACACGGATCTGAGCGTATTTTCCCACCTGTGCGGTGGACAGGGAGCCCAGCGCGCCATTGACGGTGACGGCGATGCCGCTGGGGACGGTGTAGTGATATACCACGCCATTGAAGGCGGTGAGTCCCAAGGTGGTGACATTTCCGGTGGTGCTGACGCTTTCGATCAGGCCCTCCATCATCTGGGTGCCGCCGGAGAACCGGACCCCGGCCAAATGCTCCATCTCATCCACGTAGCAGATGGCGGAGGTATATCCGGCATCTTCATCGATGAGATTCCGGTTCCCCACATTTTTGCCCACGGCCACCTGGGTAAAGCGGTCAATGGTATAATTGCGGACCTGGCCGTTTATCCGCAGGGAGAGCTGGCCATCCTGCAGCTGGGAGACTGAGCCGGAATAGGTGGTGAGGATACCGCTCAAACGGGCCGACTGCACTGCACCACGGGAGGTCAGGTTCAGCCGGACATATTTGCCGACCTCCAAAGCGGAGGAGGAGTCGAGCATATTGTCCTTATAGATCTCTGCGGTGGCGGGAAGGGAAAAGGCTTGGGAGGTGCCGGAGAGCTCACTGGACAAGGTCAGGATGATGCTTCCGTCGGCCGCCTTGGTGATGGCGGTGATGGTGCCCGCCTGCCAGTCATAGGAGGTGTATTCACTCAGCTCTGTCTCGATGCCGGCATCCTCCATGAAGTTCAGTGCCCGGCACAGCATGGTAGTCATTTCCGCGCGGGTCACAGCCCCCTGGGGGTCAAAGTTGCCGGTCTCTTTCCCCTTGACGATGCCGTAATTGGTGAGGATGTAAACATAGGGCTGAAGGGAGGGGGAAATATCGCTCTTGTCCAGATAGCTCAGAGGATAGGAGGACAGGCTCTTGGACAACGGCTCCAGCTGCATGGCCCGGACCAGATACATGCAGATGTTTTCCCGGGTCATGGTCTCCTCCAAATAGGTCTTAGGGACATTGCCCGGATCGGAGGTGTCCACGGATGCGGGATCGATCTGGGAGAGGGCCTCCAGCTCTGCCAGGGAAAGGACCCCGCTCTCGACAGCCACCGCCATCTCTGCGGCGGCCCAGATATTGATGCTGCTAGTGGAGGGAAGGATCTGGGTCATCTCCTTCTTCCGGTCGGCGGCGATTTTGGCTTGGGTGGAGGAGTCGATGCCGGTGGCTCTGGCACAAAACAGCAGCGTCTCGGCGGCGGTCATTTTGCCGTTGGGCTTAAAGGAGCCGTCCTCATAGCCCTTGGCATAGCCCAAATTGGCCATTTTTGTGATGTCCTCGTACCCCCAAAAGTTGCTGGGGACGTCGGTAAACTGGACGGCGTGGGCGGGCACGGCCCACAGCGAGAGGGTGAGCGCCAGCGTCATGGTCAGCGCGCCGAGCCGTTTCAATTTCATAATCTATCCCTCCGTAAATTTTAAGTGGTTTTGTCAACTTTATCCTGATTATACGCCCTTGGGCAAAGAAAAGCAATTGTTTCCCACGGACGGCAGTGTTTCCCGGGCTACGGGAGGCCAGGGCATCCCTTCTCGATAACTACAGCTTGGCCTTCCGCTGGAGCCGGATATCTTGGCCATAAAACCGAAGGACCCGGTATTCTCCTTCCAGCCGGGAGGCGGTCTGTCCGGCGTACCGGGCCCGCACTCCGTCCATGGACAGATTGGAGGAGATGACGGTGGCCCGCCCCTGGACCAGGCGGGTGTTGATCAAGGTATAGAGGGCGGATTGGACGAAGGGGGTGGTCATCTCGCTGCCCAGATCGTCTAAGATGAGCAGGTCACAGCCCAGGTAGCGGCGGGTCTCATTCTGGGCGGCCCTCTCCTCTTGGACGTCTTTGGAGAATTTTTGTTCCTCAAACCGGGCAAAAAGAGATACTGCCGTGTCATAGACCACAGAAAAGCCGTTCTCCGCCACTGTCCGGGCGATGCAGGCAGAGAGGAAGGTCTTTCCCAGGCCGGGGTCGCCGGTGAGGAAGAGATTTTGAAAATAAAACTTGCCGAATTTTTGGGCGTAGTTGAGGCACAGCTCATAGAGAAACTCCATATTTTCCCGGGGGGAGAGGCTCTCTCCCGGCCAGGGGAGGGGGGAATACCAGTCGAGGGAAAAGGTGTCGAAGGACTGCTCCCCCAGATCCAGGAGCTTGGACAGCTCCTTTACCTGCTCCTGAGCGCACAGAGTCTTCAGGCAATCGCACATCTGGGTGCCCATCCACCCGGTGTCGCCGCACTTTCTGCACTGGGGCACATCGTCCAGTGCGTCAGGCGGATAGCCCAACTCCTGAAGCAGCTGGGCCTGGCGGGTCTGGAGATCCATGTTCTTGTCCCGGATGACCTGGAGGGCGGGGGTGGGGTCGCTGCCCTGCTTCAGGCAGGAGGTGATAATATCTAAAATAGTCCCTCGGAGCTGCCGATCGATGGAGGCCAGCTCCGGCACCTGGGTATAGAGCTGCCGGCGGAGAGCTTCCGAGGCGGCCTGCCGGCGCTTTCGGGTCTCTTCCAGTCGGTGGGCAGCCCGGTGAAGGACGGCGGCGTCGTATCCCATTTAGGTGTCCCCCTTTTCCTGCTGTTTGAGAAAGGCCCGCAGCCGTTCCATGTCCTCCCGGGCCCGCCGGTCGGCTTCGCCGGGGGGGGAAGGCTGAGGGGCAGTGGCGCCGGCCCCGGCGGGCCGGCGGGGCCGGCGGCCTTCTTCCGCGTCGATCTGCTTTACGGAATGGAGATTCTTCTGATGCCAGCTTTTCAGGATGGAGTCCATGTACGGCCAGTTTAAGCTCTGCTTTTTCAGCACGGTCTTCTCATAGGCCAGGCGGATGGACTCGTCATCAAAGCCCATGTCCAGCCAAGCGGCAATGTACTCTTTTTCCCGGGCCACCGGGGGGCGGTCCCGGATGTCCAGCAATGCCAAGATCTGGCCGGAGCGCTCCCGGAGAAGGGAGAGGCGTTTCAGATGGGCCTCCGCCCCCTCCGCAGTGTCCGCCCCCCGCTCCTTCCAACGGATGGCCTCCCGCTGGATCTGGGGCATTCGGGGCATCCGTCCGGGGCCGTATTTGCGCTGGTACTCTTCCACGCACCAGCTGACCACCAGCAAGATCACCTCCGGCGGAAGACCGGAGAAATCATAGATGGTGTAGAGGCTTTTCAGATCGGAGGTGGAGAGGGGTTTGCCGAGCCGGCGCTGGACCTCGGACACCAGGGCGGGAAAGGGGGAGGCGGTGTTCTCCAGTTCCCGGTTGATGTCGGAGGCAGTGTATTCCGGCGGTTGGGGAGCTGGATCGGCGACGGGGGAAGGCTGGCCCTGGGCCAGGCCCAGCTTTCTTAGCAGGGAGAGGGTGATGTCGGCTCGACCCGGCTCCCATTTGAGGGCACGGGCGGCGGAGGCGGTCTGATAGGCACCGCTGGTCTTCAAGAGATAGAGATAGAGCAAAGCGGCGTCCCCGCTGCCGGCAGAGAGGAGGCGGTCGGCCGCCTCAGCGGAGAGGGAGAGGATTCTGCCGGGAAGATAGATTTCTCCTGCCATAGAGCCGCCTCCTTTCGACGTGAACTGTCATTTTCTATCCTCTTATTTTACACGAAATCGAAAGATCCGTAAAGGAATATTTCAAGCAGGCCGCCCGGGAGAAAAAAGGTTCCATATTCTTTGTCAAAATCCAAAAAATTCACGATTTTTTGTTTTTCAACCCCTGCTGCCTATGTTATAATACATACAACTGTACAAACGCAGAGAAAAATAAATCCAATGGTATGAAGTCAAGTAGGTGATGCAAAAAACATGACAAAAGTCTGGCTGAAAGAGCTGCGCAGACAGCAAAAAGGCAACACAAACGTAAACCCTGCCCCTGAGAATTTTTGAAACAGGGGTGCGGCATCGGAGCGGTAAGTGCTTTGCTTAGCCCTCCGGCGGGATATACCGGTGGTTGCCTTTCAGCACCGGACCAGTTTTCTGGCAGTTAAAGCGAATGCGCGTTTGTGCTGGAACCGATTGACCTCATGATACTTGAGGTCGCCATGAGTGCGATTGTGGTGGCGCTGGTATTTCGAATTTCCTTGCCCTGTTCCATACCAGAGCATTTGAGGAACAGGTAATTGGCAAACTGCTGCTTTTCGAAGAGAACTTGACCCTGCTGCCCTACAGCTATTGTATCACGGGCATCCCAAAGCCCGCCTATACCTGAATCTATTAACTTTAAAACTTATGATATGAGGAGGGGCACGCTGTGAAGAATAAAGTGACTGTGACCATCGCCGGCCAGGAGTATACCTTGGTGGCCGCTGAGGATGCTGCGTACATGGAAAAAGTGGCCCAACATGTGGATGCCAAAGTGACAGAGGTGCTGGAGGGGGCCAGAGTCTCCAGCACGGAGGCGGCGATCCTGGCCGCGCTCAATGTGGCCGATGAGTATTTCAAAGAGATGAAGGCCGCTGAAAATCTGCGCGGCCAGCTCAAGGAATATCTGGAGGAGAGCGCAGATCTCAAGCTGCAGCTGTCTGAAGCCAAGCGGGAGATCTTTAAACTTCAAAATCAGGGAAAGAAATAATATGCTGGAACTCCTTGCCCCCGCCGGGTCCATGGAGGCCCTGGCCGCCGCCGTGCAAAATGGGGCGGACGCGGTCTATCTGGGCTTCGGTGACTTCAATGCCCGGCGCAATGCAAAAAATTTTACCGAGGCGGACTTCGCCTCGGCGGTTTCCTATTGCCATTTGCGGGGGGTAAAGGTCTATCTGACCCTCAACACCCTGCTGACAGACCGGGAGCTGCCCGATGCCGCCCACCTGGCCCGCCGGGCCAGCGAGCTGGGGGCAGACGCGGTGCTGGTACAGGACTTGGGAGTCCTCCGGGCGGTGCGGCAGTCTGCCCCGGAGCTGGCCGTCCACGCCTCGACCCAGATGACGGTTCACAATTTGGAAGGGGTCAGGATGTGCGCTGAGCTGGGGATGCAGCGGGCGGTGCTCTCCCGGGAGCTGCCGGCCAGCGAGATCGAGTACATCTGTGACCGCTCCCCCATCGAGATTGAGGTGTTCGGCCATGGGGCGCTGTGCATGTGCTACTCCGGCCAGTGCTTCTTCTCCGCCGTGGTGGGGGGGCGCAGCGGCAATCGGGGACTGTGTGCCCAGCCCTGCCGGATGAAATACGGGTGGAATAGCAGGGCGGACAGCTATCCCCTGTCGCTGAAGGATGCCTGCCTCATCGAGCAGGTCCGGAAGCTGCGGAAGATGGGGGTGGCCTGCCTGAAGCTGGAGGGGCGGATGAAGCGGGCCGAATATGTGGCGGTGATCACCCGTATTTATGCCGCCGTGCTGAAAGAGGACCGGATGCCTACACAGCAGGAGCTCCAAGACTTGAAGGATGCTTTTTCCCGCCAGGGGTTTACCCAAGGCTATTTTGATGACAAAAAAGGACCCCACATGTTCGGCGTCCGGGATGAGAGGACGCCGGAGCCTAAGGCACTCTTTGAACAGGCCCGCCAGAGCTATGTGAACCGGGAGAACCCCCGGGTGGATGTGAAATTTTATGCCATGGTCCGGGCCGGAGAGCCGGTGCAGGTGGGGGTGGAAGATCCCCAGGGCCGGGTGGTCACCGCCGTTGGAGAAATACCGGAGAAGGCGGTCAGCCGGGCCTTGACGGGGGAACAGGTGGAAAAGCAGCTCTTCCGAACGGGAGGGACCCCCTACAACTGCCTGGGAGTGAAGTCTGTGGTGGAGGAGGGGCTGAGCGTTCCCCTTTCCGCCCTCAATGCCCTTCGGCGGGAGGTGCTGGAGGGGCTGTCCGTCCAGAGGCAGACTCCTGTCCAGAGGAAAACGGGAGAATTCCACGCCGGGGCCAGATACGAAAACCGGAGAGAGCCGCCTGAGCTGACCGTGTCAGTGAGGAAGGCGGGGCAGGTCAGCGCGGAACTGCTGCGGCGGGCGCCGGCTATCTTGTATATTCCGGCGGAGGAGCTCTCCGCCCATCCGGAGTGCTTGAAGGGGCTCAGCCGGGAGACCGTTTTGGGCGTGATCCTGCCCCGGGTCATCTGGGACAGGGAGTGGCCCGGCGTGCTGGAGCAGCTCCAAAAGGCAAGGGAGCTGGGCGCCTCTGAAGCCCTGATAGGCAATTTGGGGATGGCGGCCGTGGCCCAAAAACTGGGCTTTACGCTCCGGGGGGACTACGGCCTGCCCGTATTCAACGCCCAGGCGTTCAAAGAGCTGAAACGGCTGGGGTTTGCCTCGGCCACCGCGTCGTTTGAGCTGAAGCTGGCCCAGATCCGGGATATGTCCAAGGCCCTTCCGGCGGAGGCCATTGTCTATGGGCGGCTGCCGCTGATGCTGACAGAAAATTGTATCATCCAAAACCGGACAGGGCGGTGTACCTGCGAGGGGGATAATATCCTCACCGACCGGAAGGGAGAGCGGTTCCCGGTGGTAAAGGCGCCGGGATGCCGGAGTGAGATCTTGAACAGCAGGAAGCTGTTTTTGGCCGATAAGAACGAGTGGAGGCGGGCGGGGCTTGCCTTTGCCCGGCTGGCGTTTACCACGGAGAATCCGTGGGAGTGTGTGCGGGCGATGGAACGCTACCAGGGACAGGGCGATTGGGTGCCTGCGGAGTTTACCCGGGGCCTTTATTATAGAGGCGTGGAGTGAGAGGATCCTACCATGCCTTGCCTTGGGAGACAAGTGATTTCGAGAGACCATTCTTTTATAAAAGAATGGTCTCTCGAAATCACGGGGCGCGGGGCTGATCGCAGGCGTATTTCCAGATATTCCAACAGAAAGAGAGGCAGCTTCCCATGGAACTGAAATTGAATTTGAAACCTCTTTCCCCCAAATTGGGGAAAGAGATCCCCTTTCCGACCTATGCCACCTCCGGATCGGCGGGGATGGATCTGCGGGCTTGCTTGGATGAGCCGGTGCTGATCCCGGCGGGGGGGCGGGCCAAGGTCCCCGCCGGCTTTGCCATTGCGCTTCCCGGGCCGGAATACGTGGCGCTGGTGTTTGCCCGCTCTGGACTGGCCACTAAGCACGGCGTGGCCCTGTCCAACGGGGTGGGCGTCATTGACAGCGATTACCGGGGGGAGATCATTGTGGGACTCATGAATTCCTCCGGAGAGGATTATACTGTGGAGCCGGGGGAGCGGGTCGCCCAGCTGGTAGTGATGCCGGTGGTCCAGGCCGGCCTTACCGTAACAGAGGCTTTGGATGACACCGATCGGGGGGCCGGGGGCTTTGGTTCCACCGGGAAGGCATGAGGAGGCATAAAGAATGAAGATCGTATTGGCCTCTCAATCTCCCCGTAGGCAGGAGCTTTTGAAGCAGATGGGACTGTCCTATCAGATCGTTGTCCCCAACATTGACGAGCGTATGGCCAGGGGCCTTCCGCCCCGGGCTTTGGTGGAGGCTATCTCTGCTGAAAAGGCCGCGGCGGTGGCCGGCCAAGTGGAAGAGGACGCCATCATCATCGCCGCCGACACGGTGGTGGCCTTGGACGGCAGGCTGCTGGGCAAGCCGAAGGACAAGGCGGACGCCCGGCGGATGCTCTCCGGATTGTCGGGGTGCCGCCACCAAGTATATACAGGTTTCACGGTGCTTCAGGGCGGGGAGCGGGTCACCCAGAGTGAGGAAACAGAGGTGTCCTTCCGTCCCCTGACCCAGGAGGAGATCGGCTGGTACATCGCCACAGGAGAGCCCATGGACAAGGCGGGGGCCTACGGGATCCAGGGCGTGGGCGCTCTGCTGGTGGAGGGCATACACGGGGACTATTTCAACGTGATGGGCCTGCCGGTATGTGCGCTGGGCCAGGTGCTGCTCCGCTTCGGCGTGGACTGCCTGGATCTGTGTGCCGGAAAATGAACGTGGAACGGGAGCAGATGCGGTGAAAAATTTCCTGAAAAACAACGGAATATTGATCCTGGTCATTGCACTGCTGCTGGCCTTGATCACGGCGGTGGTCTCCTTTACCTTCGGGGGGATCGCCAATCCCCTGTCCAATCTGGCGGGGGTGGTTTCAACACCTTTCCGCAATGGGATCCACGCTTTTGTAGAGTGGACGGAGGGCGTATATTCCGACGCCTTTTTGCGGGAGAGCATGGCCGAAGAGTTAGAGGAGCTGAGGCAGGAAAATGCCCAGCTTCGGGAGCAGGCCCGGGAGGCCGAGGCGGCCCTTCGGGAGAATGAACGGCTTCGGGATCTGTTGGGCCTTCAGGAAAAGAAACGGAAATTCGACTATGAGTCGGCCACCGTCACCGCCCACGGCAGCTCAAACTGGGCCTCCACCCTGACCATCAGCAAGGGTTCCACTGCCGGAGTGGAGGCGGGAGAGTGCGTGGTCGATCAGTACAACAACCTGGTGGGGATCATCTCCGAGGTGGGCCTCAACTGGTCCACGCTCATCACTGTGGTGGATGTAGACCTGGAGATGGGCGGATTGATCGCACGCACAGATGGAGCCGCCATCTTAGAGGGGGACTTTTCCCTCATGGGGCAGGGAAAACTGAAGCTGACCTATCTTCCGGAGGGGACCCAGCTTTTGGCGGGAGATACCATCCTGACTTCAGGCCTGGTATCGGGCGGAACGGCCACCTATCCCTCCAGACTGGTGGTGGGCTATGTGGAGGAAGTGTGCTCTGATGACAGCGGTATGAGTGATTATGCCGTGCTGACCCCGGCGGCGGATCTGGATGGGCTCAAGCAGGTGTTCATCATCAAGGAGTTCGAGATCGTGGAGTGAGGATGCTGAAATTGGGAAAGGGGGATGTCGTATGACGACCAGGGATTTTGCCATCAAATGGCTGGCCTATGGGTTGGCATTGCTGCCGGTGTGGTTTTCTGACGTTTTTTTGCTCAGCAGCTTCCCCTTCTTTGGCGTAAAGCCCATGCTCCTCCCTCTGGCCGCCATGGCGGTGGCCACCTTGGAGGGCGCCGCAGCCGGGGCGGGATTCGGTCTGGCCGTGGGGATCCTCTTTGAGACGGTGAGCCCGGGTGCGCCGGGGACGATGATTTTTTTGATGAGCTTTCTGGGCCTGGCGGCAGGGCTGCTGACCCGGTATGCCCTGCGTCAGGATTTGATCGGCTGTGTTCTCTGCTCTGGGCTGGGGCTGGCAGTCATCGACGCCGGCCGGATCGCGGTCCGGCTGTTGGTCGGTACAGCCCCCCTGGGGGCCATGTTGAAGGTGGCCGGGAAAGAAATCCTGTGGAGCCTCTGCTTTGTGCCTTTGGTATACCTGCTGTTTCGCTGGGTATTTTACCGGGTGCCCAAGGCCACGGTTTTATAAGGGGGCGGGGTATGGACGGAAAACGGTTCCAACTGCGCACGCGGGTGACGCTGATCCTGCTGGTGGTCATTTTTCTTGTTTTCGCTTGGGCGCTTTTTGACCTCCAGGTGGTCAACGGCAGTTATTATCTGGAGCAGTCCACTCGAAAGATCGCCAATACGGAGACGGTCCAGGCCGCCCGGGGAGAGATCCTGGACCGGTATGGCCGGGTGTTGGTATCCAATCGGGCCACCTATCAGGTGACGCTGGATACCAAGCTGATGGGGAACACGCAGAACCGCAACGATACCATATTGGACCTTTTGGAGATCTGCCGGGAGCAAGGGACGGGGTGGAATGACTCCCTGCCGGTGACGGTGGAAGGTCCCTTTTCCTATACCTCGGATAGCCCCTATGAGAACGTCACCGTTGGTGAGGACGGTACGAAGACCCGCTCGTCCACCCAGCTGGCAAGGCTGATCGAGGTGCTGAAGCTGAAGAGCCTGTCGGCCGGATCCTCCGCTGGGGAGCTGGTCAGCGGGCTGCGGACTTACTTTGAGGTGGATGAGTCGGTGGGAGAGGACGAAGGCCGCGCTTTGGTGGGGGTGCTCTATGAGTTGGCGCTCCGCAGCAAGGACATTGCCAGGACCGGTTATGTGTTTACCAAGGATGTGGACATTGCGTTTATCACGGCGGTGAAGGAGCGGCAGCTCGCGGGGGTAAAGATCGACACGGTCAGCGTCCGGCAGTACAACACCAAATACGCCGCCCACCTGCTGGGACAGGTGGGGCCCATCTATGCGGAGAACTGGGAGGCGTATCGCGATAAGGGCTACTCCATGAGCGATACCGTGGGCAAGGACGGCGTGGAGCAGGCCTTTGAAGCGATCCTGCGCGGAACGCCTGGAGTGAAGGACATCGAACTCAACCAGAACGGAAAAATCGTCAGTGAGAACTGGCACATGAATCTGGAGACTGGCGAGGTCTCTGCCCCCAGCCCGGGGGACAATGTGATGCTCACCTTGGATATCAAGCTCCAGGAGGTGGTGGAGGAGGCGCTGGCCCGGTATGTCCCCAACATGACTGATGAGGCCCAGGGGGCGGCCTGTGTGGTCACCGACATGACGGGGGGCATTTTGGCCTGCGCCTCCTATCCCACCTTTGACCCCGCGACCTACTCCCAAGAGTACAACAATCTGCTGAGCGATCCGCTGAACCCTTTGTTCAACCGGGCCCTGCAGGGCCTCTACGCCCCGGGCTCCACCATCAAGATGGCTGTGGCGGCGGGGGCGCTGGAGGAGGGGGTCATCACCGCCACGGAGAAGATTCTGGACACCGGCCGCTATAAGCACTATGACCGCATCCAGGACCAGCCCATGTGCTGGTATTTCCGGCAGTACGGGAATACCCACGGCTATGAAAATGTGTCGGAGGCCATCCGGGACTCCTGCAACATATATTTTTATGAGGCCGGTTTGCGGCTGGGGATCGAAAAGCTGGACGCATATGCCGCCCTGTTTGGCCTGGGGGAGAAAACCGGCTTGGAGCTCTATGAGGAGCAGGGCGAGGTGGCGGGCCCGGAAACCAGCGCCAAGCATGGGCAGACTTGGTATGAAGGGGACACCATGTACGCCGCCATCGGTCAAGGGAATACTCAGGTCACGCCCATCCAGCTGGCCAACTATGTGGCCACGCTGGTCAACGGCGGGTCTCACTATCCCACTCACCTGCTGAAGACGGTAAAATCCAGCGACTTTTCCCAGGTGGTGGAGGAATACCGGCCAGAGGCCCGGGATGAGATCGGCCTGGACAGCGCCAACTTAGAGGCCATCAAGCTGGGAATGGGCATGGTGGCCAGTGAGGGGTCTGCGGCCAGCTATTTCCGGGATCTGGATGTGGAGATCGGGGCCAAGACGGGCACCGCACAGGTGGCCAGAAACAGCGAGGCCAACGCCATATTGGTGGCCTTTGCCCCTTATGACGACCCGGAAATTGCCATCTCCATTGTGGTGGAGCGGGGCGGATCGGGTACCTTAGTGGCCGCCATTGCCGCCGAGATTTTGGACTACTATTTTTCCGCCAAGGACGCCATGGACATCCCGGTGTCAGAAAATACACTGGTGCGGTAGAGCTGACAACCCAAATAGGAAATGAGGAAACTGTTTTGCACATAGACGAGCGATGCTGGTTTGACCCTGCGGATTTGTGCTGCAAGACCCCTTATGGCGCGGTGGCCTCTGGAACGGAGGTGGCCTTCACTCTCCGGCCCAAAAGGGCAGAGGGCTTTGTCCGAGCCTATCTCACCGCCAGATGGGAAATGGATGGGGACGCAGTCACGCAGCTGCCCCTCCCTTGGACTGGACTGGACGGAGATCGGGACCAGTTTTCCGGAAGGCTGAAGACAGAGAATTATGTGGGATTGGTGTGGTATACCCTTTGCCTGGAAGAGCTGGATGGGACGAAGGAGGAGCGGGGAGAATTCCAGCTCACGGTGTACGACGGCGCAGAGGAGGTGCCTGAATGGTTTGGCCAGGGTGTGACCTATCAGATCTTCCCCGACCGCTTTTGCAGGCTGCGCGTGCCGGAGCCTGCCGGGATGGTGGGAGGAAGGCAGGTTCACCAGAGCTGGGAGGAGGAGCCGGAGTACCGCCCGGATGAGCGGGGTGAGATCCGAAACCGTGACTTTTTCGGCGGGAGCCTTGCCGGGATCGCGGCCAAACTGCCCTATTTGAAGGAGTTGGGGGTGGATACGCTCTACCTTTGCCCCATCTTCGAGGCGGCGGAGAACCACCGCTATGGCGTTGCCGATTATGAAAAAATCGACCCCATGCTGGGAGAGAAGGCGGATTTTGCCCGGCTGTGCCAGACGGCCCACCAAATGGGGATGCGGGTCATGCTGGATGGGGTCTTCAACCACACAGGATTTGTGTCGAAGTATTTCAATGGAGACGGCTTTTATCCGGGACCGGGGGCGGGACAGAGCATGGATTCCCCCTATTATGACTGGTTCACCTTCCAGCACTGGCCCGATCAATACACTGCCTGGTGGGGCATCTATTCTCTGCCTACCACCAACAAAGACAGCAAGGCTTGGCTGGAGTATATCACAGGGGAAAACGGCGTGATCCGGTCCTGGCTGCGGGCGGGGGCGGACGGCTGGCGGCTGGATGTGGCAGATGAACTGCCGGATTTTGTGGTCAGTGCCATTCATGCGGCCGCCCGGGCAGAGAAGCTGGACGCCGTGGTGATCGGAGAGGTGTGGGAGGATGCGTCCCACAAGATCGCCTATGGAGTTCGCCGCCGGCATGTGCTGGGGGGGCACTGTGACGGAGTGATGAACTACCCCCTCCGCACTGCGCTGCTGGAGTTCCTGATGGGCGGCGATGGAGCGCGGTTTCAGGAGGCAGTGGAGCGGCAACGGCAGAATTACCCCCGCTGGGCCTTCTATTCCGGTATGAATTCTCTGGGCACCCATGACACGCCCCGGGTTTTGACGCTCTTAGGGGTGGGCAGCGACAAAAAGGACCAGTCCAGGGATTATCGGGCCCACAGCCGAATGACGGAGGAGGAGCGGCGGCGGGGGATATCCCGACTCAAATTGGGAAGCCTTTTGCTCTACGCTCTCCCCGGCTCTCCCACGCTCTATTATGGGGATGAGGCGGGGATGGAGGGCTTTGAGGACCCCTTTAACCGCCGGACCTTTCCTTGGGGGCGGGAGGACAAAGAGCTGACGGCGTGGTTTACCGGCTTGGGAAGGGCCAGACGGGAGCTGCCCGGCTTAAGACGGGGGGAGCTTACGTGGCTGGAGTGTGGGGGACGGGTGGTCTCTTTTGTCCGGACGCTGGCGGAGGAAAAGGTGGTGGCCTGCGTCAACGTGGGAGAGGAGCCCGCCGCAATAGAACTGCCGGATGGAGCCGTCATCCAGCTCAAGGCCATGGAGGGCAGGCTGCTTCGTTGGAGCGGAGAGGAAGTAAGGGCGATCTTATAGAAACTTTTTCCGCAGAAAAATAGAAAGTTTTGTGGTATGATAAAAGCGCAGCAATTCTAATATGCAGAGGTCAAGAATATGAAAAAGCGATTGATTACACTTCTATGCGCACTGGCGATGATGACGAATCCTGCCTGGGCAGCCGAAAATGGGTCGGCTTACAGTGACGTTGCGGGGGATGAATGGTTTGCGCCGGCGGTGCATGAGATGACGCGGCTGGGCGTTATGACCGGGGTGGAGGATGGGGCCTTTGCCCCCTATCAGGTGGTGACCAGAGCCACGGTGATCTTGGTCTTATGGCGGCTGGAGGGCTCTCCCGAGGCTACTGTAGAGGAGCCTTTTCCCGATACGGAGGACTGGTTTGAGACTGCCGCAGCTTGGGCTAAGGGCACAGGTATCGCCAGCGGCTACGGGGATGGGACCTTTGGCGGACAGAATGCAGTGACCCGGGAGCAGTTGGCTGTGTTTCTTTACAATTATGCCAAATACAAAGGAGACACTGTGGCGGAAGGGGTCTTGGGGCTGTTCAGCGATGTATCGGCCATCTCTCCGTGGGCGGAGGAGGCGATGCGCCACGCCGTAGGGGCGGGGATTCTCCAAGGCAACGATGTGGGAACGATAGAGCCGCAGGGCGTTGCCAACCGGGCGGCGTTGGCGGTTATGCTTCAGCGGATGCTGATCCCGGCGGCCGGATGATTTGTGTCCAGATTGGGAACATTTTGTGAATTTTTCTGAAGATTCCTTGACGTTTTTCCCTCATTTGAGATATGCTCCCGTCGAGACGATAAAAAGGAGCGAATCGGCATGGACCATATTTTGATGTGCTATCTTCGGGTAAGTCAGCATTTGTCGCAGCAATTTCGAAGCCATTTTGGAAAAATGAACCTGACTTTTCCCCAGGCCTTGGCTCTCAGCGTGTTGGGAACGGAGGGCCCGATGCCCATCAGCAAGCTGGCTGAACGGACGGGGAACGCCAATTCCACGATCTCCGGCATTATGGACCGTTTGGAGCGGCTGGGCCTGGCAAAACGGACCCGTTCTGAGCTGGATCACCGGGTCATTTATGTGGAGGCCACGGAGAAGTATCAGGAGCTCCGGGGGAAGGCAGAGACAGGAGTCAATGAGTATTTTGGAGGCCTGCTGAATGCGCTGGAACCTGAAGAGCGGCAGGACATCGTCAGGGCGCTGGAGCTGCTGGACAGGACGTTGATAGACAAGGAATGCCCGGAATGAAAAGAGACGGCTGCGGGTATTCTGCAAGCCTCGCATAAAATCATCAGGCTTTATGAAAGAGAAGATCGCTTTCATAATAAAAAAGTGAGTTGGCCGGCCGGAGATGAAGGCGGGCGGAGAAGGGGCAGAGGCGCCGACAGACCGGCGCGGACCCCGAAGGGGGATGGAGCGGGTGCGAACCTCATATGGCTACAACACATACCGGGGACGATCTAAGCTGCGGACGTTTTTGCTGATCCTCATCGTGATCTTACTGGTGGTGTTGGCGCTGGCGGTGGCCGCCTTTTTCCTGCTGCAAAAATATATTGTCTACGGCGATGACGGCAGAGCACACCTGGAGCTGCCCTTTTTCCAAGCTTCAGAAAGTCAGCCTTCCGGCATGCCTCCTGGGGAGCAGGATATTTTGGTGGTGACGCAGCAGCCTTCGCCTGAGCCTGCTCAAGAGCCTGCGTTAAAGGCGGTTTGGCTGCTCCGGACCGCCCTCAGCGACGGCACGGCCGCTGATCAGGTCCAATCGGCCGGGGGCAATGCGGCAGTGTTTAACATGAAAGCGGATGACGGCACATTGGGGTATGTGTCCTCTCTGCCGGAGGCAAGAACGTGGGGGACTTCCGCCGCCGCCCCTGGCCTCAATGAGACGATCCGGGAGCTGACAGATTCGGAGCTCTATACCATTGCACGGGTATCCTGCTTTAAGGACAACAAGGTTCCCCGAATGAATAATGCGCTGGCCATTAGGACCAACAGCGGGTATAATTGGCGGGACCCAGAGGGGATTCGTTGGATGAATGTGTCGAGCGCAGAGGCGCGAAGCTATGTGGTCGGAGTGTGTAAAGAACTGGCTGAGTTGGGCTTCGATGAGATCCTGCTGGAGAATGCCTGCTATCCCGCGGAGGGGGACCTCTCCTATATCAAAAAGGGAGATGCTTACGACCCGGAGAATTTGTCGGGACCGGTGGAGCAGTTTTATCAAGAGGTGGCCGACGCACTGGAGGGCACCGGTGTAAAATTGTCGCTTTCCACGTCGAAGGAAGTCATGGACGGTGCAGGAAACCTGAGCGGACAGGATCCTGAGCTGCTGGGCCGGTATGCCGCGAGGATTTATGTCGTGCCGCCGGAAGAACTGGGTGATTATGATGAGGCCCTCTCCGCGGCCGGTATGGAGGCGTCTGACTTGGTGTATGTGATTGCCGGCAGCACAGCAGGAGAGGATATCGTTCATTTCAGCAGTTCTCTTTCCGGGATTTTGATCTCCTCTGAATAAAACAGAAAAAAAGATCTGCCAGACCTCCGCAAGGTCTGGCAGATTTTTTATACAGGGGCATTGTCGAAATAGACGAAAATAATAGTTTATACTAATGGGTTTTCCACAAATTATTTAATTTTCTGACAAATTAAACTACAAATGTATATAAAAAAATGAGAAAAAAGTTGCGAAAAAGAATAAAAATAAATAAATTCTGACTAAAAATTGACGAATATAGTACAAAGCAACAATAAAAAATAAAGTTTGCATTCTGCCTGCGTTTCAGGTATGATGATAAACAGCAAAGTATCTTGATTTTTGGCACCAACGAAAAAGGCGGTGAGAAAATGTCTATGGATGCGATCAAACAAGTGACTGAAAGTGAGGAGCAGGCCCGGGAGCGGAGAGCCCAGGCTCAGTCCCAGGCAAAGGCCTTGGTGGACCGGGCAAAAAAGGAGGGGCAGATGAAACTGGCTGAGGCGCGAAAAGCTGCGCAGGCCCAGGTCAGGGAGAAGCTGTCCGAGGCAGAGGAGCGTGGTGCGGAAAAGACCCGGACGGTTTTGGAGGAATATGAGATCGACTGCAAAGCGCTCAGAGACAGAGCGGAAGGGAAATTGGAGGAGGCCGCAGAGCTCATCGTCAGAAGGGTCGTGAGAGATTGATATGGCAATCGTAACGATGAAACGCCTGCGGCTCATCGCTCTGCGCGCTGATCGGGAGGAGCTGATGGAACAGCTCCAGCGTTTGGGTTGCCTGGAGGTAGATGAGCCTGCGGCGCCGGAAGAGGATCCGGCTTGGGAAGGGCTGACCCACCCCGCAGGGGAGGCCTTGGCCGCCGCCCGCGGGCGTCTGGATTTGGGCCGTCAGGCCTTGGAGCTGCTGAAAAAATATGGCGGTGTCAAGGATGGCGGCTTCTCTCCCCGCCCCACCGTGAGCCGAGAACGCTTCTTTGACGAGGCGGCTTATGTCAAGACCGGGGAAGTGGTGGACAATATCTGCGCGGCACAGTGGGGGCTGAATGCCTTGGCGGCGGAGGCCTCCAAAATCGAGAGCCAGCGGGCATCCCTTGTCCCCTGGCTGGAGTTGGAAGTGCCGCTGGATACTCGTTCTACCGATGCCGTGACCGCGCTTTTTGGCGCACTGTCTGTGACCGCTGACCTGACGGCCTTAGAGGGAGAGCTGGGAGAGCTTTGCTCGCTCATGGCCGCGGGGAGGGACTCCAGCTCCCGGTATTTTTTCCTTCTCTGCCACAAGAGTGTGGAGAAGGAGGCGATGGAGACGCTCCAGCGGTATGGCTTTTCCCGGGTCTCCTTCCGGGGGCTCACCGGTACGGCTGCGGAGAATGACCGTCAACTGGCAGAGGCCCTCCGGGAGAACGCCAGAAAAGCAGAGCAGACCCGGGCCTTGCTGGCGGAGTTTGCGGGCAGCGGGGAAGATGTGAAGCTCTATGTGGACCGGGCGCAGCAGAAGGTGCAGAATGAAGAGGCCAAGGTCCGAATGATGGACATGGAAGAGACCTTTTACCTCATGGGCTGGTTTCCCGCCGAGGATGAGGGAAAGCTGAAGGCTCTGCTGGACGGCTATGCCTGCGCCTGGGAGAGCGTGGAGCCGGAGGCGGAGGAATATCCCCAGGTACCGGTCAAGCTCAAGAACAACCGACTCACCGCCCCCCTCAATATGGTGACAGAGATGTATTCGCTGCCTGCCTATGGAGGGGTGGATCCCAACCCGCTCATGGCGCCCTTTTTCATCTTGTTTTACGGCATGATGCTGGCAGACATGGGCTATGGCCTTCTGATGGTCATTGCTTCCGTTGTGATCATGAAGAAATGGAAACCCAATGGCCCCACCATGCGGTATATGGTCCCTTTGGCAGGGTTGTGCGGGGTGAGTACCTTTTTCTGGGGGGCTCTCACAGGTGGCTTCTTTGGAGATTTTATTCCGCAGCTTTTGAAGCTGATCCATCCGGAGAGCACCTTTGCCCTGCCGGCGCTGTTTTCTCCCCTGGATGATGCGCTCATGGTGCTGGTGGGCTCTCTGGCCCTGGGCCTGGTACAGATCTTCACAGGAATGGCTGTGAGCATCTATAGGAAGGTCAAACGGGGCCAGGTGATGGATGCAGTCTGCGGAGAGGTGGCCTGGTATGCGGTGTTTCTCTGCATCGGCGTGGGAGCGGTGACTGGGCAGTGGAAATATGCGCTGCTGGCCGCGCTGGCCATTATTGTGCTCACCCAGGGCTACGGCAAGAAGGGGGTTCTGGGCAAGCTGATGGGCATTGGCGGCTCCCTTTACAACAATATCACCGGATATTTCAGCGACATTTTGTCCTATTCCCGGCTGATGGCCCTGATGCTGGCTGGAGCCGTCATTGCCCAGGTGTTCAATACGCTGGGCGTCATCACCGGCAATATCATTACCTTTCTGCTGATCTCCGCGGTGGGGAACGCCCTGAACTTTGCCCTGAACCTGCTGGGTTGCTTTGTCCACGATATGCGCCTGCAGTGCTTGGAGTACTTCAGCCGGTTTTATGAGGACGGCGGCCGGCCGTTCCAGCCTCTCAATATAGAGACAAGACTTGTGGATATCGGAAAGGAATAACAAGGAGGAAAATACCATGGAATTGAGTGAATTGATGGCAATGCAGCAGGCTTCCACCTTCCTGGGGCAGATCGGCGGCCTGGCCCTGGCCCTGTTGGGGGCCGGTCTGGCGGTGGGGTTGTCCTGCGTGGGATCGGCCAAGGGCACCGGTATCGCCGGCGAAGCGGGCACCGGACTGCTGGCGGAAGACCCCACCAAGTCGGGCAAAGTGATGGTCCTCCAGCTGCTCCCCGGTACCCAGGGCCTCTATGGACTGGTGGTGTGGTTCTTTGCTCTGATCCAGATGGGGATGCTGGACGGCACTGCTGCCAATTTGACGGTGGCTGAGGGCCTGCGCTATTTCTCTGCCTGTATGCCCATGGCGCTGGGCGGACTGTTGTCTGCCATCGCCCAGGGACGGGTGGCCGCAGGCTCCATCAATATCTTGGCCAAAAAGCCCGATGACTGGTCCAAGGGCCTGATCCTGTGCGGCATCGTGGAGTTCTATGCGATCTTGTCCCTGCTGGCATCCATGCTGATGCTCCTGTGGCTGTGAGCCCGGAAACGGGGGATTGCCATGAACGGATTGGAAAAGATCACCCAGCGTATCGCTGCAGATGCCCAGGCGGAGGCGGATGCCCTGCTGGCCCAGGCCCAGGCGGAGGCAGATGCCATTGCCGCTGAGTGGGAGGAGCAGGCCCGGAAGGAGAGTGCGGATATTCTCTCCCGGGGGGAGTCCAACGCGGCCGAGCGGGCCGCCCGGCTGGAGAGCGTGGCCCAGTTGGAGGGGCGAAAGCTCCTGCTCTCTGCGAAGCAGGAGATGATCGGAAAGGCCTTTGGCCGGGCGCTGGAGAAGCTGCTGACGCTGCCCCGGGAGGAGTATATCGAGCTGCTGGCCGCTCTGTGTGCCAAAGCTGCTGTCACGGGGAAGGAAGAGGTGGTTTTCTCTCCGAAGGACAGCGTCAAGGTGGGCAAGCGGGTGGTGGCCAGGGCTAACGAGCTGCTTGCCAAAGGGGTGGCACCCAAGCTTCCTGAGGAATGGACGGAGTCTGCCGCCGGAGCCGTCCTGGATAAGGTGCTCACCGCCGGCTCCGCCATCTTGGCGGGCACGGGGATGCTCACCTTGTCTGAGGAGACCCGGCCGATCCAAGGGGGCTTTATCCTCTGCTCTGGGGGGGTAGAGATCAACTGTGCCTTTGACACCTTGGTGCGGCTGGCTCGTCCTCAGCTGGAGCGGCAGGTGGCCCAGATCCTATTTGAGGAATAACTGCCTGCCCGCAGAAAGGAGGAAGCCGTGAAGGATACGGATTATCTCGCTATCTCCACCCGGGTCCGGGCGATGGAAAACCGCCTGTTGACACGGGAGCGCCGGGAGCGGATGCTGGATGCCCGCACGGATGAGGAAGTCATCAAGATCCTCATGGAGTGCGGCTATGCCGAGCCGGAAAACCTGAGTGTTCCCGCGGTCAATGCCGTATTGTCCCAAGCCAGGGAGGAGCTGTTCCGAGAGCTGAAGGAAGCAGTTCCCCAGAGGGAACTGGTGGAAGTATTTCAGGTCAAATATGACTATCACAACGCCAAAGTCCTCCTGAAGGCGGAGGCCGTAGGGGAGGATGCCGGCCGGCTGCTGATGTCCGGCGGGCGCTATGACAGGAAAGCACTCTCAGATGCTTTCCAGCGGGGCACTTTGTCTGACTGCTCTGAGCTCTTTCGAAGGGCGGTGGAGGAAGCGCGGAGCGTGCTGGCCGACCGCAGGGACCCCCAGCGGGCTGATCTGATCTTAGACCGGGCCTGCTATGAGGAGATGACCGCCGCCGCGCAGAACAGCGGCAGCCCCTTTCTCCAGGGATATGTTCGGCTGGCCATCGACGCGGTCAACCTGCGGGTGGCGGTCCGGTGTGCCCGGATGAACGCGGGACAGGAATTGCTGCGGATGAGCCTGCTCCCCGGCGGCAATGTGGATCCCCAGGCTATCGCCGCTGCCAAGGGAGGCGACCTGGCCGGGAAGTTTGCGGCTTCTGCCTTGGAGAGCGCGGCCCAGTCGGGGGCCAGCCTGACCGCCCCGGGAGGGTGGAGCCTCACCCATTTTGAACAGCTGTGTGACGACGCGCTGATGGACTATCTGGCCCAGGCCAGACGGGTGGCCTTCGGCGAACAGCCGGTGGTGGGCTACCTGTGTGCGCGGGAGGCGGAGGCCACCGCCATTCGGACCATCCTCTCCGGGCGGAAAGCGGGTCTCAGCGGCGAGGAGATCCGGGAAAGGCTGCGTGAGAGCTATGTCTGAATACAAAATTGCTGCCCTGGGAGATCGGGACAGCGTATTGGGCTTTCGGGCCCTGGGGCTGGATGTGTATCCTGTGGAGCGTTTGGAGGATGCCAAGACTGTCCTGCACCGGCTGGCCAAGGAAAACTATGCCATTGTCTATCTGACAGAGGGCTTTGCCAAGGATATGGGGACGGAGATCGCCCGGTATCAAGACGCCCTGATCCCTGCTGTCATTCTGATCCCCGGGAAAGAGGGGAGCTTGGGCATCGGCATGGCCAACGTAAAGAACGCGGTGGAGCGGGCCGTTGGCACCGATATTCTGTAGGCCCAGAGCCGGGAATTTCCCATAATTTTATCGGTGAGCGGCCCTCTCGCCGTTCCTTATCCCCCGGTGAGACCGTCAAGGGGTTTCCCGCTGGGGAGGGGAGAAGCGGCAGAGTGAACAGGTCCCGGCATCCGTGCCGGGGCGAAGGAGAGGGAGCCTGCCCTGACGAGAAAGAAGGTCGTGTAACTTGAGCGGAAAAGTTGTCAAAGTCTCCGGCCCCCTGGTGGTGGCTACCGGGCTCAGCGATGCCAATATGGCCGACGTGGTCCGGGTGGGGCCCCAGCGGCTTATCGGAGAAATATTGACTATGAATGGGGACTCCGCCTCCATCCAGGTCTATGAGGAGACCTCTGGCCTGGGGCCGGGCGCGGAGGTTGTCACCACCGGCGCCCCCCTCTCGGTGGAGCTGGGCCCGGGCATGATCGAAAATATTTATGACGGCATCCAGCGGCCCTTGGAGGAGATCGTCAAGGTAGCCGGGGCCAACATTGCCCGGGGCATTGAGATACCCGGGCTGAACCGGGAGAAGAAGTGGGAGTTCACCCCCGCCGTCCAGGCGGGGGACCGGGTGGAGGCGGGGGATGTCATCGGCACGGTGCCCGAGACGGTATCCGTCCTCCATAAGATCATGATCCCCCCCAAGATGAGCGGCACCATCCTGTCCATCCAGGCTGGGACCTACACCGTTACCGACCCCATCGGCATCCTGGTGGATGACAAGGGGGAGCGGCATGAGCTTACCTTGATGCAGAAGTGGCCCGTCCGGGTGGGCCGGCCCTACAAGCGCAAATATCCCCCCAAGACCCCTCTGCTTTCCGGCCAGCGGATCGTGGACACCATGTTCCCGGTAGCCAAGGGAGGCACCGCCGCCATCCCCGGCCCCTTCGGCTCGGGCAAGACGGTCATGCAGCACCAGATGGCCAAGTGGTCCGATGTGGATATCGTTATCTACATCGGCTGCGGTGAGCGGGGCAACGAGATGACCGACGTGCTCCGGGAATTCCCCGAGCTGGTGGACCCCCGGAATGGGGAGCCGCTGATGAAGCGGACCGTCCTCATCGCCAACACCTCCGACATGCCGGTGGCCGCTCGGGAGGCCTCGGTCTACACCGGCATCACCATCGCCGAGTACTTCCGTGACATGGGCTATGACGTGGCCGTCATCGCCGACTCCACCTCCCGCTGGGCCGAGGCCCTCCGTGAGATGTCCGGCCGTCTGGAGGAGATGCCCGGCGAGGAGGGTTACCCGGCCTATCTGTCCTCCCGGCTGAGTCAGTTCTATGAGCGGGCGGGCGTGGTGGAGTGCCTGGGCTCTGATGCAGACCGCCGGGGTTCCCTGACTGCCATCGGCGCCGTGTCCCCGCCGGGTGGCGATCTGTCCGAGCCGGTGAGCCAGGCCACCATGCGGATCGTCAAGGTCTTCTGGGCCCTGGACTCCAGCCTGGCCTACCGCCGGCACTTCCCGGCCATCAACTGGCTCACCTCCCACTCGCTGTACCTGGACTCCCTGAAGCCTTGGTATGACGAGAATTTGGGGGAGCAGTTCATGGAGCATCGGGACAGGGCCATGGCCATCCTCCAGGAGGAGGCCAGCCTGAACGAGATCGTCCAGTTGGTGGGCAAGGACTCCCTGTCCCCCGGCGACCAGCTGACTCTGGAGACCGCCAAAATGATCCGGGAGGACTTCCTGCAGCAAAACGGGTTTGTGGAGGTGGACTGGTACTCCAGCTATGAACGCCAGGACAAGATGCTCCAGATGATCCTGGACTATGACAAGCTCTGCCGGGAGGCCATCGTCCAGGGGGCCTCTGCCGCCGACCTCTTCGTCATCCCCTTCCGGGAGAAGATGGGCCGGGCCAAGAGTGTTCCCGATGACCAACTTGCTGAGGTCTATCGTGAGATGGCCCGGGATATGGAAGTGCAGATCGCCGACGCGGTGGCCAAAGGGGAGGCGGAAGTATGATTCGAGAATATAAGACCATCCAGGAGGTCAATGGTCCTCTAATGATGGTGCGGAAGGTGCAGGGTGTCACCTACGATGAACTGGGTGAGATCGAACTGCCCAACGGCGACATCCGCCACTGCAAGGTATTGGAGATCAACGGGGACAATGCGGTGGTCCAGCTCTTTGAGCCCTCCGCCGGAATCAATCTGGCCGACTCTAAGGTCCGTTTTTTGGGGCACCCTCTTCAGTTAGGGGTGTCTGCGGAGATGCTGGGCCGGGTGTTTAACGGCATGGGCCAGCCCACCGACGGCGGCCCCGCCATTCTCCCTGAGGAGTACCGGGACATCAACGGTCTGCCCATGAACCCGGCGGCCCGGGACTACCCCAACGAGTTCATCCAGACGGGTATTTCCGCCATCGACGGGCTCAACACCCTGGTCCGGGGGCAAAAGCTGCCCATCTTCTCCGGCTCCGGCCTGCCCCACGCTGCCCTGGCCGCCCAGATCGCCCGGCAGGCCAAGGTGCTGGGCGGCGATACGACCAACTTCGCCGTGGTCTTTGCCGCCATCGGCATCACCTTTGAGGAGTCCAACTATTTCGTGGAGGAGTTCCAGCGCACCGGCGCTATCGACCGGACTGTCCTCTTTACCAACCTGGCCAACGACCCCGCCGTGGAGCGGATTGCCACCCCCCGGATGGCCCTGACTGCTGCGGAGTATCTGGCATTTGAGAGGAATATGCATGTGCTGGTCATCCTGACCGACATCACCAACTACGCCGAGGCCCTGCGGGAGATCTCGGCGGCCAAGAAGGAGGTCCCCGGCCGCCGGGGGTATCCGGGCTATCTGTATACCGATCTGGCCACCATGTATGAGCGGGCGGGCCGGCAGTTGGGCAAGCCGGGTTCCATCACCATGATCCCCATTCTGACCATGCCGGAGGATGACAAGACCCACCCCATCCCCGACCTGACCGGCTATATCACCGAAGGGCAGATCATCCTGAGCCGGGAGCTGTTCCGGAAAGGCGTTATCCCTCCCATCGACGTGTTGCCTTCCCTATCCCGGCTGAAGGACAAGGGCATCGGCGAGGGAAAGACCCGGGCCGATCACTCGGGGGTCATGAACCAGCTCTTTGCCGCCTATTCCACTGGCAAGGAGAACAAGGAGCTCATGTCCATCTTAGGCGAGGCCGCTCTGAGTCCCACCGACCTTCTGTATGCCAAGTTTGCAGACGAGTTTGAAAAGCGCTATATCTCCCAGGGGACCGATGAGAACCGGGGCATTATAGAGACCATGGACATCGGCTGGGAACTCCTCTCCATCCTGCCGCCGGCAGAGTTGAAACGGATCAAACCGGAGTTCATTGAGAAATACCTCCCGAAAAAGGAGGGGTGATTCATGGCGGTCATGAACGTAAACCCCACCCGGATGGAGCTGACCCGGCTGAAGGGGCGCCTGCGGACAGCCACCAGAGGCCATAAGCTGCTCAAGGACAAGCGGGATGAGCTTATGAAGCAGTTTATGGAAGTGGTGCGGGAGAACCGGGAGCTCCGGACGAAGGTGGAGACAGGATTGATTCGGGCGAATACGGCCTTTGCCGCGGCCTCTGCGGTCATGTCCCCTGAGATGCTGGAGCAGGCGATATTGTACCCGAGGGAGTCTGTCTCCTTGAACATGGAGTTTCAAAATATCATGTCTGTGGATGTGCCGGTCTATCAGTTTCAAACCAAGAGCGGAGAGGGAGATGCGGGCTGTCCCTACGGCTTTGCCGCCACCTCTGGAGAATTGGACGATGCGGTGGAGACATTGTCCCAGGTGTTTCGGGATATGCTCCGGCTGGCCGAGGTGGAGAAGACATCCCAGCTCTTGGCACAGGAGATCGAAAAGACCCGCCGCCGGGTCAATGCCCTGGAATATGTGAAGATCCCCCAGATGGAGGAGACCATCAAATATATCTCCATGAAGCTGGATGAGAACGAGCGGGCCACCACGATCCGGCTGATGAAGGTGAAGGATATGATATTGAAGGAGGCCATTGAGGAGAAGCGGGCTGAGGATGTGGAGGCGATCCGGACCTTTGATCCCAGCGGTCCGGAACCCCAAGGAGTGTGACCAGGGCTCCTTCCGCTTCTGCAGTGAGAAGCATAAGTCAAAAAGGCACTGTTTGGAATAGATTCAAGCAGTGCTTTTTTGTGTTCGATGAAATATACCCAGCTGTTAAAATACAAGACAGCGCCGTTTGAAAGATCCAGACGGCGCTGTCTTTGCTTTATTTTTTGACATTTGTACGCAAAAGCGCTGCACTTCTATCATTACTTTTTTGCTTTTCACTTTGTGGATAGAGAAGGACGCTTTGCAAATAGAGGATGGTGCCTACATTTTTTCCAGCCAGCTTCGAAGCTGGCTGGCGTGGCTCTGGTTTTCTGCAGCTAAGGCGCGATAAAGCTCAATGAGACAGGGATCGGCAGAGGCGTTGGCTGCGGAAAAGAGAGACAAAGCGGCCTGCTGTTCGGCCTGATATTGCGCCCGGAGGACCAGGGGCAGAGAGTTGGACTGGGGGGCGGGCGTAGGGGGGATAGAGTGATTTTTACCGGAGATGAGAAAATAGGCGGCAGAGAGCCGGCGTGCCTGTTTTCGCTTGGCGGCAGATAAGGCGGCGGGGAGAGGTTCCCGCCCTGCCCGGCGGATGAGGGAGTGGTAGATGCGATAGCTGTCCACCGCTTGTTTCAGAAGGCACCCTAAGGTGGGCAGCTCTCCAGCACTGGCCTCTCCCAGGCAGACCGGCGGCGGAGTGGGGTCAGTCCGTATGCGTGTCATGGGCTGGGGAGGAGGCGGGTCCACGGCGGGGATTGCTGGGGGCTCTACGGTAAAGGGGCAGTCGGGCCGGTCTTCAGGCATCACCCGCTGCCAAACCCGTTGAAAGGCGGCTTGGTCCAGGGGGGCGGGAGCTGGGGTCTCGTTCATAACGATTCCTCCTTCCATTGATTTCTTTCCATCCTATGCAAAAAAGAAAAAATGGACCAGAAAAGAAAAAAGGGTTGACAAAGCAGGGACATTTGGATATAATAAACCTTGTTTTTTGGACGATTAGCTCAGCTGGTATGAGCATCCGCTTGACGTGCGGGAGGTCACAGGTTCAAGTCCTGTATCGTCCACCAGAAAACTGTGTGGGCCTGAACACATGTTCAGGCACCATGCGGGTGTAGCTCATCTGGTAGAGCGCCACCTTGCCAAGGTGGAGGTAGCGAGTTCGAGCCTCGTCACCCGCTCCATGCCGTCGCGGACTGTATATCGTCCGCGACGGCTTTTTTTATCAAAAGCCATCTCTCACAGTGCCGCGCCAAGTGCCGTTGCGAAGCGGCGGCTGCGCTTTGCACACTTGTCTGCGGATGGGTGCCTCCTTTTCGGGCTGAACCCGCTTGCGCTTACAACAAACGCTGAGCGGCTTTGCTATGTATGGAGCCCCTAAACGGCATAAGCGCGAAAAGGATCTCGCAGGGCTTCGGTTTGGGTTTTGACACAAATCTGAGAGCGGTATCCTTTTTGGCGGCACAGGGCAAAAACGGAGTATCCAATTTGGGTACTCCGTTTTATTTCTGCCCGCGGAAGCTGGATAGTGCCGGAGGGGCAGGAGGGCTCCATCCGCGGATGGAGAGGTGTGTGTATCCCGCTTTTGTTCTATCTGATTGCCCGATCCCCAATGGGCTTGGGCCTTGTCAAATATCATACAAATACGGTCTGTACCAAAAACATATAAAGCAGGGTGCCGCCGAGGATGGAGAGCAGGGTACTGTGCTTCCATTTGTGCAGGAGTACCACCGAAGCTACGGCAATCAGCTGTGGAAGCCAATTTCCTGCCTGAGAAAAAGTGATGTTCCGCAGACAATAGACCACTAGCATAGCCATTACAGCTGGGGGAAGGACCCGCCCCAAATAGAGGATGAGTTTGGGAGGCTGTCCGCCCCGGTCAAAGAGGAAGAAGGGGAGGGCCCGGGTCAGGAAGGTCACACCGGTCATCACGGCGAAAAGGGCGACGGTGTAGCGTAGATTCATGGTGCCACCTCTTTCTGCGCATTGTCCAGCTTGCCTTGGAGGGGCACCAGGGAGATCACAATGACTGCCAGGGCGGGAAGGAGGAACCGGTCCGGGCCTAAGAGCAAAAGGGACAGCAGTGCCGCCCCCGCCCCGATCAGAGCGGGGAGATGGGAATCGGCCTCCTCCCATTGTCCAATGACGATAACCACGAAAAGAGCGGTCATGGCAAAATCTGCGCCCTCGGAGTTAAAAGACAAGGCACTTCCCAAAAGCCCGCCCAATACGGAGCCGGCCACCCAATAGAAATGATCCAGCAGGGAAATACAGAAATAGTAATCTTGAGGGGCGACTCCCTGGGGAGGACGGAGAGAAGTGAGAAGGGCGTATGTCTCATCGGTGAGGGAAAAAATCATGTAGAGTTTCCGCCAGCCCATGCCCCGAAACTTCTCCAGCATAGACAGGCCGTAGACAAAATGACGGAAATTGAGGATCAAAGTCATGATGGCTGCGTGGCCCAATGGGGCCATGGAGTCCAGCAGTTCAACGCCGAGAAACTGGGCGGATCCGGCGAAAACAGTAACAGACATGAGGAAAGACCAGATTACGGGATAGCCGATGGCGTTCATCAACAATCCAAAGGCGGTGCCGAGGGAGAGATAGCCCAGCATCACCGGTATAGTGGCGGGAAAAGCTGCGGCGAGGGCTTTTCGATTCACGGGAGACACTCCTTTGTATGGGATATCGGAATGGATTTCATTTTAAAGCAAGTCGGGAAAAAAGGCAAGGGAAAAGGTGGGATTTCAAAGCCTCTTCCCTTTCTGGAGAAAAAGAGCTATAATATTGCAATCAAGTTTCCGCTTCGCTCGGGAGGTTTCCTATGGAAAAATTACTCTTTATTTATAATCCCCATGCAGGAAAGGGCCTGGTGCGGGGGGAACTGGACGGCATCCTGAATGCCTTTACCAAGGCGGGCTGTCTGGCCACGGTTTACCCCACCCAGGGGCCCGGCGATGCGGCGAAGGCCGCCCGGGGGCTGGCATCACAGTTTGACCGGGTGGCCTGCTGCGGCGGGGACGGCACGCTTCATGAGGTCATCGAAGGGCTGATGGACTTGCCGGAGAGTGCCCGGCCACCCATCGGCTATATCCCCGCGGGGACCACTAACGACTTTGCCCGGAACCTTTCCCTCCCCAAGGAGATGGAGGATATGGCGGCCCTGGCCGCCTCTGGAAGTCCCAGGCCGGTGGATATTGGACGTTTTGATGAGGGCTATTTTATCTATGTGGCGGCTTTTGGGGCCTTTACGGATGTGTCCTATAATACACCTCAGCAGTTTAAAAATGTGTTCGGTCATCTGGCCTATGTGCTCAAAGGGGTGGCTGAGCTGGCCAGCCTGAAGGGGTATCGGCTCACAGTGGAGCACGACGGCGGAGTGCTGGAGGGGGAGTACCTCTACGGCATGGTGAGCAATACCATTTCTGTGGGAGGGCTGATCGGACTGCCCCAGGAGGAGGTAGCCCTGGATGACGGCCTTTTGGAGGCGGTGCTGGTGGAGATGCCCAGATCGGTGCCCCAGCTCAACGCCATCATCCGGGGATTGGCAAAACAGGAGTACGACAGGCAAAGCGGGATCGTGGGCCTTCACTCCTCTCAGTTCTGCATCACCTGCACAGAGTCCGTGCCCTTTACCCTGGACGGGGAATTTGGCGGGGCTCATCGAAAGGCCCGCATCGCCGCGGTGGAGCGGCCGGTAAAAATCATATACGGAAAGTGAAATTATGAGTAACGATTATAACGCTGGAATCTTTGACGTGGCCGTCATCGGAGCGGGTCACGCGGGTATCGAGGCCTCCCTGGCCTGTGCCCGGCTGGGGCTCAGGACGCTCTGCTTTACCATCAATCTGGACGCGGTGGGAAATATGCCCTGCAACCCCGCCATCGGCGGTACCGGGAAAGGGCATCTGGTCCGCGAGATCGATGCGCTGGGGGGCGAGATGGGGCGGTGTGCCGACCGGGCCTGCATCCAATACCGGGTACTGAATCGGGGCAAGGGCCCGGCTGTCTGGTCTCTCCGGGCCCAGGCAGACCGACGGAAATATCAAGAGCTGATGAAGCAGACCTTGGAGAGGCAGGAAAACCTGTGGATAAAGCAGGGGGAGATCACCGATATCCTGACCGACGCCTCCGGTGCCGTCTCCGCCGTCCGCACCGATCATGGGGCGGTGTATCAGGTGAGAGCTGCCATTGTCTGTACGGGGACCTACCTGGCGGGGCGGACCATTGTGGGTGAGGTGACAAGGGAGAGCGGCCCCGATGGCATGGCCGCCGCCGGCCCTCTGTCCCAATGCCTGCAAAACCTTGGAGTGAGCCTCCGCCGCTTTAAAACGGGTACGCCCCCCCGGGTCAATCGGCGGAGCGTGGACTTCTCCAAGATGGAGCTTCAGGTGGGGGATGAGGTGCCGGTGCCCTTTTCCTTTTCCACCCAGGACCCGCCAAAAAACCAGGCGGTGTGCCATTTGACGTATACTACGGAGGAGACCCACGCAGTCATCCGGGCCAACTTGGACCGTTCCCCTCTTTTTTCCGGGGTGATCCAGGGGGTGGGTCCCCGGTACTGCCCCTCCATTGAGGACAAGGTGGTCCGTTTCGCCGACAAGCCGAGGCATCAGCTCTTTATTGAGCCCATGGGACTACATACGGAGGAGCTCTATATCCAGGGCTTCTCCTCCTCTCTTCCGGAGGAGGTGCAGGTCCAGATGCTCCACACCATCCCGGGCTTGGAGCGGGCAGAGATGACCCGGGCGGCCTACGCCATCGAGTACGATTGCGTCGATCCCACCCAGCTGCAGCCTACGTTGGAGCACAAAAAGATTCCCGGGCTCTATGGCGCGGGGCAGTTCAACGGCTCCTCGGGCTATGAGGAGGCCGCCGCCCAGGGGCTTATGGCGGGCATCAACGCGGCCATGAAGCTGTTGGGCCGGGAGCCGGTGATTTTGGGCCGGGAGCAGGGATATATCGGGGTGCTCATTGACGATCTGGTGACCAAGGGGACCAATGAGCCCTACCGAATGATGACCTCCCGGACTGAGTACCGGCTCCTCCAGCGCCCGGACAACGCTGACCGGCGGCTGATGCCTGTGGGCCATCAAGTGGGCTTGGTGAGTGACGAGACCTACCAAAAGATGGTGGACAAATATGCGGCGGTGGAGGCGGAGATGGACAGGCTGGAGAAGACGGGCTGTCCGAAGGGGAAGCTGGCGGATCTCCTGCGCCGGCCGGAGAATACCTATGCCGGCCTGGTGCCGCTGGACCCCAATCGCCCTCCTCTGCCCCAGCCGGTGCAGGAGGCGGTGGAGATCGAGATCAAGTACGCTGGATATATCCGCCGCCAGGAGCGGCAGGTGGAGGAGATGCGGAAGCTGGAGAGCCACCCCCTGCCCGCCGATCTGGACTATACGGCCATGCAGGGCCTTCGGCTGGAGGCCCGCCAGAAGCTCAGCCAGATCCGGCCCTTCAATTTAGGACAGGCCAGCCGGGTGTCCGGAGTGAGCCCGGCGGATATTGCCGCATTGATGGTATATTTGGAGAAGGGGAAATAGGGCTTTGCCGCTGAAAAAAGAGCCTTTTCCCAGGACGTGGGGAGGGGGAGAAGGGCCTGCTTCAGGACAGGCGGTGCTGCGGCTTTCCCCGGGAAAGGAACGCTTATGAAACCAAAGATCGTGTTAGGACTGTCCGGCGGTGTGGATTCCGCTGTCTCCGCCCGTCTGCTGACAGAGGGATATGAGGTGACGGGACTGTACCTCTCCATCGGGCCGGAGGCTGTCGGAGCGGACGATGCGGCCAGAGTGGCGGAGGAACTGGGGATCGGATTTCGTGTCATGGACATCTCTGAGGCCCTGGAGCGCCACGTGAAAGCCCCCTTTGCCGCCGAGTACCTGGCCGGGCGCACGCCTCTGCCCTGCGCCCGGTGCAATCCACTGGTGAAATTTCCGGCTCTGCTGGCGGCGGCGGATGAGCTGGGGGCGGAATTTGTGGCCACCGGCCACTACGCCCGGACGGGGCGCTCTGCCGAGGGCCGGGCCCTTCTTCGGAAGGGGATGCCCGGTAATGACCAGTCCTATATGCTTTCCCGCCTCCCCCAGGAGATCCTGCGCAGGGTGGTATTCCCGCTGGGAGAGTATGAAAAGCCCGGCGTGCGGGCGCGGGCACGGGAATTCGGTATCCCGGTGGCGGACAAGCCGGACTCCATGGAGATCTGCTTCATTCCCGACAACGACTATGCTGCCTGGCTGGACAGCAGAGGGGGTATGCCCTCCGGGGGGGATTTCATCGCGCCTGACGGCGCGGTGCTGGGGCGGCATAAGGGCATCCACCATTATACCCTGGGCCAGGGCCGGGGCTTGGGGGTATCCGGCCCCCACCGGTACTATGTGTCCCATATCGACCCGGAGCGCAACACCGTTACCCTGTCTGATGGCTCAGATCTGATGGCCCGGCAGGTGCTCTGTGACCAGCCCAACTGGATCGCCATCGCCTCGCTGGATGGCCCCAGAGAAGTGGCCGCCCGATTCCGCCACGCCAAAACGGAGACGCCCTGCACCATCCGTCCCTTGCCTGACGGGGGTGTTTTGGTGGAGGCCCATGAACCTGTCCGGGCGCCGACGCCGGGACAGATGGCGGTGTTTTATGACGGGGACACCGTGGTGGGGAGCGCCTGGATCGTGGGGAGAAAGGAATAAAAAAGAAGCGCCCAGCCTCAGGAAGAGGCTGGGCGCTGTATTTTCTTATCCCTTGCGGAGCTCTGCGTCCCGCCGGGCCAGGATACGGGGGAAGCGGAGGAAAAACATGGTGCCTGTGGTCAAAGCGGCGCAGATGTCTGCGATGGGCTCGGCCAGCCAGACGGCAAAGACCTGGTTGGAGAGGAACTGGGGCAGGATGAGGATGAGGGGGATGAGCAGGATGATCTTCCGAAGCAGGGCCAGGAACAAGGAGACCTTGGCCTCCCCCAGGGCCACAAAGGTCTGCTGGCAGGAGGACTGGACGCCAAAGGCGAACATGCCGGCCAGGTAGACCCGCAAAGTCTGCCGGGCCGCATCCACCAACTCCGGCTTGTCGTTGAACAGGGCGATGAACACGTTGGGGAAGAGTTCGGCGGAGGCCCACATGACACAGGTGAAGACCAGACAGCTTCTCAGCAGCAACCGAAAGGCCTTTTTCACCCGGTCAAAATTTCCCGCGCCGAAATTGAAGCCGATAATGGGCTGGGCGCCCTGGGCCAAGCCGTGGAGGGGCATGGAGCCTACCTGCATCACCGAGGAGGCGATGGTCATGGCGCCCACATAGACGTCTCCGCCATAGGCCTTCAGTGAGGAGTTGAAGGTGATGGAAACCAGACTCTCCGTGGACTGCATGATGAAGGGGGAGATCCCGATGGCCACCACTGGCAGGAGTACGGAGGGTTTGAGGCGAAGATGCCTGAGACGCAGCTTCAGGAGGGTCCGCTTTCCCAAAAGGAAGGACAAAACCCAGAGGGCGGAGACCGTCTGAGACAGGATGGTGGCCAGGGCGGCCCCCGTCACCCCCATGTGAAGGCCGAAGATGAAGATGGGGTCCAGCACGATGTTGCACACCGCGCCGATGACCACGGTAAGCATGGAGAAAAGGGAGAAGCCCTGAGTGGTGATGAAGTTGTTGAGCCCGATAGAGAGGAGCACCGACACCGTTCCCCAGAGATAGACGGACAAATATCCGCTGGCGTAGGGGAGGGTGGTCTCGCTGGCGCCAAAGAGAAGGAGCAGCGGGTCTTTGAAAATCTGAAAGAGGGCGGTGGCGGCGACAGCCATGCAGAAAAGCAGGGCGGTGCAGCTGCCTAAGATGGCCTCTGCCCCGTCGATGTCTTTTTCTCCCATGCAGATAGCGGCCCGGGAACCTCCGCCCATGCCTGCCAGGGCGGAGAGGGCGGAGATGAACATGAGGATGGGGAAGGTGACGCCCAGGCCGGTGAGGGCCAGGTCGCCCACCTCCTCCATGCGGCCGATGTACATTCGGTCTACAATGTTGTAAAGGGCGTTGATGAGCTGGGCAGCGACGGCGGGGAGGGCCAGTTTCACCATGAGCTGTCCCACCGGGGCGGAGCCCAGCGGATTCTGATTTTCCATCAGTTGTTCTGCTCTCCTTCCAGGAAATAGGTGGCCTCCATGTCGGCCACAGAGAGGGCGAAGGCCAGGGGATACTGCTCCAAGGCCTGTCCCACCAGACGGCTGTCCTCCGCCCCGGAGAAGCCCATGTGCCAACGGATGGCCATGGCCTCCTGGCGGGTCAGCCTCATATAGCCAGAGATGATATAGACGGATTTTTCTCCGTGGCCGTAGGGAAGAGGGTCCTCATAGAAGAAGGTGGGGACCTTCTCCCACTGGCCGGTGAGCTCGTTTTTCACATTGCGGGTGCCTGCCCGGTAGCAGTTTATCTTGCAGATGTCGTGGAGCAGGGCGGAGATGGCCACGCTCTCGTCAGAGACCTCCAGGCCGTAAAGCTCCCGCACCCGCTCCCGGGCCAGATAGTTCACCAGGCAGTGATAGACGTTGAGGCTGTGATCGCAAAGCCCGCCGGCGTATGCGCTGTGATACCGGGCGGAGGCGGGACAGGTGAAGAAGTCAGATTTGTTCTCCAGATAATCCAGCAGAGCATCGCTGCCCTCCCGGTGGATATATTTTTCATAGATTTCGATGAATTCCTCTTTTCCGCTCATGGGGACCTCCTTTTAGATCGATCAAGATGGGGATATTATACCACCCAAGGGGAGAGGGGGCAAGCGATGTGCAGGGGTTGACAAAGGGGAAAAAACAGGAGAAAATAAACAAGATCGGCACAAGCTACTTTTGAGAAAAGGAGCGTCCCTATGTACCAGAGAAGATTTCTCCCAAACGGTGTCCGACTGCTGACAGAGACGGTCCCCGGCGTGCGCTCTGCCGCCCTGGGCATTTGGGTGGGCGTGGGCTCCCGGCGGGAGACCGCCGCCGAAAGCGGCAGCGCCCATTTTATCGAGCATATGTCCTTCAAGGGAACTGCCCGGCGGTCGGCCGCCCAACTGGCCCAGGAGATGGACGCCATCGGCGGCCAGCTCAATGCCTATACCACCAAGGAGGACACCGTCTACTACGCCTGGGTACTGGATACCCACCTGCGGCAGGCGGCCGATATCCTCTGTGACATGCTGTTTTGCTCCCAGTTCGATGAGTCTGATGTGAACATCGAGCGGGGGGTCATTTTGGAAGAGATAAACATGTATGCTGACAATGCGGAGGACCTGTGTGCCGAACGGCTGGCGGCGGCGGTGTACCGCGGCTCTGCTTTGGCCCGGCCTATCCTGGGGCGGCGTGCTACCCTGAATAAGATGACGGGAGAGGGGCTGCGGAACTGGCAAAAGGCCCACTATGTACCCTCTGCGCTGGTGGTGACACTGGCGGGGAGCTTTACCCAGGCGGATGTGGACGACTTGACGGAGCGCTTTTCTGACCTCTCCGGCCCTCCCCTGCCGCCGGAAAAGCCAGCCGTCTATACCCCCGCCTTTACGGTAAAGCGGAGGGCCGCCGAACAAAACCACCTGACGCTGGCCTTCCCGGGGCTGCCCCTGGGAGATCCCCGGCGCTTTCCCCTTCAGCTTTTATCATCCATCTTGGGCGGCGGCATGTCCTCCCGGCTGTGGCAGAAGGTGCGGGAGGAGAGTGGGCTTTGCTACTCGGTTTACACCTACGGCGCAGGACATGCGGACACCGGGCTCTTCGCCGTCTACGCCGCTACCGGTGCGGACACGGAGGCAGAGGCCCTGAAGACCATCGCCCGGGAGATTCGGCGGTTTACCGGCGAAGGGGTGACCCAGGAGGAGCTGGACCGCGCCCGGGAACAGTCTAAGGCCAACGTGCTCATGGGGCTGGAGTCCACCCAATCCCGGATGAGCGCCCTGGGTAACGGGGAGCTGCTGTCGGGAGAGGTGCTGTCCACCGAAGAGATCATTGCCGCCTATGACGCCGTCACCCCCCAGGAGATACAGGCTTTGGCGGCGGAGCTGCTGGATTTTGAAAAGATGTCCCTCTCCGCGGTGGGGCGAGTGGGCGCAGAGGAGAGATACCGGGAGCTGCTCTTGGGCTGACACAGGGACAGATGCAAAGAAAATGGGGCGCTCCCGCACAAAGGGAGCGCCCCGTTTTTTGCGGGGACTTATGCCGCCTTGCTCATTTCCCGCAGTTCGCCCTGGGCCTCGCTCATGGAGTCGGCAGAGAAACAAAACCGCCCGGCGGCATCGTACACCTCCACATGGCCCCGCACATATCTCAATTCAAACCGTTCCGTCATTTGGACCTCACTCCTTTCTGATGATGTCATTTTATCAGAATAGGTGTCCTATAAAATGGACTATAAAAGGAGGGGGATTTGGGGCAGGGAAAAATTTTACGGTGCAATGATCCCAGAATAGGTGAAAGATCCGGAATGTGAGGGAGGGGCCGATGATGGGAACGATCAAAAAATATGCGCTGTCGATCCGGTTGCTCGTGGCGTTCAAAAGCATCGCGGTGATTTCCTGACAGGGGAAAGGAAAGATGCTTTATCTGTTCAATTTCGGCTATATCGGTTGCTCCATCGTCCTGTCGGTTGCCGTCTGGGACAACAGGTCTTTTGCAAGTACGTATGCCCTATCACTGTTTTTCTCAAGCTCAGCTGGGTACATCCTGCGTATAGAGTGCGCAAGGAGCTTGTCCGAAGGGGGCACTATCACTTTCTCCTTCGGGCAGAAAACAAACGGGAGCGGCTGATTTCAGCCGCTCCCGTTGCTATTTCTGGTAAAACGCTCAGCACAGCTTAGCGCCGGCGGGGATGTCGTCATCCACGATCATGAGGTGGAGCTTTTCCTCGCCGTGCTCGTGGTGGACGGCGGAGATCAGCATGCCGCAGCTCTCCAGCCCCATCATCTTCCGGGGAGGCAGGTTGACGATGGCCACCAAGGTCTTGCCCACCAGTTCCTCCGGCTCATAGAATTTGTGGATGCCGGAGAGGATCTGCCGGTCGGTGCCGGTGCCGTCATCCAGGGTGAAGCGCAGGAGCTTTTCGCTCTTCTTTACCGCCTCGCAGGCCTTTACCTTTACCACCCGGAAATCGGACTTGCAGAAGGTGTCAAAGTCCACCTGCTCGGTGAGCTGGGGTTCCACCTCCACAGCGGGCAGGGCGGCCTTCTTTGTGGCCTCCTCCATGGCGGCCAGGGCCTCCAGTTCCTTGTCCAGGTTGATCCGGGGGAACAGGTTCTCCCCCCGCTGCACCGTCACGGTGGAGGACAGATGGCCCCAGTCCTGGGCGCTTTCCCAGGTGCGGCAGCCGGAACAGGCGCCGATCTGGGCAAAGATTTTTTCCGCCGTGTCCGGCATGAAGGGGGTCAGCAGGACGGCGGAGAGGCGGATGGCCTCCAAGAGGTTATACATGACCCGGGCCAGCCGGGGGCCGTTGGCGGCCATGTCCTTGGCCAGGGTCCAGGGGGTGTTTTCGTCGATATACTTGTTGGCCCGCCCGATGACCTGGAATACCTCGGCCAGGGCGTCCTGGAACTGATATTTTTCCATGGCGGCCTCATAGCGGCCCCGGAGGCCGGAGGCCAGGGCAATGAGCTCGGCGTCCTTCTCTTTGTCCTCGGCCTGTTCAGCGGGCAGGGTGCTGCCAAAATACTTATCCACCATAGTGATGGTGCGGCTGAGCAGATTACCAAGGTCGTTGGCCAAATCGGTGTTGATGGTCTGGATCAGCAGTTCATTGGAGAAGTTGCCGTCAGAGCCGAAGGGGAAGGTCCGCAGCAGGAAGAAGCGAAGGGCGTCTACGCCGAAGCGCTCTGCCAGTACATAGGGATCTACCACGTTACCCTTGGATTTGCTCATCTTACCGCCGTCCAGCAGCAGCCAGCCGTGACCATAGACCTTCTTGGGCAGGGGCAGATTCATGCTCATGAGCATGGCGGGCCAGATGATGGAGTGGAAACGGACGATCTCCTTACCCACAAAGTGGACGTCGGCGGGCCAGAACTTCTCCAGATCGTGGTGCTCGTCATTCATAAAGCCCAGGGCGGTCATGTAGTTGAAAAGGGCGTCGATCCACACATAGACCACATGGCCCGGGTCAAAGTCCACCGGCACGCCCCAGGTGAAAGAGGTCCGGGAGACGCACAGGTCCTCCAGGCCGGGTTTGATGAAGTTGTTCACCATCTCATGGACCCGGCTGCGGGGCTCCAGAAAGTCGGTGTTTTCCAACAGGTCCTGGACCCGGTCGGCATACTTGCTCAGGCGGAAGAAGTAGGCCTCCTCCTCGGCGTCCTGGACCTCCCGGCCGCAGTCGGGGCACTTGCCGTCCTTGAGCTGGCTCTCCGTCCAAAAGGACTCGCAGGGCTTACAGTACTTGCCGGTGTATTTGCCCTTATAGATGTCCCCGTTCTCGTACATCTTCTTGAAGATCTTCTGCACAGCGGCGACGTGATAGCCGTCGGTGGTGCGGATAAAGCGGTCGTTGGAGATGTTCATCAGCTTCCACAGGTCGCGCACGCCCCGGGGACCATCTACAATGCGGTCGACAAACTCCTGGGGGGCAATGCCAGCCTCCTTGGCCTTATCCTCGATCTTTTGGCCGTGCTCGTCGGTGCCGGTAAGGAACATGACATCAAAACCTTGAAGCCGCTTATAGCGGGCCATAGTGTCAGTGGCCACCGTGCAGTAAGTGTGGCCAATGTGAAGTTTGTCCGAGGGATAGTAGATAGGAGTGGTAATATAGAATTTTTCAGGCATGATCGTTGGCCTCCGTTTCAACTTCAGCCGGGGTGCCCCCGGCGGGATGCTGTTCTAAAAGCAGGGCGGCGTGGGCCGTGAGGAAGAGGACGGCAAAGCCGTAGCGGAGCAGATCCGCTGCGGAGTGATGATCGGCCAAGGTTACCAAGGAGAAATAGACCCCCATCAGACAAAACACCGCCGTCCGCCGGGGCTTTCCGGTTTGGAAGGAATACCCGGCGATAAAATAGAGTCCCATCAGGCTAAAGACAATAGCAAAAACCTCATAGAGGTAATCCAGAATCACCGGATCTGCGGCCCGGACCTGGTAGTCAGAAATGAGCCATACGCAAAAGAGCAGGCACAGTTCCAAAAGAGGCAGGCTCTCCTTGCCCTTATCTAAGCCGTGGTAAAGGTTGCGGGACCAAGTCAAGACACAGGGCAGACCGAGCAGACAGAGAAAAATGCGAAGAGGAGGCAGAGCCGCGGCAGCCACCCGGCCGCCCCAAGTATCGGCAGATATGGAGTTATGGTAGACCACGGATAGGTTGATGACCTCCATCCCGGCGCTGAGCAGCAGGAGAAAGGCGGAGAGGATGGCGGCGGTAAGGTAGAGGGTATTTCTCTTGGCATCAAAGGCCTGATCCCAGGACAGGCGCTCTTTGTTTTGCCAGCACAGGGCGATGAAGGAGCCCACTATGAGGGCCGACCATATCAGTAGAACTATAGCGGAGGGGGCGCCGGGAATGGCCAGGCCGGTGTCCGGCTCGAAGCCGGCGGAGAGCTGCCATTTCCGAAGGACAAAGCCCGCCAGTCCGCCTAAAATGGCTATGGTGGGAAGGAGAATATTTTTTCGCATCAGCGTCAAGTCCCCTCTCATTGAGGTTTCGTAATAATGTAGTATAGCACGATTGGAGGGATTTGAAAAGGGGGGGATTTTTCTCGTCCCGTTTCGCCTTTTTAAAAATTAGGGGGGCCATCTTTTCCGTGCGGAAAAGATGGCCCTCGGAAAAAAGTTAAGAATCCGTCCGCCCCATCAGGTAATCCAAAGTCACGTCAAAAAAGTCAGCCAGAGCAATCAGATATTGAATGGATGGTTCCCTATCTTCGCCTTCATATGCTTGATAGGAACGGCCCCGTATCCCCAGGCGATCCGCATATTCCTTTTGCTTTGCGGACTTCTCGCAATCTGATATGAAATGGTGTCATTTTTATAATGCGCTCATATCGAGCATATTGGAGTGATTACTGTGGACCGCATTTTAGAGTTCCTGGAGAAAACGACTAAACCAGAGATTTAGGCCCGGAATACTTCGCCCTGCTCCAAAAGTTAGGTCCTTTGAACGACATTTTTCAAAAGGCCACCTCTATAAAACTGATGGATCAATGTTTTTTCGCCAACACAGATATAACGGAGTTTGAGCGCCGGGAGGGCTTCGCACGGGGCTTCCGCCTGGGGGCGGAGATGATGCTGGCTGTCCTCACCCTTACTGCTTTGTCTGACGCTCCAAATACTCATCATAGGTCATGGGGATGTCGATGAGCTTTCCGTCTGGGGTGAAGTCGAAGATCCGGTTGGCCACAGTCTGCACCAGCTGGTGGTCATGGCAGGAGAAGAGCACGTTACACTTCACCGCCTCCAGCCCGTTGTTGACGGCGGCGATGGACTCCAGATCCAGGTGGTTGGTGGGCTGATCCAGCAGCAGTACGTTGGCCCCGGAGAGCATCATCCTGGAGAGCATGCACCGCACCTTCTCTCCGCCGGAGAGCACTTTCACCGGCTTATACACGTCATCGCCGGAAAAAAGCATCCGGCCCAAAAAGCCCCGGAGATAGGCCTCATGGGGGTCGGAGGAGAACTGGCGCAGCCACTCCACCAAGTTGTCCTCGCAGCCCTCAAAGAACTGGGTGTTGTCCTTGGGGAAATAGGAGAAGGTGGCCGTCTGGCCCCACTTCACGGTGCCTTCGTCGGGCTCCCACTCTCCGGTCAGGATCTTGAATAGGGCAGTGTGGGCATTCTCATTGTCGCCCACAAAGGCGATCTTGTCCCCGTGGTTTACCATAAAGCTAACCTTATCCAGCAGCTTGACCCCGTCCACCGTCTTGCTGACGTCGGTAACGAAGAGGATGTCCTTGCCCACCTCCCGGTCGGGAGAGAAGGACACCCAGGGGTAGCGGCGGGAGGAGGCGGGGATCTCCTCCAAGGTGATTTTCTCCAGCAGCTTGCGCCGGGCGGTGGCCTGCTTGGACTTAGACTTGTTGGCCGAGAAGCGGGAGATGAACTCCTTGAGTTCCTGGGCCTTCTCCTCGTTGCGCTTGTTTTGGTTCTTCATCAAATTCTGCATGAGCTGGGAGGCGTCATACCAGAAATCATAGTTGCCCACGTAGAGCTTGACCTTGTTGTAGTCGATGTCCACGATGTGGGTGCAGATGGTGTTCAAAAAGTGCCGGTCGTGGCTGACCACGATGACGGTGCCCTCAAAGTCCAGCAGGAAATCCTCCAGCCAGTTGGTGGCGGCGATGTCCAGGTTGTTGGTGGGCTCGTCCATCATGAGGATGTCGGGATTGCCGAAGAGGGCCTGGGCCAGCAGTACCTTTACCTTCAGCCGGCCGTCCACGTTTTCCATCACATCGCCATGCATGGACACGGGGATGCCAAGCCCCTGGAGGATGCGGGAGGCGTCCGACTCCGACTCGTAGCCCCCCAGTTCGGCGTATTCGGCCTGGAGCTCGGCGGCCCGGATGCCGTCTTCGTCGGTGAAGTCCTCCTTTTCATAGAGGGCGTTCATCTCTTTGCCGATGTCATAGAGGTGCTGGTTGCCCATGAGCACCGTATCCATGACGGTGTAGGCGTTATACTGGTTCTGATCCTGCTTGAGGACGGACATACGGGTGTTGGGAAGGACAGATACCTCGCCGGAGGTAGGCTCCAGCTGGCCGGACAGGATCTTCAAAAAAGTGGACTTTCCCGCGCCGTTGGCACCGATGATGCCGTAGCAGTTGCCCTTGACGAACTGCAGATCCACGTGGGAAAAGAGGGGGGTGCCGGAGTAGTTGAGGGACAGGTCGGAAACGGTGATCATAGAAGAACTCCTTGCTTTATCAGTTTAACCCCAATAGTATATCATATTTTGGCAACAAAACAAGGGCAGGCGGGGAGAAAAAGTCCCGAAAAAGGGCGCGATTCAGGGGAAATGCCCGGCACAGGCGGGCCTGCGCCGGGCGAAAAGAGGGGCGCTGGATGTCCTCCCGCTTGCCAGGGGTGCCGGGGCAGTGATATACTGAGAAAAAAGGAGGCGGAGCGTGTGGAAAGTCTGTTTTGCTGTCCCATCTGCGGCGGTGCGCTGGAGCGGGAGGGAGGGCGGTATGCCTGTCCGAAGGGCCACAGCTTCGATGTGGCCCGGGAGGGATATGTGAACCTCCTCCCCGCCAACCGCCAGCACTCCAAGGCGCCGGGGGACAACAAGGCCATGGCTGCCGCCCGGACCCGGTTTTTAGACGGCGGCTGGTATGCCCCCCTCCGGGATTGCCTGTGTATGCTGAGCGGGGAGCTCGCCCCGGAGGGGGCTGCCGCTTTGGATGCCGGCTGCGGGGAGGGGTGGTATACAGCGGCCCTGACCCAGGTCCTCTCCGATAAAGGCGGGCGCTTGGCCGGGGTGGACCTCTCCAAGCCGGCGGTGAAAAAGGCCGCCCGCCGATGCCCAGGGGCGGAGATCGCTGTGGCATCTGTCTACCGCCTGCCCTTGGCGGACAGCTCGGTGGATCTGCTCCTTAACTGTTTCTCACCTTTGGCGGCAAAGGAATTTTACAGAGTGTTGAAACTGGGTGGAAAATTCCTCTACGTAGTCCCCGGCCCCCGGCACCTCTGGGAGCTGAAGGAGATCCTTTACGATTCGCCCTATGAAAACGAGGAAAAGGCGGAGGAGTATGAGGGGCTTGCCCTTCGCTCGGTGACTGCAGTGGAGACCTCCTTTACCCTCACTGCGCCAGAGGACATCCAGGCCCTTTTCCACATGACTCCCTATACTTGGAAAACCCCTAAGATGGGGCAGGAGCGTCTGGCGGCGGTGGATACCCTCTCCGTCACCGCCCAGTTCCGGGTCCATGTGTTCCAGAGGATCTGAGCGGAGGGGGCACCCGCCGTTTGCCCGAGAAGACGCTCGCGGTATTTTGGGATTGACAAAACCCTCCTACAGCTGTAGTATGTATGCAGATACTACAATTGTAGGAGGGTTTGCCATGACCAAGTTGTCAGAGCGGGAGTGGACGGTGATGACCGCTTTGTGGGAGACCGGCGGCGCCGAGCTGGGGGAGCTGGCAGAGCAGCTGCGGCCGGACACCGGATGGAGCCGGAACACGGTGCTGACCTATCTGACCCGGATGGAGGCCAAGGGTCTGGTGGCCATCGACAAGGAGACGTCTCCCCACCGATACCGGGCAGCCCTGGACCGGGCCGGCTGTCAGGCCCAAGAGCGGCGCAGCTTTCTCCAGCGGGTCTACCGGGGCTCTGCCGGAGACCTGGTGGCGGCGTTTTTGAAGGAGGAGCCCATCTCTCGGGAGGAGCGGGAGAAGCTGCGGCGGCTGCTGGACGAGATGGAGGTGTGAGGCCATGACAGATTTTTGGGGTTTCCTGCTCCAGACAATGACAGCCTCCGGCGTAGCGGCGGTTCTGCTGGTGGTAAAGGCCATGTTTCGGGATAAGCTCTCCCCCCGGTGGCAGTTCGCCGCCTGGGGAGTGCTGGCCCTGATCCTCTTGGTCCCGGCGGGACAGGGCGGGCGGTATGTGCTGGTGAACTGGCCCTGGTTGGTGGAGGCGGCCAAGACCGTCCTTGCCGGGGACTATTCCCTGACTCATGTTCTGGCCCCCATTCCCCTGCTGCGGTTTGCCCCGCCGGAGACGGCGGCGGACTGGCTGTATTCCCTCTATGCGGCGGGGGCGGCGCTCCTTTTGGCCCGCTACCTCATCTCTTATTTCCGGCTGCGGCTGACGCTGCGGCGAGGGATGCCCGCCGCAGGGGAACAGAGCGCCCGGATCGCGGCGGTGGCGGAGCGGTACGGCCTGTCCTCATGCCGGGCGGTGGAGGTCCCCGGCCTGACCTCCGCTTTTATCTGCGGGGTGTTCCGGCCGGTATTGGCCCTTCCCGCAGGGATACAGACTGACGATAAGGTCATCCTTCATGAGCTGATCCACCTGCGGCAGCGGGATGCGGTCTGGGGACTGGTCATCTGCCTGCTGCGGTGCCTTCACTGGTGCAATCCCCTGCTGTGGTACTGCGCTGACCGGGCGGGCAATGACTTAGAGGAGCGATGTGATCAGCGGGTGCTTGAGCTGCTGGAGGGAGAGGAGCGCCGGGATTACGGCCGCATCCTGCTGTCCATGGCCAATGAGAAGTATGCCCGGGCGCCGGGCACGACCTCCATGGCCAACGGGGGAAAGAACATCCGCCGGCGTATTGAATCCATTGCCCGGTTCAAAAGATACCCGGCGGGGATGGCTCTGGCATCGGTCTGCGTGACGGTGATCCTGACGGTGCCGCTGCTGTTGGGGACCCGGGCCCTGGGGATCTATGAGGACCGGTATTATCTGCCGGCGGATTGGAACGTCAAGATGACGATGGCCTCTGCCCGGACGGTGTACTGTACCACATACGCCGGGGCGATGGATGCCTATGCCAAGTCGGTTTTGAACCAAAACGGCTTTTACCGGGCCATGTGCGCTCCCATAGAGGAACAGGGGGCCATTGCGGATACACTGCTGCGGGCCGCAGAGGAGAACCGCTATCCGGCATGGGACCCCGGCCTTCCCTGCTGGCCCAATTCCCAGAGAGGATACCGAATCTATAATTTAGAGCCTGTGGGTGGGGACGCCTATGAAGGGCTGCTGGCGGTGGAGCTCAACTATCCGCCCGATGGACAGCCCTCAGAGGGCCAGAGTACCTGGCTGGCAGCTCAACGGGTCCGGGCCGAACGGAGGGAGGCCCGCTGGGTGGTCCTGCCCTTAGAGGATTTTTGGGCTGTGCAGACGGACCGGGATTCCCTGCCGATCTATGTCTGTGAGGAGTTTCCCGCCTGGCGCTATGAGGCCCAGGCAGAGGGGTTCATCCTCCGACTGAGCTACCAGACCTCCTATGCGGTAGACAGCTACCAGAAAAGCAGCAGTTGGGTTTCCTCCTATTCGACCTTTGACACCACCCCCCGGCCCAATGGCACCTTCTCCTGCATAGATGGTCAGGATCTTAAAGCCATCTATACCGGCGATCCGGCGGATAAGGGAGGGATCATCAGTGTGGGAGTATCGGTCAAACCTCTGGATGGGGAAGAGCGGTCTTCTGTGGATGATTCCTCTGGCTTTGGCAGCGAGGCCTGGCGGTATCTGTCCGATCCCACCGCCAATGCCGGCGGCTCCAGCACAGACGGCTCCAGTTGGGGGACCCAGTCCCTTGAGGGGGAGGACTGGGAGACGCAGATCGGACTGTGCGGCGGGGGCGGCACCGCTGACCCGGAGCATTTTGACCGGGAGAGGGGCTATCATGCCGACCTCTATATCAATGGGAGAAAGAGGGCGGAGCTGACGCTGATGCCTGTGGAGGGAGGTGCCGTCCTTGACTGAGCGGGAGAATTTATATGCCGGGATCTCCTATGCGGCGTGGGGATATCTGTTCCTCTATGTGGACTTCAATTTGGGCACGGTCAGCATACTGCCCCGGTTTGTAGGGTATCTGCTGTTCCTTGCCGCCATTGGGAAATTGGGGGAAAAGAGGAGGGATTTGGAACTGCTGCGGCCCCTGGGGATGCTGCTGGCCGTGTGGAATATCGCCGACTGGATGGCCTCCTGGCTGGGCACCACAGTGGACGGGTGGTTCCTGCCGCTGGATCTGATCGTGAACGCTGTGGGTCTCTACTTTCATTTTCAGATGTTCACCGATTTTGCGGCCCTGGCGGCGGAATATCAGGGACCGGACGGTATTCTGGTCCGCCGGCTTCTCCACTGGCGGACGGTGCAGGCGGTACTGACCACTGTGGCGGCTGTGGCCTATCACTTAATGGAGCGTCTGGACGGGATGTGGACCTATGGCGTTTTGACTCTGGCCCTGATACAGGTTATAGTGGCAATCTGCCTAATGGCCGCACTGTTTTCGCTGCGGAAGCTTTTCCGGGAGGAGCTGTGGGATGAAGAGCCGCCTCCGGCAGGAGAAGCTTCTCAAAATGGCAGGTGAAACGGCGCCGGAAAATAGAGAAAATTCCATAAAGAAAGGGCCGGTTTTTCCCTTGAAAAACTGGCCCTTTTTATGCGCAGAGGACTTTTCGTTCCAGTCCAGCATAGGGCGGGATGTTCCGCAGGTACTTCCTCGCCCCGGTCGGGGCCCGCTCCTCTGTGCGCAGATGCCGGCCATAGACGGCGGCAGGGGGATCTATCATCAAAGATGCGGGAAATGCGGGTTCAACCTGAGGATAATTTGCCTCAAAAGCTATATTTTGTATAAAAAGGCACTGGACTTCGTCGTAACGGCGAAATCCAGTGCCTTATCATTGCATTGAACAGTTGCCATTTATTCTGGGGCCTTTCCCAGACTATGAGGCTTTTGCATTTAGGCAGGCCTTTTCAGCCGCCCAAGTAGGCCCTTTTCACGCTTTCATTGCTCAAAAGCTCCTGGCCAGTGCCGCTGGTGACGATCTTTCCTGTTTCCAGCACGTAGCCCCGGTCTGCCACAGAGAGGGCCATTTGGGCATTCTGCTCTACCAGAAGGATGGTGGTGCCCGCCTTGTGGAGAGACTGGATGATCTCAAAAATCTGGTCCACCAGGATGGGGGCCAGGCCCATGGAGGGTTCATCCAGCATGAGCAGTTTGGGGGAGGACATGAGCCCCCGACCCATGGCCAGCATTTGCTGCTCACCGCCGGACAGAGTGCCGGCGGTCTGACGGCGGCGCTCCTTTAAGCGGGGGAACTGCTCATAGATCCGTTCCAGCCCGGGGGAGATCTCCGAGTTGGGCCGGGTATAGGCGCCCATTTCCAGGTTTTCCTCCACCGTCATGTTGAGAAAGACCCGGCGGCCCTCCGGTACATGGGCAAGCCCCATCTCCACGATCTTATGGGGCTTTACACCCACCAGCGATTGATCCAGAAACTCTGCTGAGCCGTTCTTGGGGTGCAGAAGGCCGGAGATGGTCTTCAGGGTGGTGGACTTGCCCGCTCCGTTGGCGCCGATCAAGGTGACGATCTCTCCTTCATGGACCTCAAAGGAAACGCCCTTGATGGCGTGGATCGCGCCATAGTAGACGTTGATGTCCGATACACGCAAAAGTGCCATCGCTCACTCCTCCTTCTTGGTGCCCAGGTAGGCCTTGATGACCTCGGGGTTGTTCTGGATCTCCTTGGCTGTGCCCTTGGCGATGATCCTGCCGAAGTTCAGCACACAGATCCCCTCGCAGATATTCATGACCAGGGACATGTCGTGCTCAATAAGCATGATGGCGATGTGGAAGGTATCCCGGATCTTGACGATGTTTTCCATCAGCTCGGTAGTCTCTGAGGGATTCATGCCGGCGGCGGGCTCATCAAGGAGCAGCAGGGAGGGATTGGTGCCCAAGGCCCGGACGATCTCCAGCCGCCGCTGGGCACCGTAGGGCAGGCTGCCGGCCTCGTGGTCGGCGAAACCCTCCATATCGAAGATGGAGAGAAGCTCCAAGGCCCGCTCCCGGGCGGTTTTCTCCTGCCGCCAATATGCGGGAGTGCGGAAAATGGCGTTGGGAAGCCTGTAGTCCATGGAGTTGTGGAGCCCGATCAGCACGTTGTCTATCACCGACAGCTGGGAAAAGAGGCGGATGTTTTGGAAGGTGCGGGCAATGCCGGCGTGATTGACCTGGACGGTGTTCATGCCAGAGGTGTCCATGCCGCCCAGCAGGATGGTGCCTCGGGTGGGCTGATAGACCTTGGTCAGCAGGTTAAAGACGGTGGTCTTGCCTGCGCCGTTGGGCCCAATCAGTCCAGCAATCTCCGTGCGGCCGATGGCCATATTGAACTCATTTACGGCAGTCAGGCCGCCAAAGTCGATGCCCAAGTGCTGGCATTCCAGAATAGGGGTCTTATCCACATCCCGCTCCGGAATGATATTCGTGCTGGGCACAGGGACCAGCTTGGCATCTTCATTAAATTTTTTCATTTGTCAGCCCCTCCCTTCTGCGGGATCTTTCGGCCGATGCCGATGCGCTCTAAGATGCGGGAGAGGGAGAAATCATAGCCGCCCATGAGCCCCGTGGGCTTGAAGATCATCATCAGGATCAAAACAGCGGAGTAGAGCACCATGCGGTAGTCAGAGAAGCTGCGCAGGATCTCGGGCAGAACGGTGAGGACTGTGGCGGACAAAACGGAGCCCAGCATGGAGCCCATGCCGCCCAGCACCACCATGACCAGGATCTCGATGGATTTCATAAAGCCGAAGGTGCTGGGATAGAGGGAGCCGAGATATCCGGCGTACAGACAGCCGGCAACGCCTGCAAAAAAGGCGGACAGAGTAAAGGCCATGACCTTGTAATAAGTGGTGTTGACGCCGCAGGACTCTGCGGCGATCTCATTTTCCCGGATGGATAAAATGGCCCTTCCGTGGCGGGATTTCATCACCATGTGGATGACAAGGCAGGTACATACGACACAGATCAGTACCAGTATCAAACTGGAGATCTTGGGGATTCTCTTCAAGCCGGAGGCGCCGTAGGTAAAGTCGAAGCCTAAAACCGAGTCGATGTTGGTGATGATGACCCGGATGATCTCACCGAAGCCCAGGGTGATGATGGCCAGATAATCTCCCTTTAGCCGCAAGGCGGGGACGCCGATGAGAATGCCGAAGATAGCGGCCACGATGCCGGAGAGGAGAAGGGCGGCAATGATATAGAGCACATACTGTATCCCCGAGGCGTTGGCGGCATCCATTGCCTTTAAGAAGATGCCGCCAGTGTACGCGCCCACGGCCATGAAACCGGCGTGTCCCAGGGGAAGCTGTCCCAAATAGCCAGTGGCCACATTCAAAGAGACAGATAGAATGATATTGATGCCCACCACGACCAGTACACCGCTGTAAAAAGAGGAGAGCGGGCTCTTGCCGGTGAAGCCTCCGCTCATATACAGTCCCACCAGCAGGAGCAGAGCGATCAAAACTGTGTTGATGAGATATCGGGCAGGCATGGGGAGATAAACGGATCTTTTTTTCATACCGGCACCTCCTTAAACCTTTTCCTGGATGGGCTTACCCAGGATACCTGTGGGCTTGACCAGCAGTACAATAATCAAAATGGCGAAAACCACCCCGTCCTTCCAAGTGGAGAGACCGACGGCGGTGACCAAGGCCTCCGCCAGACCGATGGCAAAGCCGCCTATCATGGCGCCGGGGATGGAGCCGATACCGCCCAGAACAGCGGCCACAAAGGCTTTCAATCCCAGCATGGAGCCCATGGTGGGGTTGGCCTGGGGATAGGCACACAGGTAAAGCACAGAGCCCACTCCAGCCAGGGCGGAGCCTACAGCAAAGGTAAAGGAGATGGTGCGGTTCAAGCTGATGCCCATGAGCTGGGCGGCGCCCATGTCTTCGCTTACGGCCCGCATGGCCTTGCCCAGCTTGGTTTTTTGGACCAGGAAGGTCAAGATCGCCATGCAGATAATAGACACCACAATGGTAAGCAGGGCAGGGAAGCTTACCGTCACGCTGCCCACGGACAGTTCAGGGCCGGACACCAAAGTGGGTACGGTCTGTGCGCCTGCGCCGAAGATAAGCTGGAAGCTGTTTTCCAGCAGGAAGGATATACCGATGGCGGTGATGAGAAGGCTCAGGCGGGGGGCGGAGCGCAACGGGGTGTAGGCCAGCTTCTCGATCAGGATTCCCAATAAAGTACAGACTATGACGGCCAGGATCATGGAGGGAATGGGATGCAGGCCCAGATTGTATATGGAAAACCATACCACATAAGCGCCCACCATGATGATGTCGCCGTGAGCGAAGTTCAGCAGCAGGATGATACCATATACCATGGAATAGCCCAAAGCCACCAAGGCGTAAATGGAACCGGACTGCAGGCCGTTGATGACCTGGCTGATGATGGTAGAGAACAAGGGTCATCCGTCCTTTCTCTCTGAATAGATTGGCGCTCGACAGGGCCGGAGGGTCCGGAAGCTTCGGGCCACCCGGCCCCGGCGAGTGCCGGAGGCGGGATATTCCGGAATGAAGCTGTGCGGGGAAAACACGCCGGTTTCCCCCGCACAGTCGGTCATCTCGGTTCCGATGGTGCTTAGAACAGCTCGGTAAAGACCTCCTGGCCCTCCTGAAGCTGCATCATGGAAACGGACTTGATGGGATCGTTGAACTCGTCAAACTCGAAAGTTCCGGTCAGGCCCTCCAGGCCCTTGGTAGCCTTCATAGCATTGATAACGGCCTGCTTGTACTCGTCAGTGCCAGCCTCCAGGCCCTGATCCTCAGCGGCCTTCAGGGCGTTGCACATCAGCATGGCGGCATCATAGCCCAAAGGCTCGAACATGCCGGTGATGGCCGCGCCGTACTTGGCCTCGTAAGCAGCCTCAAACTCGGGATTGGCACCAGCGCCGTAGCCAGAGCAGTAGACGGAGCCCTCCAGATCCTCGGCAGAGGCGTAATCCTTGACGCCGGCCCAGCCGTCGCCGCCCAGGAAGGTGCTGGTAACGCCCACCTGACGGGCCTGGGTGACGATCATGCCGTCATCCTCATAGTAGTTGGGGCAGAAGACCACCTCGGGGTTAGAGGCGGCGATATTGGTCAACTGGGCCTTGAAGTCCACGTCGCCGGCGGCATAGGCCTCTGTATTGGTAACGGTGATGCCCAGCTCTTGGCACTTGGAGACAAAGGAGTTCTTCAGACCCTCAGAGTAGTCGTTGCCAGTCTCGAAAATAACGGCGGCAGTGGTGACGCCCATTTTCTCAGCGGCATACTCAGCCATCTTCTCACCCTGGAAGGGGTCAATGAAGCAGGCACGGAACACATTGGTGCGGATCTCTGTGCTGTCGCTGGCGGGATCCAGGCGGGTGACACCGGCGGCAGTGGCAGAAGCAGTGATCTGGGGCATGTTGGACTCGTAGGTCTCATCTGCTACAGCGATAGTGGGGGCGGTGAGAACACAGCCGATGAGAGCGGTGATGCCGTCGCTGACCAGACGATTGTAGGCGGTGACGGCCTCGGTGGCATCGCCCTTGTCATCATACTCAATGACCTTTACGGTCTTTCCGTTGATGCCGCCGTTCTCGTTGAGCTGGTCGATATACAGCATGGCACCGTTCCGGACAGAGTTGCCGTAGACAGCGTTGTCGCCGGTGGTATTGGCCAGCAGACCGATGACGATCTCACCGCCGGCGGAATCTCCTTCAGCGGCGGAAGGGGCGGAAGACTCGGTGGCGCCGCCGCCAGCACAGCCGGAGAGCAGGCCGAAGACCATGGCACCGGCCAAGCTCAAAGCAAGAATACGTTTCTTCATTTCATTCAACCTCCTTTAGGTTGTTGACATTATACGTTTTGATGGATAAATTGTCAACCGTTTATTTGTATAATGTCTTCAATGGAAGGATGGCTATTTTGGAGAAAATGACGGAGAAAGATCAGATAATAAGCCCTCCATTGGGGGCGAGAACCTGTCCGGTGAGAAAGCTGCCGGCGGAAGAGCAGAGAAAAGAGACACACTCCGCCACATCCTGAACATTGCCCAGCCTGCTTAGAGGGGTCTCTTGGGCCAGCTGTGCCAGGCATTGAGCCCCGAGGGCTTGGTTCATATCCGTATCAATAACGCCGGGGGAGACACAGTTCACTGTAATGCCGGAGGGTCCTACCTCCTTGGCCAGTGCCTTGGTCAAGCCGATCACGCCGGCTTTTGCGGCGGAGTAGGCCGTCTCACAGGCGCCGCCCACCTGTCCCCACATGGAGGAGATGGTGACGATTTTCCCCGACTTCTGGCGAATCATTTGGGGGAGGACGGCCCGGCAGCAGTAAAAGACCCCGTCCAGGTCAATGCCCATCACCCGCCGGTAATCGTCATCGGACATGGTTTGGGTGAGTCCCTGCCAAGCAATCCCTGCATTACACACTAAAGCGTCAAGTTGACAGTATTTATTCAAAATGACAGTTACCATGGACTCCACTTGGCGGGGATCGGACACATCGGCGAAAAGGGCCAAGCCCCCCAACTCCTCTGCCAAGGCCTCCGCTTGGGCGCGAGAGCGGCGGTAGTTTAAAATGACTTGATAGCCGTTAGCGTGAAGGCGGCGGGCCACAGCGGCTCCAATGCCTCGGCCTGCGCCGGTGATCAGGGCAACTTTCATAGAGAATGCCTCCTTGGACACATTGAGGGTAAAGATAAGTGATATATGACGAAGGTATTGTATCACAAAATTTTCCCAGTTTCATCGTAATTTTGCAGTTTGCGCGATCAGGAGGCGGCGTAAGAAAGGATTATTAGCTTTGGCCGCACAGCAGCCATATCAATGCACCTTTTTGAAGCGGCGGCTTTGAGAAACAAAGCCGCCGCTTTTTTTAACGAAACATTTGTAAGGGTTCAGTGCCTCAGAGAAATCATGAAAAGGTACACCCGACACTCTTTTACTGCTGCAAAATCGTTGGTGCGTTCCTGAATTTGTAACTTTTCTTTGAATCATATTGACAGCACCCCCCACAGGCAGTATACTTACAATATACTAAATAGAATTGGGGTTTCGATATGGGGCGAGAGAATAAAAAAGATGCTGTCGCTGCATTACATCGGGAGAAAATAATGGATGCTGCTGAAACCCTCTTTTCCGAAAAAGGTTTTGAAGCAACAACGATTGAAGATGTTTCAAAAGCATCCGCATATAGTCGCCGCACAATTTATGCTTATTACGAAAGCAAAGACGATATTTTGCATCATATTATAGAAAAGGGTCTGCTTTTATTAAAAAACGAAATCAATCGTGCAATACAGGAGGACAGAGACTTTATTTTACAGTACAGGGCAATTTGTTTGGCTATGGTCAAATATCAAACGCAATGCCCTTGTTCCTTGGACCATGTAATAAAAGCAAACACCGCAAATATGAATTTTGAAAATCTTTCTGATACAGTAAAACACATATTAGTTTTAGGGACAGAAATTAATGATCTTCTCGCGGAGTTTGTCGAAGCTGGAAAAAGGAGAGGAATGATTCGCCAAGATGTTGTGCCGTTGATGAGCGTGTATATATTGTGGTCGAGTATGACCTCGTTAATCACGCTTGCCCAAACAAAGGGAAAGTTTATCTATAAACAATTTGGCATTTCAGAAAATGACTTCTACGAATATGGATTTAAGCAGATCATCAATTCTATTCTGGAGGTAAAAATTTGAGATGGATACTATTTGGCTGCTTTGCCCTTTTTGCAGGGGTAAAACTCGTGACAGAGTGCGAGTAGACACAGCATTATTAAATTATCCTCTCTATTGTCCTAAATGCAAGAGAGAAGTGCTGATAAATGTCAAAAATCTAAAAATCGAAGTTGTTTGTAAGCCAGACGCTTAGACGCAGTGCAATCCGAGGAAATCGGCTTGTGCTGCGTTTATTGTTTTAAGCTTTTCAATAAAAATCATGGAGGAATATAGTGTGAAAGTGAGTACCAGACCAGCACAGAGGAAAAAGGGCGCACAAAAACGTCCCTGCAAACAGGCCGTTTTG
>CAKUHU010000003.1 GCA_934659425.1 uncultured Oscillospiraceae bacterium
AAATCTGTCGATGATCTGCTTGACAGCATGGTCACATGGCCGGATAACGCGGACAGCTCCAAGTGGTACTATCTGGCGGTTCAGGAAGCGACGAACAGCCACGATTACAAAGTGTCCGACAGCGGCGAAAGCTGGACTAAGCTGACCCAGGCCCCCGATTGGAGCAAATACGAGCGCTAAGCACTATGTGCTGAAAAATCACCCCGGCCACAGACGTGGCCGGGGTGATTTCCTTATATTCTCTCCTATTGTCGTATTATTGGGGAATGCCGCTATTATACCCAATATACGAGAGAATTTGACAATACGGCTCCGCAAATTGCACCCCTGCAAAGGCTGCAAGGCAAGGCCCTTGATCACGCCTGCGGTTGATGCACGATCCCTGCGAACAGCGGCAGTCCGTCAGTCCCCGTAATTGCAAACACAAAGGGCCGGTTCAAGGTGAAGTCTACTTCTTCCTCCGGTGGAGCAGCGGCCCCCGCTGCCATCATGACCGTATAGGCCGCAGCGGTGACGCCCTCTTCATCAATGGCAACACGCGCTGCGTGTTTGGCCTGAGAGAGGTAGGCCTCTGCATCATCGGTCATGGGCGAGAAGTCCGAAACCGATGGATCAAACACATCGGTGATGCCCATCTTTTTCAGGCTCGCTGTCAGATCCAGCTCGGACGCAATGTCAAACTTCGGCACGGAGAGGTTGACGATGAGGTATTTGTTCTCCGCGCTCTCGCCGCCGCTGAGCAGGAAATCCATCGCCTGTTCATCGGCAAGCAGCTCCTCCGGCGTCACGCCCTCGTCGGGCAGCAGGAACCACATGGCGCCGCTGTTTTCCAGACTCTTTGCCACAGCGGAAAAGCGGTCGCCCCAATAATAAGTGTTCGTTCCGCTCTGGTGCATGAAGTCGCAGGTCACATCGCCGTTATCGGCGTGGAAGGTATCCGTACTGGTATTGCGCTCGGAAAACTCCCCGCTCCACTTGGCGCGGAAATAAATGGTCGTGGCAAGGGCAAGGACCGTTTCCTTGTCCATCGTCAGGCCGGAGGCCTGTTCTTTTAGAAGCCCGCCGGTCTGTTGGTCGATCCAGTCCTGAAGCGCCTGGTCAAAGGCGGCGGAGCCCATCTCGCCGCGATAGGACGAGGCGTAATAATACTGTGCCAGCGCATCCATCGTTTCCTGCTTGAAGCTGATCTGATCGTTGAGCCACAGAGAACTGGCAAGAATACTGGTCACGGCGCCGTCGTCGCAGTAATTGGCGTTCCAGACGGCGGACGCCTCGGTGCGGAGCGCATCCAGGTCGCTGCTGCCGAGCAGCGCGAGGATCTGTTCACGGCTCTCACCGTCCGTCGTCTCCGCCAGCATGGCAAGGGCCATGTAGATATTGATGGGGGAGCAGGCTTTGTTCTCCCCGGCTCCGCCGGTAAGCAACTGCGGGATGACGGCGCGGAGATAGCTGTCCAACACGTCCGCATAGCCCTCCGGCTGCTCCATCTGCTTTTTGCGGTCTGCCCACCATGCGTCATAGACCTTGCTGAAACCGTCGCTGTCAAAGTCCCCATTGAGCTTGGTAAACTTGCTTTCGTCCGGATACTGTGCCGTTTGCGGATACTGTGCGGCTGCCAGCTGGTACTTGCTGGTATTCGCCGCTCCCGGCTGACAGGCTGTCAGGGAAACTACGCTGACCGCGGCAAGCAGAAACGCTAAAATTCTTTTCATCATTTCCTCCTTCGTCCATAGAACTTTGGGAAAATCATTCGTTACGATCGTATAGACGGTATTTTTTCAAGAAAGTTCCATAAGGCAAAGCAGAACATAAATATAAGCCGGCTGTGGTCCTCTCAGAGACCGTCATCTTCTGCCGGTTCATGCTCCACCAGCCGTTGTTTGATCTGCGATGCCGGGGTGTTGCTCTGGGCACTATCCGGCATGCCGTTTTTCCCTTACAATTCCGGATATACTTCATTGTGCTGATAAGGTTAAATTCCGGCCTGTAATTTGTAAGAGTAACTCTCCCTGACCGGAATTTATTTTTGCAAATGAGATCGGCGTATTTTTCTGCGTTTCAGGGTTGATTTCCCAGATTCGCCGTGGTATAATCCAAATCGCACAATATATGTGCGATGATTCTCCTTGCACATTGCATTGAAATACGGGCGGCAATGGCAGGGAGTTGCTTTTGAACATTAGTTAGCACAAGCTAACCGCAAAAACAGAGCAATCCCGGGTTGCTCTGTTTTAAATGGAACTTGAGTTAGCCGCTGCTAACTAAGTGAGAAAGCGCAGTTAAACCATGTCCCCGGCGAACCATTATATTTACAGAAACGGAAGGAGATGTTCCATGACACACCCAAACGCTATGGTGCGCAAGCAGCGCATCCTGTCCACCCTGACGGCCTTTACTTTGGCCCTGTCGCTGATCCCGACAGCGGCATTTGCCGCGGATTCCGTCAACGGCACGGGAACGAAAGATGACCCCTATATCATTGAGAATGCCGAACAACTTGCGGCAATCACAGCTGATCTGGATGCCTACTATCAGTTGGGAAACGACATTGACCTGAGCGGATCGACCGCCTGGGAACCGATCGGCACCTTTGAAGCGGCGGGGGAAGACGGCGAAACGCCGGCCCCGGAGAAGGCCTTCACCGGTACGTTTGACGGCAACGGGAAGACCATCTCCGGTCTGACCGTCAATGGCTCGATTGCCGCTGGCCTCTTTGGCTGCGTGGCAAACGGCACCGTAAAAGATGTGACCATTCAGAATGCCAGCATCAGCGGAAGCTGCATGGCTGCCGCCGCAGTGGGCTACGCCTATAACAGCACGGTAGAAAATGTGACGCTGACGGCAACTGATGCGGACACACCCAGCACCATCACGGCCGATGTGCTGAACTACGACGGCACCGACATGGCCCCCAACATGGTGGCCGGCATCGTCGGCGCGGGAATGGACTCCACCGTCAAAAACTGCACGGTGGAGAACACGAAAATGACCGTCACCGGACTGGATAACGCCTATGGCTGGAGCGCCAATGTGCATGACATGGGCCTGCTGGGCGGCGGCCTGGAAAACACCTCGCTCATCAGCTGCACCGTGAAGGACAGCACGCTCACCGTTAAGGGCGCGTCCACCTTCGGCATTGGCGGCCTGTCCGGCTGCGCAATGGGCGCGGATGAGGTGAAGGACTGCTCCGTGAGCAAGGTGACCATCAAGCTGGGCGAGAACGCCTATCTCACCGGTGGTCTGGTCGGCTACGCCGGAAAGGCGGACGGCGAGGTCACTAAGCTGAGCGGAAACAAGACGGAAGATGTGGCCATTCGGGTCGGTGAGTTGTCCTCCCGGATCGGCGGTCTGATCGGCGGCGGCTTCTATCTGCCGATCAGTCTCTATCAGGCCTACTACCCGGTCCCCACCTCCTATGACATCAAGGACTGCACCGTTACCGGCGCTGCGATCACGGCCGAGGCAAACAGCACGGCGCTGGGCCTTGTGGCCGGACAGGGCTATCTGTCTTCCATTGATGCCGAGGCGGCCGGTACCGTCAACGGTGAGAGCGCCGCTGCGGTCTGCGGCGCACCGGAGACTGGTGACAACACCTTCCTGTATGACCTAAGCGAGACCTATCAGCCCCTGTTTGAGGGCGCAACTTTTGAGAGCGAATACGATCACTATTGGAACGACTATGCCGCCGCTGTGGTAGGTAAAGCCGCTTCCGATGAGAAAAAAGCCGCCGACCTGATGAAGGCCTCCATCGGCGCAACCTGGGACAGCAAAGGCGGCGAGAGCAACAGCTTCTGCTGTGAGTTCACCAACGATGTTGCCAAACTGAGCTTCAACGGCTCCGTCATCACCGGCTATGATGACAACGGTGCGGTTGTGTTCTCCCATTCGTACAAGTACCTCCGGGACGGCCATCTGTACGGCCCCGATCCGGAGGACGCAGAGAAGCAGATCCCCTATATGGACCTGACCATCTATGAAAGTCTGGACGGCAACGAGGACGACTTCCGCTACTTTGCCCTGTGCGGCGATACACCGGCCACGACCTATCACATCGAGTTCCGCTACGGCAGCGAACTTGAGGCCCTGGAGCAGATGTACACGGGCAAGTACGGCTACTGGCTCGCCGCCGGTATCCCCACCGAAGCGGACGAGACCATGGTCTCCAATGTCATCGCTCTGTTCTGTGCGGAGAATCTGGCGTCCATGACCACGGAGGAGACTGCAGCTCAGCGGGAACCGCTGGTGGGCACATGGCTCCCCGAGGGCAGCGGCGAACTTGTATTCGCTGAGGACGGCACCGTCAACGGCGATGCGGAGAGTGCGTTCTACGCCTATGACGGCAAGCTCATCACCGTCGTTGACGACGTCTGCACCGGCTATACCTATACCCTCTCGGAGGACGGCAACACCCTGACCCTCACCGTTGTGGGCCAGGACGAGGGCAAAACCTACACCAAGTGGGACGGGTACTATACGGTGTCCGTCCGGAACGGTATTGTAAACGGCAGCGTTGCGGTGAAGAATGACATCGGAAAGGCGAAGGCTGGCGAAACGGTGACGTTCACGGCAACCCCGGATGAGGACTACAAGACCACCAGCGTGGGTTACTGGACCGTCGATCGCAGCGGCAAGGAGGGCAAGCTGAACACCCTGACCGCCGGTGAGGACGGGATCTGTTCCTTCACCATGCCGGAGAGCAATGTGGTCATCGGCGCCGCCTTCCAGTCCGCTCCGTTCATCATCGGCGGCAGCGACTCCAAAAGCGGCCAAGTCGGCGGCACCAAGGAGACCGACTGGTATGTTTATGCCTCCAACAGGGATGCCTACCTTCCCGCGGAAAACGCCCATCCCTCCGCGCGTCTGTTTGTGGACACCCGTCTGCTGGCGCAGGCCGATGTGACCATGACGCTGGAGACCAGAGAGTATACCAGCGCGGGCTATAAGGTCGTGGGCAGTCAGGATTACACCCACGCACAGTTGGAGGAACTCTTTAAGGACGCGGACTCTGGCACTGACACCGCCAGCAGGAACTACAAGTACCTTGATTCTGTGTACTTCCCCGCCGTGAAGTCCTTGACGGAGGGGAACAAGGTTTATATGGCCGCGAAATTCGGCCGGAGCGAATGGGTCAATGCCAAGGGCGAGCCTGTTTACCGCTGGACCTCCACGGAGGATTCCACCGTCGCGGCAGATGTGGACAAGGCCCCGCAGCCGATCGTCTGGCTTTACAATTTGACGGAAAATTCCCACCGCGGCTCCATCGTCCGGGGGATCCTGAAGGACCTGAATATCCCCATTGGAACGATTGACGGCTCCACACTGGACGAAAATATCGGCTATCTTGTGGGCTGGAACGGCTATGAGTCCACCAACCCCGCATATAATACGTCCTCTTACGATGTGGAGTACATTCTGATGGGTAACCTGTCGGAGACCCAGATGGATGACTTCCTCAACGGCATGAGCGAGCAGAATATCCGCGTCGCTCTGAAATCCGTCCCCACCGCGTGGACCGCAGGAAAGACCTTCTCCGAGCTGTTCGCCATCATGGCCGCGGAGGACGAAGCCTTCAAGGCCATTCTCAAACTGGACAGCATGATCTACGACGCTGAGAAGCTGGATCCGGACACCTACTCTAAGAGCGAGGGCTGGAATGCGTTCCAGGAGGCCCTGAAAAACGCCAAAGACATCCTTCAGAGTGAGAAAGAGCTGGAGGCGAAGGAGTATCTCGACGCCTGCGCCGCGCTGAAAGATGCCTATCTCACCGTGACCGAAAAGACCGCCCTCACCGGCGATCTGACCCTTACCATCAGCAAGCAGGAGGACGGGACCTACCGTATCTCCGCCGCGTTGGAAAACGGCCCCGAGGGGGCGCAGTTCTCCTACGCGTGGCAGAATAACTCCATCTCTGACACGCTGGACAACTGGTCCGCGGATGCCCTCCGGCAGGTGAAGCTGACTGTCACCGGAACGGGCAAGTTCTACGGAACGCTGTCCGCAACGCTGTCCGTCCCCGCCGATCCCGCATACCGCACCTCCGTCTCTACGAATTCCGTCACCGTGACGGTGGACGCCGTTCCCGAGGCGAGAAACATGCCTGCCCCCACAAGCTATGTGGTCCAGCTGTATCAGGGCGATACGCTGATCGACGAGCAGAGCAGTGAGCAGGCCGGCAGTTTCACCTTCTCCGGTCTGAGCAAGAGCACCGCCTATACGGTGAAGATTTGCGCATCCAATCTCGTTGGCCGCGGCAATATCCTGACGGCGGAGGTCAAGACCTCTTCCGGCAGCAGCTCCGGCAACGGCTCCTCCTCCGGCGCTGCCTATGCGGTGAGCGCGGCCTCCAAAACCGACGGCGGCAGCGTGACCGTCAGCCCGAAGAATGCCAAGAAGGGCGACATCGTGACCGTCACGGTTAAGCCCGAGAGCGGATATACGCTCGGCCAGCTCACCGTGACCGCCAAGGACGGCAGCACCGTGGAGCTCACCGAGCAGGGCAGCGGCAAGTACACCTTCTCCATGCCCGCATCCGCGGTCACGGTGGAAGCGAGCTTCGTCAAAGCCGAACAGCCCGGCACCGTTGATTTCACGGACGTTCCCGCAAACGCGTACTACGCCGGCGCAGTGAAGTGGGCCGTCGAGAACGGCGTTACCTCCGGCACCTCCGCCACGACCTTCAGCCCCGACGCTTCCTGCACCCGCGCACAGATGGTCACCTTCCTGTGGCGCGCGGCAGGCAGCCCAGAGCTTAAGAGCATGAGCAGCTTTTCTGATGTTTCCGAAAGCAGCTACTACGCCAAGGCGGTCGCGTGGGCCGTCGAGAACGGCATTACCGTCGGAACGAGCGATACGGCCTTCAGCCCGGATGCCATCTGCACCCGCGCGCAAGCCGTGACCTTTCTCTACCGCGCTTCCGGCACGCCTGCCGTCAACGGCGATGCGACCTTCAGCGACGTCGCGGCGGACGCTTACTATGCATCCGCGGTCAAGTGGGCGGAGCAGAACGGCATCACCGCCGGCATCGGCGACGGCCGGTTCGGCTCTGATGACGACTGTACCCGTGCCCAGATCGTCACCTTCCTCTATCGCGCGGCAAACTGAAGTTGGTACCAAACTGAAACACGAAACCGGCGCCTGTAAAGGCGCCGGTTTTTTATTGTCTAATAGGAGTCAGAATTGAGCAACACATTCGATGAAAAAGGGGAGGAAAACAACGCGAGGGTCTGCACCTGCCGGCTGGCGCGCCGAAGATCGGCAAAACGTGGCTGGCTTCTGCGTCGCACAGGGCAAACCGCTCCGGACATTTACCGCCGTCTCCAAAGCTATTCCCTTGCAAGACATGACATCAATTTGTGTCCCTGTGAACATTACCGGAAGCGTTGTCACGAAATTCCCTTGTTTTTAATGTAAGAAGTCTGTTGCTGTCAGTCATCCAACCATCTCATACTTTGGAACGATTTACATTTTCGTGCGGCCCTGTATAATAAAAATCAGAATGGTATCAAATGGCTTATGACAAGGGAGCATGCTCCCTTGTCCCGTAGGGAAACCCTACGGGACAATCTCATTCTGTTCATCAAAGGGAGGGAAGAAATGACCGGAAATATCCTCATAAGGCCCTCTATCCAAAAGCGGTTCGACAGCTTTATGGAGCACGGCAGAGTTCTCTTTTTCAGCGCCCCCTGCGGCTTCGGAAAGACCTCTCTGGCGGACGTGCTGCTGCATGGCCGGAATGTGCTGCACCTAAACGCGGGAGCGCCGGACTGCGCCATTCCGCCGGCGGCGCAGGACTGGGACATTTTGCTGATCGACGATTTTCAGCAGCTGCAGGATGATGAGCAGCAGGCCCTCTGCGAGCTGATCCGGTCCAATCCGGAAAAACGCTTCGTCTTTCTCTCCCGCGGCGCGCCGCCCGGCTGTCTGATGGCATTCCAGTACACGGGGCTGATGGCCGTGCTGACCGCCGAGGACCTGCTCTTTGATTACAGCGACATCCGACAGCTCTTTGACGCCTGCGGGGTCAAGGCAGCGGATGCCGAGATTGACGGCATCCTGAAGGGATCCATCGGCTATCCTCTGGGCGTTGTCACGACCGTGCAGTATATGTCTGATGGAAAACCCTTTGGCCCGGAGCTTGTGGCCCAGGCATTCCGGCAGGTGTTTTCCTATTTTGAAGCCAACATCTACCGGCGCTTTGATCTGCCGGTGCGCCGCTTCCTGTTGGAACTGGCGCCCTTTGAGCGCTTTGATCTGGAGATGGCCCGGATGGTCAGTGGTGATCCTCACGCCGGAGAACTGCTGGACTGGCTGCTGAGCCACACCACCATGCTGCGCTATGACGATGTGCAGCGCTTCCACTTCTGGCCCCAGTTCCGCACTTTTCTCCTTTGGGAGATGGAGCGGGAATACACCGAGGAAAAGCGCCGAGCGCTGTTCAGCCGCGGCGGTCTCTACTATGAGCTGAAGGAGGATTACGCCCACGCGCTGGAATGCTACACCGCGGGCGGTGACCACGCTAAAGTCTCTGAACTACTGATCCGCAACGCGGAACTGCACCCCGGTATGGGGCATTACAGCGAGATGGAGCGCTATTACCGCAGTCTGCCGGAATCGGAGGTTCTGGCCTCGCCCTCTTTGATGCAGGGCATGAGCATGCTCTGCGCACTGGCAACGGACTATGCCGGCTCTGAGCGCTGGTATCATGCACTGGAGAATTTTGCGCGGCGCTGCGGAAAGCAGGACGCGGCGGGGAAGCAGGCCCGCAGCCGCCTGGCGTGGCTGGACATTGCGCTGCCGCAGCGGGGCGTGGAGGGCCTGACGGAGACCATTCCCGCGGTCTTCCGGCTGCTGCGCAATAAGGAAGTGACGCTGCCGGCCTTCTCTGTCACCAGCACGCTGCCCAGCATCATGAATGGCGGAAAGGACTTCTCCCTATGGAGCAAGAAGGACGATCTGCTCTACCAGACGCTGCGGGTCCCCGTGGAAGCCGTTCTGGGGAAGGATGGCGTGGGCCTTGCGGACTGTGCCATTGCCGAGAGCAAATTTGAAAAGGGTGAGGACATCGCAAACCGGATGCTGTCGCTGATCCCGCGCATGAGCGAGATCCGGCAGAAGGGAACGCCGGACATCGAGTTTGCCATGGGCGGCCTGCTGGCCCGCAGTCAGCTGTCCGGCGGCCGGGGCGGAGACGCCCGCCGCACGGTAGAGTCCCTGCGTCAGCGCTTTGCGGAAAACGGGCAGACCCGATTCCTCCCGAACATGGATGCCATGCTCTGCCGTATCGTGCTCCACACGGGCGATTTGGACGCGGCGGACAGGTGGTACCGGGAGAAAGCGCCCCGGGACCCCATGCACCTGAACGTGATGAAGCGGTATCAGTACCTGACCCAAGCTATGGTGGAGCTCTCGGACGGAAAATCGGATGCGGCGCTATTGACGCTTTCCCCGTTGGAACCATATATCCGCAGCTGCGCCCGGCATATCGACGGCATCCATCTGCAGGTCCTCACCGCCATTGCCCTGTACCGAAGCCGGGACGAGGGATGGCGGCAGCATCTGACCGACGCGCTGGAGGCTGCGGCGGAGTTCTGGTTTATCCGGACCGTCAGCGTCTACGGCGCGGCGATCCTACCCCTGCTGGAAAAGCTGCCGTGGGACGGAAACGCCAAATGGCACAAGCGCCTGATGGCGGATGTGCGGACGCAGGCGGCGTTCTACCCCCGCTTTCTGCAAACGCGGCTGGCGCCTAACGAAGCGCTGACGCCTACGGAGCTGCAGATCCTGCACCTCATCTGCGCCGACAAAAGCAACGGGGAGATCTGCGCGGTGCTGGACATCAAGCTGCCTACGGTGAAGACCCATGTGAGCCACATTCTGACCAAGCTGGGCGTCAGCCGCCGCAGCGAGGCGAAAACCGCCGCGGAGAAGCTGCGGCTGATCTCAGAGGACTGATCGGATCGCGCCCGCAGATAAGCAGGCTGAACATAGAAGCATAAACGCATATTTCAAAGGAGGAACCTATGAAAAAACGAGTTTTGAGCTTATTTCTGGCGCTCACGCTCTGCATGACGTTCCTGCCCACGGCGGCCTTTGCCGAGGGGGAAACGGGCGGCAGCATGTCGGGCAACACGACGATCGGCGGTAGTGAGAGCGGCGGTGAGGGCGGCGGTGTCCTTGTCGGCGAGAACGAAAAGCCGGGCGGCGGAGTCCTTGTGCCTAACGAACAAGGCGGGGGCAGCGGCGCTGTCGCCAAAGTTGACGATACGGAGTATGACACGCTGCAAGAAATTTTGGAGAACATGAGTGAGGTTGAGATCACACTGCTCGGCAACGTCACAGAAGATCTTACTGTTTACGCCGCAACGACCATCAACATGGACGGCTTCAGCATTACCGGCAGCATCGACGCCACGGACAGCCTGACGCTGAAAAACGGCACGGTTAATGGCACTATTAGGGTAGATGGCGGCACGCTCAACATGACTGCGCCCGAGACTGCTGAGGCGGCTATCACCAAAGGGCTGAACGTCATTTCCGGCTCCTGTTCTGTCAGCGGTGCGAAGATCGGCGTGGAGGGCACGCTGGCCTTTGGTGGTACAGACATGGTCATCACCGGCACGGAAAAGGCTGCTGCATTGACTGCTGCCGCAGAGCCGAACAGCATAAAACTCTATGGCTCCATTGATGTGGACGGCGAAACCGCCGAGGAAGCCAGCTTCAAGGACGGTACATATCAGGTAAGCGGCGTAGCTGCCAAAAAACTCAGCAACCAGCAGGTGGGCGGCCCTGCGCCTGCCGAGCCTGCGACTCTGACGCTGGACCCCGCGAGCGTGGATGTGGCGGCGGGTAAGACCGCCACGTTCACCGCGACCTACGATGGCACGGGCGAGTTGAACGCCTACATCCAGAAGAACGGGCTCGACACGAACTTTGACGTCTCTACCCCGACGAACAACGGTGACGGCACCTACATGATTACCGTCAAAATCGCCGAGGAAACGCCCACAGGGGATTATACACTGTACGTTCATAAGGTGGGGGATACCTCTGTAAAAGCAGAGGCCATTGTCAAGGTCACACCTGCCGAGTGCAGCCACGGCGGTGTCAATGGATTTGCAATCGATGCCGAAAACTGCCCCAACTGCGGCGCTCCAGCTGTCGCGCAGACGAAATTGAACTTGCCGGAAAGCGAAGGCAATGCGTGGCGGAACTTTGCCGACTTGCAGACGGCCATCGATGCAGACAGAACCGACAGCGATGTTCTCCGGCTGCTGACCGACGTTTCCGGCGATTACACCATTGACGTCAAAGTGTACACGGGTCTCAATCTGAACCGTCATTCTCTTAACGGCAAGGTGACCCTCACCGGCAAAAACGGCGGTGAAGTCACCTTCAGCACCATCGACGGCGAAGGCACCGTTCAGGAGGTTGTTGCCTACCCGAACGCAAAGCTCGCCAACTCGGGAGCCGCCGCTGTCATCGAAAAATTGACGTTGGCAGAAGGCGCGACGTGGGCGAGTATTCTAAGTGAGCCTGACCGCCTTGGCTATAAGAAGTATACGGACTATCCCAACCTGACAAAGTATACATGGTATGACTCGAGTCAAATCGATGGCGCGGAGCTGACCAATGTCATGATCCAGCAGCTGCCCATTACCTCCAACATCCTGTCGATCACAGCTAACGGTAAAACCATTTACAATAATGGCTCGGTGGAGCGTAACACAGAAGTCCAGCTTCGCGCCAGCTGCAGCACGAGCGGCGCGGATGTGGAATTCTACATTGGAAAGCTCGATGACACAGGCCACTACAGCTACAGCAAGGCTGACGGCACTGCGATGAAAAGCGGGTACTATGTTGTGGACTGTACCTTCCACGAAATTGGAACCTACGATATTTATTTCTACGCCGCCAGGGACGGCTATTCGGTAATGAGCGAGCATAAAACGTTGACCGTTACCAAGCTGAAGCTTAGCAAGGCTAAGATCACATTCACCAACGACAGCAATGAAAGCGTCTATCAGCCTTACAACGCCACCACCGGCGCACCGCCCTATACCGTAACGTACAACGACGAGAAGCTGACAGAGGGCGTTGATTACACCGTCGTCCGCGGCGATTCCCGTTCCAGCGTCGGCAGCGCTACTCTGACCATCAAGGCGACAGACGACGGCGATTACACCGGCCAGAATACCGCCAGATGGAAGGTCGTGGCTCATAAGGCGACGATCTCGGTTGGGAACGTCATAAAGGCATACGACGGTACAACAGATCTGCCCGCAAACGTGGCAATAAAGCTTAAGAGCGCGGATTCCCGCTACGCCCCTTCTGGCGGCCCGCTTCCTCTGGTAGCGGGTGAAGATTACCAGATACTTAGTGCCAGCTATGATTCCGCCAATGCAAGTGAGGACGAAAAGACCATCTCCTTCACCATCAAGCTGAAGAATAGGAACTATACCTTTGAAGACGGCACGATGCAAAAGGATTTTACGCTGAATGGTGCGGACACAGAGAGCACATTCAAGATCAATCAGGCCATCATCGACCTGAATGGTATCCAGTTTGAGCAGCTTATTTACAACGATCTGGAAAAGGAATACAAGATCGATCTGAAGCCGATGCTGGATAAGCTTCTGTCGGTGCAGCAGGAACACGCGGGGCGCGAGTACGGCGAGATCACGTATCCTTCTTCTGATGAGTGGAGCACCGATTGGACTAAGAATGACTACATTGGTGGCATCCCAAGCGTGTCACCTGCTGGCATTCTGAGCTTGCCCATCGCGTCCGCAAACAGCGCGAGCATTGACGATCAAGTCGTCAAAGTAACCCTCCCGATTACAACCACGAATTATGAGAAGTTCAATCTGACCGTGAAGGTCGTCGTTGGCGCAAAGATTCCCCTCGATAAATCGGGTGTCACCGTCAGCGCAACGGACATCACCTATGGCCAGACGCTGGAAGATAGTGAACTCACGACCAAGGGCGCGATGATTTGTCCCCGCACGAAGGCCGAAATTCCGGGCACCTTCGCGTGGACGAATCCCAACACCAAGCCTAACGCGGGCAGCTATGACGCCGAGTGGACGTTCACCCCAGACGCGGGCTACGAGGAATACGCAACTGCAACCGGTACCGTGACCATCACGGTCAGCCCCAAGTCCATCAAGGGCGCAACGATCACGCTGACAAGTAACAGTTTTGAGTATAACGGAGCAGTGCAGCATCCCGAGGTAGACAGTGTCGTTCTGGACGGCGAAACGTTGGTCGAAACCTCCGATTACGGTTACCAATGTGATATGCGTTCGGATGTTGGCACATATGATTTTACCGTTTTCGGCAACAATAACTACACCGGCAAGGTAACGGTCAAGTGGTCGATCACGCCAAAAACCGTGACGCCCACGATCAACGTTGCGCCCTGCACCTACACCGGAGATGCGCTGGAACCGGAAGTGACCCTCAAGGACGACCTTGATAATACCATCGACCCGAAGGAGTACGAAGTCTCCTACAGCAAGAACACCAACGCCGGTGCCGGCATGGTGACCATCGCCAATAAGGACGGCGGCAACTACATCATCGTTGGCAGAAGCGAAGATTTCGAGATCAACAAGGCCAAAGCGCCCACGAACATCCAGACCGGCACGCTGGACGTGATCAACGGCACCTCGCTGACGTACACCTACGATTTCAGCCAGCTTCTGCCTGCATTGTCCGGAAAGGCCAGCTTCGGCGACGTATCCTACAGGAACGTGAACGTCACCGGACTTGCAACAGGGTATCACGTCATTGGCACAGCCCGCGTAAACGAAACAACCGGCGCTCTGACGCTGACGCTCAAATCCGTATGGAGCACAAGCCAGCAGCCGCCCGGCCCGGTCGGAACCGTCAGTGTCAATGTCTGCACGACAAACTTCGAATACTTCCTTCTGGAGCTCAACCTCAACGCGATTGACCAGATCAAGCCCGTGCCGGATGGCGACATCACCGCATCGGAGATCACCTACGGTGACGCACTGAGCAAGAGCGAAATTTCGGGCAAGATGAAAGACCCCGATACCGGCGAAACAGTCAACGGCACGTTCGCGTGGCAGGACGGTACAGTCACGCCCAACGCGGGCAAACGTAAGGCTGAATGGACGTTCACCCCAGACGCGCCGGAATACGCGATTGCAACCGGCAAGGTGACCGTCACGGTCAATCCCAAGTCCATCGAGGGGGCAGTCGTCACGCTGGAAGATAGCTTTGTGTACGACGGAACGGAGAAAGAACCCAAGATAATAAGTGTCGTTCTGGACGGCGTAACGCTGACAGGCCCCGGTCGAGATAAGGATTATGGCTATTCCTACAACAGAACGACAGAGGCCGGCACATACGATGATCTTGAGATCGGCGGCCAGAATAACTACACCGGCAGACTAACGTTCACGTGGACGATCAAGGCACGGGAAGTGACGCCCACGATCACAGTCGCAGACGGCGTCTATAACGGCGGCAAGGCAGTCACGCCGGCCGTCACTCTAACGGATGACCTTGGCAAGACCATTGCCGAAAAGGAGTACAGCGTCTCCTACGAGAATAACACCAACGCGGGTACCGCGACTGTGACCGTCACAGACAATGATGGCGGCAACTATGTCCTCAGCAAAGTCAGCCAAACCTTCACGATCGGTAAGGCCGATGCACCTACGGCAGAGCTTGGTTCGCTGACCATCACCAACGGCCTGCATAAAACCTATTCCTTCGAACTCTTCACTCTGCTGCCGAAGCTGACTTCCCCCAGCGAGTACGGCACGATCACCTATGGCAGGCCTGCTGCCGATCTGGGCATTGGCTCTTATGTCACGCTCGTAAACAGCAAGACCGGTGTACTGACGCTGAAAGCGGACAGAAGCAGCACGGACGAAGGACAGTTTGGCACGATTACCGTTATAGTCTCTACGGACAACTATAAGGACATCACCCTAACCATCAATGTCAGCGCGGAGAATAAGATCACTCCGCAAGTGGATGGCGTAGTGACTGCAACGGACATCACCTACGGTCAGGCGCTGAATGACAGCAAAATCACGGGCAGGATGAAGGACGGCGACAAGGCAGTTGACGGCACGTTCGCATGGGCAAACGGCACATTTAAGCCTGACGCAAGCGACAGCTATCAGGTAGCATGGAAGTTTACCCCCAATGATACGGCAGCGTATGCCGAGGTCGCTGGTACGGTGACGATCAAGGTCAATAAAGCTGCCACCACCGGCGAACCCAAGTACACCAGGATCACCACCAGCGGTAAGACTTTGGCAGATGCTGAACTCACGCTTACCGGCAGTACCCTGAAGCCCGATGTCGGCAAGCTGGAATGGGTGGATGACAAGGGCAATGTCCCGCCTGATGATGCTACCCGTGTCGAAGCGAATAAGACCTATAAATGGCGCTTTACGCCTGACGATGGCAATTACACTACCTTGACTGGTGAGATCGAGCTGTATCATGTGTCCTCTGGTGGTAGCGGCTCTGGCTCTGGCAGCTATACCATTACCATTAAAGATGCCCAAAACGGTGATGTGACCACAGATCGCAAGAGTGCCTCTGCCGGTACGACTGTGACCATCACGGTGAAGCCCGACAGCGGCTATGTTCTGGATGATCTGACCGTCACCGATAGCAAGGGCAATGACCTCAAGATCACCGGTAAGGGCAGCGGTAAGTACACTTTCACGATGCCCAGCGGCAAAGTAACCGTAGAGGCCAGCTTCGCTCCCGCCAAGAGTGAGAACCCCTTCACCGACGTTCCTTCCGGTGCCTACTATGAGGATGCGGTGATTTGGGCGGTGAAGAACGGTATCACCGGCGGCACCTCCGCCACGACGTTTGATCCCAATGGTATCTGCACCCGTGCACAAGCGGTCACCTTCCTGTGGCGTGCCGCGGGAAGCCCCGCTCCCAAGAGCACAGCGATGCCCTTCACGGACGTTCCTGCGGGCAGCTACTATTACGACGCGGTTCTGTGGGCAATTGAGAAGGGCATTACCAAGGGTACCAGCGATACCACGTTCAGTCCGAATGCAAATTGCTCCCGCGGGCAGATCGTGACGTTCCTTTGGCGCTCTCAGATGTCTCCGGATGCCGCCGCGGCGAATCCCTTCACTGATGTCGCGGCCGACGCCTATTACACCAGTGCGGTGTTGTGGGCCGTTGAAAAGAGTATCACCGGCGGCACTTCCGCCACGACGTTCAGCCCCAGCACAAATTGCACCCGTGCGCAGATCGTGACGTTCCTGTATCGTGTCTATCAGGGCAAGTAAGGAACAGGGTTAAATCAGCAAAGGGCCTCCCGAGTGGGAGGCCCTTTGTCTGTCGAAAAAATTTTGCGGATTTAGACTGAACTTTGGGGCTGAAGTCTCATGGCGGTGCAGGAAAGAAAACTTGACTTATTACAGTTTGAGCCATATAATCAACACCTCTTTTTGGTATGGAAGGAGCATGTCACTATGAGCAAAGCTAATATCCCTTTTCGCTATGACTATGTTGGCAGCTTTCTTCGCCCCGTCGAATTGAAGCAGGCTCGGGCGGATTTTCAAAGCGGTAAGATTGGCGACGATGAGTTGAAGGCGGTGGAGGATCAGGCAATCCGGGAGCTGGTTGCTAAGCAGCAGGGCGCCGGATACCATGTAATCACCGATGGCGAGTTCCGTCGCGCTACATGGCACCTCGATTTCATGTGGGGCTTCCACGGTGTAGGCCATAGCCGCACGGAGAAGGGCCTGCCGTTCCATGGTGAAAACGCGATGCTTGATGATACTTACCTCACCGGAGAAGTTGGCGTAGACAGCCATCCCTTTGTGGAGCATTTTAAGTTTGTCAAAGCACTTGAGGGTGAGAACACTGTAGCCAAGCTGACCATCCCTGCGCCCGCCCAATTTTTAGAGCAGATGGTCATGCCCTTTGCCATTGAGAATACCAGCAAATACTATCCCAATACCGAAAAGCTGGTAGAGGATTTGGCAGCGGGCTATCGCAAGGTCATCGCTGATGTTTACGCTGCTGGCTGCCGTAACCTGCAATTCGATGATTGCAGTTGGGGAATGCTGGTGGACCCCAAGGCTTGCATGATTTTTGATACGGATGAAAAGGGATTGGAAGCAATCAAGGAACAAATGCTTACCGCCAATAATCTGGCCATCGAGGGCAAACCGGAGGATATGGTGCTCAACACCCATGTCTGCCGGGGCAACTTCCATTCTACCTACGCCAGCTCTGGTGCTTATGACAGCGTGGCTAAGACCCTGCTGGCTCGTGAGAACGTGAACGCCTACTATCTGGAATTTGATGACGCCCGCAGCGGAGGCTTTGAGCCTTTGGCCGCTGTCAGCGGCGAGAAGAAGGTGGTGCTGGGCCTCATTACCACCAAGCGCCCCGAACTGGAGGACAAGGCTGCGGTGATCGCCCGCATCCACGAGGCGGCCAAGTATATTCCTCTGGATCGTCTGTGCCTGAGCCCTCAGTGCGGCTTTGCCTCCTGCGAGATCGGCAACAAGCTGACAGAGGCACAGCAGTGGGCCAAGCTGGCGCTGGTAAAGGAAATCGCCGAAGAGGTCTGGGGCTGATTTGCCATCCATGTTTCCAGTAGCGTTGCATAACAGAAAGTCCGGCTGTGGGCAGTTGACTACAAAACGGATTTTGAAAAACAAATAGTAGAGCAGTTGTCAGACAAAGGCTGCTGAAAGAGAGGTATGTGTCTTAAGACACATACCTCTTTGATTTGATAGATGCGACAGGATGGTTTTTGGATTGAAAATTAAAAATTATTTCACCTGTGTGCAATGTGAAAAGATATAGGAGCACATATTGATTACCTATTGTTCTATGCAATGCAGGCAGCTGCGTTGATAGCTTGCTTCAAATGCTCTGCATGGTTCTCTTTGAGAATTTTTCCTGAATGTTTTTGGCTCTGGGGCTATGGATTGCAGCATTGTGACAAAATGCAAATTTGGCCTTTCACATAGGATTTTGAGTGATTATAATAATACTTACTGAACCAACACAGAGCAGTTGATTCTGGCTGCTGCCGCAAAATTTCAACAAAGGAATTGTACATACGAGCGCTACTGCCTCGACCTTGCCACCGGACTACGCCACGGTAAACTGCTGGGGCTGAAGTGGGCGGACGTGGACTTTGGGCATAACGCGGTCAAGGTGCAGCAAGCTATCTCGCGCCAGAATGGCAAGGTAGTCGAAGCACCGCTGAAAACGAAAAATGCCTACTGCACACTGCCACTGTCGGCAGACGCGATAGACTTACTGAAAATGTAGAAGTGCAGGGTGGGCGGCAGCGAGAGGGTATGTTCATCACCCGCCGACGGTCCCATGTTCCCGGACAGCGTCCTGCACATGCTCCAGCGGGTGCTGAAACGAGCAGACCTCCCAAGGATACGCTTCCATGATCTGCGTCACACCTTCGCAACCACGGCACTTCAGAATGGAGTTGACGTGAAAACGGTATCCTCCATGCTTGGTCACTACTCGGCGGGTTTCACGATGGACACCTACACCCACGTGACCACAGATGCTCAACTAAAAGCGGCCCAAACGATGGGGAATATCCTATAATCCCGTGCTGCCTGATAGTTTCCGATATCCGCTCCCATTGGGGTCAGCGTTTGGGTCAGGAAAAGGCACAATCGAAAAATGAGAATTTATGAAAACCAAAACTCCTCGAAATCAGACGATTTCGAGGAGTTTTGGTACTCCGTGAGGGATTTGAACCCCCGGCCTTCTGGTCCGGAGGTTGTCTCAAGGGCAAACCAGAGCCGTTTCGGCTACAATTTGCCCCTTTTGCCGCCGTTCGCTCGGCGGATTTTCCATTGTTTCCGTCCAGACTTGCCCGCTCCGATCCTATTTCGGGTCAAAAGTGGGTCAGGAACAGAGAATGCTACTTTATCGATACCGTGTTGAAAATTTTCCTTGTGCAAATGCATGGTGCGTGGTATTATAAAAGTACAATCGCAAGAAGAGTTATAAGGAGGCGGTCATTTGCCGAAGGGAAAACTGTTAAACGGTCTGGTGACGCAGCAGAAGGTATTACGGGCGGCGGTGGCGCTGTTCCTGGAAAAGGGCTACACCAGAACCACGACCGGCGAGATCGCAAAGGCGGCAGGCATCGGGCAGAGCTCCTTCTTCCACGTCTTTCCCAGTAAGGAGGCGCTGCTGCTGGAGCTGGTAAAGCGGATGTTCGGCGGGCAGTTCGACCTCGCCGGACGGTGCAGCGGCACAGAAGATCCCGTGTTCCTCTACGCTGTGGAGACATCGCTGCAGCTCCATATTGCCGAACTGTCCGAACCGCTGCGTGAGTTGTATGTGGCTGGCTACTCGCTGCCGACGACATCGGCGTACATTTACCATAGCACGGCCAAGCGCCTGCATACCATCTTCGGGCCATATCTGCCGGATGCGCAGCCCAAGGACTTTTATGAGATGGAGATTGCGTCCGCCAGTATTATGCGCGGCTTCATGTCGGTACCGTGTGACCTCTATTTTACACCAGAAGCAAAAATTACACGTTTTTTAGACTGTTCACTAAAACTCTACGATGTGCCGGCGGAGAAGCGTGCGGCGATTACGGCGGCAGTCTTGCAGCTGGACCTTCACACAATGGCCTCGGGCATTATCCAAAAAACCGTCCAGCAGGCAGAAAAAGGCTTTGAAGCCTTGACGAAAAAATAAAAATTTTTCAAGGGGATATCCCCTTGGTGCATCCATTGGATGCACCATACCACTTTCATCATGGAGGGATCACGATGAGAAAACGACTTTTGAGCATCCTGACTGCGCTGACGCTCGGTTTGACGCTCCTGCCAACCGCGGCCTTTGCGGCGGCGGGTGTTTGGGACGGACAAATACGCCAAGTCATAAGTGGCACCGGCACAGCAGAAAAGCCCTTTGAGATAGAGACGCCGCAGCAGCTGGCGGGTTTTGCACAGGCTACCAATGATAATGGCGACATCAACGGGCAAGTTTTGCCGAACCCCTGTTATGTGAAGCTTATGAATGATATTGTTCTCAATGACTGCACGTTTGACGCGAGTGGAACTCTTCCAGATGCTACGCTCTATTACTGGACGCCTATCAATGGAGAAAATCTTGCCATTCATTTCGACGGCAACCATTATTCCATCTCCGGTCTGTGCGTTACTGATGGAAATATTGGGTATTCGTGCTCCGGTCTCTTTGGCAATCTAAAGAATGGTTCTATTAAGGATCTTACTATAAAAAACAGCCTTCTAAAAACGAAACAATCTGCTTCCGCTACAGATTATTCGGGCATTTTTACCGGTCGAGCTTACAACGCGGCCTTTGAAAACTGCACTGGAGAAAACAATATTGTGATTAGCAGCGGTGCGACTTGCGGTGGGATTGTCGGCTACATAGCAGAAGGAAGACTTGTTCAGAGCAGTAACTCCGGAACAATCTCCGGCAAAGGAAGGCTGGGCGGCCTGTGCGGTCAAGCAAACGGAACAACAATTCAGAATTGCTGGAACTGCGCAGAAGTAGCTGGTGATGGAAATGGCAGTGAAAGCGGCGGCATTTTGGCGTATGCCTACAGCAATGTCAACCTCTATAACTGCTGCAACCTGGCAGGGGTTTCCGGCGAAAGCCGCACTGGCGGCGTCTGCGGAGAGGCAAGCCGTTCTGTTATTAAGAACTGCTATACGCTCAAGGATGTTAGCGGCGGTTGGAATTATATGGGAGCTTTTCTCGGCTTCTTTGGGTCCAATATGACGGTTGATCTCAGCTATGTTGAAGCGGGTTCGTTGCTTCCTAATTTTGGGGCCTACTCAGGGGAAGATTCTCGCGGTGATTGCGTGACCAAATTTACCGGTAAGGGCAATCTCGTCAGTGAAGATGAGGATGATCTTCTCAACGCGCTGAATGCTAACCTCTATAAAATGGAGGGCGAACGCGGTCTGAACAAATGGGTCAGAACCGCCGGTGGTTATCCTCTCCCCACTGGCGAGACCTTTGTTGATGACTCCCAATATTACGACATCTGGCTCGATGGCGTCCGTGTGAGCAATCATAATCAGAGTGATATTCTCGGCAATGGCCTTGCTTCTTATGATGAAAAGTCGAACACGCTTACATTTAAGAATGGACTGGTTGTAACAAAGGCGTATCAGAACAGCTTGTTGTATTCTAAGAACGATTTGAACATCAGCGTACAGGGTACAGTTAAGTTTCTCCCGGATAGTAGGAGCGGCGGAAATCCAAGCATCATTGATTTGGCTACGGGCAAAAATCTTACCTTTAAAGCCAGCGGCAGCGAACAAGCTACCGTTATTGTGCAAAGCTCTTGGACTGAATATGGCATAAGCGCCAGTTCACTTACGCTCGACGGGAACATAGCGCTTATGGTTGAAACGGGGCAAATGCCCATGGCAATCAGCGGTGGAATCATCATGAAGAATAGTTCCACGGCAATGATCGATGTGGTGGATACGGGGAAAAAATCCGCCGCATTCTATCCATTCAGTACAGTTATCCGTGAAGCCACTCCAGCGCAAAAACTTTACGAAGATCAGGGCAATGGGCTGGTGAAGGTGGAGACCTTCACTACAGAACGGGACGTGGATGGGGAAACGAAGAGTTTGATGTCCCCACACATCCGCATCGCGCCGGAGGTCTATGGCTTGGTCGACAACCTCCCCACCTCGCTCACCGTTTCCATGGAGGATGCGAATGAAGAAAGAGCGCTTGTCAACTGGGTATCCAGAGAGATTTGTAATCTTGAAGGTATTACCACTGAAAACAGCACCGTAAGCATCAGTAGCGTAACGCCTGCTGTGGCGGGTACGCACACCGACCCCAGTGGCACATACGGCAGTTTTGTGGCCTCTGTCACTCTAACAAGGGATGGTGTCAGTCTGACCCGGAATATCCCCGGAGTGATCACTGCGACGGCTTATACTGCCCCCGAGATTATCGCTGCGTTTAGAGTCGGTACGGTGAACGCGACCTCTGGTATATTTGAGGAAAAGAGTGACAATACCTTTACCTGCGGCGAAAAAATCGTTTTTGCTGTTACCTACACATCAAATAGCACAGCCGTCCAAAATCTTACTGGTACCGTAACGTGCTTTAATGAAATCAAAGATTTAACGTGGAGTGCAGCTAACAGCTGCTACCTCTCTCCAGTGGAGGCGCCTTCTTGTTTTACCTGCCCAATGGTTAAGGACTATACTGCTTCCTATACCATCGGTGGAACTGGCGAATATGAACAGAAGACCGGCAATTTAAGCCTTACTGTCGAAGGATTGACGCTTGAAGCATCTGATTTTACATTCTCGCCTCCATCTGATCTTGTCTATGATGGCAATACTAAGACAGCAAGCCTCCAATTTAATGGAAGTCCCGAGCTTAGCGTGCCCCCTGTTGTTAAATACTACCTGAATGGTAGCCCCGTGAGTGAGGCGAAAGAGGCGGGTGTTTATACCGTAAAGCTTGATGTCGAGGCGAGCAGCTACTACAAGCCCGTTGCCGACCTCTCTGATAGCAACTGGACATTTACGATTGTAAAGCCTTCGGCAACGATTGACCTTTTGCCAAGTGCAAATGATCTCACCTACAATGGTTTACCGCAGAAGCTTGTCGCTCCGGGCAGCTCCGCCAATGGTACGCTTCTGTACAGCACCAGTGAAAACGGCAGCTATACAGACTCTATTCCTACAAGAACTGCCGCAGGTGATTATATCGTTTACTGGTATGTGCAGGGCGACGATACACACTCTGACAGCGATAAACAGCATATCGAAGTTAGAATCAAAGCAAAAAATCTTAATAGCAGCGATATAAGCACAGATCAGATTGCTGCGCAGACGTACAGCGGCAGTGACCTTATGCCTGAACCGCGTATAAAAGACGGAGAAACAGTTCTTGCCGTGGAGCGTGATTATACCCTTGCTTACGCGAACAACAAGTATGTCGGCACAGGTGCTGTAAAAATCACTGGCAGCGGCAACTACACCGGTGAGATTACAACGAATTTTACCATTATCCCCAAACAGCTGACTGCTCTTGATTTCAGCAAGATTGCAGTCACAAAGATCTATGACGGCACGACGGACGCTGGCGCGCTGACCGGCACGGTTGGATTTAACGGTAAGGTCAATACGGATGATATTTTTATCAAGGCGATCCCCGGTGTATATGCAGATGAAAAAGTTGGACAGAACAAGCGCGTTACACTTACGCTCAGCCTTGAGGGAACGGACAAAGCAAACTACACGCTGGCAGGAGAGAATACGACGTACGAATTTACTGCAGCTTCTATCACGGAAGCGGATGGCAGTGTGACCGCTCCAAAGCAGGTCGATGGCCTCCGCTACAACGGCGAAGTGCAGACGCTCATTACCAGCGGTTCCAGCACTACCGGCGAGATCCAGTATAGGCTGGGGGAAAGCGGAACCTATGGCACTGTGTTACCCCAGGCCGAGGACGCAGGCAGCTACACGGTGTATTATAAGGTCATTGGTGACAATAACCACAAGGATGTAGAAGAGAATTTTATCACTGTGGAGATTAAAGTTGCTGAACTTACCGTAACAGCCACGGACAAGAACGTTTACATTGGCAGCAAAGCTCCTGATTTAGGCAAGCCGGAGATAAACAAGGATTACGTGGTTGATGGCCTGATTGGTGAAGATCATCTGATAAAAGCGCCGATTTTGTCGTATGATCCGGCAACGCCGGACATGACTAAGATCGGTGAGGCCGCAAAGATCACAGCTAATGGAGCGGATGCTGGCAGCAATTATTCCATTACTTATGTGGCTGGAAAGCTGATCCTTTCCCGACGTTCTTCAAGCAGTGGTTCTGTTACCTATCCAATAAATGTTCCCGACAAGATGGAGAACGGCAACGTGAGCGTCAGCCCGAAGAACGCCTCCAAGGGCAGTACCGTGACCATCACGGTAACGCCTGACAGCGGGTATGTGCTGGAAACCATTTCCGTCACCGACAAAAACGGCGACGACTTGAAGTTCACCGATAAGGGCAATGGGAAATACACCTTCACCATGCCCGGCAGCAAGGTTGAGGTCAAGGTGACCTTCATGGAGGACAACAGCGTTCTTAACTTCTTCTATGACGTGCCGAACGACGACTATTACTACGAGGCCGTCAAGTGGGCGGCAGAGAACGGCATTACCGGCGGCGTCGGCAATAGCCTCTTTGCGCCGAACCAGCCCTGCACCCGGGCCCAGATCGTGACCTTCCTCTGGCGTGTGGCGGGTTCCCCCGTGGTGAATTACCTGATGCCCTTTACCGATGTGGACGAGAGCGCGTATTATGCCGAGGCGGTCCGCTGGGCGGCGAGTACCGGCATCGTCACTGGCCTGACGGAGACGACCTTCGGCACGAACGACGTTTGCACCCGTGCGCAGGCCGCGGCTATGATCTACCGCTGTGCTCAGGCGCAGGGCAGGGGCTTCACGGGCGCATGGATGTTCCTCCTGCCGTTCACCGATGTGCCCGAATGGGCGTATGAATCGGTGGCGTGGTGCTACATGAACGGCGTGACTACAGGCGTGAGCGAGACAACCTTTGCGCCGAGTAATGACTGCACCCGTGCGCAGATCGTCACTTTCCTGTGGAGAGCGTTCAGTAAGTAAATGAAATCGGCGTTATAAAGTGAACGTCCGGCGGCACATTGCCGCCGGACGTTTTGTCGTGTTTTAAATTGGATTCAGCCCCTCGTGCAGCTAAAAGCTGGGGTGGCAGTGAGGTCAACAAGGAGCCTGTCGTAGCAGATTGGTGTATCAGGGGCGAAAGACATGTAGCATGCAATGTAATCTGTGTTTTACGCTGCTGAAATCAATAAAAAATTTGCCGGACACTACAACAAACGACCAATAGGCCGTTTTGATGCCCAGGTTGTAGGTGGTTCAACAGCGTGAAGTACAAGGCGAGGATGATGATACCGGTCGGTTTGTGGGACATGAGAATTCTGCAGAGCTGGTAAGAGAATGCAATACTGGCAGATAAATGATAAGACCACGCAGTCCAGCGGGGCCGCGGCACCAGAGGAAGCGGACACACGCCGTAGGCGTGCATCCGCTTCCTCTGGCTTTTCTTTGCCCAAGAGTGAGAGGGGAGCAAAATGCTCCAAGCAGTGACAAGAACAGAACCCTGTGTTTCGGCGTGTAAGCCCCTGTGTGCGATTTTTTCAGAGAGCCGAGTGTGTACCCCGCTTTCATGAGTGGAAGCGAACGTGAGGCATTTGTGAGCGAAGTTGAAAATCGAGACAAGAGATGGTTTTTCAGCGTGTTTGTCACGGTAACTTTTTGGCGATATTCGTGGAAATGGTTTTGAGTGAAAATTCGAATTTTTGAGCTGATTTTCTGGATGGTGAAAGCCGTTCGATTTTAGCACAGACCGGCTATGTATTTGTCAAGCAGAAATTTCGCCTGGGATATATGCGTTTGGGTCAGAAAAAAGCGTAACTACAAAATGATAACTTATAAAAACCAAAACTCCTCGAAATCAGACGATTTCGAGGAGTTTTGGTACGCCGTGAGGGATTCGAACTCCCGGCCTTCTGGTCCGTAGGTTGTCTCAAGGGCAAATCGGAGTCGTTTCGGCTCCGATTTGCCTGTTTTAGCGCTATTTGCTCGGCGAGTTTTCCATTGTTTCCACCCAGACGTATCCGTTCCAATCCTATTCTGGGTCAAAAGTGGGTCAAAGGGCATATGCAGTAACATAAACATAGAGGCAGTCAGAGCGTTTCGATTTCTGTTTTCTCAAATTAACTGAAACTGCGTCCATTTCTGGGATTTCAGCCGCCAGAGAAAGATTGCACCGCGGAACACAAGGTCGATGCTCATGCCGATCGCCACGCCGATGACGCCCCAGCCCAGCCACAGTCCGAACAACGCCGAGAAGAAAAGCCGTGCGGCGATGGTCAGCGTGATGGAGACGATCATGGTGAACTTTACGTCACCGGCAGCGCGTAAGCCGTTGCCCAGCGAACCGGCAAAGGGGTAAGCCAGCCCATTGAAAATGTTGTTGATCAGCACCAGCCAGATCACAAGCTGCTTGGCTTCCGGGGAAATAGCGGAGTAGCGAACGATCAGCGGTGTGATAGCAAAAATAAGCGCGTTCCACAGGATAGACAATATCAGCGTGAGCTTGTTGAGCTTTTTGAAATAGAAATTAGCGGCGTCAATATCCCATGCACCCATGCACTGACCAATCACCGTGGTATATACCGGAGCCATCGCAAGCCCCATGATGGACGCCAGCGACCAGATGCTCTGTGCCACGCCGTTGGCGGCGATTTGATACGTGCCGAACAATGCCACCATGCTGGAAAGGGCAACTTTCACCAGCTGATGGACGCCGTTTTCTACACCGTTCGGCAGCGCAATGTCCATGACCTTTTTGAGAAGTCCGCCGTCCCACGCAAATACATCTGCAAGCCGGTACCGCACGGCGTTTCGCTTTCGGAAACAATAGACTGTGACCGCCACGGCAGAAAGCACGCGGGAGATCAGCGACGGCCAGGCCACGCCCGCCGCGCCCATTTTCAGCGCAAACACACCGATACAGTTGCCGATTACGTTGATGATGTTGGCAACAATGGAGATGTTCATCGTCACATTGGTTTTTCCGATACTGCGGCACAGCGCCGCGCCTGCGTCGTAAATCGCAAGGAACGGCAGAGACAGCGTTGTGACCCAAAGGTAGGATTCACACGCCGCCATCACATCTGCTTCAATTTTGCCGAACAGCAGCCGCAGCAGCTGCGTATGAAACATCAGAATCAACGCCGCCATGACGGTTGAAATGGCAGTGGAGATCATCAGAAGCTGCCCGGCGGACCGGGATGCTGCTTTTTCGTTTTTGCTGCCGATGTACTGACTGATGATGACCGCTCCGCCGGAGGACAGCGCCGTGAACAAAAAGATCAGCACCGTGTTGAACGATGTGACCAGCGACACGCCGGATACATCCGCTTCACTGGAAAAGCTGACCACAAACGTGTCCGCGATGCCGACAAACATCAGAAGAAACTGCTCGATAAAAAGCGGGATAATCAGATTCCGCAGGTCTTTATTTGTAAACATATTATGCCTCGTATTTCTGCGTAAAAGCGTGCTGGCAGTCTGCCAGCATTCGTTCAACTTTTTCCATATTCCAGTCACAGAAATTCGTCACAATCATGGAAGCGATACCATGTGCGTGCATCCAAAGCTGATCGTGCAGCATATCCGCTTCGTTGTGAGCGATGTGGTAGGTGTTCATCAATTTTTCGATGGAACGCTCAATCATGGGAAGCAGCGCTTGTTTGATTTCTACGAAAGCATTGGGACGCATGAACAAAAAACGGAACAGGCAGGGTTCATCTTTGGCAAAGGACATATACCGCATACCATACAGGCAGACGGTTCCATCCACGCTCCCACTTTTCATGTACTTCTCAAATTCCGTGACCGCCATCGGAACCAATTCTCGCCGCAGTTCCTCCATCCCCGAAAAGGAGAGATAAACGGGCTGCGTGGAACAGCCCAGCGCGTTGGCAAGACCCTTGACATTTACTGCATCATAGCCATGCTCCCGTAACAGCTTCAGTGCGGCGTTCAGAATCATATCCTTTGTGACCATTTTCTTAGTTGGCATACGTTCACTCCAAACGATAAACAAATTTATCAATAACACATTTTATGCTACCGCAAATGGTGAACGGTGTCAATAGATAGAACTGTTAAAAAATAATACTCGTCATGCTATGAGAAGCGCCAAGCAAGTTGTTTTGATATTCGAGCGCAGGTGGTTCAATAATATGCGGAGTACGCCGAGGGTAGTGATACCATCCACACCTTGCAAGTATAGAAAGCCCTGAGCACAGGGCATACAAGCTGCAATTTCGACAAGTGCAAAAAAATCACGCAGCCCAGCGGGGCTGCGGTGCCGGAAAAAGCGGACACACGCCATAGGCGTGCATCCACTTTTTCCGGCTTTTCTTTTGCCTGATGAGGGACGGTCAAATGCCCTGCACGGTTGCACAATAGTGAAGTCCCGTGTTTCGACGTGTAAGCCGCTGTGTGCGATTTTCCTCAGAGAGTCGAGTGTGTACTCAATTTCAGGTGTGAAAGCGAACGTGTGGCATTTGTGAGCGAAGTTGAAAATCGAGACAAGAGATGGTTTTTCAGCGTGTTTGTCACGGTAACTTTTTGGCGATATTCGTGGAAATGGTTTTGAGTGAAAATTCGAATTTTTGAGCTGATTTTCTGGATGGTGAAAGCCGTTCGATTTTAGCACAGACCGGCTATGTATTTGTCAAGCAGAAATTTCGCCTGGGATATACGGTACGTAGGCATTGTTGTCTCTCATGACAGCGTAAATGATGGAAACCATGTTCAAGACCTCGCAGGGGTTCCTCAAGAACCATATCAAACCGCAAATCGGCAGCATCCCGTTGGCAGACCTGACCTCTCTGGACTTACAGCGGTTCTATAAGCACCTGTTGGATGGCGGCAGAGTTGACCGCATCGAAGCGAAGAAGAAACCGAAAGGACTTGCGCCCAAGACGGTGCGGAATATTCACCAGATGATCGGCTCGGCGTACAACCTTGCCATAGAACAACGCCTTGTTACGAAAAATCCAACACAGGGATGCGCACTGCCAAAGGTGGAACACAAAGAGATGAAAACGCTGACCGCCGACCAACTCAGCGCCTTCTTCCAAGAAGCCAAAGACAGCGGCGTGTACGAGCTCTACTACCTCGATCTCGCCACCGGACTTCGGCGGGGTGAATTGCTGGGGCTAAAGTGGACGGACGTTGACCTTGACCGTGGCGTACTGAAAATCCAACGGGCTATCTCACGGCAGAATGGCAAAGTGGTGGAAGCACCGCTGAAAACAAAAAACGCCTACCGCATACTGCCGTTGTCGGCAGACGCGATAGACGTACTGAAAGCGCAGAAGTGTAAGGCTGGCAGCAGCGAATGGGTATTCCCCTTGCCCAGCGGGGGAATGATGACGCCAGACAGCGTACTACACATGCTGCAAAGGGTTCTGAAACGAGCAGGGCTGCCCCGCATCCGCTTCCATGACCTACGCCACACCTTCGCAACGATGGCGCTCCAAAATAAGGAAGGACAAAGGGGCAACACAAAAGCTGCCGTGGAGCACTGGCTTGGAAAGGGTATGGTGAATGTCATCAGTCGAGTTTTTGCAGACCGGTAGAATCCATGTCCACCGGCGGCAGATTTTCCAATGTAGCGAGATAAGTTTCTAAGCTTTGCATAATAACGCCTTAGAAATTTGTTGAATGCAGCGGTCATGCAGACATAGAAGGGCTTACCCTCGGAGCGCTTGCGGTCAAGGAACTGGTAAACCGGTTTATCCTGAGGCGAGCATTTCAGGTATATCCCCATGACATTGAACAAAGTTTTGCCGAGATATGGAGAGCCACGCTTGGAGGATTTGTTGTTCCTGACATTCTTGTCACCAGGCTGGTTGGGCATGGGATTCATACCGGCAAAAGCAGCCAGGGCCTGCTTCCGTTCAAAGCGACGCATATCACCAATCTCTGCATAAGTTGAGGCCCAAAAGACTTTCCGAGATCGTACATCTCCATAACCACAGGGTACTCCGGAAGCATGGATGCAAGGCGCTCCATTTCAGCGCGGTAAGTTACCACACTGCGGGAGATGCTGGTGGGCTGGTTCGCAGCTTCCTGCACGAGAACTTTCGTTACCTCAGAACCTCAGATTTAGGAATCAGAATAGCAACGTTTTTTGCAAGGGAATACGTTTCCTCGGCATTGCACTGCTTGAAAAAATAACCATGGCGCTTGCACCATTTCCGGTAGCGCTCAGAGAATGCGTTGAGGCTCTGCTTCCGTACACAGTCCACATGCCAGAAGGTATGGACAAAGTTAACTCATTTCTGCGTTCCGTCGTTTCGGGCAGGACCGTCGAAGCATTTGCGGATTTCAGAGAAGGAGTGTTCCAAGAGAGCAATCAGGTTGTTAGAAGGGGGTGCCCGTTGCTTAGAAGCAAGCTGAAACTGACGGTTCAATGTTTTCAGATCATAACGAATGGCATCTATGGGGTATAGTCTCGCAGATCAGCCCATTGGTTTCCCTGATGATCTCTTTCTGGAGCTGTGCCAGATGAAGGAGGATGCCGCACTGTCGGCAGAGAACTTTAGTATCACCTTTGTCTCTGACGTGCGCTGGACAGGGGAGACCGAGGTGGCATACCGGAGCCTGGAGATCGCTGGCCGCGGGATGGGGCCGGGAGCGTTGCGCTTTTTGGAGACAGACCATCCTGTCTCCATCCAAAATGCTTCAGCTGCCGCAATCAGCTATGATGAAAGAATAAAATGCCTGACCATTGAGGATATCATCTACGGGCCCCCCTTTTGAGGAGCTGCCGGAGGACTTCCGGGCCACCTTGACCAAGATGGGGGAAGAGGACCTGACGGGCAATGGGGAGGGTCTCCGGATGGGGGACAGCCTGGACCGGTGCAGTGAACTGGGCTATGACGGGATTCTGAGCAGCGGAAACTGTTACCAGATGGGCCTGCAGTCCCTTACCCTGACTGTGGAGGATGGCATCATCACAGCAGCCATGGAGTCCTGCGAGGGGCTTCGTTATGTGGGCACTTCTTTTGCTAAAAGTGAGATGAAAAAAGACATCCGCCGGGACGATTTCGTCCCGGCGGATGTTTCTCTGCCTTTAGGACTGGGGGTAACGGGTCTGTACATAGAAGCTGCCCTTTTCCAGAGCCGATCGGCTGAGCTCCCGGCCCCAGTGGATGGAGCTGTTGTAGTTGCCTTCGGCGACGACAATGCTGTCTGCCCGTTTTTCCAGGACAACGACGGAGTGGGTGTCGTTGTTTACCCGGACCATGTCGCCCACGCGGATGGCGCTGAAGTCGGAGTGGGTGTCCGAGATGGGCAGGTCGCCGAACACGGCGTCGCTGCAGATGAGGGCAAAGCCCGCGCAGCCATAGCCGGTGAACCGGAGGGCGGCGGATTTGTAGCTGTTGTCGTTGGTCCAGCGCATCCCCTCGGGGTAGTTGGCCTTCAAGCCGTACAGGATCTCCCGGATGCTCTCATCAGTCATGGGGGCGCCGTTGGGGAGGGTGAGAACGGCGGGGGCGGGGGTCTGGATGGTGATGCCTTCCTCCGGGCTCCAGTCCACGGTAAAGTTCAGGGCGGCCCCCAGATCCCGGAGCTTGTAGTAGGTGTAGCCGTTGCCGGCGTCATCCTGGAGAAGGATGGCGTCCAGGGCCACAGTAGTTCCGTCCACCTTTGTCACGGTGGCGGCGGTTTGACAGAGCCGGTCGCCGGAGAAGGGGGTGGAGAACTCTGTGCCGTCGGGCTTATAGGGCTGGCCGGGGAGCAGGTCCACCGCCCCGTTCCAGGTCACCTGGAATTGAGCGGGGGAGCCGCTCAAGACATGGGCCACATCCCGCAGGCGGACATAGTTGGTGTCGTAGCCATTTTCGTCCTTCAGGGCATAGGCGGCAAAGGTGACGGGGGTGCCGTCGACCAGTACTTGTTGGGTGGAGGCATAGGCACTCTGATCGTTCAGGGCGGCTCCAGCGGTGACGTTCAGAAAGAGGGCCAGGGCCGGGATCAGGGAGAGGGATCGCAGTTTCATAGGGATGCTCCTTACAACAAAATATGTTTGACTAAATTCTAAAGGATCTGCGGGGGAAAGTCAAGGAGCGTGGAGGGAATGGGGAATATTGTCTGGAGGCTTGCCCAGGGCCAAAGCAGAACAGCGGCCCCGGAGCAGATGCCCCGGGGCCGCTGTGAGAGGGTTTATTCCGCTTCCACTGTCAGCGTCTCTCCATCGGAGACAGCGGTGATCTTGGAGATGGGCTCCATATAGCTGTCGATGATCTTGGTGGCAATGGGGTCCTCTAAGTCTTTCTGGATCTGGCGGCGCAAGTTCCGGGCACCGTAAGTCTGAGAGAAGGACTTCTTTGCCAGGTAATCCAGCAGCCCCTCGCCGTAGTGGAAGGCGATGCCCTTTTCCCGCAGATTGTCGGACAGTTCCTTGAGCATGATCTGGGCAATGGCCTTAAAGTTTTCTTCTGTAAGCTTGTTGAAGTAGACGATCTCATCTACCCGGTTGATGAACTCAGGCCGCAGGAAGCTCTCCAGGGCCTTCATGGCTTTGGCCTTGCCCTGCTCCGTTTCACTGCGCCCAAAGCCTACCGCACCGGTGGAGCCTGTGGTGGAGCCGGCGTTGGAGGTCATAACGATGACAGTATTCTCAAAATTCACATTCCGGCCCTGGGCGTCGGTGATGTGGCCGTCGTCCAAGATCTGAAGCAGGATATTCAGCACGTCTGGATGGGCCTTTTCGATCTCGTCGAACAAAATGACACAGTAGGGCTTGCGCCGGACCTTTTCGGTGAGCTGTCCCGCCTCGTCATAGCCCACATATCCCGGAGGAGAACCGATGATCCGGGAGACGGAAAACTTCTCCATAAACTCTGACATGTCCAGACGGATCAGGGACTCGGGGGAATTGAACATATCCTGGGCCAGCTGTTTGACCAACTCCGTTTTGCCCACACCGGTGGAGCCCACAAAAATGAAGGATACCGGTTTGCGCTTAGAGGCGATGCCTACCCGTCCCCGGCGAACGGCGGCGGAGACCTCTTTGACCGCCTGATCTTGGCCGATGATGTGTTCCTTCAAGCGGTCCTCCAAATGGGCCAACCGCTCATATTCCTGCTCCTGGATCTGGCTGGCGGGAATTTTCGTCCACAGCTCAATGACCCGGGCCAGATGCTCTGTGGTCAGGGGCGGGGCGCTCATGGCCTCCAGCTTGGAGAGCTCATCCTGAAGCTGAAGCTCTCGGCTCTTGATTTGAGCCAGCTGTTCATAGCCTTGATCGTCGTGCTCAGTGGCCAGAAGCTTTATCCGCTCCTCTGCCAACCGGGAGAGCTCGGTGTTGAGACTGGCCTGCTCCCGCTCGTTGTCCTTCAACCCGGGGGCCTGGGCGGGATCAATGGACAGCGCGGCGTGCTCTCCGGCCAGAGAGGAGAGCTTCCGGCGGATCTCTGCCTGCCGGGCCTCGTTGGCCTTCAAATCATTTTGCCGCTTATATTCCCGGTTGTTGCTGTCGCTGACCATGGCCTCCCGCTGACCGGAGAGCTCCTCCAGCTCTTTGCGAACTTGGTGCTCTCTGGCCAGAGTGTTGTTATGGAGATTTACATCAGAGCAGGCCTCGTCAATAAGGTCAATGGCCTTATCAGGCAGGTAGCGGTCGGTGATATACCGCTCAGACATGGTGACCGCCGAGCGGCAGATGGCAGGGGAGATGGACACAAAGTGGTATTTTTCGTAATAGGGGGCGATTCCCTCCAAAATTTTTACGCTGTCTTCGATGGAAGGCTCATCCACCATGACCGGCTGGAAACGGCGCTCCAAAGCGGAGTCCTTCTCAATATACTTGCGGTATTCAGTCAGGGTGGTGGCGCCGATGACCTGGATCTCTCCCCGGGAGAGGGCAGGCTTGAGAATATTGGCGGCGTTCATGGAGCCCTCGGCATCGCCGGCGCCCACGATGTTGTGGACCTCGTCGATGACCAGGATGATGTTGCCCAGCTTTTTGACCTCGTCGATGAGGCCCTTCATCCGGGACTCGAACTGGCCCCGGAACTGGGTGCCGGCCACCAGGGCGGTCAGGTCTAAGAGATAAACCTCCTTGTCCTGAAGCTTATAGGGCACCTCGCCGCGGTGGATGCGCAGGGCCAGCCCCTCAGCGATGGCGGTCTTGCCCACGCCGGGCTCACCGATCAGGCAGGGGTTATTCTTCTGACGGCGATTCAAGATCTGGATGGTCCGGGCGATCTCCTCATCCCTGCCGATGATTTTATCTAATTTGCCATCAGCGGCCTTTTGCGTCAGGGAGATACAGTAATTCTCCAAGAATTTGCGCTTCCCATCCTTACCGCTTTTTCCGCTTTTCTCCTCCCGGCCCTTGGGGGGCTTTTCCGAGGAGGAAGAAGATTCGGAGGGAGTGGCGGCAGCAGCACTGCTGCCGCTAAAGAGTCTATTGAGGAAGGGAAAAGTGGCAGTTTTGCCCTCGTCCTCGTCATCGCCGTCATCACTGTCCTGACCGGAGAGCCCCTCCATACCCTCGGCACCGCCGAAGGCGGACATCATCTCATCCGTGAGGCTTTGCACATCGTCGTCACTGAGGCCCATCTTCTGGATCATATCATCTACGGGCTTGATCCCCATCTCTCGGGCGCAGCTCAGGCAGAGTCCCTCGGTTTTGGTCTCGCCATTTTCGATGCGCTGGACAAAGACAACGGCCACGTTTTTTTTGCATTTGGCACAAAGTGTAGGCTGCATTTTGGTCAACTCCTTTTGCGTCCGGGGTTTGGCCCGGACCGGGCGAAGGGGATGCTTGCCCCCTCGGAGAAATCATTCTAAATCGAAATTGTGAACTGAGTATGAAATATCACAAATTATTTTCTCATCAATTTCAGGAAATCCACGGCATAGCGGATCAAAGCGGCGACGGCCAAGGTCAGGGCCGGGACGATCAGAGCGGTAGACCAAGGCTGAGGAATGGGGAAGAGGACCAGAACGGCCAATACCACAAAAAAGACCCCCGTGGAGATTTTCCCGAGAAGGTTGGCAGAGATCACATCCCCCGCATGCTGATACAGGACCAGGCCGCCCAGCCCCATGAGGGCTTCCTTGCAGAACAGGATGACCACCCCCCAGACGGGGATAACGCCTTTGGCGGCGATACAGACGAGGGCGGTGAAGGTCAACAGCTTATCAGCCAAAGGGTCCAGAATTCTGCCCAGTTTGGTTACCATATTGAAGCGCCGGGCGATATAGCCGTCGGCAATATCGGTGGCGAAGGCCACGGCGTAAATAAGGGCGGCCCAGCGGTGAGAATTGGGACCGGGGGAGAAAAAGACCGCCGCGAATATAGGCACCAAGAGCAGGCGGAGCAAGGAGAGCAGGTTGGGAATGTTCATAATTTCACCGTTCTTTTGTAAGGAGGGCTTTATAATAGAGCAAAAAGCTCCAGGGGACTGTGCTGCACAAGAAGGGATAAAAGATGGGTTTGGGATGCTGTCTCAGAGGAGATGAAACCGGTCAGGTCACATAGAATCCAAGCGGCCAGATACAGGACGATGATCCCCTTCAGGCAGCCCAAAATGCCGCCTGCCGTTCGGTTGAGACTGCTCAAGCCGGGAAGCCGCGCGACTAAGTCCAAGGCGTGGCTGAGCAAGGTCCAGATCAGCAGCACGGCAAAAAAGCCAATCAGGAAAATAAGGCCGTGAGCAAGCTGCTGAGCCACCATAGCCGCCGCCGCTGCGGCAGCCTGGGAAGCTGTCTCTGTGATGCCGGAGTGTAGAGTATCCTCCAATTGATCGGCGGCCCATTGATAAAATCCGCCCTTTTCTTTCAGAGCGGCCAAGACGTCTACGACAGAGGGTTCATCCTCGGTGCTCGCCGTCAATATTCTTTCTTCCAAGGTCTCCTGAATGGATTGTGCTAATTTAGGCTCTATAGAGGCGGCCAGCTTGGGAGCCAGGATGTCGGCGGCGAGATTGGCCCCCACAAGGGCGACAATCACCGCTGCCAGGGAGAACAAGGTGAGGATAAATCCGCGGTGGGCACCCAAAGCGATGAAGAGGAGCAAAACAGCGAGGAGAACAACATCGATCAGTATAGCGGAAGTCATAGATAACCTTCTTCTTTCCAAAGTCAAATCAATCAGGGAGGTAGAGCCGGGCGGCCTCATTGGAGATGAGGGTCACAGAGCCGTCTGGCCGCTGCAGGACCTTCCGGGCTCCTTGAAGTTCAGACACCGAGTGGTAACTTTCCAGCTCTCCAGTGTAAATGGTGAGAGAATCGGAAGTGAGAACAGAGAGGTAGCGCCCGGCGGAGGACATGGAGAGGACCTGCTCTTCCATGGGCAGGGAAGCGATTTCCTGTCCGGACAGATCCACACTCACAAGATCAGCGGAGGTGCCTGCCCGGTACTTGCCCAGGAGCAGGGAGCAATAGCCGTCCCCATTCAGCGTAAAGCCCTTTAGATACCGCCAATCGTAAAAATAAGATCCGGCCAGGCTCCCATCGGTGTTCACCAGGGCCAAGGTGTTTTCGCCCAACACTCGGAGAGGTTCAGAATCCCAGTTCAGCTGCAGGACGGCATTGTTGCCCAGGGAGCACACCGCGTCGGGTTCCGTATCATCTCGGGAGCGATCCAACTGGTAAAAGGCGATCTGACTGTCAAAGATCCCGTTGGCCTGCCCAACGGTGACCAGGGCCAGAGTCTTGCCGTCGGGAGAGAGAATGGCGTCTGTAACGAATCGGGAGGACAAGTTGATGCCAAAGACTGGCTGGAAGCTGTCATCGTATACGGTGACGGCCCCCTTTAAGCCGCTGGCCTGGGTCACGACAGTAAGGAGCCCCTGTGCATTCAGGCTGGCGGCCAAGATAGAATGGCCCTCCTGGGAGGTAAAGGAAAAAGCCTGAGTCCTGTCCCGATAGACGAATAAGTCATTTCCGCCTGCGTCATAAATGAGGGCGGAGGAGCCGCCGGTAGTCAGGACCGGATTGGTCAAGCTGCAGACCTCATCCACATAGATCGTGCCGCTGGCGGAGTAAAGCCGGATCCAGCTGGATGAACAGATGAGCAGGTCATCTCCAAGCTGGGTGAAAGAGTTGCTGGTGCTTCCGCCATAGAAGAAGGATTCCACCTGCCCGCTCTCATTTCTCTCCAAAGAGCGGTATGTAAAATAGCGGCGGATAGAATCAAAGTTCAGTTTTTGCCAGTTGGCGACCAGAAAGATGGCTCCCAGCACCAAAGCGAAGGTGATTAGAAAAGCCAGGAGTCGGAGAAAGGGATTCCTTTTTTTCTCTTCGTCCATCCTATGTCATCTCCTCTTCCGTAAGACCGGGTTCTTCATACCACAATCTGCTCATGTAAAGTCCGCCCGGCGGGGCGGTAGGCCCGGCATCCGTGCGGCATTTCCCCTCCAAGATGCTGGAGACGGCCTCTGGGGGGAACTTGCCCTCTGCGGCATAGATCACAGTGCCCACCATGGCCCGCACCATGTTGTAGAGAAAGCCGTTGGCGCAGACCCGGCAGTCGATCAGCTCCCCTTTGCGGGCAATGTCGAAATAGTAGACCGTCCGCACGGTGGTCCGAACGTCGGTCCCTACGCTCCGAACGGCAGCGAAGTCATGGGTGCCGACAAAGCGGTCGGCTGCCGCCTGCATAACGGCTTCATCCAGGTGCTTGGGATAAAACCATGCGCGATTTACATAAAAAGCGTTTCGGATACGGGAATTATAGATGCGGTAGGTATACTCTTTTTTGATGCAGGAGCTTATGGCGTTGAAATTGTCCGATACCTCCATCGCCCTCGTCACCACGATATCGTCGGGCAGACGGGTATTGACGGCCAGAGGGATGCGGTCGCAGGGGATGTGGGAGGTGGTGCGGAAATTGGCCACATAGACCTTGGCGTGGACGCCGGCATCGGTGCGGCCCGCTCCGGTGCACTTTACCGGGTGGCCCACCACCCAGGCCAGGCACTTTTCCAATGTCTCCTCCACGCTGACGGCATTTTTTTGGACCTGCCAGCCGTGATAGGCGGTGCCTACATACATCAATTGTAACGCAATATTTCTCATAAATCTTGAAACCCGCCTGAAGTTTTTCTTAAGAATGAGCCGCTTAAAATGAGCCGATCCGGTTGAGCGCCAAAACCGCGATGCACAAGAGAAGGCCGATGGACAAAGCCGTATAGTCCCGCCCGGCATATCGGAGCTGCTTCATCCGGGTCCGCCCCTCGCCGCCGTGGTAGCACCGGCACTCCATGGCCACCGCCAGCTCATCGGCCCGGCGGAAAGCGGAGATAAAGAGGGGGACCAGAAGGGGGATGAGCGCCTTGGCCTTTTGCACGAGCCCACCGCTTTCAAAGTCGGCGCCCCGGGCCTTCTGGGCGGCCATAATCTTGTCGGTCTCCTCGATGAGGGTGGGGATGAACCGCAGGGCAATGGACATCATCATGGCCAGCTCATGGATGGGCATTTTCAGCTTTTTCAGGGGGCCAAGGAGGATCTCCAGTGCGTCGGTCAGCATAATGGGGGAGGTGGTATAGGTCAGCAGGAAGGTGCAGGAGATGAGCATCATGATGCGCAGGACCATAAAGATGGCGGCCCGTACGCCCTCCCAATAAATGCGGAAGATCCAGAATGCGACAAGAGGCTCTCCCGCACCCGAAGTATAGAACAGATTTAAAATAGCGGTGATGAGCACGATGAAGAGCACTGGCTTCAGTCCCCGAAAGACTGCCTTAAACCCCACTTTAGATAGGAGAATAGCGGCCAGGAGGGCGGCCAGCAGCAAGGCGTAGCCCGCGGCGTTTTTGGCCAGAAAGAGGGCAACGATATAAAAGACCGTTAAGAGCAGCTTACAACGGGGGTCCAGCCGGTGGAGGATGGTGCTGCCGGGAAAATACTGCCCCAGGGTGATGTCCTTTAAAGCCATGCTGACGCCCCCTTTCTCTTCAGGGCATCCAAAACGGCTGATTTCGCCTGGGAAATAGTATACACGGAGGGATCGATCTCAACTCCCATGGCCTTGAGACGGTGGAATACCCGGGTCATCTGAGGGACCCCCAGCCCCATTTTTTCCAACTCATCCCCGTGGGCAAAGACCTCCCGGGGCGCGCCCTGGAAGGGGATATGTCCGTCGTTGACGACCACGATCCGGTCCACCGTCCGGGCCATCTCCTCCATGGAGTGGGAGACGATGAGGATGGTGGCGTTTTTGGCCTCGTGGTAGTCCCGGATGTTGCCCAAGATTTGTTCCACGCCCACCGGGTCCAGTCCGGCGGTGGGCTCGTCCAAAACAAGGACGGAGGGCTCCATGGCAATCACCCCGGCGATGGCCACCCGGCGCTTTTGGCCGCCGGAGAGCTCAAAGGGAGATTGGGAGAGCAAAGCGTCGGAGAGTCCCACAAAGGCGGCCGCCTCCCGCACCCGGCGGTCGATCTCGTTTTCATCCAACCCCATATTTTTGGGGCCAAAGGAGATGTCCTTGTAGACGGTTTCCTCAAAGAGCTGGTACTCCGGATACTGGAACACCAGGCCTACCTGAAACCGGGCCCGGCGGGTGGCCTCCTTGCTCTGCCAGATGTCCTGTCCCGCTACCAAAACTTTGCCGGAGGTGGGCCTCAAAAGGCCGTTGAGGTGCTGGATTAGGGTGGATTTTCCCGATCCGGTATGGCCGATGATGCCCAGATATTCTCCCCGGTAGGCGGTGAAGTCCACGTCGATCAGGGCGTTATGCTGGAAGGGAGTCCCGGCAGAGTAGGTATAGCATAATTTTTCAGTTTGTATAATGGGTTCCAATAGCTTCAGTCCTTACATTGGAAAGTGGGGTCAGCGCAGGTCTGCCCGCAGCAGATGATAGAGCGCCTGGGCACACTCCTCGTCGCTGAGGGTGTCTAAGGGCAGCTTCAGCCCCTCCCGACGTAGCTCATACATGAGCTCTACGGTTTCAGGGACGGTGAGCCCCACGGAGCGAAGCTCCTCCACCTGCTGGAAGACCTCCCTGGGGGGGCCGTCGGAAATGACCTTGCCCTTGCTTATGACGATGAGGCGGCCGGCCTGGGCGGCCTCGTCCATGTGGTGGGTGATGAGAACGACGGTGACGCCGCTGTCAGTATTGAGCTTTCGGATGGTGTCCAGGACCTCTTTTCGGCCAATGGGGTCCAGCATGGCGGTGGGCTCATCCAATACCACGCACCGGGGCTGCATGGCCAGCACCCCGGCGATGGCGATGCGCTGCTTTTGGCCGCCGGACAGGAGGTGGGGGGCGTGTTCCCGGTATGGATACATGCCTACCGCAGTCAGGGCGCTGTCCACCCGCCGGCGGATCTCATCGGAAGGAACGCCCAGATTCTCCGGCCCAAAGGCGCAGTCCTCCTCTACCACGTTGGCTACGATCTGGTTGTCTGGATTTTGAAACACCATGCCCACGGTACGGCGAATGTCCAAAAGCTTTTCTTCATCGGCGGTGTCCATGCCGCTGACGTACACCTTGCCTCCGGAGGGGAGCAGAATGGCGTTCATGTGCTTGGCCAGGGTAGATTTGCCCGAGCCGTTGTGCCCCAGCACCGCCACAAAAGAGCCCGCTTCGATTTTGAGATCCACCCCGTCCAGCACCACTTTAGGTGCGTCCTCCGCGGGATAGGAGAAATGCAGATTTTCCGTTTTGAGAATGGCGTTTTCCATAAGGAGGCTCCTTTTTATACTGCTGCCCTGAGGCAAGTCAACAAGATCAAAGAGAAAGCCGCCGCTCAGAGCCGCTTCCTTTTGTGGGACCCAGACTATATGGCGGCGGCATGTTCAGCTTCTCATCCACCGCCCAGTGGCGCCGCAGGGAAGGGCCAGGCCGGTCTGGGTCACAGGCAGGCCCAGCTCTTGGCTCTCGGTATGGCCGCCGTGCCTTCTGGTCACCAAGGTCTCTAAAATATAAGTCAGCACCGACGGGGCCAGCCCGGTGGTGTAGGAGTTGATGAGGAAAAAGAGGGGCTCGTCTGACAGCAGTTGGGCCACCAACTCCACAAAGGGCCAAAGGTTTTCCTCCAGCCGCCAGATCTCTCCCGAAGGGCCCCGGCCATAGGAGGGTGGGTCCATAATAATGCCGTCATATTTGTGCCCGCGCCGGATCTCCCGCTGGGCAAACTTGCCGCAGTCATCCACGATCCAGCGGATGGGGCTGTCCTCCACGCCGGAGGAGCGGGCGTTTTCCTTGGCCCAGGCCACCATTCCCTTGGCGGCATCCACATGGCAGACGGAGGCTCCCGCGGCGGCACAGGCCACAGTGGCCGCGCCAGTATAGGCGAACAGATTCAATACGCTGACCGGCCGGTCGGTGCTGCGGATGGCCTCCCGGCAGAAGTCCCAGTTGGCGGCCTGCTCGGGGAAGAGACCTGTGTGCTTGAAATTCATAGGCTTGACGTTGAAGGTGAGATCTCCGTAGTCCACTGTCCACCGCTGGGGAACATCTTTTTTGGCCCACTGCCCGCCGCCGGAGGAGGAGCGGGCGTACTGGGCATCGGGCCGCTGCCAGCGCCGGTCAGACCGGGGTGTATTCCAGATGGCCTGGGGATCGGGGCGGACCAGGATATAGTTTCCCCACCGCTCCAGCTTTTCCCCGCCGCCGCAGTCGATGAGCTCATAGTCCTTCCAGTACTCGGAGAGCCACATATGCCCGTCCTCCCATATTTACACAAAGTCATAATATTGTATCATTTAAGGGGGGGGAAGTCAATGAGGGAAAGGGGATCGACTGCCTGGAAAGAGCGCGCAGTGCCCTTGCGTATCGCTCAAAACGGTGGTATACTAACTTTGTCCTGTAAAGATTTCGCAAAGAGACAGAGAGGATAGATTACCGTGCGTAAAATCACCGATCCCGACGAAAAATATCGTTGGCTTACGACGGCGCCCATTCCCGGCCTGGTGGGAAAGCTGGCGGTGCCTACCATCATCTCCATGCTCATCACTTCTATTTACAATATGGCAGACACCTATTTCGTGGGAGCCCTTGGCACCAGTGCTCAGGGGGCGGTGGGGGTGGTATTCTCGCTGATGGCAATCATCCAGGCCATCGGCTTCACCTTCGGCAATGGCTCGGGCAATTATGTCTCTCGGCTTTTGGGCCAAAAGCGAGAGGAGCAGGCCGAGCAGGTGGCGGCCACAGGATTTTTTATTGGTATTTTGGCAGGGCTCGCCCTGACCGTTGTGGGCCTTCTGTTTTTGGATCCCTTGGTCAGCGCACTGGGAGCCACCGACACCATCCTGCCCTATGCCCGGGACTATGCCCGTTTTATCCTGCTGGGGGCGCCGTGGATGGTGGGGGCGTTAGTGCTCAACAACCTTCTGCGCTTTGAGGGCAGCGCCACCTATGCCATGGTCGGCATTACAACAGGCGGGATTTTGAATATGGTGCTGGACCCCCTGTTTATCTTTGGATTGGATATGGGGACCGGGGGGGCGGCCCTGGCTACCATTGTCAGCCAGGGGGTGAGCTTCCTGATCCTTCTGTTCAACACAGGGCGGGGGGGCACCATCCCGGTCAAATGGAGCCGTATCCACCCCGGGGACGGCATCTTGGGGACCATCGTCCGGGGAGGCCTGCCGTCCATGTACCGGCAGGGCTTGGCGTCCATTGCTTCGATCCTTCTCAACTGGGCGGCCAAACCATTTGGGGATGCTGCCATCGCAGCCATGGCCATCGTCAGTAAGGTGTCCATGTTCTCCGGCTCTGCCATGATCGGCTTTGGCCAGGGCTTTCAGCCTGTATGCGGTTTCAATTACGGCGCCGGCCGCTATGACCGGGTCAGAAAGGCCTTTTGGTTTTGCGTCAAAGTGGGAGCAGCTGCTCTGATCATCATTGCTGCGCTGGGATGTCTGCTGGCGCCGCAGATCGTCTTAGCCTTCCAGAAAAATGATCCGGAGGTGGTGCGGCTGGGCAGTTTTGCGCTGCGGTGCCAATTTATTACGCTGCCTACGGTAAGCTACGTGGTGCTCAATAATATGATGCTCCAGACGGTGGGGGAAAATATCCGGGCCTCTATTTTGGCCATGGCCCGGCAAGGGCTGTTCTTCATTCCAGGGATTTTGATCCTGCCGTATATTTTCGAGTTTACCGGAGTCGCTCTGGCCCAGCCTATTTCCGATGTGTGCGCGGTGATCCTGGCCATCCCTCTGTCCAGGGGGTTCCTGCGTAAGCTTAGGAGGCTGGAAGAGGAAAAAGGGGCTTGAAAAAAGCCAGCCATGGTGCTATGCTGGCCTCAGAATAGAAGGGCTGTTCAAATCGGAGAAAAGGAGGATGTGTTAGTGGACATCTGCGGCCGAAGTATCAAACGGGACAGCGATGTTCCCTTATGGGTACGCATCTGCCCGCCGCTCCTCCGGATGAGAGGCTGGCGGTAAATTTGCTGCGCCCATAAGAGGAAGATCGCCGTGCCGGTAAAGTGGACCTGCTTTGCCGGCACGGTTTTGTCTCATTGTACTTCCTTGCTGTACATAACTGTGACAGGAGGAATGAAAATGAGAAACTTGGAACTTGAAAATCTGATGAAGAATTGGAAGGAGCTGCTGGAGAGCAAGAAATGGAAAGAATTGAGGCTTCAGCTATTGGAAGCCAATGAAGTGGACGTGGCTGAATTTATAGCGGACATGGACCCGGAGCTTACGGTGCTGGTGTTTCGGATGCTTCCTAAGGAGGCGGCTTGCGATGTGTTTGTAAATTTAGAGCCGGAAGATCAGTAGCTCATCATTTCCGCCGCCACCGATATAGAAGCTTCCGAACTGATAGAAGATCTGAAAGTAGATGACGCGGTGGACATACTGGAGGAACTTCCCGCCAATGTGGTCAAGCGGATCCTGAAGACCGCATGCCCCGATACTCGGCAGGTCATCAACCAATTTTTGAATTATCCGGAGAATTCGGTGGGGAGCATTATGACCGCCGAGTTCATTGATCTGAAAAAGACCATGACGGTGCGGCAGGCCATTGCCCGCATCCGCACAGCGGGAGAGGATAGTGAGTCTATCTACACCTGCTATGTCATTGACGCAAACCGGGTGCTGGAAGGGGTGGTCACCCTCCGAGAACTGCTTTTGGCGGGGGATGACACCCTTGTCTCTCAGCTCATGGAGACTGAGTTCATTGCAGCATATACGACGGAGGATCAGGAGGAGGCCGTTCAGCGGATGATGAAGTATGACTTCATCTCCCTGCCAGTAGTAGATCAGGAGGGGCGGCTGGTGGGCATCGTCACAGTGGACGATGTCATGGATGTCATGGAGGAGGAAGCCACAGAGGACTTCGAGAAAATGGCCGCCATGGCGCCCTCCGAGAAGCCCTATCTTAAAACGGGAGTTTTTGCCCTGGCCAAAAACCGGATCGTATGGCTGCTGGTGTTGATGTTCTCCAGCATGTTGACAGGAGGGATCTTAGGGCGTTACGAGGCGGCCTTTGCCGCAGTGCCGATGCTGGTGACTTTTGTCCCTATGCTCACCGACACAGGTGGAAATGCCGGAAGCCAGAGCGCCACGATGATTATCCGCGGTATGGCAGTGGGAGAGATCGAACTGCGGGACTTTCTCAAGGTGTTGTGGAAGGAACTGCGGGTGAGTTTGATCGTGGGAATCCTTTTGAGCGGGGTAAACTTCCTGCGGCTCATCACCATCATCTGCCCGGGAAACCTGCCGGTATCTCTGACTGTGGCGCTGGCGCTACTGGTGACGGTGATTTTGGCCAAGAGCATTGGCGCAATGCTGCCCATGGCGGCCAAGCGGCTGCACATGGATCCGGCCCTGATGGCATCTCCGCTTATTACCACCATTGTGGACGCAGTCTCCCTCATAGTCTATTTTAGCTTGGCACAACGGCTGCTGGAGCTGTGAATAATCTTTACTATACCTTAACATTGCAACATTGAAACCAGAGGGAAGATGTGATATAATTTCACTACTAGAAATGAATGAGAGGGAGCGATGAGTATGGGCAAACGGCAGGCATTGGCGGAATTTCACCGGGGCTCGATCCTGGCCGCGGCGGAACGTCTCTTTTCCGAAAGAGGAGTGGACCGCACTACCATGGACAACATCGCCCGAGAGGCCGAATACAGCAAGGCTACTCTCTATGTATATTTTCAGAGCAAAGAAGAGATTGTGGGGGCCATTCTCCTCAATGGCTTGATTATGCTGAAAAAGAGAGTCCATCAGGCCATTGAAAAGCATGAGGGGTGGCCTGCCGCTTATAACGGGGTTTGTCGAGCAATTTTAGATTTCTATAAGGAGAATCCCAGCGCTTATGAAGCGGTGATGGGAGGAAATTATACCGGAGCGGGGAAAGCCAAGACAGAGCAGGATATCCGCCGGGTAACGGAGGAGTTCTGTCAGGAATTGGCCGACTTCCTGGCTAAGGGTATCCCGGCAGGGGAGAACCAGATGGGGACAGTGATCTTTTTCTGGGCCAGCATTTCCGGAATGATCCACATGGCCGAGCACGGAGAAGCCTTTTTGATGTCGCAGACGGGAAAAGGACGCGAAGAATTTTTGGAAGATGGATTCCAAATGATTCTCCGGGCCATCGAGGGAAAATAGGCGGGATATGAAATGAAGACAGGGGGGCCGGAAGCGATTCGGCTCCCCTTTTTTGAAAATGAAAATGGCTGGTGACTTTCGTCACCAGCCATTTTATGTTACAGGAAATGAATGGGGAGAGCAAAACTTACTTCAGCTCGACCTTGGCGCCGACCTCTTCCAGCTTCTTCTTCAGCTCCTCGGCCTCGTCCTTGCTGACGCCTTCCTTGATGGCCTTGGGAGCAGCCTCAACAACAGCCTTGGCTTCGCCCAGGCCCAGGCCGGTGATCTCACGGACAACCTTGATGACCTTGATCTTCTCAGCGCCGATGTCGGCCAGGACCACGTCAAACTCAGTCTTCTCCTCCACAGGGGCGGCAGCGCCGGCGCCGGCGGCAGGAGCGGCCATAGCGGCGGCGGAAACGCCAAACTCCTCCTCCAGAGCCTTTACCAGGTCGTTCAGCTCCAGAACGGTCAGGGACTTCACTTCTTCGATCAAAGCGGTAATCTTCTCGCTAGCCATAATAGTATACCTCCTAAATTGTGGTTTGAATGGATATGTTTATTCAGCGGGGGTCTCAGCAGGAGCAGCTTCCTCTTCGGCGGGGACGCCGTCCTTTTCGGCGATAGCCTTGATGACGATGGCCAAGCTGGTGATGGGGGAGAGCATCATACCAAGCACCTGGCCCAGCAGGACCTCCTTAGAGGGCAGCTCAGCCAGTGCAGAGATGTCATCCAAAGGCAGTACCTTGCCGTCCATAAAGCCGGCCTTGATGACGAACCTGTTTTCGCCCAGTCCCTTGGCGAATTTGTGGATCACACGCATGGGGGCGATGGGGTCATCCTTGCTGACAGCAAGAGAAGTGGTGCCGTGAAGCACGTCATCCAGCTCGCTCAGTCCGGCGTCGTCCAGAGCGCGGCGGACCAAGGTGTTCTTTACCACGGAATACTCCACGTTGGCTTTGCGAAGCTCATTACGAAGCTGGGTGTCTTCAGACACGGTGATGCCTTCGTAATTCACCAGCACGCCGCTGGCGGAGGTTTTCAGGGTGTCGACCAGCCCGGCCACGATAGCCTGCTTCTCACTCAGAACCTTTGCGTTAGGCATATTGGGAATTCACCTCCAGAGTTTTTGAATGGCGGCGGCTTCCTCTGTCGAAAAGACAAAAGAAAATGCCGCTTTCGTGTCCAATTGCACGAAAACAGCACAAAACAAATCTTGATCGGCTGCATTCTCGGCGGGGGACGAAAGTCGTTATGGCCGAAAGCCGCCCGCTGTCTTTGAACACGAAAAGTAATATATCACCCCTGGGGGATTTTGTCAAGCAAAACCCCCCAGGGAAATATATTTTTTGAAAGAAATAGAGCGTTTCTTACACGAATTTCGCAGCGTTGAGCTTTACGCCGGGGCCCATGGTGGAGGCGGCGACGCAGCTCTTGACATAGGTGCCCTTGGCGGCGGAGGGCTTGGCCTTGACGATAGCACCCATGAGAGCGTTCAGGTTCTCAGAGAGCTTCTCAGGACCAAAGGAGACCTTGCCGATGGGGCAGTGGATGATGTTGGTCTTGTCCAGACGGTACTCCACTTTACCGGCCTTGACCTCCTGAACGGCCTTGGCCACGTCAGGGGTGACAGTGCCCGCCTTGGGGGAGGGCATCAGGCCCTTGGGGCCCAGGACCTTACCGAGACGGCCCACCACGCCCATCATGTCAGGGCTGGCGACCACCACGTCAAAGTCGAACCAGTTTTCCTTTTGGATCTTTTCCACCAAATCCAGTTCACCCACGTAATCGGCACCCGCCTCTTTCGCAGCGTCAGCCTTGTCACCCTTGGCGAAGACCAGCACCCGCTGGGTCTTGCCGGTGCCGTGGGGAAGAACGATAGCGCCGCGGACCTGCTGGTCAGCATGACGGGAGTCGACACCCAGCTTTACATGGAGTTCCACAGTTTCATCGAATTTAGCGGGGGCGGCCTTGACTACCAGGTCCATGGCCTCCATCACATCGTAAGCGGCGCTCTTGTCGATGAGCTTGGCGCCGTTCTGGTATTTCTTACCTCTAAACATATCTGCTTACCTCCTTGCCTTAGTCGCCCACCACGACGCCCATGGAGCGGGCGGTGCCGGCAATCATGCTCATAGCGGCCTCGATGCTGGCAGCGTTGAGGTCAGGCATCTTGGTTTCAGCAATTTTGCGAATGTCTTCCTTGCTGATGGTGGCGACCTTCTCCTTGTTGGGCACGCCAGACGCCTTGTCCAAGCCGCAGGCCTTCTTGATAAGAACGGCGGCGGGGGGAGTCTTGGTAATGAAGGAGAAAGAGCGGTCGGCGTAGACGGTGATGACCACAGGGATCAGGAGACCGCCTTCGTTCTTGGTCCGCTCGTTGAACTCTTTGGTAAATGCGGCGATGTTGATGCCATGCTGGCCAAGGGCGGGGCCCACAGGGGGGGCGGGAGTTGCCTTGCCGGCGGGGATCTGCAGTTTCACGTAACCGGTGATTTTCTGTGCCATTTGAAACAGCACCTCCTACTGAAATGTGGTATGGACGGGACCATTTTTGGTCCCTCCCACTTCGTTGGCACAAGCTTTGCCTTTTGCTTCCCGCTGCCGGAAAGCTCTCTTGTGCTGCTGTGCCTTCTCTCTCCGCGGGCCCTGCCGTGCAGGGCTTGCGGGAACCCCTAAAGGGGGGATCTTGCTTTCTTAATCTTGGACCGGTTCGACCTGGTCCAGCTCCAACTCGACGGGAGTTTCCCGGCCAAACATGGAGACGACCACACGGACCTTGTTGTGATCCATGTCGATCTCCTCCACCGTGCCGATGAAGGATTCCAGGGCGCCATCGGTAATCTTTACGCTGTCGCCCATGCTGTAGTTGACGACCACTTCATGCTTCTCCACGCCCAGCGCGGCGATCTCATCATCGGTCAGGGGGATGGCCTTGCTGCCTGATCCCACGAAGCCGGTGGCGCCGCGGATGTTGCGGACCAAGTGCCAGGTGTCATCAGTGAGGACCATCTTCACCAATACATAGCCGGGGAAGACTTTGCGTTCCACCGTCTTAGGGCCGTTATCGGTGATCTCGGTGACGGTCTCCATAGGGATGGTGGTTTCTTGAATCAAGTCGCGCATACCCCGGTTTTCCACGGCTTTTTCGATGCTGGCAGCCACCGTGTTCTCATAACCGGAATAGGTATGCACCACATACCATTTTGCCTCTTCCATCTGCAGTTCCTCAACCGGCCTGCTTAAAGAGACTGATCAATGCGCCCAAAACGCCGTCGGCCAGCTTATCGAAGATAAAAATGCACAGACCAACGACAACACAGAAGGCCAAGACGATGAGGGTGTTGTTCAGGGTTTGCTTCCAGCTTGGCCACTGAACCTTTTTCAGCTCGGCCTTCATCTCCTTGAACCATTGTGCCATACGCTTGAACACGCCGGGCTTGGATTTCTTCTCCGACTTTTTTTCGGACTTCTTTTTCGCGGGAGCTGCGGGAGCCTCGGATTGGGCGGCAGCCTCCACCCGTTCCAGATTCTCGTTTTCAGCCATTCAGTGATACCCTTCTTTCTTGTGAGCCGTCATTTGTAATCGTAGGAAAGGCTCATTACTTGGTCTCGGTGTGGACCGTATGCTTCCTGCAGAAGGGGCAATACTTGTTCATCTCCAGACGGTCGGGGGTGTTTTTCTTGTTTTTCTTGGTGTTGTAGTTGCGCTGTTTGCACTCGTTGCAGCGTAGGGTGATCTTCACCCGGTTGCCAGCCTTTGCCATGCTTCGGCACCTCCTTATTACTTGGCCGTTTCGGCATTAAAAAAGCCGGACCCAGCCTATTTGCCGGACCCAGCCGAAAAAGGCCCAAAGGCCTTCCTTGCTTGGTGTGGGGCCGGCATGATTGCCTCCCTATGACTTCCCTGAGGAAGGAGAGGGTTTTCATGCTCCGTCACACCGTAAAAACAGACATGAAAAGAAAAGCCCTTTTCATAGGTGATAGCATTTTATCATGCCGGATAGGACAAGTCAAGAAAAAAATGCTTTTCTTTTCCTATCCTTTTGACCTTTTTTGAAACTCGTCTCCTCTATAATGGCCGGGTAAGGAGGGACGGGCATGACAGTGGTATACATAGATGAGGTATTTCTTCTCAATACCTTGGTGGATTATCTCCTGCTGCTCGCCTCAGCAAAGCTGGCGGGGGAGGTTTTGCATCGGGGGCGGATGGCGCTGGCGGCCGTGCTGGGCGGGCTCTATTCGGCGGCGGTGTTTCTGCCGGGCTGGTTTTTTCTGAATGCCGCCTTGTGTAAGCTGGCCTGCGCAGTGGGGATGACGCTGATTGCTTTTGGCGGCTCGAAGCGGCTCATCCGGGTGAGCTTGGTGTTTTTGGGGACCTCCGCTGCCTTTGGAGGAGGTGTACTGGCCCTTCAGCTCCTCTCTGGAAGCGGCGCAGTGCTGGATCTGAGGACCACCCTCTTAGCGGCGGCGGGATGCTATGTGTTCCTCACCCTCATTTTTCGCCGCACGGCACAGCATGGGGGCCGGGAGTTGGCGCCAGCAGAACTGGAGCTGGGAGGCCGACGATGCAGGCTGACCGCCTTGATCGACACGGGCAATACCCTCACGGACCCCGCCACCGGGAGGCCTGTGATGGTGGCGGAGGGAGAGAAGCTGACGGCACTTTTTCCGCCGGGGGAAGGCCCCAGCTTGTCGGAACTGGCCGATCCGGTGAGCGCGATGGAACACCGCCGGGGGGAAAAGCGGCGGTGGCGGCTGATTCCATACCAGGCGGTAGGGCTCTCCTACGCGCTTTTGCTGGCGATAAAAGTAGACCGGGCTAGAGTGGGGGGAGAGGATTATGGTCCGATTCTGGTGGCATTGGCACCGGGGAGGCTGTCTGACGGCGGAGGATATAACGCCCTGATTGGCGCGTAAATGAGGAAAGGGAGGGAACGATATGGGGGAGAAATTTCGGCGGGCCTGGTGGAGGCTTCAAGCTTTATTAGCCCGCTGGGGCGTGGCTTTGCCGGGCAAAATCATGTATATCGGCGGCAGCGATACCCTGCCGCCGCCTCTGAAGCGGGAGGAAGAGAGTGTGCTCATCGCCCGGTTGTCGGAGGGAGACGAGGGGGCCAAGAGCATGCTGATCGAACGGAATCTGCGCTTGGTAGTCTATATTGCCAAGCGCTTTGAGAATACGGGGATCAACATTGAAGATCTGATCTCCATTGGGAGCATTGGCTTGATCAAGGCGGTCAGCACTTACAAAGCGGAGAAAAACATCAAATTGGCCACCTATGCCTCCCGGTGTATTGAAAATGAGATCTTGATGCACCTGCGAAAGACCTCTAACCAGCGGGGAGAGGTCTCCTTTGATGAACCGTTGAATACGGACTGGGACGGCAACGAGCTGCTGCTCTCCGACATCCTGGGCACGGAGGGGGATGTGGTCATGAAGCCCCTGGAGGAGGACGTGGACCGCCAGCTCCTCTCCAAAGCGATGGACCGCCTGGAGGAGCGGGAGCGGGTCATCATCACCCTTCGCTTTGGGCTGAACGGCCAGCAGGAACGGACCCAAAAAGAGGTGGCTGATATGCTGGGCATCTCTCAGTCCTACATCTCTCGGTTGGAAAAGCGGATCATCCAGCGGCTCAAACGGGAAATGCTGAAGATGATGTAGCTATATCAGTCCCAATTTCCACTGTACAGCCCAGCTCTGCGGGGATCGCATTTCAGAATCACCATGGTCCACTCAGCGTGTTCCGTATGCTCTGGGCCTGGGGCATATATGGCGGCGGACATTTTTCCCCGCACAGGGTGGCGGTCCCATTGCCACTCCAACTTATAGTTGTGCGCAGCGCCTGGTTTTGCCATCAAGTATTCCCCTAACCATGGATAACAGTTTATAGAAATTTCCCCCTTTTTTTGACAGTTTATCATATGAAAGCGGCAAGTGTCCCCAGGAGGAAAAGTTTTGCTTACATGGAAATAAAAAACTGTGATATAATATCAGTTAGAATAAAAGGTAGATAAGGTAGATGAGGTGAGAATGATGTTTCAGCCGGGAGATTTCGTGGTTTATGGCAGGATGGGAGTCTGTCAGGTGGAGCGTATCGAACACCGAAAGGACGGACAGGATTTTTATGCACTTATGCCTCGTTACCAAAACTGTAGCATTTTGACACCGGTAAACGGCAAAGTTTTCATGCGCCCTGTCATTTCCAGGGAAGAGGCGGAACGGCTCATCGACCTGATCCCCACCATGGAGGTGGAGCCCTGCGAGAGCAAGGTGCTGCGGAAACTGACAGAGCACTATCAGGCTTCCATCGCCACCCATGACTGCCGGGATTTGGTGGAGCTGACCATGTCGATCTACGCCAAGAAAAAGATGGTGGAGAAAGAGAAACGGAAATTTGGGGCCGTAGACGAGCGGTTCATGCGGGAGGGAGAGGCGCTGCTCTTCGGTGAACTGGCTGTGGCCCTGGATATTCTGGTGGAGGAGGTCCCCGGATATATCAGTAGCCGGCTGGAGGCACAGGATGAGGGAAAGGCCGAGGCGGTTGCGGAGACCTAACTTGTGTAAAAACGGGAAAAACCTTGCAAACAGGGTCCATATCGTGTAAACTACAACCTTGTGAGAGGTCCACTCACTTCAGAGGGGCCATCTTACAAGGTTCTCTATTACAATTGAATAGAGCCGAAAATTCTGCCGGGCGGGCAGCATCCGCCCAACATTGACCCCTTAGAGGGGCAGTGATGAAAGGAAGGACCGACATGAACAGACGCACGATTGCAGGGCTCTTATCGGCAAGCCTTTTGGCAGCCCTCCTCAGCGGATGCGGAGGAGACACTGCGGAGGAGAGCAAGGGGCCGGACAGCGCCGAGCCCCGGGCAAATGAGATCACTGTGGGGATCGCCCAGGATCTTGATGACAGTCTTGACCCCCACCTGGCGGTGGCGGCAGGAACCAAGGAAGTCATGTTCAACGTGTTTGAAGGGCTGATGAAGCCCACTCCGGAAGGAGATCTGGTTCCCGCCATTGCCGAAGATTATACGGTTTCCGAAGACCGGACTGCCTACACCTTCACATTGAGGGATGGGGTGAAGTTCCACAACGGGGATACGGTGAGTGCGGAGGACGTGGTCTATTCCATTTCCCGCTGCGCCGACACCTCTGAGGGCGAGCCTCTGGTGGAGGCGTTTTCTGTTATCCAATCGGTGGAGTCCCCGGATGAAAAGACAGTAGTCATCACCATCAGTGAACCCAGCAACGAGTTTATCTCTTACATGACTACGGCGATCCTGCCTGCAGATTACGACCAGCAGGACACTGCCCCTGTGGGCACCGGGCCGTTCAAGTTTGTGTCCCGTGCCGCCCAGGAGTCCATCGTGTTGGAGAAGTTTGATGAGTATTGGGGTACCCCTGCCTACCTGGATAAGGTGACCTATAAGGTCATTGAGAACGCGGACAGCATCATGATGAGCCTCCAGGGCGGGGCCATCGACCTGTTTGCCCATTTGACCAGCACCCAGGTGGCCCAGCTGGGCGACGATTTTTATGTGGACGAGGGTACCATGAATCTGGTCCAGGCCATGTATCTGAATAACGCGGAGGCCCCCTTTGATGATGTCCGGGTCCGGCAGGCGCTCTGTTATGCTGTGGATAAGCAGGGCATCATTGATTGGGCCTTTGATGGCTATGGCAGTCCCATCGGCTCCAGCATGTATCCCGCCTTCGGCAAGTATTTTGATGACAGCCTGACCGACTATTACACCAAGGATGTGGAGAAGGCCAAGAGCCTGCTGGCGGAAGCCGGCTATCCGGAAGGCTTTGAGATGACCATTACAGTCCCTTCCAACTATCAGCCCCATATTGACACCGCCGAGGTGCTGGTGGAGCAGCTGAAGGAGATCAATGTCAACGCCAAGATAGAGCTGGTGGAGTGGGGCACTTGGGTGTCCGACGTATATATCGGTCGGCAGTTCCAGTCCACTGTGGTGGGGGTGGACGCCTCCAATATGACTGCCCGTGCCCTGCTGGAGCGGTTCACCTCCGACTATGCGAATAATTTTATTAACTATAATAATGCCGACTATGACGCTCTGTTCCAGAAGGCGCTAATGACCTATGACGATGCCGAGCAGACCGCCATTTACAAGGCGATGGAGAAGAACCTGACGGAAAATGCCGCCAATGTCTACATCCAGGATATGGCCGACCTGGTGGCTGTCCGTAAGGGATTGGAGGGCCTGAATTTCTACCCCATTTACGTTCTGGATCTGTCCACGGTCCGCTGGGCGGAGTAATATGACAAGCGGCTGTTTTGCCGCTTACCCGGAAAGGGGATGGTGATCATGAAATATGCGGCAAAGCGCATTGTTATGTTGCTGCTGACAATGGTCATCGTCTCCTTTTTGGCATTTGCGGCCTTTGATTTGATCTCCGGCAACGCGGCGGAGATCATGCTGGGAACCCAGGCCACGCCGGAAAAGGTGGCGGCCTTGGAGCGGGAGTTGGGGCTGGACCGGCCTTTTCCGGTGCGGTATGGTGAGTGGCTGCTGGGCTTTTTCACCGGCGATTTGGGGACCTCATACAGCTATAAGCAGCCGGTGGTCCAGCTGATCGCACCCAAGGTGATGGTGACCTTGTGCCTGAGTGTGATGAGTTTTCTGTTGATTGTGATCATCTCGATCCCTCTGGGGGTCCACGCTGCCGGGCGGGTGGGTGGACGCCTGTCCGGTGTCCGGACGGCCTTGAACCAGCTATGCATGGCGGTGCCGCCCTTTTTTACCGGCATTTTGCTGACATGGGTGTTCAGCACGATTTTGGGTTGGTTTACTCACGGCGATTTTCCAGGGCTGAGCGGGAATTTTTGGGGCTCGGTCAAGTACATGCTGTTTGCCGCAGTGTCCATTGCCATCCCCCGCATCGCCATGACGGTGCGGATGCTGAAGAGCACCATCCAGGAGGAGATGCAGAAGGACTATGTCCGCACAGCCGTCTCCCGGGGCAATGACCGCCGGGGCGTCCTCTACCGCCATGTGCTGAAAAATGCGCTGATCCCAGTGGTCACCTTTTTGGCACAGACGATGGCGGAGATCGTGGCGGGCAGCATCGTGGTGGAACAGGTTTTTGCCATTCCCGGCCTGGGGCGGCTGTTGGTGGCATCCATCTCCAATCGGGATTATCCGGTGGTACAGGCCATCGTGGTCATCTTAGCCTTGTGGGTGGTATTGGCCGGCACGGTGGCAGATCTCATCAATCAGAGAATCGACCCACGGCTGAGGCTGGGAGGTGGCGCATGAGACGAATGAACGGATACCTGAAAGCGGGGCTGATTTTGACCGCCATCCTGACGGCGCTGATTCTTCTGGGATATTTTTGGACGCCCTACGACCCTACGGTTATCGGCGCCGGGGCGAAATTTGAGGCGCCCTCCCTGCAGCATTTGATGGGGACAGATAACTTTGGCCGGGACATTTTCAGTCGGGTGCTGAAAGGGGCGGGGACCACCTTTGCCATTGCTGCCGCCACCGTGGCCATCGGCGCGGTGTGCGGAATCGCCGTCGGCGCACTGACGGGCTATTTCGGCGGTGTGGTGGACGAGGCGCTGATGCGTATCAATGATGCGCTTACCGCCTTTCCCAGCGTTCTGCTTGCATTGGTCATTATCAGTATCCTGGGCCCGGGCAAAAAGTACAATGTGGTCCTTGCCCTGGGAGTGGTGTTTATCCCCAGCTTTGCCAGAGTGACCCGCACGGCCTTCGCGTCGCTGCGGGAGGTGAATTATGTAAAAAGTGTCCGGCTGATGGGGGCTTCCCCAAGCCGCATCCTGGTGGTGCACATTCTGCCCAACACACTCCCAGTGCTGCTGCCGGCTGTCACCATCGGCTTCAACAATGCGGTCTTGGCTGAGGCGTCTATGAGCTATCTGGGGATCGGGGTCACACCGCCGGATGCGTCTTTGGGCTATATGCTGTCCGAAGCCCAAAGTATGCTGACCCGGGCTCCGTGGTATGCCGTGGGCACCGGTGCTGTCATCATCCTGTTGGTATTTGGCGTGGGACTGATTGGCGAAGGGCTGCAGCGCCAGGGCAGGGAGGTGGACTGATGCTGGAGATTAAGGACCTGCATGTAAAATTCCATACCCGGGAGCGGGAGGCGGTGGCCGGCGTCAGCCTGCAGATCCATGACGGCGAGATCGTGGGATTGGTGGGGGAATCCGGTTCTGGAAAGTCTGTGACCGCTATGAGCGTGGCAGGCCTTCTGCCCCGGAAACAGTGTGCCTATTCTGGTGAGATCCTGTTGGATGGGACAGAGTTGCTCCATGCGGACCGGGCCCAGCTGCGGAAGATCCAGGGCAAGGGCGTGGGGGTGGTATTCCAAGAGCCCATGTCTGCTATGGACCCGCTAATGAAGGTTGGTCCCCAGGTGGAGGAGAGCCTTTTCCTCCACACCAAGCTCACCAAAGAGGAGCGGCGGGCGCTGGCCCTGGATGCACTTCGGCAGGTGGAGCTGTCTGATCCGGAGGGGATCTACGAGCGGTATCCCCATGAGCTCTCTGGGGGAATGCTGCAGCGGACCATGATCGCCGCGGCGACGGTATCCCGGCCCAAGCTGCTGCTCTTAGATGAACCTACCACCGCTTTGGATGTGACCATTCAAGCACAGGTTTTGGAGCTGCTTAGAAAGCTCAACCGGGAATTCGGCATTTCTATGCTGTTTATCTCCCATGATTTGAATGTGGTGCGTAAGCTGTGTAGCCGCGTGGCAGTGATGTGCAAGGGCGTACTGGTGGAGGAGGGGGATACGGATACGGTGTTCTACCATCCCTCAGAGGACTATACCAAGCGTTTGATCGCCGCCATCCCCACCCGGCGGAGGGGGGAGGAGCCATGAACGGGAAAGAACGGGTTCTCTCTGTCCAGCAGGTCACCTGCGGCTACCATGCTGGAGGGCTGTTTCAGCGAGGGAGCTATCAGGAGATCCTTCACGACGTGAGCTTTGATATTGGCCACGGGGAGATTATGGGATTGGTGGGGGAGTCAGGGACGGGAAAATCCACTCTGGCCAAGGTCATTTTGGGCATGGTGAAGCCCGATCGGGGGCAGATCATCCACTATACCCAGCGGCCTCAAATGGTGTTCCAGGATCCATATAGCTCCTTAAATCCCGCCTACCATGTGGGGTGGATATTGGAGGAGCCCCTCCGGATCCAGGGCGGGCTCTCTGCCGGGGAGCGTAAAGCGCAGGTGGCCAGAATGCTGGAGCTGGTGGAGCTTCCTCCGGAATGCGTGAGAGCAAGGCCGGCGGAGCTGTCGGGGGGCCAGCGCCAGCGGGTCTCCATCGCAGCGGCCCTGATCCAAAGTCCTAAATTCCTCATCGCCGATGAACCGGTGTCCGCTTTGGATGTGACCATTCAGGCCCAGATCCTAAAGCTCCTGAAGCGGCTTCGGGACGAGCTGGATTTGAGCTATCTCTTTATTTCCCACGACTTAAATGTGGTCTACCAGCTGTGTGACCGGGTGCTGGTGATGCAGGCTGGCCGCATCATAGAGCAGGGGAATGTGGAGGACATCTTCAACCATCCCCAAGCGGAATACACCAAACAGCTTTTGGCTGCGGCGGAATAAAAGAAGAGGGCATCCCTTCCAATAGAAGGGATGCCCTCTTGCTTTGCCAGCTGGAAATCATTTCATTAGCCCTGTGCCGGAGTTCCAGGCCTGGCCTACCTTTTTGCCGACGGCGTAGTAGCCGCTTTGGAACGGATCGAAGACAAAGGCATTGAGGCGGGTGGGATCCACCTTACCCGCCTCGTCCAGGACGGACTCTTCGGCCAGGACACCTACAATGCGTCCCAGGACATGAAAACCGTAGATTTCCTGCCGGGTTTCCACCACCTGGCATTCCAGCGTAATGGGGAACTCGGTGACGATGGGGGCGTTTACCTTTTCACTTTTGACAGCGGTAAGTCCGGAGCGGGCAAATTTACCTTTCGTGGTGTTCCCGGAGGCGATGCCGAAGAAATCAGCGGCCTCTATGTGGGGGAGATCGGCAATGCTAAGGGTAAAAGCGCCAAGCCTTTTGATATTTGCCGCGGTTTTATGCCCCTCGCTGATGTTCAAAGACACCATGTCCTCAGCGCAGATGCCGCCCCAAGCCATATTCATTACATCTACCGTTTGGTCTTCATTGTAGGTGGAAATCATCAGCACGGGCATAGGGAACAGGTAGGGGGATACGCCCAGATCTTTTTTCATCAAAATTACCTCCTAAAGTGGAGCGTTTGTACTTCCCAAACTTTCTGTTGCTATTTTAATACATTTTAAGGGAAAAACAAGTCTATATATTCCAATCATCGCCGCCTGCCGTCCAAAGAGCGAGGCCTCGCCCACACAGGGCTCCCTTTTTCCAGCAACCATCCCAAGAGAATTCCCGATGAACGGGGCGGGGGTGGACAATGAGGTGCCATCCGCTGCGGGGGAAGGGAAGCGAAAATCAAAGGTAAAATCCATCGAAAAGGGTCCCACGATAAAAAATAAAGCTCTGCCTGACCCGGTATGAAAGCCTACAGCCCGGAAAAAATACTGACAACGGTTTTCGATGTCAGGAGGGTCCGGGATGCAGGGGAAAGTAGAGATCTGCGGGGTCAATACCTCCAAGCTGAAGGTTCTGAAAAATGAAGAGATGGTGGAGCTTCTCCGCAGGAGCAGGGAAGGGGACATGGAGGCCCGGGAAAAACTCATTGCGGGCAATTTGCGCTTGGTGCTGTCGGTCATTCAGAAGTTTGACCGCCGGGGAGAAAATGTGGATGATCTTTTTCAGGTGGGCTGTATCGGCCTCATCAAAGCCATTGACAATTTTAATATCGAAATGGATGTGCGCTTTTCCACCTATGGGGTGCCCATGATCGTGGGAGAGATCCGTCGCTATCTTCGGGACAACAGCTCCATGCGAGTATCCCGCTCTATGCGGGACACCGCTTATAAAGTCCTCCAGGCCAAGGAGCAGTTTATGTCTCAAAACCAGCGGGAGCCGACGCTGGAGGAGATCGCGCAAATGCTGAATACGAAAAGGGAAGATGTGGTCTTTGCCATGGAGGCCATCACCGATCCAGTGAGCCTTTATGAGCCGGTCTACTCAGACAGCGGGGACGCGGTATGTGTGATGGACCAGGTGAAGGACAATAAGAACACCGATGAGAGCTGGCTGGAGCATATCGCCCTTAAAGACGCGGTGGACAAGCTCCCCGAGCGGGAAAAGAGGATCTTATCTCTGCGGTTCATGCAGGGGAAGACCCAGATGGAGGTCTCCACGGAGGTGGGCATTTCCCAGGCCCAGGTGTCCCGGCTGGAAAAAAGTGCGCTGCAGCAGATACGAAAGAGCCTGTGAGGGATTTCCTCACAGGCTCAATTCTGTTTGATGATTCCGATCTCATCTGACAGGCGGGCAAATTCCGGGATGCTCAGACGCTCTCCCCGGATGGAAGGAGGGAGCCCAGCGGTTTCGATGCACGCCCGCAGCTGGTCCTTGGAAAGGGGAAATACAGAGGAGAGGGCATTGAGCAGCGTTTTGCGCCGCTGTCCAAAGGCACCCCGGACGGTCTGGAAGAAAAGGGCCTGGTCATGCACACATTCCGGAATGGGTTGGGGAGTCAGCCGCACCACAGCGGAGGTCACTCTGGGGGCGGGGAGGAAGCACTCTCTGGGCACCTCGAACAGCAGCTCCGTGCGGGCATGATACTGGCAGAGGATGGAGAAGGCACCGTAGTCTCCGCTCCCCGGTGCGGCGCAGATACGCTGGGCCACCTCTTGCTGGATCATGACAGTGATGGAGTTAAACAGCCTGCTCTCCAAGAGAAGAGTGAGGACGGGGGTGGTGATGTTATAAGGGAGGTTGGCACAGACGATAGGGGTCAAACCGGGAAATTGTTCGTCTATCAGGGCTTTTAGATCCAGCTTCATCACATCGCCGGGGATCACGGTCACATTGGAATGCCCCGACAGTGTCTCCTCTAAGATGGGCAACAGCGCCCTGTCCAGTTCTATGGCGGTCACCTTGCCGGCCCGCTGGGCCAGCTCCACCGTCAACGGGCCGATCCCGGGGCCGATCTCCAGTACACCGCTGCCCGGTCCAGCACCGGAACTGACAGCAATGTCCCGAGGTACCCAGCCTTCCACGAGAAAATTCTGCCCCATGGACTTGGAAAAGCGGAAGCCGTGCCGGGACAGCAGGGCTTTCACGTCATTGATATCACAAAGGTTCATGAGGCACACCTCCTCATCAGGGCATATAGGCCCCGCCCTTTCAAGCGGACAGCCGGACAGGTTTTCCCGCAAAGGGGAGGGGAGCGCGGATGCCTCCGGCTCTGCGAGATCAAAGACAGGGCTTTCCCCAACCGGCTGCCTTTCTGAAAAAGTTCGATTTCATAGCGTGGATGGAAAAGTAAAATCAGTATAGCATTTTTCGGGGAAAAAGGCAACTGATATGTAAGGGCCCATCCCAGCGGGTAGAGCCGGGGTTTTAATTCCTCCGCCCGGCGGGTGAATTCCTGTTCCTCCATGGCCGTGGTTCCCTTCCGGTGAGTATTCCGATCTCATATCTGCATTTTTGCTTTTGTTCGGACATAGCTTAGATGATTTTGAGGGGGATTTTCATTTCCTGCTTATCAAAAATTTTAGAAATATGAGGGACCGGTCTGGATAAGACCGGCCCCTCATTCAAATTGCAATATAGAGATAGCAGTGACACATTCCATCTTTGGTATACTCTGTCGGGACGGTGCGCTCAAAGTCCTCTGAAAAGGTCCGCTGGAGCCGGCCCGCCTTCTGGTCGGCCCAGACCTGTTCCCAGGCGGCTCGGGTGCAGACGGACAAGTCCTCCCCGGAGACCTCATATTTCCGATATGTTCCCTGAGCCGCCTTTTGCTCCAATGCAGCGAAGAAATCGGCGCTCACCGCGAAAATAGACAGATCATACTCCCCGTTTTCGTAGGAGGAATAGCCGCTGTACCGGGAAATGGGGGACAAGCCGGCATGGAAGGCCCCGCCGCTGTCAAAGAGAAGGGGCAGCTTCTCGCTCTGGACATCTGCCCAAAGCGCTGCAATGGCGGCCAACCCCCTTGAGGTGTTGTTTGTCCGCAGCGTCATGCTGGAAAGCCGGTAGCTCATTACGTCTTTCCCTTCCAGCGAAAAAGCAGGGGAAAAATTTCCCGCATCTGCTCCTTGGCCTGCTCCTCCGTCATGTCGGGGTTGGACTGGACCATGAAGGGGGCGCAGAAGCCGATCATCTCCTCCATGGTCATGTCTCCGGTGAAGGCCCCGTTTTCGTAGCAGTATTTGCAGTAATGGCGGCTGAGAGCGCCGTCCGCCTCGGTGCCTCGCAGGGCGGGATCGTCGATGGGCATTCCGCAGGATTGACAAAATACAGGTTCACGCATGGGCAGCATCCTCCTTGTTATGAGATGGTCCCATGGTAGCATCAAAACCCTGACACCTTGTGTCAGGAATTTCGCAGTTCGCCCAGATTTTTTTCGCCAGTAGGCCCAATTGACGGCGAAAACACACTGGCTCTATGATTTCCACTCCGACACCAAAGGAGAGAAGGTATCCGTAGAGCCAGCCGTCCTTCGGAAAGACGGCGGAGGCCTCTAAGGAGCCGTCGGGGAGCCGGGTGATGCAGCTCTCGCCGAACTCATCATAGACCCGGTAGGCCAGATAGGGGGAGAAGCGCAACTTCAGGCAGACGGTTGCGGGAGAATGGGTCTGGGGATCGTCGATGGGCGGCGGGGACAAGGGCGTGATAAAGGTGCGCCCGGTCACGGCCAGCTCGAGCATCCGGGAGATTCGGAAGGTGCGGTATGCCTGCTTGTCAAGACAAAATCCCTGGAGATACCAAGTCTGAGATTTGAATACCAGACGGGCAGGAAGGGCCTGCCGGGCGGTGGTCTCCCCATAAGAGCTGACATAGGTGAATGTGATGACCCTGCGGGATAAGATGGCCCCCTTCAGTGCTTGAAATTTGGCCTTGTCCTCCGCCTGTTCTCCCCAGCGGGACATATCCACCTGGAGCCAGTCCGGGTCCGAACGGTGAAAAAGGGCGGAGAGCTTTGCCAAGACCTCTGCCGAGCCCAAGGAGCTATCACCGGCTAAAGATTTAAGGGCGGTCAAAAGCTGGGTCTGCTCCTCGTCGGAAAAGGCGGCGCGGTCCAGCACATAGTGGTCCATGAGGGCGATGCCGCCCTTCCGGCCGGGAATGGAGTAAATGGGAACGCCAGCGGAGGAGAGGGCGTCCACATCTCGGTAGATGGTGCGGACAGAGACCTCAAACCGATGGGCGAGCTCTTCTGCGGTCATCTGTTTCCGCTCCAGCAGGAGGTAGATCAACTCAAACAATCTGCCCTGGGACACCTTTCGCACTTCCTCTCAAAAAAAGCGGGCGGATCTACTCCGCCCGCTCAGCTCACATCTCCTGCCGACCCTCCAGCGCCCGGCCCAGCGTAGCATCGTCGGCAAATTCCAGCTGCCCGCCCACGGGCACACCGTAGGCCAGCCTCGTCACCTTTACCCCAAAGGCCTTTAAGAGCCGGGAGAGGTACATGGCGGTGGCCTCTCCCTCTGTGGTGGGGTTGGTGGCCATGATGACCTCCTGGATGTCCCGGGCGGCCACCCGTTCCACCAGCTCTTTGATGTGCAGGTCATCGGGCCCCACATGGTTCATGGGGGAGATGACCCCGTGGAGAACGTGGTAGCGCCCAGTGTACTCCCGGGAGCGCTCCAGCGCCGCCACATCTTTGGGATCGGCCACCACGCAGACGGTGGCGCTGTCCCGCTTGGAGCTGGCGCAGATAGGGCAGAGCCCCTCTCCCTCGGTAAAATTGCGGCACACGGGACACAGGGAGATGGACTGCTTGGCGGCTAAGATGGCATCGGAGAAGGCTTGAGCCTCCTCATCGGAGAGGCCCAGCACGAAGAAGGCGAGCCTCTGGGCGGATTTTTTGCCGATCCCCGGAAGCCGGGCAAATTGCTCCACCAAGTTTTCCAGGGCGGGGGGAAAGTATTCCATGTCAATACCTCCGAAGACAGGCGGCTACGCATGGCCGCCTCCGAAATATGTGGGTTTTCGGTGCAGGCAAAGGCCGTCTGGGGTCTTATCCCCGCAGCGACGCGATGGCGGAGGTGATGTCATCTGCTCCATAGACCGCTGAGCCCGCTACCAGCACATCGGCCCCGGCGGCAATGCAGTCTTTGGCGGTATCTGCGTTGATGCCGCCGTCCACTTCTAAATGGCAGCCGGGACAGTATTGGTCGATATAGTTCCGGATGGCGGCGATCTTGGGGAGCTGGTCGGACAGGAAGGCCTGACCACCGAAGCCTGGCTCCACAGTCATGACCAGCACCAGGTCTACCCCCCGCTTTAGATAGGGGAGGACGGCCTGGGCAGAGGTGATGGGCCGCAGGGCGATCCCTTTTTTCACATGGAGGGCCTCCATTTCATCCAGAGCGGCGTGGATGGCGGGGGGCATGTCTGCCTCCAGGTGGATGGAGAGCAGGTCTGCGCCCGCTTGGGCGAAGGCCTTCACATACCGGCCCGGCTTTTCCACCATAAGATGGGTATCCAAAAACATGTTGGTGTGCCTGCGGATGGACTGGACCACCGGTACCCCGATGGAGATGTTGGGCACAAACATGCCGTCCATCACGTCCACATGGAGCCAGTCGGCGGTGGAAACCCGCTGGATGTCCCTTCCCAGATCACAAAAATCGGCAGAGAGGATAGAGGGTGCGATCTTCACCATAATGATCTTCCTTTCGATAAAAAGCGGCAAGCGAACCGAAGGCCTGGTCCTGTCATAAGATAAACCAAGCGGATGACCGAACCGTTCCCGCCGGCCTCCCCAGAGCTGTGCTCAACCCACGGGATCAGCTGACGGCGGCTGTGACGGACCGGTGCCGCATCATATAGCCCCCGGCCAGGAACAGCCTGGCCGGGGGCGCCTGTTTAATATACCTCGCCGGTGCTGATCTCCTTGGCATCATAGCCTGCTGCCTTGAGCGCGGCCATGATCTGGGCCTTGTGCTCGTGGCCGAAGGCCTCTAAGGTGACCCTCAGCTCTACCCCGGCCTGGCGGTTCAAGTTGACGAACTGATTGTGTTCCAGCTTGATGGTATTGCCGTTCTCCCGGGCCACCACCTCCGCCACCCGGAGCAGTTCGCCGGGGCGATCAGGGAGCATAACAGAGAAGGTAAAGACACGGCCTCGGCCCATAAGACCGTGCTGGACCAGAGAAGAGACGGTGATGACATCCATATTGCCGCCGGAGAGAACAGGCACCACATTTTTGCCCTTGCAATCCAAATGCTTGAGGGCGGCCACCGTGAGAAGCCCTGCGTTTTCCACGATCATCTTGTGTTTCTCCATCATGTCCAGGAAAGCGTCCACCAGCTCAGTGTCCTCGATGGTCAGAATGTCATCCACATTTTCCTGGATGTATGGGAAGACCAGGTCACCGGGGGTCTTGACGGCCACGCCGTCGGCAATGGTATCCACCCGGGGAAGGGTGACAACGTGGCCAGCCTCCCGGCTGGCTTTCATGCAGGCGGCTCCTACAGGCTCTACGCCGATGACAGTTACCTTGGGATTGAGGAGCTTAGCCAGGGTGGACACACCGGCGGCCAGTCCGCCTCCGCCGATGGGGACCAAGATCACGTCTACATCGGGCAGATCAGAGAAAATTTCATAGCTGATAGTCCCCTGGCCAGTGGCCACAGTCAAATCGTTAAAAGGAGGGATGTATGTATAGCCCTTTTCCTCCACCAGACGCTGAGCCTCCGCTGCGGCGTCATCAAAGGTCTCTCCATACAAGATCACGTCGGCACCGTAATCCTTGGTGTTGTTTACCTTCACCAGCGGGGTAGTGGTGGGCATGACAATGGTGGCCGCTACATTGGCGGCCTGGGCGGCATAGGCCACACCTTGGGCGTGGTTGCCTGCAGAGGCGGTAATGAGCCCCTTTGCTGTCTGTTCTTGCGAGAGCGTGCTGATCTTATAGTAGGCGCCCCGGATTTTATAAGCGCCAGTGACCTGCATATTTTCTGGCTTCAGATAGACGTGGTTCCCAGTGGCCTTGGAAAAGGCGGGGCTGGAAACTAAGTGGGTGGGATTGATAATGCCGTCCAATACCTTGCGGGCAGCTTTAAAGTCATCCAAGGTCATCATGATGGGAATATCCTCTTTTCTCTTTGACATTATCTTTTATCATACCGTTTTTTGAAGGGAAAGTCAACGAGGAAGGCGGGGCCGTTTACTTTATTTGTTGAGAGTTCTAATCTTCAGCGATTTTGTCAGTTTGAACGATTTTTGGTATTTACATCCTGTGCCTGATAGAATATGGCGTTGAACTTTCTGCCTAAAATGATATAGTTAAGACAGATAGAAACCCGGTTGGAGTTTTAGGCTAAGCCACGAAGAAAATAATGGCTGTTCTTGTGATAGAATAAGTTCAGTTATGAAAACGTATGGAAAGGGAGAACTTTCATGGGGATATGGGAAATAATCAAAGGTGAACAACCGGGAATTATAAAAACATTGATGAATTACGAAAACCCGGGTCAGATTGGAGAGTTTGCAACTGAATATGCGTTGACTAACGACAATCTGGATGGTCAACTTATTGTCTTAAAAAATATTTATATTCCAAGACAAGGGAAAACGACCGAAATTGACCTAATCATGATACATGAAAAAGGAATTTTTGTATTCGAAAGTAAAAATTATAGTGGATGGATTTTCGGCAGTGCCGATCAGTTGAATTGGACGCAATCTCTGCAAAACGGTGACAAGAATAAATTTTATAATCCTATTCGTCAAAACAGAACACATATCAAAGCTTTGGCTGAGTTTTTAGAAAAACCTGTTTCAGAATTTGTGTCTTACATCGTATTTTCAGAGAGATGTACTTTAAAGAAAGTACCAGCGGATACCAAAGATGTCATTGTTGTTCGCCGCCCCAATATGCTGAAAAAGTTAAGAGCTGCACTTAAAATTACCCCAACAAAATATACTCTTGATGACATTCAAAGCATGGCAAATAAATTGCAGCCACTTACAAATAAGGGGGCGGCTGAAAAGCAACAGCATATCGAGAACATCCGAAATAAATGCCCTTTTTGTGGAAGCGAACTTGTTTTGCGAAATGGAAAATATGGCTCATTTTGGGGGTGCAGTACATATCCAAAATGCAGGTTTACGCGTCCGGAAAAATGAACAAATTGCCTCTCTTAGATAATTGCCGTATGTTGTCATGGGCACAAGGTTTTAAGAATTTTTTTGTGCTCAATTTTCGCCGTAGTGATAAGAATTTGAGAAATATACATAAATCGATGAATAAAGGAAAGGGGAGGCAGGGAGAGGAAAGAATTGAGTTTTTGAAGGAAGTGTAAATTTGACGCGTCATTCCTTGACAGAAAGGGGGGCAAAACGGTATTATAAAAATAATTATAAATGGGGAAACATCCCTGAAGCGGGAGGTGGCTGTGTGGCAAAAATCGTCAAGCGTTCCCCTGCTCCGCTCTACTTTGCGGCGGCCGTTTGGCTTGGTTGGGGACTGTTGCTGCCGTTGTATGAGCCGATGCATTTTGTTTGGGCGGCAGTGGCTTCTGTCGTGGGGGCGTTGGTGGGGAGAGCGCTCTTCCCGAATAAGACTTATGAGATGCCTGAGCCGGAGAAAGCGGCGCAGGAGGCCAAGGACAAGGAGGAGAAGTCCTCCACTGGGGATCCTCAGCTGGATGCATTGATCAGTGAGCGAGACAAGGCCATCAGTGAGATGCGCCGTTTGAATGAAAATATTCCCGGGGAAAAGATTTCTGCTCAGATCGACCACTTGGAGGAGATCACCCAGAAGATCGTTTCCTACGTGGTCTCCCATCCGGAGAAGCTGCCCCAGATCCGGAAGTTCATGAATTATTACCTACCCACGACCTTGAAGCTCTTAAACGCTTATGACCGCATGGGTGCAGCGGGAGTGGAGGGGGAAAACATCGTCGGGACAAAGGGAAAGATCGAGACGATGATGGACACCATTGTCTCCGCCTTTGACAAGCAGCTGGACGCGCTCTTTGCCGACGAAGCGATGGATATTGCCACGGATATCACTGTGATGGAAAACCTCCTGAAGCAGGAAGGGCTGGGAGGTCAAGAGCTCCAAGGCGGTGTGTGATCGAAGGGAAGACAGATACGAAATATTTCCAATAGGAGAGAGGAAGATTTGACATGTCTGAAAATACTGATTATACTCCCGAGCTGACCCTGGCTCCCAATTTGAATACTGCTGCCGCTGCTGCCGCTGCTGCCGCGGCGGAGGCGCCCACGCTGACCTTGGATCCCTCCGCGGCCGAGGCTGCGGTGAAGCAGGCCGATCAAGCTGCCCGGGACGCCAATGCCGTCAGGCTGGACGAATCCATGCTCTCTGCGGCGGAGCAAAAAATGGTGGCTGATTTTTCGGAGAAAATTGATATTACCGACGCCAACCTGGTCCTTCAATATGGCGCGGCAGCCCAGAAAAACATCGCCGGCTTTTCTGAAAGCGCCTTGAGTAAGGTCCGCACCAAGGACCTGGGCGAGGTGGGCGATGCCTTGGCCGGACTGGTGGGCGAACTGCAGAACTTCGGCCAGGAGGAAAAGAGCGGAATTTTTGGACTTTTCCAGAAGAAAAAGAACGGCATTCAAGCGCTGAAGGCCCAGTATGCCAAAGCGGAGACCAATGTGAACAAGATCGTGGAGGTCTTGGAGGGCCACCAGGTGACGCTGATGAAAGACGTGGCTATGCTGGATCAAATGTATGAGCTGAACACAAAGTATTATAAAGAGCTCACCATGTATATTCTGGCGGGAAAGAAAAAGCTGGAGGCCACCCAGAATGGAAAGCTGGAAGAGTTGCGGAAAAAGGCGATGGACTCGGGAAATCAGGAAGATGCCCAGGCGTACAACGACCTTGTCAATATGTGCAACCGCTTTGAAAAGAAGCTCCACGACCTGGAGCTGACCCGCATGGTATCCATCCAGATGGGACCCCAGGTGCGGCTGATCCAGAATAACGACGCCTTGATGCTGGAGAAGATCCAGTCCTCTCTGGTGAACACCATTCCCCTGTGGAAGAGCCAGATGGTGCTGGCCTTGGGGATGGAGAATTCCCGCCAGGCGACGGCGGCGCAGACTGCTGTTACCAATATGACCAATGACCTGCTTCGTAAGAACGCCGACGCGCTGAAGATGGGGACCATCGAGACTGCCAGGGAGGCGGAGAAGAGCGTGGTGAGCATCGAGACGCTTCAGCACACCAACCAGCAGCTCATCTCTACCTTGGATGAGATGGTGAAGATCCAGACGGAAGGCGCCCAGAAGAGGAAAGAGGCCGAGGTGGAGCTGGGCCGCATCGAGGGTGAGCTGAAGCAGAAGCTGCTGGAGCTCCGGGGCTGAGAAAGACGGTAACATGAAGAAAAATAACAAAAGTTTATGGATTGGTGTTGTGGTCCTCATTGCAGCTATACTGGGTGCGGCGATCCTGGGACAGCTTCGCAAGCCGGGAGAGAGCGTCAGCCAGGGACAGGATGTGGGGCTGGACACCAGCTTGGATACCGCCGATTATGCGAAGTTTATTTACGACAAGGCGGACGTGCTGCCCAGCAGCACTGAGGAGCAGTTGGCGCTCTATAACGCCAACTGGGACCGCCGCTATAACAGCATTGTAGCCTTCTTCAGTGTGGATACGCTCTCCGGGGAGGCAGAGGACTACGCTTACGACCTGGCGGCAGAGAATGACCTGGGGGAGGGAGACGCCCTTCTCTTGGTGGTGAAGGCTTCGGATGAATACCGCTTCGTCTGGGGCGATGATTTTGACAGCATCATGAACAGTAAGGCTGCAGATACGCTGTCTGCCTGCATGGATGGCGGCGGCTGGGAGAGCGATGTCACAGCTTTCTACGCAGCTCTGGACGGCATATACCAGAGCAACTTTGGTTTGGGCAACGGGACAGCCGGCAGTGCCGGATATGTATCTGTTCATTATGACGGCATGGGGATTATCACTATGGTCGTGTTTTTGCTGATTCTCGTTGCGGTCCTTTCCGCTATCGACCGGGCCAGATATAATGTTTACCGGGCACGGTACTATGGGGTGGCCAATCCTCCGGTGATGTTCCGGCCCATCTTCTTCTGGCATGGGCCTGGGTACGGCTGGTATACCCGACGTTGGCGGCGGCCTCCGCCTCCGCCCCCACCGCCGCCCAGAGGTCCCCGGCCTCCCTCAAGCGGCGGGTTTGGCGGCGCAGGGGCAAGACCTCCCCGCAGCGGCAGCTTTGGCGGCGCGGGAGCAAGGCCTTCCCGGGGCAGCGGCTTCAGCGGCGGCGGATCCTTCGGCGGCAGCAGAGGCGGCGGTTTCCGCAGCGGCGGTTCCTTCGGCGGTTCCAGAGGGGGAGGATTCGGCGGTTCCCGGGGCGGCGGTTTCGGCGGCCGGCACTGACAGCTTTTGAATAAAGAGAAGAGGAATGAACATGAGATTCAATCGACTCGAGGCGAAAATGGGTGCCCGCAACAGCATGAGACAGACCAGACCCAGCGCCATCTTGGTGACGTTGGTCTACTTTCTGCTGACGACCCTGCTGCTCAGGGTCATACTTGCGGCAGTGGGCAGCCCTTGGGTAGATACGCTCTATTACTTGGAGATGGGCTACGATGCGGAGGAAGTCATCAACTATGTTTTCATACAAGGTCCGGGCCGCATAGCAATGTTCGGGCTGGTATCCCTGCTGGTGAGCCTGTATGAGACAGTGATGGATTTTGGCTATACCTCTTATGCGCTTCGGTTGGCCCGGAATGAGCAGCCCAGCTATCGAAACCTTCTTGACGGCTTTGCCAAGGTGTGGCGGGTGCTGTGGGCCAATATCCTGATCGGGATATTTGTCGGCTTGTGGGAGTTGTTGTTTTTGGTGCCGGCGATGGTGGTATTCGTTATGATTATGCTGGCGGGGGGTGGGATGGCGATCATTCTGCTGCTGATTGGCGGTATCCTGATGGTGGCAGGCTGTGTGGCGGCGCTGGGGATTTCTTACCGCTACCGCTTGACAAGTTATTTTCTGCTGGATGACCCTAATTGTACCGCCTGGCAGGCCATTCGCCGGAGTAAGCAGGCCATGCGGGGATGGAAGATGGAGATGTTCCTCCTGGACCTGTCTTTCCTTGGCTGGACGCTGTTGTCCCTCCTGACCTGGGGAATCTTGAACATTTGGCTCCTTCCCTATCGGTGTGCCACGGAGGCCAACTTTTACGACTGTGTGACAGCGGGCAGCCGGACCAGCGGCGGCTATACCGGGACAGGATATGATTATCATGTGGGTGAAAGTCCGGAACCCTTTTGATGACGGATTTGAATGAGAAAACCCCCATGCCGTGCGGCATGGGGGTTTTTCAATGAAAGCGAACTGTATATTTACTCCAGGACTGCTCCCCGGGCGGCGGAAGTCACGGATTTGGCGTACCGGGCCAGATAGCCGGTTTTGATCCGGGGTTCAGGGCAGACCCACTTGGCCTTCCGAGCGGCTAAGGTGGCCTCATCCACCTTGAGCTGGATGGAACAGTTGGGGATGTCGATGGCGATGATGTCGCCCTCCTCCACCAGACCGATGGGGCCGCCCTGGGCGGCCTCGGGACAGACGTGGCCGATGGAGGCGCCGCGGGTGGCGCCGGAGAAGCGCCCGTCGGTGATGAGGGCCACATCCTTGTCCAGGCCCATACCGGCGATGGCGGAGGTGGGGTTGAGCATCTCCCGCATGCCGGGGCCTCCCTTGGGCCCCTCATAGCGGATGACCACCACGTCCCCGGCTGCGATCTTGCCGGCGTAGATGGCGGCGATGGCGTCATCCTCGCAGTCGAATACCCGAGCGGGCCCCTCGTGGACCATCATCTCGGCGGCCACGGCGGAGCGCTTGACCACACAGCCCTCGGGGGCCAGGTTGCCCTTCAGCACGGCGATGCCGCCGTCTTGAGAATAGGGGTTCTCGATGGGCCGGATCAACTCCGGGTCCTGATTGACCACGCCCTCCAGGTTTTCCTCTAACGTCTTGCCGGTGCAGGTCAGGACCGAGGTGTCCAGCAGCCCCTTCTTGGTCAGCTCCTTCATGACGGCGTAGACACCGCCTGCCTGCTCCAGATCTTCCATGTAGGTATTGCCGGCAGGGGCCAGATGGCACAGGTTGGGGGTCTTTCTGCTGATCTCGTTGGACATGTCCAGATCCAGCTCGATGCCACACTCGTGGGCGATGGCGGGCAGGTGGAGCATGGTGTTGGTGGAGCAGCCCAGGGCCATATCCACCGTCTCGGCATTATGGAAGGCAGCGGGGGTCATGATGTCCCGGGGCTTGATGTCCCTCTTCACCAGTTCCATGATCTGCATGCCTGCGTGCTTGGCCAGGCGGAGCCGGGCGGACCAGACGGCGGGGATGGTGCCGTTGCCGCGCAGGCCCATACCGATGGCCTCGGTGAGGCAGTTCATGGAGTTGGCGGTATACATACCGGAGCAGGAGCCGCAGGTAGGGCAGGCGCAGTTTTCATATTCCTCCACGCCGGCCTCGCTTAGCTTGCCGGCATAGTAGGCGCCCACCGCCTCAAACATATGGGAGAGACAGGTGCGGCGGCCATCACTGAGTTTGCCGGCCAGCATGGGGCCGCCGGAGCAGAAGATGGTGGGAATGTTCACCCGGGCGGCGGCCATCAGCAGCCCGGGTACATTCTTGTCACAGTTGGGGATCATGACCAGCCCGTCAAATTGATGGGCCATGGCCATGGCCTCGGTGGAATCGGCGATCAGGTCCCGGGTGACCAGGGAGTACTTCATGCCCACATGCCCCATGGCGATGCCGTCGCACACGGCGATGGCGGGAAACTCCACTGGGGTGCCGCCGGCGGCGCGGACGCCGGCCTTGACCGCCTCGGCGATCTTGTCCAGATTCATGTGGCCGGGGACGATCTCATTGTAAGAGCAGACCACGCCGATGAGGGGACGCTCCAGCTCCTCCTTAGTATAGCCTAAGGCATAGAAAAGGGAGCGATTGGGGGCGCGCTCAGCGCCCTTTGTTACGTTGTCGCTGCGCATGAAAAAGACCTCCTTCAAAGATGGAAAATGACAGAAATGGCACCGGAGAGGGGGATTCTACTGCTGGTCGATTGCCAATGGACCAAGCGGAGTGATACACTTGCGGCGAGGTAAGGTAGATGGACCAAGTAAGTCGACAAGGAGAAGATTATTGACCAGAGCAGGAGAGAACTGGGGCCTGCCCCAGCGGGAACTGGCTGAGAAGCTGTTTCTTTCAGATAAGGTGGTATCCAAATGGGGGCGGGGGATGAGTCTGCCGGATGTGGCCGTGCTCCAGCTGTTGAGTGAGGCCCTGGGTGTGACGATGACTGAGCTGCTCCGGGGAGAGCGGTTGACCGACGGCGGAGAACTGTCCGACGGAGAGGCAGAGGACCTTGTGACGGGGACGGTGGAGCTGTCGGCCCAAGGGTGGCAGGTGCGGGAGAGGAGCCGCATTCGCTGGAAGCTGACCTGGGTGATCTGTACGCTGCTGTACCTCAACAGGTGGGATGTCTCCTGCCCGCATCCCTACAGAGCGGGGCGTCCCTGACGCTGACCCCGGTATTCTGCCTGGGATTTTTAGCAGCGGCCATGCTCGCTGGAAAACGATACGAATGATAAGCAAACAGGCCGCCTGCCCAACCGGGTCAGGCGGCCTGTCGTTTTTCCATTAGGTGGAAGCGGTGTCCAAATCGGTGTCGCCGCCCCAGATCATGTTCCGGCGCAGCTCTTCACCCACGACCTCCATGGGATGCTGGGCCATCTGCGCCCGCTTGGAGTTGAAGAAGGTGCGGCCAAAGCTCTTGTTCTCTGCGATCCATCTGCCGGCAAAGGTGCCGTCCTGGATGTCCTTCAAAACGGCCTTCATGTTCTTCTTGGTTTCCTCGTAGGGCAGTACCCGGGGACCGGAGACGTATTCACCAAACTCCGCGGTGTCGGAGATGGAGTAGTTCATGGCGGCCACGCCGCCCTTGTTGATAAGATCGATGATGAGCTTCATCTCGTGGATGCACTCAAAATAAGCGTTCTCCGGCTCATAGCCAGCTTCTACCAGGGTCTCAAAGCCGCACTTCATCAGTTCCACGACGCCGCCGCACAGCACGGCCTGCTCGCCGAAGAGGTCGGTCTCCGTCTCGCTGTTGAAGGTGGTCTCCATGACGCCGGCCCGGGCACCGCCGATGCCTGCGATATAGGCCAGGGCGATCTGATAGGCGTGGCCGGTGGCATCCTGCTCCACAGCGACCAGGCAGGGCACGCCCTTGCCGTTGACAAAGGTGGAGCGGACTGTGTGGCCGGGGCCCTTGGGGGCAGCCATGAACACGTCCACGCCCTTGGGAGGAGTGATCTGCTGATAGCGGATGTTGAAGCCATGGGCAAAAGCCAGAGCATTGCCCTCGGACAGGTTGGGGGCGATGTCCTTCTTATAGACATCGGCCTGGATCTCGTCGTTGATGAGCATCATCACGATGTCACCCCACTTGGCGGCCTCGGGGATGGTCTTGACGGTGAGCCCGGCCTTTTCTGCGGCGGCCCAGTTCTTGGAGCCTTCCCGCAGGCCGACGCAGACCTCACAGCCGGAATCCTTCAGGTTGAGGGCGTGGGCGTGGCCCTGGGAGCCATAGCCGATGATGGCGATCTTCTTGCCGTCCAGGTAGCTCAGGTCGCAATCCTTTTCGTAATACATCTTTGCCATGATAAAACACTCCTTTTAATTATATTGCTATCCTAAAAGTTGGAGGGTAGTTAATTTCAGATGGGATCCAAAGGTTTTCCGGTCTGCTGCTGGCGGTGCAGGCCTCTGCCTTTGCCGCTTCAGGCGAAGAAAAATCAGAGGGTGGTTTTTCCCAAATTGAACTCTGTGGTCTCTTTGCACTCGTCGATAATGGTATAGGCACCCCGTTCCAAGGCGACCATGCCGGTGCGGACAAGCTCCAAGATGCCGAAGGTCTCTAAAAGCTTCTGCATGGCTTCCGCCTTGGACTCATCGCCGATGAGGGCTAAGGTCAAAGATTTGATGGATACGTCGATGATAGAGGAGCGGAAGATATTGGCGATCTGGATCACTTCATTTCGCACATCGGCGGTTTCCGCCTTTACCTTGAACATGACCAGCTCCCGACGGATAGACCGCTCGGGCAACAGCTCTTGCACTGAATGGATGGGGAATAGCTTGCGAATCTGGTTCATGAGCTGCTCAATCATGGCGGTGTCTCCCATGACCTCGATGGTAATGCGGGAAACGGCGGGGTCATCGGTGGTGCCCACAGCCAGGGACTCGATATTGTAGCCCTTCCGGGAAAACAGGCGGGAGATCTGAGAGAGGACACCGGAGGCGTTTTCCACCAGGACGGACAGGGTGTGGCGGGTATACTCGTTTTTCATCTGCGATACCTCCTCAATCCAGCAAGAAGTCGGTGACAGGGGTGCCGGCAGAGACCATGGGGTGGACCATGGCGTCTTTATCGATGGAGCATTCGATCACCCAGGGGGCGTTGCTCTCTGCGGCCTTGCGGAGAAGGCTTTCGAATTCAGCCTGGGTAGCGGCTCTGCCGCTTGCGATGCCATAAGCCTCAGCCAGTTTTACGAAATCAGGGCCCCGGTCCAGATCGCTCTGGGAATATCTCTCCTCATATATGAGGTGCTGCCACTGCCGGACCATGCCAAGGGTGTGGTTATTGAAAATAACGATAATGACTGGAATGTGATAGTGTTCTAAGGTGGCCAGTTCGTGGCAGTTCATGCGGAAGCAGCCGTCTCCGGTACACAGGACAATGGGGACACCGGGATTCCCCAGCGCCGCGCCCATGGCGGCCCCCACACCAAAGCCCATAGTGCCAAAGCCGCCGGAGGTAATGAACTGACCGGGCTGGGAGAAGTGGTAATACTGAGCTGCCCACATCTGATGCTGGCCCACGTCGGTGGCGATGATGGCCTTGCCGCCGGTCACACTCTGGATCGTCTCTAAAATCTCGTGGGGATGGAGAGTGTCATCTTTCTTCAGCGGAACTTCTTTGTGGGAAAAGACCCACTCTTTCCACTCGGGATAGTCATGGGCGGGCAACTTTTGATTGAGGAGCTGGAGGATTCTCCTGGCATCGCCGATGATGTGGTGGTCGGTCTTGACGTTCTTGTCGATCTCAGCCCGGTCGATGTCGATGTGAACGATGCGGGCCTTGGTGGCAAAGGTATCCGGATCCGTGGCTACCCGGTCGGAGAAGCGGCAGCCGATGGCGATCAGCAGGTCACATTCACTGACGGCGTAATTGGAGGCGTGGGAGCCGTGCATACCGATCATGCCGGTGAAGAGGGGGTGGTCGCCGGGGAGGGCCCCACCGCCCATAATAGTGGAGGCCACGGGGGCCTTCAAGGTCTCGACAAATTTGCGGAATTCAGGTACCGCACCCTTGGAGCGGATCACGCCGCCGCCCACTAAGATGAGGGGCTTGCTGGCCTCCTCAATCATGGACAGCAAGCGATTAATATCGCCGAAATCGGGCTCCGGGATCTTCAAGTCATGGCTGGAGCGGCGGAGCATAGCGGCCAGGCGGCCGTGGGCGGCGTGCTGCTCCACGGGGAGGTATTCATAATTCGCCGTGGCAGAGGTGATGTTTTTGGGAATGTCGATCAGCACCGGTCCAGGACGGCCTGACCGGGCGATGGCAAAGGCCTCCCGCATGATGTCAGCCAATTCCTGGGGAGAGCGGACCAGGTAGTTGCACTTGGTGATGGGCATGGTGATGCCGGTAATATCTACCTCCTGGAAAGCGTCCCGGCCGATCAGATTCTCGCTGACGTTACAGGTGATGAACACGACGGGGGAGGAGTCGATATAGGCGGTGGCGATGCCGGTGGTCAGATTGGTAGCACCCGGGCCAGAGGTGGCAAAACACACCCCTACCTTGCCGGTGGAGCGGGCGTAGCCGTCGGCGGCGTGAGACGCGCCCTGCTCGTGGGCGGTCAAAACGTGGTGGATCTTGTCCTTATATCCGTGGAGCTCCAGCTCATCATATACATTCAGAATCGTGCCGCCGGGATAGCCGAACACCGTATCTACCCCTTGCTCCAGCAGGCATTCCAAAATAATTCGAGAACATGTCATTTGCATGGATTGGGCCTCCTTTTGGCGCTTGGTATGGCAAAAACGGGGAGGAAAACAAAACGGCCTCGTCCCGATATAGGACGAAGCCGTCTACTCCGTGGTACCACCTAAATTCGCGGGAAGGCCCCGCGCACTCAAACCTATAACGGAGGTGTCCGTCCTTGCTTAGTAAGACTTGCCGTTCAGCAAGGCCGCTCTCGGGTGATATTCGGTGTCACCCCCCACGAAAGCTTACACCAACCGCTTCCTCTCTTTGCTGATGGGGTGGACCTACTTGTCCGGTCACTGCGTTTTCCTATAACTTATTATCCAACATAATAATGCAGCAAATTCGATTTGTCAATTAGGGAAACTGCGATTTCGGCGATTTTACCGACAGGCGAAGACAGAAGAGAAGTTTCATTGGGTGGAAATAAAAAGGAAGGAAGGTAAAAAAATTCCGGATTTGGATCAAAAAAGTAAACTTGGAGTATAAATTTAAAAATGGGATTGATTTTTTGTGACAAGACTCTGGACTTTTACGCAAATATGAACTATTATATAAGAGTTTGAAGCGCAAAGTTCTTGGGGAAAGAGAAAGCGAAAAAATTGAGGTGAGGCTATGTTGTATCAGTTTTTCGGCGGGGTCCATCCCGCTGAACACAAAGACCTGACCGAGCACAAGGCCACAACGCCCCTGGCAGAAGCGCCAGCCCAGGTGGTCATCCCCATGTCCATGCATGTGGGTGCCCCCTGTAAGCCAGTCGTAAAGGCTGGGGACGAGGTGAAAGTGGGTACGCTCATCGGCGAGATGGCCGGTTTGGGCGCTCCTATCCACGCCAGTGTGTCCGGTAAGGTCGTGGCCGTAGAGCCCAGGCCCTACGGCGGCGGTGGGATGATGATGTCTGTGGTGATCGAAAATGATTTCCAGGATACTCCCGATCCCTCCATTCAGCACCGGGACAACGTGGACGCGCTGACCGGGGCGGAGATCATTGAAATTGTTAAGAACGCCGGTATCACCGGTATGGGCGGCGCGGGCTTCCCCACCCACGTCAAACTCTCCGGCGCGGTCGGCAAAGTAGACACCCTGATCCTCAATGGTGCGGAGTGTGAGCCTTATATCACCTCTGACCACCGGCTCATGCTGGAGCGGGGAGAAGCTGTCATCGGCGGTGCCCGGCTCATGGCGAAGGCAGTGGGGCTGAAAGCGGCCACCATTGGCATTGAGCTCAACAAGCCTGATGCCATCGAGCATTTGAAGGCGTTGGTTGGTTCGGCTGGCGACGTACATATTGAAGGGCTGAAGACCCGGTATCCCCAGGGCGCTGAGAAACAGCTCATTCAGATGATCACCGGCCGCCAGGTGCCGCCGGGGAAATTGCCCGCCGACGTACAGTGCGTGGTGTGCAATGTGGCTACCGCCGCCGCTGTCTACGACGCGGTGACAGAGGGAAAGCCCTTGACCTGCCGCGGGGTGACGCTGACCGGCGGCGCTCTGACTGAGCCTATGAACGTGATGGCTCCCGTGGGCACTCCTGTAAGTCATCTCATCAAGATGGCGGGCGGCTTCAAGGGGGATCCTGATCGGGTGCTTTACGGCGGCCCCATGATGGGTAACCCGATCTACAATCTGGATGCACCTATGATGAAGTCTACCAACTGTATTCTGAGCTTGACCACCGAAGAGGCGGCTGCCCAGGATCCGGCCCAGACCTGCATCCGCTGCGGCAAGTGCGTGGAGGCTTGCCCCATGCGCTTGACACCGCTGTTCATGCGCATGAACGTGAACAAGCGCCGCTGGAGCGAGGTGGAGGCCCTGCGGGTGATGGACTGTATCGAGTGCGGCTCTTGTAACTATATCTGCCCGGCCCGTCTGCCTCTGGTCCAGTCTTTCCGCACCGCGAAGTTCGCAATCCGGGAAGAGGCTGCCAAGGCGAAGGCGGCTCAGCAAGCAAAGGAGGCGGCGAAAGCATGAATGAGAACAAAGAACTGAAGCTGACAGTCGCGTCCTCCCCCCATGTCAACTCCCCGGTAAGCACTCGTTCCCTGATGCTGGACGTGCTGATTGCCCTGGTCCCCGCCCTGTGTGCGGGTGTCTATTTCTTTGGCCCCCGGGCGCTGATCCTCACCGCCGTCTCTGTGGTCGGCTGCGAGTTTTTTGAGTGGCTTTATCGGAAGCTGCTGAAGAAGCCCCAGACCGGGGGAGACCTGTCTGCCGCCGTCACCGGCGTGTTGCTGGCCTTTGTCTGCCCCGTGGCGCTGCCCTACTGGACTATCCTTATCGGCGACTTTTTCGCTATGTTTGTGGTCAAGCAGCTTTTCGGCGGCTTGGGCAAGAACTTCGTGAACCCGGCTCTGGCCGGCCGCGCCTTCCTGATGTTGTCCTACCCTGTACTTATGACCACTTGGGTCAAGCCAGGCGTCAGCAATTGGCTGGGCATCACTGCCGCGTCTGCTGACGCGGTCACCGCAGCCACTCCCATGGCCACCATGCACGGCTCCACTGTGGCCGCCGCCACCTTGCCCTGGCTGGGCGATGCGGGCTCCACTCTGGGCGATTTGTTTGTTGGTAATGTGGGCGGTTGTATCGGTGAGGTGTCTGCCCTGGCCCTGTTGCTGGGCGGCATTTACCTTATCTGGAGGGGTGTCATCCATGTTCGCATTCCCGGCGCCTATATCGGTACCGTGGCTGTTTTGACCCTCCTCTTCGCCAAGGGGAATCCCAACTTTGAGTGGATGCTTTCCCAGATTTTGGGCGGCGGCTTGCTGCTGGGCGCCTTCTTTATGGCCACCGACTATGTCACAAGTCCCTGCACCCCCAAGGGTGAGATCATCTTTGGCGTGGGCTGCGGGCTGCTGACCGTGTTCATCCGCTATTTTGGCGGCTATCCTGAGGGTGTCAGCTATGCCATTTTGCTGATGAATATCTGCACCCCCATCATTGAGAAGTATACTCGTCCCAGCCGCTTTGGTATTTCTAAGGAGGATGTGAAGGCCGCCAAGGAAGCTGCCAAAGCTGCAAAGAAAGGGGGCGCTAAGGCATGAGTGAGACTGCTGCTGCAAAGAAGAATGATTCCGGTATGGCCAAGCTGACCATTACGCTGGCCGCCATTTGTGCCGCCTGTGCGTTGGTGTTGGGCCTGGTCAACATGATCACCGCTGACCCGATTGCTGCCGTTCAGGAGCAGAAGAACAACGCCGCCATGGCCGAAGTGCTGCCCGCCGACTCCTATGAGGAGGTGGAATACACCGGCAGCGACACGAGCATCCAGTCGGTCCATAAAGCCGGCGACGCAGGTTACGTAGTGGAGGTCAGTCCCTCGGGTTCCTTCAGCGGCACGCTCACCATTATGGTGGGTGTCAATGCTGACGGCACCGTCTCCGGTGTGGCCGTCACCAAATCTGGTGAGACCTCCGGCTTGGGCGACAACGCCAAGAAGGCCGATTTCCGGTCACAGTTTATCGGACTGTCTGGTGAGGTGAAGGTCACCAAGGACGGCGGCGTGATCAACGCAATCACCGGAGCCACTATCACCACTCGGTCGGTGGCTCTCGGCGTCACCTCCGCTTTGGCTGTTGCGGCCGAGCTGGGTTAAGGAGGGACAGCTATGAATTTCAAACAACAATTTAAAGAAGGCCTGATCACCCAGAATCCGGTCACGGTCCAACTGCTGGGTATGTGCTCGGTGATGGCCATCACCACCAGCCTGTTCAACGGCATCGGCATGGGCCTGTCTGTTCTGGTGATCCTGACCCTGTCCAACATCTTTATCGCCGCACTGCGGAAGATCATTCCCAATAAGATCCGGATCGCCTGTTTCATCGTGGTCATTGCCACCTTCGTTACGGTGGTAGATCTGCTGCTGCAGGCTTATATCCCCGATCTGGCGGAGAACCTGGGCGTGTTCATCCCTCTGATTGTGGTCAACTGTATCATCTTGGGCCGTGCTGAGGCGTTTGCCTCCAAAAACGGCGTGGCCGCCTCCGCAGTGGACGGCGTCTGCCAGGGCTTGGGTTATACGGTGATTCTTATTGTGATGTGTGTGGTCCGCGAATTCCTGGGGAAGGGGACTTTCGGCGGCGGTGTTCTTTCCGCTGACGGGATCCAGATTCTTCCCAGCAATTTTGCAGCGCTGGGTATGGCGCTGCCTGTGGGAGGCTTCCTGACCTTGGCTTCGGTCATTGCGACGATGCAATATTTCCTCAACCGTCCCCAAAAGTCTGAGAAGAAAGAGGAGGTGGCCAAGTAATGAGTTTCGAATCTCTGTTTACCATTGCAATGGGCGCCATTCTGGTCAATAACTTTATCTTCTCCCAGTTCTTGGGTATCTGCCCCTTCATGGGCGTGTCCAAATCTACAGATACTGCTTCCGGTATGGGCCTGGCCGTTACCTTCGTTATGGGCTTAGCCTCTGCGGTATGCTGGCCAATCAACCACTTCATTCTGGAGCCCAATGGCCTGGTGTTCATGCAGACCATCGTGTTCATCCTGGTCATCGCCTCCCTGGTGCAGTTCATTGAGATGTTCCTCCAGAAGTCCATGCCCTCCCTGTATACCGCCCTTGGTGTGTATCTGCCCTTGATCACCACCAACTGCGCTGTGCTGGGCGTGGTGCTTCAGAATACGCAGAACAGCTACAGCTTTATCGAGAGCGTGGTGTATGGCGTCACCGGAGGCCTGGGCTTCCTGCTGGCCATTTACCTCTTTGCCGCTGTGCGGGAGAAGCTGGAGTTTGCCGAGGTGCCCAAGTCTTTTGAGGGCTTCCCCATCGCGCTTGTTACTGCCGGGCTGCTGGCCCTGTGCTTCATGGGCTTCTCCGGCCTGAAGATCTTCGGGTAAGGAGGAGAAGAAGAAATGACGACTGTAATTTTGAGTGTGGCCGTTTTGCTCGTTATGGGCGCGATCTTCGGCGCGGTTTTGGCATTTGCTGCTAAGGTATTCGCGGTGGAGAAGGACCCTCGGGAAGAGGCCATTGCGGAATGTCTGCCCGGCGCCAACTGCGGTGGCTGTGGATTCCCCGGATGTGCGGGCTATGCTGCCGCTGTCGTGGCTGGAAAGGCTCCTGTCACTAACTGTGCTGCCGGCGGTGAGGCCGTGGCGGCTAAGATTGCTGAGATTATGGGTGTGACTGCTGGTGAGACGGTGAAGAAAGTCGCTGCCGTCCACTGTACCGGATGCGGTGTGGAGCACACCAAGTACAATTACCAAGGCATTCACGACTGCTTGGCCGCCTCCCGGTTGCCCGGCGGCGGCCCCTTGGGCTGTGACTTTGGCTGCTTGGGCATGGGTACATGTGAAAAGGTCTGCCCCTTCGATGCCATTCATGTAAAGAACGGTGTGGCTGTGGTGGATGAGGATAAATGTAAGGCCTGCTCCAAGTGCGTGGATGCATGTCCCCGCCACCTCATCGCCCTGGAGCCCTATAAAACCAAGAAGCATGTTGCCATCCCCTGTTCCTCCAAGGCCAAGGGTCCTGTGGTCACCAAGGTCTGTGCCAATGGCTGTATCGGTTGCTCTCTGTGTGCGAAGGCCTGCCCCAAGGAGGCCATCACCATCGAGAACTTCTTGGCCAAGATCGACTACGACAAGTGTATCGGCTGCACGCTCTGTGCGCAGAAGTGCCCGCGCCACTTGATCACGGTGGATGGCGTAGTGCCTGAGATCAAGAAGCCTGCAGCTGCTCCTGCTGCAGCTCCGGTTCCTGCCGCTGCTGTGAAGGAAGAGGCTCCTAAGGCGGAGTAATAAATTCTCAATAAAAAAGTCCGGCATCCTTTGGATGCCGGACTTTTTGCTTTTTAAAGAAAATCAAAAGGCAACCACAACTCCGCCGTCGTTGGCGTATACCGTAGTGACACCTCTTGCATCAGAGATTAAGATATCTTTGAAATGGCAGGACTTTTGGGCCAGATCCCTGACATAAAAAGCACGCTCTGGATTATTGCAGTGGACAATGTAGAGGGCGCGGTCCACATGGCCCGGATCATCCGCCATAAGAGAGACCATACGGGATAAGGCCTGCTTGGTGGAGAGGGCCTGGCCAACCTTTTTGATTTCGCCCTCCGGAGTAGCTCCCATAAGGAGCTTAATGCGCAGTGCCTCCGTGACGAGGGAGAGCGCACCGGTGAGCCGTCCGTTTTTCCTCAGGTGATCCAAATTCTCCAGCACAAAATAGGTAGTCATAGAGGTGATATATTTGGATACTTCATTTACTACAGTGTTGAAGTCCCGGCCGGTTTCGGCGATCTCTAAGATCTTCAAAGCCACCGCAACCTCTCCCGCGGCGGCAGAACAGGAGTTGAAAATATGGATTCTGCTGCCGGGGTGCTCTTCCAGCCAGATCGTCCTGGCCTGAGCGGCGCTGTTATGGGAGCCGGATAGAAGAGCTGACAAAGTGACGATGTAAAGATCGTCGGCATTGGCCTCCTGGAAAGCGTTCAAGTACTGAGCGGGGGAGGGGCATGCGGTTTGGGGAGGCGTGTTATTTTCCCGCATGAGGAGCAGCAGGTGGGTTTGGTCAAAGGTGTCATCATCCACGATATCCTCGCCCGCTAAGGAGATGGTGAGGGGGACCCGAAGGAAAGAGGACTGCCGAAATTGAGCAGCCGTCAAGTCGCAGCAGCTATCTACAATGATCTTGAAACTCATAAAAACAACCTCGAAATCTGATTTTTGAAATCATTTTTCTTATTGTAACATACGGAAAAAAGAAAGTAAAGAAAAATCAAGCGGCCAGAAAAAGTTCTGTAAAAATTGAGTGGACATGGACCTGCTGCCGGGAAGACAAAAGAAGGCTGCCAAGGGCGGATAGGAGGGCGAATTGCTGGGTCAAAAGAGCGCTTCAAAAATTGCCAGGGCCTCCTCGCTCATTCTGCGGACAAAACCGCTGAGGGAGAGGAAAGTCAGTTCTCCTTTGGCGTTGTGCTTCAGCGGCTTTTGTCTGGATTGAGAGGGCCCGGAGCGGAGGGCTGAGGTCTTTGTGCACTTTGGGATGGGCCACAGTCCGATAGAGGTGCCACGGAGACTGCCGGCCGCCGTCTGGGAACAGCAGTGAAAGGGAATTTGGTGGCAGGCATGGGGGAGAGGCCCTTTAGCGGCGCGGCCCCATGGTCCCCAGGGGAAGCTGTTTCAGATCGTTGATGATCTGAAGATCGTCCTGCGACGGAGAGTGTGCCGGAAAGCCTTCATATCCCAGGGATCGCCCCACTTGCTGCGCTCCAGGTAGGCCGTTTCCGGAGGGCTCAGGGCGGAACAGCGCAGGCCGACATCCTGAAGGAGATGGTCGATGGTCGGCTCCACCCTCTCCAGCGGCAGCCGGGCCATAGCGCAGAGCGTTCCGCCCCGTCCAGCGGTGCAGGATAGAGAATTTCCCCCATTTTTACCGCTTTGATGGAAGGGATTTTTGGTGTGGATGCTTCCGAGAATGACCTGAATGGGATCGGTGTCTCCGGCCTTGCTCAGCTTTCTGACCTGTTCTTTGGGGCAATAGGTGATGTAACCTGCCAGGGAGGCCCTCCTTTCCGACTGAGGGGGCTGTGATCAGGCGATCTCAGAACTCCTCCGGATACTCTTCGCGGAGCTCCTGCATCAATTTCTGATCCCATTTTGTAGAGGTCAGATCCAGCTTCTCATACATGTCGGGCCTTCTGCGTTTGGTGCGGAGGATGGCCTGCTTGCGGCGCCATTTGGCAACAAGGGCGTGGTTGCCGGAGAGGAGGATGGGAGGGACCTTTTTGCCGTGCCATTCCTCGGGGCGGGAATACTGGGGATACTCCAGCAGCCCGTTCCAATGGCTCTCGTTTTCAAAACACTCGGGATCGGAGAGGACACCGGGCACCAGGCGGCAAACGGCATCGGCCACCGCCATGGCCGGGATCTCCCCTCCGGTGAGGACGAAGTCCCCCAGAGAGATCTCCTCATCTACACACTCCTCGATAAACCGCTCGTCGATCCCCTCATAGTGTCCGCAGACAAAAATGAGGTGGTCATAGTCACTGGACAGACGTCTGGCGTCAGCCTGGTGGAAGGTGGTCCCAGCAGGGGAAAAGTAGATGGTGTGTCCAGGCCCAAAGCTGTCCACCACATGCCTCCAGCACTGATAGAGCGGGTCGGCCTGCATGACTGCCCCCCGGCCGCCGCCGTAGGGGTAGTCATCCACCTGCTTTTGCTTGTTTAGGGTGTAGTCCCGGATCTGGTGGGTCTCGATCCGCAGAAGATCCCGCTCCTGGGCCCGGCCCAGGATGGATTCTGAGAGGACGTCCCCAACAGTGAGATCGAATAGGGTCAGAATGTCGATCCGGTACATCATTCACCCATCCCTTCGATCAGATTGACTTTGATATATCCCTCTTCCACATTGGTTTCAGCGAGGAAAGCGTCTACAGCGGGGATCATGTATTCCTTTCCCTTGCCACGGACCACATAGACCTCATGGGCAGGGGGAGTGAGAATGTCCTGGATGCTGCCCAGCTCCTCGCCGGTGGCGGCATCGAAAACGGCAAGTCCCATCAGGTCAGCTAAAAAGTGCCGTCCTTCGGGCAGTTCCACGCCAGTGCGGTCGATAGAGATCACTTTGCCTTTCAGGGCCATGGCTTTCTCCACGGAGGTGATTCCCTCCAGCATGGCCAGCACCATGGTTTTATGAACTCTGGCTGAGAGGACGCGGATCCCCTTGCCGTCCAGATAAAGGGTATCAAATTGGCACAGGAATTCAGGGGAATCTGCCCAGGGCATGATTTTGACTTCGCCCCGGATTCCGTGGGTGTTGACGATGACTCCAGCCTCTAAAAAACGGTTTTTCATTGGCGTGTTCCTCCGGTTGATGGTAAGAAAAAACGGCGGGAAGCCCCGCCGCTTTTTAATCGGTGATTTCCACGGAGACTCGGGTCCCCTTCCGCTGTCCCACGGAGCGCATAAGCACACGGATCCATTTGGCAATGAGCCCCTGGCGGCCAATCACTTTTCCCATGTCCTCTTTTGCGACCCGTAATTCCAGCGTGGTCTCGCCGTCGCCCATGTGTTCAGTGACCTCCACCTGTTCAGGATGGCTCACCAAATTTTGGGCGATGTAGGTGAGGAGCTCTTTCATGTGCTGCTCCTCCCTTAGATGGCGCCGGCTTTTTTCAGCAGGGACTTTACCGTCTCAGTGGGCTGAGCACCAGTCTTGATCCAAGCCTGGGCACGTTCAGCGTCCACCTTCAGAGCGGCGGGATTGACAGTGGGATCATAAGTGCCGATCTCCTCGATAAAACGGCCGTCGCGGGGATACCGGGAATCGGCCACCACAATGCGGTAGAAGGGAGACTTCTTCGCACCCATGCGGCGCAGACGAATTTTGACCATGTTATTTTCACCTCCACAAGAATATCATGCGTATATTTGGAAAACGCGCCATGGCGCTTGCCAACAAAATCAGAAGGGGAAACCTCTTCCCATGCCCATGCCGCCCATTCCCAAGCGACCCTTCTTGGCCAGCTTTTTCAGTTTTGGGTTGTTTATCTGCCGTGCCATCTGACGCATGGCTTCAAACTGCTTCAAAAGCCGGTTTACATCCACGACCTCAACACCGGCTCCGGCGGCGATGCGCTTTTTCCGGCTGTTATTGAGAAGGGAGGGATCCTCCCGCTCAGCGGGGGTCATGGAGAGAATGATGGCTTCGGTGCGGCCCAGAGCCTTCTCGTCTACATTTGCCCCCTCCAGGGCCTTGGGGTCCACACCGGGCAGCATCCCGGCCAAATCGCTGATGGGCCCCATATTTTTCATCTGGGCCAACTGGTCGTAGAGATCGGTCAGTGTGAATTTGTTTTGGCGAAGCCGGGTCTGCAGCTCTTGGGCTTTCTTGAGATCGAAGTTTTCCTGGGCCTTTTCGATAAGGGACAGAATGTCACCCATTCCCAAGATGCGGGAGGCCATCCGGTCCGGGTGGAAAACCTCCACCTGATCCAGCTTTTCGCCGATACCTGCAAATTTGATGGGTTTTCCGGTCACTGCCTTGATGGAGAGCGCCGCGCCGCCCCGAGCATCGCCGTCCAGCTTGGTGAGCATCACGCCGGTCAGCTCCAACGCGTCATCAAAGGCCTTGGCAGCGTTCACCGCATCCTGGCCGATCATGGCATCCACCACAAGTAAAATCTCATCGGGCTGCACAGCCTGCTTGATATTTTGCAGTTCCATCATGAGCGCTTCATCCACATGAAGGCGTCCGGCGGTATCCAAAAATACCAAATCGCTGCCGTGCTTTTTGGCGTGTTCCACAGCGGCTTTGGCAATGTCCACAGGATCGATCTGTCCCATCTGAAAAACGGGGATGCCGAGCTGGTTACCCACCACTTCTAACTGTTCAATGGCGGCAGGACGATACACGTCACAGGCGGCCAGTAAAGGCCGCTTTCCCTGCTTTTTCATAAGCCCAGCCAGCTTTGCTGCATTGGTGGTCTTGCCTGCGCCCTGCAGGCCTACCATCATAACCACGGTGGGCGGTTTCGGGGAGATGTTCAGCTTGGTATCGGCACCGCCCATAAGCTCGGTCAGTTCTTCGTTGACGATCTTGACAATCATCTGGGCAGGAGTAAGGCTCTCCAGTACATCGCTGCCCACAGCCCGCTGGGAGACCTTGGCCACAAAATCTTTGACAACTTTATAACTCACATCGGCTTCCAAAAGGGCCATGCGGATCTCACGCATAGCCTCCTTGACGTCGGCCTCAGTAAGCCGGCCCTTGCCCCGGAGCTTTTTGAAGGCATTTGTCAGTTTTTCAGTCAGTCCTTCAAAGGCCATGGGCTCACTCCTGCTTTAACTTGTTCAGCATGACGCGGATCCGGTCGGTGAGGACCTCAATCTCGTCATCTTGATATTGTTGGGCGTTCCGGCCCGCGATCGCATCCACTGCGGTTTGGATCTCCGAAAGCTGCTCTTGCATGAGGTGGAAGCGGCGGATGATGCCGGTTTTGTCCTCCAATTCATTGAGCGTGGCCTCCGCCCGGACGATCACGTCCCGGACTCCCTGGCGGGAAATGCCGTAGTTTTCTGCGATCTCAGAGAGGGAGAGATCCTCATTATAATAGAGGTCGTAAAATTCCTTTTGCCGGTCGGTGAGCATATCGCCATAAAAATCATACAGCAAAGCCATACGATAGGCCTGATTTTTCACAGTACTCCCTCCTCAAAAAGAATTCGTAAAGCCTAAAGACTTTACAACACTAATATCATACAACATTTTGGGACGATTGTCAAGGGAAAATCATTGCAGCTGGAGAGAAAAAATAAGAAAAAGGCCTTGCCAAATGAAAAAAAAGTCTGTATAATAAAACACTGTCAGGTGAATGTGCCGGCGTGTTGGAATTGGCAGACGAGGTGGACTCAAAATCCATTGCCAGCGATGGCGTGCGGGTTCAAGTCCCGCCGCCGGCACCAGACCTTAAAAGCTCGTAAACCCTTGATATGTAGGGGTTTATGAGCTTTTTTATGCTCTGCATTCTTATGTAATGTCCCTCGCACATCAGTAAATTTCCCATTTTCAGGCTGATTTTTGGAGGGACATAGAGCATTAAGCGAAGGGATATACGCCCAAAATCGCATTGGCAGACGCGACATTTGAGGTGAAATTCAAGTGCGTGTAAATGTTTGGGATGGCCGAAATGTCGCTGTGACCCAGCCACTCTTGAATTTTTTTCAGGCTGACACCGTTCGCATATAACAGGCTTGCACAGCTGTGTTCTTACGGTGTAATTACGACAAACCGGAAAAGCCCCGTATATCAAGGACTTTCGGTTATCCGGCAAGGTTTTTCGTCCTTTTCCAAACCGAAAAATCGAGCCGCGAGGATGGCGGCCACGAACTGATTGCAGGCCACTGGCGTAAACACGCCTGTGAGCTTGCGGGGCTGACTACCATGCCGGTCATTGTCCGTGACATTGATCGGGATGCTGCCATGATCATTATGGTGGACAGCAACCTCCAGCGCGAGAACATCCTGCCCTCCGAACGGACAAAGGCTCACAAGATGAAACTGGAAGCCATTCCGCCGCAAGGCTGGCAGACCCGCAAAAAGCGAAAAAGAAAATCGCCATGATGTCTGCTGCGAAAATCTCCTACCTCACGGAGGAACAGAAAATGCTCCTGACTGCCATGGACAGCGAACAGGCCACTCCGTCCCTCTCCCAAACGCAGCAGATGAAAAAGCTCTCACGGGAAGGCGGCCTCAATGATGATTCCATGCCGGATATTATGATGGAGCTGAAAAGCCTGGAAAAAGCGACATCACCCTCTCCGGTGAAAAGCTACGGAAATACTTTCCGCGTCCTTACACCCCATTTTAAATTGAAAACACCATCGTTAAGCTCCTGGACGCATGGCAGAAGAAGCACCAGCGTGACCAGAGCGGATAAGCGGACAAGCAGTTTGTTTGTCCGCTGTTTTTATGCCCGGAAGGAGGTGCCCATGTATATCAATACGTTCAAATATCCCCCCCCCAAGGATGTGAGCTGCAAGCTCTGTACGGAGTATGTAAAGAAACTTGGCTACACGTCGTCGCAAAGTCTGCTCATCTCCGTTTCCGCCGATGGCGAAAACTGCGCTCACTCCCTTGCTCCTCCTCTCTCCATAAAGTCTGCGGCTTTGCGGGGGCCCCGGACCTGCCCGTGGCTGGCCGAGCGTATTGAGACCAGTGTGGTCGGCTATCGGGAAGTGGTCTTAAAGACATTTCCCAACGAACGTCGCCTGTTCCAGCGCCTGAACCTGCTTATCAAGCACTATCCCGGAAGCCTTTGGAGCAACGAGCGGCATGAGCGCAGGATGCAGTATCAGCGCACGGTGCAGGACTACCGCCGCCGCAGGGACACCAATGCCTACTATGCGGCCATGTATTTGCTGACTGCCAATGATGATATTTACCGCCGCACGGCAAACTGCTTTTGCAGGCACGGCATCGAGTTCGGCTATGCAGTGCTGAAAAATACCTCGCCGCACAACTACGCACTGTTCATGGCAGCGCGTGACCTCTGCGACAAGACGGAAGACTTCACGATGGGAGATTTGGCGGAACCGGAGATCATCAACCCGGAGGCGCTGCGCCTGATCGTCAACGCTACCCTGATCGCCCGGTATGGGTTTGCCGCCTTTTAGATCAGAGCGCGAGGTGCGGAATATGAGCGCTGACGATTTCATCGGTGGGCATGACATTCTGGCGCTGGAGCGCTTTCTGGATGAAACCCGTCACATGATCATTTTCGCTGTCCTGCCATGGAAGTCACCTGTGGGCGAAAAGGGTGAACGGCTGCGGCAGTTTCTCTCCGATACGGGCTACGCCAAGGCGCAGGCATCCGAAAAGCGCGGAGAGATCAAAATCCGTAAACACGCCGCTGCCATTGAGGGGCATATCCTCCCTGATCGGAAAAAGCGGAATCACTAAAACGATTGGAGGAATTACCGTGAGCAAAGTTACGGAGCTGGAAAACGCGCTGACCTCGCTGTTCCGCAGAGGCACGGAGGTCGGCTATACCGAAATCGAGATCGACGATTTTCCGGGGAACATCGACTAATGCGCCCTGCTGCAAGTCGTTTGGAACAATGCTGAAACAGTCTATGCCTACCGCGCAGACGGCAAGCACACCTTCAGCACGGATTATCATGGCACGGAGCTGTTCAAGCAGCGGGCAACGCTTCTGTATGAGGATGTGGGCGACAGCTATATCGGCACGGTGTTGGCTGCGCGTTCTATGGAGTTGTGGCTGCTGGAGGATATGGGCTTTGCCGTTGTTGCCAAATTCAGCGTGAACGCCAGAGCGGGCGAATATGTCACCGAGTACCGCGTCTACAAGGGCGGTGACTGGACGGACAGTGAGATTTCTCTGGATCTGGAGGACTTGGTGGCTGAACTTGCTGCCATGTGCGAACCCTATGAGTATATGGCAGACCGTTTCCATCGGCGTATAATTGATTGCAGCGCTGTTCCACAGGTTTCCCGATGCCAGGATCATCAGCGGCACATAGGAAAGAACCCCCTGTGCGGGAACAGGTGATTTGCAAAGTCCATACCATTTCAGTAAGCTGTTCTTTCGGATAAAGCTGAAAAGAATAATGACCTGCGAGATACAAAAAGCAGCGCTTGCGGCGCATTCAATTCCAATGGCTTTGTTCAGGAGATTTGCCAGCGATTGCAGAACTCAGTAAGCCACGATCCATACGATCGCAAAAGTCAGCTCGTTTTTCTCATGTAGCTTATTTATGTTGTTTCCTCCTGTTCTGCCAATAGATTAAACGCCGCATCATCTGCCGCCCCGGATTTTCGCCCCATCCATCCGCTGAATGTGAACCGTTCCTTTTGCGTGATGTGCTTCCTCATAGACGGAATATATACCTCTTTCGGAAATATTTACGGTGAACTCGGTCACGCCCGTTCCGTTACCGGCATATAAGGAGCATCCGTCCGGTTCCTTAATCTCCGTATCGATAGAACCCTTACGGTTTTAAACTGAACCGCAAGTATATCGCCCGCATTCAGTTTTATTATGATCTGGTCGTTTCCGGTCATGCAGTCAATGCCCAATCGGTAAGAGCCTGCCTCTGCTGAACGATTGCCAGTAAAGCAGGTTTTTCCGCAAGCAGTAAGAGAAACAGCAACGCCCAAACTGCAAAGCAGAAAAAGAGTAGGATAGTCAATATTTTTCGTTTCATTTTTTCCTCTATAGTGTCCATCAATCTATTCTCATTTTTTGAAACAAAAAGACGCAGAGCGAGTCCGATTTTCATTCGGTTCAGCTCTGTGTCTTAGCGTCTGGCTTATTGAGTAGCGTGATATGAAATTGTTGCAGGTCAATCAGTTCTTCCTGTTTGCACTTGGGGCAAAAGAGCAGGAAGTTGTGAAGAACAGTATCTTTACGAATCCGCACACGGGTTTTACCATGACAGTTGGGGCACAGCAACCATGTTTCTTCCTTGTTCATTCAGCTCACCTGCCCATCCGTTGGAGCAGAGATCAATGTGATCTGCCGCGTTTTACTGCCCTCTCTTATGGGGATATCCATGTACTTCACGGCAACTTTGTTGATTTCTGAAAGAAAATCCATGAATTCCTCATCGTTCAGCGTCAGTGTGCAAGTGGTCATGAGCAGCATATCCTTTTTCGGGTCAGGAGACTCGCCGGAAAAATACTTTGCAAAGGAGGCGCAAATGCCGAGAAGTGCATTTTGAACGGCCACACCATCCGCATCATCAACTTCCAATGCGCTTTTATTCAAGCTGTAAATGCTCTCCACTGTTCCGCGAATGCGATTTTCACCTACCACCATGAGGATAGAGCTTTCTGTAAGAATCTTCATGTGACGATACAGGCTTGCACTGGGAACATCCGGCAATGCGGTTCGGATTTCTTTGACTGTACCGGTTTCATGAACAAGAAGATACTGAAAGATCCTCTGCCGTACCGGATTCATTACAATTTCCACCATATCCATATTACCACAGCCCTCTCATTGTTCTCTATTTATATCATATTCTCATTTATGAGAATATCAAGAGGCTTTGTAAAAATAAATATGTAATAAGAGGCTGGAAGAGCCCATCAAACCTTTTGTTTTCAATACGTTGGCACTGCCATTAAGGACATCAGATACCGTACCTTAAAATCTCATAATGTCCTGCGGCATATTGATTTTGTCGGTAGCTATCACCGGAATTGCCCTCCATGGTGTAGATGATACCGTTCTCGCCCTTCTCCACAATCCCCGCATGGTCAGACTGACTATCCTTCAGACCAGAGGAGCCCGTGCTGTTCCAATCGAAGAAAATGATCATGCCGGGTGCAGGCTCGGCCGAGTCGTCCAGCCAGTGATCACGGTATTTGAACCACTGCACGCCGCTTACGCAGCCGGCGAATTTCGGCACAATGCCGCTGCCGATATAGCCGCACTCATTGGCGCACCATTCCATACAGCTTTTAAATCCGCACTATGACCAATAAGGCTGACCGCCCACATTGCCGACCTGTGACAAAGCTGCCGTGACGATGGCATCGTTACCGGAATAGATGCCGTAGAGAACGGCTGACCACATACTTCTGTTTTCCTCGGCAAGCAGTTCGGAGAGCAGCTGCCGCTGATCGGTGCTGAAATGATACTGATCTGCCATTTCCGCGGCAGTCTCATGGCTGGCGGTGATATACAGATAGGTGTGCGTTACCGTGGTAACGGTTTCCGCAATATTGCCGTGACTGTCATCGGTTTCGGTGATGGCCTCCTCGGTCTTGCTTTCGGTGTGGGAAGAAATTTCGTTCATCTGCCAGAAAATCTCCTTGAGGATGGCTTTCTTGGCATCATCCACCGTAGCACCGTAGCGACCTCCTGTGGATCATCGGGATCTGTCGTGGTTTTCACGGCATACACGGCAAGTGCCTCCGGCCACACGGCGCGGGAGCCGGACATTTCCAGAACATCATAGGAAACATTTGCTTTGTTGGAATCAAGCTGCGCCTGACAGTCGGCGTTGATTTCCTGCACAGCCTGTCCCGTGCTGCTGCTCTCGCCGGAGAAGAAAATGCCGAAGCACGAACCGACGATCAGGCCGATCAAGCAGATAGCAACAATCACAACGACCGCGCCCCAGTTCCCGGCAGCGATGGCGGCGATCAGCGCTTTTGTTCCCGCAATAATGGCTTTCGCTGCGGCAACGGTGGCTTTGATGGCTGCCTTAATGCCTGCCGCAGTTGCCCTTGCCGCTGTGATCCACCATTTTAATGGATCTATGTGCAGTATCGGCAGAGCGGCGCACCTGCCGCATGGGTCTCTGCGCCCGTTTTCTCGGCAGGCCGCTTTTGATGCTGAAAATGCTCCTTTGCCTTGGAGATGTTCTTCTTGGTGGTTTTCATGCCCTTTCGGCCAACTTTATCCAGCCCGTGGGCGGCCTCGTGTGCTGCCGTTTCCGTACCGGACGAAATGCGGCCGGCGGTGTATTCATCGGGCGAACCCTCCACCGCCAAAACGTCTTGCTCTGCTTTATCCTTGGTGCGGATGTAGGCATCCTTTATCCGCTCGGTGGCTACCGCCGATTTATCGATCGCTTTTACCTTCAGATAAATACTGACAAAGTCCTATAAATACAGTAGTCTACAAAATAAAAAACCATTGAAAACACGAATTTCAAGTGTTTTCAATGGGCTTTTGTTGGCGACAGTTGATAATAATGATACGGCTTCAGAGGTTTTCAAAAGGTTTCACTCAAAAATGAAACCATAGTGGTAGAAGTGAAACCATACGGATCCGTTCGACAAATTGGAATTTTACACTTACAACATATGTACCAAATTGACCAGCAACTTAATGCCGTAAAGAACAATTATAACTCCGCAGATACGGTTCAGCCATGTTAGAACATGACTGTTGATTTTACTGCCAAGCAGATGCACCACAATGGCCAGACAGTTGAACCAGAGAAAGCTGGCTGAAGCAAAGCCGGTAATAAAATATGGGTCTCCACCTGTGGGCAACGAAGCACGGAAAGCTCCCAGCATGAGCGTTCCGTCAATCAACGCCTGCGGGTTCAGCCATGTTACGGCAAAAGCCGAACCAACGATTTTCCAAAGCGGTTGATTTACATCTTTGCCACCGCTTAAATCCGCTTTGGATCGGATAAGCCCGATACCGATGTAGATGACCAGCAGTCCACCCGCGCCGAGAATAATTTTCTGCAGCCAGGGTAACGCCTCCATTAAAGCACCTGCGCCAAGAAAGCAGGCAAGTCCCAGAGGAATATCCCAAAAGATAATAATCAGAGCCGTTGCGATTGTGCGCTTTAGTTTCTGGCTCATAGCAGTGTTAATGACAAACAAATTTTGCATACCGATGGGTGCTACATAAGCAAGCCCCAGCGACAGCCCTTGAAAATAAATGGATAACATAATAAAATAACCTTTCTTATAACTTTCGGCTTGTCGAATTAATTCTATCCTATCACTGCATCTATTTAAGATAAAAAGCACGATGGTTTTGATACAAAACCATCGTGCTTTTTGGCGGAGAAGGAGGGATTTGAACCCTCGCGACGGTTTCCCGCCCTACTCCCTTAGCAGGGGAGCCCCTTCGGCCACTTGGGTACTTCTCCAAACCGAATGAAAATGCATCTGTGGAAATATCGTGGCGGAGAGAGTGGGATTCGAACCCACGGCTCCTTGCGGAGTCACCAGTTTTCAAGACTGGCTCCTTAAACCACTCGGACATCTCTCCGTGTCCAGCGTGTGGATAACCAGATGCGAAAAGTATCTTAACACATTTTTTCCCTCGTGTCAATAGAAAGAAGTTGGGAGGAAAACGTGATTTTTTGCCTTTTGCCGCAAATTGGCGGAAAAGCTCTTGCAAAAGTCAAGCATATGGGGTAAAATATTTTCACCTATGTTTAAATTGATTTATTGGAGGATGAATACCGATGCCCACGATTACTGCCAGTGAATTCCGGAACGGTGTGACTTTTGAGTTGGACGGCCAGGTTATGCAGGTGGTCGAATTCCAACACGTGAAGCCCGGCAAGGGCGCAGCTTTTGTGCGGACCAAGATGAAGAATGTCTTGAGCGGCGGCGTCACTGAGACCTCGTTTAATCCCACTGCCAAATTTGAGAGCGCTTATATTGAGCGCAAGGATGCGCAATACAGCTACAACGACGGCGATCTCTACTATTTTATGGATCAGGAGACCTTTGATATGGTCCCCGTTTCCGCCGGCGATCTCCCTGACGGTTTCCGGTTCGTCAAGGAGGAGACTGTCTGCAAGCTGATGATCTACAAGGAAAAGGTGGTCGGCGTGGAGGCACCCAACTTTGTGGAGTTGGAGGTCAGCGAAACTGACCCTGGCTTTAAGGGTGACACTGCCACTAACGTCACCAAGCCTGCTACAGTGGAGACCGGGGCTGAGATCAAGGTGCCTCTCTTCATCAACCCTGGCGATAAGATTAAGATCGACACCCGTACGGGTGAGTATTTGGAGCGCTGCAAGGCGTAACAAGGCGCGAGCCGAAAGGAGTTTTATTATGACGATTTCGGAAAAGGTTGCATATTTGAAAGGTCTGGCAGAGGGACTGAATCTGGATACAGAGAAGTCCAAGGAGGGCAAGCTCATCTCTGTGATGATCGGTATCCTGGAAGAGATGGGTCTCACGCTGGAGGACCTGGAGGCCGATGTCACTGAAATGGGCGAGGAACTGGACGCCATTTCTGACGATCTGGCCGATGTGGAAGAGGTCGTGTACGAGGACGAGGATGAGGATGACTGCTGCTGCTGTGATGACGAGGATTTCTTCGAAGTGGAGTGCCCCAATTGCGGGAGCGAGTTGGACATCGACGAGTCCGTGCTGGAATCCGGCGTGGTAGAATGCCCCAGCTGCGGTGACAAGTTCGCCATTGATTTGAGCGATGAAGAGGACGAGTGCGGTTGCGATTGCGGCTGTGACCACGAGGAGTAAGCAAAACTGAAAGTGTGCCCCAAAGGCGGACGGCCCCATGGCCATCCGCCTTTTTCATCACATTCTGTCCCGAATCATCATCTGCTCAAGGGAGTGTGCTGTATGGAAAAAGAAATCGAGACGCTGCAAAGATGGGTGTTGGACAGCCGCCGGAGCGTGGCCTTCACAGGGGCAGGCTGCAGCACAGAGAGCAAGATCCCAGACTTTCGAAGCGTGGATGGGCTTTACAATCAAAGCTATGCCTATCCTCCGGAGACGATCATCAGCCACAGCTTTTTTGAGGCAAAGCCGGAGGAATTTTACCGCTTTTATAAAGAGAAGATGCTTTGGCTGGATGCCCAGCCCAATGCGGCCCATAAAAAATTTGCTGAGATGGAAGCGGCGGGACGTTTGACGGCAGTGGTGACCCAGAATATTGACGGCCTTCACCAGGCGGCAGGGAGCAAGACGGTATGGGAGCTCCATGGCAGCATTCACCGCAACTATTGCATGAAATGCCACAAATTTTTCGGGGCTGACTATGTGAAAAAAGCGGAGGGAGTGCCCCGCTGTGATGCCTGTGGAGGTATGGTCAAGCCCGATGTGGTCTTGTATGAGGAGTCTTTGGATGGAGAGACGCTGGAGCGTGCGGTGGAGGCCATTGCCCAGGCCGATCTGCTGATCGTCGGAGGTACCTCTCTGGCGGTCTATCCGGCAGCTGGCCTCATTCACTACTACCGCGGGAACCGGCTGGTGCTGATCAATAAAACCCCCACGCCCTATGACAGCAGGGCGGACCTCATTTTAAGCGGAAAAATCGGAGAAGTGCTGGAAAAGATCCATGTCAGTTGAAAAAGCTTTTAGTGCAAAACAAAGACCGGAGAGCATGCTCTCCGGTCTTTGTTCATTCAATGCGGAAGAAGGTAAAATTTCCGCTGGCCAAAAGCTGCCCCTGGCTGTCGGTGATGTCCACGTCTACATAGCAAGTAGAGCACCCCCGGCGGCGGACCTGGCTTTCTGCGAAAACAGTTTCCCCCTGGGGAGCGCTTCGCAGAAAGTTGAAGGAGCTGGATATGGTGACGTACCGGCGCCCATCACTGCGGGCCGCAATGCCGCAGGCGCAGTCGGCCATGGTATACAGTGCACCTCCATGGGCAATGCCGTAGGGATTTACATTGTCCTTTGTGACAGTCAGCTCTGTCACGGCCCGATCGGGCTGGAGCTCTTTGATGTGGATGTGATTGTACAGCATAAACGAGTTGGAGGCGCAGTCGATCTCTATCTGCGCCTGGATCTTTCCCATATCTCCCATATTATGATGCTCTCTTTTCTTTTAAAATGATAAAGGTGACGCCGTTGTTGTGCCGCTCCAGATCCCGATCTCTGCGGAGCGCATCGCATTGGCGAAAGGCAGCCAGAGTGTCCTTATCAAAAATGGAGAATCGCTCCCCGGGGATAAAATCGACGATATCGCCCCGGTGTCTTAGGCGTTCCAGATATTGCCGGGCCTCGATCCGAATGCGTCCCCCGGTGCCGGAAGAACCATATCCGTGAATGATCTTCAATACGGCGATCCCCGTGGCACGGCTGTGGTTGATCTCATAGGTCAGACGCCGGATGGCGGCATCTGCGGTGGGTTTCCCCAGCTCCAAATTCACTTCCCGAAGCGGTCCCACACTGTCACCTCATTTCACATATAAAACCATTATAGCTTGCTCTCTCCAAAGAAGCAATATTGACAACCGGAGAAAAATAAGGTATCCTACTAAAAGTATCCCAAGACAGTTGGAGCGGTATCGAAGTGGTCATAACGGGGCTGATTCGAAATCAGTTTGAGGGCAACCTCACGTGGGTTCGAATCCCACCCGCTCCGCCAAAAATAAGGGAAAAGCCAGAGGGGCATCTGCCCTCTGGCTTTTCTTTTGACAGGCAATTCGGAGGGGAGAATGTGATGAGCTGTTTCAAGACCTTTATTTCCGCTGTGCTGGCTGGAGCCAGCATCGGATTTGGCGGAGTGGCTTTTTATCGCTGGAGAGCAAGGCGCTGGGTGCGCTGTTTTTTACAGTGGGGCTGTTCATGGTCTGCACCTTCGGCCTCCATTTGTTTACAGGCAAGGTCTGCTATGTTCTGGAGCAGGATTGGAAATATGCGTCCAGTATCCCGGTTATTTGGCTGGGCAATTTGATGGGCACCGGTCTGGTGGCGCTGGCAGTGCGTCTGAGCCGTCTCGCGGCGATCGGGGAAAAGGCGGCAGCTATGTGTCAAGTGAAGCTGAACGATGGCCTGTTGAGCCTGTTCCTGCTTGGGATCTTATGCAATATTTTCATATATGTGGGAGTAGACGGCTTTCGGAATAATCCCCATGAGGTGGGAAAGTATCTATCCCTGTTTTTTGGCGTCATGGTATTTATTCTGTGCGGCTTTGAGCATTGTGTGGCCGATATGTTTTACTTCTGGGTATCGGGGTCTTGGAGTCCGCGGGCCGCTTTTGTGCGTCTTGGTGATCACCCTGGGAAATGCTGTGGGGGGCCTTCTTTTTCCTTTGGCCAGAGGTTGGCTGCATACAAAGCAGTAAATGCGGACGGAAAAAGGACTGCCTATGCGATCGCACAGGCAGTCCTTTTTGACAAAAGGGAGAGACCCACGGCAACAAAAAAGGACGGCAAATGCCGCCCGAATGAAAAACGCGCCGATGGCGCGGGATTTGTGGTCTGTTCCCCCGCGGGCGGCGATTGCCAGCCCGCGGGGGACAGCATTGTAAGAGAGAGAAAGGAAAAGAGAGGAAATTTCATTATTGCTTTGACCTGTTGTCCTGACGAGTATAGAATACCATTTCTGGCTGGAAAGTGATGTACAGATTTGGAATTTCTCATGAACAATTTGTGAATGATTCAGGGCAAGCCCGCCTGGATCTGATAGAGGGAGGACAGCACCAGCCAATTTTGGGGAAAGGGGCGCATCAGGTTCCAATAGCCGGCTCCTGACAGACTGTATTCGGGGATCAGTGCCAATTTTGCCCGGATGCTCCGGGCATCCTCAAACCATACCTCGTGGATTGTGCCCTCCTCATCGGAATAACGGAACCAGGGGGATTGGGCGAGCTCATCATAGCTGATATCCACCGCGTACTTCCGAGCCAAAGCTACCGCCTGTTGGCTGGAGATGGAGGTGGCTCTGGTCTCTCCCTGGACAAAGGGCAGAGGCCAATCATAGCCGTAGTTGGGCACACCCAGCCAAATTTTTTCGGCGGGGATCTCCGTCAGGGCGTATTCCATCACCTGGCGCACATTGGGTAGGGGTGCCACCGCCATAGGCGGCCCGAAGGTATAGCCCCATTCATAGGTCATGAGCAGGACCTGGTTGACCGCCGCACCGATGGCGGCAAAATCATGTCCTTCATAGAGAGCTCCCTGCTGGTCAGCGGAAGTCTTGGGGGCCAAGGCGGCGATGACGGGATAGCCCAGGGGGTTGAGCCGACGGGTGAGTGCGGATAGGAACGCGGCGTAGGCAGCGGCATCTTCGGGGAAGACATACTCAAAATCCACGTCTAATCCCAGGTAGCCCTTTTCCCGAAGCGCGGAAGTTACATTGTTGATCAACTGTGCCTGCATGTTGTCATCGTTGAGCACCAGGTGGGCCAGCTCATTGGAAAAGCCCCCCTCCTCAGTCAGAGTGGACAAGTGCATGAGGGAAGCTGTCCTGGCCGCCTTGGCTGCGGCGATGAGCCGTTCATCATCCGGTATCACCAGCGACCCAGTGGGAGTAAAGCCGTAGGTGAACGGTGTGAGATAAGTGAGGTAGGGGAGGGTGGAGTGGAGTAGGGTGTCATCAATAAAGGGATAGGCGTAGGCGTTGACGGAGATCTCTGGGCCGGGTTCCTGCTGATAGAAGATGACGATGCTCTGGCCCGGCCAAATGGTGGCCTCTCCCCGTAAAATGGGATTGTTCTGATAAAGCAGCCGCAGGCTCACCCCGTACTGGCGGGCGATGGAGGCGAGGGTCTCGCCGGGGAGGACAGTATGTACCACCTCAGGAAAGCGAATGACGAGAGCCTGCCCAGTGACCAAGTTCTGGGGCGCTTCCAGGCCGTTGTCGATGGCAATTTGGGACATGGATATGCCGTATTCCAAGGAGAGGGAGTAAAGGGTGTCTCCCGGCTGTACTACGTGTATGACCATGGCGCTATACCAGAGTGACGAAATCGGACCGGGCCCAGCCCACGACACCCTCATAACGGACAACGTACCAGTTTTGATACTGATTGATGACCGTGAGCCGGGCGCCGTCGGGGGCGCGGGTCACCACGTAGGAGGCGGTGTCTGGTTTATCCCGGATATTGAGAGAGCCCCAGCTCACGTCTACCACTGCGTTTTGGTAGGCACGGGGAGTTAAGAAGGGGATACCGAAATACTCCGTCAGAGAGAGGGCGATGCTCCTGGCCGCCGCATCCAGGTTGTTTTTGATCCACACGGCATCGTCCGTGTTATCGTGGTAGCCCAGCTCGATAAAGACGGAGGGTGCATAGGGCTGACGCACCTCGCCGATGGTGGTGGAGGGGACCGCGCGGACGCTGTTTGGCAGAGGATAGATGCTTTTCAGACCGTCGGCAATAAGCTGGGCGGCGGCCTGCCCCTGGCTGCTGCCGGGGTAATAGAAGACGAGGATCCCCCGCTGGGAGCCGTACATCCCCTCGGGGGCGGCGTTGGAGTGGAGGGCCAGGTGCAGGTCATAGCGCCCCTGGTTGGAGGCGCGGATAGAGGAGGCCGCGGTCATTTCCGGGGTGTTTCGGGTATAACGGATGCCGGAGGCTGTTAAATAGGGGACAAGAGCGTCGGCCAGACGGTTCATCCACTCCTCTTCAGTGCCGCCGTTGACATAGTAATTGTTTTCCTGTGTGGAAGGGGAGAGATAGATGATAGGCATACAGATTCCTCCTTTTTGCTTATTCTATGACCACTTTGAGGGATCGGTGCCATAGAGCTCCACCAGCTCCAAAAGGGGCGAGCGGGCCAAATCGCTGACTGTCACCAGCCGCCCGCCGTCACTGTCCAGGTCTGCTCCTTGGACCATATAGGCGTACCAGACAAGGTAGGAGCACTGGGCGGCAAATTCTGTTTCCTCTAAGTCGGGGAATTTTTCTCCCCACAAGCCGGAAAAAAGACCGTAGGGACAGTCTGCCAGATATTCGCTGGCATATGCCGCCGCTTGCGGTCCCAAAGCTCGGTCTGTTGGCCGGTAGACCAAGTACATCCGGTATTCCCGCCAGTGTTCTAAGGGCCGAAAAATGGCGGTGGTCCCCACGCCGACCGCTTCCAGCACGATGCCGTTGTCGGCATCCACCACGATACCCGCGTGACCGTGGCGCCAGCCAAAAGCGTGGGTGTCCAAGGTGAGGAGGAGGTCACCATCTTTTAAGGAGGTGGGAAGGGGGCCGTACAAGGTCTCTCCGGTATCCGGATCTGCCATCCGGTCCTCTCGGATAAAGGGTGGGAAGAGCATGGTGCAAACGGTTTTACGGGGGACGAAGAAAGAGGCCTGACGATCTAAAATGATGTCACGGCCATTTTCCCACAGCGCGTCTACCGCAATTTTTGTCAATCCGGTTTGGGCGAAAAGAAGGTTGTAATCTTTCTCAGAGAGGGTGGGTTGGGCAAGAACGGGTGTTAGAGCGGCCTGCGGATAATCAGGGAAAAAGGAGGGCTCCCGGTGGGCCCATAATTGGAGCAGAGCCACTCCACAGGCGGCGGCAAGCAGGGACAGAATGATCTGGGTGCAAAGCCGCCTTGCGCGGGTGCGGGTCACAACCAAACCTCCTTTTTTGTCAGGTATAGGACAATATTCCCCTCCATATTCTTGAAGAGAGGGGGAATATCATATGGATTCCAGAATGGGAGAGCTGCGCTGCAAAGAGGTCATCAATGTTACCGACGGCACCCGCTATGGTTACGTGGGGGATGCGGAGGTGGATCTGGAGACCGGCCAGATCCGTGCGCTTATTGTGCCGGGTCGCCTGCGGCTGTTTGGACTTTTGGGGCGGGAGGCCGAACGGTTTTTTCCATGGGAGGCGGTGCGCCGCTTTGGAGAGGACATCATTTTGGTGGAGGACGGCGCGGCCCAGCCTTTGCACCGAAATCGAAAACGATAGAATCAGGGCAGAGAAGCCTTGCGCTTTTGGCAGGAATACGATAAAATAAGAGGACCTGAAAATGCGCATCACAGGACACAGGAGGATACGCTTATGTGCGGTATTGTTGGTTTTATTGGAAAAGAGGAGGCAGCTCCCATTCTGCTGGATGGACTGTCCCGCTTGGAATATCGTGGTTATGATTCGGCAGGCTTGGCTATCTATGATCCGGAAGCGGGGCTTCAAGTGCGGAAGGCCAAGGGGCGGCTGAAAGTTTTATCAGATCTGACCCAGGGGGGGACAATTTTCCACGGAACGGTGGGGCTGGGGCACACCCGTTGGGCCACCCATGGAGAGCCCTCTGATGTGAACTCTCACCCCCAGCTTTCGGAGAATGGCCGCTTTGCCGTGGTCCACAACGGCATTGTGGAAAACTACATGGAGATCCGGGAATTTTTGCAGAATAAGGGCGTCAAGTTCGTCTCCCAGACAGATACCGAGGTAGTGGCACAGCTTTTGGACTATTATTATGAAGGGGACCTATTGGCCGCTGTGAGCAAAATGCTTCACCGGATCCGGGGGGCCTATGCCCTGGGTATCATTTGTTCCGATTGTCCGGACAAGTTGGTGGGGGTCCGGAAGGATAGCCCCCTCATCCTGGGCCATGGAGATGACTTCCAATTCCTGGCCAGTGACGTCACTGCCGTGATCAAGTACACCCGGGAGGTGAGCTATCTGGATAACGGCGAGGTGGCCGTGCTGACCCGAGAAGGGGCGCAGGTCTACGACGCTTATCTCCAGCCGGTGAAGAAGGAGCGGAGCCATGTGGATTGGGAGATCTCCGCGGCGGAAAAGGGCGGCTACGAGCATTTTATGGCCAAGGAGATCATGGAGCAGCCCGAGGCCTTCCGGAAAACGGTGTTTCCTCGGCTCCAGAACGGCCGGGTGGTGCTGGACGATCTGCAGTTTGATCCGGCGTATTTGAAGGCCATGGATAAGATCTACATCATTGCCTGCGGCTCGTCCTACCATGTGGGCATGGCGGCCAAGTATAACCTGGAGAAGCTGCTGCGCAAGCCGGTGGAGGTGGCCTTGGCCTCTGAGTTCCGATATTGTGATCCCATTGTCACCGAGCACACTTTGGCTTTGGTCATCAGCCAGTCGGGGGAGACCATCGACACCCTGACAGCCATGCGGGAGGCCAAACGCTTGGGGGCCAGGGTGCTGTCCATCGTCAATGTGGTGGGCTCCTCCATCGCCCGGGAATCGGACGACGTGATTTACACCTGGGCCGGACCGGAGATCGCGGTGGCCACGACCAAGGCGTACTCTACGCAGCTGGCGGTGACCTACCTCATCGGCCTCTATTTTGCGGACTTGCTGGGCACCGTGGAAAAGGAAGAATATGACACCATTGTTTCTGAGCTGCTGCTCATTCCCACCAAGTTAGAGACTGTGCTGGAGCAGAGCCAGGCTATCCAGTATTATGCCTCTCTTTCCTTTAACCACTCCTCCATTTTTTTCATTGGGCGCAATGTGGATTACGCCGTAGGGATGGAGGGCTCTCTTAAACTGAAAGAGATCTCTTACATCCACTCGGAGGCCTATGCCGCCGGGGAGCTGAAACACGGCACGATCTCGCTGATTGAAGAGGGGACACTGGTGGTGGCGCTGGCCAGCTATCAACCTCTCTTTGAAAAAATGATGAGCAATGTGGTGGAGGTAAAGAGCCGGGGGGCTGATGTGATCGGCTTGACCACAGAGAACATGGCGGCAGAGATGGCCAAAACTGTGGACCGCGCCATTGTGGTACCCGATACCCACCCCATGCTGCTGCCCAGCTTGGATGTGGTCCCCCTTCAGCTTTTTGCGTATTACGTGGCGCTTCAGCGGGGATGTGATATTGATAAACCCCGAAATTTGGCGAAATCAGTCACCGTGGAATAAGCGGTATGGGAACAGGATGAAATACCGGCCCTATGGAGGGCCGGTATTTTGTTTTGAGGGGGGAAAAAGAAATTTTCAAAAATAAGAAATATAGCTTGACAGCGGCGCATCTATATGGTATTCTCATTATCAGAAATAAGAACCATTATCAATAAAAACCGAAAACGGTTTATATAATTTACGGGAGGTCAAATAGCAATGAAGAAGTGGGTTTGTTCTGTCTGCGGTTATGTGTACGAGGGACCGGAGGCTCCTGATGTTTGCCCTGTCTGCAAGGCGCCCAAGAGCAAGTTTGTTGAGCAGAGCGGTGAGAGGACTTGGGCTGCTGAGCATGTGGTAGGCGTGGCCCAGGGCGCTCCTGAGGATATCATTGAGGGCCTGCGGGAGAATTTCCAAGGCGAGTGTACCGAGGTCGGTATGTACTTGGCTATGGCTCGTGTCGCTTATCGGGAGGGATATCCGGAGATCGGCGAGTATTGGCGCCGGGCTGCTCTGGAGGAGGCCGAGCACGCCGCAAAGTTTGCCGAGTTGCTGGGTGAGGTGTTGACCGACTCCACCAAGAAGAATCTGGAGATGCGGGTCGACGCTGAAAACGGCGCTACCATGGGTAAGTTTGAACTGGCCAAGCGGGCCAAAGAGCTCAACCTGGATGCCATCCATGATACCGTCCATGAGATGGCCCGGGACGAAGCCCGACACGGCAAGGCTTTCGAGGGCCTGCTGAAGCGTTACTTCAACAAGTAATTCAAACCATTTAGAGGGTGGGCAGAAATGCCTGCCCTCTTTTTTGGTGGAAGGAAAGTGGAATCCTCCGCCGCGCTTTTCGCTCTAATGAAACAAAAGTGGATTTTGTAAAAGTGGAATATTGAGAAGAGGTTTCCCGCCGTTCTCCTTTGAGATTATAAGCCGTTACAGGCTCATTTCTTTTACCCGCCGATAAAAAGTGTTGGGTTTCAAACTGTGTCCTATTTTACTGGTTTTTTGTCATGTTGACTAATTTGTAAAAACTTGTTCGCTTTGTACCCGTTTGCTTCATAGCTGTTTTTGCGGTTATCTCTCCTGCTTTCCAAGAAGAATAGACCTCATTCCGATTTGAGGAAAATATAAGTGTGGGGCGGCCTGATTTTTGCCGTTTGCCTTTCCGCTTTCGACTCCCTCCGCTTGACGCTTGCATATGGTTTCTTGCTCCAGCTCTGCAATCGTTCCAAACATTTTAATAAGAATGTTGTTTGCCATCTGACTTCTCCGACTGTAAACAGCGACGCTTACTATGCGAATGCCGTGGCGTGGGCCATTCAGAAGGAACATTACTGCCGGCACCAGCAACGGCCGCTTCAGCCCCGATGCTGACTGTATCCGTGCCCAGATTGTGACTTTCCTGTATCACAGCATGAGGTAATTCGTAGATCGAACAACAATGACTCATTAGTTTGATTCAGAAACAGCGAGGCTGTCGGAAATAATCCGGCGGCCTCGCTGTTTGATCGGCTCAGCAAACAATAGAGTCCCAATGCCGCAGCATTAGGACTCTATGATTTCGTGGAAACTTATGTATTGGCACATTCCATTTTTAAATATGCGGCGGCGATTTGATCTGCGGCGGCCTGTATGCCGCACTTGCCAGTGTCCAGATAGAGGTCAAACTGGCTGGGGTCGCCCCATTCCATACCGGTATAGGATCGATAGTATGCGCTGCGCTGTTGATCCGTCTTTCGCACCAAGGCCTCTGCCTTCTTCTGGCTGAGGTGTTCCAATTCCATTTTCCGCTTGACTCGGATCTCAAATGGAGCCGCGATAAATACCGTCAGCAGCTGCACATCTTTCCTATCGCGCAGGATATAGTCGGCACAGCGGCCAACGATCACGGCGTCCTCCCGGTGGGCGATCGCCCGGATCACTTCGCTTTGCAGCTTGAAGAGGACGGAGGAATAGGACTGCCCCTTGGGCACACGGCGGTTTCCCTCATAGACCGCCTCATAGAGCCAGCGATTTTCCCGCTTTTCATCAAAGCCCGCCAGCTTCTCATGGCGCAGCTCCCCACGCTCCGCCGCCAAGGCGATGAGCTCCTTGTCATAGCAGCTGATGCCCAACCGGCCGGCGATTTCCATGCCGATCTCATGTCCGCCGCTTCCGAATTGGCGCCCGATGGAGATGATTTTGTGCCCCATGTGTGCTCCCTCCCATGTATTTATAGTCCGTCCCGTTCTGCTCGGCGGAACGCCTCTTGGATCTGATCGTTAAATGTTGCCTTCAAATAAGCCATGATGGTTTCTGCAGGCATGTCCAGATCTCTGCGCACCCACTCCATCACTGTTCCGCTCAGGGCCGCAATATAGAAGTCCCGAAGAAACGCCTGATACTGTTCCGAAACCTGATAGTGCCCCCGGACATCGTTCATAAACAGATCCATCAAGTATGTGGTCTCCCGCCGGAGCAGGTTTCGCAGTTCGATTTCGCCCAGGCTGTCAATGGCGCACTGAAACACAGCCTTGTTTTCACGAATGTTCTGCAGAAACAGGTAAAATCCCTCCTGCCAGGTCAGGCAGTTATCGCTCCTCTGGATCAGGGACAGCCCCTCTTCCTGGAACATCCAAGCCAAAAGGTCGTAAATGTCCTTGAAATGATAGTAGAATGTATAGCGGTTCGTACCGCAGTCTGCGGCGATCTCCTGTACTGTGATTTTTTTCAGACTCTTTTTGCTCATCAAATGCTTCAGGGAGTCCGCCATCTGCTTTTTTCGCAGGTAGGATAGCTCTTCGTGTTTCATCTGTACCCCCGATTCTGTTTAAAGAAATACCATACTTTTTCTGAAATGTCATTACACAATTCCTGACATTTGTTAGGCTTGAGACACAAGACCCAACAGATTTTTAAAAATGTTCAATCTTACACATTTGCCATCACTTGCGGATTGTATGTTCAGCTGTCCATAGCGTATAGTCAATACGAACACATTGTATGGGAGGAATCCGACGATGCAAGATCCAGTATACCATATCCAGCTGAAAAGCGCCATGGGTGTTAAACAGGGAAAGGCGGGGATCCAGATTCAGAGCGGACAGGTCAAACTGGACCTGCTGGGGAGCGAGAATCTATTCAGCGGGGAGTTTACACCGGGATACCTGTTTGAAGTAACGGGGTCGCTGAAAACAGCTTTGTGGGAGCTGCCTGGTACCCTGCGCGGTATTTTGACGGAGAACCAGTTCCATGCGGCCTTTCATTCAGAACAGGGGGATTTCCCTGTGGAAGGCGTTCTGGAGCAGAGTTCAGACAGCCAGCAGTGAGTTTAGCTGACGGAGGCTTATATGGAAAGTAATCAAAAACCCAGCTTTTTTGTGCGGCTGGCCACCTGGATCGTGGATAAACGGAGCCTATTTTTCCTGCTCTATGGCGCGGCCCTGATTTTTTCCCTCTTCTCCATGAACTGGGTGTCGGTCAACAATGACATTACAGACTATCTGCCGGAGAACACGGAAACGCGGCAGGGGCTTGGGATCATGGAGGAGCAGTTCACCACCTTCGGCTCCGCCCGGGTGATGGTCTCCAATATCTCCTATGAGCAGGCACGGCTGCTGGCAGACCGCCTGGGGGCTATTGAGGGCATTTCCACTGTGGACTTTGGGGATGAGGATGACGCGGAGGCCCGGGCGGATCACTACCGGAACTCCGCCGCACTGTTCGATGTCACCTTTGACGGCGAGGAAACCGACCCGGTCAGCCTCGCGGCCATGGAGGAGCTGAAGGAGACATTGGCGCCTTATGATGTCTCCATCTCCAGCTCGGTGGGCGAGAGCCAGTCGGAGACACTGGCGGCGGAAATGACGGTCATCATGGGCATCGCCGCCGTCATCATTGTGGCGGTGCTGCTGTTGACCTCCAAGACTTACGGTGAGATCCCGGTGCTGCTGATCACCTTCCTGTCCGCCATGTTGCTGAACATGGGGACCAACTTCATCTTTGGGGAGATCTCCTTTGTGTCCAACTCCATCTCTTCGGTGTTACAGCTGGCGCTGGCCATTGACTACGCTATTATCCTCTGCCATCGGTTCAGTGAGGAGCGGGAGCGCGCGTCGGCCCGGGAGGCCTGTATCCTGGCGCTGAGCAAGGCCATTCCGGAGATTTCCTCCAGCTGTCTGACCACGCTGGCGGGCTTGGCGGCCATGATGTTTATGCAGTTTCGGATCGGCTTTGACATGGGCATGGTCTTGATCAAGGCAATCATTCTCTCTATCCTGTCGGTTTTTACCTTGATGCCGGGCCTGCTGATGCTGTTCAGCAAGCTGATCGATCGGACACACCACCGCAGCTTTATCCCAAAGATCACGGTCTGGGGCAGGTTTGTTACAAAGCTCAAATTTATCGTGCCGCCCGTCTTCGCCTGTATCCTGGTAGGGGCTTTCTTTTTGTCCAATCAGTGCCCGTACAGCTATGGAGACAGTTTGATTAAAACGGTGACAAAGAGCGATTCCATGCTTCAGGAGGAGGCCATTGATGAAACCTTCGGTGCGCAGAATGTTATGGCCATCCTGGTACCTGCGGGAGACTACGAAAAAGAGGGCCGGCTTCTCAAGGCACTGGAAGCTATGAAGGAGGTAAAGTCGGCCACTGGGCTTGCCGGTGTAGAGATTGAGGATGAAGATTATGTGTTGACAGACCAGTTGACACCCCGCCAGTTCGCTGAACTGCTGGATATGGATATTGAGATTATCCGCCTGCTCTATGCGGCCTACGCCGCGGACCTGGAGGAGTACGGCCGCATCGTCAATAATATCGACAACTACAGCGTCTCTATTTTGGACATGTTTCTATTCCTCTATGACCGGGTGGACGAGGGCTATGTCACCCTGGATGACGAGACTCGATCTGATTTGGAGGATATGCACGACCAAATTACGGATGCTCTGGCCCAGCTGCAGGGGACGGAATACTCCCGGATGGTTCTGCAGGTGAATCTCCCGGAGGAGGGAGAGGAGACCTTTGCCTTCTTGGATAGCCTTCATGCGTTGGTGGGCCGCTACTACGGCGCAGATACCTTTTACATCGCGGGGGATTCTACCAGCGACTATGACCTGGCTTCCTCCTTTGAGAATGATAATATTCTTATCAGCGTTTTAACGATTTTGTTCGTTATCATTGTCCTGCTGTTTACCTTCCAGTCAGTGGGCCTTCCTATCCTGCTGATTTTGGTAATTCAGGGCAGTATTTGGATCAATTTCGCTGTACCTGCCGTGCAGGGGAAATACATTTTCTTCCTCAGTTACTTGATCGTCAGCTCTATCCAGATGGGGGCCAATATCGATTATGCCATTGTCATTTCCAGCAGGTATCAAGAGCTGAAGCGGGAGATGCCACTGCGGGAGGCCATGATCGAAACGTTGAATTTGGCGTTTCCCACTGTGTTTACCTCCGGAACCATTTTGACCGGCGCGGGCATTTTGATTGCCCTGCTGACCTCGAATGCGGCTATTTACGGCGTGGGTGACTGCTTGGGCCGGGGCACTATCATCTCCATGTTCCTCGTGATGGGTGTTCTGCCGGAGATTTTGCTGCTGGGCGATACTATCATTGAGAAGACTGCGTTCAATATCAAATATCCGGCGCTGGTACAGACTTCCAGCGCCAGCGGGAAGGTATTCTTGGACGGCCGTGTGCGGGGCACTATTTCCGGAAAGATCGATGCGGAGGTGCACGGCGTTTTAGAGGGGGATGTGACGGCTGTGGTTCGTGTTCACAGGGAGTCGCCTATCTGTCAGGAAAAGGAGGAAGACGATGAAGATGCGTAAATGCTGTACCCAGCTTACCGCATGGGTTCTTTCCGCTGTGCTTCTGATGACTCTTATCCTACCCTATTCAGCCTTGGCGGTAGATTCCGCCATCATTACGGTTCGTAGCGCGGAGGAACTGGCGGACCTCTCCCGGAATTGTGCGTTGGATACCTGGTCACAGGGGAAAACTGTGGTTCTGGCGGTGGATATTGATCTGAGTGGCTGTGATTTTTCCCCCATTCCCACTTTCGGCGGCACCTTTGATGGCGGCGGCCATACGATATCTGGCCTGACCCTGTCCGGAGGGACTTCCTATCAAGGATTGTTCCGGTATATCCAAGAAGGTGGTGTTGTACAGGATCTCAATGTGAAGGGAACTGTCACTGCCAAAGGAGAGCAGGCATATCTGGGGGGGATTGCTGGCAGCAATGAGGGTACGATCCTGAACTGCTCTTTCCGGGGAACCGTGACCGGAAAGGAGCAGGTGGGCGGCATCGCCGGCATCAATGAATCCATCGGCTCCATCTATGGCTGTACCGCAGCCGGTGCCATGGTTGGCGAGTCGGCCACCGGCGGCATCGCCGGGCAGAACAGCGGCACCATCACCCAATGCATCAACCAAAGCGCGGTCAATACCGTGCATCAGGAGTCGGAGTTCAGCCTGGAAGACGGCCTGGACGGGCTGAACCGGGAGGATGTTCTGGACACCACCACGGACACCGGCGGTATTGTGGGCTATTCCAACGGCGTGCTGCAGAGCTGCCGCAACGAAGGCGATGTAGGCTATCCCCATGTGGGCTATAATGTGGGCGGCGTCGCCGGCCGCTCCTCCGGTTATCTGGCTGGCTGCACCAACAGCGGGATGGTCCAGGGCCGCAGGGATGTGGGCGGCGTAATCGGCCAGATGACACCCAATGTCCGTCTGATTTTCAGACAGGACACCATCTCCCGGCTCCAAAGTGAACTGGATCGGCTGAACACCATGGTCAACGATACCCTTGACCATGCCGGGGACAGTAGGGACACCCTCTCTGCTCGACTGGATCAGCTCTCTGACTATGCCCGTGACGCATCAGATCATGTATCCAGCCTCTCGAATATCATGGGTGACTGGGCGGACGGCAGTATAGATACCATTAATGACGCCGCCGATACGCTGGCAGATACGCTGGATCGGCTGGAGCAGATTACGGACGGCGGCGGAGATATCTTGGATGATATGGCAGATGGCATTGACAGTCTGGAGAACGGCCTGAACGATATAGCGGATGCCATGGGCATTGGCGAGGACGGACTGGATGATATGACTGAGTCGGTGCAGCTGGCACGAAAAGCCATCCAGCAGGCCAGGACAGGCCGGGAACAGATTCGGCAGGCTTTGCGAAACCTGTCTAACGCCATAGTCGTGAAAGATCCTGTGGCCGTAGACCGCGCGCTGGAGTTGCTGGAAACCGGGATAGAGCAGTTCTCCGGCAGTCTGACCCAATGCGGCGAGGCGCTGGATGCCATTGCGGAACTGCTGCGCAACGCCAATGTCGGCGATCCGGATGTGCAGAAATATCTGACTGAGTATCTGGGTTTGCTCAGCGAGGGATGCATCTCGGCTGCGAAGGCCGCGGTACAGGTTGGTCAGGGTGTTGTGCTGTGGCTGAAGGGCACTAGCGTGGATTGGCGAGTGATCAAAGGCTGCGCGGAAGATATCGCTAAAGGGTTGAATGATTTCCGTGGTGCTTTTGATACACTGGATCGCGCCATGAAGGAACTGCAGAGCGCATTTTCCAACATTGCGGATATGACCGGCGGGATACAGGAGGGATTGGAAGAATTTGCGGACGGAATGGGCATATTTGAGGGGGCGGTCCGGGACACGGCGGATGTGATTGAAGAGATCCATGACCTTTTTAAAGATCTCGCTGACCGGGAGCCGATCGAGTTTGACAAGTTGGGCGATGACTTCCATCAGGCGGAGGACGGTCTGCACAGCTCTGTGACTGGGATCGGAGACCAGCTGGATCTGTTGCGGGAGGAGACCGATCGTTCTGGCGATACGCTCTCTTCCGATATCCGGGCGCTGGGTGACCAGTTCCAGGTCATCGCCGACCTGCTGATTGACGCACTCAATGACTCCCAAGATAAGGACGCCGGAGATCTGTGGGACGATGTCTCCGAGGAACAGATCAACAGCACCACCCTGGGGAAGGCAAAGGGGTGTTCCAATACCGGACTTGTGGAAGGTGACCTGCATGTGGGCGGTATTGCGGGCAGCATGGCCATTGAGTCGAATTTTGATCCGGAGGAGGACATCACCGAGGTGGGGGAGGAATCCTTCAATTTCCTCTACGAAACCCGTGCCATTCTGCAAAACTGTGTGAACCGCGGAGCGGTGACCGCCAAAAAGAATGCCGTAGGCGGCATCGTGGGCAACATGAGCCTGGGATACCTTTTAAACTGTGAGAACTACAGCTCGGTGGAGAGCACCAGCGGGAACTATACCGGCGGCATCGCGGGGATCTCCGGCGCCACCATCCGGGGCTGCTGGTCAAAATGCACGCTCTCCGGCGGCAATTATGTAGGCGGTATCGCGGGCTATGGCGATGAGGTCTATCGGTGTGTCAGCCTGATCCATGTGGACGAGGCGGACGGCTATGTGGGCTCTGTCGTGGGCGATTGGGACCGGGAGGACGGATTGCTGCGGGACAACCGGTTCGTGGAGAATCCGCTGGCCGGTGTGGATGGTGTCAGCTATACTGGCCGTGCAGAGCCTGTTGCCTATGCGGATCTGATTACAGAGGACGGCGTGCCAGAGGACTTTTACAGACTTACAATGACCTATGTTGTGGAAGACACGGTTTTAGCTTCCGTCTATTTCTCCTATGGGGACGACCTTTCAAGCCATACGGCGCCGTCGCTCCCGGAGAAAGAGGGATATTTCGGTGCCTGGCAGGATCCCGGTGAGACACGCATTACTTATGACCACATATTGGAGGCTGTTTACACCCCCTATACCACTACCCTGGTCAGCAAATCCATGCGGGACGCGGTCCACTCGGTATTTCTGGTGGAGGGTGTCTTTGACAGCGCCGCAGCCATGCAGGCAGAGCAGAGCAGTGGACAGGAAAAAGAGGAGATTTGGAATGTTGTCTTGACCGGGGTAAATGATGCGGAAACGCACTGCGTCCGTTTTTTGCCTCCGGTGGAATGGAAAAATGCTTCCTTATATCTGCTGACGGATCAAGGCCAAACCGCTGTTTCAGCAAAGCAGGATGGCAGCTATCTGGTATTTGAGGTGGACGGAACGAGCTTTACGCTCCAGGCTGTCCGGAAGGTGCACTCCTCCATGGTCCTGTATGGTGTTCTCCTGGTGGGCGCGGCCATATTGACCGGCGGCTGCGTGATTTTGAAGAAAAAGAAGAGCCACGCTGGCAGAAATCTAAGCAAAGTTTAATATAAGCGTCAATTGTGCTTATGATGTTATTGTATTTTTGCGTAAGCTCCGGTTTCAGCAGACTATGTAAAGAAGTGTAATTCACTGGAGCACTGCGGCAAGTTGGATGTGCTGGTTCATAATGCGGGATGAATTTAAGCCCGTTGGAGAGGTGACAGACGAGCAGTGGACCCGTGTTTTCCAGGATAATCTGGAGGGCCCATGTATGCGCTGCGCAAGGCTGTTCAAGTGATGAGCGGACAGGAGAGCGGCGGCATCCGCGGCTGCCGCTGGATTTGGGATCTGCCCATAACGGAGGTTGTGGGAGGCGGGGCTTATCGGTTTTGGCTCCGCTGAGGAACTGTCAAAGCGTTGTTTTAAATGAAATCATTTTTAAAGGGGAAAGAAGGCGAGTGGAAGATGAAGTATATATGCCCGTGTGGTTATGTTTACGATCCTGTGGTGGGTGATCCCGACAGCGGACTTGCACTCGCTACCCATTGGGAGGATATTCCCGAGGATTGGGTCTGCCCCATCTGTGGCTTAGGGAAGGACAGCTTTACTGTGGAAGAGTGATTTGCGGCAGTAGAGCAAAAAAGCTTTTCGGGGCGTGAAGAGATGCGCTTGAAAGGTTGATCGATTCCACAAAAAGAGGCGGGACCGGTTCAAGGTCCCGCCTCTTTTTACACGGACAGCGGATGATATTTTACTGGATATGGATATGATTGTTGATGTGATCCATGCAGTAGCAGTAGTATCCGTTGCATTTGGAGCAATAGCGAAATTCCAGGTCGGGATACTCGGTATCCGTCTTTCCGCACACGGCGCACTTATGGATATAGCCCTTTTCTTGGTACGCCTTATGCGTGGCCTTTTTGAAATTCACAGTCTGCTTGGAATGCTGATGCTGGAAGCGCTGATGCCGGTATTGGATGGCTTGTATGATATCAGACCAAAAGAAAAGGAAGAAGTTGAAAATGGAGATGAGAGGGAGAAATGCACCCACAAGATTGAGGCGGAACAGGTTGACAAAGAAAGTCGAGGCAAAAATAAACGCATCGGCCCACGCCAGCCATTTGATTTTGATCGGAATAAAGAAAAACAGCAAGACCCGCATATCGGGGTAAAGTGCCGCAAAGGCGAAAAACATAGAGAGATTTAAGAAGGTGACGCTGGCATAGCCGGCGATGAGGCCGAAGATGATATTGAATAAGATGCCCAGCAGGTAAAAGAGGTTAAAGCGGGCGGTGCCCCACTCCCGCTCCAAGCTGGAGCCGATCCACCAATAAAAATAGAGGGAGATGGCCACGGTCAAAATGCCGCTGCCGACCGGCTCAAAGACAAAGGAGATCAAACGCCAGATTTCCCCGTGCAGAATGGCATATGAACCAAAGGATACCAGTCGGGAGGCGAAACCGCCGCTGAATTGGTCCAGTAAAAATACAGCCACCGTGCCGATGACAAGAATATTCATCAAATTAGGGATGCCAAACCGAGGGTGTTCTCGGCAGAAGCGGTCAATCCATTTTTCAAAAATATGCAAAACAGGGACCTCCTCAAAGAAATGTATGAAGATTTTACCCGTATTGCGGAAAAAAGTAAAGTGAGAAAGTGTAAACTTTTTCCTATCTATACTTTTTTGAAAAAACTGAGCCAAGAAACTTGACAAAAATATCCAACATGTGTATAATGTCGGCACAACGAAATAAAGCCTTATCAAGAGCGGCGGAGGGAACGGCCCGATGAAGCCCGGCAACCTGCATGAGCAAGGTGCCAAATCCGGCGAAGTAATCGAAAGATGAGGATGGAGAATCCTGCAGCTCTGTCGATTATGACAGAGCACTTTTATTTTTTGAGGATAGAAAGGATGAGTGTCATGGCAAAGCGGCTTTTTACCTCTGAATCAGTGACGGAAGGGCATCCTGACAAGGTGTGCGATCAGATTTCCGACGCGGTTTTAGATGATATTTTGGCCCACGACCCCACAGCGCATGTGGCCTGTGAAACCTTTACCACCACGGGAATGGTCACGGTCATGGGAGAGATCACCACGACCCATTATGTGGACATCCCTGCCATTGTCCGTCGGACGGTGAAGCGTATCGGCTATACGAATCCCAATTACGGTTTTGACTACCGCTCCTGCGCGGTATTGACCGCCATTGATGAACAATCCCCTGATATCGCGATGGGAGTCAACCAGTCTTATGAGGCACAGAATGGCGATATGGATGCGGCGGATCTGATCGGCGCCGGAGACCAGGGAATGATGTTCGGCTATGCCTGCGATGAGACGCCGGAGTGTATGCCTGCCCCCATTTCTATGGCCCACCGGCTTGCCAGGAGATTGGCCGATGTCCGCAAGAGCGGGGAGTTGAGCTGGCTGCGGCCCGATGGCAAGAGCCAGGTCACGGTGGAATATGACGAAGAGGGAAACGTGCTGCGCTGTCCTGCTATCGTCATCTCTACGCAGCATGATCCGGAGATTGCATTCAAAAATTTGCGGGAGGCGGTGGTGGAGACCGTCATTAAGCCGGTCATTCCTGCACAATATATAGACAAGGATACTCAGTTCTATGTCAACCCCACTGGACGTTTCGTGGTGGGGGGGCCTGTGGGGGATACGGGACTTACCGGCCGGAAGATCATTGTAGACACGTACGGCGGCAGTGCGGCCCACGGCGGCGGCTGTTTCTCAGGGAAGGATCCCACCAAGGTGGACCGCTCGGCGGCATATATGGCCCGCTATGTAGCCAAAAATATCGTGGCGGCAGGACTTGCCCGGAAATGTCAGATCGAGGTGGCCTATGCCATCGGCGTAGCACATCCGGTCTCTGTTTTGGTGGATACCTACGGAACAGGCACGGTGGATGAGGAGAAGCTGGTCCAGGCGGTGAACCGGGTTTTCGACCTGCGTCCGGCCAAGATCATTGAGGCATTGGACCTGCGCCGTCCGATTTATGAGCAGACGGCGGCTTACGGGCATTTTGGACGTACCGATGTGGATCTCCCCTGGGAGCATACAGACAAGGTGGAGGCGCTGAAAGCTGCGTTGTAAGAGAAAAGATATTTTTGCCCGCGCCCTGGGGAAGCCGGAGAAATTTTGCCGTTTTTTCGCCTCATTGCTTGACTTTATATAGTGCGGGTGCTAATATAAATTCATATGGGTTTAATAGGAAATGAACCAATCATTGTAATTATATGGACGGAGGGAAAACATGTCAAAACAGCTTTTGCAGATTGAAAATTTATCCGTTGCGGCGGAGGGAAAGGATATTCTTCACGGGGTCGATTTGACCATCGGAAAGGGCGAGACCCATGTCCTGATGGGCCCTAACGGAGCGGGCAAGTCCACACTGGGCTATGCGATCATGGGCAATCCCAGCTATGAGGTCACCGGCGGAAAGATTCTGTTTTGCGGCAAGGACCTGCTGGAAGAGTCTGTGGATCAGCGGGCGCAGAGCGGTATTTTCCTCTCCTTCCAGAATCCTCTGGAGGTGCCGGGAATCTCTTTGGCCAACTTTATCCGCAGTGCGCTGGAGCAGCGCACTGGAAAGCGGATTCGTCCCTGGGATTTCCGGAAGGACCTGGAAAAGGCGATGGAAGTGCTGCAGATGGATGTGGCCTATGCAGACCGAGACCTGAATGTGGCTTTCTCCGGCGGCGAGAAGAAAAAGGCGGAGATTCTGCAGCTTTTGATGCTGAAGCCCACCCTGGCGATCTTGGATGAGACGGATTCCGGATTGGATGTAGACGCGGTCCGTACTGTCTCCCGGGGCGTGGAGGAGTATCAGAAGGACAAGAAGGGGGCTTTGCTCATCATTACGCACAGCACGAAGATTTTGGAGTCGCTGTCGGTGGACCGTACGCACGTGTTGGTGGATGGCAAAATGGTCACCTCTGGAGACCGGTCCCTGGTGGATGAGATCAACGCCAATGGATTTGAGCGCTTCCTGAACGCGTAAGGAGGATCCCATGAAAGAAAAAACGCAGGTTGATGATATCAACAGAAGTATTTATGACTTCCGAAATGAGGACAAGGATGCCTTTCGGCTTCAGGAGGGTTTGACTCCTGCCATTGTGGAGCAGATCTCGAAGGAGAAAAAGGATCCTCCCTGGATGCAGACATTCCGTCTGCAATCGTTGCAGATCTATAACGAACTGACCATGCCGGACTGGGGCCCGTCTATCGAGGGGCTCAATATGGATCAGATCGTGACCTATGTGCGTCCCAACACCAAGATGAAGGGCACATGGGAAGAGGTGCCCGAGGAGATCAAGGACACCTTTGAGAAGCTCGGAATTCCCCAGGCGGAGCGGAAGTCCCTGGCCGGTGTGGGAGCCCAGTATGACTCCGAACTGGTGTACCACAATGTCCGGGCAGAAGTGGCCGCCAAGGGCGTGGTCTATACAGATATGGAGAGTGCCCTGACCGGTCCCTATGAGGAGATGGTACGCAAGCATTTTATGAAGCTGGTACCGCCAAGAGACCACAAATTTGCGGCGCTGCACGGCGCAGTATGGTCAGGCGGTTCTTTTGTCTACGTGCCCCCCGGAGTCTCCGTGGAAATCCCGCTGCAGTCTTATTTCCGCCTGAACGCCCCGGGAGCGGGACAGTTTGAACACACACTGATCATTGTGGACGAAGGAGCCGACCTCCACTTCATTGAGGGCTGCTCGGCCCCCAAGTACAATGTGGCCAATCTGCATGCGGGCTGTGTGGAACTCTTTGTCAGAAAGAATGCCCGTCTCCGCTATTCCACCATTGAAAACTGGTCTAAGAATATGTATAATTTGAATACGAAACGGGCCCTGGTGGAAGAAGGCGGCGTCATGGAGTGGGTATCCGGCTCCTTTGGCTCTCATATCTCCTACCTGTATCCCACGACGATTTTGAATGGAGATGGCGCCCGGACAGAGTTCACAGGTATCACTTTTGCCGGTAAGGGGCAAAATCTGGATACCGGTGCCAAGGTGGTGCACAATGCGCCCCATACCTCCTCCTATATGAATACCCGGTCCATCTGCAAGGATGGCGGTATCAGCACTTTCCGGAGCGCGGTGACCATCATGAACGGCGCCAAGGAAAGCAAGTCGGCCGTATCCTGCGAGTCTCTGATGCTGGATAGCCTCTCCAGGTCTGATACGATCCCGGCTATGGATATCCGCACCCAGGAGGCGGATGTGGGCCATGAGGCGAAGATCGGCAAGATCAGCGATGAGGCGATCTTCTACCTGATGTCCCGGGGGATCCCCGAAGAGGAGGCCAAGGCACTGATTGTCAGCGGCTTTGCGGACAATGTGTCAAAGGAGCTCCCGTTGGAATACGCGGTGGAGATGAACAACCTGATCCGCCTTGAGATGAAAGGCAGTATTGGTTAAAGGAGGGGAATGAAGATGAGTCAAACTGTTGATATGAAAGTGAATCCATTGCCCGCCCGGACTTGGAATCATCTCAAAATGAATGAGGCGGTGCTGAAAGGGATCCACGTAGAAGGGGAAGGAAACCTCTCCGCCCAGCTGCCGGATGGGATTCAGAGCTCGGAGAAAGAGATCGAGGCGTTGCAGGGCCTTGCTACCGGTATGGGACCGGATATGAGCAAGCTGTTAGAGACGATTCCCGTCAAAAATCTGACCTGTCCCGCGGGCAAAAAGGATATGGAGCCTGCCCGTCTGCGCTTTGACTATCCCGCGGGCGGCTGTGCGTTCAATCGAATCGATCTGCATGCGGAAGAGGGCGGCGAGCTCACCGTGGTGATGGATTTTGCCTCGGAGAGCGGTAAGGACGAAGTGAAAAGCCTTGCAGGGCTTCAGACAAAGGTCCATGTGGAGAAGGATGCCGTGGTGCGCCTGGTGCAGATCCAGCGCCTTGAGGGAGACTTCACCTTCCTCAACGACATCGGTGGGCTGTGCGATGAGGGAGGCCGGCTGGAGGTGATACAGCTGCTCCTGAAAGGCCAGGACACGTATCAGGGCTGCCAGGCGAATCTGGTGGGCAGAGAGAGTGCCCTCAAGATGGATGTGGGTTATCTGGTCCAAAAGACTGAGAAATTGGATATGAACTATGTGGCCGAGCATATAGGGAAAGAGTCGAAGAGTGAGATCATTGCGTCCGGTGTTTTGCGCGGGAATGGGTTTAAGATTTTGCGGGAGACCATTGACTTTAAGTCGGGCGCTGCCGGGGCCGAGGGCGAGGAGAAGGATGACGCCCTTTTGCTGGATGACGAGGTGATCAACCAGACGATCCCCCTGATCCTGTGTACGGAAGAGGATGTCCAGGGAAGCCACGGAGCCACCATTGGAAAGTTGAGCGAGGATCTCCTGTTTTACTTGGAGTCCCGGGGGATCTGCAAAAAGGAAATTTATGAGATGATGGCCCAAGCGAGACTGCATGCGGTGTGCAACAAGATCCCCGATGAAAAGACCAGGGAATGGGTAAGTGAATACTTGGAGGGAGGACAGTTAAATGAATATTGAGGCGATCCGCAAGGATTTCCCGATTTTTCAAAACCGAAATGTGATCTATCTGGACAGCGCGGCCACCTCCCAGAAACCGGCGTGCGTACTGCAGGCGGAGCAGGAATTTTACAGCAGAAACAACGCCAATCCACTCCGGGGTCTCTATGAGCTGAGCGAAGCGGCCACAGAGGAGTACGAGTCTGCCCGCCGTACGGTGCAGAAATTCCTCCATGCCAAAAGTTCGGCGGAGATCATTTTTACCAGAAATGCAACAGAGAGCCTGAATTTGGTGGCATACAGCCTGAGTGCCAGCATTCTGAAGCCGGGCGATGAGATTGTGGTCAGCATTATGGAGCACCACAGCAATCTGCTCCCCTGGCAGCAGGCGGCCCAACGGACCGGTGCCAGTCTGAAGTTCTTAGAGTGCGATCAGACGGGGACCATTACGCTGGAGGATTTGGCGGCCCTGTTGACAGATCGGACGAAGATCGTGGCAGTCACACAAACCTCCAATGCGCTGGGCAGGACCAATGATATCAAGGCGTTTGCAAAGCTCTGCCATGAAAAGGGGATTCTGATCGTGGCTGACGGCGCGCAGAGCGTGCCCCACATGCCTGTAGATGTGGTAGACCTGGATGTGGATTTCCTGTCATTTTCCGGCCACAAAATGCTGGGCCCCATGGGAATCGGTGTCCTTTACGGCAAGAAGGAGTTGCTGGAGAAGATGCCCCCCTTCCTGACCGGAGGCGAGATGATCGAATCTGTCACACGGACAGGGGCCGTATATGCTGAGGTTCCCCACAAATTTGAGGCGGGAACGGTCAACGGCGGCGGCGCCGTCGGTTTGGCAGAGGCGATCCGTTATCTGGATGGAATCGGTTTTGCAGAGATTCAGAGCCGGGAGGAAGCGCTGACAACCCTGGCAATAGAGAAGATGAAAAAGCTTCCGGGCATCCACATTTTAGGCTCCGATGATCCGACGCAGCACCATGGGATTATTTCCTTTACTGTTGATGATGTGCATCCCCATGATGTGGCCACCATTCTGGACGCGGACCATATTGCCGTCCGAGCGGGCCACCACTGTGCCCAGCCGCTTCTGCAGTATTTGAAGACGCCCTCCACCACCCGGGCGAGCATTGCTTTTTACAATACCGAGGAGGAAATCTGCCGGTTTGTTGAATGCCTTGGACAGGTGAGGGGGAAAATGGGATATGGGAAATAAGACTTTTTACAATGAAGTTTTAACAGACCACAATCTCCATCCAGGACACAAGCATGAGCTGGAAGAGGCGAACATGGCGCTGGAGGGAGTTAACCCGAGCTGCGGGGATGACATTTGGCTGAAGCTCCAAATGAAGGATGGAGTTATTGTTTCCGGCGCCTTTCAAGGGGACGGCTGTGCCATCTCCCAGGCCTCTGCGGATATGATGTTGGATCTGGTGGTTGGAAAAACCAAAGAGGAGGCATTGCAACTGGCGGATGTGTTTCTTCGCATGATCCAGGGCGAGATTTCCGGAGAGGAACTGGATCAGCTGGAAGAGGCGTCCATTCTACAGGACATTGCCCATATGCCGGCCCGGGTCAAGTGTGCGGTTTTGGCTTGGCACACCATGGAAGAAATGTTAAAAGCAGAACAGGGATAATGCGCAAGATGCTCTGGCGGCGGCTTAGGGATAAGCCGCCGCTTTTGATTTGCACGGGTATTTATGAACCGGGTTGATTTCTGGACGGCTTTCCTGTAAAATGGAGTCATCTGAAAAGGAGGGACTCCTGATGAAAGTACTTTATCTGCTCAACTATGCCGGGAAGGCGGGGACGGAGCGGTATGTGGAGACCTTAGTGAAATATCTCTCGGCCGATGGCCGGGTAGAGCCCTATTTTGCCTATAATGAGGGCGGACTTTTGGTGGAGCGGCTGGAAGCCATGGGTGTGCCCACACGCCAGCTCACCATGTCCAGTCGTTTTGACCATAAGGCGGCCAAAGCTTTGGCTAAGCTGTGCCAGGAGTGGGACATCGACCTCATCCACTGCCACTATCTTCGGGAAAACTACATTGCCATGTTGGCCAAGCGGTATTGCCGAGGGCTCCGGGTGGTCTATACCAACCACTTCATCCTGCCCAATGACGCCGTGACCCGGCTGACCAACCGCTTGCTGGATAAGAAGCAGGATCAGATGATCGCCGTCTGCAACCGGGGGCGGGAGCAGTTGATGGCCAACGGCTGGGATGGGGAGCATATCCAGGTCATTTTCAACAGTGTGGATCCAGAGGCCTGGGCGGGAGAGCGGAGCGATTCCACGCTCCGGACAGAGCTGGGGCTTCCAGAGGACCGGTTTGTCATGCTCTGTGCCTCCCGCTTTGCTGAGGACAAGGGACATACCTATCTCATCAACTCCATCAAACGCCTCACAGAACTGTCTGCGGTGCCCTTTACTCTGGTGCTGGCGGGAGACGGCCCGCTGCTGGAGCCGGCCAAGGAGCAGGTAAAAGCCCTTGGACTGACGGAGGAGCAGGTGAGATTCATCGGCTTCCGAAAAGACATCAAAAATCTCTATAAGGGGTCTGACCTCTACGTGAACGCTTCCCAGCACGAGGCTTTGAGCTTCCTCATTATCGAGGCCATGGCCGCCGGGCTTCCGGTGATTGCCACCGACATGGGAGGCAATTCGGACATTGTCAACGATGACACCGGCTGCGGCCTCTTGGTGGAGTATGACAATCCGGACTCCATGGCAGGAGCCATGAAGGTGATGATGGAGGAACCGGACTTTTTGGCCCAATGCCGGGAGGGGGCCAAGCGGACGGTTCAGGAACGGTTTGAAATCCACAAAATGATAGACCTGACCTTCCAGGTCTATGAAAAGGCCGCAGGGCTGAGTCTGGAGCGTTAAAGCATATGGTTGTCATTCAAAGCAGTTTGATCTGCCGCTTTCTGATATCGATTTGGGGCGTGCTGCTGAACGCTTGGGAGGACAGCACGGTGGGCCGCGGCTTGCGGGCCTTTGGACGGGCGGTGGCCTGTGCAGTCCGTGGGAGCGCCCTGTGCCGGTTTTTCTGGCGGGAAGGGACACTTCCCAAGCACTGGCCGGACAGCCTGACTTGCCGGCTCCTCACGGCGATTTTGAATATCCCCTGTGTGATCTGTCAATGGATCTACCGGTTGGGGAAAGCGGTGTGGGATGGTAGCCTCTTTTTCAGGGGCCTTTCCGTTGCTGCGGGGGCGCCTTTCCTGCTGCTGGGGCTCTTTGTCATGGCCATGCTCATCGTGCCCCATGACAGCTGGGATAACCGCTGGGCCCTTATGGGAGCGGTAATCCTTTTCTGCCTCTTTGCCTTGGGCAGCGCTGCCCATCCCAGGAACCGGCTGGAGGTGGAGGAGCTGGGCCCCTATCTTACCCTTTTTATGGCCTTTGTATGCTATGCCTTTTTGTCCTCTCTGTCTTGGAGCTTGTCCCTCCGGTTCGTGGGCTTTTACCTGGCGGCCTTCCTCTTCTGCCTGCTGGCAGTCAGCGCCGTGCGGAGCTATGACCAGCTTCAGCTTTTGGTGGTGCTGGCGGTGGCCGGATTGACTATAGCGTCTCTCTATGGCTGCTACCAGGGGATCATCGGTGTGCCGGTGGTGGCCAACCAGCAGGACATGGCGCTCAACGCGGGGATGCCGGGGCGGGTGTACTCTTTCTTCGATAACCCCAACAACTTTGCCGAGCTGCTGGTGATGTTCACGCCGCTGAACTATGCCCTCATTCTCAACGCCAAGACCTGGCGGGGAAAGCTGGCGGCCCTCTTTTCCCTCGGCATATGTGTTGCGGCGCTGGGCCTGACTCTTTCCCGTTCCGGCTGGCTGGGCTTTGTCCTGGCCACGGCGGTGTTTGTGGCATTCTGGAACTGGAAGCTCCTGCCCCTCTTCCTGGTGCTGGGGGTCTGCTGTATCCCCTTCCTGCCGCAGACGATCTATAACCGCATTTTGACCATCGGCAATATGAAGGACTCCTCCACCAGCTACCGTTTTGCCATCTATAAGGCCAGCGGGGTATTGATGAAGGACTACTGGTTTCGGGGCGTGGGCCTGGGCAGCGACATTTTGACCCAGACGTTTAAGGGTTATCCCCCCATGTTTGACGGGAATTTCCCCATCCACACCCACAATAACTATCTTCAGGTGTGGGCAGAGATGGGCCTCTTTGCCGGGTTCAACTTCCTCTTCATGCTCTTCCACCAGGTGAAGGCATCGGTGAAGGCCTATATAGTCGGCACAGACCGGCGGGTAAAGAACTTGCTGGCTGCGGCCACGGCGGGGTTTTGCGGTATCCTCCTCATCTCGGTGGCGGAGTATACTTGGTTTTATGGCCGGAATATGTTTCTTTATTTTTTCCTCTTTGGCCTCATCGCCGCCTGTATCAAGCTGGCGCGGCGCAGCACGAAACGCCAGGCATGACCCCGCTCCCCGCCGCATATGCTGGCAGGGGGGATGGGAATGAGAAAGACCAAGACCGCCGCCCGGGTCCGGGCGGCGGCTTTTTTGTTGATGATGGGCTGTCTGCTTCCCCAGCTTTTGCCCCATGGAAGACCGGCGGTGCCTGACAAGGTGGAGATCCTTTTGGCAGTGACGCTGCGGGGAGAGACCGACCCGGGCCGGATCGCCTTTGTCCGTACCGCCTGCACTCTGGTGGGTCAGGTGGGCTATTTTTGGGGCGGCAAATCCCGTGCCCTGGGGTGGGATCCCCTGTGGGGCTGGCCGCGGCGGGTCACCGCGGCCGGGAGTGGCACAACAGGGAAGATCCGCCCCTATGGGCTGGACTGTTCCGGGCTTGTTTCCTGGGCGGCGGCTGCGGCGTCAGGGGACAAGGCTGCTTACGACGGAATCGGAGAGGGGGCACGGGCCCAATATGCCCTCTGCCATCCGGCGGAAGCTCCCCGGCCCGGCGATCTGGCCTTTTTTCCGGATCTGTCTCATGTGGGGATCGTCCTGGGAGAGGATCAAGAGGGAACGGTATGGGTGGTCCACTGCTCGGCCACCTTGGGGGGCGTGGTGGTGACAGCGTCTTCTGTGGGATTTACCCTCTATGGAAGCCCGCCGGCGTTTTTGGGAGTTCCGATTGGTGACGCCGTCTGAGGGGAAACGGCAAAAATATCAAGCAATGACAGCAAGTAAAATCAAGCGGCATTTCTCCGAGTGCTTTATGATAGACACACAGCAGTTGAGACGGGATGGACAAAGGAATGTGCGAGCGGCGCAAACAGATCCAGGTCATCGTGGATGAAATTGACCGGTGCATTCAGGAAAAATGGAAGTTTTTAAGGCAGGGGTTGACGAAAGAAGTCTTTTCCTATATAATACATTTTATATGAGTGCTTGCGGGCCGCGACGTCTGTTGCGGCCCCTTTTACACCTTATTGGTGAGAGAAGGAGGTCAATTCGTGTCAGGTCAAGTTCGAGAGAATAAGATGGGAATTATGCCGGTGGGGAAGCTGCTGATGAATATGTCGCTGCCCATGATGATCGCTATGCTGGTCCAGGCCCTTTATAATGTGGTGGACAGCTATTTTGTGGCAAAGATCAGTCAGGATGCGCTGAATGCGGTGAGTCTCGCTTTCCCGGTGCAGAATTTGATGATTTCTGTGGCAGTAGGTACTGGCGTAGGTGTCAATGCGCTTCTGTCCAAGAACTTGGGAGAGAAGAATTTTGAGTCAGCAAACGAGGTGGCTGGAAATGGCTTGACTCTCTCCTTTTTCAGCGGCCTGATTTTTATTGCGATGGGACTGCTTTTGCCCAGGGCATTCTTTCAGGCCCAGACGGACATTCCCGGCATTGTAGAGTATGGAACCACCTATTTGACGATCTGCTGTGTCTGTTCTATGGGAATGTTTTTGGGAGTCATGCTGGACAGGCTGCTTCAATCTACCGGGAGAACTGCCCTTACCATGTGCACCCAAGGAGTGGGAGCGGTGGTCAATATCGTGATGGATCCGCTTTTGATTTTTGGGCTGGGCCCCTTTCCGCAGTTGGGGGTCGCGGGGGCGGCAGTGGCCACCGTATTGGGGCAGATCGTGGGTGCGGCTCTGTCTGTTATCATCAACCTGGGCTTTAACCGGGATTTGACCTTTGCTTTCCGCTACTTGAAGCTCCAAGGCCGGATCGTTAAACGAATTTACGCGGTGGGACTGCCCACCACTGTGATGAACTCCATCAGTTCCGTGATGGTTTTCGGCATGAATCAAATCTTGATCTCTTTTACCGATGCCGCTACAGCGGTATTTGGGGTCTATTTCAAGCTGCAGTCCTTTATTTTTATGCCGGTTTTTGGACTCAACAACGGCATGGTGCCTATCATTGCGTATAATTACGGCGCCCACAAACCGGACCGGATCATGAAGACCATGCGCCTTGCCGCGGTTACGGCAGTTTGTATCATGCTGGTGGGCCTGTTGATCGCAGAGACCTTTCCCGCGCAGCTTTTACAGCTGTTTGAAGCGTCAGAGGAAATGCTCATCATCGGTGTGCCCGCGCTGCGGATCATTTGCTCCTGCTTCATTTTTGCTGGGTTCAACGTGGTCTCCGGCTCCACATTTCAGGCGTTGGGACATGGTGTGCTCAGTATGATAGTATCCATTGTCCGGCAGCTCGTGATCCTTTTGCCTGTAGCCCTGCTTCTCTCTTTTACAGGACGGTTGGAGCTGGTTTGGCTGGCCTTTCCCATTGCAGAGATTGCCGCGGTACTCATGTGTGTACTGTTTACCCACCGTATCGTCCGCACCGTCATCCGTCCCATGGCGGCGGAAAAAGCGAAAATGTAACCAAATCTGACAAAGCTCCCTGGCGGCATGCGTGCAGCTGGGGAGCTTTGATTCTTTCCTGGATGAAGCGGCGAAAGGGTAAGCGAAGGCAGCTTTGCCGCGCTGTGCGCTCCCTGGAGCTGACTTGGGGGGATAGCTGTGATCAGCGGGGCATCTGTCTGCCGCTTGCGGATTTACCAGTTTTGCGCTATACTATGAGTTACTTTTATGCCCATAGAGAGTAGGGAGACTTATGATCGACTATTTTCATTTGAATGCGGAGCGGGAGACCCTCCATACCATCAGCAGTTTGGGCCTGGCCCATCTGGGGGACGCGGTCTTTGAGCTGATGGTGCGCTCCTGGCTGTGCCTGAGCGGAAAGGCAACCGCCAAGGGACTTCATAAGGCTGCGGTGCATTATGTGGCGGCTCCGGCACAAGCCAAGGTGGCGGAAAAGATCCTGCCCGTTTTGACCGGGGAGGAGCAAGATGTGTTTCGTCGGGGCCGCAATGCCAGCCCGCACTCCATCCCGCAAAACGCCAGCCGGGAGGAATATCAGGCGGCCACTGCGCTGGAGGCCCTGTTTGGCTGGCTGTACTTGAAGGGTGAGAATGACCGGCTCAATGAGCTGTTTGCTATGATGATGGAGGAATAGGAAATGGCCTTAGACGCACTTTGCCTGTCTGCTGTGGTGCGGGAGCTCCGCACTGCTGTGCAGGGGGGACGGATCGACAAGATCTATCAACCCGGCAGCCAGGACGTAGTTTTGGCCGTCCGAGGCCCCGCGGGGAATGTGCGGGTGTTCCTCTCGGCCAATCCCAGCCATCCCCGGATCCATTTGACTGGGCTGAACCGAGAGAACCCGGAAAAGCCGCCTATGTTCTGTATGCTTTTGCGCAAGCACCTGACTGGGGCCCGCATTCTGCGGGTGGAGCAGCCCTATATGGAGCGGATCGTCATCCTCCGCATGGAGGCTGTGGATGAGCTGGGCGACAAGGTCTCCCGTGCCCTGGTCCTGGAGGCCATGGGGCGCCGGGGCAATTTGATCCTGCTGGATGGGGAAGAGCGCATTGTGGACTGCCTGCGCCGGGTAGAGGGGGATTTGGCCGCCGGCGTGCGTCAAGTGCTCCCCGGCCTCTTTTACCGCATGCCTGAGCCCTATTTTGCCGTGCCGCCCCTGATCGAGCGGGAGCTGCGCTTTCAGGGGCAGGAGGGTGACCTGGGCCCCCAGGTGGAGCAGCTTTGGAATGCCGTGAGCGAATACCCCTCCACGCCCACCATGCTCATCCGGGATGGGAAGCCGATGGATTTCTCTTTCCTCCCCATCCTCCAATACGGCCCCGGCACGGAACTGAAGGAGTATCCCTCCTTTGGGGAGTTGCTGGATGGCTTCTATGAGACCCGGGAGCAGGCCGAGCGCACCAAGCAGCGGGGGGAGGACCTCCTCCGAACGGTGAAAAACGCCCGTGACCGCACAGAGCGGAAGCTGGCCAATCAGCGCAGGGAGCTGGCCGCCACCAAGGATCGGGAGCGCCTGCGCCAGCTGGGAGATATTCTCACCACCAATCTGCATGCCTTGGAGAAGGGGCGCGCTACTGTCCGGCTTCAGGACTATTACGACCCAGAGGGCAGAGAGGTGGAGATCAAGGTCGATCCCCTCCTGACCCCTCAGCAGAACGCCGCCAAATACTATAAAGAATACAACAAGGCCAAGAACGCAGAGAGCGCCCTTACCCTGCAGATCGAAAAGGGGGAAAATGATCTGGCCTATCTGGAGAGCGTTTTGGAAAACCTCTCTTTGGCAGAGGGAGAGCGAGACCTTCAAGAGATCCGGCAGGAGCTGATCGACACTGGTTATCTGCGCCGTCAGAAAAAGGCGGCCAAGCGGGAGAAACGGGTATCGGGCAAGCCCATGGAGTTTCGTACAGACGCCGGGCTGCGTGTATCAGTGGGAAAGAACAACAGCCAAAATGACCAGCTCACCACGAAAATGGCCTCCAAGGGGGACTGGTGGTTCCATACCCAGAAGATCCACGGCTCCCACGTCATCCTCTGGACACAGGGGGGGCAGCCTGATGAGGTCAGCATATCCCAGGCGGCGGCGCTGGCGGCTTGGTTCTCCCAAGGCAGGGAGGCGGGCAAGGTGCCGGTGGACTACACTCCAGTTAAATTTGTAAAAAAGCCGGCGGGGGCCCGGCCAGGTATGGTGATCTACACTACCTATCAGACCACCATGGCGCAGCCCGATGAGGCGCTGGCTAAACGGTTGCGCGTGAAATAGAAGGGAGGGCAAAATGGACACCTTTCACATTCTGGTGGTGGAGGACGATCCTGACATCAACCGTCTGCTGTACCAGATCGTCACTGGTGCCGGCTATGACTGCCGGCAGGCCTTTTCGGGCAGCGAGGCCGCTCTGCTGGCTGAGCAGTACACCTATGACCTGATCCTGCTGGATCTGATGCTGCCGGGCTTGACCGGCGAGGAGTTCATTGCCAAGCTCCGCAAGGGGAAGACCATGCCCATCATTGTCCTCTCCGCCAAAGCGGGCTTGGAAGATCGGGTAAACGTTCTGCGCCTGGGGGCCGATGACTTTATCCCTAAGCCATTTGACAATGCGGAGGTACTGGCCCGGGTCGAGGCCCAGCTGCGCCGGTATAAGAAGTTTTCCGGCGGGACAGCGGGCGGGACGCTCCGCTGGAGTGATTTGATCCTGGACCGGGAGAGCGTGTCGGTGACAGTGGCGGGGAGGTCGGTTTCTCTCACAGCCCGAGAGTTTGAAATCCTCTCATTGCTGATGGAACGTCCTAAGAAGGTCTTTACCCGGGAGCAGATCTATGAGCAGGTCTGGGGGGAGGAGTACATGGGGGACGACAATACCGTGAACGTCCATGTGAGCAACCTGCGGGCAAAGCTGGCCAAGGTCAGTGATACAGAGTACATCAAAACGGTGTGGGGCATCGGCTTCAAGATGGCAGAGGCAGAGGAGTGAGCCGTTTGCTGCTTTCACTGGAATATTACATGGGAGAGATCTTGAAGCGGCTCCCCATCGTATTGTTGGCAGGGATCGTCTGTGCCTTCATTCTCCGAAAAGAGGGGAGACGCCTGATCTCCTGCCGAAGCATGGTATTGATCCTGGTTGTGTGTTATATGGCGGGGCTTTTATCATTGACCGCTTTGCCGAGCGGTTTATGGAGCGATATCTGGTACAGGCTTCGTTTTCATCATGACAGTGGCATACGCTATCACTTTTTTACCTTCAACTATAGCCTGCGCCTCAACTTCTGGAAAGATATGGGAGTGGAAAACTGGGGCAATCTGGCACTTTTTGTGCCGCTGGGGCTCTTTTTGCCCCTGTTGTGGAAAAAAGCTCAGGGCTGGAGGACACCTGCGCTGGGTCTGGGCTTATCGTTGCTTATTGAGTTTATCCAGCTTTTCATTGACCGGGGCTGTGATGTCAACGACCTGATCCTGAATACGATGGGGGCCGCGGCGGGGTTTCTGCTGTTTCTCCTCCTGCGGGCATTTTTTCCCCGCTTAGTGGAAAAATGCCGGGAGCGGGAACTTTAGAGTTTCTTCACCTTCCCTTTGCACTTCCTTGTTGACTTTCTGCTATCATTCAGGCAAGCTCAAAAGAAAGCGAGGTCATGCCAGATGGCAGAAAACGTATTGGTGACCCGCCGCCTGACCAAACGCTACGGTGGAGCGACGGCGGTGGATCATGTGGATCTCACCCTTCCCAAAGGGGAGATCTATGGCTTGGTGGGCCGGAATGGGGCGGGAAAGACCACCATCATCCGTATGGTGGCGGCCCAGAGTATCCCCACGGAGGGGGAAATCGAACTTTTTGGGGTCTCAGGGGTGCGAGAGCTGGAAAAGGCCCGGTCCCGCACTGGCGCCATGGTGGAGATCCCCAGCTTTTATCCCTATCTCACCGCGCGGGAGAATCTGGAATACTACCGCCGCCAGCGGGGGATCGCCGGCGCCCATGTGGTGGAAGACGCCTTGGAGCAGGTCAATCTGACCAATACCGGGAAAAAGAAGTTCAAAACCTTCTCACTGGGTATGAAGCAGCGGTTGGGACTGGCACTGGCGCTGATGAACCGGCCCGATCTGCTGCTGCTGGATGAGCCCATCAACGGCCTGGACCCCGAGGGCATCGTGGAGTTCCGCAATCTGCTGTTGGAGCTGAACCGGCAGTATCAGACCACCATCCTCATCTCCAGCCATATTCTCTCTGAGCTGCGGAACTTGGCCACCTGTTACGGCTTCATTGACTCGGGCCGGATGCTGGAGGAGATCAGTGCGGCCAAGCTGCGGGAAAAGTGCCGGGACTGCCTGGAACTGAAGGTGGATGATGCACCCAGAGCGGCTGCGCTGCTGGAGCGGGAGTTGGGGACCAGGGACTTTGAGGTCCTGCACGGCGGGACCATCCGACTCTACGAGGGGCTGGATCAGCCCCAGCGGGTGACCGGGCTGCTGATTGGTCAGGGGATCTCCCTTTATGGCCTGGAGCAGCGGGGAGCTGATTTAGAGGACTACTTCCTGAATCTGATCGGAGGTGTCCGCCATGGTTAAATATCTGAATGCAGAGCTCTACAAAGTATTTCACCGGAAGTATCCCTTGGGCTTTTTGGCGTTTATCTTGGGCGGGATCACCTTTATAATGTTTTTGATTAAATATAACGCCGGCCCCGGCGCGGATTTCGGATTCTTGGCGGGGGCGCTGGTCTATGTCCTCTCCACCGGACTTTATTTGGTGGTACTGATCTGCGACATGGTCTTCTCTGACCAGTATAAGCATAACACCTTGAAGAATGAGGTCTCCTACGGAGTTCCCCGCTGGCGGATCTATTTGGGTAAGCTAACGGCGGTCATTATTTTGTCGGTGATCCTGTGTGTTATTATCCTGGCCTTTTACCTGGGCTTGTGCTGGCTGATGTTTCCCATGGGAGAGGGCGGGGGAGAGGCCATGATTGCCTTGGGACAGGCCTGCATTCTGGCCTTCCCCCTGTGGCTTGGCGGCCTGGGCTTCTTTCTCATGCTGCTCTTTCTCGTGAAGGGCTCCGCCGCGGCATCCATTATCTACATTCTACTGACTGCAGTGCTGGGCGGGGGCTTCCTGGATCTGCTCTCTCTTCTCATGCCCAAACTGGCCTCCGTGTTCAGCGCCATCCAAAAGTGTCTGCTGACAGAGCCCTTTGGCTCGCTGATTAGCGGGGGAGTCGTGGAGATGATCCCCCACGCCTGGTGCCTGGGCTTGGCCTGGTTCGGGGGCTCTACCCTGCTGGGGCTGATGCTGTTTCGAAGGCGGGAGATCTCTTAATGCTCAATTATGTTGCCGCTGAATGGTATAAGCTGTTTCGGAGAAAGGGGCTCATGGGCTTCTTTGCCCTGTTGCTGCTTTTGGAGGCCGGCCTGTTTGCACCCTGGAATTGGAGCGGGTCGCCCGGGCTGAACACCTACTGCGTGATCCTCATTGGCACCCTTCCCCTGGGTTTTTTCTTGGCACCCATCATTGCCGCACAGGTCTTTGATGACCAATTTGGCCGGGGAACGCTGAAAAATGAGATCGTCTACGGCATTCCCAGGAGCCGTGTCTATCTGGGGAAGCTGACTACCGGCATGCTGATGGGGACCCAGGCGGCCCTGATCGTGCTGGGCTGGTATCTCCTATTGGCGGTGATGAGCTGCGGCCTGGGAGATGTCTGGAGCAAGTTTTATCTGAGAATGATGCTGACCATGTTTTTGGCCGCGCTTCCCCTTTGGTTGGCCAGCTTTAGCTTGACGTTTCTGTTTTTGACGCTCATTCGAAGTGCTGCTGCAGCGGTGGCGGTCAATTATCTGGTGCTGGTGTTCAGTGTCCCCTTGGGCATGATATGGATGCAGGAGGATCGGGAACACAGCCTGCTTCTCCGGGGGCTGGATCAAATATTCTTTATCTCTCCCATGCGCGTCTTTTGTTGGGGATATGGGGGAGCGGAGGCAACGGCGTGGGGCTTTGCGGAGTGCTGGCTCATGGGGCTGGCCTGGGGAATGGCCACCACGGCTGTGGGACTGCTGGTGCTGAAGCACCGGGAGATCTGACGGAGAGAAGGAGGAGAAGTGGGTGCAGGCGGCGATGATTGTTTTGGCTGTGCTGTGCATAGGGTTGACCTTGCGGCTCTATGCACAGAAGAGCAATCTCCGGGCGGGAGCGGAGCAGCTCCGGCAGCGCCGGCAGGAGGGGGGAGGTGCCCCTCTCCATCTGGCGGCACCGGATAAGGCGTCAGAAGAGCTGCTGTCTGAGATAAACGCCCTGCTGAAGCTGCGGGAGGATGACCAGGCTGCGTTCCGAAACCGGGAGAAGACCATCCGGCAGCAGGTGGCCAACGTGTCCCACGATCTCCGGACTCCCCTCACCTCTATCTTGGGCTACCTCCAGCTTTTGGAGGATGGAAGTTTGACAGAGGCCCAGCGCCGGTCCTATTTGGAAGTTGTAGAGGGGAGGGCAAAGGCCCTTCAAAGCCTGATTATCAGCTTTTATGACCTCTCCCGCTTGGAGGCGGGGGAGTATCCCATTGTCCGGGAGCAGGTGGACCTGCGGGAGGTCATCTGCCAGCTTTTGGCGGCCTTTTATGATGAGCTGGAGGCCCATTTCCAGGTGGAGGTGGCACTGCCTGAGGATTTGCCCTTGGTATGGGGAGATCAGGCCGCCCTGTCCAGAGTTTATACCAATCTGCTCCGGAATGCATTGGAGCATGGGAGCGGGACACTCTCCATCCAGGCCCGGCGGACGGAGGCGGGGGTGGAGACCTGCTTTACCAACGGCGGGGCGGAGCTGACCCAGGAGCAACTTCCCCATGTCTTTGACCGATTTTTTACCTCGGACCAGACCAGGTCCGGCCGGAACACGGGGTTGGGGCTGGCCATTGTGAAGGTGCTGACGGACCAGATGGGAGGAAGCGCAAAGGCCGATTTGAGAGACGGAAAGTTCTCTGTGGCCTTGTGCTGGAGGAGTGAATCGAGCGGCCCTGGACGGAGAAAATTAGAAAATATTTCCAAAAAAGAGGAAGCGGAGTGAGAGCTCTGCCTCTCTTTTTTTGGAAAAAGCGGCTGAAATCTTGACATTATCGGTGGAAACTGATAAAGTTTTTACGATATACATTGGCGGAGAACGCCCATGAAAGAGGTCATTTTCATATGGTTAAGATCGTACGAAAAAAGGAACTCAATTCCACTGTTACACTGCTGGAAGTGGAGGCCCCTCTCATTGCGAAGAAGGCCCAGGCGGGACAATTTATTATTTTTCGGCTGGATGAGATGGGAGAGCGGGTGCCCCTGACCATCTCGGATTATGACCGGGAAAAGGGAACGGTCACCATCATCTTCCAGAAGGTGGGTTTGTCCACGGAGCTACTGGGAGATCTGAACGAGGGAGACACGATCATGGATTTTGTGGGCCCGTTGGGGATTCCTACAGAACTGCCGGAGCGGGCCAAGCGGGTGTGCGTCATTGGCGGCGGTGTGGGCTGCGCCATCGCTTATCCTCAGGCCAAGACCCTTCACGCCCAGGGCTTGGATGTGGATGTCATCGTGGGCTTCCGTTCCAAGGATATTGTCATCTTGGAAGATGAGTTCAAGGAGGTCAGCGGCCGCTTTTATCTCATGACCGACGACGGCACCTATGGGGAGAAGGGGCTGGTCACCAACAAGCTGCAGGAGCTCATCGATGAGGGCGCCCAATATGACGCGGTCATTGCCATCGGCCCTGTCCCCATGATGAAGTTTGTCTGTAAGACCACGGAGCCGTACGGCATCAAGACCATTGTGAGTTTGAATCCGCTGATGATCGACGGCACAGGCATGTGCGGCTGCTGCCGGGTCACAGTGGGCGGAAAGGTCCGTTTTGCCTGCGTGGATGGGCCCGACTTTGACGGCCATCAGGTGGATTTTGATGAGCTGATGAACCGCAATGCCGTCTATCGGGAGCAGGAGAGTGAAGAAAAAGAGCGCCATGACTGCCGCCTGGATCAGATGGGCAAGGCCCTGATCCGGTAAGGAGGAGAGAAATATGCCGAATATGAGTCCAACGAAAGTGCCTGCCGAGGAGCAGGAGCCGCTGGTCCGCAATAAAAACTTTTTGGAGGTCTCTCTGGGGTATACTCCGGAGCAGGCTGTGGAGGAGGCCCGGCGGTGCCTCAACTGTAAGAACAAGCCCTGTGTGGCGGGCTGCCCGGTGAATATTCGCATCCCTGAGTTCATCGCCAAAGTGGCCGAGGGCGATTTCAGGGCCGCCTATGAGGTGATCTCCGACACCAACGCCCTGCCCTGTGTCTCCGGCCGCGTCTGCCCCCAGGAGAATCAGTGTGAGGAGCGGTGTGTCCGGGGCATCAAAGGGGAGGCGGTGGCCATCGGCCGTCTGGAGCGATTTGTGGCTGACTGGTACATGAAGAATGTCAACGCCATGCCGGAAAAGCCCCAATCCAACGGTATCAAGGTGGCGGTGGTAGGCTCAGGCCCCGCCGGATTGACCTGTGCCAGCGATCTGGCGAAAAAGGGGTACGAGGTCACGATCTTTGAGGCCTTCCACACCGCCGGCGGCGTGCTGGTCTATGGGATCCCCGAGTTCCGTCTCCCCAAGGCCATCGTCCAAAGCGAGGTAAATAAACTGAAGGCGCTGGGAGTGGATCTTCAGTTGGATGTAGTGGTGGGCCGGACCATCACTATCGACGAGCTGTTGGAGGAGGGCTACCAAGCAGTCTTTGTGGGCTCGGGCGCGGGCTTGCCCATGTTTATGGGTATCCCGGGAGAGAGCTTGGCGGGTGTGTATTCCGCCAATGAATATCTGACTCGTGTGAATCTGATGAAGGCCTATCTGGACGATTACGACACGCCCCTGAGACGGAGCCACTCGGTGGCCGTGGTAGGCGGCGGCAATGTGGCCATGGACGCTGCCCGGTGTGCTAAGCGGATGGGGGCGGAAAAGGTCTATCTTCTTTACCGTCGGGCCGAGGAGGAGATGCCCGCCCGCCGCGAGGAGATCAACCACGCCAAGGAGGAGGAGATCGATTTTCGCCTCCAGGTAAATCCGGTGCGAATCTTGGGCAATGAAAAGGGCCAGGTAAATCAGGTCGAGTGCGTGCGGATGCGGCTGCAGGCCCCTGACGAGAGCGGCCGGCGTTCCCCCAAGGAGGTCCCCGGTTCCAACTTTTTCTTGAATGTGGATACGGTGATCATGGCGCTGGGCACGAATCCCAATCCCCTGATCCGCTCCACCACCCCGGGGCTGGAAGTGAACCGGAAGGGCTGCCTTTTGGTGGATGAGGACACCCTGAAGACCACTCGGGACGGGATTTATGCCGGCGGCGATGCCGTCACTGGCGCCGCCACCGTGATTCTGGCCATGGGCGCGGGCAAGAAAGCGGCCCAGGCCATTGACGAGTATCTAAGCAAATAAAAGAAAAGCAAAAAGGACGCGGAAGGCTCAGCCTTCCGCGTCCTTTTTGTTGCCAAAGGAACCGGGACAAGCGGGAGAAGGGGTAGCCAGCAGGGCCAAATTGTCTCCCAACACCTCAAAAAAGGCGCTCAGCAGCTGCAGTTGGTCCGTGTTCAGCTCCCGGGCGATCTGAATGGCTACCAGGGTGGCCAAAAGCACCAATCCCGCTTGTGTGTTACAGCCCTGTTCCATCCAGCACCCTCCTTTGCCTTGACACATTTTATTCACAGGGGCATCAAAGCGTGTGTCCAAGATCCAACTCAGAGACCAGCGCCCGCATCTCCGCCTTACTGCTGACCTGATGAGAGCGGGTGACATAGTGGGCCTTCTCGTTGTGGGGCAGCCTGCCAAAGGCATCCAAAGCCGTTGGATTCTGGGCCAGGGCCATGGCGAAGCCCTCAGGCAATTCGGCCAAGGGATCAAAATCAGGCATGAAAATTCCCTCCTTTCCCGCTTAGTATGGGCGAAAAAGGAGGGAAGCAAACGAAGAATCACACGCCGGAGTTGAAATCCAGGCAAATATTTTGAAATTGAAAGGTCTCCCCGTCATACAAGATCTCGGTGCGGAGGGTGGCCGCGCTCAGGGAGAGGGAGGGGATCCAGACATCCAAAACGGCGGAGAAGCGATTGGCCTCCTCGTAAAAGAGGCACATATGGCCTACGACCAGCCGGCCAGGAGACCTGTCTTCCGGAAAAGGGATGGTGACCTGCTGCCCGGCGCAGGTGAGGGTGAGGATATGGGTCCGGTCATCCCAGGAGGTATCCAGCTTCTCCAGCAACCGATCGGCGCAGAGGTCCCGGCTGACAGGACAGCATACCCAGCCGGACTGTGAGGGGCGGTAGAATGCCAGATCATAGGCGCAGACGCCCTGGTCATTCTGCTCGATGAGATAGCGGACGGCCAACTCCTCCTGGCCGTCCCCGTCAAAATCGGCCCACCAGAGTTGGGGAAGCTCGGCAAAGGACTGATCAAAATGGGTGAGAATATTGCCATCCCAAAGAAGGATACCGGCACCATAGCCGTGGTTCAGGCCGTAGAGAGATACATGGGCCGCCTCCACGCTTCCCAGCAGACAGATAGAAGGGGAGGATTGGGCGAAGAAGGTGGACAACTCCTCCTCTTGTGTGGGCAGATCGTCCGGAGAGAGGGAGGCCCATGGAGCTTGGGACGGGGTAACCTGGAGCCCCCGGACTTCTTCGGAGGGTGCCGCGGGAGCGGAGGGAGACGGAGTGGGGGCGGGGAAACAGCCGGTCAGAAGGGCTGCAATACTGATAAGTAAGATTACATTCCGGATCATAGCGCTTTAACATACCTCAGATCGACACAAATGGTATCCGGGGGAGGAAATATCGGCGTGGGTGCGGTCCCAGGCAAAGCCGTGGGCGGGTATAGAACCTTTTGCCATCTCGTTTTCCCAGAGAACAAACTCTACAAAGTGAAGCCCATCAGACAGTGGGGACAGGCTGGACATCTTCGCTCCGCTCTTCCTTTTTGGAGTGGGCCTCCTGCTCCTTGGCCAGGGCCCGGGCATTGGCCAGCATCAGCTTGATTCGGTTTTCCTGGTTGATCTTGGTAGCACCGGGGTCGTAGTCAATGGCCACCACGTTGGACCAGGGGTAATCGTCCTTGATCTTGCGGATCATTCCCTTACCCACGATGTGGTTGGGCAGGCATCCGAAAGGCTGGGTGCAGACGATGTTGGGGATTCCAGTGTTGATAAGCTCCAGCATCTCTGCGGTGAGGAGCCAGCCCTCTCCCATCTTATTGCCGTCGCCCAGATAGCCCTTGATATAGCTGTGGAGCTCATGAAAATCGCCGGGGGCCCGGAAGCGGCCGGAACGCTTGAGGGCATCGATCATGGCGTGCTGATATTTCATGACATAGTCCTGCAGGAAGCGGCAGACCTTTTTCTTGATCCATTTGCCGCCATAGAGCCCCACGTCCACCTCCCGGTTGTTGATTTTGAAGAGGATGAAATCGATCAAACCGGGGATTACCGGCTCGGCGCCCTCAGAGAGGAGAAAGTCTGCCAAGTTGTTATTGCCCAAAGGGGCGTACTTGACGTAGATCTCGCCGACAATACCCACCTTGACCTTCTCCTCCCCGGTGACCGGGATAGCCTTAAAGCGGTCGATGATGCGGTCGAAATTGGCCTCCATGCTCCGAAAGGTCATGCCCTTTCCCTGGCCCATATCCTGGAGAAGAAAATCCATGCACTGCGCTGCGGTGGCGTCGGTGTCGCCCCGGGTGACCTCATAGGGGCGGACTTGGTTGGCCACATTCATGATGAGGTCGCCGTAGATCACGGCGAATACAGCCTTTCGCAGCAGGCCCAGGCTCAGCTTGAAGCCTGGGTTGGATTCCAGGCCGGACAGGTTTACAGAGATGACGGGCACAAAGGACAACCCGGCCTTTTCCAATGCCTTTCGCAGCAGGTGGATGTAGTTGCTGGCCCGGCAGCCGCCGCCGGTCTGTGTGATGACCAGCGCCACCTTGTGGGGGTCATACTTGCCCGACTGGACCGCATCTATGAGCTGGCCGATGACCAGGATGGCGGGGTAGCAGGCATCATTGTGGACATATTTCTGCCCGGCGTCGATGACGGGGCGGCCTGTATTCTCCAGCATCTCCACCTTGTAGCCATAGCTGCGGATAATGCTCACCAGCATGGCAAAGTGGTCGGGGAGCATCTGGGGGACCAGGAGGGTATACTCCTTCTTCATCTCCTTGGTAAACAGGAGCCGTCCGGTCTTGTCGTATTTCAGTTCTGCCATATATCTTGATTCCTTTCCAATGAAAAGGGATTGCGTGTTACGGATTTGCGGCGGCCTTTTCCCGATTTTTCCGGGCATCCATGGCGGCCATGAGGGAGCGGATGCGGATCTTAACGGCACCCAGATTGTTGATGTCGTCGATCTTCAGCTGGGTATAGAGCTTGCCGCCCTCCTCTAAGATGGCCCGCACCTCGTCGGCGGTGATGGCATCGGTGCCGCAGCCGAAGGAGACCAGCTGGACCATCTGCATATCGGGCTGGGTGCACACATACCGGGCGGCGTTGTACATCCGGGACTGGAAGGTCCACTGATTCAAGACCTTCCGGGATTCGTAGCCCTCTAAGTGGGAAAGGGCGTCCTCGCTGATGAGGACGAAGCCCTGGCCGGTGATGAGGTCGTTGATGCCGTGGTTGATCTCCGGGTCGATGTGATAGGGCCGACCAGCCTGGACCAGGATGGGCAGGCTGTGTGCCCGGGCATAGGCGATGTACTCCTGCCCGGTGGCCCAGATGTCCTTCTTATAGGCGTTATAGGCCGTGTAGGCGGATTTGGCGGCGGCCACGCTTTCCTTCTTGGGGATGAAAAACTCCTCTTCCATGATGGCGGAGATACGCTTTTCAAAAGCCTTGTGCCGCCACAGGCCTACATAGGGCATGAGGAAACGGGTTTCCTTCAAAACGGGAACATTGGCGGCCAGAAGCTCCGGATAGTAGGCCACTACGGGGCAGTTATAGTGGTTGTCGCCGATGCCCTCATCGTAGTTGTAGGACATGCAGGGATACCAGATGGCATCCACTCCCATCTCTACCAGGGCCTCCACATGGCCGTGAAGGAGTTTGGCGGGGTAGCACACCGTGTCCGAGGGGATGGTGTGCTGGCCCTTGATGTAGAGTTTCCGGGAGGATTCCGGGGAGAGGACGACTTCAAAATTCAGCTTGGTGAAGAACTCATACCAGAAGGGCAGGTTCTCATACATATTAAGGCCGAAGGGGATACCGATGCGCCCCCGGATGCCGGTGCCGGTACCCTTGCCCTCCATGGCCCGGAGCTTTTTATACTTATAAGAAGTCAGGTCGGGCAGTTCGGCCTTCTCTTTGCCCAAGGGCCGGGAGCAGCGGTTGCCCGAGATGAACCTCCGCCCGCCGTCAAACTGGTTGATGGTGAGGGAGCAGTGGTTGGTACAAAGTCCGCAGGTGGCGGGCTTGGCGGAGTGGACGAAATGCTCCAGCGCCTCGGCATCCAACAGCTGGGACTTCTCCAGCCCCAGATCCCGGGCGGCCAAAGCCGCTCCGAAGGCCCCCATGAGCCCGGCGATGGTGGGCCGGATCACGTCCTTGCCCAATTCCTGTTCAAAAGCCCGAAGGACTGCATCGTTGAGGAAGGTACCCCCCTGGACCACGACGTTTTGGCCAAGGTCATCGGCGGAGGCCGCCCGGATGACCTTATAGACGGCATTCTTGACGATGGAGATAGAGAGCCCGGCGGATATGTCCTCCACACTGGCCCCGTCCTTCTGGGCCTGCTTCACCGAGGAGTTCATAAAGACAGTGCATCGGGAGCCTAAGTTTACCGGATGGGGAGAAAAGAGACCCAGTTTGGAAAAAGAGGCGATGTCATACCCCAGAGCCTTGGCAAAGGTCTCGATAAAGGAGCCGCAGCCGGAGGAGCAGGCCTCGTTGAGCATGATGGAGTCCACTGTCCCGTTGCGGATCTTGAAGCACTTCATATCCTGACCACCGATGTCGATGATGAAATCCACATCCGGCTTGAAATGTGCGGCGGCATTATAGTGGGCCATGGTCTCCACCAAGCCCAAGTCACACTGGAAGGCGTTTTTGATGAGCTCCTCGCCGTAGCCGGTGACCGCCGCCCCTTGGATGGTCACCCGGCTGCCGCAGGCCTTATAGATCTCCTTGAGCTGCTCCAGTACGATGGCCACAGGATTGCCCAGGTTGGAGTGATAATAGCTGTAGAGGATCCCTCCCTGGGGATCGATGAGGGCCATTTTTGTAGTGGTGGAGCCGGCGTCGATGCCCAGATAGGCGCTGCCGGTGTAGGTGGCCAGGTCGGCCTCAGGCGGGTGATTGGCGTTATGCCGCTCTAAAAAGGCGTCATACTCACCCTGATTGCGGAAAAGGGGAGGCATTGTGTCCAGGCTTCCGGTGGCGTCCACGCTCTCCTCCAACAGTTTCAAGTACTCCTCAAAGGGGCGGGGTGCATAGTCGGAGGAGCAGAGGGCGGCGCCCATGGCGGCAAAGCAGTCTCCATCCTCGGGGAAAACGGCGTGCTCCTCGTCCAGCTTCAGCGTGTCCACGAACCGCTCCCGGAGCCCTTGCAGGAAATGGAGGGGGCCGCCTAAGAAGACGATCTTGCCCTTCAGCTCCCGGCCTTGGGTGAGGCCGGCCACCGTCTGATCCACCACTGCCTGGAAGATGGAGGCGGCGATGTCCTCCTTCCGCCCGCCCTGGTTCAGGATGGGTTGGATATCGCTCTTTGCGAACACGCCGCAGCGGGAGGCAATAGGGTAGATTTTTTCGTGCTTCAAACTCAGCGTGTCCAACTCATCGATGGTGACGTTCAGCAGGGAGGCCATCTGGTCAATAAAAGCCCCTGTGCCGCCTGCGCAGGAGCCGTTCATCCGCTCCTCCAGCGCACCGCCGAAGAAGATAATCTTGGCGTCCTCACCGCCCAGCTCGATGACGGCATCGGTGCCGGGGATAAAGGCATTGACGGCGGCGGCGGTGGCATAGACCTCCTGGACGAAGTCGATGCCGCTGGCCTTGCTAACGCCCAGGCCGGCAGAGCCGGTGATCACCATATGTATATCCTTGCCGGAGAGCATGCCTTGAATGGACCGCAGGGTCTCGGCGGCCCGCTCACGGGTTTTAGAGTAATGCCGCTCATAGGAGCGGAAGAGCAGCTCATTCTGCTCACCTAAGACGGCTACCTTGACGGTAGTGGAGCCAATGTCGATGCCAACGCGAAGGTTCATAGATACACCTCGAAACCGGTTTCTTGCAGTTGCTTGAAATTCATTTTATCGCAATCCTTGGGTTTTTACAACCACAAAAAGCTACAAAAACTGTATGTAACAGGAAAATTTGCGCACAAAGCGAAAAAACGGCCGCCGAAGCAACGGCGGGGTAAAAAATGGCCGCACTTGCAGCCCGACGGCTGGGAAGTTTTGAAAGTATGGTCGGGGGGCGAAGGACTGCCGGGGGAAGTTTTTTGCCTGAGGGTGAAACGGGAAGCTGATTTCCTGTGATATGATAAATGAAAGCAGCATTGATCGGCTGATACATATGGGCAACCCCATTCTCGTTCCAGGTATTAAAGGCAAGAGCCGCCCAGATATCCGCAATATCCACAGAGAAGAAATCCTCCTCACCATATTCATCCAAAGCCAGCCATGTATTTGTAATTTGATGGTTGTGAATAATTTGATGGTTGTGAATATTAAAAATCAATTCATGTATTGTTGAAGCGAGGTATAAGCGCGGTGTTGTTGTGTCTGGTGTGGTATCTTTAACGATGGGAAACTCCCGTTTCCCATTTAGAGGCTGTCCCGTCCGTAATGTTCAGCCTTTCTGCCGGCTGTGTCTGCGTCAGTCTTTTCTCTTTACGGCATTTGGTAATCAATTCTCTGATCTTTATCTGATTCATCACATTCTCTCTTTTTGGCTGTCACGATACCCCTGATTGTACTATTTTTACACGAACCAACGGTTGGATGGAGGATCCAACCATTGGGTGGGAAGCCTTTTTGTCGTTTTTTGCATCATTTTAGCACGGAGATGCAAACGCTTCTACCATTGCCCCACAATGGGTGGGAGCGGCAGCATTTTAGTCAGCCGCTCCCATGATTGCCGCAAAGACAGGGCGGCACGCATGGACTGTTCTGATTCCCTTTGCCTGCCGCCGTCTGTCTTTGGGTGTGCGGAATGGCGGCGGGGATGGCTGTCCTAATCCTATTTGCGGCTGCTTCTCTGCCGCACATGAGTATTTAGCTGAGACATGTCCTCCTTCTCTGCCGCATACATTTTGCAGAGGGGGTGTACGAATGGAGTGGAGCTTTGACAGTCCTAATGGGGCGGTAACAGTGAGACAGGAGGGGCCGCGGGTCATCTGTCAGGCGATCCGAAGCGCGGACAGCAGCGGGCTTTACAAGGCGTGGCTCCGGGGCGAAGGAGGACGCGTTCTTTTGGGGACCCTGATCCCAGAGGGAGGTGCCCTCCGGCTCCGCCGCACCTTGGAGGTATCTCAGCTGGAACGCCAGGGAGTGTGGCCTCCAGTGGGAGCAAATATCGACATGGCATATGCCTTTGCTGCGGAGGCGGAGGCACCTCCTGATTGGTGCTGGACGGACTGTCCCAATCGGTTGTTGGGGGACAAAATGCTTTCCCGCTGTCTTTGGGGAGTAAACCGCGCGCTGCTGAAACGGGATCTGGAGGGATTCTTTTTGGCCCTTCCATATTCTCCTCATGCCCCCTTTCCCATCCCGCCTCTGTTTTGCCTTTCCAGACTGGAACGCTTATCCGACAAATGGTATGTGCTGTTTCGGTTTTCCCGGCAGGGCTGCCCGGAAGTTCTGCATAATTCTTCCCGCGGGGGAGAGAATAGGAGCGGAACATAAAACAAAGGAGGGAATCGTATGCCCAATCTCAGCGCAAAAGAGCTGGCAGGTATCAGCGATCAGCTGGACTTTGAGAAGGTCCTGTGCAGCAAGTACCAGGCTGCCGTGCAGGAGACGGAGGATGCCCAGCTCAAAACCAGCTTCCAGCAGTACGCCGACCAGCACCGGCAGAACTATAACTGCCTGCTGAACTTTCTGAAGTAAAGGGAGGTAGAGACATGAATGACCAGGAACGGATCACAGATATGATCCTTACGGAAAAAAAGATGAGCACTAACTACAACACATTTGCTTCAGAATGTGTGGATGACCAGCTTCGCGATGAGTATCTGAAGATTCTGAATCAAAGTCATATGACTCAGACGGCCCTCTTTAAGGCGGCCCAGTCCAAGGGTTGGTATAAGGTGGAGCCGGCTCCTCAGAGCAAGATCGCTGAGACCTATAATAAATTCAACGCAGAAAAGCCTTGAATCAAATGCGCGGGAGGCGGCTGTTTGCCTCCCGCGCATTTTTGCCTTTGAGGACAGGGCCGCCCATTCGGGGAAGGGCGGGAGGAAAACAGTTGCACGGCGGCCCCGGTCGGTGGTATACTACAAAAAAAGGGGGAGAGCGTCATGGAGAGCCTTTACAGTGTAAAGTTATCCAAATTGGTGGAGGATTTTCACCTGGATGTCCTGCGCAAGGGGAAGGGCTACGACAAATGCCTCGTCCGCACGGAGGATGTAAACCGGCCCGGACTCCAGCTCATTGGATTTTTTGACTATTTTGACCCCATGCGCCTTCAGGTGTTGGGCAAGGTGGAGAACACCTATCTGGGGGGGCTGAGTGCTGAGCAGAGGAGGAAATCCTTTGAAGACCTGCTGGCGCAGGATATCCCTGCCCTCATCATCACCCGGGGAATGGAGCCTTTCCCGGAATGCTGGGAGATGGCGGAGAAATATGACCGGACCTTGCTGAGCAGCCAGGACACCACCTCCGGTTTTATGGGAGCGTTGATTTCAGGGCTGCGGAATTATCTTTCTCCTCGCATTACCCGTCACGGGGTGCTGGTGGAGGTCTACGGTGAGGGCGTGCTCATTTTTGGCGAGTCCGGTGTGGGCAAGAGTGAGACCGCCATCGAGCTCATCAAGCGGGGCCATCGGCTCATCGCCGATGACGCGGTAGAGATCAAGCGGGTGGGCGCCTATCAGCTGTTGGGCAGTGCGCCAGAATTGATTCGGCATTACATGGAGCTTCGGGGCATTGGCGTGGTGGACGTTCAGCGGCTTTTCGGCATGGCGGCTGTTAAGGATGTGGCCAACATCGACCTGGTGGTCAACCTGGAGCTCTGGCGGGATGGGGCGGTGTATGACCGCCTGGGGCTGGAGGAGCTGACCACCACCATTTTGGATGTGCCCATTCCCGCTGTCACCATCCCCGTGAAGCCGGGGCGCAACCTGGCGGTGATCGTTGAGGTGGCGGCGATGAACAACCGCCATAAGAAAATGGGCTACAATGCGGCACAGGCCTTTACCGAGCAGCTCAACAGACATTTTGACGAGGCCCTGGCCGCCCAGACACAAGAGGCGGAGGAGAGCTGAACCGACATACATCTGACTGTGAGGAAATATGGAAGCAGGAACGGAATGCCCTGGGGCATCCCGTTCCTGCTTTTTTTGAAATGGGGAAGAAGCGGGATGCACAGTAAATTCACACTTCCAGCTTTGCCCTTTCAGGGTAATTAAAGTTTCTGCCGCTATGAGAGTTCCCGATTTGTGAAAATCTCTTGCTTTTTCCAAGAAACTGTGGTAAACTACCATAGCCTGTGGCAAGTACACACACCCTTGGGATGGCGGTCTTGTGCTCCTGCTGGGAGTAGACCAGGCCAAATGACCGGGGTGGAGGCACCAACAAAAAAGGAGGAATTTTTACTATGGCAGTCGTATCCATGAAGCAGCTTCTTGAGGCGGGTGTTCATTTCGGACACCAGACTCGCCGCTGGAACCCCAAGATGGCCAGCTATATCTACACCGAGCGCAATGGTATCTATATCATTGACCTGCAGAAGACGGTGAAGAAGCTGGAAGAGGCTTATAACTTTGTCCGCGACCTGTCCGCCGAGGGCGGCACGTTGCTGTTCGTGGGCACCAAGAAGCAGGCCCAGGAGGCCATTAAGGAAGAAGCTGCCCGCTGCGGCATGTACTATGTAAACGCCCGCTGGCTGGGCGGCATGCTGACCAACTTCAAGACAATGCGGGGCCGCGTGGACCGTCTCAACCAGCTCAAGAAGATGCAGGAGGACGGTACCTTTGACATGCTCCCCAAGAAGGAGGTCATGCATCACCTGGGTGAGATCGCCAAGCTGGAGAAGTATCTGGGCGGCGTCACCGAGATGCGTAAGCTTCCCTCTGCCCTCTTTGTGGTGGACCCCCGGAAGGAGCGCAATGCCATCAACGAGGCCCGCAAGCTCCACATCCCCATTGTGGCCATCGTGGACACCAACTGTGATCCCGATGAAATTGATTATGTAATCCCCGGCAACGATGACGCCATCCGCGCCATCAAGCTCATCTCCGGCGTGATGGCTAACGCCATCCAGGAGGGACGTCAGGGCGAGGATGCGCCTGTGGCGGAGGCTCCTGCGGAGGAATAATCAATCGAATACCGTGATGCGCCCGCCCGTGGGTGGGCGGGCGTTCTCACAATCAACTGTTTATTAAAATGAGGAGGTTTCATAATATGGCGATTTCCGCGAAAGACGTGCAGGCTTTGCGCGAGAAGACCGGCGTGGGCATGATGGAGTGCAAGAAGGCTTTGGTTGCCACCGACGGCGATATGGATAAGGCTGTTGAATACCTGCGGGAGAAGGGCCTGGCCGCTTCCATCAAGAAGGGCGACCGCATCGCGGCTGAGGGCGCCGCATACGCTGCCGTCATTGACGGTGTGGGCGTGGTGGTCGAGGTCAACGCGGAGACAGACTTTGTAGGCAAGAACGAGAAGTTCGTGGACTTTGTTCACGGAGTGGCCGGTGTAGTGGCCAAGGCCAATCCCGCCGATTTGGATGCGCTGATGGCCGCCCCCTATGGCAATGGCCGCACCGTTCAGGAAGAGCAGCAGGAGATGGTCCTGGTCATTGGCGAGAACATCAAGGTCCGCCGCTTTGCCCGCTATGACAGCAATGTCAGCGTGGCCTATGTTCATGCCGGCGGCAAGATCGGCGTGCTGGTGAATCTGGAGACCGACCTGCCTGCGGATAAGGTCGAAGTGGTGGGCAGGGATGTGGCCATGCAGATCGCTGCTCTCAATCCCCGTTTCTGGGATAAATCCCAGGTGGATGACGCCACGCTGGAGAATGAGAAGAAGATCATGCTGGTCCAGATGGAGAACGATCCCAAGATGGCCGCCAAGCCTGAGAAGGTCAAGGAGGGCATCGTTACCGGAAAGCTGCGGAAGTTCTATGAGGAGAACTGCCTGTTGCAGCAGGCCTTTGTAAAGGATGGCTCCATGAGTGTGGAGGCCTATATCGCCTTTGCGGCCAAGGCTGCCGGCGGTACGATCACCTTTAAGGACGCGGTGCGTTTTGAAAAGGGTGAGGGCATCGAGAAGCGTCAGGAGAACTTTGCGGAGGAGATTGCCAAGCAGCTCCAGAAGTAAGGTATGCGTTTTTGCCCGGGGAGTAAAATACGGTCAGGATCGAAAACGGACTTGCGGCAATAACTGCCGCAAGTCCGTTTTTTTCTATCTGTTTGAAGCTGTGCCCAGACATAGGATTCACACCATGTGAGTTTTCCTCCTTGACGTGGATATCTCATTACAGTTTGCCGCCGTAGACGGGGAAAATACTGAATTCCCCGTAGTCCTTGATGTGCTCCATCTGCTTTAGCGTCTCCATGTCTGCTTCGGAGATCGCAAAGCCTACCTGGGCGTTGTCACGCATATGGTCGGGATCGACGGTTTTGGGCAGAGGCAGGGTCTCAAACTGAGGGGTGTAGCGGATACACAGCTGGGGAACGGTCACACCGTATTTATCTGCCACGGACTTGATATGTTTGAACGTTGCCAACGGCTTCACCTATCTTTTCCAGAACATCAAACGTCAAAGCGGCGAGATCGGAAGCTGCCGCCCGCATCTCCGCCGCAAGTTGGGGATAGGGATCGTGCCAGTCACTGATAGCGCGGGCGGTCTGATAGAGATGGTTTCCGACGCGCCCATATTCGGCGCTCAGCTTCCCAATGGCGGCAAGGGGACGGTCGGGCAAATCTGCACAAAAAACACAGAAAATTTTCTGCGGCAGTCGTTCTCATTCTACAAAAAAGACACGGGGAAGTTATGAGGAAGTGCTTGAAAAAGCCTGTGGTTTCCTGTATAATAACCATATATGAAACTACCACCACGCCACGGCAGTACGCGGCGCGATGATGCAGGAGCGATCCTTATGTCAGCCCCGCCGCATCGAAAATATTTACGGCTTTTTGCGAAAAGGGGCTTGACAAAATGAGATTCGTCCCCATAATCAGACAGACAGACAGACAGACAGACAGACAGACAGACAGACAGACAGACAGACAGAATAAGTCTGTCCTTTTCGGCTGTCTCCCAGAGAACGCAAACAATCGATCAATGCGCATTTCGCCTGTGCTTTTGCACGGGCGGAGTGCGCTTTTTTACGCTTCCAAGAGACTTGCCCCATATTGCGGATTGTAGGCGGGTGCACGATCCGCCGGGGAGGTAATGGAAAATATCTGTTGAAAGGAAGGCCGAAAACAAGGCGGCAGAAAATGAGCGATGATGGAGCACCGACGGTTTCGGCTATTTCACTTCCTATGAAAACCGTTTGATTTGCGGAAAGGTGGAGTTGCCCTATCTGGAAAAGAGAATGGAGTTTCAAGGGAGGGGATCAGATGTTGGAAAGCTATACCGGATAGCCGAAAGCAGGAAGCTATCAGAATATGGCAGGCGGCAGGCCTGTTGTAAAATATAAATGAACCTTGTGAACGAGGAGGAACAACTATGAAAAAACGATTATTTGCAGCACTACTCTGTCTGCTCATGGTGTTCTCGCTGGTGCCGACAGCGGCTTTTGCAGAGGGAACCAATTATGGTTGGTGGTACGACCACATTGATGTAAAGGCGGACGGGCAATATACCGTATCCGTGGATGGTAAAGCCTACACCCTAAATGGTACCTGGCAGTCAAACAGCATCCAGGTAAAGGTTGGCGAAACCATCTATGATTTCAGCAAGCATCATGTTCGGTCGAAAAGCGAGGGCGGCAAATGGGAATATGAGATTCGGCAAAACATCGATCCGAACTCCATTTCTTGGAAGTTTGGCACTTATGAAATGACCAATGTTTGGGTAAGCGGCCGTATACTTTTTGAGACTGTCCCGGATATTCTGAAAAACATCCTGCCGACCACCAAAGTAAGCCGTAAGACCTATTACTATGCCGATATCGAGAATATGCAGTATACCGGCGTGCAGGAGTGTACCGGCGGCAATGGCATGAGAAGCGAGGGGGGAGAGGGAACCCCCTCCGGCCTGGACTTGTATATCACAGCTCAGGGCGCGGGCACTTATATCACCAAAGGCAAACTCGCCATTGAAAAGATTATTGTTGACGAAGACGGAAAGAAAATTCAGGATGAAACACCCTTTACTTTCAAAATAACCGGAAACAACGGGATCGACTATGACAACACCATAACGGTAAAAGGCGGCAAAACCGTCACCCTTACCGATCTCAAAGCGGGTTCGTATACCATCACGGAAACGCAGCAGGCAGGCTATGCCATTTGCGACATTGACGGCAAAGCGACCACCAATTACAGCAAGGATTACGTTGTTGTCGCAAAGGATGACGACGCAATTCCCGTCGCACAGTTTACCAATACAAAGCTGACAGATACAGCTTCTGTCAACATCAAAAAGACTGCCAGCGGCGCAGAGAAGGGCGTTGCCTATCCGAACCCCAAGGTCAACATTTTCAAGGTGAATGGGAATGGAGAACCGGAGGGAAGCGCACTTTTGGGTGACGATGTAGAATTGTCGGCCAACGGCGACACTCTCTACCTCACCAAGTATTTTGAACCCGGCCGTTATATCGTGGTAGAAAAAGATGCCGGTATTGACGGGTATGACCTTGTCGCCAGCCTTTCCGTAAACGGACAGAATGCTGATGGCATGGTCTTTACGATCAGCGAAGCCGGACAAACCCTTTCCCTTGTGGTGAATAACACCTATGCTCCCGTTGCTGCTCCCGAATATGGTGGCCTGACCGTATCCAAGACGGTTTCCGGCAGCGGAGCGGACAAAACGAAGGCGTTTACCTTTACCGTGACCGCAACTCTTGACGGAAATGCCCTCACAGGTACCTATGGGGATATGACCTTTGAAAACGGCAGCGCAGTCTTTACCCTGAAGCACGGTGAAAGCAAGACCGCATCTAACCTGCCCGTCGGCGTGGAATATACCGTGACCGAGAGCGACAACAGCGACTACACCGTTACGGTAACCGGAGAGGCCGAGGGCACGATCGCAGCCAATGTCACCGCCGCCGTCGCCTTTAACAACCACCTGGACGAAGATCCCCCGGCTCCCGAATATGGCAGCCTGACCGTATCCAAGACGGTTTCCGGCAGCGGAGCGGACAAAACGAAGGCGTTTACCTTTACCGTGACCGCAACTCTTGACGGAAATGCCCTCACAGGTACCTATGGGGATATGACCTTTGAAAACGGCAGCGCAGTCTTTACCCTGAAGCACGGTGAAAATAAGACCGCTTCCAACCTGCCTGCCGGCGCAACATATACCGTGACCGAGAGCGACAATAGCGACTACACCGTTACGGTAAACGGAGAGGCCGAGGGCACGATCGCAGCCAATGTCACCGCCCCTGTCGCCTTTAATAACCACCTGGACGAAGATCCCCCGGCTCCCGAATATGGCAGCCTGATCGTATCCAAGACGGTTTCCGGCAGCGGAGCGGACAGCGCGAAGGCGTTTACCTTTACCGTGACCGCAGCTCTTAACGGAAACGTCCTCACGGGCACCTATGGGGGTATGACCTTTGAAAACGGCAGCGCAGTCTTTACCCTGAAACACGGCGAAAGCAGGACCGTTTCCAACCTGCCTGCTGGCGTGGAATATACCGTGACAGAGAGCGACAACAGCGGCTACACCGTTACGGTAACCGGAGAGGCCGAGGGCACGATCGTAGCCAATACAACTGCTACCGTCGCCTTTAATAACCACCTGGACGAAGATCCCCCGGCTCCCGAATATGGCGGCCTGACCGTATCCAAGACGGTTTCCGGCAGCGGAGCGGACAGCGCGAAGGCGTTTACCTTTACCGTGACCGCAGCTCTTAACGGAAACGTCCTCACGGGCACCTATGGGGGTATGACCTTTGAAAACGGCAGCGCAGTCTTTACCCTGAA
>CAKUHU010000004.1 GCA_934659425.1 uncultured Oscillospiraceae bacterium
GTCTGGTTGTCGGCGGCGGTGGTGAAGATCTGGCTCTTCTTGGCGGGGATGGTGGTGTTGCGCTCGATGAGCTTGGTGAACACGCCGCCCATGGTTTCAATGCCCAGAGACAGAGGGGTGACATCCAGAAGCAACAGTCCCTTCACATCGCCCACCAGCACGCCGCCCTGTAGGGCAGCGCCCATGGCAACGCACTCGTCAGGGTTGATGCCCTTAAAGCCCTCCTTACCGGTGAGCTTCTTCACCATCTCCTGGACGGCAGGGATCCGGCTGGAGCCACCCACCAGCAGGACCTTGCTCAGATCGCCAGAGGAGAGGCCGGCGTCGGACATGGCCTGCTTTACGGGGCCGGAGGTGGCGTCTACCAGGTGGGCGGTGAGCTGGTCAAACTTGGCTCGGGTCAGGGTCAGGTCCAGATGCTTGGGGCCGGTGGCGTCGGCAGTAATATAGGGCAGATTGATGTTGGAGCTGGTGACACCGGAGAGCTCGATCTTGGCCTTCTCCGCTGCCTCCTTCAACCGCTGCATGGCCACCTTGTCACCGGACAGGTCGATGCCGGTGTCCTTCTTAAATTCGGCCACCATCCAGTCCATGATGCACTTGTCGAAGTCGTCGCCGCCCAGCCGGTTGTTGCCGGCGGTGGCCAGTACCTCAATGACGCCGTCGCCGATCTCCAGGATGGAGACGTCGAAGGTGCCGCCGCCCAGGTCATAGACCATGATCTTCTGGTCGGATTCTTTGTCAATGCCGTAGGCCAAGGCTGCGGCAGTGGGCTCATTGATGATCCGCTTCACGTCCAGTCCGGCGATGCGGCCGGCATCCTTAGTGGCCTGACGCTGGGCATCCGTGAAGTAGGCGGGAACAGTGATGACTGCCTCGGTGACGCTTTCGCCCAAGTAGGCCTCTGCATCGCCCTTCAGCTTTTGAAGGATCATGGCGCTGATCTCCTGAGGAGTGTAGTTCTTGCCGTCGATGGAGACTTTGTAGTCAGAGCCCATCTCCCGCTTGATGGAGATGACGGTGCGGTCGGGGTTGGTGACGGCCTGACGCTTGGCCACCTGGCCCACCATCCGCTCCCCCTCCTTGGAGAAGGCCACGACGGACGGGGTGGTGCGGTTGCCTTCGGCGTTGGGGATGACAACAGCCTCGCCGCCCTCCATAACAGATACGCAGGAGTTGGTAGTGCCCAAGTCGATACCAATAATTTTAGACATAATTGATTCCTCCCAATATGATAGAAATTGATTTTATGAAAAAGTAAAGATGTGTTGTTTTCTCTGCTGCGGCCTGCGGTTTGGCCTGGAACTAAATTTGAAGGAGCATATCATACGCCCATCCTCACTTCGGACCAAGCTCCCTCGCCGCCCGCTTCTTCGCGCTTAGTGCTAATTTGCTACTTTTACCATAGCGAAGCGGATCACTTTATCCCCCAACTTAAATCCGGACTGAAAAACCTCAGCCACGGTATTTTCTCCTAAGTTTTCATCCTCTATATGCATGACCGCATTGTGGATGTTGGGATCAAAATTCTGGCCCACGGCGTCGATCTCCGTAACACCCAGAGACTCCAAGGCCTTTCGAAGGCCGGTCATGGTCATCTCCACGCCCTTTTTGTAGGCCTCATCAACGGTGTCCTGCTTTAAAGCCCGCTCCAAGTTGTCGTAGACAGGCAGGAGGGCTTTTACCGCATCTGCGGTGGCATCGGCGTAAATCCCGTCCTTTTCTTTCTGAGTCCGCCGACGGAAATTGTCATACTCGGCGGCCAGACGGAGGAACTTATCCTCCTGGTCGGCTAAGTTGGCCTTTAAGGTATTCAGTTCAGTCTGAAGAGCGCTTTCTTCCTCTTCTTCAGCAGGAACCTCAACTTGGATATCTTCAGGGGGCGCAGCCTGATCCTTCTCAGGAATATTTTTTTCTTCTTTCTTGCTCAAGAGATTCCCTCCTTGGTATTATGATCTGCTGCTCAGTCTTTCTGATCGCCGCTGGGGGGCAGGACGCCCTGACCAATGATCCAAGAAAGACCTCTGGCTACATAAGAAAGCCGGGCAGAAATTTTAGCGTAATCCATTCGGGTGGGGCCTACCACGCCGATGAGCCCCCGCATTCCGTCTCCCAGGTCATAGCTGGCCATGACCACGCTGGAGTCCTTCAGCGCCTCGGCCACGTTCTCCGGGCCGATGACGATCTCTGTGGGGCCGCCGAGCTTTGCCCGGGCGGGCAGGGGGCCGAATTCGGCGTCTGAGAGAAAGCTCATCAAGGGCTGGGCCTTTTCCAGGCTTCGGTACTCGGGGTGATCCAGCAGGTTGGCAATGCCTGCGGTATGGACAGGGCGCTTGGCCAATTCTTCCAGCACCTCGGCACCAAAGCTGACCACCATTTCAATAAGCTCGTATGCCTCTTGGGTAGCATGCTGTGCTACCCGTGCCAGCTCGGGGCCCAACTCTGCAAGAGAGAGTGTGGTGAAGCCGGTATTGAGCAGGGTGCCCAGCATTTGAAGTTGGGATTCGCTCAAATCGGCGGAGAGCCGGAAAAGCTTATTGCGCACCACGTTGGTGTCAGTCATGACCACGGCGATAAAGGCATTTTGCTCCACCAGCAGCAGGTCGAAGCGACGGATGGTCATCTGTTCCGGTGCGGTGGTCAGGGCAAAGGCGGGATATTGGGTCAACTTTGCCACCACCCGGCCTGCCTCATCAATCACCCGGTCCAGAGCCTTCATCTTCAGGTGAAGAGCCTCGTTAATCCGTTCCGTCTCCTGTATGGAAAGCTTGTAGTCATCCATGAGCTCATTGACATAGAGCCGGTATCCTTTGGGAGAGGGGATCCGTCCGGCGGAGGTATGGGGCTGCTCCAGGTAGCCCTGCTCCTCCAGATCGGCCATATCGTTGCGGATGGTGGCGGAGGACACGTCCAATTTGGCCCACTCCGCGACGGCTTTAGAGCCGACGGGCTCGGCAGTTTGGACATAGCTTTCAATGACGGCCCGGAGGATTCTTTTTTTTCGTTCGCTCAGATCCAAGCCGTTCACCTCGCTCAAGAGAATTTAGCACTCTGTTTGCCTGAGTGCTAAAGATAATGTATCACTCCCGGCGGGGAATGTCAATAGTTGGGGTTGTAAATAAAATATGAATAAATCAAAAAAGAGGACCGAAAAAGAACCGCCGCCTCAAAAAGGCGGCGGCGGCAAAAAATTAGCGGAGGGTAAATTAGATTGCCAATTTATAGGGGGGCATCCCCCAAAAAGGCGCGGGGGAATCACCGACCGGAGACCAGGCTTTTCCGGATTTCCGCCAGGGCATTGGTCAAAACATCGACCTCATCTATAGTGGAGTCGGGGCCGAAGGAGATTCGGAGAACTCCCATGAGGACCCTGGGGGGCAGGCCCAGGGCAGCAAAGACGTGGCTGGGCTTACCCCGGTGACAGGCGGAGCCAGAGGAGATGCAGATCCCTCTGTCACCTAAGGAACGCACCACCGGCTCACTGGGGTAGCCGGGCAGGGAGATGGCCAGGATATGGGGGGCGTCTCCCCGGCTGATCAGCTCTACCCCTTCCAATGCGGACAGCTTGTCTGCCGCGTAGTCCTTGACCGCGCGGATATGGGAGGCGGTTTCCGACGTCCACGATCCCACGGCGGCGGCAAAGGCGGCGATCTGAGCGGTGGCCTCCGTGCCGGGGCGCAGCCCCCGCTCTTGGCCGCCCCCCAGCAAGAGAGGCTTTACCTTGGAGATCAGCTCTTTTTTGATATAGAGCGCGCCCACTCCCTTGGGAGCGCGGATCTTATGGCCGCAGATGGCTATGAAGTCAGCGCCCAGCTCCTTGGGGGTAAAGGGGACCTTCAAAAATCCCTGGACCGCATCCACGTGGAGCAGGGCGGGGGAGCCGGCGGCCTTGATGGCGTCGGCCGCTGCCTGGACGGGGAAGATGGTGCCCAGCTCATTGTTGACCAGCATCATAGAGACCAGTACGGTGTCGGGCCGGATGGCGGAGGACACCGCCTCAGGAGCGATGCGGCCAGTCTTATCGGGGGACAGGAAGGTGACCTCATAACCCTGGCTCTGCAGGGCCTTGATGGGCTCCAGCACCGCGGAATGCTCAATGGCGGTGGTGACGATGTGGTTTCCCTTCCGGCGGTTCAGCTGCAGCGCGGCGGAAATTGCCCAGTTGTCTCCCTCGGTGCCGCAGGAGGTAAAGAAAAGCTCTTCGGGCAGACAGCCCAAAGCCTTGGCGATGACAGACCGGTCACTTTCCCGCCGCTGGGCGGCGGCCTTGCCCAAAGGATAGCCGGAGGAGGGGTTGCCAAACCCCTCCGTCATGGCCTCTACCGCGGCTTGGACGGCGGCAGCGCACACCGGGGTGGTGGCGGCATGATCCAAATAAATCATAAATTCCCTCCTTGGAGATAAGATGGCTCAACCATTTTAGTGCCATGGCGGGGGAAAGTCAAGAGAGAGGGGAAACGGCGCTGGGACAGATGGCCCGGCACCGCTTATTCTTCTACCACCACCAGGTCGATGGCGGATTCGATCAAAAGATTGATCAACTCGTTTCTGGAACGATTTGTTTGGGCGGAAAGAACCTCGATTTTGTCCAAGGTCTCTTCTTTCATCCGGACAGAGACGATCTTATAGCCGTCATCTCCCCGTTTGGGATTCTTTTTTGTGATCTTGATTTCCCGTTCCATGAAATCACCTCTCACTATATAGCATAGCTTGATATATGATAAGAATATATTATAATAATAACTATAATTTATCAATATAAAATTATGGTTAAAATGAAATGCTTAGAGGGAGAAAAATATGGCGCTCATTTTGTGTAAAACTGTGGGAAAGAAATCAGTGATCTGACAAAAAATGCCCCGGCTGCGGAGAGGAATTGCTTGAGGCCCAGGAAGGGATAAGGTGAAGGGGGCATTTCAGGATGAGGCGGGGACCGTGGTGGATACAGATTGGACCTATGCAGTGGGGCAGGAGGGCTTGCACCGGGAGAACAGCAGACGTTCCGGCTGCCGGCGGATAAAAACGGCAGGATCAGAAGCTGCTCCGTTTCGATTTTTGATTATGACCGGAAACAAAGGGGCCGGGAGCAATGCTGCTTCCAGCCCGTTCTTGTTCTTGTCTTACCGCATCGAAATTGTTATAATGTTTTCAACTTATGAGCGAGGTGATCAGCATGAAAAACCCCCTGTCTCCGGCGGAGGTCCACCGCCAGTATGAAGAGGGTGTCTCCGCCTTTATCCGCACCATTCCCGACGCATCTCTCCGGGTACGGCTGAATCGGGAGGCGGACGATTTTTTCCGTGCCTGCGCCCTGGGGACCTGGAAGGCAGATGGGGCCTCCCTGACCCCTGGTTATGTGGAGTACTACAACGCGGTCTATCTGCGGGGGAACCCAGTACCCACCATCTTATACTGGGAGCTGGGTACCAGCGTGGCCAATTATCCCGGCTTTCAGCCCCCGGATTTCTTCCACCGGATGCGGGCCTGGGACAGGGTGGCAGGCAGCAATTTTTCCCGTCGGTTTGTGGATTTGTTCACCCTGATGGGGCTCTTGTTTGCCGCGGTGGACGGTGTGGTGAGCGAGGGGGAGGCCGCCTTTGTCAACCGCTGTGCCGACATGCTGACCGGGCTTTGTGACAGGGACGGATTGAACGGCGGGAAGGCGCCCTTGGATGCCAAGGACTTTGTCACACTCCGCCCAGCTGTCCAGGAAGAGTCCAAGAAGCTGGAGACGGAAGGAAAGCCGGAGGAGGCAAAGCTGCAGGAGCCGGAGCCGACTTTAGAGGAGCTACTGGAGCAGTTGGACGAGCTGTGCGGTTTGGATAAGGTGAAGGCGGACGTCAAGAGCCTCATCAATCTGGTGAAGGTACGGGGGCTTCGGGAAAAGGAAGGACTCCCTGTGCCGCCCCTGTCTCTCCATCTGGTGTTTATGGGCAACCCCGGCACCGGCAAGACCACGGTGGCCCGGCTGCTGGCCAAGCTTTATCACGCCATTGGGGTTTTGTCCAAAGGCCAACTGGTGGAAGTGGATCGCTCCGGGCTGGTGGCTGGCTTTGTGGGCCAGACCGCCCTCAAGACCCAAGAGGTGGTGAGCAAAGCCATCGGCGGCGTACTGTTTATTGATGAGGCCTATGCCCTGACCAGCCACACCGGTCAAAATGACTTTGGCCAAGAGGCGGTGGAGGTGCTGCTGAAGAACATGGAGGACCACCGGGATGACTTGATCGTGATCGTGGCGGGCTATACCGATCTGATGGGGGATTTCATCCACTCCAATCCAGGGCTGGAAAGCCGGTTCAACAAGTATTTCTATTTTGACGACTATACCGGGGAGCAGATGGCCGAGATATTCCGATCCATGTGTCAGAAAAATGGGTATACGCTGGATGAGGAGGCGTCTGTATACGCCAGGGAATTTTTGCAGGAGATGTATGATAACCGGGATGAAAATTTCGGCAATGCCCGGGATGTACGGAATTTCTTTGAGCGCACGGTCTCCTGCCAGTCCGATCGGGTGGCAGAGTTGGAGGCCCCCGGCAAGGAGGAACTGATGGCCCTGGACAGAGCCGATTTGAAAAAGGCGGCGGGAGAGGAACCGGGAACGGCTGCGCCTCAAGAGCAGCAACCGCCGGTTGACGAGATGGAAGATCGGAAAGATTGACAAAGTGTCCCCCCCTGACTATGCAAGAGGTGAGGGAGAAAGCCCTATCACACCGGAAGGGAAGGATGAGGCCTCGGAAAAGGGGCAAACTCGGAAAGGAAATAAAAAGCGGCCTGACGTCATCTGACGTCAGGCCGCTTTTTGCTATGCTCTTATTGGTGATCCACGCGATACATGTGCTCGATGAGGTCCAGCACCTTGTTGGAGTAACCCATTTCGTTGTCGTACCAGGAGACCACCTTCACGAAGGTGTCAGTCAGGGCGATGCCCGCTTTTGCGTCGAAAATGGAGGTGCGGGAATCTCCCAGGAAATCGCTGGAGACCACGTCCTCATCGGTGTAGCCCAAAATGCCTTTTAGCTCGCCCTCAGAGGCGGCCTTCATGGCGGCACAGATCTCGTCATACTTGGCGGGCTTGGCCAGGTTGACCGTCAGATCTACCACGGATACATCCAGGGTGGGCACCCGCATGGACATGCCGGTCAGCTTGCCGTTCAGACTGGGGATAACCTTGCCCACAGCCTTGGCGGCACCGGTGGAGGAGGGAATAATATTGCCAGAGGCGGCGCGGCCGCCACGCCAGTCTTTCATGGAGGGGCCGTCCACCGTTTTCTGGGTGGCGGTGGTGGAGTGGACGGTAGTCATCAAACCGTCGATGATGCCGAAGCTGTCATTGAGCACCTTGGCGATGGGGGCCAGACAGTTGGTGGTGCAGGAGGCGTTGGAGACAAATTGCATATCGGGGGTATACTGATCTAAGTTGACGCCGCAGACGAACATGGGGGTGTCATCCTTGGAGGGGGCGGACATAATGACCTTCTTGGCACCGGCGTCGATGTGGGCTTGCGCCTTTTCCTTGGTGAGAAACAGCCCGGTGGATTCCACCACATACTCAGCGCCGATCTTGCCCCAGGGGATATTGGCCGGGTCGCGCTCGGCAAAAATGGGGATCTGCTTGCCGTTGACCACGATGGAATTTTCAGTGGAGGAGACCTCCCCGTCAAACCGACCGTGCATGGTGTCATATTTCAACATATAGGCCAGGTAATCAGCGGGACACAGGTCGTTGATGCCCACGATCTCGATATCGGGGTGATTCACACTGGCACGGAATACCATACGGCCGATTCGGCCGAAACCGTTGATGCCAACCTTAATGCTCATGCTTATTACTCCTTTGTGATTCATTTTGTGAGGATCTATTAATAGAAAAATTATAGCCCAATTTTTAGAAATAAGAAAGAGAAATTTGCCGATTTCAGAAAAACTTTTTCTTTTATTGATTTTGGAAATTTAAGGATTCGACAAGAAAGGGCAATTTTCGACAAAAATGTTGTTGCGAAGGCTATATTTTGGTATACTCATAAAAACGAAGACTGCGGAAGATAAAGAAAAACGGAGGATACCGGGCGTGGAAAATGGAAAGAGTGACAAGCTGCTGCAGGAGTTTCGGGAACAAGTAAACGATCTTTTGGCAGCAACGCAGCTTTTGACATCTCTGGTTCGAGAACAGGGCAGTCAGAGGGATATGGAGTGCCTGGCAGCGATGAATCGGAGTCTTTACCAGCTGATGCGGACGATTTTCCACATGGAGCTGTGCCGGGAGGAAGCCCCGAGCTTCCGGCCTGAATTGGTGGATCTGGCAGGCTTGTGCCGTGATCTGGGCCACCAGGTGGAGCCGCTGGCCGAAGTGTTAGGGATCAGTTTCCGGTGGGAGTTGGAACGGGAAAATATATTTTCCTTGGCCGATGAGGTGCTTTTGGAGCAGGCGCTTTTGAATTTGCTCACCAATGCGTTTGCTGCGGCGGGGCAGGAAGGACATGTGACGCTGCGGTGCAGTAGCCATGCCGGGCGGTGCATCTTGACGGTGGGGGACAACGGTCCTGGGCTGAGCCCTCAAGAGGCCTCCGAAGACCCGCTTTTGAAGCAGCCTGGCGGCGTGGGGCTGGGGTTGGAGGCGGCCCGGCGGGCGGTCTCTCTCCACGGAGGAGCGCTGGTGCTGGAAAACAGGGAGGAAGGCGGCGTCCGGGCTGTGATCTCGCTGCCAATCCGAGAGCCGGAGGGCGGCTTTACTGTCAAATCAAGCCAGATGTTTTATGACCGGACAGGAGGATTTTCTCCCCTTCTGGTGGAGTTTTCTCCGTTGCTGCCGCTTCAAAGCTTTATGCCGGAGGATGTGGAATAGGGGCCTTTTTGCGATGGGAGCGCAATATCTTCTCGCTGGAAAGGGGCGGGGAATGGAAGGCCGGGAAAATAGCAGCCAGGGGACAGCCTGAAACGAGGCTGTCCCTTTTGCTGTCCGCAGGCCGGTGCGGACCGTCAGAATGATTTGGATAAATAGGAAGAGGAAGGGGCATTTCTTCCGTTGACGTTCCTTCACTTTCGTGAGATAATAAAAAATAAGATTTTTCTTCATTTGGCTGGCATCACCGTGTTTTCATAGGTGAAAATTCACGCTTCATTCATCGAAAATCTTTCAGGCCCGTTATAATTGATTGTAAATCAAGCGGAAACAAAAGAGGGAGGAAAGACCTGTGACACAGAAAATCCTAATTGTGGAGGACGAGGAGAATATTGCCGAGCTGCTTCATTTATATTTGGAAAAGGAAGGGTATGAGACGCAAATTGCCTTCGACGGGGGAAAGGCGGTGGAGCTTTTTCGCTCTTTTGTGCCCAATTTGGTGCTGCTGGACATCATGCTGCCGGTCATGGACGGCTGGTCAGTGCTGAAAAAGATCCGTGCGGAGAGCAAAACGCCCGTCATCATGCTCACGGCCAAGGGGGAGACTACCGATAAGGTCACCGGGTTGGAGCAGGGGGCGGATGACTATATCGTCAAGCCCTTTGAAACCAAAGAGGTATTGGCCCGGATCCGGGCCGTTCTCCGGCGTACAGGCGGAGAGGGGGAGGGGAGCGGAGAGAAAAAGCTCTCCTTTGATAAGCTGGTCATCAACCTGGATGCCTATGAGCTGCTGGTAGACGGAAAGCGGGTGGACACGCCGCCCAAGGAGCTGGAGCTTCTCTACCATCTGGCCTCTGCACCCAACCGGGTATTTACCCGCAATCAGCTTTTGGATGAGGTATGGGGCTTTGACTATTTTGGCGATTCCCGCACGGTGGATGTACATATCAAGCGTCTGCGGGAGAAGCTGGAAGGGGTCAGTGACAAGTGGGGGTTAAAGACGGTGTGGGGCGTGGGATATAAATTTGAGGTCGTTACGCCGTGAAGAGTTTTTACAAGCGGCAGTTCACCCTGATGGCCGGCGTGGTCTTGATGGCGTTCCTTCTTTTAGGCGGCGCCTTTGTCAGTTTGAGCTATCAGTATATCGTCCGTGACAAGCAGGAGGCCATGGGGCGCAATGCCAACTATATTGCTTCTTTCACCAGCGCGTATCTCTCCAGCGGGATCGGTACCAGTACCAAGGACACTGCGTATCAGCTCTATATCTCCTCGCTGGCCAACATTTCAGGTTCCACGGTTATTTTGGCCAACAACGATGGGGAGATCGTCTATGCGTCATCTGACAGCGGCTTGGGCGGCAGCCTTTTGAACGGAACTATACCGGCGGAGTGGATGCGGGCGGTAAGTGAGACAGGCAGCTATACCGGACGAAGCAGCATGGGAGGGTTGTTATCTGACGCCAGTTTTGTGATGGCAGTGCCCATTTTTCAAAATTCTTATATCACCGGGGCTTCCTACCAAAGAGGGGTAGTCGTGATGGCCAGCGATACCTCCAGCCTGATTGGAATGTGGCAGGATCTGGCCGCGATTTTTCTGCTGTCAGCAGTGGTGGTGCTTCTGCTGGCTTCTGCCGCCAGTTCAGTGACCTCCATGCGGCAGACCAAGCCCTTGAAGGACATGGCGGAGACGGTCCGCCGGTTTGGACAGGGGGAATTGGATGCCCGGGTAGAAGGCTATGAGGACCGAAAGGATGAGGTGGGAGAGCTGGCCGAGTCCTTTAATACCATGGCAGATTCCATAGCCAAGAGCGAGGCCCAGAGGAGCGAGTTTATCGCCAACGTCTCTCACGAGCTGAAAACGCCCATGACTACGATCGCCGGTTTCGCCGACGGAATATTGGATGGAACCATCCCGCCGGAGAAAGAATCCGACGCATTAAGCACCATTTCCTCAGAGACCAGGAGACTGTCCCGGCTGGTACGGAGGATGCTGGATCTGTCCCGGCTGCAGTCCGGTGAGAACGTTACAGCCCAGGAGCGGTTTGACATCTCCGAGCTGCTGATCCGGGTGCTGGTGAGCCTGGAGGGGAAGATCAATAACCGGGGACTGGATGTGGAGACCGATCTGCCCAGCACTGCTGTCATGGTGTGGGGTGACCCGGATGCAATCACCCAAGTGTGCTATAACCTTTTGGATAACGCCATCAAATTTGCAGCCCCGGGCACAGCCTTGGGCTTGGGTATCCAGGTCAAAGGGGAAAAGGCCTTTGTATCGGTGCAGGATACCGGGGAGACAATCCCTCCGGAGGAACTCAGCCGGGTCTTTGACCGGTTCCACAAAACAGACCGGTCCCGCAGCGAGGACCGGGAAGGCGTGGGCTTGGGGCTCTATATTGTGAAGACCATCATCAATAATCACCGGGAAAATATTACGGTCACCAGTGAAAACGGGGTGACAAAGTTCACTTTTACCCTCACCATTGCGTAAGGCCGGAGAGAAGGGGGATAGCGATGCACCGGAATAATTATGAGAATACGGGGTGGGTCCGGAACTCTGGCATAACGCCCCCGACTTGGGAACCTGGCCCTGCCCCGGAACCGTACGGCCTGCTGCCTGAAAAGCCGGAGGCAGCGCAGTCCCACCGCACCCCGAATGTCTGGAAAAAGGCGGAGTGCAGGCGGAGGAAAAAGCCGCTGAAGGGAGTGGGGATCTTCGCCTCCTTTTTGGCGGCCCTCCTTTTGCTGGCCGGCACGTCGCTGTTTCTATGGCCGGAAAACGCCGGCTCCTCGCTGCCTGGAATCTGGGGAGCTTGGGGCAGCTGGGATGATCCGGAGGAGAGCTGGCGCAGGGAGCTGAGAGAGACCGATTTGGAACAAGCGCCCACCGGAGATGGAACGGTGCTTACATTGACCCAGCCGGAGGGGGAGAGGCTGACAGCACAGGAAATCTACCAGCAGGTCAGCCCTGCTATTGTGGGGATACGTGCTGTACTGAAGAACGGCACCTCCTGGGGAACGGGAGTCATCATGTCCTCCGATGGCTATATCATCACCAATGCCCACGTTATTGCTGGAAGCCAGCGGGTCAATGTGGTGCTCTCCGACGGCGGGGAGGGGAAGGCGCTTTTGGTGGGCTATGACGGCGAAAGTGACCTGGCTGTGCTGAAGATCGATGCAGAGGGACTCCCTGTCGCTGTTTTTGGAGATTCCTCCGCCCTTCAGGTGGGAGAGACGGCCTACGCCATAGGCAACCCCCTGGGAGAGAAGCTGCGGGGCACCATGACGGAGGGAATCATCTCAGCCATTGACCGCACGATGGCCATGGACGGGCGGGAGATGCCCTTGGTGCAGACCACCGCTGCTCTCAACTCAGGCAACTCCGGCGGTGCACTGGTGAACGCCTTTGGGCAGGTGGTGGGCATTACCAATATGAAGATGATGTCAGATTGGGAGACCATTGAAGGCTTGGGCTTTGCTATTCCCACCACCTCGGCCAAGCCAGTGGTGGACCAGCTCATTGCCCAGGGATATTATGCGGGTCAGCCTATGCTGGGGATCACGGTTTATGCCCAGCCCGCCACAGAGAACACACCGGCGGGGCTCTATGTAACTGCTGTAGAGCGGAATTCGGACGCATACTGGCAGGGGATCCGGGAAGGAGACCTCATCGTGGAGGCCAATGGGACAGAAGTTGTCTCCATCGACGCTCTCAATGCGGCGAAGGAGGGGCTTCAAGTAGGCGAGAAGGTCACGCTGAAGCTCTGGACAGAGCACGGGACCCGGACGGTAGAGGTGATACTGGTGGAGAGCCATCGGTTTTTGCAGTGATCCTTAAGGTAAAAAAGGGGCGTCCCAATTTTGGGACGCCCAAACACGATACGGGGAGAATGGAATGAACACGGGTGCTGATAGGCCGGATTTCCGACCCTCGGACCACATAAAATTTATACCATATTTTCCTGAAAATGTCAACCCTTAAATTTGTTAAAATTTTTCCTATATGATGGGAGGAGCCGCCATGTATGAACTTCGCTATGAACAGATCGTAGAGACGGTGCGCCGGCTGTGTATCGAGGCCAACACCTATCTGCCCCATGACCTCTGCCAAGCGCTGGCGGAAGCGGGAGAGCGGGAGGTCTCCCCAGTGGGGAGGGGCATCTTGGAAGATATTGCGGCGAACTACCGCTTGGCGGAGGAGAAGAAGCTGCCCATCTGTCAGGATACCGGTATGGCGGTCATCTTTGCAGAGCTGGGACAGGAGACCCACATTGTGGGGGGATCGCTGGAGGACGCCGTCAACGAGGGGGTGGCCCGGGGATATGTGGAGGGCCTGCTGCGCTGCTCCGTGGTGGGAGATCCGCTGCGACGGGTCAATACCAATGATAACACCCCTGCCATTCTCCACCTGCGTCTGGTGCCGGGGGAGGGATTGAGGCTGACCATAGCACCCAAGGGCTTTGGCAGTGAGAATATGACCGCCCTCAAGATGTTCAAGCCGTCAGCCACCCGGGAGGACATCATACAGTTCATTGTAGACACAGTGGAGGCCGCCGGCTCCAACCCCTGCCCGCCGGTGGTGGTGGGCGTAGGCTTGGGAGGCACTGCGGAAAAGGCGGCGGAGCTGGCGAAGCGGGCGCTTCTCCGGCCGGTGGACCAGGCCAGTGAAGACCCTCTGTATGCCGATATGGAGCGGGAGGCGCTGGAGAAGATCAACAGCCTGGGGATCGGGCCCCAGGGATTGGGGGGAAGCACCACCGCCTTGTCGGTGGCCATTCTGCCCTATCCCACGCACATTGCAGGCCTGCCCTGTGTTGTCAGCGTCGGCTGCCATGTTACCCGCCACGCGGAAGCAAGGATTTAATTCAAATTCCGCCAAACATGCCAGATAAAGGGGTGACTTTTTAGTAAACCTGTGGTATAATCTTGGTATAGGCAGCTGGAGCTTTCCGGCGCTTTTGAAGATGCCCTTTGGGGCGGAAGGAGTTGACAGGTTTATGAAGTTCACGTTTACCGACAAAAAGGTCACTCTACCCAAATCTGTCCACCAGTATGCAGAGAAAAAAGTGGGCAAGCTGGATCGTTATTTCCCGACAGAGGCCGATGCCTCTGTGGTTTTCAGTGTGGAGAAGGGGCGCAACTGCGCCGAGGTGACGGTGCGTGCAGGAAGCACGATCCTGCGCACATCTGAAAGTACGGCGGACATGTTTGCCTCTATTGATTCTGCGGTGGCCGATATTGAGCGGCAGCTTCGCAAGAACAAGACCCGGCTGGAGAAGCGGCTTCGGAAGGACGCCTTTGCCCGCACGGAGGAGGATACCTCCTTTGTCACCGATGAGCCGGAGGAGGAATATAACATCATCCGCACCAAACGCTTCCCCATCAAGCCCATGTCTGTGGAGGAGGCGGTGCTCCAGATGAACCTGGTGGGCCATACCTTCTTTGCCTTTAAGGATGAGGGGGCTGACGGGGCCTTTGCTGTGGTGTATAAAAGGGACAATGGCGGATATGGCTTGATTGAAGACGATATTTGATCGTCATACCGTGCTCCGCAGGAAATTTCAGAGAAGCATCAGATCGTAAAAATAACAAGGGCCCAAAAGCAATCGCTTTTGGGCCCTTGTCGTTTCTTAGCCGTTCAGCAAGGCGACAGCCACGTCGTTCACATTGGTCCCAGTGGGGCCAGTGACGATCAGACCGCCCGTTTTCTCCAGGGCATGGTAGGCGTCATTGTCCCGCAAAATGTCATAGATCTCCAGGCCGTGACGGCGGAGCTCGGCGGCGGTCTGGCCGTCTACATAGCCGCCGGCGGCATCGGTGGGGCCGTCGGTCCCGTCACTGCCCACGCTGAATACGCAGGCCCCCTCCAGCCCCTCGATCCCGGCGGCGGCGGCCAGGGCAAGCTCCTGGTTTCGCCCCCCCATCCCGCTGCCGGTGAGCTGGACCACGGTTTCCCCGCCAGCCAGGAAGGCCAGCTTTTTGCCGGAGCCGTAGTGAGTTTTTAAAATGGAGGCCAGGAAGCTGCCGGCCTCCTTGGCCTGGCAGCAGAGCTGGTCGGTCAGCAGGATGGGCTCGTAGCCCAGCTCTCGGCAAGCCGCCGCAGCAGCGGTGCACAGCTCCCGGACAGAGCCGGTGATCAGGGTGGTCACGTTGTCCAGAGCCTTGGGGGTCTCACTGCTTAGACAGGCCTTGGCCTGCTCGGTCAGCCTCAACTGATATTTTTGTGCGATGGCTTGGGCCTGGGCACAGGTGGAGGAGTCAGGACAGGCCGGGCCGGAGGCGATCATATCCAAGGGATCGCCCAAAATATCAGATAGGATGATGGCCAACACCTTTGCCGGGGCGCATACTTGGGCGAACCGCCCGCCCTTTACTGCGGAGAGCCGCTTTCGGATGGTGTTGATCTCCACGATATCGGCGCCGCAGGCCAAAAGCTGTCCGGTGATGTCCTGGAGCACTTCTCCAGGGACCAGGGGTTTTTCAAACAGGGCGCTGCCGCCGCCGGACAAGAGGAAAAGGACGGTGTCCTGCTCAGTCAAGCCCTGCACCAGATCCAGCGCCGCTTGGGTGCCGGAGAAGGAATTTTCATCTGGAACAGGATGGCCCGCCTCCCGGCAGTCGAAATTGGCGATGGGCCCCATGACATGGTCATATTTGGTGACGACCACGCCGCCTTCGATCCGGTCACCCAAGCAGTCGTGGGCAGCTTTGGCCATCTGCCATGCGGCCTTGCCTGCCGCAACCAGCAGCACCCGGCCTGGAAATTGCCGGCCATGGAGCGCGCGGCCCACTGCCTCATCGGGCTGCACTGCGCGGATGGAGGCGGAGACGATGGCATCGGCATGGCTACGTATGGATTGATCCATAAAAAATCCTCCTTCAAAATACTGTCTCAAATTTTATCTCATATAATTTATCATGGATCTGGGAAATTGTAAACGGGCGAGCACCGATTTTGCTCGCAAAACATGGAAGACTTTTGGGGGTAAATAGAAAGAAACGGCGTGTCCCCATTTGCAAAATGCTTCCAGTGTGATATACTAACAAAAATATACCAACTGTGAATAAAAGGGGGAGCCACTATGGCAGAGCCATTAAAGGCCGTTGTTTTGGCGGGGGGAAAAGGGACGCGGCTGCGCACGGAGGGAGTGGATCTGCCCAAGGTCCTCCGTTTGGCGGCAGGACGTCCCTTACTGGCATATGTGCTGCAGGAGCTTAGCTTTTTGCCGGCGCAGGATACCGTGCTGGTGGTGGGATATGAGGGGGAAAAGGTGGCTGATGCCTTCCCAGGCTATCCCCGGGTCTACCAGATCCCCCAGCTTGGGACCGGACACGCTGTCCAATGTGCAGAGAGCGTCCTGAAGGGCTTTGACGGCCACATTCTTATCTGCTGCGGAGATATGCCCCTGATGACCCGGGAGGCCTATGAGAAGCTTTGGAGGGAGCATCAAGAGCAGGGGAACGTATGCACCCTCATGGCGGGAGTGGCCGATCAGCCGCTTCCCTATGGCCGGATCCTCCGGGACGAGACCGGTGGATTTGCCCGCATCGTGGAGGACAAGGACTGCTCTGCGGAGGAGCGTGAGGTCAAAGAGCTGAATGCCGGGGTGTACATTTTTAAGGCGAAAGAGCTCTGGAGGGCACTGACCACCCTGCGGCCGGACAACGCCCAGGGGGAGTATTATCTGACAGATGCCCCCGCGTGGCTGCGGAAGCAGGGAGAGAAGGTGGGGGTGTGTGCTGCCTGCACGCCAGAAGAGATGCTGGGAGTGAATACCCCCGACCAGCTGCAGCAGGTGGAGGACATCCTAAGGAAGCGAAGCGGACAGCTTTGATACAGCTGTGGACAGAAGTGTGAAGGAGGGAAAGCGCTTTGGAAACTGCAGAGTGCCGCTTGGCTGTCTTGATCGATGCCGATAACGCCCCCCGGACTGCGTTAAAAGAGATCATGGGAGAGTGCGTCAAATACGGTACACCCACAGTCAAGCGTATCTATGGGGACTGGACCATGAACAATATGGACTCCTGGAAACCGCTGCTGCTGGAGAATGCGCTGATCCCCATACAGCAGTACAGCTATACGACGGGGAAGAACTCTACCGATTCGGCCATGATCATTGACGCCATGGATATCCTCTACTCTCAGCGAGTGGACGGCTTCGTTTTGGTGTCCAGCGACTCTGATTTTACCCGCCTGGCCCTCCGACTGAGGGAGGCTGGGATGAAGGTTTACGGCATCGGAGAGAAAAAGACGCCCGCCCCTTTTATCGCGGCCTGTGACAAATTTATTTATGTAGAGGCTATTCGGGGCAATGGAAGAGAAAAATCGGGGGAGAAAGAGCGGGAAACGCCCGCCGCTCCCCATGCTGTCCGCAGAACCGTCCCGGTCAAGGTAGAGCGGCTCATCGCGTCCACCATCCAGGATGTGTCTGACGAGGACGGCTGGGCCTTCATGGGGGAACTGGGGAATATCCTGACCAAGAAGCAGCCGGACTTCGATCCCCGGAACTACGGCTTTGAGAAGCTCACGACGCTGGTGAAGTCTATCGACCGATTTGAGATCGACGTGCGATCTACCAGCGCACCCAATGTGAAGCATATTTATGTCCGGGATAAGAAGGCCCGGGGGAGCTGAAGAAAAATACAGATCAGATGGGGGGTGCCTGATTTGGCAGGCATCAAAAAATCTTCTTTGGTAGACCAGGTTTATCAGCAATTGAAAAAAGAGATCATTACCTTATGCCGTCCCCTTGGCAGCAGGCTGAATGTGAGCGAATTGCAGCGGGAATTGGGTGTAAGCTGTACGCCCATTCGGGAGGCGATGAACCGGCTGCAGCAAGAGGGGCTTGTGGTCAATGAGAATAATATCGGAGTTCGTGTGCTCTCGCTTACAGGGCACGATGTCGTGGAGATCCAGCAGTTGGCGTGTACACTCCATAGCAAGGCCATCGACCTGTCCATGCAGGTGGGGGACAGAAAGGTGATGCTGGGAGAGTTGGAGAAGCACCTGAAAGAATATGAGGAGGCGAAGGTCCCGCAGGAAGAGGTAAACGCAGTCCACCAGTTTATCGGGTCCTTCTACAGGCACTGTGGGAATGGACGTCTGGACCATAGTATGCTGGCCATCCAGGGGCAGCAGTTGTTGCTCCGGCACATGTATGCCCATCAGCTCCCCAAACGGGCTGCGGATCTGAGATATTACCAGGAGATTCTGGAGGCGGTCCGGCGGGGGGACACGGAGGCGGTCCAGACGGCGCTGCAGGAGAGTACAGACAAGGCTACAGAGATTTTGTTGAAAATTGTAGATGCGGAAAGCGTTTCGACTTAAGATACCGGCCGCCTGAGGGAGGGAGCCCCTCTCTTAAGACGGTACAGCGAAGCGGAACATATTCTCTCTCAAAAACTGAAAAATAGGTTGACACCATATCTTGCATTATATATAATATATCTTGCAAGATAAGAAGCGGGCGGAAGCCATTCCGAAGGAGGAACTCATATGCAGGGGATCGATGTTCAATACCGAGAAAAGCGGGTCTCCGCTGCACAGGCGGTCCAGATCGTCAAAAGCGGGGATTGGGTGGACTACAGTCAGACGTGCTCCTTTCCGAGGGCCTTGGATGCCGCGCTTGCCCAGCGCCGGGATGAATTGACCGATGTGAAGGTCCGCAGTGCCATTTCCATGCTGCCGGTGCAGGTGGTGGAGCAGGACCCGGAGCAAAAGGCGTTCACATTTCACGTGTGGCATTGTTCTGGCTTGGACCGGAAATACATAGACCAAGGCCGTGCCTATTATGTCCCGATGCTGTTTCGGGACTGCGGCTCCTATTATAAAAGAGGCCATGCAAAGGTAGACGTGGCCATGGTGACGGTATCTCCCATGGACAGCCACGGCAATTTCAGCTATGGCCTGACCAACTGCTGCATGCAAGAGTTGCTGGAAGCTGCCGGACACATCATTTTGGAAGTAAACCCCAATATGCCCCGCGTTTTCGGCTCTCAGGGGGACCACATCCACATCTCTCAGGTGGACTATGTGGTGGAAAACGATGCCCCCCTTCTTTTGGCCGCTTCCCCGGAGGCCTCAGAACTGGATCGGAAGATCGCGGCCAATATTTTTCCCTATCTGGAGGACGGCATTACTCTGCAGCTGGGGATCGGAGGTATGCCCAACGCCATGGGGAGCTTAATCGCGGAGTCTGACCTGAAGGATCTGGGGATGCACACGGAGCTGATGAGCGATGGATACCTGAAGCTCTATCAATCCGGGAAGATCACCAACCAAAGGAAGGAGCTGGACCGGGGAAAGGGTGTGTTTTCGATCTGCAACGGTTCCGGAGAGCTCTATGATTTCCTCCATGAAAACCAGGATATCCTCTCTGCCCCCATGTGGTATGTAAATGATCCGGGGACCATCCGTCGGTTTGCGCACTTTATCTCCATCAACGGCTGTATCGCCATGGATCTCTACGGGCAGGTGTGTTCGGAGACTTCGGGCACCCGCCAGATCAGCGGTACAGGCGGACAGCTGGACTTTGTCACCGGCGCCTATCAGTCTGAGCATGGAAAGGCTTTTCTGGCCATGCCCTCCACCTTCCGGGATAAGCAGGGCATTCTCCGCTCCCGCATTCTTCCGAAGTTTACCCAGGGAGATGTGATCACCACTCCACGGGCCCAAGCGCCCTACATGGTGACAGAGTACGGGGTGGCCTGCTTGTCCGGCCTGACCACCTGGGAGCGGGCGGAGAAGATCATCTCCATTGCCCATCCAGATTTCCGGGATGAGCTGATCGCTGCCGCAGAGGAGCAAAAAATCTGGCGGCGCTCCAACCAGCGCTGAGGGGCGGGTATGAGAGAATTTTGGAGGGCCTGCCCGGAGGCCGTCAACTTCGTGTTTTTGGGCGAGGCTGGGTGCGGCAAAAGCGAGATCGCCCTCAACGCCGCCCACGCTCTGCTGGAGCGGGGGGATAAGCCGGTCCATTTTTTTGACATGGATATGACAAAGCCCCTGTTTCGCTCCCGGGACGTATGCCAGGAGCTGGAGGGCGCCGGCGTCATCGTCCACTATGAAGAGCAGTTTATGGATGCACCGACCCTGGCGTCGGGCGTGCAGCGGCTGCTGCGGGACCGGGACTGCTATGTGGTAATGGATGTGGGCGGAGACTATATCGGGGCCCGGTCCATCGGCGGCTTTGCGCCCCTCCTCAACAGGGAGGAGTCGGCGGTCTATTACGTGGTCAACAGCTACCGGCCCTGGTCTATGGACTTGGCCCACATTGACGGGGTGCTATCCCAGACACTGGGGGTGTCCCACATTGAACTAAAACGGCTGCGATTCATCGGAAATCCCAATCTGGGGCTGCACACGAGGCAGAGTGATGTGACAGATGGGATCGCGCAGCTTCGTGAGGTGCTGGGCGGCTGTGTTTCCATTGATTTCTTTTGTGTGGGGGAGGACCTTTGTGAGGGCCTGCCGGAAAAGGATGAGATCCAGTCTATCCAGATCTATTTGACCTATCCCTGGGAGCGGGGCCTTTATTTGGATAATGAGGAAACCAAGCGTGAAAAGGAGTAAGTGATATGGCGAAGATCAATGTGGTCAGCGAGCGCTGCAAAAGCTGCGGATACTGCGTGAAATTTTGCCCCAAGCATATCCTGGCGATCGGCACAAAGGTGAACTCCAAAGGCTATGAGTACGTGGAAGTGGTGGATCAGGAGGCCTGCATCGGTTGCTGTATCTGCGGCTGGATGTGCCCTGACGGGGCCATAGAGATCTATAAATAAGGAGGGGGAAAACATGGACAGAGTATTTATGAAGGGCTGCGAAGCCATGGCAGAGGCCGCCGTGCGTGCGGGCTGCCGCTTTTTTGCCGGATATCCCATCACCCCGCAAAATGAGATCCCCGAGTATTTTGCTCGCCGTCTGCCTGAGGTGGGCGGGACATTTGTCCAAGGGGAGTCTGAGGTGGCGTCCATCAATATGGTCTATGGAGCGGCATCCGTAGGTACCCGGGCCATGACCTCCTCCTCCAGCGCGGGCATCTCCCTGAAAAGTGAAGGGATCTCCTACTGTGCCTCCGCACGGATCCCCATTGTGTATATCAACGTCTCCCGGGGCGGTCCCGGTGTGGGCTGTATCCAGCCGGCCCAGCAGGACTACTTCCAGGCCACCAAGGCCAGCGGCAACGGCGGGTTCCAAATGCGGGTGTTTGCCCCAGGCAGCGTCCAGGAGACGGTGGATATGGTCTATGCCGCCTTTGACTATGCCGATCAGGACCGGAACCCGGTGCTCATCCTGGCCGACGGCGTCATTGGCACCATGATGGAGCCGGCGGTGCTGCCCGCGATGAAGAGCGACGAGGAGATCAGGGCCATGAAGGAGGCCAAGCGTAGCTGGGCCTGCGTAGGCCATAAGCTGGAGGAGCAACGCTCCTGGATTCAGCCCGGCCAGTGGTCCACCGCTGTCCAGCAGCAAAAGAATGAGGATGCCGCCGCTCTCTATGAGTCCTGGAAGGTGGACGCCAGGGCGGAGGAGTACCGGCTGGAGGATGCGGAAGTGGTCCTCACGGGTTACGGAATCTCCGGACGGATCGCCAAGTCGGCGGTGGATCTGCTGCGTCAGGAGGGAATCAAGGCGGGCCTGATCCGGGCCCTGACGGTGAATCCTTTCCCCTATGAGGCTTTTGGGCACGTGGATTACAAGAAGGTGAAGGGGATTCTGGACGTGGAGATGTCCATTCCCGCCCAGTTTGTGAAGGACGTGGAGACGGCGGTGAAGGACCGGGCACGAATCAGCACCTGCCTGTGCTCCGGCGGCAATATCATGCGCCGGGAGGCTGTGATCGAGGCGGCCCAGGCGATCATGGAGGGGAAATAAGATGGAACGAATTTACGGGAGAACAAAAACCATTCAGGAGGATAAGGTCTCCGGCTTCTGCCCCGGCTGTATGCACTCCACTATCATCAAGCTCATTGGTGAGGTGCTGGAGGAGATGGATCTGGTAGAGCGGGCCGCCTGCATTTTGGGCATCGGCTGCTGTGGACTGCATATGGACTATATCGCTTACGACACCATCACCGCGCCCCATGGACGGGCCTGCGCTGTGGGCACCGGCATGAAGCGGAACAGCCCTGACAGTCTGGTCTTTACCTATCAGGGCGACGGCGACTTTGCTGCCATTGGTCTGGCGGAATCCATGTCCGCGGCCAACCGGGGAGAGAATATCACGGTCATCTTTGTAAATAACGGCATTTACGGCATGACGGGAGGCCAGCTGGCCCCCACCACACTGCTGGGCATGAAGGCCAGCACGGCCCCCCAGGGCCGCATCGCGGAGGAGCACGGCTACCCCATGCATATGTGTGAGATATTGAACCAGTTGACGGCCCCCGCCTATCTGGTCCGGACCAGCTGCAACACACCTGCCAATGTCAATAAGACCAAGCAGGCCATCCGCAAGGCCTTCCAGAACCAGCTGGACGGCAAGGGCTTCTCCATGGTGGAGGTTGTCACCAGCTGTCCCACCAACTGGGGGCTGGACCCGCTGAAGGCCCTGGAGTTCATTGAAGAAAAGATGTTGCCCGAGTTCCCGCTGGGCGTGATCCGGGACCGCTGAAAAGGAGGAGAGAGTATGGAGACCAATCTGTGTGTGGCTGGATTCGGCGGCCAGGGCGTTATGACGCTGGGTAAGTTTCTGGCGGATGCCACCTGCAATTCGACGGAGAAAAACGTCACCTTCTTCCCCTCCTATGGAGCAGAGCAGCGGGGCGGCACCGCCAACTGTTATGTTGTCATCTCGGATGAGCCCATCGGCCCCCCCTTGGGGGACGTGATGGACGATCTGATCGTGATGAATGGGGCCTCTCTCCATAAATTCCTGCCCAAACTGAAGGCGGGCGGCACCCTGTTTATCAACAGCTCCATCGTCACAGATGAGGTGGAGCGGACCGATGTCAAGACGGTGAAGGCTCCCGTCACAGAGCTGGCGCTGGAGATGGGAAATGCCAAGGTCCTTAATGTAATTATGCTGGGTGTTTACGTGGGCTATACCGAGGTCATCTCTCCGGAGATCGTCTGGGGAACTATTGAGCACAAGCTTTCCAGCAAGCCCAAGCTGCTTCCCTTGAACCGGGAGGCCTTTGAAAAGGGGCTTGAGATCGGCCAAAGCCAGCGCTGAGCGAATCAAATAAAACAGGGTCCCTGTCGTTAGACAGGGGCCCTGTTTTTACCAAGTTTCTGCGGCATTTCTCATTGGCAACGTCAGTTTTCGCGCCCTTCCTGTTTGACCATGGCCCCATATTTTTTCTCCTGGGCAAAGGAGAACAGCAGGGATGGAATGGCCAAGGCGAGCAGGGTGAGGAACTGCGGACCGGCGGCGATGTCGGCATGAAAGCGGATGGCCGCCCTGTTGAATACCAGCCAGGGGATCCCGAGCAGGAGCCAGGATATTCCCTGGCGGCGGATATAGTCCTTTGTCCAACTGTGCCCCCGATACCTCGGGGATATTTTCTGGAAGCCCAATACGCCAAAGATCCCATATGTCGTCCAGAATAGGCTCATGATCAAAATGATATCCATCCAATACTGTCCTTTCAACCCCTGGATCTGTCTTGACCGCGTTTTGCTTTTTAAAAGCAGATCTGCTTTTAAAGAAAAATTCTTCCCTTTTGCCGATTCGGCAAAGTTTTGATGGTCGGTTGGCTATATTTTAGCATACGGCGCGGCAGATGTCCATAGCGGGGAGAGGGGAGAAGATTCTGGCAGGCCGCTGGCAGGAAGCTCTCAAAGGGCCTTTGACGAGAGAGATTGAAATTTTTCCCCAGAGCAAGTATAATAAAACAAATTGTGCAAATTTGCGGGGAGGGGAAGAGAAGTATGGACGAGTTGGAGCAGCTGCCTCTCCCTCTGCTTTTTTGGTTCCGCGAGAACGCCCGGACCCTTCCTTGGCGGTCGGATCCAACGCCCTACCACGTCTGGGTGTCCGAGATCATGCTCCAGCAGACTCGGGTGGCGGCGGTGCTGGGCTATTATGAGCGGTTTTTGGAGGTGCTGCCCACGGTGGCGGATCTGGCCTGCTGCCCGGAGGACAGGCTGATGAAGCTGTGGCAGGGATTGGGCTACTACAGCCGCGCCCGGAACCTTCAAAAAGCGGCCCGGCAGGTGATGGAAAAGTTCGGTGGGGAGATTCCCTCAAGCTATGGGGAGATCCGCTCTCTGGCGGGGATCGGGGACTACACCGCCGGCGCCATCTGTTCCATCGCCTTCGGCCAGCCTGTGTCGGCGGTGGACGGAAACGTGCTTCGGGTGGTGAGCCGGCTGACAGATGACCACAGGGATGTGACCCAGGCCCGGGTAAAAGAGGATATTCGGCAAAGGCTGGAACAGGTCATCCCCCGGGATATGCCCGGAACCTTCAATCAGGCCGTCATGGATCTGGGCGCTATGGTGTGCCTTCCCAACGGGGTGCCCCTGTGCGGGAAGTGTCCGGCGGCGGAGTTCTGCGCCGGCTGCCGGACGGGGACTGCCTGTGACCTGCCGGTAAAGGCGCCCAAAAAGGCCAGGCGGGTGGAAGAGAGAACGGTCTATCTGATTTTCCACGGCGGAAGGGCGGCCCTCCGCCGACGGGCGGACAGGGGATTGCTGGCGGGGCTGTGGGAGTATCCCAATGAGCCCTCCCCTTGGGCCTGCCCGGTACCTGGTGAGGCGGTCTTTGCCGCCGAGGCCAAGCACATATTTACCCACATCGAATGGCACATGAATGCCTACACTGTCATGGCAGAGACAGATGCCCTTCCGGCGGGATGGGTGTGGGCAGACCGGGGAGAGCTGGACGGGGTTTATGCCGTGCCCGGGGCTTTTTCTCCCTTTGCCCATTTGGTGGAAAAAGCACTGACGCGGGAGTAAGGGAGTCGAAACCGCGGCCTGCGATAGAAAGAAAAGGTGGAATGGAGAATGGCAAAGCTGTATTTCCGGTATGGGGTCATGGGATCGTCTAAATCGGCCAATGCCTTGATGGTGCGCTACAACTATGAAGAGCGGGGGCAGAAGGCCTTGATGGTGAAGCCGGACATTGACCAGCGGGAGGGCAAGGCCATTGTCAATTCCCGTATCGGCCTCCACTATCCCTGCGTTTGGTTCGATGAGTTGCGGGACATGGGGGAGGAGAAGATCAGAGCCTACCAGTGTATCATTGTGGACGAGGCCCAGTTCTTGACTCGGGACGAGGTGGCGTTCCTCACTGAGGTGGTGGATGATATGCGGGTGCCCGTCATCTGCTATGGTCTGCGGGCGGATTTCAAAGGGGATCTGTTCCCGGGCTCGGAGGCACTGCTGGCCTGTGCTGACATTATCGAGGAGATCAAGACCATCTGCTGGTGCGGCAAAAAGGCCACCTACAATGCCCGCTTCGATGAGACGGGGAAGGTGCTGAAGGAGGGCGAACAAGTGGTGCTGGGGGCTAACGACAAGTACATTGGGCTGTGCCGAAAGCATTGGAAGGAAGGCAGCTTGGGCCCAAATGACGAGAGGAAAGAGCGAAAATAGGATCGCGGGGAGTGCAGCGAAATGAATGAGCCGCGGAGACTGCCCGAAAGCCTGTGAGATGGCGTTTATCATGATGAGAGGGAGGGAGACCATGACCTTTGAGGAGCTGAAGGAGAAAGCGCATACCCTGCCGCTGAAGCCGGGTGTGTATATCATGCAGGACAAGCACAACACTGTTATCTATGTGGGCAAGGCCAAGGCGTTGAAAAACCGGGTCTCCCAGTATTTTGCCAACCTGTCCTCCCATACGGACAAGACCCGGGCTATGGTCCGGGCCATTGACCATTTTGATGTCATTGTGGCCGACTCGGAGTTTGAAGCCCTGGTGCTGGAAAATTCCCTCATCAAGCGCCATCAGCCCCACTATAATATCCTGCTGAAGGATGATAAGGGCTATCCATACATCCGCTTGGATGTAAAATCGGAGTATCCCCGGTTTTCCCTGGCCAACCGCGCGGCAGAGGATGGGGCCCGGTACTTTGGACCCTATGGGAGCCGCGGGGCCACCCAGGGCATCATCGATGCCCTGCGCTCTGCCCTGCGTCTGCCCTCCTGCAGAAAGAAATTTCCTCGGGATATTGGGCGGGAGAGGCCCTGCCTCAACTACCACATGGGCCTGTGCGACGGCTATTGCCGGCCTGAGATGGATCAAGGCCGCTACCGAGAGGCGATGGACCAGGCGGTCCGGCTGCTGGAGGGCCGGTTTCAGGAGGTCCGGGCGGACTTGACCGCCGAGATGGAACGGGCGGCGGAGGAGCTTCGGTTTGAAAAGGCGGCAGAGCTGAGGGACCGCCTCCAGGCCATTGAGCTGCTGGGCAAGCGGCAGAAGGTGGTGGCTGGCTCCCTGGCGGACACCGACGTGGTGGGCTGGCACCGGGGGGAGGCAAAAAGCTGTTTCGTGGTCCTCCACTATGTGGAGGGTGACCTGGCCGCCAAGGACATGGAGCTCATGGAGACCCCTGTGGAGGGGGAGATGGGGGAAGAGGTGTCCGCTTTGGTGCGGCAGTATTATGCGGGCCGCTCCAAGCTACCCAGGCAGATCCTTCTTCCCTGTGAGCTGGAGGATGAGGCGGCGGTGGCCCGGCTCCTCTCTGAGTCCTGTGGCCGCCGAGTGGAACTGGTGACACCCCAGCGGGGGGCAAAGATGGATCTCATCCGTCTGGCCAATAAGAACGCTGCGGAGGAGGTGGAGCGGGCCACCACCCGGGATGAGCGGCAGTCCAAGCTGCTGGAGCTGCTGGGCGGGATGCTGAGCCTGGACAGTTCTCCCAACCGCATAGAATCCTATGACATCTCCAACCAGGGGGCGGATGACATCGTGGCCTCCATGGTGGTCTATGTGGGGGGGAAGCCTCTGAAGCGAGATTACCGCCGCTTTAAGCTCAAGGATATGGACGGGCCCGATGACTACGCCTCCATGGAGCAGGTGTTGACCCGACGGTTTCAGAGGTATCTGGACGGGGATGAGAAGTTTGGTGAGTTGCCCGACGTCCTCTTCATCGATGGCGGGGAGGAGCACGCCCGGGTGGCGGTGAAGGTGGAGGAGGCGCTGGGGCTCTCCATTCCGGTGTTCGGCATGGTAAAGGACGATCGGCACCGCACCCGGGCTCTGGTGACCCCGGACGGCCGGGAGATCGGGATCCAGAGGGTGCCCGCCGTGTTTGCCCTGGTGGGCCAGATCCAGGAGGAGACGCACCGCTTTGCCATCGAGTTCCATCGCCAGCAGCAGAACCAGAGGATGCGGGGCTCCGAGCTGGACCGGATACCGGGGATCGGACCCAAACGCAGGACGACACTTTTAAAGCACTTCAAGAGCGTGAAGAATATCAAGGCGGCGTCTTTGACGGAGCTGGAGGGGGCCGTGGGGAAGACGGCGGGCAGGGCGGTCTACGACTGGTTCCGGAGAGCGGACCGGTAGGACCGCGCGTGGAACATGGCCCGGCTGGAGGGCGAGTGGTACTGCGTGGACCCCACCCTGGACATTGCGGTCTGGGAGGTCTCTCAGCGGTAAGCGCCCATCTCATGGAGAGAAACTTACAGTGGGATTATTTACGCCTTCCAGAGGGCATGACAGAGAGATTTTGCTGGGACGGCGTAGGCCCGCCGCCTCAATAAAAGAAAGGATGGATCACAATGCGCGTCATTACCGGAACGGCCAGAGGCCGCAGATTGAAGGAGCTTCCCGGCATGGATACCCGCCCCACCACGGACAAGGTGAAGGAGGCCATTTTCAATATCGTCCAGTTTGATGTGGAGGGGCGACGGGTACTGGATCTGTTTGGCGGCACCGGGCAGTTGGGGATCGAAGCCCTCTCCCGGGGAGCAGACCGCTGTGTCTTTGTGGACGCGGGGCGGGAGCCGGTGAAGATCATCCGTGAAAATTTGGAGATGACGGGCTTTGCGGATCGAGGACGGGTGGTACAGGGAGATGCGCTGTCCTTTCTGACCTCCTGCCGGGAAAAATTCGGCCTGGCTTTCTTGGACCCTCCCTATGCTTCCGACCTGCTGGAACAGGCTTTAAAACGGATGGCGGAGATTGACATTATGAATGAAAATGGTATAATTGTTTGCGAAAGTGCCTTGGAAAAGGCGTTGCCGCAGCTCTCTTCTCCCTATGAAAAGGGACGGGAGTACCGCTACGGCAGGATCAAACTGACCATCTACCACCGCCGGCCCTCTGATGAAAGAAAGAGGATGTCAGGGGAGTAAGGATGTGGATTCCATGAAGATAGCCGTTTATCCTGGTAGCTTTGACCCCATCACCCTGGGGCACCTGAATGTGATCAAGCGGGCGGCCATGTGCTTTGATAAGCTCATTGTCTGTGTCATGGTGAATTCGGAAAAGGTGAACAGCGGGCTGTTTACTCCCGGCGAGCGGGTGGAGCTGATTCGGCGGGTGGTGGCCAAACTGCCCAATGTGGAGGTGGACGAGTCCTCCATGCTGATCGCCGAATATGCCCGGCAGAAGAAGGCCTGCACTTTGGTGAAAGGGCTGCGGGCGGTGTCTGACTACGAGAAGGAGCTCCAGATGGCGCTCATCAACCGGAAGCTCAACCCCCGGCTGGAGACCGTGTTCCTTCCCTCCAGCAGCAAATATACCTATGTCAGTTCCAGTGTGGTGAAGGAAATGGCGGCTTACGGGACGGATTTGAGCGATTTTGTCCCCCGGGAGATCATCGGGGATGTGAATGAAAAAATGAAAAGCAGGAGGAATCTGTGATGGCGACCGGGGTCAATGAACTGTTGGACATGCTGTTTGAAATGGTGGATGAGGCAAAAAATGTGCCGCTGTCCTCCGACAAGTGCATGGTAGAGCGGGACAAGGTGCTGGATCTGATCGACGAGATCCGGGAGGGCTTCCCCATGGAGTTGGCCGAGGCCAAGAAGCTGCTGTCGGCCCGGAATGATTACTTGGCTTCCGCCAAGCGGGAAGGGGATCTCATTATCCAGCAGGCAGAGGAGAAGGCGAAGCAGATGCTTGCGGAGGATGAGTTGCTGGCCCAGGCCAAGCAGCGGGGCAGTGAGATGATCCGCCAGGCGGAGGAGCGCTCCCGGGAACTGCGCAAAGCGGCCAACGATTACTGCGAGGATGCCCTGCGGCGCACGGAGGAGGCAGTGGCCGAGGCCTATGATGAGATTAAAAAGTCCCGCACCCGTTTCCGTGCGGCGGCAGCAGGGGTATCCGGCCCTGCCCAGGGACAGAACTTGCCCTTTGATGCTGAGGCAGAGAAATAAAAGTGAAAAAAGAGGCGGTCCCGAGAACGGGACCGCCTCTTTTTTTGCATATGGGAGCATTCCTGGCAAAACCATACGGCAAAGGCAGGATAAATTTTCCAAAAAATAAAATTTGGGGTGATAGGGAAAGGTGCCTGCCGTAAAGTGAGATTTTTGCCCTTAAAAAGTGGTTACAAATGAAAACGGATTTTTCATTCCGTACGAAAAATTGGGGGATTATCCAGAAAAAAAGTGAGATTTCGACAAAAAAAGTAACATTCAACTATTGCAATTTGGTTACAGACCCTTTATACTAAAAACAAGAGTGGAGCAAAATGGAGTAAAAAACCACTTAATCCCATAAAAGTGGAGGGAGAGGGCATGACCGGTACCTATGAGCATTCTATCGACGCCAAAGGCCGCCTGTTTATTCCCTCCAAGCTGCGGGAAGAGTTGGGTGTGTCCTTTTATCTGGCCATGGGAGTAGATGCCTGTCTGGCTATTTACCCGCAGACGACTTGGGATCATTTTACGGAAAAATTTGCCTCCCTGCCTATGAGCCAATCTAAGGCCATGCGGCCACTGTTTGCCAACGCCTGCAAGTGTGAGCTGGACAGCCAGGGGCGGATCGTGGTGCCCCAAAAGCTGCGCCAGTATGCCGGGTTAGACAAGGAAGTCGTTATCATCGGCGTCAATGACCGTGCCGAGATCTGGAGCGCAGAGGGATGGCGCGCCCAGGAGGAGGAAGAGATGACGCCGGAGAAGATGTCTGCCTGCATGGAGGCGCTGGGCTTTTGATGAGTGAGAATTATTTCCACCGCCCAGTGCTCCTGAAGGAGTGTATTGAGGGCTTGCAGATTAAGCCGGACGGCGTTTATGTGGACGGCACTTTGGGGCGGGCGGGACACTCGGCAGAAATCGCCAAACGGCTCACCACCGGGCGGCTCTATTGCATTGACCGGGACCAGGCCGCCATTGACGCTGCGGAGGACAAGCTCTCCCCCTGGCGGGATAAGGTGACGCTGATCTATGGCAATTTTACCGATTTGGATGCGCTCCTTGCCGATGCGGGTGCTCCCCCTGCCGACGGGATGCTGTTTGACTTTGGGGTATCCTCGCCGCAGCTGGACGACCCCTCCCGGGGATTTTCCTACATGCAGGATGCCCCCTTGGATATGCGTATGGATCAGGGACAAACGCTGAGTGCCCGGACGGTGGTCAATGAATGGCCCCAGGAGGAGCTGCGGCGGATCTTTTACCAATACGGAGAGGAGCGTTATGCCCCCGCCATTGCGGGCGCCATTGTTCGCTCGCGGGGACAAGCCCCCATAGAGACCACGCTTCAGTTGGTGGAGATCATCCGTTCGGCCATGCCGGCGCAAGCCCTGCGGGAGAAGCAGCATCCCGCTAAGCGAACCTTTCAGGCCATTCGGATCGCCGTCAACGATGAGCTGACGGCGGCGGAGAGGGTCATAGAACAGGCGGTTCCCCGGCTGGCAAAAGGCGGGCGGCTGTGTGTGATCACCTTTCACTCTCTGGAGGATCGGATCGTGAAGGCGGGCTATGGGGCGTTTGCGAAGGGGTGCACCTGCCCCCCGGACTTTCCGGTGTGTGTGTGCGGCAGAAAGCCCAGTTTGAAGCTGATCAATCGAAAGCCCATTCTGCCGGGGGAGGCGGAGCTGGAGGAAAATCCCCGCTCCCGCAGTGCAAAATTGAGGATCGCGGAAAAGCTTTGAAGTGTGTGAAATTGAGGAGAATGGAGTGAGGAAGCATGGCCAGTGCTGTGAAGCGCGGAACCTATGATCCTTATCGAAATATTGGTTATGCCTATGATGGCTCCGCGGCCCGGGTGCTGGACGGGGAAGGGGTACTTCAGCCCAGACCCCAAGTCCGCCCGCGCCGCCAGCAGATGGTCCGCCCCAAGGTGCAGGTGCGCCCTGCCGGGAAGGTATCTCTCTTTGCTGTCAGTGGCTTTGCTGCCGTGGCGGTAATGGCAGTTCTCATCCTCATGAGCTATGTCCAGCTCTCCTCCATTTCCAATGAGGTGGTGGCGCTCAAGAGTGAGATGACGCAGCTTCAGAGCGAAGAGGCCACCCTGCGGGCCCGATATGAGCTGGCGTATGACCTGGGTGCCATCGAAAGCACTGTCACCGCAGACGGTTCTATGAGCCGCCCTCAGTCCGGACAGATGGTCTATGTGGACCTGACAGAGCCTGACAGTGTGGTGCTCTATGGACAAGAGGATCCCGCAGGCAGTTTTTGGGATGGTGTAGAAGAGATCATCGGCAATATTTTGGCATATTTTTAAGACGATCCATCATAGATTGCGTTGAGACCTGACAGACAGAGAAAGAGGGACGCCGGACGCCGGCGACTCATAGAGGTAAGGGCGTAAGAAAAGAAGTTTTCTTACGCCCTTGCGTGATGAAAGGGGAGAAAAGCGTGAATCGCCGAAACAATATTCGTCAGGAGGCTTCTCAGCCAGCACCGGACCGAAGGGCCAACCGAACGATCCTGATCCGTACGCTGGTTTTGCTGGCGGTGTTCGGTGTGGCTGCTTTTGTCCCCCTCTTCGGGAAGCTGTACGCTATCCAGATCCGGGATCACAAGATGTACCAGGAAAAGGCGATAGAGCAGCAGACCATGGACAACTCTGTGGCTGCCAACCGGGGGACCATCACAGACACCAACGGCAAGGTGCTGGCCATGTCGGCCACCGTGTACGACATTATCATCTCTCCCAAGGACTTTGCAGCGGTTCAGGAGAGCTGGGATAAGAAATATGGGGAAGATCCTGGCTCTGCCCCCTATGAACGGCCTGAGATCGAGACGGTGGCGGCTGGCCTGGCGGAGATTTTGGGCGTAGATGAGGAGAAGCTTCAAAAGCGCCTGCAAAAGGACAGCTATTACGAGGTCGCCGCTGTCCGGGTGGAGACAGAGGTGGCTGACGCGGTGCGTCAGTTCGTGCTGGATCATCACTTGTCCAACAGCGTATATCCCAATCCCACCACCAAACGGTATTATCCCTATAGCTCCTTAGCGGCCCAGGTCATTGGGTGGGTGAACCCCAACCTGGACAACACGGGGGCCTATGGCATGGAAGCTCTGTACGAAGATGAACTGGCAGGTGAGACCGGACGGGTGGTCACGGCCAAAAAGGGCGATGGCACCGAGATGAAGTACTCCTTCCAGGACTACTATGACGCCACCGACGGCAACGACCTGCATCTGACGCTGGATACCACCATTCAATATTACTGCGAGCGGATATTGGAAAAGGGGATCGAGATGTTTGACGTCCAGAACGGCGGCTTTGCCATCGCTATGGATCCCAATACCGGGGCTATTCTGGCCTGGGCCAATTCCCCTACCTACGACCTCAACTCCCCTTGGACGATCACCGATCCCGTGCTCAGTGAGTATCTGGAGACGGTGAAAAACGATCCCTCTGCCAATGAGGAGGCCTACAATACTGCCTTGGGACAGATGCAGAACAGGCAGTGGCGCAACAAGGCCATCAACGATACCTATGAGCCGGGATCCACCTTCAAGTCCATGGTGCTGGCCGCCGCTCTGGAAGAGGGTGTAGTGAACGAGAACTCCACCTTCTACTGCCCGGGCTACTATAAAGTTGGTAATTCTGTGATCGGCTGTTCCAACCGATCCCCTGGTCATGGGAGCCAAAATTTGGCTAAAGCGGTGGCCAACTCCTGCAACCCGGCCTTCATGATGATCGGTCAGGCCCTTGGAGCGGAGAAATTCTATAACTATCTGGAGGACTTTGGCTTTTTAGAGGCCACTGGTGTGGATATGCAGGGGGAGTCCTCTATCAGCCCCGTTAGCGCCGGCCTTGTTTGGCCCCAAAGCACCTTTACAGCGCCCAGTACTCAGCAGAATACCTATCTGGCCACCGCCTCCTTCGGACAGGGCCTTCAGGTGACGCCTATCCAGCTCATTACGGCAGCCTCCGCCGTCATCAACGGCGGACATTTGATGCAGCCTTACGTGATGGACTCCATCACTGACGCGGAGGGAAACGTGGTGATGAAAAATGAGCCCACCGAGGTGCGGCAGGTCATCAGCGAATCCACCAGTGAGCTCTGCCGCACCATTTTGGAGGGGGTAGTGGACGGCGGCACAGGAAAGCGGGCCTATGTGCCTGGCTACCGGATCGGCGGCAAGACCGGCTCCTCCGAGACGTTGGAGAGCCGGCAGGGAAAGGATCATACCATCGTCTCCTTCCTGGGCTTTGCTCCTGCCGATGATCCCCAGGTCATCATCCTCTTGATGTATGACAAACCCAAGCCTGCTTTCCCTGGGGCCAATGTGACGGAGAGGGGCTACTACATCAGCGGCGGCAACATGGCGGCCATGATGGCGGGCGAGCTGCTGTCCAACATCCTGGACTACATGGGCGTGGAGAAGAATTATACAGATGCAGAGAAGGCCATGATCGACGTGACCGTTCCCAACCTGGTGGGGCAGACAGGAGTGGTCGGCCAGCAGGCCGCCGCCGACGCCGGCTTCACAGTCCGAACTGTGGGCGAGGGGGATACGATCACCGCACAGATCCCGGTGGGGGGCGCGGTGATCCCCAGCGGGAGTGAGATCGTCCTCTATTTGGGGGAGGAAAAGCCCACTGACTTGGTCTCAGTTCCCGACATCCAAGGAAAAACGGCTGCTCAAGCCAAAGGGATATTGTCCCAATACGGCCTCTACTTAAAGATCGGTGGTACCAGTCGTTACATGTCTGCCAATGCGGTGGTGGCCAGCCAGTCGGTCAACTACGGTACACAGGTGGAGCGGGGAACGGTGATAGAGTGTTTGTTTGCGGATAATACAATGGTCGATTAAAAGGCCTGCCTTCTTTTGAGAAGAGGCAAAATAGGAATCGAGGTGTTCGTATGCGCCTGCACGCGCTGCTTGCCGGTATGGGCTATCAAGGCCCCGAACCGGAGGACGTGGAAATCAAAGGCATCTCTTACGACACCCGCACCTTGCAGCCTGGAGAGCTCTTTGTGGCGCTTCGGGGTTATAAGACTGACGGACATAGATATATCAAAGAGGCCCGGCAAAAAGGGGCTGCCGCCATTGTGGGGGAAGTGGGGGAGGGTGTCCTGATTGTCCCGGAGAGCCGTTCCGCCCTGGCGGCGCTTTCCGCCAACTGGTTTGGCCATCCGGCAGAGGAACTGACGGTCATCGGGGTGACCGGCACCAACGGCAAGACCACCACCACCAGCCTTTTGTGGGGGATGCTCCAGGAGGCGCTGGGGACCAAGGTGGGACTGCTTGGTACCAACGAGAACCGGGTGGGGGAGAAAATTTTTCCCGCAGAGCGGACGACTCCTGAAAGCTATGAGGTCCAGCGCTGGCTGCGCCAAATGGCGGATGAAGGATGCACCCATGTGGTGATGGAGGTATCCTCTCACGCCCTGTGCCTTCACCGGGTGGACGGGATCCGGTTTGCGGTGGGGGCCTTTACCAATTTGACCCAGGACCATCTGGACTTCCATAAGACCATGGAGGCCTATCAGGCGGCCAAAGGAAGGCTCTTTGCCCAGAGCGAAAGGGCTGTAATCAATTTAGACGATGAGGCGGGCCGCTACTATGCCCGCACTGCGCCCTGTCCCGTTTTTACCTACTCTGAGCGCAAAGATGAGGCGGACATGACGGCCAAAAATCTCCGGCTCTTTCCCGCACGGGTGGAGTTTGAAGCGGTGACGAGAGAGGAGATCGCACGGGTCCGGCTGGGGATCCCCGGAGGCTTCAGCGTATACAACGCCCTGTGTGCTTTGGCGTGTGCCTATGTGTTGAAGATCCCTTTGGACCGGACCGCGCAAGCCCTGGCCCATGCCCCAGGGGTGAAAGGCCGGATGGAGGTGGTCCCTGTTCCCGGCCCGGGTACGGTTTTGATCGACTATGCCCACACGCCGGACGCCTTGGAAAATGCCCTCACTGCCCTCAGGGAGTTTACCCCGGGACGGCTGATCTGCCTTTTTGGCTGCGGCGGGGACCGGGACCGGAGCAAGAGGCATGTTATGGGAGCCATCGCCGCCAGTTTGGCTGACTTTTGCATCGTCACCTCGGATAATCCGAGAACGGAGAAGCCCCAAGCTATCATCGACGATATTTTGGAGGGGATGGCGGACTTTGATGTCCCTAAGCTGGTGGAGCCGGACAGGGAAAAGGCCATTCAGGCCGGGGTGAAGATGTTAAAAGTGGGGGATACCCTTCTCTTAGCGGGTAAGGGCCATGAGACCTACCAAGAGGTAAATGGCGTCAAGCGGCATCTGGACGAGCGGGAAGAAGTGCAAAAAGAGAGATTCTCCGGATAAAATGCGGGAGGTTCAAAAGATGATTTCGATACAAGATATCCTGTTGGAGATCGGCCTGACGGTGTTGGTGAGTTTTCTGCTGACCGTCATTTTAGGAAAGCTTCTGATCCCTGCCCTGCGGCGGCTGAAAGCGGGGCAGTCCATCAAAGAGGACGGCCCGACCTGGCACATGTCCAAGCAGGGCACGCCCACCATGGGGGGGCTGATGTTTATCATCGCCATCGCTGTTACCATAGCGGTGCTGGGCTGGGGCTATGTGTCGGGCGGCACCCGGGGAGCAGTGTATGTCTATCTCTTTGCCCTGGTATTCGGTATCATCGGTTTTATTGATGACTATATGAAGGTGGTCCATCACCAAAATACCGGACTTACCGCCGGATGGAAATTCCTCCTGCAGCTCGCTGCCGCCATTTTGATGACAGTGCTGCTGCGATATGAGAATTATCTGTCTCCCAACCTGTACATTCCCTTTGCCCAGGTGAGCATTCCCCTGCCCTGGGGGCTATACATGGTCTTTGCCGCGTTTGTTATGGTGGGTACGGTCAATGCGGTCAATATTACTGATGGGGTAGATGGTCTCAGTTCCTCGGTGACGGTGCCAGTGGCCATCTTCTTTGTGGCTGTCACCGCCCGCTGGGGCCAGGGGGAGCTGACTCTCTTTTCCGCTGCGCTCTTGGGCGGGCTGCTGGGCTTCCTTGTCTACAACCATTATCCGGCCAAGGTGTTTATGGGGGACACCGGTTCTCTCTTCTTGGGGGGCGCCGTCTGCGGCCTGGCCTTTGCCGCTGACATGCCTTTGATCCTCATTTTGGTGGGCATCGTCTATATTGCGGAGACCCTATCAGACATCATCCAAGTCACATACTTTAAGATGACTCGCGGCAAACGGATCTTTAAAATGGCGCCCCTCCACCACCACTTTGAGATGTGTGGGTGGAAGGAGAAGGAAGTGGTGGCCGTATTCACCGTTGTATCGGCGCTGTTTTGTCTGTTGGCCTATCTGGGCGTGATTGAACGATATTTGATCTGATCTATTCCTTTGCAAATAGGGGAGAGGTGGTGAAGCCATGCCAAAATTGAAGCGGGACTTGACTGTGGAGCAGCAGTTGGCCCGGGGGCCCATAGATCTGCCCTTTCTGATGCTGGTGACCATGCTTACCACCATCGGCGTTATTATGGTCTTTTCTGCCTCTTACGCCACTGCCGTCAACGAGAACCGGGCTCCCATCTACTATTTCGTCCGTCAAGGGATCTTTGCTGTGGCGGGCTTGGCGATCATGTATGTGGTCTCTAAGCTGAATTATCAGCAATTCCGGTGGATGTCTGTGTTTATTCTGGGCTTCGCTCTGCTTCTGCTGGTGCTGGTGCTGATCCCCGGTGTGCATACAGTCCGCAGCGACGGGGTCAAACGGTGGATCAGAAGCATTGGACCCATTCCGGCCTTCCAGCCCTCTGAGGTGGCGAAACTGGGCGTGATCCTTTATTTCTCCGCCCGGATGTCCAAGCGGAACAGTGAAAAGAAGCGAAAGTTCAATACTCGCACGATCTCAGGCACCCTTTTGAAAAAAATGGATGATTGGGGTCTTGTAGAGCTGATCCCCTATGTGGGCATCCTGCTGTTGATCCTGCTTTTGATGAAGCTGGAGCCCCATATGTCAGGCACCATTCTGATCCTGATCCCCGCGGCCGCCATCCTCTTTGCCGGAGGAGTGCGGCTGGGATGGTTCCTTCTGGGCGGCGGGGGCTTGGCGGCGATCTTGGCCATCATCATCACGACCACGGACTATATGACCCGGCGCATTGATCTGTGGCGGGACCCCTGGTCCTATCCGAGGGATGGCGGCTACCAGATCATCCAGTCCCTTTATGCCATCGGCTCCGGTGGGCTTTTTGGCGTCGGATTTGGGCAGAGCCGCCAAAAACAGCTTTTTCTCCCTGAGCCGGAGAACGATTTCATCTTCTCCATTGTCTGTGAGGAGCTGGGGCTTGTGGGGGCGGGGCTGATCCTGCTTTTGTTTGTGCTGCTCATCGTCCGGGGCTATTGGATTGCCCTCCATGCCAGAGATCGGTTTGGCTCTCTGCTGGTGGTGGGGATCACCACCCTCATGGCGGTGCAGGTTTTTCTCAATGTGTCAGTGGTCACCAATCTGCTGCCGACCACCGGCATCTCCCTGCCATTTTTCAGCTATGGAGGGACCGCCCTAATGATCCAACTGGTGGAGATGGGGATCGTCCTCAGCGTTTCCCGCCAGATCCCGGCCCCGAAGCAGGGATAACAGAAAAGGGGGAATGTGTGTGAAGGTTCTATTTACTTGCGGCGGTACGGCTGGCCATATCAACCCTGCCGTGGCTTTGGCGCGGATGTTTCAGGAGCGAAATCCCGGCTGTCAAGTCCTTTTCGTGGGGGCGGACGGCGGGATGGAGACTCGGCTGGTGCCCAAGGAGGGCTTCCCGCTCAAGACAGTGACCATTACCAACTTTCAGCGTTCCTTGGCTCCCGCCGCCATTGGCCACAATGTGGGGACACTGATCAACATGGCGAGATCTGAACGGCAAGCCAAGGCCATTTTGGATGACTTCCAGCCCGATTTGGTGGTGGGGACCGGAGGATATGCCAGCTATCCGGTGGTGAAGGCCGCGGCCAAGCGGGGGATCCCCACCGCTGTCCACGAATCCAACGCGGTCCCCGGCCTCACGACCAAGGCACTGTCCAAGGTGGCCAGCGTGGTGATGGTTGGCTTTGCCGAGAGCAGGGACCATTATGGGGACCCCTCAAAAGTTGTGGTTACCGGCACCCCCGTCCGGGGCGATTTTTTCCGCTATACCCGCTCTGAGGCTCGGAAAGAGCTGGGGATTGCGGATGATCGGCCTCTGCTTCTCTCCTATTGGGGGAGCCTGGGGGCGGAAGTGATGAACGGCTACATGGCTGACTTTATCCGTATGGAATGCGCCGCAGGGGAGCCCTTCCGGCACATCCACGGTGCGGGCCGGAATTTTGCCTCTATGACCCGGGCGCTGGCGGCGTCCATATCCAATTCCGGACGATCTGGGATCGAGGTGAGGGAATATATCTATGATATGCCCCTCATCATGGCGGCGGCGGACCTGGTCCTCTGCCGCTCAGGTGCATCCACCATCTCTGAGCTGGCGGCCATCGCCAAGCCATCGGTGCTGGTGCCTTCTCCCAACGTCACCGCCGATCATCAGACCAAAAACGCAGAGATTTTGGCCCATGGCGGCGGCGCGGTGCTGCTGGCTGAAAAAGAGTGCTCGGGAATAAAGCTCTATGAGACGGCCTTTGAGCTGCTGCAGGACCCCAACCGCCGGACGGAGATGTCCCGGGCATTGTCGGCGCTGGCCATTCCTGATGCCAATGAAAAGATATACGAGGTGCTGTTGGGGCTGCTCTAAGGCCGTCCTTGCCCTTTATGGGACCCCATTTGCCTTTCCTGCATAGGATGACCCGAAGGAAATCCAAAGGGAGGGCAAATCATGAACGTTTTTAGGATCGAGGGAGGCCGCCCCTTATCCGGCAGTGTGCGGATCCAAGGGGCGAAAAACAGCGTTCTGCCGATTTTGGCAGCATCCTTCCTCGCGCCGGGGGCGTGTATCCTCCACAACTGCCCCCGGCTTACTGATGTGGACCATACGCTGGAGATCCTCCGGCATTTAGGCTGCCGGGTGAAGCGGGAAGGGGATACGGTCACGATAGACGCATCGTCCCCTGCTGCTTGGGATATACCGGATGACTTGATGCGGGAGATGCGCTCCTCCGTGGTCTTTTTGGGGCCCGTTTTGGGGCGGATGGGCCGGACGGAGTTGTCCTATCCCGGAGGCTGTGAATTGGGCCCCCGCCCCATTGATCTGCATTTATCCGCTCTGCGGACATTGGGCGCGGAGATCCAGGAGCGGAATGGGAGGCTTCTCTGCACCGGAAAACTGGTGGGGGGAGACATTGCCTTCTCTCTTCCCAGTGTGGGAGCGACAGAAAACGCCATGCTTTCCGCGGTGATGGCGCAGGGAGTTACCACCATTACCAACGCCGCCCGGGAGCCAGAGATCGTGGAGCTGCAGAGCTTTCTGCGGGGCTTGGGTGCCGATGTTCGGGGGGCGGGCAGCTCGATAATCACCGTTCGGGGAGGCAGGTCCCTCCACGGCTGGGAACACACGCTCACCGCGGACCGGGTCGTGGCTTGTACTTATCTTTCGGCTGTGGCTTCTGCCGGGGGAGAGGGAGAGGTGATCGGCGTAGATTGGCGGCAGCTGTCCACAGTGACCGCGGTCCTTGCAGAGGCGGGATGCCGGATCCAGAGTTCCCCTGAAGCCATTTCGATCGCCGCGCCCCATCGTCTGAAGGCGGTGCGGCCCATCCGCACTGCCCCCTATCCAGGCTTTCCCACCGATGCCCAGGCGTTGATCATGGCCGCCCTCTGCAAGGCAAAGGGTGCCACCGTGATCGCTGAAAATATGTTCGACAGCCGTTACCGCCATGTGGATGAGCTGGTCCGTATGGGGGCAGATATTCAGGTGGAGGGAAAAGTGGCGGTGGTATATGGAGTCCCGCAGCTCTATGGAGCCAAAGTGCGTTCCACCGATCTGCGGGGCGGTGCGGCCCTGGCAGTAGCAGCTGTAGGGGCAGAAGGGGAGACGGTTGTCTCTGGCCTGCATCATATTGACCGGGGCTATGCCGACCTGGCGGCCGATCTGAATGCGCTGGGAGCGAATGTCGTGCGGGAAGAAGAGGAAATTGTAAGCGAATCTTAACCACTTTTTCACATTTATGTGATATGGTATGCCTATATTTATAATACGATGTGGCAAGGATCACAGCAGGGGGCCGGAGCATGGCGGCGAGGAACAAACGGAATCGACACAGACGCAGGAGGGGACGCTTTGGCTTCCTCTATAAGCTGTTGTCCGTTCTCGTGATCTTCGCCGCCATTTTGACGGGCTGTGTGGTTTTCTTTCGGGTCAATCAAGTAGAAGTGACAGGTAACAGCCGGTATACGGCCCAGGAGATCATAGAGGCCTCCGGTGTAGAACTGGGGGGCAACCTGTTTTTGATCAATAAGCCCCAGGCGGTCCGGAATATCATGCGGCGGCTGCCCTATGTGGAGAAGGTGGCGGTGGTAAAAGATCTGCCCGACACATTAGAGTTGCACATTACAGAGAGCACCGCCGCGGCTGTTGTTGAGGCGGAGGGAAGCTGTTGGCTGCTCAATCCCAGCACCAAATTTGTGGAGCAGGGAGACGGAGAGCTGGGAAATGGGCTTCCTAAGGTCACAGGCATTACGCCGGCCACTCCGACACTGGGGGCGAGGATGGCGGCAGCGGCGGAGGAGCAGGTCAGGCTGGAGGGGCTGAAGGGACTGTTTGCAGCCCTTTCTGACCAAGGTATGATCGAAAATGTGACGGATTTCATCGATCTGACTGCGGCCAATGTCATTTACTTTGGATATGGTGAAGATTTGACGGTGGCAGTGCCCATGACGGGCGATTTTGACAAAAGAATTTTCTCCCTCCGGCGGGTGATCGAGACCTTCCAGGAGCGGGGAGAGGCAGTGACAGGAACGTTGGATCTGACCTATGGCGACGAGCGCGCACGGCTCCTTCCGGCGCGGTGGCTGCCGGAAGGGTCTGTGGAGAAAGGGGAGAGCGGAAATGGGACTGAGCCGCCGACCGAAAAGTGATCGAACGGAGGAGAAACAGGAGCTCCGGGAGCGTCACCGCAATAACCGGGCCTATGGAAATGTGGCGGTAACGGTAGTATTTGCCATCGTGGGTTTCCTCTTGGCCTCTCAGCTGCAGAGTGTACGCTCCAATACCCAGGATACCGTGGCCAGCACAGCCCGGCTGGAGACGCTGCAGGAGCTTTATAACAAAGAATTGGACAAGTCAGAGAGCCTGGAAAAGCAGGTAGGCCAGCTCCAGGAAGAGCTGAAGCTCTACCGGGGACAGGCTAGTGATGGGAATGCCCAGGGACAAGCCCTGCGCGCTGAACTGGAGAAGATGGAGATCACGGCCGGACTGGTGGAGGTCACCGGTCCCGGTGTTTCGGTGATCTTGTCGGACTCCACAGCCATCAATACGACTGGGGACGAAGCGAGCTATCTGATCCACGACTCAGATCTGCTGTCGGTGGTAAATGAGCTGCGGTCTGCGGGAGCAGAGGCGATCTCCCTCAATGGGGAACGGCTTTTGGCTACCAGTGAGATCCGCTGCACCGGCGCGGTGGTGACGGTGAACGGACGGCAGTATGCCGCGCCCTATGTCATCTTTGCCATCGGAGATTCCACAACCTTGTATAATGCGCTGACCATGCGAAATGGTGTGGTGGATATTTTGAGCCAGTGGAAGATCCAAGTCCAGGTCACCACCAGCGACCAGCTCACCATCCCCAAATACCAGGGCGCAGTGGAATACCGCTATGCGCAGCCGGCTGCTTCTGCGCCGGAGGAAGGGGAGGTGGAGTAAGTGCTGGAGTTGATCGGCCTGGTTGCCGGCCTTTTGCTGGGTGTGCTGTACCCACTGTATTTTCCGCCCTCCATGACCCTCTATATGGGAGTGGGCCTGCTGGCAGCGTTGGACTCTGCCCTGGGGGGAGTGCGTTCCCAGCTGAAGGGGGAGTTTCAAATGGCAATCTTCCTGTCAGGGACTATCGGGAACGCCGTTATCGCCGTTTTTCTCACTTGGCTGGGGGAAAAGATGGGGATTCCCATGTATTTGGCAGCTGTGGTGGTTTTTGGCACAAGAATGTTCCAAAACTTTGGAGAAATCCGTAGAGAGCTATTGACCTCAAGCCCAAAGAGGGATAAAATAAAACAAAATATAGTAGACACTGGGGAACTCGACACAAAATGACCTTGTTCCCATTGGGAGAACTTATACATAGGAGGAGCAGTTATGCCGTTTGGATTGGATACCGGCCCGGAGTCCGTTGTCAGCATCAAGGTGATTGGTGTGGGCGGCGGCGGCAATAATGTTGTCAACCGCATGGTCAGAACTGGTGTAAAAAATGTGGAGTTTATTGCTGTCAATACAGACAAGCAGGCTCTTAAGATTTCCAGTGCCAGCCAGAAGATTCAGATCGGAGAAAAGCTCACCGGAGGCCAGGGTGCCGGCTCTGATCCCGAGGTGGGAAAGAAATCCGCTGAGGAGAGCCGGGCACAGATCGCCAAGGTGCTGGAGGGGACCGACATGGTCTTTATCACTGCCGGCATGGGCGGCGGTACGGGCACGGGCGCGGCCCCCATTGTGGCAGACATTGCAAAGGAGGCTGGCATCCTGACCGTAGGTGTGGTGACCAAGCCCTTTAATTTTGAAGGCCGCCGCCGGATGCAGCAGGCGGAGGCGGGCATCGAGGAGCTCAAGGGCAGAGTGGACTCCCTGGTCATCATCCCCAACGAGCGGCTCAAATTTGCCACAGATCAGAAGATCACCTTTGCCAATGCCTTTGAAATTGCCGACGATGTGCTGCGGCAGGCGGTCCAGTCCATCTCCGATCTGATCAAAAATACTGGATTTATCAATCTGGACTTTGCGGATGTCACTGCGGTTATGCAGACTGCGGGAATGGCTCACATGGGTGTGGGCCGGGCTGCGGGCAAGAGCAAGGCCGAGGAGGCCGCGAAGATGGCTATCTCCAGCCCGTTGCTGGAGACATCGATCAATGGTGCCCGGGGCGTACTGGTGAATATCACCGGCTCCATGGACATTGGCCTGGAAGAGGTGGAGGCCGCCGCCGAAATGGTGCGCCAGGCCGCCCATCCCGAAGCGCTCATCATTTTTGGTGCCGCCTTTGATGAGAACATGGAGGATGAGATCCAGGTCACGGTAATTGCCACCGGCTATGATGAGAATGCGCAAAAGAGCAGCGGGGATAAGATCTTCTCCAAGACCGCGGAAAAGGTGGGGGAGGAGAAGAAGCGGGAAGGCGCTGCCGATGAGGGACGCTCTGAGGAGGACGACCAGTGGCAGTCCATCTTCAACATCTTTAACCGGGATAATTGACTTAAGATATAAATACCGCCCTTCCACAAGGAAAAAATGGTAAATACTGTGCCTGAAAACAACGGAAAAACAGGTGGTTACCACCAAACAGCGCACTTTTGACAGAATCAAATAGACAGGAAAAAGCACAACTCGATGACGAGTTGTGCTTTTTCTATGTCCGGAAGGGAACACCGTCGGACCGCCTCTAAGCAGGAGAAGGCCAAGAATTCGGAGGGGGGAGAAAGCAGATCCTTAAGAACATCCGGGATCTGTATCCGATGAATATTGGAAAGACCGTTTTTCAAACGAATTTGCAAACTCTCTGCGAACAGAGCTGCTGCAGTCAATTTGCAAAGAGATTTGCCGGTCAGTTCCTCTAACCTGGCAAACGGCAGCATAACCACTTGCGCGCTTCGCAGGCGCATTTTCTGATGGGCAGGGCAAATGCTGCCAGAAAAAACAAAACTCTGGCGGCGTACCAATTCAGTACGCCGCCAGAGTTTCCGTAATGCCAGGGCTTAAGAGCCTTGCTTGTGATTGGACTTAGTGCTCGTATTTGCTCCAATCGGGGGCCTGGGTCAGCTTGGTCCAGCTTTCGCTGCTGTCGGACGCTTTGTAATCGTGGCTGTTCGTCGCTTCCTGAACTGCCAGATAGTACCACTTGGAGCTGTCCGCGTTATCCGGCCATGTGACCATGCTGTCAAGCAGATCATCGACAGATTTCGGGGTGCGGTTGAGCACGCGGTTCACCAGTGTCATCGCCTCAGCACGGGTGATGGGCTGATCCGGACGGAACGTACCGTCGGTATAGCCGTTGACCCAGCCGAGAGACGCGGCCGCCGTGACCTCATCCTTCGCCCAATGGTTCGCAAGATCGGTGAACGGTGTCGCATCGCTCACCTTCTTGTCGCTGAAGCGTGCCGCGATAGCCGCAAACTCCGCGCGGGTGATGGTGTCGTCCGGGTGGAAATCTCCGTCGTCCGCGCCCTTGATGATGCCCAGCTGATAGAGCGTCGAAACAGCGCGGTTATACCACGCGGTGGTCTCCACGTCGGAGAAGGGGTTGGACGTGCTCAGATTCGCGTCGCGCACCTCGCCGGTCAGCAGACGGAAGAAGATCGCGGCGACCTCCGAACGCGTGATATTGCCGTCGGGCCGCACGGTGCCGTCCTCATAGCCCTGAATATAGGCGAAGTGATTGTCGCCGTCGAGGGGGCCGGGCACGGTGCTGTCCGTCCAGTCGGCATACAGGGTCACGATGCGGGCGTTCACCTTCACGTCATCGGTGACGGCCTCGGTAAGCTTGCTGTCATAATACCAGCCGTCGAAGAGGTAGCCCGTCCGGGTGGGGACAGGGAGATCCTCGTAGGCCTTCACCCAGCTTCTGCTCTTGCTCTCGGAGGAGATGGCCTTGCCGCCGTTGGTTACATACCGCAGGGTGTAGTCGTCATCACGGCTGCTGGAACCACCGAGTTCCTTCCACTTGGCCGTTACAGTCACGGCGCGAGCCGGCATGGTGAAGGTGGTCGTAGCGCTTGTAGGATCGGCCAGCTGCACATCATCGCCGTCCACGGTCCAGCCGGCAAAGCTGTAATTATTACGGCTGCCGGCATGAATGGTGACCGTGTCATTGGCAGCATAATCGCCTGTGCCGTCAGGAGCTGCATAGCTGTTTTTGACCGTCACAGGGTGTGTGCCCGAGGGAGCCGTCAGCTCATAAGTGTTGGTGCAGGTGATGGTAACAGCGGTGATCTCTTGACCGGGCCACAGAGCCGAGAAGGAGTCGCAGGGCGCCATCTCGCCGGTAGATGTAGAAATGGAATTTCCTTCCTTATCCACATCCTTAAAGAACATTTCGCACGAATACTCCGCATGGGAGAAGACACCCGTGGTGCCCTCCATTTTCAACTCACGGTTCCCGGAAGCGGGATCGCTGAGATCCTCTTCTGCCACAGTATACACCGTTCCGACGGGGATCTCAGGCAACTCTACCGCTGTGGAGCCGGTGTCACTGTCTTTGGCAACGCGGACAACAATGGGGTCATGATGGAATGTGCTGTCTTCCGTACGCAATGCCTCCTCGCCGGAGGGATTCTCGGAAAGAATATATCTTTTCAGCGTAAAGGTAAAATCAGCGTCCTCATCCAGCTCGTAGTTGACCTTCTTCTCAATGGTCAGGATTCCCTTACCGGGGGTGACGATGTTCACGTCCTCTGCGGAGGTTTCCGGCCCGTCAACGATGGCTGCGATATTTTTCACTTTGCCGGCGGAAAGCGCCTTGACCCGCAGGGTAATGGTAACTTCCGCACCGGCGGGAATGGTATCGAAAGTCCAGCTCAAGAGCTGCGGCTCCTGTTCATCTTGCTTGAAGATGCAGCTTCCGCTATGGCCCTGGACGGACTGCGCGTAGAATTCCAGACTCTCCGGCAGAACGTCATTGACCTCTACGTTGTCCACGGCAGCTGTGCTGACGTTCTTTACTGTCAAGGTGTAGCTGAAAATTTCGCCGACATTGACTGTCTTCACATTGGGGGTCTTGGTGAGGGTCAGCGCAGCTCCCACGGGAACAGGCTCAGCCGTGCCGGGGTTGTTCTCGTTGCCCACAATGTATGCCGAATTTTCATAACCAGTCTCGTCAGCGGTAACGGCCTTGACCGTCAAAGTGATGGTCACATGAAGTCCGGCGGGGATCTCCTTAAAGGTCCAGGTCAGTTCCTGCCCGTTCGACGTAAACTCCCAGTTCTGACTATTTGGATAATCTATATGATAGGAAACGTATTCCAGACCGTCGGGCAGGATGTCCTTCACCACAACATTGGAAGCGCTGCCGGAGCCCTTGTTTTCAACGGTGATGGTGTATTCAAAAGTATCCCCCACCTTCACGTTCTCAGCGTCCGTGGTCTTGGTGATGGACAGATCGGGGGCAGAATCATCAACAGTCACGTCCGAAGTGCTGGTGTTGCCGCTTCCTCCAGGCAGAGCTTCGCTGCCGCTCTTGGCGCCGGTGATGGCAGCGGTATTGCGGATGGTATCGCCGGAGGCATCCTTGACGGTGGCCTTGATGGTCAGCGTGGCGGAAGCGCCGGCGGCCAGAGAGGGGATCGTCCACAGGCCGGTGGTTGCATTATACTGGCCGTCCGGAGAAGCGGAGACGAAGTCCAGCGCATCAGGCAGCTTGTCAGTCACCTGAACGTCGGTGAGGTCTTTTCCGGTGTTGTTGGTGACGGTGATGGTGTAGGTGATCTCGTCACCCGGCTTCACGGCGTCGGCGGGAGAAGCCGTCTTTTCGATGGTCAGCTTGCTCCAGTCGGTAGTCTGGGGCTTCTTGGCGACAAAGTAAATGTCGTCATTGGTCTTTGTGCTGAGAATGATATTGCCGCCGGCATCAAAACTTTTGATGTCGGGCAAGTAGCCGGCTTCCTTCGTCCAGCCTACAAGCTCATAGCCCTCGTCCAAGACATTTGCTGCCAGCAGTTCCTGAGCGGCCGCCTTGACGGAAGCAACGCTGATGCTGTGGGAACCGACGCTGTCCGGGCAGTTTGCGCCGTGCAGCGCACAGGTGAAGGACTTCTTCTGCCACAGGGATGTACGATAGCCAAGAGGATTGATGCTGTCATCAATATACAGAATACGACAGTTTACCTGAGGATCCTTGTATGTGACGGCAGGGGTCGTGTCTCGGAAGACATACCAGATGGATTGCTTTGAGGTGTTACTAAGCCCGGCGATGAGACTACTATTCCCTTTATCTTTTTCCCAAAGGAGAGGACTCACATTTGCGCCGGATAGTTTGGCACTTACTTTATCTCCAACCGTCGGATAGGAATTCTGCTTCGTATATCCGAGGAAGCTGTATGGGGAAGAATAGTTCCACAGCTTTCCGGGATAAGCCACCAGCACGCTCCGGTTGGTATGGCTGTTGCTGCCGGTGACCGTTGCGGTGAGGGTGTAGCTTCCCTTTGTGGAACTGGGGGTGCTGTTGGGCGTCCAGCTCCACTCGGTACCGGAATCGGGATAGCCGTGGGTTGTATGTGCGCTGCTCCGGTTGCATGTCAGCGTGTCAATGCCAATGATCTTGTTATTGGCGTCTACGATGACTGCATAGACTTCGGCGGAATATTCTTGACTGCGCGCCATAACGGATGGCTCATCCTGTGCAGCGAGCGCGCTTGCCGGCATAAGACCGAACGCCATAATCATCGCCATCAATGATGCCAAAATACGTTTTTTCATCGTTTACCTCCATCTTCATAAAATATGTATATGAAACCTGGAAAGCTGAGTTCCGCTTGTCCGGCAGGTACAGTTTCCTGTTCTGCCCGCGGAACTTAGCCAATATCTGTCTGCTCACGATCACCTCCATCCGTTCCCGCACTTCCCGACAGTCCTTCCATTTTTTGCTTTTCTTTGCTTTCATGCGGGAAACTCGTCTATAAGCGGAATCTATACTTTATTATATAATTTCAAAATGTAATATGCAAGAATCTCATATGAAAAATCAGACACAAGATAAGGAAGGCGGTATGTTTTATTTTTGAAATGGAGCTCCGATCCGGGACAGGAGGATCTGGGCGGCAAAACCGGTGAGAGCGCCGGCGATCACACCGACTGCCAATAAAACGGGCAGGTATAGAATGAGCTGGGGAGTCCGGGCAATGAAGATGGCCGCCCCCATCTGGCCGATGTTGTGAAAAAGGGCGCCGATGGAGCCGCATACCCAGAGCTGCTTTCCGGTCAATATGTTTCGGAGAAAAAGCATGCTGAGATAGCACAAAAGCCCGCCCGCCAGAGAATAGAGGAAGGTGGAGCCGCCGGCAAAGAGGCTTCCCAGAAAGATCCGGCAAAAGAGGATCATCAGTGTGTCCGCGGGGCCCAGGGCAAACATGGAGTAGACAGTCACAACATTGGCAAGGCCCAATTTCATGCCGGGGACGGGCACCACAGGGGGGATCTGGGCCTCAGCCACAAAAATCGTCAGGGCGATGGCGGTCAAAAGAGCACACAGGGTCAAGCGCTTTGTTTTCATCTCTTCACCCCACTGCGCCGTCGATCTCCGGATCAGAGGCGCCGGTAATTTGTATCACAAGGGAGTTGGGCAGGCATACGATGGGGGCCACTCCCGTTTCGATCCACCCTTGACGGACGCACACCTGGTCGGGGCAATCGGCCTCCCGCACCCGGATCTTTCCGGGGGAGATCTCCACCAAATTGGTGATGCCGCTCTTGCCTGTATAGGATATGGTGTAGTCTTGGGTAACGGCGGAGAGATCGATCCGCGCCGCCTCTGCGCCGTCCAGGGTAATGACGGCGACGGTACCGGTGGAGGTGCGGGTAAAAATAAAGAGGGCCGCCGCAGCGCAGAGGACCAGAAGCCCACCCAATATCCCGAGCCAGAACCGGTTGGATTTTATCTTCATCTTATTCCTCCACGATATGCAGCGTATACCCTGTATCCTCATTGAGGGCAAAGGAATCGGCCAGCCCTCCGGTGACCCAGAGATTGTTGTCCTCATCTGCCAAAACAGCCTCAAAGCCGCCTGAAGTCCTCCAATATTCCAGCGCCTTTTCCCTCCCCATGACGAAGAGGGCGGTGGAGAGCCCGTCGCAGAGGGTGCCGCTGTCCCCCACGATGGTCACTGAGGTGAGTCCGCTTTGGGCGGGCCTGCCTGTTTTCGGATCCAGGATGTGCCAGTAACGGACCCCATTTTCTTCAAAATAGCGCTGATAGCCCCCGGAGGTCACCGCGGCCTGGTCGACCAGCCGGAGGGTCCCCAAATAGCTGCTTTCTTCCCCGCCGGGGTCCTGGATGGCCACGATCCAGGCCGAGCCGTCAGGCTTGGCCCCCACGGTTTGAATGTTGCCGCCCAGCCGCAGGATGGCGGAGGTGACGCCCGCATCCTTTAAGAGCTGAGCACATTTCTCTCCGGCGTAACCCTTGGCCAGGGCACCAAAATCCAGCTCGACGCCTTGGGGGAGGGTGATGCTGGCGGCGGAGGGGCCGGCTTCTTCTGCGGCGGGGTCTGCTGTGCTGTCGTCCGCTTCCGTCTCATAGTGGACATTCTGGTAGTTTACCCGCTCTAAAAGGGCACGAAGCGTATCCTCATCCGGGATCTGGTATTCTCCGGTGGTAAAGCCCCAGGCACATACCACGGGATAGAGGGTGACATCCAGGGCGCCGCCGGTTTGATTTCCCAAGGTCAAGGCGGCTTGGAGAAGCTGGGCGGTGTCCCCGCTGACAGATACCGGGGCGCCTCCGCTATGATTGATAGCCCAGACCTCGCTATCTTCCCGGGTAACTGAGAGCAGACGCTCCAGGGCGTTGATCTCAGCCACGGCTGCGTCCAGCCCCGCCTGAGAACCATAGACGGAAAGGGTCATCACTGTGTCCATGGCAAAGATGGTGGATTCAAAAGGGGCCTCCTGGACCGCTGTGGCCCCTCTGCCGCCGCAGGCGGTGAGGGAAATGGCCAATGCCAGGGCAAGGGGAAAGAATCGTCTCAAAGGAAATTCCACCTTTGTAAAATCATATCAGATCTGTTATCCGCTTGATACATATTTTACCCTAAAAAAGCGGGAAAGGCAATCCCCGGCTGGGACCTGCAAAAAACGCTGCGGATCTGGGGACGTGCGGGAGCTGCCCGGAGGGAAGATTGGGGAAAGGAGCAGAAAATGGAGGAATATATGTCCTCACTCCATACCGGCAGAAGAGGTATCGTCTAAATTTGCCTTCTCGTAGGGTGCCACGCTTGTGGACCTTCCCAATTGCACCTTTCGCACTGGAATGGTAAAATATTGCTGTCTGGTCTATACTACCCTCAAAGGAGGAGAGTATATGCGTATTGGTATCGTCACTGGGGCGTCTTCCGGTTTGGGAAGGGCGTATGCCCGCCAGATAGATAGGACCATGGATCTGGATGAGCTGTGGCTCATTGCCCGGAGGGAGGAGCGGCTGGAAGAGCTGGCGGGCGAGCTGCGCTGTCGGGGGCGGGTGATGGCGATGGATCTGACCGAAAGGCAGAGCGGGGTAAAGCTCCGATCCGCTTTGGAGGAGGAGCGGCCAGAGGTGGCGGTCCTGGTCTGTGCTGCGGGGTTTGGCAAATTTGGCCGGGCAGAGGACCTGACGGCGGAGGAGACCGACAGCATGATCGCCCTCAACTGCTGGGCGGCGGCAGAGGTGACCCGGGTCTGTATCCCCTATCTAAGGCGGGGGAGCCGGATTCTGGAAATCGCCTCCTGTGCGGCGTTTCAACCGCTGCCCAGCATGAATCTCTATGCCGCGACTAAGTCATTTTTGCTCCGCTACACCCGGGCCCTCCGATGGGAATTGGCTGGGCGGGGTATTTTGGTGACAGCGGTGTGTCCCTATTGGATCAAAACCGAATTTATGGAAGTGGCCCGGAAAACAGCCAACCCCGGCGCGGTGCGCCATACCCCCTTTGCTGTCCGGCCGGAGGCGGTGGCCGCTTGGTCCCTGACTATGAATAAGCTGGGACTGGCCGTGGTCACAGGAGGGCCGATCCCCTTTGTGATGCGCTTGGGCGGAAAGCTGCTGCCCAGCTGTGTCCCCATGGCCGTGTGGAACGGCATCAGAAAACTGTAAGCTCAAAAAAATAAATATAAAGAGAGGGAAAATCCATGCAGACTGACATCCAGATTGCGCAGAGCGTTACCCCCCAGCCCATTCGGGCGATTGCCGCAAAACTGGGCCTGACAGAGGAGAATCTGATCCCCTATGGCCATGATAAGGCCAAGGTGGAGCCGGCCGCCTATCGGGATAAGCCCAGGAAGGGAAAGCTCGTTTTGGTGACCGCCATCAATCCCACTCCTGCGGGAGAGGGGAAGACCACCACCAGCGTGGGCTTGGCCGATGCGTTGAGCCGTCTGGGAAAAAAGACCTGCCTTGCCCTGCGGGAGCCCTCTCTGGGGCCGGTGTTCGGCGTGAAGGGAGGTGCCGCCGGCGGCGGCTGGGCCCAGGTGATTCCTATGGAGGATATCAACCTCCACTTCACCGGCGACTTCCACGCCATCGGCGCGGCCAACAACTTGTTGGCCGCAATGCTGGATAACCACATTCAGCAGGGCAATGCACTGGATATCGACGTAAAGAACATCCCCTGGAAGCGCTGTGTGGATATGAACGACCGGCAGCTGCGCAATGTCATTGACGGCATCGGGGGCCGGATGCAGGGCGTGCCGAGAGAGGACGGCTTTGACATCACAGTGGCCTCTGAGGTGATGGCGGTATTCTGTCTGGCCTCCGATCTGGCCGATCTGAAGGCCCGGCTGGGCCGCATGGTGGTGGCGTATACCCGCTCCGGCGCCCCCGTCACCGCCCATGACCTGAAGGCCGACGGCGCCATGACCGCCCTGCTGAAGGATGCCATCAAGCCCAACCTGGTCCAGACCTTGGAGGGCACCCCCGCCTTTATCCACGGCGGCCCCTTTGCCAATATCGCCCACGGCTGCAACTCGGTCTCCGCCACCGATGCCGCTTTGAAGCTGGCCGACTATGTGGTCACGGAGGCGGGCTTCGGTGCAGACCTGGGCGCGGAGAAGTTCCTGGATATCAAGTGCCGGGCTGTGGGTCTGAAGCCGGACGCTGCCGTTATTGTGGCCACAGTTCGGGCGCTGAAGCACCACGGGGGCTGTCCCAAGGCGGAGTTGGGAAAGGAAAATCTGCCGGCACTGGAGAAGGGGCTTCCCAACCTTTTGAAGCATGTGGAGAACATCACCCAGGTCTACGGCCTGCCCGCTGTGGTGGCCATCAACCAGTTTGAAAGTGATACGCAGGCGGAGATCAGCCTCATCCGGAAAGCCTGTGATACTTACGGGGTGAAGGTGGCTTTGTCCCAGGTGTGGGCCAAGGGAGGCGAAGGCGGCGAGGAACTGGCACAAGAGGTCCTGCGGGTCATGGAGAGCGGAGAGAACCATTTTGCCTATGCCTATCCCGACGAGCTGCCGCTGAAGGAGAAGATCGAGGCCGTGGCGAAAAGGGTCTACGGCGCCGACGGCGTGGATTTCGCACCCGGGGCGGCAAAGGAGCTGAAGAAGCTCACTGACCTGGGCTTTGGGAGCTTGCCGGTGTGCATGGCCAAGACCCAGTATTCCCTCTCTGATGACCAAAACCTGCTGGGGGCCCCCAAGGGCTTCCGGATCGCCGTGCGTAAGGTGAAGGTGTCGGCGGGCGCTGGCTTTGTCGTGGCCTATACAGGGGACATCATGACCATGCCCGGGCTGCCCAAAGTCCCGGCGGCGGAGAACATCGACGTTACTGCGGATGGAAGGATCACAGGTCTGTTTTAAGGCCTGAGACCGCTTGCGTGGATAAGAGAGAAAAGCCGGGAGGCCGGATCTGTGATCCAGCCTCCCGGCTTCTCTTGTGCCCGGGAAAACGCGGCCTGGTTTTCTGTTTTCGAAAAAATGAGGGGAAATTTTAAAATAGGGTGCTATGCCCCGTCTCAAATGCTCACTGGGCGTAGTAATTGATCAGACATCCGGCCAGCACGATGTCCCGTTCTTCCCGAGTCATGCCGGGGAGCTTTAAGGTGACCGGTTTCTCCGTACCATTTTGAATGAGCGCTGCCGGCACTTCTTCGCCGCTGCCTTCCAAAATAGCTTTGATGCCGGGGATATACAGCTGATCGCCGGGCTGGAGGTTCCAATCCTTCACATCCTCTGCAATGAAGGGGAGCATGCCCCAGTTCACCACATTGGAGCGGTACCGCTTGGTGGCGTATTCTGAAGCCAGGTTGGCGCAGCCGCCCAGCACTCGCTGGCAGGAGGCAGCCTGCTCCCGGGCGGAGCCGTCGCCGGGCTTGAGGGCCATAATAAAGGAGCCCAGACCAGTGGTTTTTCCATCATAGTTTCCGAGGGCGGATGTCCCCTCTCCGCCCCTGCGCTTGACTTCTTCCAACTGGATGGCTTGAGCCCGGGACACATACTGGGGATCCTTGCGGCTCAGAGCGAACTGGGAGAGTTTGATGGGGTTAGAGCGGTAGGAGGAGGTCTCCCCGGAGGGGATCAGCTCGTCGGTGGTGGTGACCGGGTCATAGATGGCGGCGCAGCAGGTGAGCAGGAGATTCTCCGGCAGGGGGATCTGCTCCGGCCAGTCGGCGATATTGGGGCCGAATTTCAACTCGGTGTCGGGCTGGGGATGGCCCACACCGTGGTAGACCCGGGATTGATAGGCGCTGTCATCGTAGCGATAGGAGTCCTGGGGCCGGTCCACGGGGAGCAGCTCCTCGGGCAGCTCGTCCGCCCCGGTCAGGATGCCGCCGTTCAGCGCGGTGGCGGCGATGCTCCGGGCGTCCATCAAGGCTACGTAGGAGAGCTGACCGTCTGTAGGCTTGCTGCCCTCCCGGTTGGGGAAATTTCGGGTGGAGTGGCGGATGGAGAAGCCGCCGTTGCCGGGGACGTCTCCGGCACCGAAGCAGGGACCGCAGAAGCAGGAACGGATGCTGGCGCCAGCGGCCATCAGGTCGGTGATATACCCTTTCTTTGTCAACTCCTGGAGGATGGGCATGGAGCCGGGGTAGCAAGAGAGCCAGAAGCCCCCGTCACCGGTGGAATGCCCTTTCAAGATCTCTGCTGCCCGAACCAGATTTTGATAGGTGCCGCCGGAGCAGCCGGCGATGACGCCCTGATCCACTACGAATTTTCCGTTTACGATCTTTTCCCGGAGGGAGGGGACAGAGCTCTTCAGCTCCAACTGCTGCTTGGTATCTTCGTCCACCTGGTGGAGAAGATCGTCCAAATTCGCTTTGAACTCCCGGATGGGGAAGGCGTTGGAGGGATGGAAGGGGAGGGCAATCATAGGCTCTACCTCATCCAATTTGATTTCCACCAAGCCATCATAATAGGCGCCCTCGGAGGGGGCCTGGAAGCGGAATTCCTCTCCCCGGCCCAGGGTCTTCATATGGCTCTGAGTGATCTCATCAGTAGACCACACGGAGGAAAGACAGGTGGTCTCAGTGGTCATGACATCGATGCCGGAGCGGTAATCCATGGAGAGGCTGGACACGCCCGGGCCGAAGAACTCCAATACGGCGTTTTTCACTGCGCCGGAGGGGAAGGTGGCACCCACAAGAGCCAGGGCCACATCCTGGGGACCCACGCCGGGGCGGGGAGCGCCGGTCAGATAGACGGCAATGACAGGAGGATAGGAAATGTCATAGGTTTTTTGGAGGAGCTGCCGGGCCAATTCAGGGCCGCCCTCTCCGATGGCCATGGTGCCATAGGCGCCATAGCGGGTATGGGAGTCGGAGCCCAAAATCATTTTCCCCGGGGCGGCGTAGCGTTCCCGCATGTAGGAGTGGATGACCGCCTGGTGGGCGGGGACAAACTCTCCGCCGTATTTTTTGGCGGCGGATAAACCGAAAAGGTGATCATCTTCGTTGATGGTGCCGCCCACTGCGCATAGAGAGTTGTGGCAGTTGGTGAGCACATAGGGAACCGGGAATTTTTCCATTCCGGAGGCACGGGCCGTCTGGATGATCCCGACGTAAGTAATGTCGTGGGAAGCCATGGCGTCGAATCGCAGCCGAAGTCGGGACATATCTCCACTTTGGTTGTGGGTGGCCAAAATCTGGTAGGCCATGGTCCCCTTTCGGGCGGCCTCTAACTCAGAGGGGAGCTTTTTTGCAGGGATAAAACCGCCGTCTTGATAACAAACGCCGGTATGTGTTACCGATACCATCATTGGATGTTCTCCTTTCACAGCAGGCAGGAATGTCTTATATCATAGCAAATCCACGGGGAAAAGACAAGGTGAGATGTGTGCTTCAAATTTGATTCATTTTTACGATGCCGGTGATATGGTCACACAGACGATCAAAGGATTTCGCGTTCGTAGTCGGCGGACCGGGGATGGTCAAAATGGTCTGGGAGGCGAGATAGAGGGCCAGGGAATGGGGGGTCTTCCGAACCTCTAAGATCTCAGACATGGGAAGATTGATATAGTGAATATCGCCCATAACGGTGATGTTTTTCAAATCGGCATACAGCTCCACATGCCGGCCGGGATGCATGATCAGGACAGGCCGGAGCATGGTGGTGAGCCGGCGCTCTAAAAGCGGGGTAAAGGCGGCAATATGCTCATAGTTAAAGGCAAGGATCAGCAGGCCGTACAGCAAATTGGCCCAGGCAGAGGTGCTGGTGGCGATGAGGTAGATCATGACCAGCGTCAAGGTGAGCTTTGCCGTGACAGATTTGTTCAAGACAAGGCGGGTGGTATAGCGCATACGCTGGGCATCCCGCTGGTCCCGGATATAGTCATTTTGGGTGTAGTCATAGCTGAGGCGGTACATGCCCTGCTTTTCCACAAAGGCCGCCTTTTCCTTGGCGAAACCGGCGCGGAGGCCCTGCTTGGCGATTTCCACAAACTCCTGTTGGAAACGCTCCAAACCGCCCACCTTATCCAAAGCTTGGATGGGGATAATGTCTATGGGCTTGGCGTTAAATATGGGGAGAAGCAGGCCGTCCAGCTCTTCAAAGCCGCCAAAGCTCGCCCAGGTATATTCAGAGGAGAAGCCGCCGCTGGTGAGCTTGATCGAATCCTTTGAGATCCGTAGCCGGTGTTCTTTCCAAAAGTCATCATTGATATCACCGCTGTTCTTCATGGCGTTCAGCTCCCGGCCGGAACTGCGCCAGTACCGAAGCCGAAAAGTCAAGTTGACAGCGCTGAGGGCGACACAAAAAATCCCCATGGCCATCAGCTGTGCCCCTGCAAAAAGCTGCTGCACCACACATAGGACCAGTACGGCCAAGGGAAGGGCGGTCAAAACAAGGGTAAACAAGATGTTGAGGGGGCTGCGCATCTTCGCCTTTCGCCGCAGTTGAATGTAATGACTGTAGTCGCTCTCGCTGATTTTATACTTGAGTTCCATACATCGAATCCTTTCCTCAAACAAGAGATTTTAGTGAATCATATCCTGCGCTGCCATTCCCCTCAGCAAATAAATTTATAGTAGGATACATAGGATATAAATATAGCTCTTCATGGGGGAAAAATTGGACAAGGAAGGAGGGGCACATAAGGGCAGAAATATCCACTTTTCAAATTATATAACATAGTGATTATAACTCGACTTCCCTGGAAAGACAAGAATATTTTCTGTGTAGTATTGACAAATAAAAATCCGGACGCTATAATCAGAGTGCACAAAATGATGGTATGGGTAGTACTTATTTACACTGGCGCAACTATGAAAAATGGGAGGTTGTATAATCATGAATCGTGAAGAAAGGGTACGTGCGGCAATTGCCGGCCAGGAGCCTGACCGCGTTCCTGTCAGCGTATGGATGCATTTCCCCGACAAGGACCAAGACGCCCGCACTCTGGCTGAGCACATGGTGTGGTTCAACGAGGAGTATGACTACGACTTTATCAAAATGATGCCCATGGGCGCTTATGTCTGTCCTGACTGGGGCGGAAAGCTGACCGTCTTTGGCACCAAGCATGACGCCGTGGAGATCACCGAGCCCGGTATCGTTACCGTGGAAGACTACATGCACATGGAGCCGCTGGATCCCACCTACGGCACTTGGGGCCGCACCCTGCAGTTGAGCCAGTGGCTCAGCAAGCTGGCTAAGCCCAACACTCCGTACATTCAGACCATTTTCTCTCCGGCCAGTATCCTGAAGAAGCTGACGGGCGCCAAGGGCTCCAGCGCTGAGAAGCTCAAAGAGGATATGAAGGAGAACGCCGGGGCAGTGCACTATGCCCTGGAAGTGATCACTGAGACCGTGATCAACTTTGTGAAGGCCAACGCCGATGCCGGCGTGAGCGGCTTCTTCTTCGCCACTCAGGAGGCCACCTACAAGTCCATGGACGATCTGACCTTCGCTGAGTTCTGCAAGCCCTACGACATCCGCGTCCTCAACGAGTGCATGAAGTACGGCTGGTTCAACGTGCTGCACATCCACGGCACCGATGTCATGTGGGAGACGTTGAGCAAGTATCCCTGCAATGTCATCAACTGGCATGACCGCTTCACCGCTCCCGATTTGAAGGATGCCCGCGGCATCACTTCCAAGTGCTTGCTGGGCGGCCTGGCTGAGAACCCCGGTGGGATGACTCCCAAGCCCGGTGAGGGCAGCGTTCTGACCAGCGGCTTGAGCGCCGCGGAGATCAAGGCCCACGTCAAGGAAGCCATCGATATGGTGGACGGTAAGGGCCTCATGATCGGACCGGGCTGCGTGGCTGATACCCATGCTACTCCCGAGGCTCTGCACGCTGTGAGGGCTGCTGTTGAGCGCTGAGTGATCGGCAGAAAACCGACGCTCTTAACTCAGACCTGTAAAATAATCATTTCCGGTGAAGTAAGTATTATCAGCTGTGTTGGCATCATCTTTTTCGTCGCCTTGGGGTTTTTATCCTGGGAGAGAAACTGAAAATCAGAAGCTTGCTTGACATTGTTCTAATCCTTGCAGCGATATTGCTGCTCTATTTTGTGCAAGATAGTAAGGAGATTGGAAGAAGAAGTAAAATTTCTACAATTGAATAACGCACACTGCGTACAAGTGCAAAAGCATATGTTCGATAGACGTGTGACTAAATCATAGGGAGTGTTTTTGTGAAAGCTCAGCAAGAACAGGTAATGGACCCAGTGATGAGGGAAAAAATTGCCACGAAGGTGTCCTTTGTAGGAGTCGCCGGCAATTTGATCCTAACACTATTTAAGCTGTTTGCAGGTATCGTGGCGAACTCGGGAGCGATGGTGTCCGACGCCATCCATTCCGCTTCCGATGTGCTTGCAACCATCATCGTGTGGGTGAGCATGAAATTTGCCACAAAAGACGCAGACGAGGAGCATCCTTACGGCCATGAGCGGTTTGAATGTATTGCGGCATTGTTGCTGGCGTTCATTCTGGCCATCGCAGGCGCGGGGATCGCTTCTTCGGGAATCAAGAAAATCATCGGCTTGGAGCCCGTGGAAATACCCGGTATATTGGCGCTGGTCGCCGCCGGTGTTTCCATCGTCACTAAGGAGATAATGTACCAGTACACCATTCGGGAAGCCCGCAGGATCAATTCCAGCGCGCTCACCGCGAATGCCTGGGATCATCGCTCCGACGCGTTCTCTTCGATGGGCAGCTTTGCCGGTATCCTGGGCGCAATTCTGGGCTTTCCCAAGCTGGATGCGGTGGCGAGCGTTGTGATCGCTTGCTTTATCCTCCATGTGGCCTATACCATCTTTATGGATGCGGTCAATAAGATGGTGGATCACGCCTGTGATAAGGAATTTGTAGAGGAGCTTCAAGAAAGTATCTCAAAGGGCGAAGGAATAGAGAACATCGATAGCCTTAAGACCCGGCTGTTTGGCGACAGAGTATATGTAGATGTGGAAATTGCGGTGGATGGGACGAAAAGTCTTACCGCGGCTCATGATGTGGCCAAGGCTCTTCATGACCGGGTAGAGGCGGAATTCCCTGTTGTTAAGCACTGCACTGTCCACGTAAACCCCGCGAAGAACGTTAGCGTGGGTTGACTTCTTGAAAAAGTTTTTTACTGTGTGAGCAGTGAAAAAATAGTAAGAAGAAACAATTGAAGGAGGAAAAGAAGAAATGAACAAAAAAAGATGGGTCTCTCTTGCGCTGGCTGGCGTAATGGCGCTGTCTCTCGTGGCTTGCGGCGGCGGCACTACTGAGAGCAAGGCTCCCGAGGAGAGCAAGGCTGCTGAGAGCAGCAACGTTGATAGCAACTGGAATGTTACTCGTCCCGAGGGTCTGCCTGAAGGCTATCCCACCAAGGAGATCACCTGGATCAACTGCTTCTCCGCCGGCAGCACCGTGGAGACCTGTGTCCGTATTATGGGCCAGATCATCCGTGAGAACGAAGGCTGGAACAAGAGCATTGTGGTCAGCAACGTCGAAGGCGCCAACGGTGCTATCGGCTGGCAGCAGGGTGTTAGCTCCGATCCTGACGGCTACACCACCTTCTTCTATCCCACCGCAGCTGTGATCACCTCTATGGCTGTTGACGGCGGCTTTATGCCCGATGACCTGAAGATGGTCTGCACCATCATGGCTGACCCTGGCATCATCTGCGTGAAGGCTGACTCTCCCTGGGAGACCCTGGAAGATCTGGTGAATGCAGCTAAGGAGAACCCCGGCAAGATCACCATGGGCTGCACTGCCGTCAACGGTTCTGAGGGCCTGGCTATTATCCAGCTTGAGGCTGCTGCCGGCGTGGACTTCAACGCGGTTCCCTTCGATGGCGAGACTGCCGTTCTGACCGCTGTTGCTGGCGGCCACTGTGATGCTCTGTGCCTGAACGTGGGCGACTGCCGCACCTTCTTGGATGACGGCTCTGTTAAGGCCCTGGCCACTGGTAATACTGAGCGTTCTGAGTTCTATCCCGACGTGCCTACTTACCAGGAGGCTGGTTATGACGTTGTCCAGCTGAACGTCCGCGGCATCGCAGTCCCCAAGGACACCGATGACGCTATCGTTCAGTATCTCTCTGACTGCTTCGAGGCTGCTGCCAACAGCGAAAGCTACCTGGAGCAGACCAAGGACATGAACATCCCCTATGACTTCCGGGGCTGCACCGATGCTCAGGAGCTGTTCGCCGACTTCCAGGAGACCTATGAGGCTCTGTGGGAGGTCAATCCCTGGGGCTAATTTCCTGTTGACAGGAAAGCGGGTTTAGGGTAATCTAAACCCAAAAGCAAGAGGGGTCTAAGGGAGGACCCGAAGAGGGCGCCGGTATTGCGGTGCGTAAGCAACGGAGTACCGGCGCCTTTTCCCTGTTCATTTGTAAATATTTCACATTTTGCAAAGATGTATATCTACCTTTCCCATTGACAAGAACCACCATTTGGCCCGATGTTTGGGGAGGCTGCTGCCCCGAGGCATCGGTGGGGAGAAACAAAATTGAAACGATCGTTTGCAAGCCATTCGATGGTTACTAAGGAGTGAAAGTGTTTGGATACGGAAAGCAAGAAAAAAAATGTATGGAACTGGAACTACCTGAGCTGCATTTTCATGTACATCATCTCCGCGATTATCTTTATTGAGACCTTTAATATTGCGGAGCCTAATTCCAGGTATTTTCCCAGGATCCTGTGCGGACTGACTGTCCTGCTGTCCACCATTTTGCTGATTCAGGCCGCCCGCGGCAAGGAAGTAGATAAGGGCGAGGGCGAGCCCATCAGCTTTGCCGGCACCAAGAAGGCCGCCGGTATGTGCCTCATCCTGATCGGCTATGTTATCCTTAACATGCTGACTGGCTTCTACATCTCTACCATAATCTACCTCCCCATCGGCATGATCTATCTGGGCCAGCGCAACTGGAAGGTGATCGCCAGTATTAGCATTCTCCTTCCCGTGGCGGTATACTTCCTGTTCCAGAAGGTTCTGGCTATGCAGATGCCGGTAGGCAGTCTGTTTAAGTAAGAGGAGGTACAAGAGAATGCAACTGTCTTATTTCCTGCAGATCTTTGATCCCGAGGTTTTGTTGTGGATTTTCATCGGTTCTTTTGTGGGTGTTGCACTGGGTGCTCTTCCCGGTATGTCCGCTGATACCGGTATCGGTATCTTCCTGCCCTTGACTTTCTCTCTGCCGCCGGTCGTTGCCCTTTCCGCTATGGGCGCCATCTATGTCTGCGGCTCTTACGGCGGAAATATCACCGCCGTTTTGGTAAATACCCCTGGTACTTCTGACTCCCTGTTCATGACGCTGGACGGCTATCCCATGACTTTGAAGGGCCAGGGATTGAAGGCGATCGGTGTAACCACGATCTCCGCATTCGTCGGCGGCGTTGTTGGTTGTATTGCTCTGCTGTTCATCGCGCCTCCTCTGGCCAAAATTGCTGTTTTGTTTGGCCCGCTGGAACTGTTCCTCACGATTATGATGGGCATCATTATCATTATCGGCATCGTGAAGGACCGGGCTCTGAAGGGCTTGATGAGTGCCGCTTTGGGCTTTATGACCTCCCTGGTAGGCATGGATGGTATCACTGGTAAGTCCCGTTTCAGCTTTGGTATTAAATCTATTTACTCTGAGCTTCCTCTGCTGAGTGTGGTTCTGGGTATGTTCGCCTTTTCTCAGGTGTTTGTGCTGATTGCTGAGAACAAGGAGTCCATTGTCATTGATAAAGAGGCCGTGAAGGGAAGCGTGTGGCCCACCGCCTCTGAGCTGAAGTACATCGCCTTTGAGACTCTCCGTTCCTCTGTCATCGGTACTCTGGTTGGCATTATTCCCGCCGCCGGCACCACTGTGGCGGCTGGCTTGAGCTACAGCTTGGCCCGCAGCGCTGATCCCGATCCCAGCTCCTTTGGTAAGGGCAACCCTAAGGGCCTGGCTACCGTGTCTGCGGCAAACAACGGCGTGGTGGGTGGCTCTCTGGTGCCCATGCTGACGCTGGGTATCCCGGGCAACGCCACTTCCGCTCTGTTTTTGGGCGCGTTGATGATCCACGGCCTGGCTCCCGGAAGCCAACTGTTTACCACTCACGCTGATAAGGCTTACGGTCTGATTTTTGCCTTGTTGCTGTCCAACTTCTTTATTCTGATTTTTGGTATGTTTGGCGCCCGTTACTATGCTTATGTGACGAGAGTGCCCAGCAGCGTGCTGGTGCCAGTCATCGCCACCTTGTGTATCTTGGGTGCGTATACTTACCGGAAGCTGGCTGCTGACATGATCATCGTGTTGGTGTTCGGTATCATTGGCTACTACATGGACCGTGTGGGCATGCCCATGGCGCCCTTTGTTCTGGCCTTCGTTTTGGGCCGCTCTGCAGAGATCGACCTGCGTCGTGCAGTGATGATTATTAGCAGTACTGGTCCCAGCGCAATCTTTAAGCCCCTGCCCATCGTTCTGATCCTCATTGATGTGTTTATGCTGATTTGGCCCTTCTGGGGTCAGATTACTGGCAAGGACAAGAAGAAGGCCGCTGCAAAGGCTGCTGAAAGCGAGAAATAAGTAATCTTACAGAGGAAATCCCTCTGAGAAAAGAAAGACGCGAGAGTCCTTTTGGGGCTCCGCGTCTTTCTTTTTATAGGAAGTAATTACCAATGGTGAAAAACACTTGGGGCATTGACGGCACTGGGAGGAATCAGGTAAAATAACATCGAAAATAATCGCATATAGCAAGGAGCTTTCCCCCCATGAAAAAATTCGCTGCATTTTTCTGTGCTCTGGCCCTGCTGACCGGGAGCACCTTTCCTGTTCAGGCTGCAGTTGTCCCGGAAAAGGCAGCTGTCCGCTTTTACGATGAGGCTTCGGGCCGTTATGAGGAAGAGACGGTCAGCGAAATCGTCAATGTAAAGCTCAACGGAGCACTTATGAACTTTGATGTCCCTGCCCTTACCCGTACAGTGGATGGCCTGGACAGCCGCACCATGGTGCCTGTCCGGCCCATTGCTGAGGCATTGGGCGCTTCGGTCCTGTGGGTGGAGGAAAACCGGCAGGTGCTTATCTTCACGGAAAGTGACACCATTGTTCTGACCTTGGGCTCGGCCACAGCGGTGGTGAACGGTCGGAATGTAGAGCTTCCCGGTGCGGTGCCCGCCGGAGTGGTAAAGTATGAGGGGGCAGAGCGGACTATGGTGCCTCTTCGCTTTGTCTCTGAACAGCTTCATGCCACGGTGGAATGGGACAATGATACTTATACTGCGGTTGTCATCGCTGATTTATCCGAGCCGGAGCCGACCACCCCAGAAACTCCGGTTTCCCATGGGTTTTTGCTGCGGGTCACACCGGATGACAAGGCGCAGACCATTACTCTTTATTTGAATGCGGCCCCCAAATATAAGGTGACAGATCTGGGAGAGCGGGTGGTCATTGATCTGTTGGGATTTACCATTGGAAGCGGGAAAGATGGCTCTTTGACACCAGAAAACCCAGTGGTAGATCGGATCCGCTATGCGCAGCACGGGGATGACCTGTATTCGGAATATGTCTATACCACCCGTGTGGTGCTGGATCTGGCGGAGGGCTGTACCTATCGGAAAAATGTCACCGTGACCGGAAATGAAAATCTGATGGCGGTGGTGATTACAGTGACACCCCCTGATACCGGAGTGGAACTGCCCGATGGGCCAGATGAGGATTGGGACCCTGCCGCCTTTACTGTGGCCTTGGATGCCGGACATGGGGGCACAGCTCCCGGAGCGGTGTATGAGGATGTGATGGAAAAGGATATTACCCTTCCCATCACCTTGAGGATAGAGGAGCTTCTGAAGGAGAAGGGCTACAATGTGGTGATGACCCGATCCAGGGATATATACATGGATCTATATGACCGCTGTGAGATCGCCAATCATATGGAAGCAGACATCTTTGTCTCCATCCACGCCAACGCCAGCTCCTCTAACTTATCTTTTCAGGGAACTTATACCTACGCCTATCCCAACAGTGTGGAGGGGGCCAAGCTGGCGAAGGCCATTCAAAAGGCCGTAGTCCAATCTGCCGGATCCATTGACCGGGGAGTGCTGACCAATAACTATGTGGTCTTACGGGAGACCAATATGCCTGCGGCGCTTTTGGAGACCGGCTTTATGTCCTGCCATGAAGAGCTGATGAAGCTGATTGATCCGGCCTATCAGGAGAAGCTGGCCCAGGGAGTGGTCAAGGGGATCGAGAATTACCTTTCTGCCATGCCGGCAAAGACGGTGCAGCGCTCTGGAGGGGTGTCTGCGGCGGCGGGAGACAAGGCGGCATAAGGCGCGGCCTGATATGGCTTGATACGGCCTTCCCGCAGGGAAATACGAAAAGCGCCATCGGAAGGCGGGGAGGGGTGAAAATGATGAAAAAGGGCAAGCTGGCGGCGCCCGTTGTGGTGACGGCATTGGTGTGCCTGGAGTTGCTGTTCTACATGGGGGCGATAGTGCTGATCCCTGAGATCCCGCTCCCGGTGAAAGCGGCAGGAGGATTGATTGCCCTTTCTTTGGGCGGCGTGGCCATCTATAATTTGTGGGAACGGATTCATGAGATAAGGAGTGGTGAAGAAGATGATCTTGACAACTACTGAGCATATCCCCGGCAGAGAATATGAGATTTTGGGCTTGGTTCGGGGAAGCACCATTCAGTCTAAGAACTTGGGAAAAGACATTGCCCAGAGCTTTAAAACGTTGGTGGGCGGTGAGCTGAAGGCCTATACCGAGATGATGAATGAGGCCCGGGCCGTGGCCACCAAGCGGATGGTGGAGGATGCCCGGAGTCAGGGGGCCGATGCAGTGATATGTATGCGGTATGCCTCGGCCTCCGTGATGCAGGGTGCTGCCGAAGTCATGGCCTATGGGACAGCTGTGAAGTTCAAATAAAAAGACATAGAAGGAGGGGGTGCCGGATAGGGCGCCCCCTTTTGTGCAATTTGGAAATTTTTTGTTGTAATCGGTGGTAGGCTTATGTATAATAAAGATGGTTTTATGATCGAAAGGATATAGAGAAAAAGGGGCGGAACGATATGGAAACAATGATAGGCGCCATTGAATGGATAGATGATTTCCTTTGGGGGATCCCGATGATTGTCCTTTTGTTGGGAGCCCATCTGTTTATGACGGTCCGCACCGGGTTTATCCAGCGGAAGACACTGACTGGCATCAAGCTGTCTGTGAGAAAAGACCCGGATTCTCCCGGGGATGTGAGTCAGTTTCAAGCCCTGACCACAGCCCTGGCGTCTACCATTGGCACAGGCAATATTATCGGTGTAGGAACGGCAATCTTTTTAGGCGGCCCCGGCGCGGTGCTCTGGTGCTGGCTCACCGGCGTGTTCGGCATTGCCACTAAATATGCTGAGTCCCTGATCGCGGTGAAGTATCGGGTCAAAACTTCCGATGGCAAAATGCAGGGCGGCGCCATGTACGCCTTGGAGCGGGGACTGAATCTCAAATGGCTGGGTGTGCTTTTTGCTGCCTTTACTGTGGTGGCCTCCTTCGGCATTGGCTGCGGTGTGCAGATCAACGCCATCGCTGAGGTGATCGAGAACAATGTTCCTGTGGAGATCCCCCGGCTGCTCATTGGACTGGTGGGAGGTATGCTGACCGCTATTGTAATTATCGGCGGCATCGAGTCCATTGCCAGAGTATGTGAGAAGTTGGTACCGTTAATGGCCATGTTTTATGTTCTGGGCTGTATCGTCATCTTGGTTATCAACCGGGACTTCCTGGGCGCAACCATTATGGCCATTGTAAAGCTGGCCTTCACGCCGGGGGCGGTAGCCGGCGGCTTGGTGGGCCAGGGTGTGATGATAGCGGCCCGCTACGGTGTGGCCCGTGGCCTGTTTTCCAATGAGTCCGGCATGGGCTCCGCCCCCCTGGTGGCCTCTGCCGCGCAGACCCGGAACCCAGTGCGTCAAGCGCTGGTCTCCGCCACCGGAACCTTCTGGGACACCGTGGTGGTGTGTGCCATGACCGGGCTGGTGCTGGTATCCACCATTATGAAAAATCCGGACATCAATATCGATTCGGTGGAAAACGGTGGACAGCTTACCACTGCCGCTTTTGGGCAGATCCCTGTCTTAGGCCCCACCATCTTAGTGGTAGGCATTATCACCTTTGCATGGTCCACCATATTAGGCTGGTCCTATTATGGGGAGCGTTGTGCACAATATCTGTGGGGTAAGAAATCCATTCTGCCCTATAAAATTATTTTTGTACTGGTGACCGTGGTGGGGCCGGTGTTGGCATTAGATCTGGTATGGACCATTGCCGACATTCTGAACGCCCTTATGGCGATTCCCAACCTGATTGCGGTCCTGCTGCTCTCTGGGGTCATTGCCAAGGAGACGAAATATTATCTGAATCACTTGGATGAGGTCGATACCAGTGAGATTCCCATAGTGGATAAATAAGAAGCGGCAAGAAAACAGCGGCTCCTGCCTTATCAGGCGGGAGCCGCTGTTTGGTATTGGAGTATACCGTTATGAGTGCTGCCTGCGAAAGAACATGGCAAGGACGAAATACCCCGCCAGATACAGGGTAATAGAAGCTCCAGCGGAGGACCCAATGTAATAGGAGGTCATGAGTCCAGCCACGCCGCATAGGACAGCACCCAAAATAGAGAGGACATGGTACTGCCGGGTGTTCTGGGCCAAATTTCGGGCGGCGGCGGCGGGAAGGACCAGCAGGGAGTTGATAACCAAAAGTCCTATCCAAGCCATGGAGACCGTAACTACCACTGCGATGGCGGCGTTCAGGACTGCCTCCTGCCAAAAAACGCGAATGCCCCGACTGTCAGCCAAGGCGGGGTGGAGGGCAGAGAGGAGCAGGGTGTTGTAGGCACAGACCCATAGGACTAAAATGACCGCTAAGATACCAGCCAGCAGACCAATCTTGACTGGCTCCACACTCAGGATATCGCCGATGAGCAGGGCGTTGAATTTGGTGAAAGAGCCGCCCCCCAAGGTAGCAATGAAGATGCCCAGGGCCACCGCTGTGGAGGAAAAGACCCCGATGACGGTATCGCTGGCCAGAGAGGTTCGCCGCCTCACCCAGGTAAAGAGAAGGGAAAAGAGCAGCGAAAAGACCACGGCGGCCCACATAGGCTCGGCCAGTCCGCACAGGGTGCCAATGGCGATGCCGGTAAAGGCGGAATGCCCCAAAGCATCGGAGAAGAAAGACATCCGGCTTTGGACCACCATGGTGGAGAGAAGCCCGAACAGGGGGGAGATGACCAGAATGGCCAGCAGGGCGTTTTTCATGAAATACATGCTTCCCGCCTGGGCCCACTCAAAGGGGAGAAGGGAGACGAGGGAATACCACCACTCCATTTACTGTGCCCCCCTTCCCATGTGCAGATGGAATACGTTTTGGAACTCCTGGCTGGAGAGAACCTGAGCTGGGGAGCCCGTCTTCAAGACGGTGCTCTTGAGAAGAATGACCTTGTCGGCGTATTCCTCCAATGTGGCAAAGTCATGGGTGGACAGAAGAATGGACAGGTCATAGGTTCTCCGGATCTCATCCAGCATGTCCAAAAGCTGGCGCTCCCCGTCGATGTCTACACCGGACAGGGGCTCATCCAGGATGAGGATGTGGGGCAGAGGCTCCAAAGCCAGGGCCATGAGCACCCGCTGGACCTCACCGCCGGAGAGGGCGCCGATCCGCTTGTCCATCAGTCCCTCGGCGTGAGTGCGGGTCAGACAGCCCATTACTCGCTCCCGCAGCTTGGCGGGGATGGGAAGGAATACCGGATAGTCAGAAATAGAGGCGGCGAAGAAGTCCAGCACACTTACCGGGTTCCCCCGGTCAAATGTGGGGGACTGGGGAACGTAGCCTATAATAGGGCGGCTCTTTTTGCCGTCGGAGCAGTGGAACTCGATGTTTCCGGAGTGGGGAAGCTGTCCTAAAATCGCTTTGAAGAGGGAGGATTTGCCGGCTCCGTTGGGGCCGATGAGGGCCACGATCTCTCCGCAGTGGAGATGGAAGGAAACATGGCGGAGAAGCTCCGCATCCCCCAAGACAACGCCCATATCCTCTAATTTCAGACAGCACTGACCCTCACAGCGGTCAGAGTGGTGGTCATGCTTATAGACGGTCACTGCATGGTCACCTTCCCTTCGCTTAAGGCGTTGATGATGGTGCGGATGTTGGCGGTGATGGCATCATCGTAAAGAGAGAGCGGATCTTCCGAGCCCTCGGCTGGGCCGCTCATGAGCATATTTAGAGTACGGACCTCCACCCCAGTTTCCCGGGAAATGGCCTGGGCAGTGGCCTCAGAGCCATTTTTTTCGGTAAAGATGGCGGGCAGGCTGTATTCGCCGATGAGGGAGATGATTTCCTTGATGTCCGCGGCGCTGGCCTCACTGCCCTCCTCCTCTTCAATGGCTTTGAGGATGGTCAGGTCAAAGGCGTCGGCAAAGTATTGGAAGCCGTCATGGAAGGTGATGAGTTCCCGGTGGGGGAGCTGCATATCGGGCTGCTCAGAAGCAATGCCATCCCGCAGGACACTCTTCCGGTTTTGGAGCCAAAAAGAGGCAGACTGGGCCTGTTCGGTGTAGGTTTGCGCATGGCTTGAGTCGGCCTGGGACAGTCCGGAACCGATGTTCTCCACCATCTGGGCAGCTCGGCCGGGATCCATCCAGATGTGGGGATCATACTCCTCTTCGTGGTCGTGCCCGTCGTGGCCGGCATGCTCTAAAGCGGTCAGCAATTGGATGCCTTCCGAGCAGTCGATTACTGCGGCCTTTGAAGTGGCCAAGGCGTCGGACATGAAATCTTCCAGCCCTGCCCCGTTCATGACGATGATGTCGGCCCCCTCAATGGCCTTCATATCGGTGACGGTGAGGGTATAGTCGTGGAGACAGGAGGTCTGGGAATTGACCAGAAGGGAGACCGCTGTGCCCTCGACCCCCTGGATGACAGCGGAAGTGAAAAGATAGACCGGATAGGTCGTGGCCAAAATTTGGAGCGTTTTCTCTTCCGGGAGCTGGGCTTCCGCAGGGGATGTGCAGGCGGAGAGGAAAAGGAGAAAGGCTGCCAGCAGGGTGCAGGAAAGACGTTTTTTCATGGGATACCTCACTTTTTAAAGGGATTAAAAGAGATGGAAGTATTATAACCAATTCCAACGCCGTTGTAAAATGAACACCTGCTCATATATCAAAAGGTATGGACTGGATTTGACAAGGGAGAGTGCCATCTGATATAATTCCTTTCAGAAAAAGAGAGGGGAGTTGGGAAGATGCGCCGCATTTCTCGCTGAGACAGGGGACGAGGCTGGGGGTAATCCCCCTGATTTTTTGTGCCCTAACACGAGAATGTGGAGTTTTTTCCATCCCGCCGTCGGCGGGGCGCCCTTTTCACGCACATGGGCCGCGGAAGAGTTTTGCTCTCCCGCGGCCTTTTTTCTTTGTGAGAGGGAAAGAAGTCTTGCCATGTCAAAAATCAACATTTCACATTTGATGTTTTCTGATGAGGGGCGCGCCTTCCTGTTTTCCGCTGCCTTCCAAGCTCAGGGCAAGATGGGGACAATGAGCTTGGTATACTGGCGGGCCAGATCTTGGGCGTCTGGCTGGCTGCCGTGGTCAAACCACCACTGTATCGCCGCGATAAAACTGCCGCTGATATGGTTTTTGAAGAAATCAAGGGAGATGCCCTTCAGCTCATTTTTTCGTTGCCGGAGGATATACCGGTCGGTAAATTCATCCATATATTCCCGCAGGCAGGCAATGAAAAAGCTCCCGCTCTCGCTGGACAGGATGCCGTGAATCATTTTCCCGTTTCGGGCCATATGGGTGAGGATATGGGCGAGCACCCGCTGGATATTTTCCTCCTCCTGCTGTGGCGGAGTTTCCTCCTCGGGGAGGGGCGAATAATAGAAAATATGTTCAAATAGCTCCGTACAGATCTCCCGGAGCAGATCCTCCTTGGCGGGGAAATGGGCGTAAAAAGTGCTGCGGCCGATGTTGGCGGTGTCGATGATCTCCTGGATGGTGATTTGTGAATACTTCTTTTGGGAAAGCAGGGTGCTGAAAGCCTCATAGATGGCATGGCGGGTCTTTTGCTTCCTTCTGTCCATAATGTTTCTCTCTCCATTTTGAAACAATTTTTTTGATCTGTTCAGTATCGTACATTTGAAAGAAAACGGTTCTTGCATTTGATGCCCAGGGAATTATAATAAAGTCGCAAGTTATTGAACATACTGTTCAAAAGCATATATAGTGTACTACTTTGCGGGCGTGTTGTCAAAGGAAAGGGAGGAAATTGGTTATGGATGCGGCGGGCACCAGACGTGAATACTTAAAAGCACTCTATATGCTGGCCATCCCAGTGATGCTGGAGCAGTTGGGACAAATCCTGCTGGGGACAGTGGACACCTACTTTGCTGGCCGAATTGGGGATAATGCCATCGCTGCAATCAATGTGACCAACATGTTTATGAATTTGTTTATCACCATATTCAACTCCCTGGGCTTGGGGATCGTGGTGATGATCTCCCACGCATTGGGAGCGCGTGATGGGGTCAAAGCGAATCGTATCCTCCGCCAAGCGGTGCAGATGGGGACGATGATCGGGCTGGGCATCGGATTGATCAATCTATTCTGCGGAAAAGTATTTTTACAACTGGCGGGAGCTGAGGGCGAGATATTAGAGATGGGGATCACCTACTATCTGGCAGTCTGTGTGCCCTGTGTGTTCCTGAGCTTGGTCATGATCCTGGCCAGTGGCCTTAAGGCGGCTCAGAATACCCGTGCCAGCATGCGGGCGGCCTTGGCTGCTAATATCGTCAATGCTGTGCTGGATGCCCTTTTTGTCCATATGGGATGGGGCGTTTTGGGGTTGGGAGTCGCCACCACCCTGGCCCGGGCATTGAATCTCTGCCTGTTGCTGCGGCTGTATATCCGCCCCGTCACCTCTTTGAAGCTGGACCATACCGGCTGGTCCCGGGATCTTCCCCTTATGAAGGAGCTGATCGGTTACAGCGGTCCCATCATGCTGACCCAGCTGGCCGCACGGTTCGCCATTTTGGTCCACGGCTCTTTGACGCTGCGTTTGGGCAGTATTTTCTATACGGCCAACAGCATTACCACCCAGATCGACGAATATGCCTGTGTTCCATCGGCGGGCTTTGAGGCGGCCACCGCCACTATGGTGAGCAATTCCTTGGGGGCGGAAAAGCCCCGGGATGCCGTCCGATATGCGAAGCTGGCCTTTTTCTCCACCACTTTTTGGATGACGGCATTGGGTATCGTGCTGGCAGCCTTCGCCATTCCTCTCGCAGCTCTCTTTACCCAAACGACGGAGATCCAGGAGATGGTGAGGCAGGTGTTGACCCTCATGGTGTTTTTCAACTGGACATCGGCGTTGTCCCACATTATGACCAGTGCAGTGCAGGGGACCGGCGATTCCCGGTATCCCTTCTACGTCACCTTGGCGGGCAATGTCCTGATGCGGCTGGGGATGGGATATGTATTGGCCTATGTCCTTCATTGGAACCTGATCGGCATCTGGTGCGGCATCATTCTGGATTTCCTGCTGCGGGGGAACCTGCTGGTGGCCCGCCTGGTCAAAAAATTCCGGGTAAAGGACTGAGCCTTATTTGAAAGCAGCGAACACGCCGCCTCAAACAAGGGCGGCGTGTTCGCTGCTTTCAGAGGAGAAAGAGTGGTTCCTGCGGGAGAGCCAAAAGAATTTTAAAACTTTTTCGCAAAAATGTTCCGTATCTTACAATGCTGCGGGAAATGTTTGTTGCTTTTGCCGGCCGGTGAAGTATAATGTATATAGTTTTCTGAACATATTGTTCGGAAAATGACACGGGCCCCGCTTCGTGAGGCCCGTCCCAGTTTGGCAGAAGGAGTTTTTCTATGATAGATGCAGAGGCCTTGCCCCGCAGCTCGACCAGCGGATCCCTAAAGGTGATCTATACTCTGGCGGTGCCGGTGATGCTGGAACAGCTGGGGCAGATCTTTTTGGGGACAGTGGATACTTATTTTGCCGGACAGATCGGAGATACGGCCATTTCCGCCATCGGCGTGACCAATATGTTTATGACGCTGTTTGGTGGTGTATTCAATGCGCTGGGGCTGGGGATCGTGGTGATGATCTCCGGAGCTTTAGGGGCCTCTGACATTCCCAAAGCCAACCGGGTCCTGCGTCAGGCCATCCAGTTGGGGATAGCCGTCAGTATGGGGATCGGCCTTTTGAACTTCTTTTTTGGAGGAGCTTTCCTGCGTGCCGCAGGCGCGGAGGGGGAAGTGCTGAGGATCGGGCAGACCTATTATATGGCTGTGGGCGTTCCCTGTGTCTTTATGTGCATGATCATGATGCTGGCCAATGCGCTGAAGGCGGCACAGAACACCAGGGCCAGCATGAAGGCGGCCTTGATCGCTAATGTGGTAAATGCCCTTTTGGATGCGCTGTTTATCCATCTGGGGATGGGCGTTTGGGGATTGGGGATGGCCACCACCCTGGCCCGGGTGCTGAATGTCTGCCTGCTGCTGCGGCTGTTTATTCGTCCGGTGACCCCCCTAAAGCTGGACAACACGGGCTGGGCCAGGGACGTACCGCTCATGAAGGAACTGATATGCTACAGCGGTCCCATCATGCTGACGCAGCTCACTGCCCGGATCGCGATCGTATTCCACGGGTCCATGATCCTGCGGCTGGGGGACAGCTTCTATACGGCCAACAGCATCATCGGGCAGATCGACAACTACGCCTGTATCCCCGGAGAGGGCTTTTTGACAGCCACAGCCACCCTGGTGAGCAACTCCTTGGGGGCAGACAGGCCCAAGGATGCCGCCGGTTATACCAAACTGGCCCTGATCCAGGCCATGTCCTGTATCACTGTGATTACGGTATTCCTGGTCGTTTTTGCCATTCCGTTGGCCGGAATCTTCACCAAGACCGTGGAGATTCAGATGTTGGTAAAGCAGGTTTTGATGCTGCTGCTGTTTTTCAATTGGACGTCGCCCATGGCCCATGTCATGACCAGCGCAGTCCAAGGTCTGGGCGATTCTCGGTATCCCTTCTACATCACCTTGGTGGGAAACGGAGTCCGGCTGGCGGTAGGCTATCTTTTAGCCTATGCTGTGGGATGGAAACTGCTGGGCATTTGGTGCGGGATCGTGCTGGATTTCCTGCTTCGGGGCCTGCTGCTCAGCTATCATTTCGTTCGTTATTTTTCCCCAAAAGCTAAAACATAAAAAAGTGCCGTGTCCAAATAGGACACGGCACTTTTTTGACATGTTATCAGCCGATCAGGGCGGTCAGGTTGCAGTTGACGATCAGAGTGGAGAATACGATGGAGACGGTGGAGCACAGCTTAATGAGGATATTGAGGGAGGGGCCGGAGGTATCCTTGAAGGGATCGCCCACCGTATCGCCGATGACGGCGGCTTTGTGGCACTCAGATCCCTTGCCTCCGTGATGGCCGCCTTCAATATACTTCTTGGCGTTGTCCCAAGCGCCGCCGGCGTTGGACATGAACACAGCCACGGCAAAGCCGGTGACGGTGACGCCCCCCAGCAGGCCGATGACGGCCTCAGGCCCCAGCAGCAGTCCAGTGACCACGGGGACGATGATGGCGAGCAGGGAGGGGGCTACCATCTCACGGAGAGCGCCCCGAGTGCACAGATCTACGCAGGAAGCGTAGTCGGGATCGGCGGTGCCCTCCATAATGCCGGCAATCTCCCGGAACTGGCGGCGGACCTCGACCACGATGGACTGGGCGGCCCGCTGGACGCCGGACATAGTGAAGGCGGCAAAGACAAAGGTGAGCATGGCACCGATGAAGATGCCTACCAGCACGGCGGGGTTGGTGAGCTCCAGGTCAATGGCCGTGGTCTTGGCCTTGACCACATCCACATAGGATACCAACAGGGCCAAGGCAGTCAGCGCGGCGGAGCCGATGGCGAAGCCCTTACCGGTAGCGGCAGTGGTGTTGCCAAGGGAATCCAGTGCATCGGTGCGGTTGCGGACCTCTTCGCCCAGGCCGCTCATCTCGGCGATGCCGCCGGCGTTGTCGGCCACAGGGCCATAGGCGTCGGTGGCCAGGGTGATACCCAAGGTGGACAGCATGCCCACAGCGGCGATGCCGATGCCATAAAGCCCCTTGGCAAAGCTGGCCTGATAGAGCTCTTGGTTGGCGGTGTTCAGAGAACCGCCGGCTGCCAGGAAAGCCACGATGATGGCGATGGAGATGATAACGATAGGGGCAGCGGTGGAGTTCATACCCAGGGACAGACCGCCGATGATGGTGGTGGCAGCGCCGGTCTCGGTGGAGTCGGATAAAGTCTGGGTAGGCTTATAGGTATCGGAGGTAAAGTACTCGGTGAAATAGCCGATGGCGCAGCCGGCAATCAGGCCGGCCACGATAGCGATATAGGGGCCCCAGGAGCCCATCAGGAGATAGGTGATGGGGGCGGACACAATGGCGGCCAGCAGGGCGGCGGTATAAGTGCCCTTACGGAGCGTAGTCAGCAGGGAACGCTGGTCGGCGTTTTCCTCGGTGCGGACCAGGAAGGAGCCCAGCAGAGAACACAGTACGCCGACTACAGCTACGGCCAGAGGCAGCAGCATGGCATTCCAGGCCACACCGTCAGCGGCAAAAGCGGAGGCGCCCAAAGCAAAGGTGGCCAGGATGGAGCCTACATAGGATTCATAGAGGTCAGCGCCCATACCGGCCACATCGCCTACGTTGTCGCCCACGTTGTCGGCGATGGTGGCGGGGTTGCGGGGATCGTCCTCAGGGATCCCGGCCTCCACCTTGCCCACCAGGTCGGCACCCACATCGGCGGCCTTGGTGAAGATGCCGCCGCCAACACGGGCAAACAGCGCCATAAAGGAGGCGCCCATGCCGAACATGACCATGGTTTGGGCGATCTGCTCTGCACCATAGCCGGCGGCATACTTCAGGATATGGAACCACACGGTCACGTCCAGCAGGCCCAGGCCCACCACGGTAAAGCCCATGACGGTGCCGGAGGAGAAGGCCACGTTCAGGCCCCGGTTCAGGCTCTCATGGGCGGCGTTGGCAGTGCGTGCATTGGCGTTGGTGGCGATCTTCATTCCGATGAAGCCGCTGAGGGCGGAGTAGATACCGCCGGTCAGAAAAGCAAAGGGAATAAACCAATTGTCCAGCATATGGGTGGCCGCCAAAATGAGAAGGATCACAAAAACCACAGCGAAAATCTTGAGAACAGTAGTATACTGACGTTTCAAATACGCGTTGGCGCCTTTCCGAATGGAGGAGGCGATTTTTTGCATGCGCTCTGTCCCTTCAGAAAACTGCATGACTTTACGGGTTTGCAGTGCCGCGAAGATCAAGGCGACAATAGACCCGACAAAGCCGATCCAAAATAGATTATCCATTTGCAATTTCTATCCAGCTCCCTTTCTTTTTTGAAATGTCAGACATCCCAAAAGAGTGTAACAATAATTTTACCAACATATAATTTGATTTGCAAGAGGTATTTTCCTTATGTGCTCAAGAAATTGACATTTTGACAAAAAAATCTTGATAGAAAGCGGAACAGATAAAAAAGGCCTATTTTTATGCAAGGCATTATAGATCGGGTTGCAAAGTTGCAAAGGAGAGGAAAAACCTTTATAATAACCTTATCTAAAAATAATGAGGTGATTTTGTGCAGGAGCACGAGCTTCAATTCCATATCAAATGCAAAGAGGGAGACGTGGGCCGCTATTGCCTCCTGCCCGGTGACCCGGGCCGGTGTGAGAAGATCGCCGCCTATTTTGATGACCCAGTGAAGGTCCAGCAGAACCGGGAGTATGTGATTTACACCGGCACACTGCGGGGAGAGAAGGTCAGCGTATGCTCCACTGGTATCGGAGGGCCTTCCGCGGTGATTGCTATGGAGGAGCTTCACAATATTGGGGCAGATACCTTTATCCGGGTGGGCACCTGCGGCGGCATCGCCCTGAAGGTCCAGGCCGATGATGTGGTCATCGCCACCGGCGCCGTCCGGCACGAGGGGGCCTCCCGGGAATATGCCCCTATCGAGTTCCCGGCGGTATCCAACTACCATGTCCAGGAGGCACTGGTCCAGGCGGCCAAGAACCTGGGTAAGCCCTGGCACGCGGGGGTGGTTCAATGTAAGGATTCCTTCTACGGCCAGCACGATCCCAAGAGAATGCCGGTGAGCTATGAGCTGCTGGCCAAGTGGGAGGCTTGGAAGCGGCTGGGTGTGCTGGCCTCTGAGATGGAGTCAGCTGCCCTCTTCTGCTGCGCTGCCGCACTGGACGTGCGCTGCGGCTCTTGCTTCCATGTCATCTGGAACCAGGAGCGGGAGGCCGCAGGGCTGGACCAGAAGGAGAGCCATGACTTGTCCGCCGCCATCGAGGTGGGCATCGAGGCGGTGAAGCTGCTCATTGAGGAAGACCGAAAAGCAGAAAACGCTTGAGATCGGGTGTGAGAAAAGTCCCTGTGCTGCCCATGGGCAGCACAGGGACTTTTTTGTTTCATCGGGGATATATTGTTGACGATCTGAAATACGGCATAGTGATGGAGGAGGCGGCCATATTTGCCCATAGCCGCTGGACGGCCGCGCGGCTCATGCCGGGCTTTACCAGGGAAATACATTGTGCTGCGTGCCCTTTTACCGTGTTTTTCTACAATGGAGCGCAATGGATCATAGCGTCAGCCTCCCTATATACTTACTTTCATTATGGGGAGAAAGGGCGTGGAAGGAATGTTTCCGTTATTTGGCCGCACTGCGCTTAATAAAATAAATCCATCTGGCCTGCCTTCTGCGCAGATTCAGCCAAGATCCCGGATTGATCGGGATAGGGCACGTAGGGGACGCATCTCCGCTCCCTTCATATCTTAGAGGGGAGGAGGTGCCTATGAACAACATCGTGACCTATGCGGAAGAGAAGCTGGAGACCTTTGACGCGGAGCCCTTTAACCGGGTGGACAGCCTGATCCTATCGTGGTTTTCCTACATACACCTGCCGGGGAAGATCCCTGAGGTCTGGGATTGGCAGGGAGTGCGGCTGGCAGAGCTGTTTCAGGCGGAACACTTTGCGGAGATGTTTGGTACTCTTTGGGACCCGGAGAGCAGCCGGCGGCTGTTTACCGCCATGGCTGCCAGCCCCAGGTTCCGGGACGCCCGGGTGATGGGATATATAGAGCAGGTAGATCCTAAACAGGAAAAGCAGTTTGCGGCGGTGAGCTTTCAGCTGGACAGCGGACTCTGTTATGTGACGTTCCGGGGAACGGATTCCACCTTGGTGGGCTGGAAGGAGGATTTCAATATGGCATTTCAGTATCCGGTCCCAGCCCAGGAGGAGGCGGCCCGGTATCTGGAGCAGGCCGCAGACCATTGTGAGGGGACGCTCCGGTTGGGGGGACACTCCAAGGGGGGAAATCTGGCTGTCTATGCTGCGGCCAACAGTGGAGAAAGTCTCCAAAAACGGATCGCCCAGGTCTATTCCCACGACGGCCCAGGCTTTTTGGGAAGCGTTCTCCAGAGCAGAGAATTTCAAGCGGCCGCGCCGAAAATCGACAAAACGCTGCCGCAGTCCTCCCTGGTGGGGATGCTGTTGGAGCAGCAGGAGAACTTTTACATTGTAAAAAGTGACAAATTCAGCATTTGGCAGCACGACCCCTTTTCTTGGGAGGTAGAGGGGGATGATTTTTGCTTCTTGGATGCCCTGACACCCGACGCAAAATACCTGGACCGGACGCTGAACCGCTGGATCAGCTCTCTCACCAGGGCCGAGCGGGAGCGCTTTGTGGATTCACTGTACGCTCTGGCGGAAATGGCCCACATTGATACCCTTGCCCAGCTGCGTACAGAGTGGCAGGAGAGTGTTTCGGCCATCCTCCATGCTGCCTCCCAGCTGGACAGTGACACAAAGGATTTCCTGTTTGAAACGGTGAGGCAGTTGGTGGCACTGGGCATCAAAAATTTCCCCGAAATGTTGGCAGCTAAAGAGAATAGCGGCGGATAAAAAGCGGAGAGCGGGCCGGCGAGGGCGCCGGCCCGCTCTTTTTTGGGCTTATAGACCCAACTGGTCTGCCACCTCTTTTAAGGTTTTGGCCGACTGGTGGAAGGCTTCGCTCTCCCGGGGAGACATTTCGATTTCCAATACTTTCTCCGCTCCGCTTTGGCCCACCACGGCCGGAACGCTCATGCACAGATCGCCCACCCCGTAAAGCCCCCGCAGGTTGGTGGATACAGGCAGTACAGAATGCTCATCCCGAACGATGCACTGGGCGATCCGGGTGACAGCTGCGGCAATGCCGTAGTAAGTGGCGCCCTTTTTTTCAATAATTTCATAGGCGGAATCCCGTACATCCTTATAAATGCGCTCCATGTTTTCCTGGTGGTTGGTATGGCCGCACAGCTCGCAGAAGTGGTCTAAATCTACGCCGGAGACGTTGGCGCTGCTCCACACTGCCAGCTCACTATCCCCGTGTTCGCCGATGATGAAGGCGTGGACACTCCGGCTGTCTACGCCGAGGTGCTGGCCCAGCAGGTATTTGAGGCGGGCGGTGTCCAGCACAGTGCCGGAGCCCAGCACTCTCTGAGGCGGAAAGTGGGAGAGCTTCTGCGCAGCCCAGGTCAGGATATCCACCGGATTGGAGACGATGAGCAGAATGGCCTCTTGGTTATGCCGGGTAATCTGGGGGATGATGGAGCGGAAGATAGCCACATTTTTTTGCACCAGCTCCAGCCGGGTCTCTCCCGGCTTTTGGTTGGCACCGGCGGTAATGACAATAAGGGCGCATTCGGCCAAGTCGGGATAGTCCCCGGCATAGATTTTCATAGGGCGGGCAAAGGGGAGGCCGTGGGCCAGGTCCATGGCCTCTCCCTCGGCCTTGTCCCGGTTCACGTCGATGAGGACCAATTCAGAAAAAACACCGGTTTTCATCATGGCAAAGGCGGTGGCAGAGCCTACGAACCCGCAGCCGATAACAGCGGCTTTTTGGATGTTGACCATTGGGGCAGCTCCTTTCCAAGCAATATGCTCTCATTATTGCCGCCTTTCCCAGAAAATATTTTTGCAAAGGCTATTGACAATGGGAGAAGGATGGCTATAATGAACATATGAACAATCGTTCATATGTTCGCAGAGGAGGGAGATCCATGGAGGAAGAAGAGCTGTTGGAACCGGAACGCTGTGAATTTATCCATGTCCATGAGGATATTGTGCAGCAGGTCAACGCCAATATGCCCAGTGATGAGACGTTGTATGATCTGGCCGACCTGTTCCGTATCTTTGCTGACTCCACCCGAATCAAGATCCTGTATGTCCTCTTTGAGTCGGAGATGTGCGTGTGCGATATTGCCCAGCTTTTAGACATGAGTCAATCGGCCATCTCCCATCAGCTTCGGACGCTGAAGCAGTCTAAGCTGGTGAAATACCGCAGAGAGGGAAAGACCGTGTTTTATGCGCTGGCGGACGGCCATGTGAGGACCATCCTGGGCCAAGGCATGGAGCATGTGGAAGAGTAAGTGAAACCGTGATTTATTTTTAGGAGGAGATTTTTATGAAAAAGATTTATAAACTTGTCGATCTGGATTGTGCCAACTGCGCCGCGAAGATGGAGGATGCCATCAACAAGCTGGACGGTGTCTCCGCCGCCACAGTCAGCTTTATTCAGCAGAAGCTCACCATTGAGGCTGACGATGGCCGGTTTGATGACATCATGGCCCAGGTGGTGAAAGTCTGCAAAAAAGTAGAACCTGACTGTCAGATCGTATTGAAGTAAGCGGCGCAAAGAGGCAAGGCGGGGGCCTTACCTATCTTAAGGAGGGATTCTCCTATGACCCGAAAGCAAAAAAAGACTCTTTTACGTATTGTCCTTGCCGCGGTGCTGCTGATCGCAGTGGCCACGTTGAACCATAGCGGCGTGAAGCTTTGGCTTCCCCAATGGCTGGCATGGCTGCCCTTTACGATCAAGGTGCCCGGCTATGATGCCGGCGGAGCCTTGGTGACAGCCAGCTATTTGTCTTCCGCTATCTTGTATCTTGTCCCTTATTTTGTCATCGGCTGGGATATTTTGTGGAAAGCCATCCGTAATATCATCCACGGCCAGGTTTTTGACGAAAATTTCCTGATGGCCATTGCCACAGTGGGCGCTCTGGCCATTGGGGAGTATCCGGAAGCGGTATTCGTTATGCTCTTCTACCAGGTGGGAGAGTTTTTCCAGGGCTGGGCCGTGGGCCGCTCCCGACAGTCCATCGCTGCCCTTATGGACATCCGTCCCGATTCGGCCAATGTGGAGCGGGACGGGAAAGTGGAGACAGTAGACCCTGAGGAGGTGGCGGTGGGAGAGATCATCCTCATCCGCCCCGGCGAGCGGGTGCCGCTGGACGGCGTGGTTTTAGAGGGAACGTCTACATTAAATACCGCCGCTCTCACTGGAGAGTCCCTGCCTCGGGATATTGAAGTGGGGAATGATGTGATCTCTGGCTGCATCAACCTTTCGGGACTTCTCAGAGTGCGGACCACCAAGGAGTTTGGGGATTCTACAGTGTCCAAGATCTTGGATCTGGTGGAGAATTCTAGTTCCAAGAAAGCCAAGACGGAGCAGTTCATCACCCGCTTTGCCCGTTGGTATACCCCGGCGGTGGTCATCGGCGCAGTGCTTTTGGCCGTCCTGCCTCCGTTGATTGCCGGCGGAGACTGGGTCAAGTGGCTGGAACAGGCGTTGATCTTCTTGGTGATTTCCTGCCCCTGCGCGCTGGTGATCTCGGTGCCGCTGACCTTCTTTGGCGGGATCGGCGGAGCATCCAAGGCCGGTGTGCTGGTGAAAGGAAGCAATTACCTGGAGGCCTTGGCCAAGACAGAGGTGGTGGTCTTTGACAAGACAGGCACCCTTACCCAGGGAGTCTTCCATGTCACCGCCGTCCACCCTGACGAATATCCGGAAGAAACGCTCTTGGAATTGGCTGCTCTGGCGGAGAGCTACTCCAGCCATCCCATCGCCCGCTCTCTCCGGGAGGCCTATAGGAAAGACGTGGATGAGAGCCGGGTCGCCAATGTAGAGGAACTGGCCGGCAAAGGCGTCAAGGCCGACATAGATGGGCAGACGATCTATGCGGGCAATGACAAGCTGATGGAGATGCTGGGCGTAGCCTGGCACCCGTGCCACCGAGTGGGGACCACAGTCCATGTGGCCTCGAAGGAAAAATATCTGGGCCACATCGTCATTTCTGATGAAGTAAAGCCTGATGCCAAAGCTGCCATTGCCGGCTTGAAGGTCGCTGGCGTGAAAAAGACTGTGATGCTCACCGGAGATGCCCAGGCAGTGGGTGAAGCGGTAGGCGAGGAATTGGGCCTGGATGAAGTCCATACCCAGCTCCTTCCCGCGGATAAGGTAGCCCGGGTGGAGGAGCTTCTGGATCAAAAGGGCGCCAACGGCACTCTGGCCTTTGTGGGAGACGGCATCAATGATGCGCCTGTCCTCTCTCGTGCCGATGTGGGAGTTGCCATGGGTGCTCTGGGATCTGATGCCGCCATCGAGGCCGCCGACGTGGTTTTGATGGATGACAAGCCTTCCAAACTGGCGGAGGCGATCTCCATTGCCCGGCGGACGCTGGCGATCGCCCGGCAGAATATCGTCTTTGCCCTGGCGGTAAAGGCAGTGTTCCTTCTGATGGGGCTGTTCGGTGTTGCCAATATGTGGGAGGCGACTTTCGCCGATGTGGGCGTCAGCGTGATCGCAATTTTGAATGCGACCAGAGCTTTGAAAACAGCGAAAAAAGGAGAGTAAAAAGCTCCCGGCCTTTTTAGGCCGGGAGCTTTTTTCATAAGAAGAGAACAAGGAAAGAGAGGCTTAGACAGCCGCCAGATAGGGGTTTTCCAGAAGCTTCGCCTTTTCCAGCAGGAGGATCAGCGCGGGCAGGATGAGAAGCTGGATGAGGATGCCCGGCAGGGCGGTGACAAAGGCGGCGGCGAGGAAAATAGACATAGAGTAATTTCCAAGGCGGAATACAAGGGCGTTCATCACGCCATAGACTACCCGCCCCAGGAGCATGGCAGATACCAGCTGGATGTAGAGGTCGGCGGACCGCCACCCAGTGCGGATGAACTGGGCGGACAGGCCGGAGATGAGGCCGTAGGCAGCCAGCTCGCAGAGCATGGAGGGCAGATAAGCCGCCGGTGGCATTCCGGTGATCAGGCTGGACAGCAGGGGGGCCAGAATGCCGCAGGCCAGGCCATAAGGCCAGCCGCAGGCGAGGCCGCACAGCAGTACGGGCAGGTGCATGGGAAGGAAAATGCTGCCCGCATTGGGAATGCTGTGGAAGGCCAGGGGGAGTACAACGCCTAATGCGGAGCAAAGGGCGGCCATCGCCAAATGGCGGGTGGAAAAATGATGCATGAGAAAACTCCTTTCTGTAAAAAAACGCCACAAAAACACAGCCCTCCATAGAGAGCCTTGTCTTCGTGACGTTTGCTTCGGGAAATCACTATGCAGATACCGCTTTCGCAGCGGCCTTTGAGACCCTGCCAGTCTACCAAAGCTTGACAGAAAAGTCAAGTTCCCCTCTTTTTTTCCTCAGATAACTGCACAGCTTTCCGGGGCTTGCTGGACTGGCGGGAGGAGATTTTGTCCTCTGGTTTGATCTCGCCGGCAGCGAGCAGGGAGCGTTTGGTGAGGGAGGGGCCCACCAGCTTATGGATCAGCACAGAAAAAAGAGGATCCAGTTGCAGGTCATCTCGACCTGGGCCAAGGCCTGAGCGGTAAGGACCATGTCAAAGTCTTCACCGGCCTGGGGCAGGAGCGTGATACCGAGGGATCCCCAGTAGACCCAGACAATAGGGCCCCAGCAGAATGCTGGTCACCAAATAGGCGGTGACAGCAGGTAAGCCCAGCTTTTTGGCTAACCGGGACATGAGAAGTCCGCCGAAAATCTCATAGGATTTGCATAAAAAATATGGATAAAAATGGGATCGATATGGCGGATATTATGGGTATTTTTATTGATCCTGAGTATAAATGTAAAATCAATCGCTCCCGGGCATTCTTGGCCGCCGGAGCGATTGATTTTATATGGAAATCAAAGAATTTTATGCCTGTTCTCTCCAGTAGGTCTCCGCCAAAGTTTCCCAGTATTTCCGGTCGGCATCTGTGATGGGGCGGATCACCCTGCAGGGATTTCCGGCCGCCACCACGCCGGAGGGGATGGAGTGGGTCACAACGGAGCCGGAACCGATGACCACGTTGTCTCCGACGGTGACCCCGGGGTTGATGACGGTATTGCCGCCTACCCATACGCTGCTGCCGATGCGCACGGGAATGCCTGACTCCAATTCCGTGTTCCGCACTCCGGCGTCGATGGGGTGCGTGGCGGTGTAAATGCAGACACGAGGGCCGAGGAACACGTCGTCGCCGATGGTGACGGGGCAAACATCCAGGATAATGCAGTCATAGTTGGCGTAAAAGTGGGCGCCAATGAAAATGTGGCTGCCGTAATCGCAGTAGAAGGGGGGCTCGATCCACGAATTATCTCCCCATGCACCCAACAGCGCCCGAAAGAGGGACGGCAGCTCTGAGCGCTCTGCGGTGTTGATCTGGCGGAGAAGCTGGTGCTTCCGGTCATGATCGGCCATCAATTCCGGATCCCGGGCCTGGTACAGTTTTCCTGCCAACATCCGTTCCTTTTCTGTCATCTTGTAGCCTCCGGGAGGGGAAGGCGGGAGGTGTCCACCACGATGTCGCACTGATTTTTGATGGACAAGCCCTGGAAATAGGCCTCCTCCAGGGGGATCCAGCGCTCCTGGAAATTCTGCAGGCTTTCTGGCTCTTCCCGGAGGGCAAGGCGGGACAGCTGGACCTGTGGCGTACAGGTGAAGAACAGGTGCAGCTGTGAATAGCCTGCCAGGGCGGGATGGAGGGCGTAGCTGCCCTCGATGAGATTGAGCCGGCGGAAGGGGACTGGTACAGGGGGACGCATGGCGTCTGTGGCACAGTCAAAGGCCCGAAGTTCTATATCTTCCCCCCGACTGAGGGGAGAAAACAGCTCCGTTGCGGCCCGCTCGTAATCCACATTGCCGCCGGGAGCAGCCAGACGCTCAGAGGTGCGCTTTTCGGGAGGAAGGAAGAAGTCATCCATGTGGAAAACGTTGCAGGAGAACAGCTGAGACACGCGGCGGGCGAAGGTGCTCTTTCCGCTGGCACACCGGCCGTCCACTGCCACCAGTACCGGGCCGTCTGTATTTCGGAGGGTGGCGTCAATGGCTTGGAGCGCAGGGGCGTAGAAGGCCAGATCTCGGTCCAGAACCCGGTAGTGGGGACGATAGGTGTCCCGGTAGGCGTCGCTGTGGTGGAGGGGTGGGCAGCCCTTGCTATCGTAGAGGGAGAGGAAAAGCTCCAGTTCATCTGCGGGCAGGGGCAGTTTCCCACGCCAAGCCAGGCCCGCGAGCTCCCCCAATTTTTGCCACAGCCCGGTCGCAGAACCGCGGGGAGCGGCGGAGAGGGAAAAGCACCGGGACAGCAGAGGCAAATCCTCCGCAGAGAAGCGCTGAGGGTCCAGATGGCAGCGGCACAACCCGCCGCCAATGGCCTCCACGGTATAGGCGGGGGCATACTGTTCCGCTTTTACCTGGGAAAACTCTCCCTCCATAGCAACCAAAACCTCGTCCGAGGTGCCGGCAAGGTGGCCGGGGCCGAACTCGCTTTGATAGAGCAGCTTTACATAATCCCGAATCTCCATCTCAGGGTAGCGGCTGGCGTGGAGGGAGAGGATATTCTGCATCGTGCTCATATCTTTGCCTCCCTTGCGGCCAGCTCCACGGCACTTTCAATGAGTTCCTCCATTTTTTGCCCCACGGTGCCTGCCACCAGAATGCCGCAGCTGGACATGGGGACCAGAATGCGGCGGGCTGGAGCGGCGGAGATCGCGGCAGCAATGACGGGGCTGATCTCCCCCATAAGAGAGTTGGCAGAGAGCAGGCCGATGGGCCCCATGATTAAGTCGGCCTGGGAGGCATTGTAGCAAATGGCATTTTCACCTGTAGCGGCTTTGTCCGCGCCTGCTTTCCGCATAGCGGAGGTGGCAAGGGCATTGGTACCCAAGGCCCAGATCTGAGCCTGATCTTCCAGCCGTGCCTTCAGGCGGAGGATCAGTTGGGCCCCTAAGCCGCCCCCCTGACCGTCGATAACGACAATACGCATGAAAAACTCCCTTTTCTGATTGGTATTTTATTTATCCTATCATATTTTTGACTGCCTTTCCACTTTTCTTGTGGCATTTTGAAAAAACGAAAAAGGAAGCTTTGACGACATTGAAAAACATCTGTTGCGTATCTTGACAGCAGATCTTTGACATGCTACTCTTTTTTTTGAAAGGAAGCGATGGGACATGGCCAAGACAGCAATGGCAGGAAAAGAGGATCTGCGCAAGCGCAGGAGCAAGCAGCATCTCTCGGAGGCATTGATCGCGCTGATGGAGGAGCGTCCCTTTCGAGAGATTTCCGTAGTTGATATTTGCGAGCGGGCCATGGTTCACCGCACGACGTTTTATGCGCATTTTGAGGACAAGAATGCCCTGTTTTACTATGTGCTGGAAGAGATGATGAAAAATTCCATCCAGAAGCGGACTCAGGTATCTTCGGAAAAGGGGATCCGAGCTGGGGTGATGGAGGAGTTAAGAAGGTGTTTGGAATTTTTTAAAGAACACCGGAAGTTTTACCTTTCCGGCCTGTCAGGAGGCGGAAATCCGGAGCTTCGGATCATAGAGGATACCATTACCCGGGCTGTTCAAAGGCTGATTTGGGAAGAGAGATCGTTTTTTAAACAGCCTTACTTGGCGGAGGCCGCTGGAACATTTTATGCCAGTGGCCTGATCTCACTGGTACGATGGTGGCTGGAAAACAGCACTCCCATCAGTGAGGAGGAGCTGTTGTCCATGCTGGACCAGCTTGTGCCGGAGAATTGGGGAAAGGGATGAACAAAGCGGCATTGTGGGAAGCGGGGGCGGATGTGTTGGAGTTGCCTTGCTGTTTGAGAAAATCTTTGAAAGAAAGCATACCATTTTTTCTTCATCTATGATAAAATATTTTATTCATTCATCGATAGATGGGATAAGGGGGCGAAAAAATGAAAAGGCGGTTGATAGGGGTTTCCTCGCTGTTTTTGATCCTTTTGTTGACCTTAACAGGCTGCTTTTTCCGGAATGTGAATGATCTGTATACTGTCCCCCAGCCTTCTAAGAACTATGAGGCGCTCCAAGTCTGCCTCAGTGAGGTTATTAACCGCGGAGGAGAGTATGCTGCGCCCCTTACCGGGGAGCTGATCCAATCGGTACAACTTCAGGATCTGGACAGCGACGGCAAACAGGAGGCAATCGCTTTTTTCCGGCTGGCTGAGGAAGAAAAACCTTTAAAAATATACATCTTTCGCCAGGAAGAGGAAAGATATGAGACCCTGGCCGTCATAGAGGGGGCGGGCACAGCGATCAACTGTGTGGATTATGTCCAGCTGAATGACGATTCGGTCAAGGAAATCGCGGTGAGCTGGCAAATCAGTGACAAGCTGTATTCTCTGGCGGTCTATTCGATCCGAGGGGGAGAGGTAGAGGAGCTGCTGCGTACCGATTATGACAGCTATAAGTTTGCCGATTTGGATCAAGACAGCCAGCAGGAGCTTGTGGTTTTCCGCACACCGCTGGGGGTATCCCTCCAAGCTGAGCTGTATGATTTTGACGGAGGAGTGTCCATGACGGGAACCGCCGGCCTCTCCGCGGGTGTTACCACCGTTGACAGCAGTTCTGTCCGGACAGGATATTTGACCAACCGGATCCCAGCGCTGTTTGTTACGTCGGCGTACGGGGAAAGCGGCTCCATCACAGATATTTTTGCCTGCCGCAATGGACAGCTGCAAAACATCACCCTCTCTCCTGAGACGGGGGAGAGCAGCGAGACGATTCGGTTTTACAATCAGGTCGCAGAGACAGACATCAACGGCGATGGGATCATGGAGCTTCCCCAACCAGTGCCGCTGATGGAGCACAAAATTACCACCGCGTCAGTAAACTTTTGGATGATTTATTGGCGGCAGTTTGACGCGGATGGAAATGCCAAGCCGGTATTTACCACCTATCATAACGACCGGGATGGCTGGTACTTTATCCTGCCCGACTGGTGGGGGAATGACTTGACCCTGAGCCGCAGTGATCTGCCGGGCGGCGGAGAACGGGCGGTGACCTTCTCCTATTGGGAGGGAGATGAGGCGGTGTCCCCGAAGCCATTTCTTACCATATATAAGCTTACTGGCAGCAGCCGGATGGCGCGGGCTCAGGCTGGAAACCGGTTTCTCATTTTCCCGGAGGTAAGTGGAACGGATACAGTCTATGCAGCCGAGTTCCTGGAGGGCTGGGATTGTGGCTTGACAGAGGATGATGTGCGGGAGCGTTTTGTGCGAATAAAAACCGACTGGTATAATGGATATTAAGGGAAAGGAGAAGCCGTGGGAAAAAAAGTTTTGGTCTTGGAGGACGAGACGAATATCCGATCCTTCGTTGTGATTAACCTGAAGCGGGCCGGATACGAGGCCATAGAGGCGGGGACCGGTCAGGAGGCGCTGGAACAGCTTCGCCGCAATCCGGATGTGAATGTGGCCCTCTTGGACATCATGCTGCCTGACATGGATGGCTTTGAAGTCTGCCGGCGCATTCGGGCGGGCAATAACCGCATTGGCATCATCATGCTCACAGCCAGGACCCAGGAGATGGACAAGGTGACGGGACTTATGACGGGGGCGGATGATTATGTGACCAAGCCCTTTTCCCCGGCTGAACTCACTGCCCGCATTGATGCGCTTTGCCGCCGTACCACTGGTGAGGTGGCGATGGATACTGGCGAGGTGAGCCAGCCGCCTTTCCTGCTGAACACCCGCAACCGGACGTTGGAGAAAAATGGCCAGAGAGTAAAACTGACCCAGGTGGAGTATTCTATCGTAAAGCTCTTCATGGACAATGCGGGTAAGGCCCTCTCCCGGGAGGAGATTTTGGATGCGGTATGGGGAAAGGATTATTTTGGCGAGCTGAAGATCGTGGATGTGAATATCCGGCGGCTGCGCATCAAGATCGAGGATGATCCCACCAATCCTACTTATATCACCACAGTATGGGGATATGGATACAAGTGGGGTTTTTAAGGCGAGCTATTTAGTATCAAGAAGTAAGAAGGCGAGTGCATGGCGAAAATGAAGGGCATCCGCAGGCGGTGGATGACCAATTCCTTGGGCGTGGTCCTATTTCTGGTCATCCTGGCCATTACAGCGTTTTCTGTGGCAATGGGCAGCTATTATTATACGACGATGTCAAATGGCTTGCGGGTAAAGGCGGAATACGTGGTGGATTTTTTCAGTGACTACTCCACCCAAAGCGAGTATTACCAGCATGTACTCACCTATGTCAACAGCAACTTCGAGGGCAAAAATGATGTGGAGATGCAGTTTTTGGATACCAACGGCTCGATTCGCTTCTCTACCTTTGGCCTGGCGGCCTTCAGCACACCAGGCACGCCGGATATTTCCGGGGCGCTGGCCCCGGAATCTCCGCAAACCACCTCCTGGACGGGAGAGGACCCCTCCACTGGTGAGCACATTATGGCGGTGTCCGCCCCCCTGACCGTTGACGGAAGGCCGGTGGCCGCCATCCGCTATGTCACCTCCCTGCGGCTGGTGGACCGGCAAATTCTGATCATTGTCAGTATTTCAGCGGCGGTGGGGCTGGCGATTTTGTCCATCGTGTACTTTTCCAACCTCTATTTTGTCAAGTCCATTGTGGAGCCGCTGGCGGGGATCACGGAGATCACTAAGCGCATTGCCGCGGGGAGCTACGGCATCCAGATCGAGAAGCAGCACGACGATGAGATCGGCGATTTGACCGATGCGCTCAATGACATGTCTGCCAAGATCGATGAATCGGAGAAGCTCAAGAATGAATTTATCTCCTCGGTATCCCATGAACTGCGCACCCCTTTGACTGCCATCAACGGCTGGGCAGAGACCATTATGAACGGAGAGGTTCGGGATGCAGATGACGTCAAGAAGGGGATGGGGATCATTGTCTCCGAGGCCCGGCGGCTGACCAATATGGTGGAGGAGCTGCTGGAATTCTCCCACATCCAGGACGGTCGGTTCAATCTCTCCATCGAACCGGTGGATCTGAAGGCGGAGTTTGAGGACGCAGTCTATACCTACCGGGAGTTTTTCCGTAAGGATGGGCTGGAGCTCAATTATAAAGAGAGCGAGGATGAGTTCCCCCCGGTGGAAGCCGACCCGGAGCGGCTGCGGCAGGTGTTCTGCAATATCATGGATAATGCCGCCAAGCACGGGGGCAGCGGCGGACGGATCGACGTAGCCATCTGGCGGGAGGAGAACTGGGCGGTCATTACTGTTCGGGATTACGGCCCCGGGATCCCCGAGGATGAGCTGCCTCATGTGAAATCTAAGTTTTATAAAGGTTCCTCCAAGGCCCGGGGCTCTGGTATCGGGCTGGCGGTCTGTGACGAGATTATCATGCGCCACGGGGGGGAACTGGTGATCGGCAATGCAGAGACGGGCGGATGTATCGTCACCATCCGTCTGCCCATTGGGAATCCCCCCATAAATGGAACATAAGTTCGGCTTATTTGCCCGCGCCTCTTGCAAAAGGGGCGCGGGCCTGTTAAAATACCAAAAACGGCATATCGCCTGTACCAGCTCGAGGGAGCTGGAGTCGGCTTTGTGAGACGTGGGCTTTTTGAGAAAGCCGCAAAACAGCAAGACAGAAATGGTGCACTTCAAAGGAGAAAATCAATGATAAAACTGTTGCTGCTTGCCGCCGGCGGGTTTAAGACCATGATCGGCGGGCAGGCCCTCATCGAGGGGATCTTGATGATGGGGCCAGATAAAAAGTCCGTGGTAATCCGGAAGAGTGACGGAGAACTGGCGGTCAAGACCGAGCCCAGAAGGCTCTTAAAGGACCGGTATCCGTTTGTGGGGCTGCCCTTGATCCGGGGCGTGGTAAACTTTTGCTCATCTATGTATAACGGGATTACAGCCCTCATGTATTCCGCGGAGTTTTTCCCTGAGGAAGAGGTAGAGGAAGAGCCATCCAAGTTTGAAAAATGGTTGGATGAGAAATTGGGGAGTGAAAAGCTGACCAACCTCATTATCCTGTTATCCATGGTTTTGGGCATGGCGTTTTCCGTGTTTTTGTTTTTTCTGCTGCCCACCGCGCTGGGGGGCGCTATTCTCCACTTTTTCCCCGGCTTTCCCCTGTGGGGCCGCAACCTGGTAGAGGGCGGACTGCGGGTAGTCATCTTTTTGGGGTATCTGATCATCTGTGCCCATATGAAGGATATCCACCGGACGTTTCAGTACCACGGTGCCGAACACAAGACCATCTTCTGCTATGAAGCGGGGCTTCCGCTGACGGTGGAAAACGTGCGTATCCAGCCCAAGCACCATCCCCGGTGCGGCACCAGTTTCCTGTTCGTGGTCATTGTGGTGTCGATCTTGCTCTCCAGCTTGGTGTTTTCCTTTGTCCATGTGGAGAGCACCTTTGCCCGGATGGGGCTCCACCTTCTGCTGTTGCCAGTGGTGGTGGCCATCACATATGAGATTAACCGCTATGTGGGGGGCCATGAGGGGATTGTGTGCCGGATCGTCCGGGCCCCCGGTATGGGCATCCAGCGGTGGACGACCTTTGAGCCGGACGATTCCATGATCGAGGTTGGTATCAGGGCGCTGACAGAGGTCCTGCCCGAGGTAGAGGGCGCTGACCGCTGGTAAGAGAAAAGAGAAGAAGAGAGAAGATGGGGTGAGGGCATGGCGACTACATACAACAACCTCTACTTGGATGCACGGCGAAAGCTGAAGGCGGAGGGGATTCCCGCCGCCCAATTGGAGGCCCGGGAGATCGTCTGCTATGCGGCCGACAAGGCAAGGGAGGAGTTTTTCCGGGATATGCCCCTCTATGCCTCCGACCAGGTGGAGGAGAAGGTGAGGGAACTGACCGCCCGCCGCCTTGCCGGAGAGCCGGTGGCCTACATCATCGGAGAGTGGGAGTTCTATGGCCTGAGCCTGGACATCTCCCGGGAGGTGCTTATTCCCCGGCTGGACACAGAGGTGCTGGCGGAGCAGGCCATCTTAGCGGCCCGGGGGGTCCCAGAGGGCTGCCGGGTACTGGATCTGTGCGCGGGGAGCGGGTGTGTGGGACTGGCGGTGGCTGCCAATGTGCCCGGGTGCAAGGTGGTGTTGGCGGACAGCTCAGAGGGGGCTTTGCGGGTGTGCAAGCAGAATATCCGCAGGTGCGGCTTGGTCAATCAGGTCACCAGCGTCTACGCAGATGCCAAGCTGCCCCCTCTGCCGGCGCTGTGGGATTTTGACGTGATCGCCTGCAATCCCCCCTACATCCCGTCCGCAGAGATCCGCACCTTAGACCCGTCGGTGAAGGACTATGAGCCGAGGGAGGCCCTGGATGGCGGGGAGGATGGACTGGACTTTTATCGGGCGGTGGCCTCCAAGTGGAAGGGGGCGCTCCGGCTGGGAGGACGGCTCCTCTTTGAAGTGGGGATGGGACAGTCTGGCGATGTGGAGCTGATTTTAGGACAAAATGGATTTGAGGACATCTGTTCTGTTCGGGATACCCAGGGGATCTGGCGGGTGGTGTCGGGCACCATCAATGAATAAATAAGAGAGTGGGTTATCTGTTTACATAGGAGGAGAAGGAGATATGGCAGAGAAGAAAAAAATGATGTTTACCCAGCCGGGGCAGGCGGCTGATAAAAAGAAGGCGCTGGATACCGCCCTGGCCCAGATCGAGAAGGACTTTGGAAAAGGGGCCGTCATGCGCTTGGGAGAGAACGCCCATGTGGTGGTAGAGGCCATTCCCACCGGCTCTCTGGCCCTGGACATGGCTCTTGGCATCGGCGGAGTTCCCAGGGGACGCATCATTGAGATCTATGGCCCCGAATCCTCCGGTAAGACCACTCTGGCCCTCCACATCGTGGCCGAGGCCCAAAAGCGGGGGGGCGAGGTGGCCTTTATCGACGCCGAGCACGCTCTGGACCCCGCCTATGCCAGTGCTCTGGGGGTGGATATCGACTCCATGCTCATCTCCCAGCCGGATACGGGAGAGCAGGGCTTGGAGATCTGCGAGGCACTGGTCCGCTCCGGCGCTATTGATGTGGTGGTGGTGGACTCGGTGGCGGCACTGACGCCCCGGGCGGAGATCGAGGGAGATATGGGCGACGCCCATGTAGGTCTGCTGGCCCGGCTCATGAGCCAGGCCCTCCGCAAGCTGGCCGGCTCCATCTCCAAAACCAATTGTATTGTCATTTTTATCAACCAGCTTCGGGAAAAGGTGGGAGTCATGTACGGCAACCCCGAGGTCACAACGGGAGGCCGGGCGCTGAAATTCTACTCCTCTGTCCGGATCGACATCCGGCGGGTGGAGTCCATCAAAAACGGGGCCGAGGTCATCGGCAACCATGTCCGGGCCAAGGTGGTCAAGAACAAGGTGGCCCCTCCCTTCCGCCAGGCGGAGTTTGACATCATGTTCGGCGAGGGGATCGCGAAAGAGGGCGAGATGGTGGATCTGGGCGTCCAGCTTGGCCTGGTACAGAAGTCAGGTTCCTGGTTCTCTATGGGAGAGGTGCGGATCGGCCAGGGCCGGGACTCTGCCCGGCAGTATTTGAGGGACAATCCGGATGTGGCTGAAAAGCTGGAAGAGGACATCCGAGAAAATGCGTATAAGTTGCTGCCCCAGGGAAAGGCGGCTGCAAGTGCCCCTGCGTCCGCTCCGGCGGCAGCTGCCGTGCCCCGGCCCACTGTCAGCCGGGGGGTAGATGTGTCCGCGGAGGACTTTGAGGATGCAGATCAATAAATTAGAGCCTTCTCAGCGGGGGAAGGGGCGCTGGCTGGCGTGGTTGGACAATGGCTCTCTCCTGCGGGTCACGGAGAACGAGGTGGCTGACTTTGCCCTCTACGCAGGTATGGAGTTGTCTGACGAAGTTTACGACAAGCTGACCCAGGCGGCTGGGCAAAGCGCAGTCCGGGCCAAGGCACTGGATTACATCTCCTCCCGCCCTATGTCCCGGCGGGAGTTGATCCAAAAACTCACCGCCCGGCCCCGGGATCTGAAGAAGACGCCTGCGGCGACGGAGGAGCAGGCGCAGGAGACGGCGGACTGGCTGGAGGGTTTGGGTTATCTGAACGATGCTGAATATGCCGACACAGTGGTCCAGCAATACTCTGCCAAGGGTTACGGGGAGCGCAAGCTTCGGGACGAGCTCTTCCGCCGGGGGGTGCCCCGGCAGTATTGGGACAACGCCCTGGAAAAGGCCCAGCCTCCGGAGGAGGGGGTGGATGCCTTCCTGCGCAGCCGTTTTAAGGGACATATCCCAGATGAAAAGGAGTGCAGGCGGGCCGCTGACGCTCTGGCCCGGCGAGGGTATTCCTGGTCTGACATCAGCGCCGGTCTGCGGCGCTGGGGAGCGGAGGCGGAGGACTGAAACAGTCAAGTGGAGAGGGAGGGCACGATTATGGATGCCAGAGAATGTCTGCTGACTCGGAGGAGTGTGCGGAAATACAAGAGCGAACCACTGTCTGACGAACTGCTGATGGAGATCTTAGAGCCCGCCCTGGCGGCCCCCTCCGCCATCAACCTGCAGCATTGGCACTTTGTGGTGATCCGCTCCCAGGAGGCCATGGAGGAGCTGAAGACCATCATGGTCCGGGTGGTGGAGAAGTTCAGCCCGGTGCTCCGGGAGCGCTTTGCGAAAAACCCGGCGACCATCGCGGAGACCCAGAATTTCCTGGTCACGCTGGGCGGAGCCCCGGTCTGTGTGCTGGCTTTCCTCCTCAAGGACGATTATCCCGATCGGGACGGGGCGGCTCAGAGCGTCTCGGCCGCCATTGAGAACCTGCTTCTGGCCGCCTGGGATAAAGGAGTGGGCTCCTGCTGGATATCGGCTCCCCAGCGCATGGGCTTTGGCCCGGAGCTGCAGCAGCGTTTTGCCCCCGGCAAGGGAGAGTTCGTGGCCGCCGTCACGCTGGGTTGGCCTGACCAGAGTCCCAAGATGCCTCTCCGCCGGGAGGGGCGGTATACCTTTATCTGATACAAAGGAGAATAACCTTGAAGATCGCATTTATTTCACTGGGCTGTTCCAAAAATCTGATCAACACCGAACAGATGATGGCCCTATGTCAAGCTGCTGGCCACACTGTCACAGGGGAGGTAGAAGGGGCCGACGTGGCTGTTCTCAACACCTGCGGCTTTATTGATGCAGCCAAGAGTGAGGCCATCGAGCATATCATTGCTCTGGGAGAGCTGAAGCAGGCGGGGAGGCTGGGCAAACTGCTGGTCTGCGGGTGTCTGTCCCAGCGCTACCGGGAGGAGATCCGAACAGAGCTTCCAGAGGTGGACGGGCTCATGGGTACGGGCAGCTATGGAGAGATCGTCTCTGCAGTGGAGGCGGTGGCGGCGGGGAGCTATCCCCAGCTCTTTGGGGATATTTCGGCTACTGCGGAAGAGGGGGAGCGGCTGGTTACCACCCCGTCCTATACCGCGTTTTTAAAGATTGCCGAGGGCTGTGACAATTTCTGCGCCTTCTGCATCATCCCCTATCTCCGGGGACGCTACCGCAGCCGCCCCATGGAGGCCATCCTGAAGGAGGCCAAAGCCCTGTCTGACAGCGGAGTCAAGGAGCTGATCCTGATCGCCCAGGACATCGGGCCCTATGGAAAGGACCTCTATGGAGAGCGACGGCTGAAGGAGCTTTTGCTCGAACTGTGCAAGCTGGATTTTTACTGGATCCGGCTCCACTATCTCTATCCCGACTATTTGGATGAGGAGCTCATAGAGGTCATCTCCTCTGAGCCCAAACTGGTCAAATATCTGGATATTCCTCTGCAGCACTGCAGCGACAAGCTGCTGAAATCCATGAACCGCTGGGGAAGCAGAGAGGAGCTGACCAGGTTGCTGACAGAACTGAGGGAGCGCATTCCCGGGGTTATTCTCCGCACCTCCCTGATCTGCGGGCTGCCCGGAGAGACGGAGGAGGACTTTGCGGAGTTGTGTGAGTTTATCACCAGTATGGGCATCGAGCGGGCCGGGGTGTTCCAGTATTCCCGGGAGGAGGGGACCCGCGCCGCAAAAATGCCGGACCAGGTGCCGGAGGAGATCGCCCGGCAGCGGGTGGACCGGCTGGTAGAGCTTCAGTCCCAAGTGCTGGATGCCTATAATGAGAGCCGCCTGGGGACGGTAATGGAGGTTTTGTGTGAGGGATTCGATCCGGAGATGGGCTGTTACGTCGGCCGGACCTATGCCGATTCCGTCGAGGTGGACGGCAAGGTGTGGTTTACCGCTGCCGGCACTGTACCGCCCGGGAGCTTTGTCCCCGTCCGTATGACGGGAACTGTGGACGGGGACCTGACTGGGGAGATCGAGGAGTGAGGGAATGAATCTGGCAAACAAATTGACCCTTTTGCGGGTCTTGATGATCCCGGCGTTTTTGGTGGTGCTCTATTGGGACTTTCCCAACAGTAGCTACGCGGCACTGGCCATTTTTGTCTTGGCCAGCCTCACCGACCTGGCCGACGGCTATATTGCCCGACACTACCATCAGATCACGGACTTCGGGAAGTTTATGGATCCCCTGGCGGACAAGGTGCTGGTAGTGACTGCAATGCTGTGGTTCGTCCAGAGCGGGCTTATGCCGGCCTGGGCGGTGGCCATTGTGATCTTTCGGGAATTTGCCGTCTCCGGCATGCGGCTCATCGCCGCGGAATCCGGGCGGGTCATCGCCGCCGGCTGGTCGGGGAAGGTCAAGACCGCCTCTACCATGGTGTGTCTCATCCTGATGTTCTTTCCCCTTCCGAAGTGGGTTGTCAACGTCTGTGTGGGAGTCATCGTGGTGACGACGGTGTACTCTGGCATAGAGTATTTCGTCAAAAACCGGGACGTACTGGATTGGAGCGAGCTCTGAGCGACGAGGATGTCTTGACTCAGATGGTAAAGAGAAGTCTGAAGTGATAAAAATCCCCCGGCAGGACCTGCCGGGGGATTTTTATATGGGAAGCGGTATCCGTATGGAAGAGATGAGGTGTGGGAAAAATGGCTGGAGAGGAAAAGCCTCGCGTCCCGACATGCGGCAAAACGGAGGCTTTTCCGGCCACGGGGCCTTTGGAGGGACGGGGCTGCCACTTCGATGGGGGGATGGCATGAAAAAGCGGGTCGGGATCTGTGCCTTGGTGATGAGCCTTGTCTTGGGGGGCTGCGGCGGTTCCGGGCGGGGACAGGGGGCTGGAAGCCTCCACCGTTATGAGGCCAGCTTTTTAGATTTGTTTGACACAGTGACTACTATAGTGGGGTATGCTGAGGATAAGGACAACTTTCAGCAGATGGCTCAGGAGATCCATGACGAGCTTTTGGACTATCACCGGCTCTTTGACATCTATCACGAGTATGAGGGAATCAACAATCTGAAAACGGTAAATGATCACGCTGGAGGGGAGGCGGTGGAGGTAGACGGGAGGATCATCGAACTGCTGGAGTTCTGTCGGGAGCTTTGGGAGACCACGGAGGGGAAGGTGGACGTGACCATGGGAAGTGTGCTCTCCTTGTGGTACCAAGCGCGGGAGATAGGGATAGACGACCCGGAAAATGCCGCCCTGCCTGATCCGGAGGCGCTCAGGGAGGCGGCGCACCATGTGGGCTTTGACTTGCTGGAGATCGACAGGGAGGGCTCGTCTGTTCGCCTTACCGACCCGCAGGCCCGCCTGGATGTGGGGGCGGTGGCCAAGGGGTATGCGGTGGAGCAGGTCTGCCGGACAGCTCCTACCGGACTGCTGGTCAGCGTGGGGGGTAATGTCCGGGCCACCGGCCCCAGGCCCACCGACGGTTCCGCTTGGATCGTGGGCATCCAGGACCCAGACGGAGGGGAAGAGGACTATCTGCATACGCTGTATGTGGAGGCCTCCTCTGTGGTCAGCAGCGGGGATTATCAACGCTATTTTACAGTGGATGGGGTGCGCTGCCATCACCTGATCGACCCGGAGAGCTTATATCCGGCCAATTTGTGGCGGGCTGTCACAGTGGTCTGTCCCGATTCTGCCTGGGCAGATGGACTGTCTACCGCCCTGTTCCTCTTGCCCCAAGAGGAGGGGCGGGCGCTGCTGGAACGCTTCGGCGCCGAGGCCATGTGGGTGGAGATAGACGGGGAGAGGTACTACAGCAGTGGATTTTTGGAGTGGCTGCGGACCTGACCTCTGGGAGAGAAAATTTTGTATCTATACCGCCCTCTTGACACAAAATGGAGGAAGTGCTAATATACTAACCAAGGAAAATGAGCGCAAGGAACGGAAAAGTAGCGGGCAGGACCACCAGACAGAAAGAGACCGTCACCGGCTGAGAGCGGGCTCATGGATTTGGCTGCGGCGTGAATTGCACCCGGGAGCGTGGGGGGTAATGCCCCACGGGTCGGCCCCGTTATCGGCCTTCGAGTGAAAACGAGAGTGGAACCGCGTGAAAACGCCTCTCATGCCCTTGGGCATGGAGGCGTTTTTGTTTCCCCGCTCTCTGCCTGGGAAAAGTATCTCATCATTTGGGAATACTGTACCCACTGTGACCGGAATACCTGGATCAAAGATTGGAGGAGAAGAGTATGATGAAGCTGTATAACTCCCTGTCCCATGAGAAAGAGGAATTTAAGACCCATGAACCGGGCAAGGTGACCATGTATACCTGCGGCCCTACCGTCTATCACTTTGCCCACATTGGCAACCTGCGCTCATATATCATGGAGGATGTGCTGGAGAAGGCCTTTCGGTGGGAGGGCTATGATGTGCTTCGAGTGATGAACATCACCGACGTGGGCCACCTCAGCTCTGACGCGGATACGGGGGAGGACAAGATGCTGAAGGGCGCCCAACGGGAGCATAAGACGGTGCTGGAGATCGCCCAGTTCTATACCGATGCCTTCTTTGACGACTGCAGGAAGCTGAATATCAAGACCCCCGACGTGGTCCAGCCCGCCACGGGGATCATCGACGAGTATATCAAAGTCATTACCAAGCTGATGAACACCGGCTATGCTTACTTTGCCGGGGGGAACGTCTATTTTGACACCTCTAAGCTGAAGAAGTACTATGTCTTCAACGACCACGATGTGGAGGCGCTGGTGGTGGGGGCCCGGGAGAACGTAGAGGAGGACCCCAATAAGCGCAACAAGAACGACTTTGTCCTCTGGTTCACCAAGTCCAAATTTGAGGATCAGGCCTTGAAGTGGGATTCCCCTTGGGGCGTGGGCTATCCCGGTTGGCACATTGAGTGCTCCTGCATCTCTATGAAATACTGCGGAGAGTACCTGGATCTCCACTGCGGCGGCATCGACAACGCCTTTCCCCACCACACCAATGAGATCGCTCAGTCGGAGGCTTATTTGGAGCATCCCTGGTGCACCCACTGGTTCCATATCCACCACCTGAACACCAACAGCGGCAAGATGTCCAAATCCGCCGGAGAGTTCTTGACGGTCTCCCTGCTGGAGGAGAAGGGGTATGACCCTATGGTCTACCGCCTGTTCTGCCTCCAGTCCCACTACCGGAAATCGCTGACCTTCTCCTGGGAGAACCTGGACAACGCCAGGGCTGCCTATGACAAGCTGGTCGGCCGAGTGGCCGCTCTGAACGCCGAGGGCGAGGTGGATGAGGAGGCCGCTAAGACCTACAAGGCCCAGTTCCAGGAGGCGCTGGACAATGATCTGAGCACCTCCCTGGCCGTCACCGCCCTCTACGATGTGCTGAAGGCCGACATCAATGATGCCACCAAACGGGCTCTCATCGCCAGCTTTGACGAGGTGCTGGGCCTGAAGCTCTTAGAGCACGCCGCCGCCTTGAGGGAGAAGAAGGCTGCCCCCGCCGGGGAGGATGCCGCCACCATCGAGGACCTTATCGCCCAGCGTGCCCAGGCCAAGGCTGACAAGAACTGGGCGGAGGCTGACCGTATCCGGGATGAACTGAAGGCCCAGGGGATCGAGCTTATCGATACCAAGGAGGGGACCACCTGGAAGCGGATTTGACCGGCAGAAAGACAGAAAAGTAAAAAAGTAGGACGTCGAAAGACGTCCTACTTTTCTATGTAGGGAGATCTGGGATAGTGCTCTTCCACGTCGGTCAGCCCGGCCAAATAGTCCATGCTGGTGTTCAATGACAGGGCGATCCTGCGGCATGGTTCAAAGGCGTAATAGCGCTTCCCCGTTTCAATTTTGGAGTAGTCACTTTGATATATTCCGGTCAGTATTTGCATTTTAATTTGCGGATACCGCCGTTTCTTTCGCAAATCTCTTAGCCATGACATTATGTCACCTGGCATTATAGTATATGCTCACCCGGTGTCCCGCCTACCGGCTGGACTGCGCGGCGATCGCAGTTTTGGAGGAGGGCCCTGGAGTTTCCCGCTGCTCCGTCCTCTGCCGCGCCTACGCGGAGAGGGCGGGGGAGGAGAACTGCGAGCAGGGCAAGGAACTGGCACGAAGGGGCATTGAGCCGGACGAACGCCATGGCTGCATCTGGATTCCGGTCTCCGACCTTCCGCTGTATCCTTGACAAATCCCTCCTGCTGACGTATGATGAAGCCGTACATCGGCCCCGGCGGGGCGGATTTTTTGCGTGGAGGTTAGCGAAAACTAACCACAGAGAGATATGGATAGTGAAAGGGGGGTATCCCATGGTCAAAATTACGGTAGAGGTATCGGGCATGGCCTGTGAGATGTGTGAGGCTCACATCAACGACGCGGTGCGCAAGGCGTTTCCCATCAAGAAGGTGACCTCATCCCGGAGCAAGGGAAGGACGGAGATCCTGGCGGAGGAGCCGCTGGACGAGGCGGCGCTGCGGGAGACCATCGCCGCCACAGGCTATTCGGTGGGCCAGGTGAAAAGCGAACCCTATGAGAAGAAGGGCTTTCATCTATTTAAAAAGGGTTGAATGAAAAAACGGGCCGGTGTTTAGCTCGGCACCCATAACGAAGTATTATGTAAGCAGTGGCGCAGTTTCACTTATGTGGACTGTGCCGCTGCTGTTTTATGCGGTAATTGCCTGCTTGCGGCTGCGCTGGATTTCCTCCAGAGCAGCTTTGATCTCGGTTTCGATCGGGATATTTACCATACCCACAGCGGTAAAGTAAATGTCCACCTTCACTCGATTGCGACCGTTAACCTTTTCCTTGCTGTGGACTTCAATCCGCTGAATCAGAGTGTTTACCAGTTCCGGTGTCAGCTTTTTTACCTCAGTGAACTCGCGCAGTGCCATCAGCAGCTGACGCAGGTCAACTTCCTGCTGCTGAGCGCTTTCAAGCTCTACCTTCCAGATCTCCACCGATGCAAGCAAATCTTTCTGCTCTTTTTCGTAGCTTGCGGTCATCTTGACGAAGCGCTCATCAGAGATTTTGCCGTTGATATTGGCCTCGAACAGTTCTTCGATGGCCTTGTCGATCTGCCGGATACGCTGCTCACCTTTGTCAATGGACTGCCGGAGCGCTTTCAAGTTCATTTGATGCTCCGCGTTATTCTGCTTAGCGAGGAAATGCAGGAACACCGGCTCATAGCAGCGTACATAATCCGCCAGGCCGCTGACCGCCTCCAGAACGATTTTCTCCAGCACCACGTTGCGAATATAGTGGATTTTGCACGTTCCGCGTCCGGAATTGTAGTTGGCACAGCGATAAAATTCCTGATTCGGTTTCAGGCTTTTCGCCGCGCAGAAATGAAGTTTTGCGCCGCAGTCCGGGCAGTAGAGCAAGCCGGCAAACAGGCTTTGCCTGCCGGTTTTGGTATTCCTGCGTTTGTTATTGCGGAGCTCCTGCACACGCTCAAATTCTTCCTCCGAGATGATCGGCTCCTGCATATCCGGAATAATTTGTTGTTCCTCCACCGGATTATAAATCACCTTGTGAACCTTGTAGCTGACCGTTGTGCTTTTGAAATTCACCGCGCAGCCGGTGTATTGCCGATTGGATAAGATGTGCGCGACCGTTTTCAGCGACCACAGATATGGATTTTTGGGGGCAGGATTTCGTGTTTTCAGACCGATGCTGAGGAAGTACGCCGTTGGGGTAAGAACCTGTTCACGCTCCAGCTGGCGCGCAATCTGTGACGGTCCACGACCGGCAAGGCACAAATCGTAAATTCTCCGAACCACTTTCGCCGCCGGTTCGTCAATGAGCCACTGCTCCGGATTGTCCGGAGATTTTTTATATCCATATGCCACCGTTGCGGAAACACATTTTCCGTGTTCGGCCTTGCTTTTCCAGACAGCACGGATTTTCTGGCTGGTCTGCTCGGCGTACCACTCGTTGAAAATGTTGACGAACGGCACTAACTGCATTCCGGTTTTGGTTGTGGTGTTCACGCCTTCCTGAATGGAGATAAATGTCACGCCCAACGACGGATACACGATTTGCAGCAGACGTCCCATTTCGATCTGCTCACGCCCGAAGCGGCTGAGATCTTTTACGATAATCGTACCAATCAACCCGTCTTCCACCATTTTCTGCATCTGCTGAAAGCCGTCACGCTGAAAGGTAGTGCCGGAAACGCCGTCATCTACGAAGAACTGCGTATTTTTGTAGCCGTTCCGCTTAGCATAATCCGTGAGAATCTGTTTTTGATTGGTAATGGAATTGGACTCCTCGGCTCGGTCATCGTCCACAGATAACCGGCAATATAAGGCGGTAATTTGTTCTTCCTGCCCGATGTTTTTCTTCTTTGCTGTCATGTTTGCGCTCCTTTCCGACAGCGGGCACAGTAAAGACGATCATAGCGTATCATGTCTGCTGTCAAATGTCGATTGTGCGGCGCTGTTCAAAAGCAAGGCCCGGAACTGCTGCAAAACGCTTTGCCTGCCGCCGCTGTCAAAATGTGTACTCACTTCGTATTCGGTGCCGCTAATGTTCATTTGGAATGTATTTTCCTGTTCGGTCCATAACTCGTTCATACTGCACCTCATCGTTCGTGCTCTCGCCGCCGTTGAAATTTCCGATAATGCTCACAGGCCTTGACTACATAATCTTCGGTTTCCGCAGCATTCAGTCCTTGCGGAAGAACCGCCTGCAAGCGTTTTGTCGAAATTTTAATGGCTTCTCGCTGATTTGGCTTTTCTTCGGACAAAATCTGTTGAATATCCAATGCCGCAAGCTGTTGGTTCTGAAACAGCTTTTTCAGCCGCACCGCCTGTGAGTAGGACGGAGTACAGTCGTTGATTTCGCACTGTTCCAGAACATTACGCTGGCGTTGCTCATCAAGATACGAAAGCTCTACGCCGACAGACAGCGCCATTTCTCCGGTGTCAAGTTTGTTCAACAGTTCGGGAATAAGATAGGTCAGCCGAATGTAGCGCTGCACCTGTCTGCCGCTGTCGGTGTCGGAAACCGTATCACGCGACTTGTGGCCAACCTGTCCACAAACAGCACCTTGATGGGACAGCGCCTCCATTTTCAATTTGTAGGCAAAGGCTTTTTCAGATGGGAGGATATGCTCTCGGTGCAGATTGCTGTCTACAAGAGCGATAGCGGCGGCACTGCGATCCAGATCCGTGGTCACTGTCGGGAGTTCGGTCAGACCCAGCTTCTGCGCTGCGTACAGTCTGCGGTGGCCGGAGATGACTTCATATTCCTCAGCACTTACCTGCCGAACAAGCAATGGTGATAGAATGCCGTTTTCTCGGATACTCTCGCACAGGGACTGCATTTCTTCGTTGTCCTGCACATGGTAGGGGTTGTCCTTGAATGGGTGGATATTTGTGATGGGAATGGTTGTAACAAAGTTTGCGATGGCGTTCATGTTGTCGTTCCTTTTTCGGTCAGCTGAAAAGAAGATGATTCCTGTACTTACTTCTCTTCGGGTAGTTGGATTACATAGTTACTTACTTAAGGGGAGCGGTTTGACAGATAATCGTTTGCCCCTCAATAATCAACTACAACCTTAAATCTCAAAAACTGATAAAAAACTTTTATAAATTTTTTATGAACACCAATCCGAGCAGCAAAAAAACCGGAGCGCACAACCTGAAATTCAGCTGTGCACTCCGGTTCGTTTTTATGGTGCATATATTGAGTTTTTATGCGGGAGATGTCGTAACAAGCAACGGATTTGATTGTTCAAATCCAGCTTGACAGGGAATTTCCCTGTGACCCTATTAGGACGCCCATAGCTCATTGTTAAATGATACATATTTCTAAACAGGAGAAATACTACGCAGATTTCGCATTACCAACCGTTTAATCTCATGTCATCGCAGATAGTTTATTCGGTCCATCAAATACCGAATAAACGCTTTGCTCGCCAGCGGCAGTGTATTTTTGTCCTTTGTGACAATGCTCATCGTGCGGATAATGGCCGGTTCAATGGGCAGTGCCACCACATCATAGCTGGTCTTATGCAGAACGAGCTCGGTTAGAATGGAAACGCCCAATCCCTGCTCCACCATAGACAAGATGGAATAATCGTCATGGACGCGCAGTTTCACATTAGGAGTAATGCCCGCAGCTCGAAACGCCTCCAGCGGTTCACTGTACGCGCCTTCCTCCAGCAGCAGGAACGGTTCGTCCGCCAGATCCTCAAGCACCAGTGACTTTTTCTCTGCCAGCGGGTGATTTTTCGGCAGCACCGCACGAAACTCACCGGACTTGATAACGGTCGTTTCCATGCCCTTGACTGCATGAGGATTGACAAAACCAAAATCCACCGCACCTGTCCGCACCCATTCCGGAATACTGGTGTAATCGCCCTGATGCAGCACGATCTGAATATTCGGGTACTCCTGCCAGAACGCCCGAATGATCTCCGGCAGCCAATGGCAGGACACGCTGGAAACCGTTCCGATACGCACAACACCGGAATCCAGTCTGCGTATCTCATCTGCTGTGCGGCGCATAGCCTCATATTGCAGCACAGCGTTCTGCACAGACGGATACAGCCGTTCTCCCTCCGGTGTCAGTCGGATACCGTAGCGGGAGCGATATAAAATTTTGATGGACAGCTCCTTTTCCAACGAGGCGATCATTTGACTGAGCGCAGGCTGCGTATAGCCCAGCAAATCCGCCGCCTTGGTGAAACTGCCAACCTCGACCACTTTCAAGAGTGCAATATATCTCTGCATTGTTCAAATAACCTTTCTGCATATTCGCATAATAAACATCAATTTTACTTATTTCTATCCATGAGTATATAATAAACTCATGCAGAATACAAGCATTGGAGGAATCTCTCATGGATATGAGCAAATTTCTGGTGGATGCCTATTTCACCGAATATGAATCGAAAGCAAAGTACATGATGGGCAGCTCCGACCCGGAATCCCTGCCGCTGAAAGAAACGGCATTCGACCTCTCTAAGTATGCAGACGAGCCGCTGGGTTACGCATTGGGAAACGGCTATCTGCCGCTGAGAGAGAAACTGTCAGCACTGTATGAAACCATCACGCCCGACCAAATCGCCATGATGAACGGTGGCGAAGAAACCATCTATGTCACTATGCGCGCACTTCTCAAGCCGGGTGACGAGATTGTGGTGCAAATGCCGTCGTATCAGTCGCTTTCGGTCATCGCAAAGGAGATCGGCTGTTCCATCATCGAATACCGCCCCGGTTTTGAAGAAAAGTGGGCGTTTGACCTTGAAACGCTGAAAGCAAAAATCACACCGCAGACCCGTCTGCTGATTTTGAATTACCCACACAACCCGACTGGTGCGTGCTTGACGGACAGCGAAATGTCTGCTATCGTGAACCTGTGCCGCGCGCATGACCTGTATCTGATTGCGGACGAGGTGTACCGTTTTCTGCGCATGGACGAAAGCTGCTCGGACACTTCGTTTGCGGATTTGTATGAAAATGCGATTGCACTCGGCAGTTTTTCCAAAACCTTTGCCGCACCCGGACTGCGGCTCGGCTGGGCAGCGACAAAAAGCCCGAAACTCATGCACAAGCTGTTGGCTTATCGTCATTTCACGAGCACCTGCTCCAATCTGCCGTGCCAGTGGATTGCAAGCGAACTGCTGAATAAAAAAGACGAGATTATGCAGCGTAACAATGCAATCGTGCGCCGCAATGCCGCTCTGCTGCATGAATTTGTACAGCAGCACGCCGATTTGTTCGCCTATGTGTCGCCCAAGGGCGCAACAATGGCGTATGTGAAACTGCTCGGCGGACAAAGCGCCATGGATTTCTGCATGGAGATTCTGGAACATACAGGCGTGCTGATCGTGCCGTCCTCAGTGCTGGAAAACTCGGACGAGTATCTTCGCATCGGTCTGTGCCGCGAGAGTTTCCCGGAATGTGTGCGGCTGGTCAGTGAATATCTTTCCCATCGTAAAAAGTAAGGAGAACGCGATGAAACAGTATATTGTAGACGCTTTTACCGATAAAGTCTTTGCGGGGAATCCCGCCGCTGTCTGTGTGATGGATAACTGGCCGGACGACCGCACCATGCAGAATATCGCCATCGAGAATAATCTCTCGGAAACCGCGTTTGCCGTCAAAGAGGACAATGCGTATCATCTGCGCTGGTTTACGCCCGGCGGTGAGGTGGAACTGTGCGGCCATGCAACGCTGGCGACAGCTTATGTCATTACGCGCTTTGTAGAACCAGAATGTAAAGCAGTGGCGTTTGACACACTCAGTGGACGGCTGACGGTGGAAAAGCAGGACGACCTGCTGGTGATGGATTTTCCGTCCTTTCAGTTAAAGCCTGTTCCGGTGACGGAACAAATGACGGAAGCGCTGGGTGTAAAAACTGTTGAGGCTTACTGTGGTGCGGATATGGTCTGCGTTTTGGAAAACGAGGAGCAGGTGCGGCAGGTGCAGCCGGATTTGGAGAAAATCCGGCAGATGGACGGCGTATGCTTTCACATCACCGCACCGGGCAGCGAATATGACCGCGTAACCCGAACCTTTGCACCGAAATGCAATGTTGCAGAGGACCCGGTCTGCGGGCGCGGTCACTGCCATGTCATTCCCTACTGGGCGGGTAAGACAGGTAAAACGGAGTTTACAGCGTATCAGGCGTCCGCCCGCGGCGGTGTGCTGTATTGCAGCTATGCAGGGGAGCGGACTGTGCTTCGCGGCAAAGCAGCTTTATTCGCTGAAGCGGAGATTTATATTTAAGAAATGAAGTTCTGTGAAGAAAGTCGATCGTTCATCAGCCAAACATTAGAGGCGATATAGCAAAAGGTCACAGCAATCTCCCTGTCAAGCTGGATTTGCTGGGTCAAATCCGTTGCTTGTTAGACCGATACCGCGTTGTTTTGAAATGGAGAAAACCCGGAGCACAGACTATCGTTTTCAGCCTGTACTCCGGATTCGCTTAGTTGTAAATCAGTTCAGAATTGACGATTTCTCTGGCACGATTTTGAATGTCATTCATGCGGCGTACCCATTCTATTTGATCAGCTGCTTTGAGCGCTTCGGTGACGCTCTCGGCTGATGCCATATGTTCTGTAAGCTGAGCGAACATTTCATTGGCAGCACGGTCAATCTCTCGCAGATGTGTGTCCAGCTTGCCGATCATGAACAGATAGTTGTAATGGCAGCGCCTGTTCTGACGGAGATAGCGCCGATGGCGCTGACCCCAGATGCCGATTGGTTCGAACTCCGGTTCTTCATCACCGGTGACGAGATAATAGTCTCCGGCCAGCTCGTAAGTAAGTCCTGTGCGTTCGTCCATTATGAATTTTTCCATTGCAACAACCTCCGCTTTGTTTTGCGGTTTTGTTGTTTTATAATAGCGGAGATTGCCCAAATAGGCGAATGTGCGAAAATCCCCTGCTGAGAAATATTCTCAGCAGGGGATTCGTGTCTTTACGGCCCTTGTGCACTAATTTCGAATTGCTTCGTTATTAGTGCTGTTCATTTCACCGGCCCGTTTTTTTGCAAACAGGGTGCTGTCCTTACTGGAAGCTGGCCACCAGGTTTTTGCAGGCGTTGGTAAAGATGGCGGCATCCAGGCCGCAGGTCACGCTGTCGTAGCCCCGCTCCAGCCACATTTTTCCGTTCTCCGGAGTGGAGGAGAAGAGATAGGCCTCTTTTCCGTTGTCCTTGCAGGCCTTGAGGATACGCTCCATGGCCTCGATCAGGATGGGGGAGTTAAACTGCAGGGGGATGCCCAGGGCGATAGACAGATCGCAGGGGCCCACAAAGATGCCGTCCACGCCGGGGACGGCGGCGATCTCCTCGATGTGCTCCAAAGCGCCCCGGGTCTCACACTGGGGGATGACCTTGCAGCGCTCATTGCAGGTCTTCATGTATTCCAGGGTGTCCTGGGCCCAGTCATCCGCGCCCCATACGCTGGTGCGGGTGGGGCAGTAGCCCCGCTTGCCGATGGGGGCGAACTTTGCCCAGGAGACAAGCTCCTTCACCTCGTCCACTGTGTTGATGTTGGGAACGATGAGCCCTCTGGCACCAATGTCCACCATCCGGAGGATATAGGGGCGGTGGGTGCTGCCGATCCTCACATAGGGGAGCAGATTGCCGTTTTCAGCGGTCCGGATGTATTGTTCCACGGTCTCGTCTGAGAAGCAGTTGTGTTCAGTGTCAATGATCACATAATCCAGGCCGGTCCGGGTGAGGCACTCCATAGCGCCGCATCCGCCAAGTTCAAAAAAGGTCCCGATCGTTTTTGTTCCAACCATTTTTCCAATTCCCCTTTACAGTGTGATTTTGTGTGAGATGAGCAAAGATATTTTCCATATACTTTCACATATCTTCATCCTATCATATTCTCCCCTCTATTGTCAAACAAAGCAGTAAAGCGGATATATGGATGAAGAGCGATCACTTTGTATAAAAACACGATTTGAAACGGCAGATAACTATGGTAAAATAATTCTTCAGAGAAATAGAATGAATAAAAATATAGAGGTGTTCTGATTGGAGTCCACGATGCGATGTGAGGAACTGTTCTTTACCCGCCGGGCCCTGGCGCGGCTGATCATCCCACTGATCATTGAGCAGCTTTTGCTCATGACGGTGGGCATGGCAGATACGATCATGGTCACCGCGGCTGGAGAGGCGGTAGTTTCCGGTGTGTCTTTGGTAGATAATATCAACGTTTTGATCATCAACATTTTTTCCGCCCTGTCCACAGGCGGAGCGGTGGTGGTGGCGCAGTATCTCGGCCGGCAGGAGGTGGAAAAGGCCCGCTCTGCGGCCAAGCAGCTTTTATATGTGGCGCTGATCGCTGGGGTGGGGCTGATGACGCTGGGCCTCGTCTTCCGGGAGCACATCCTACGGCTGATCTTCGGCAGCATTTCCCGGGAGATCATGGATTCCGCCCTCGTCTATTTCCTGTTGACGGCGGCGGCCTATCCGTTTATCGCCATTTATAACGCTGGGGCGGCGCTGTTTCGGGCTATGGGGAACAGCAAGGTCTCCATGTTTAATTCCCTCATCGTCAACATCGTCAATATCACCGTTAACTATATTTTGATCGACATTTTTCAAATGGGGGCTGCCGGCGCCGGCATCGGCACCTTGGCTTCCCGGGTCGTGGCGGCGGCGATCATCGGGGTCATGATTACTCGGCCTACCCATCTGATATATATTGAAAAGCTCTTCCGGCCTGAACTGCGCTGGCCGATGGTGAAGACGATTTTGGGCATTGGAATTCCCACAGGGGTTGAAAACGGTATGTTCCAGATCGGAAAGCTGTTGGTGCTGGGGCTGATCACCTCTTTTGATGTGGGGGTGAATGTGGCGGTGAAGGGTTCCGCTGTGGCGGCCAACGCCATCGCCAACTCCATTGAGGGAGTGGCGTATGTGCCGGGGAACGGGATCAGCTTGGCGATGGTGACAGTGGTGGGCCAATGTATGGGGGCAGGAGATGATAAGCAGGCTGCAAGCTATACAAAAAAGCTGATGGCGGTTGCCTGGACCGCCATGGGGGCCATGAGCCTGCTCTTCTTTTTCCTGGCGCCGGTGCTGGTCCCCATGTTCCATCTGACAACCGCCACCTCTGTGATGGTGGTGGAAGTCGTCCGGTGGTGTTCCGTATTCACTTTGGCGGTTTGGCCTGCGGCCTTTGTTCTCCCTAATGCGCTCCGGGCGGCGGGAGATGTCAGATTCACTATGATAACCTCCCTTGTGTCTATGTGGATCTTCCGTATCGGTATGAGCTATCTGTTGGGGGAACCCTGGGGACTGAACATGGGGCTGCTGGGTGTGTGGCTGGCCATGTGCATCGACTGGGTGGTCCGGGCGATGGTCTTTGCACCGCGATTTATTCGGGGCAAGTGGAAAAACCACGCAGTGATATGAAAAGTGCCGTCCAGCTAAGCTGGACGGCACTTGGGTTTTATCCCCGGTCTTCCACGGGATCGCTCTCCCGAAACAGGAGAGAGATGCACCAGATGGCGGCCAGGCCCACCAGGGTGTAGACCACTCGGCTCATGGCGCTGTTTGCCCCGCCAAACAGGAAGGCTACCGCGTCAAAGCTGAAAATACCGATGCTGCCCCAGTTCAGCCCGCCGATGATGGCGAGGATCAGGGCAATCTTATCCATGATCATCTCTCAAGAAACCTCCTCAAAATGGATTCCCGGCATTAGCTTGGTCGGAGAGAAGGGGATTTATGCGCAGAAGAAAATGGCGGTTTTTTCCTTGACACGGAGAAGAGAGGGTCAATATAATGGCATCATCCAGCATCCGAAAGTTGTGAGGTGGAGACAGTGAAGGTGAGAGCAAACGGCGCGGAGCTTCATTATGAGGTCTTTGGGACGGGCAGGCCCATCCTATTGCTTCACGGGAACAGTGAGAATTACAAGATCTTTGATCGGCTCATCGAAGAACTCCAAAGGAATTTTCAGGTCTACGCTTTGGACAGCAGGTGCCACGGAGAGAGTGAGAAGACAAAGGAGATCTCCTATGATCTGATGGCCGCCGACACCATCGGATTCATCCAAACGCTGGGGATCGAAAAGCCTATATTGTACGGTTTCAGTGACGGCGGTATCATCGGCTTGCTGGTGGCCATTCGGGAACCTGCGCTGCTGTCCAGGCTCATCATCAGCGGGGCGAACCTGGATCCGACAGGTACGGCGGATTCCCTGCGGTGGATCGCACGGTTGGTGTATTTTTTCACCAGGAACAAGCTGTTTAAAATGATGCTCACTGAGCCCAATATCCCGGTGGAGGAGCTGCATAAGATCACCATTCCCACCCATGTCCTTGCGGGGGAAAAAGATTTGATCAAAGAGAAGCACACCAGACTAATCGCGGAAAACATTCCTGGCAGTACTTTGGAAATCATCCCGGGTGAGCGCCACGGCAGCTATATTGTCCACAGCGAGAAGATTTATGAGATCCTCAAAAAATATATTTTAGAGGGATGAGTTGAGGGAAGAAATCGGTGCAGCTGGCCGTATTTTTTCCAGAAGGAGGGACGGCGTGGCCCCAGCGGTCTTTCGGACGGGAGAAAAAGAGAAGGTGGGAAACGGTAGTTTCTCACCTTCTTTTTAAAGCGGTTACGGCGGACGTTCTATATCAGTTTATGGAGAGAAGCGGAAAGGTATTGTGTGCAGCCGCCGTTCAGACGGCCTTTCCGTTTAATTAAGGGCTTTGGGGCCGAAGCCGTGAGGCAGCAGGTCGGACAGTTTCAGCTTGGTAAAGCTCCTGTCCGCCTTTCCCACCAGCAGCTCCAGGTCAGGGGCAAACTCATAGAGCATTTGGCGGCAGGCGCCGCAGGGCCAGCAGTAGTCGGAGGAATTGCCCACCACCGCCAGACGGACAAAATCCCCCTGGTGGCCTTCACTGACAGCCTTCACAAGGGCGGTGCGCTCAGCACAGATGGTGGAGCCGTAGGCGGCGTTTTCCACGTTGCAGCCGGCGAAAACGCTCCCATCGGCGCACAGCAGAACGGCCCCAACGGGAAATTTGGAGTAGGGGACATATGCTTTTTCCAGCATGGCATAGGCAAGATCAACCAATTCGCGGTCAGTCATGAGGATACCTCCTGAATTACTTGCTGAAGTCATAGCCTAAATTGGGCCGTACGTCTAAGTCGATAATGTCCATGGCATCATAGAATTGCAGATATTTCGAGCGGGCCTTGCGGAGGGTGGTGCCGTCGGGATGGAGCCGGTCGCAGATGACGGCGGATATATCAGTTTTGACGTAGGAGAAGGAATTGATGCCCACGCTGGCAAAAATTCGGAAGCCTTGACTTTGGAGATATTTGAACTTGGGCCCTGTGGTGTGCCAATCGTCTCCGTCAGGCCGGGCGCCGTGGGGATAGAAAAGGATCTGGGTAGGCCCCACCAAGCTGCCAACCTCCTCTGCCCAGCGGACCGTGTCCCGCTGGACCCAGGCCAGATCCACCTTTTCACTGGCCAGATTGATGTGCCCCCAGGTATGGGAGCCAAAGTACCAGCCGGTCTCCTTCAGCTTGGCGATGATGGGCTTTACCGCCTCGATCTCTGCGGCCCGGTTGGCGTCAAAGGCGGGGCGGGCTGGATCGTCCAGTGCGATGTCGATGTCATTCTGGGTGCGGTAGCCTAAAATACCTTGGTAGCCGGTGAGGGACAGACAGCCCTTCACCCCATTAAGAGAAAAATCAGGGTGCTCTTCCACAAATTTGTCCAAAATAGTGATGGCGTCCAGATCTTGCGTCAAGAAGGTCTCTCCGGTGTAAGGATCGGTGCATTGGGCCCAGAGGTTTCCGTCATCACCGATTACCAGCTTAGAGGTAAAGCCCTCCTCCAGCATATAATCGTAATAATTCACATCGTCGTAAGAAATGACCAGGGGCTTTTTGCCCTCGGGGATCATCAAGGTGTTGCGCTGCATCCGGGTCACGCCGTTTTCATCGGTGTACTCAGACCACACATCATTCATGCTTACAAGGATATAATTGTTATCATAGACGCTTTGCAGGATCTTGTTGTATTCGTCTACGGTCACCATCCAGTCATCTAGGCCATCCCGCTGGGCTTGGGAGGCGGAGCAGTCGTGAAAAGCCCATTGAGGATACGCGATGACCGGGTGGAAAAAGAGATGCTCCACCACTTGGTCGGGGCCCCAGGCCACCAGAGGGACCGGAGGAGTTGTGGGCTCTGAGACAGGAGTGGGCTCAGATGAAGAGGAGACGGATTCTTCCGGGGGTTCACTCTTGGCAGAGGAGCGCCCGCCGCAGGCGGTGAAGGACAGAGTGAATAAAAGGGCGAGGCTCAGAACCGCCGCCCGCTTTTGAAAAGCTGCCATATCTATTTCTTCTCTTTCTCTCTATTTTTTATTTTTATTATAACAATCGTATAGAGAAAAACAACTACAAAACGCTTACAATATGTTTACAAAATTTTCCCTCCCTTCTGGACGAAAAAGGCCCTTGTACTTTTTTGTTGCAAGTGCCGTGATTTTCTGATAGAATAAACAAGCATGATTTTTGCCCTTATTTTTGAAAAGAGTTTTCGCAGGAGATGTGTAAATGGACAAGAACGCGAAGCAATCGAGAGCCAAGGCGGAAGAGGCCGCGCTCAACCGCATTTTATGCTGGGTTGTGGGCGGAGCAGTGCTGGAATCCTTTTTGCTGCTCCTGAACCGCTATTGGAGCCATTATACGATGGAGCAATTTGCCATACGGCTTGCTTTGGATACTGCGGTGAAGGTTTTGGCGGTGGCAGGCCTGCTGGCAGCGGCAGCGGCGGCTTTTTGGTGGGCCAATGCCCGCAAGAACGGCAGGGGGACCAATCTGCCTGGGACGTTGTGTATTTTCTTGGTGGGGATCTCGGTGAGTTGTTTTGCCGCATGGTTTTTCTCGGGAGCCGGATTGCGGCTTGTGTGTATCCTTGTACCGGCAGCCATTGTGCTGGCGCTGATCTACTACCTGTATCAAAGGGAGTTTTTCCTGCTCGCCTGCCAGTCCGCGCTGGGACTGCTGGGTGTCTGGTTCTGCAGCCAAGGCCTGGGGGGAAGCTATACGGCGGTGTGCTATATTTATGTGGCGGCAGCGGCCGTGGTGCTGCTGGGCACTGCTGTTCTTTATCGGAATGCCCAGGGCAATCAAGGCGTGGTAAAGAGTGGGAGCGGGAAAAAATTTCAGCTCTTTTCCAGAGATGCCAATTATGCCGTGCTGTATACGGGTACGGTCATTGCGCTGTTGGTGCTGCTGGGGGCTGCGCTCAGCCTGCATGCGGTGATCCTCTACGCGGTGATCGTGGCATGGTTGCTCATTATGGCGGTCTACTATACTGTGAAACTGATGTAAAAAATGGACGGGCTGCCCCGGAGGATACTCCGGGGCGTTTTTTTGCCGTAAGATCGTATGTTTTTTCCCGCGCTGCGCAAACTATCCCGAAAAGGGAGGCGTGAATTATGGACATGACCAATCAGGATTATGGCAAGTACGTCAACGCCAAATCCAAGTCCTCGCCCTGCTGGAAAAACGGACTGTGGGCTTTTGGCGTAGGCGGATTCATCTGCACACTGGGCCAAGTGCTGCTCGACGTTTACAAGTCATATTGCGGTTTGGAACAGGACGATGCAGCGGCGGCAGTATCGGTGTCGCTGATCTTTCTCTCGGCGCTGTTTACCGGCCTTGGCATCTTTGACAATATTGCCAAGCGTGCCGGGGCGGGCACCCTGGTGCCCATCACAGGCTTTGCCAATGCCGTAGTCTCCCCGGCCTTGGAGTTCAAAAGCGAGGGGCTGGTGATGGGGGTGGCAGCCAAAATGTTTGTCATTGCCGGCCCGGTGTTGGTCTTTGGAATCAGTGCCAGTGTGATTTATGGGCTGCTGCTGATTTTGTTCGGCGCAGGGTAGCGCGAAGAGGAGAAAGACGGACATCGCTGAAGCGGGGATGCCCGTCTTTTTTCCCGCTTTTCAAAAATAAAATTTGCCGGCCGGCTGTGGAGTGAGGAGATCAAATCTGATAAAATCCTTTGATTCCAATGATTTGGCGGAAAATAAAAAAGAAAAATAAAAAGCGAAAAATAATCTTGACAAAACCTATGGGATATAGTATATTTAAACCGTGGTTAGCGAAAGCTAACTAATCCCAACCGGGGAAGGTGAAAGCGCCCCCCGCTCTTTTTCAAGCTGGAGTTAGCATGAACTAACTATCTGGAGGATTTCCATGGATCATCGTGTATTTGAACGGAAGCTGGCATGGCATTGTGCGCCGGCATTAATGGGACTAAAAGCGTCGTGCCTCATGTCCCTTTCGAATACGGACTGTCCCCAGTTGGAAGTTTTGGCTGAATGGTATAACGCCAAGCTGCAGGGCCCGCGTTTTTTGGTGTTGGGCCGATGCCGGGAGAGATCTTTATTGCTGGTTTACCGGCCGGAGTTGCTGAAACGGGCCTTAGCCGATCCTCTGGCAGAGCAGATGTTGGCGGAGGCGGGCTATCCGACGGGGGCGCCCTTGTCTTGGCAGCTGCGCAGGCTGATGGACCGGCTGGAAGGGGATGGAGAGTTCCCTCATGAAGTGGGCTTGTTCCTCGGGTATCCGCCCCAAGATGTGGCCGGCTTCTTGAACGATCCTGATGGCACGGGCTGTAAGCTGTGCGGTTTCTGGAAGGTCTATCATGATGTGGAGGAAGCCAGGCGCCAGTTCCAAAAATTCCGGCGATGCCGGGACTGGATGCGGGGGCGGCTGGAAAGAGGGGAGACCTTGACTGCGCTCCTGGGCCGTCAAATTGCATAGTTGACCAAATTCTTATTTTAATACATAGCATACATTATGAAGGAGGATTTAAAACATGAGCAAAATCGCTGTTATTTACTGGTCGGGCACTGGCAACACGGAGGCTATGGCCATGGCAGTAGCCGAGGGGGGCGAGGGTGCCGGAGCTACAGTAGATGTATTCGATGTTGGCCAGATTACCCCGGATGCGGCAATCGGATACGATGCGTTGGCCTTGGGCTGCCCCGCTATGGGAGCTGAGGTGCTGGAAGAGTCTGAATTTGAGCCGTTCTTTACGGCTATAGAAGGCAAGCTCTCTGGCAAGAAGGTGGGGCTCTTTGGCTCTTATGGCTGGGGAGACGGCCAGTGGATGAGAGACTGGTATGAACGTACAGAAAGCGCGGGTGCCAGCATGTGCGGAGGAGAAGGGGTCATGGCAAATGAAGCTCCTGATGAAACCGCTCTGGAAGCCTGCCGAAATCTTGGGGCTGCTCTGGCGGGCTGATAGCAGCCAGTCCGCTGTTTTGATATAGGGCGGCAATCTCGCCTATTCGAAGTTTCCTTTCTCAACCATCTTTGGTACTTCAAACACAACGAACGGAGGGCGCTGAAAAGCGTCCTCCGTTTGCCGTTCCTGCAGGGAATAGAGAAAATTCATAAAAAGCTATTGACAAAACTGCTGTGCCATTGTACAATACAACCAGAAAGAGGTGAATCCAATGGGCTAAAAAGTCCAGGCCAGAAGAATCCCTTTCTGGAAGGGGGGTTCCCAAAGGAAGCTCCAGCAGAGCGGAATCGGAATCGGTCAGTTCAGGGCAAGTGCAGATCCCAAACTACCTCACGAGTGTGAGACGGAGCACCGGAACCACCAAGGCGAGAGCCTATGGAAAAAGGCGACCGAAGTGACTCAATCAGTTTTAAACGGCTGCAGAGCAAAGAGCATGACTCAGTTCTCCAATTTCAGCGAAGCAAACATCTTGTAGAAAGCAGAGGTAGTCAAATTGATAGAGCCCAATCAGAAGTGACCCCCCGGTCTCGTTGGAAGGCCGGGGGGTCGGTGTTTACAGGGCTGCCGAGTGGGGGGATGATTGATGCGAACAGATCATGGGAAAACCTGGAGCTCAGGGGGTTGTTCCGCTGCGGAAAGGGATGCGCGGACGCGGGAAGAGATGGCTGCAGATATGAACGCCAGCGCAAAAAAGATCGTGATGAATGCCTGTTTTGTCTCGGCGATACAGCTTTCTGAGGAACCGGAGCCTCAGGGAAGTGGAACAGCTGTTTTTAAAAAGCTGGCCACCGCAGCATTTTCCGTGCTGTTCGCTCAAGACGGGAGGCGCTTCTATCCCGCTTTTACCGATTGGGAGGAATCGGATCGCTGGGAATCAATGAAGGGTGCCCAGCACCGAACGCTGATTTTGAGCTTTGATGACTATGGGGCAATGGCTGTCGGGTCACAAGGAGGAGACGGCGTGGTTAATTGATCCCTTTGGCGAAAATCTGCTTTTGGATCGAACCCCGAGGGATTATCTGCAGGCCGTGGCGCCGGCTGATGGAACGGGACGGACAGTTCAGCTATCTGGCCGTGGTGGATTTCCGAGGCGAACGGGATCGGATGTTTGAATCTGTAGCCGCGGCGGCGCGGTCCCGCTTGGATGGGATGCCTTTAGACTTGGCCTTTTGTACGGGCTGAAATGCTTGGGCGATAAGGCTTGCGTGATAGCAGGACAAAAAAGCGAAAAAAAGTCCCCAAAAACTCTTGACAAACTAAAAAGGACGTGGTATTCTGACAAAGTTCGCAGCGCAAAAGGAAAATCAAGAAGCTGCTGTTGCTTGCGGAAAAGAGCTTTAAGAGATTTTTGAAAAAAGTTGAAAAAAGTTCTTGACAAAACAAACGACTTGTGGTAAGATGAAATTCCGCTGTGAGCGGGGCGTGTACCTTGTAAATTAAACAACGTGAAGAAGCTT
>CAKUHU010000005.1 GCA_934659425.1 uncultured Oscillospiraceae bacterium
TTTTCTACCGTGGGAGCGGGAGCCTCGGCGGGCGGGGCTGCCTCGGGAATATTTTTCTTATCATCTGCCATTTGCAAACCTCCTTTTGTGGCATGAAAAAAGCCAGTCCGCAGACTGGCCGGGTGGAAGTGACCTCCCTTCATGGTGTTATATATGAAAACGCCGCCCGTTGTCCTGTTAGGCGGCGTTGTTCTCAATTTCAAGCTCCCGCTGCCTATAAAGGCTTAGGCAACGGGAGCTTTTGTTAGAATAAAAACCTCTTGCTGACTGCCAGCAAACCGTTGATATATCTACGTTTTCTGAAATCCTATAATTACACTCCGACCAAAGAAGCCCAATGGTTTTGATACGAAACCATTGGACTTTCTATTTTGCGGAAAATTCTATTTCTATAATGATATAATGAAATTCCAAGTTGTCTAACTGATCAGTAAAGGCTTCATTTCTACGGCTATGGTTTTATTTTGAGGTAAAACCAAATGAAACCATTTGAAACCGTATCATTATTATCAAATGTTGTTAAAAATCGACAAGTTTCCTATGAAACTTGTCGATTTTTAATTTTATTCGGTTGTTTCTTCGCAAATCCGGTCTTCAAACAGGGCTCTCATGTAATCCCTGTGGCCATACAGAACACGGTCAATATAGATGTTGTTCCCATTCGTCCGGTAGAAAGCCATATAGTTTCCGCTAACAAGGAAACGATAATCGCTGGCTACATCTGCGATGGAGGAAAGCGGTATGCCTATCAGCGCATGGTCACGGAGCATACAAATCGCTTTTGTGATTTTACTTACCACGGCGATTGCTGCCTATGGATTTTCCAGATCTCCTGCAATATAGTCCTTAATGTCCGCAAGGTCATTCTGTGCCTCATAGGAGAGGTGCAGATCATCCATAGGGGATCCCAAGGTGTTCCTCCACAGCATCCAAGATCAGCCAGCCTTTTTCCTCGCCGGACTTACGGCCTTTGGCAAGCTCGTTCATCAGACGCAGGGTGGCCTGTGTTTTTTCGTAATCGTGCATATCCACGATGGCATATCGCCCCCGCCCGTTTTTTGTCAAAAAGATTTGAGCTCGAAGTAATATAGCGCCCCACCACTGCCGCCGCAGACGGCCAGCGCATCCACGCTTGCCCGTTCCTTACCGAGCTTCTGATTATTCAGGCTGTGAGAAGTCTTACACCCTCGATTCTCGCCGGCGTTGTATAGGTCAATCGTTCCGCCGTTGACAGTTCTTTGAGGGGAGTCATCTCTGATCGCCGACGGCAGTCTTTACCGAATCTCGTTGCCGGGGAACTGGGGAATGCCGTCAAAGCCGATCTGGAGGTCCGCATCGGTGGGAATATAGTCGGTCATCTCGCCGTTGTGGAATTTCTCATAGGCCACCATGTCAAAGTAGCCCGTACCAGTCAGGCCAAACAGGATGGTCTTCTCCTCCCCGGTCTCCTTGCACTTAAGCGCCTCGTCGATGGCCACCCGAATGGCATGGCTGGATTCGGGGGCGGGCAGGATGCCCTCCACCCGGGCAAATTGCTCGGCTGCCCGGAAGACAGAGATCTGCTCCACGCTGACCGCCTCCATCAAACCGTCGTGATACAACTGGGACAGGATGGAGCTCATTCCATGATAGCGCAGGCCTCCGGCGTGGTTGGGACTGGGGATGAAGCCGGAGCCCAGGGTATACATCTTGGCCAACGGGCACACCATACCGGTGTCGCAGAAATCGTAGACAAACTTGCCCCGGGTAAACGAGGGGCAGGAGGCGGGCTCCACTGCGATAATCCGATAATCCGCCTCACCCCGGAGCTTTTCGCCCATGAAGGGGGAGATCAAGCCGCCCAGGTTGGACCCGCCGCCGGCGCAGCCGATGATGATGTCAGGCTTGATCCCATACTTATCCATGGCCGTCTTGGTCTCCAGGCCAATGACAGACTGGTGAAGCAGCACTTGGTTAAGCACGCTGCCCAGCACATAGCGGTAGCCGGGTGTAGATGTGGCGACCTCCACCGCCTCGCTGATGGCGCAGCCCAGGGAGCCGGTGGTGCCTGGATGCTCGGCCAGAATCTTTCGGCCGATGGCGGTAGTCTCAGAGGGAGAGGGAGTGACGGAGGCACCGTAGGTGCGCATGACCTCCCGGCGGAAGGGCTTTTGCTCATAGGACACCTTTACCATGTACACCTTGCAGTCCAGGTCAAAGTAGGAGCAGGCCATAGACAGTGCGGTGCCCCACTGGCCAGCGCCGGTCTCGGTAGTGACGCCCTTCAAACCCTGCTTCTTGGCGTAGTAGGCCTGGGCAATGGCAGAGTTGAGCTTATGGGAGCCAGAGGTGTTATTGCCTTCAAACTTATAGTAGATCTTGGCCGGCGTGCCCAGCGCTTTCTCCAGGTAATAGGCCCGGACCAGCGGCGCAGGCCGATACATCTTGTAAAATTTCTGGATCTCCTCTGGAATGGGGATGTTGGCGGTATCGTCATCCAACTCCTGTCGTACCAATTCCTCACAGAAAACAGGGGCCAGTTCCTCCGCCGTCATGGGCTGGAGGGTGCCAGGATTCAGCAGAGGGGCAGGCTTGTTCTTCATATCTGCCCGGACATTGTACCAAACCTTGGGGATCTCGTCTTCGCTCAGGTAGATTTTGTAGGGGATGTTGTTCTTGTCACTCATGATATTCGTCTCCTTTTCTATCATTCGGGACAAAAGAAAACGCTTCTGTCCCTAGCTTTTTGCTGGGACAGAAGCGTTCATATACTTCTGCGGTGCCACCCGGCTTGACGCGAATCCGCGTCCACTCTGCGCATACTACCATATGCCACGCTTTCTTAACGGAGACGCACACTCCGGCTCCCCTATTGCCCTTCGGCATTTGGTTTGCCCTCAAAAGGCCATTCACCCCCGCTATTCGTGCCGCTTTTCCACCGCCAGCGGCTCTCTGCACCGTATTCACGGGGGTTACTTACCCTTTCTCATCGGTTTATTGTCCACAATTTAGCACAGAAAACCATCTTTGTCAAGAAGGAAAATCCATCTTTTCTGCGCCAAAGTTTTCGTCTGCTCCCCTGGTGCTTTCCTCTGTTTTCTCCCCTAATACAAATTTTTCCACCGCCTGTCCCACGCCGGCCTGGGTGTTGGCAGCGGTGACATATTTGGCGGCGGCCTTGGCCTGGGCCGTGGCGTTTTCCATGGCAAAGGACCATTCCGCCCAGGACAGCATCTCTAAATCGTTCCCCGCGTCTCCAAATACCATGACCTGGTCCGCAGTGAGGCCCAGGCGGGCGGCCAGTGCTTGCAGGGCCGCTCCCTTGCTCACACCGCCGGCGGCAAACTCCATATTCTCCTGAAACGCATTAGATACCTCCAGAGGACCGGTGGCCAGAGCCATGGCCTGAACCCGTTCCCTCTTTTCGGGAGGAACATAAAAAATATTGAACTTCTCCACATCCCGCCCTGCCAAAGCCTGGGCCAGCGTCTGAGAATAAACAGTTCTGGTCTCAAAAAACTCTGCAAACGCGGGAGCCAGGTTGTTGTTCCGCAGCAACTCCCGTTCCCTCTGGCGCACATAGTTCTGCCCTTGACAATAGACCTCAAAGGGGATGTCCTCATTATGGAGCAGATCAATGATCTGCAGCGCTTGGCGGTTGGGGATCAGGCGCTCCCAAAGCCGCTCTCCGGCGGACAGCTTTTGAACGGCGGCGCCATTGGAAAGGATGGCATAATCCATCATCCCCAGCTGCTCCACCGCATTTTCGATCAAGCTCCAGGTCCGGCCGCTGGCAATAGCCAGCTTTACCCCCTGTTGGGAGGCCCTTTGAAGGGCCTCGATATTCCGCCCGGGCACCGTAACATGGTCGGCATCCAAAAGGGTGCCGTCCATATCCATCACAATCAGTTGGATCGACAAGGCTGCCTCCTCAATCACTTCTTCCGTTTCAAGACCTGACGCACCTTTTGGGCGATCCCCTCCGCCGTCAGGCCGTATTTCTCCAGCACCAGCTCAGCCTTTCCGGAGCGGCCAAAGGAATCCTCCACCCCGTGGCGGATCACCGGCACCGGGCAGCCCTCGCTGACGCAGGCACAGACCGCCTCGCCCAGACCACCGATGATGTTGTGCTCCTCGGTAGTGACGATGGCCCCGGTCTCCCGAGCGGCCTTTAATACCAATTCTTTATCCAAAGGCTTGATCGTATGCATATCAATCACTCGGACATCGATCCCCTCTCCGGCCAGTAGCTCCGCTGCAGTCAGCGCCTTTTGGACCATGAGGCCCACGGCGATGACGCTTACGTCCTTCCCCTGACGGAGCGTGATCCCCTTCCCCAGCTCAAAGTGATAACCGGGGATGGCGTCGGTGACGGTCTCCACCGCCAAACGGCCCAAACGGAGGTAGGCGGGGCCCTCATACTCCAGCAGCGCCTTCACCGCCTGGGTCATCTCGTAACCATCGCAGGGACAGCACACCACCATGCCGGGGATGGACCGCATGGTGGCAAAATCCTCGCAGCACTGGTGGGTGGCGCCGTCCTCGCCCACGGACAGGCCCCCATGGGAGCCCACAATCTTCACATTGAGGCGGGGATAGGCCACCGAGTTGCGGATCTGCTCAAAGGCCCGCCCGGCAGCAAACATGGCAAAGGAGTTGGCAAAGGGCTTTTTCCCGCAGGTGGCGAGGCCTGCGGCCACGCCCACCATATCACATTCGGCAATACCCATATCAAAAAAGCGGTCCGGATACGCCTTGGAAAAGCTGTCGGTCTTGGTGGCGCTGGCCAGGTCGGCATCCAGGATTACCAAATCGGGATATTCCTCCGCCAAATCCACAATGGCCTTTCCGTAGGCCGCTCTTGTGGCGATTTTCTCTCCCATCTTATTTTCCCTCCTCTTCCAGCTTTTGAATGGCTGCTTCCAATTCCGCGTGGGCTATGGCATACTGCTCGGCATTGGGGGCCGTCCCATGCCAGCCGGCGTTATTTTCCATGAAGGAAACGCCCTTCCCCTTGACCGTTGCGGCCAGGATCACTGTGGGCATGCCCTTGCAGGCGGCAGCCTTAACCAGCGCGTCATCGATGGCGGCCAGGTCGTGGCCGTCCACCTTCAGGACGTTCCAGTTAAAGGCCTCAAATTTCTGATCCAACGGCTCGGTGGGCATGACATCGTCTGTGCTGCCGTCGATCTGCAGGCCGTTAATGTCCACGATGGCAGTCAGGTTATCCAGCTTGTATTTGGCCGCGGCCATGGCCGCCTCCCACACCTGGCCCTCGGCCAGTTCGCCGTCCCCCAGGATGGCATAGACCCGGTAGTCTCTCTTGTCCGCCTTTCCCGCTATGGCCATTCCCACGGCAGCGGAGATGCCCTGTCCCAAGGAACCGGTGGACATATCCACCCCGGGGATATGCACCATGTCCGGATGGCCAGACATATGTCCCTCAATGGAGCGGAACAGCTTGAGTTGCTCTTTGGGGAAGAAGCCCTTCAGGGCAAGCGCCGCGTAGAGGGCGGGAGAGGTGTGGCCTTTAGAGAGGACCAGCCTGTCCCGGTTGGGATCCTTGGGGTTCTTGGCATCCACCCGCATGGTGTGGAAATAGAGTACTGTCAGAATATCGGCCACTGACAAAGAGCCACCGATGTGTCCCGAGGCGGCGGTATACACCTGGTCCAGCGCCAAGGAGCGGACCTTGGCCGCCGTCAAAGTGAGCGCATGCAATTCTTTCGCTTCCATAAAATCACCCTTTCTTTTCATCCAAAACAGACAGATCCAGGCCATCGAGCCCTGTGAGCAACTCTTTCGCCAGACCCAAAAGCACCTCACAGTCCCCCGGCCCATTTCCTTCCGCATTTAGCGGCAGAAGCGGATCATGGAGAGACTGGCGCAGAAGCATCCACCCCTGAGGCAGAGTCAGCCGCACCCCTTCACAGGTCGGCGCCAGCTCCAACTCCCTGGCCTCCGCCCGGGCACGGAAAGTCTCCAGGGCCGCGACACCCTTTTCCCGAAAATCCTGGCCAGAGACGGGGATGCGCCGTTCCGCTTCCTCCACCGCGGCAGGCAGCTTGGAGATCAGGTCCCCCAAATGGCCCCGGCTGGCCAATGCCACCACCAGCTTGACCGCCAGGTATGCCCCGTCATCCAGGAAATAGTTCTCCCGCAGGGCCCCATGGCCCGAGGTCTCCATAGCCATGGGGCAGTCCACCCCTTCGGCGTTCAGACGCTTCATCTCATTGATCACGTTCTTGTAGCCCCGCTTGAACCGGCGGTGCCGCAGGCCCAGCTTCCCCTCCAAAAAGGCGGTCAGCCTGTCGGAAGTCACCGAGTCGGTCACCACAGTGCCGCCGGGATGGTCGGGGGCCAGAATGGCCGCCGTCAGCGCGATGATGGCATCCCGGTTCACCTCACTGCCATCCGGGAGAACGGCAGACATCCGATCCACATCGGTGTCAAAAATCAATCCCAGATCGGCGCCGCTGTCCAGCACGGCGGACCGGATGGAATCCATGGCCCCGGGGTCCTCCGGATTGGGGATATGGTTGGGAAAATTGCCGTCCGGCTCCAAAAAGCGGCTTCCCGAGCAATCCGCCCCCAAGGGTTCCAGCACTTGGGAGACGAAAAAACCTCCCGCGCCGTTGCCCGCGTCCACCACGATATGGAGACCCTCCAGCGGTGTCTTCCCCTTTCCCACGTCCGAGACGATCCTCCCTCGGAGATGGGCAGCGTATTGGTCCATCAGCTCGGAGGGCTCACTCCGGTCCGGCACCTCTGGGTGCTCCGCCAGCCCCTCCGCCAATTCTATCAAGGCGGCGATATCCGGCTTATCCAGCCCCCCGTCCGGGACAAAAAATTTCATACCGTTGCGCTCTGAGGGCAAATGGCTGGCCGTGAGCATGATGGCCCCGTCAAAGCCGCTGCCGGAGAAGACGGTCCCCATGAACATGGCCGGGGTGGAGGCAAGTCCGCAGTCCAGCGCCGTGGCGCCCTGGGCACAAAGGCCCCGGACAGCGGCGGCCTTCAAAACAGGTGCCGTGAGCCGGGAGTCATGCCCTACCCCCACCCGGAGCGCTTGGGCCCTTTTCCCTGTCTTCTCCTGTATCCACAGAACAAAAGCTCCTGCCAGACGCTCACAGGCCCCCTCGGTCAGCGTCACCTCTCCGCCGCCTGGAACGGCCAAGGCAACACCCCGGATGTCGCTGCCATTCTGTAAAGCTCTGAGGTCTTTTGACATACTTTCACCTCCGGTGATATCAATGGGACGGCTGAAGGCTGTCGCCCTCAGCCGTCCTGTGCTTTACACCTACTTTGTGCCGAAAATGCGGTCGCCCGCATCGCCCAGTCCCGGGACGATATATCCCACCTCATTGAGCTTTTCGTCCACCGCGCCGGCATAGATATCTACATCGGGATGCTCTCTGCGGACGGCATCGACCCCCTGAGGGGCCGCTACTAAAATCATCAGCTTGATATTTTTGCAGCCCCGCTTCTTCATCTCCGCAATAGCTGCGCAGGCTGAGCCACCGGTGGCCAGCATGGGATCCACGATCATGATGTCCCGCTCAGCTATATCTTTGGGCATTTTGCAAAAGTAAACATGCGGCTCCAAGGTCTCCTCATCTCGGAACATCCCGATATGGCCCACCCGGGCAGAGGGGATCATCCGCAACACGCCGTCCACCAGCCCCAGGCCCGCCCGCAGGATGGGCACCACAGCCATTTTCTTGCCGGCCAGCGTGGGCTGCACACTCTTGCAGATAGGGGTCTCGATCTCTTTGGCGGTCATGGGCAGGTCCCGGGTGGCCTCATAAGTAATGAGCATCCCGATCTCCCCCACCAAATCCCGGAAATCCTTCACGCTTGTGTTCTTGTCCCGCATGATGGTCAATTTATGGGCTACCAGGGGGTGGTCTACCACATGGACTTTCGGATCATTCTCGTACATCGGTTCTTTTCCCCTTCCTGTTATTGGTCCTTCTTCTGCTCTCTTGCCAACCGTTCCCGCTCTGCCTGGGACAGCCGGTGATAGTCCGGCACCAGCTCATGGGCGGAGATAAGCTTCCCCGCCCGGGCCAGCTCCAGCGCTGCCCGGGCCACACCCCAGGCACTCTGAAACCTCAAGTTCGGCGGCGTCATGCGAACGGAAAGGCCCCGCTCTATAAAGTAATTATAGCATAACTGAGCGCCGTCTCCAACTAAAATCTGCGGGCCGGGGGCCTCCTCCAGCTCACACTTCAGCTCTTCCAAGCTGATGGCCCGGTCGGGAGATAGGCGGGTGATGCGCTCTCCATCTGAGGAAAACCGGGCATTATAGACCTGCGCCCGCCGGGCGTCCATCACCGGGCAAAGCTGCCCCGGCAGGAAGGCCAGGTTCCAAGCCATGGCCTCCAGCGTGGAGACCTTGGCACAGGGCTTGTCCAGCGCCCAGGCCAACCCCTTCGCCGCCGACACGCCGATGCGAAGGCCCGTGAAGGAGCCGGGGCCCGCCGCCACGGCTATGACATCCACCTCCTGGAGCGTTGCCCCGCAGTTGGCCAAAAGCTGCTCGGCCATAGGCAGTAGGGTCCTCGAGTGGGTCATTCCGCTGTTTTCATAGAACTGAGCCACCAGAAATTCGTCCTCACACAGGCACGCCGAAGCAGCCAGAGCAGAGGATTCCAACGCCAATATCTTCATCCTTCCTCCCCCCCGGTGATGGCAACGACCCTGTCCCGGTCGGTCTCTCCCCGCCGGATGTCCACCCGGATCGCGTCCGTCAGCGCATCGGAGACCTTTTCGCTCCACTCCACAGCGCATACGCCGCCCCGGCCCAGGTAATCCTCCCATCCGATATCAAACAGCTCGTCAGAGCTCTCCAGCCGGTACATGTCGAAATGGAACAGCGGCAGGCGCCCGCCCTCATATTCATTGACAATATTGAAGGTGGGGCTGGTGACCTGCTCTGAGATCCCCAAGCCCCGGGCCAGTCCCCGAGTAAAGGCGGTCTTCCCCGCCCCCAGATCACCGGTAAAGGCAATCACCGTACCGGGTGCCAGCGTCCTGGCCAAGGCCTCTCCCAAGGCCTCCGTCTCCATTTCACTGGCTGTGCAGTATTCCATCTCTTCACCCCCAATTTGTGATGTTTTCTTAAATTCGCTGATATAGTATAGCATAAATGGCAAGGAAATGGTATACTGTTCTTGTATAAATTTCGATTGAAGGAAGGGGGGCGCAGGCCCTGTCCTGGTTTACCGACTCCCTCCGGGACTTTTGGCTTCGGGGGGACAAGCTTCTGCTGGCATTGTGTCTGGCAGCCAGCGGGTATGGTCTCTTTCTCATCTTTTCCGCCACCCGCTGGAACGATGACAACCGGAGCATCATCGTCCAGAGCTTAGGAATCTTTTTGGGCGTGGTGGTCTATATCGCCCTGTCCTGTGTGGATTTGGAACTGTTTGTGGAGAAAAGCTGGAAATGGCTCCTTGTCTTCAACTTAGGGTTTAATCTGCTGGTGCGCACCCCCCTCGGCGTCATGCACGGGGGCAATTTGAGCTGGATCCGCTTCCCCGGTCTCCCCTTGGATATCCAACCCGCCGAAGTCACCAAGCTCACTTTTATCCTCCTGCTGGCCTGGCAGTGTGCCAAGCTTCAGGAGAAAGATATCAGCCGGCCCTCCTCTGTCTTTCAGATCGTGGCTCACACCGGCTTGATGGCGGGCCTAATCGCAGTGGTTTCCGGCGACTTCGGCATGGCGCTGGTATACCTCTTTCTCTTTGTGGTATTGGCTTGGACATCAGGGGTCAACTTGCGCTGGTTTTTCTTGGCAGCGGTCATCTGTGTCGTCGGCGCGGTCCTCATCTGGCCCCATATCAGCTCCCAGTATTTCGCCCGGCGCATCACCGTGGTCATAGACCACATTCTGGGAAATGAGGATACCCTCTACAACCAGACCCAGGGGGATGGCTGGCAGCAGACAAGGTCCATCCTGGCCATTGGCTCCGGGAGGCTCACCGGCCAGGGATATTTGAAGGGGACTCAGACCCAGAGCCCCTATGAAAGCTCCCTCAACGCCCGGAGCACCGACGAAATATTTGCCGTCTGCGGGGAAGAACTGGGAATGCTGGGCTGCCTCGTGGTCATCCTCCTGCTGTCCGCCATCATCGCCCGGTGCGTGTGGGTCGCCCGGCGGGCCCCCAGCCCCACGACCGCCCTCATCGCCATGGGCTATGCTGGGATGCTCTTTTTCCAAAGTGCGCTCAACATCGGGATGTGCCTCTATGTTCTCCCTATCGTGGGCCTGACCCTCCCCTTTTTCAGCTACGGCGGCAGCTCCATTATCACCATGTACGCTGCTATGGGCGTGGTCTCCTCCGTCAAGACCCGGTCCCTCCCCAGCTGGCTCAAGGACCGAAGCCAGCTCTGACGCGGCACGCGGGGTGGACGTTCATGCAGCGCCCTCCCCACACCAAAAGCCGTCTATGGCCATTGGATAAACGTCAAATTTTTCTTGGAAAAGCCCTTGGCGATTTTGTTCAAATTTCCCGTTGCCCCCGGCGAAAAAACAGCTATAATAAGTGTACAGCGTGTGGCATAACTGCGTAAATCCAGTTGTTTGCCACACGCTCTTTTTATTTTTTCAGGGAGAGTATGCGGCAAAAAGCCGCATGCTCTTTTTTGCAAGAAGGAGGAAACCCCCATGGATCAAACGTCAAACGCTTTTCTGGAAAACGAACCGATCGGAAAGCTGATGCAGAAATATGCCATTCCCTGCACCATCTCTCTTTTGGTTGCCGCCCTCTACAATATCGTGGACCAGATTTTTATTGCCAATGCCAGCTATTTGGGCTCCTACGGCAACGCCGCCAATACCGTCGTCTTCCCGCTGACTGTGGTGGCTCTGGCCATCGCGGTCATGATCGGCGACGGCTGCTGCGCCTATGTCAGCATATGCCTGGGTGCCAACCGGAAGGAGGATGCTCACAAGAGCATCGGCAGCTCCATCCTATTGTGCATTGTCGCCAGTTTGATCGTCACCGCCGTCTATCTGATCTTCCAAGAACCCATTTTGACCGTCTTCGGCGGCCGGGTCAACGAAGGGACTTTGAAAACGCCAAAGAATACTTCTTCTGGATCACCTTGGGCCTCCCCTTCTATATGTTCGGCCAGGCTCTCAACCCCATCATCCGCTCTGACGGCAGCCCAAAATTCGCCATGGCCGCCACCCTGGCCGGAGCCCTTTTCAATATCATCTTTGACCCCATTTTCATCTTCCTGTTCCAGTGGGGCATGATGGGGGCCGCAGTCGCCACTATTTTAGGGCAAATCCTGACGGCCGTTTTGTCCATCTGGTATCTGTGCGGCCACATGAAGGCGATCCAGTTGAAGAAATACAGCTTTCGGATCTATCCAAGCCTTGCCAGGCGGTATCTTTCCCTCGGCATCACCAGCTTCCTGTCCCAGATCTCCTTGGTGGCAGCCATGGCCGCTATCAACAACATGCTCCAGGTCTACAGTTCTTCGGACCCCACCTTTGGACAGGCGGGACTTGCCCAGATCCCCATGGCCGTGGTGGGCATCGTCATGAAGTTTTTCCAGATCGTCATCTCCATCGCCGTGGGTACTGCCGCCGGTTGTATCCCTGTGGTGGGCTATAATATCGGCGCAGGGCGGAAGGACCGGGCAAAGGCGCTTTTCACCCGTCTTCTGGCCATAGAGGCCATCGTCGGCCTGGTATCCCTGCTGATTGTGGAGTTCTTCCCTCAACAGCTCATCGGTATTTTCGGCGCCAAAAATGAGAGCCCCTATTATACCGAGTTTGCCGTCAAGAGCTTTCGGCTCTATCTTTGCATGCTTCCTCTGGCCACTATCAACAAGGGTACCTTCATCTATCTGCAGTCCTTGGGAAAGGCCCTGTCCTCCACCATCATCTCCCTCATCCGGGAAGTCGTATTCGGTGTGGGCTTTGCCCTGCTGCTACCTGTATTCTTCGGCTTAGACGGTGTATTATACTCCATGCCCATCTCTGACGCCTTGACCTTCCTCATTGCCGCTGTCATCATCTGCCGCACATACAAGGAATTGAGCGCCAAGCAAAATTTAAACGCACCAAAGGGGGAGCTCGCTTGAGCCACCGTATCATCACTATCAGCCGGGAGTTTGGCAGCAGAGGGCGGACCACCGGCAGGGAGCCGGCTGCCAGGCTGAATATCCCCCGTTATGGCCAGGAGCTCATCGAAAAGATCGCGGAAGAGAGCGGCTTTTCCAAAGAATATATGATCCAGCGGGGCGAGGACTCCCCTCACACCAGCTGGCTTGCCAGCACCTTTTCTTCCTGAGATTTTCAGGGCCATTCCCCGCAAGATAAACTGCGGGGCGTACAGCGGGTATCAAGACCTGGGTCAGCATCCCCGCACAGCTCTATTAAAAAATATTTTCCCCCAAAATCTCTCTTTGATAGGAATAACCTCCTTGTGCCCGGCGAAGAATACCAATACCCTAAATTGGTTTCTCACCGATACAAGGAGGTTTTTTCATTGAAAAATCGTCTCTGCCGCCGTACCATGGCACTTCTTACCGCCTGTGCGTTATCCGTTACCCTCTTTTCTCTCTCCCCCGCCTTCGCCGCTTTTTTCAGCGGCGGCGCGGAGGAGCCCGCCAGTGTGGCGGCCTTTTCTAAGAATGGGCTCGCTACAGGCGCCATCTCCTTCTCCCCAGAGGACTTCCAAGTCTCCGGCAGCACCAGCTTGTCCTCCATTGTCCTCACCTCCCTCCCTGACCCCGCCGCCGGTCTCCTCACCATCGGAAATCAAGCTGTCCCGGAGGGGAGCGAGATCTCCATGAGCGCTGTCAGCGGGCTCCAGTTCAGCCCTCTGGCCACTCCCATGCTGTCGGCCACCAGCTTTACCTTTACTCCCGTCTTTGAAAACGGCCTCATGGGAGAGGATGTCACGGTGGGGCTTTTCCTCCTCTCCAGCACCAACAGTGCTCCAGTAGCGGAAGATCTCTCGCTGTGCACCTATAAAAATGTGGAGGTCTGCGGCACCTTTTCCGCTGTAGACCCGGAGGGAGACCTCCTGACCTTCCAGCTCGTCAGCAAACCCGCTCGCGGCTCTGTGACACAGGCAGAGGACGGCTCGGCCAAATTTGTCTACACCCCCTATGAGAACAAGACCGGCAAAGACGCCTTCACCTATGCGGCGGTGGATGCCGTGGGCAACACCTCCGCTCCTGCCACCGTATCCATTCAAATCGAGAAGCAAAAAACCAAGGTAACTTACTCCGACATGACCGGCGTGGAGGGACACCGGGAGGCAGTCCGTCTGGCGGAGTCCGGCCTGCTGGTGGGGGAACAGATGGGAGATCAATATTTCTTCCATCCTGAGGAGGTCATAAGCCGTGTTCAGTTCACCGCTCTGGCTATGGCCGTCGCCGGTATTGACGCCATGGACGGCATTACCACGACCGGCTTTTCTGACGACGAGTCCATGGCCTCTTGGACTAAGCCCTATGTCTCCGCCGCCCTGTACTCAGGGATCATCCAAGGCACGTTAAACGACAGCGGACAGGCCGTTTTCCAGGCTGACAGCCCCATCACCGCTGCCGAAGCCGCCGTGGTATTGAATCGCACCCTCAATGTCACCGACGTGGCCGACACCTTCTCCTCTGATGTCCCCGCCTGGTGCAGCCAGGCAGTGGCCAACCTGGACAGCTGCGGGGCACTGCCCGCCTCTGCTGTCCTGTCCGAGCCCTTGACCCGTGCCCAGGCCGCCATCATGCTGGATCGCGGACTGGATGTGATGGATAACCGCAATACTGGCGGCTGGTTCCAGTGGGGATGAATCCCCTCACCGCTCAAAGCGAAGGACCCGCAGGCTTTCACGCCTGCGGGCCCTTCCCACCATTCCATCCACATCCGTTTTATTCTGCACTTCAGCCCCGATCCATTTCACACAGGCTGGGTGCCACGGTGATTGTCGTTCCCGCCGCTGTGACGTCATTCAAAAATTCTTTGAAGAACTCCGCCGGCACATAAGTGCAGCCATCATAGACGGCCGTCTTTTCACCGTTTTCGATCTCGCGGCTCATGTCGATGATCTGAAGCTTCCCTTTAAAAACCACCCTTTCTGTCCCATCCCACAGCGTGGCCTTCTGCACATAGGCATCTTCCACGGTAATCGCTCCGGTCTCCGCATCCCAGCTTACCTGATATCCCAGTGCCTCCGCTGTCCTGCGCAGGGGGACCATGACAGAGTTTCCCACCTCATAGGGGGCTTGGGGCAGATCACTCAGATCCAACCCCTTCCCTCCCGCAATGATTGTGTAAGCCGGTGCCACCTTCGCCAAGCCCTCTCCTGACGCATAAGCTGGAATGCGCAAAGAAATGAGGGTGGCCGCCGCAAGAATACCAGTCCAAAATCTTTTTATTCTACACACGCTCCAATCAAATGATTTCGTAAACTTACTTTCACCCGTATAGACGATGGAGGTGTTAAATTGTTCCAAGCGTTTTCATATGGAAACTCACATTTTCCCGCTTGTCTCCGGGCAAAAAGGACAAGCATCACCACTTTAGCCGTGGGCTTTCCACGAAATCGCCGGCATTTCCCCCGCAAAAAAAGATTGCGGGAATGCTCGTGGCAGTACATTGACAAAAGCAATTCCGTATGTCATAATGATGGCAAGTTAGCATCAGCTTACTCCATTTCTGCATACTGATTTCCCGTGATCGTTGGTTTTTACCAACTACCTATAGATCGGATGGTACCCTCATATTTTTTCCCGATTGAGGTGACATGTCCAAATTTATTGTAATAGGATGTGAGAATATGTACGATACACTACATCTGCTGATAGAAACTTGGCCCGCTCTCCTTGTGGCATTGATCATAATCGTGCTTTGTACCGTGTGTAAATCCAAACTGAAACAGTTTGCGAGGAAAGCGGCGAAAAGAAAAGCAGATGGTCATTAAAAACAAATAAATGGTCTTCCATATGGATTTACAGCAAGAGCGGGTGCCTCTCTGAGGCACCCGCTCTTTGACATCCCGGTCCAAGACACTCCCCAACGGCGGTATCCCGTCTGCAGAAAAAAAGAGACAGACGCCCAAGCGTCTGTCTCTTTTTCATCAAATCAGGCCAGCTTGCTCTTTGCCAGCTCCACCAACTGGGTAAAGGCGGCCTTGTCATTGACGGCCATCTCAGCCAGCATCTTGCGGTTAATCACCACGCCCGCCTTCTTCAGTCCGTTGATGAAGGTGGAATAGTTCATCCCATTCATCTTGCACCCGGCAGAGATGCGGGTGATCCAGAGGGAGCGGAAATCGCGCTTCTTCAGCCGACGGCCGATATAGGCGTACTTCAGGGACTTCATGACCTGCTCATTGGCCATCTTAAAGTGCTTAGACTTGGCGCCCCAATATCCCTTGGCCAACTTCAGGACCTTATTCCTTCTCTTGCGCGTCATCATCGCGCCTTTCACTCTTGCCATAGTATTTGAAACCTCCTATATTCGAGTAACAGTCAAATTATTTGTAAGGGATCATACGCTTGATGGTATCTGCATTGGTCACATCGGCGTAAGCGCCCTTGCGGAGGCCTCTTTTCCGCTTGGTATCCTTACCGTGCCCATTGAGCAGGTGGGACTTATAGGCGTGGGCCCGCTTGACCTTGCCAGTCTTAGTCAGCTTGAATCTCTTCTTCGCCCCAGTATGGGTCTTCAGTTTAGGCATGGTGATTTCTCCTTTATCGTAATATCTTTGCTTACTTTTTTTGCTCCTTTGCCGCCTTGGCAGAGAGGAAAATGGACATGTGCCGTCCATCCAGTTTCGGCTCCTTGTCCATACTCGCCACTTCAGCGCACTGCTCGGCAAATTTCAACAGCAGGTCCTTGCCGATCTCGGTATGGGCCATTTCCCGTCCCCGGAACCGCACAGTGACCTTCACCCGGTCCCCATCGGCCAGGAACTTCTGCGCATTGCGGAGCTTCACATTAAAGTCATTGATGTCAATTCCGGGAGACATACGGACTTCTTTGATCTCCACCACTCTCTGGTTCTTCTTTGCCTCTTTTTCCCGCTTGGTTTGCTCAAATTTGAACTTTCCGTAGTCCATCAGCTTGCACACCGGCGGGACCGCATTGGGCGAGATCTTGACCAGATCCAAATTGGCCTCTTCCGCCTTCTCCAAGGCTTCCCGGGCGGACATAATCCCCAACTGCTCACCGTCGGCAGAGACCAGGCGCACTTCCTTGTCCCGAATCTCCTCGTTGACTTGATGACCTTTGTTGCTGCTGATACAAACGCACCTCCATTCAACACACAAAAACGCATCGCACAAAAAATGCGGACCCAAACGGCTCCGCATGACATAACACCACCGGATTCCCGGTGTGTGAACTCCATGTTGACCCCTGCGCCCCTTGGCGTGAGGTGAGGACGAAACCGCTCCTTCTTCATTGTGCGTTGACAGTATAGCAAAACCAAAGCGTTATGTCAAGATTTTTTTCAGTCTTCATAGGCAGGCAGTGACTTCTTATTTTCAATGTTGTTGATTCAGAACATCAGAGATATACAACTGTCATCGCAATCGCAGCGGCGCATATTTGCCTTGCAAAAATGCCTGCTTTGCGCTATGCTCTCCAAGAGGTGATTTTCATGGAACTGCGTGTTTTGCGCTACTTTCTCGCTGTGGCGCGGGAGGAAAACATCACAAAGGCAGCGGCGCTGCTTCATGTGACGCAGCCAACGCTTTCCCGCCAGCTCATGCAATTGGAGGATGAGCTGGGCGTCAAGCTGTTCCGCCGCAGTCAGTACCGTGTGATCCTGACAGATGACGGGATGCTTCTGCGCCGGAGAGCACAGGAAATCGTAGAACTGACGGAAAAAGCGAAAAAAGAACTGCGCCACAGCGAGGCGGAGCTGACCGGCGAAATTGCTATCGGCTGTGGGGAATCCGTCGCTATGACATTTCTTTCCCAGCACATCAGGGCCTTCCGTCAACTCTATCCGCAGGTGCAGTTCCGTATTCACAGCGCCAATGCGGATGACGTTAAAGAGCGCATGGAAAAAGGACTTTTGGACATGGGCCTGCTGACGGAGCCGGTGGATGTTGGGAGATACGCATTCTTGCGAACGCCGAAGAAGGATCGCTGGGGTATCCTCATCCCGGATGACCATCCGCTGGCAAAGAAAACCTGTGTAACACCCAAAGACCTCACAAGTGTTCCGTTGATTATGAGTGGTCGCGAAATCGTCATCCATGAGCTGGCAAGTTGGTTCGGTGATCTGTTTGATCAGCTCGAGATTGCTGCCACCTTTAATCTGGTGCTGAATGCGGCCAATATGGTCAAAAACGGGCTTGGAGCAGCAACCTGCTTTGATTTGGATTACCGCTATCATTCGCTGACCTTTGTGCCTTTTTCGCCGATACTGGAGAGCGGGACTGTGCTGGCGTGGAAGAAGGATCAGATCAGTTCTCCGGCAGCAGAGCAATTTCTCAGCTTTATCAAAAATACGAATTAAGCATTTTTGATTTCTCAAAACAGGTATTCGACATGCCGCAAAAACTGATTTACAATACAGACATCCGAAAGGGTGTCTGTATTTTTGTTATGCGCCGCATAACAAAAATTTGAAATATGCCATGTTCTCGCCCCGCTGGGGCAACCGAACATGATGCACGATCTAAGTTTAGGAGTTGATTGAATGACGCAGCAGGAAGCAAGCGAACATTACAACATTCCAGTCTCCATTTTGCAGGAGTATGAAAGCTGGGGACTATGCGGAGTTGTCAAAAAGGTGATGGGGGTGTGGCAATACGATGACGAGGACTTGGAGCGTCTCAGCACCATCATGACGCTGCACGACATCGGCTTTACCGCCAAAGAAGCTGAAACCTATATGCGTCTGCTTCTGGAACAGTCGGACAGTGACAAAAAACGGCTGCGGATGATGGAAGAAAAGCGCAATGAAACCTTGGACGAAATCCACTTCCATGAGCGGCAGCTTCAGCGTCTGGACTATCTGCGCCATGAGATCCAAAAAAATAAGAAAGGGTGATACATATGGATCGTATTCAACTGAACGACAGTGCAACGATGCCTCTGCTTGGATTAGGCTATTTCAGGTGACAGATCAATAGGTTTGCAAAGAAAGCGTACTTTCCGTACTGAAAATCGGCTATCGTCTGATCGACACAGCAGCCTGCTACAGCAATGAAAAAGCGGGCGGCGAAGCAATTCAGGAAAGTGGACTTGACCTGAAAGAGCTGTTTCTGACCTCCGGATCTGGATTCAGGATGCGTGCTATGAAAAAACCATGCGTTCTTTTGAAAAGCCCCCGGAAAGCCTGAATACAGACTATCTTGACCTATATCTCATTCATATGCCCTACGGCGATTATCACAGTTCATGGCGGGCCATGGAGGAGTTGTACCGAAGCGGCAAAATCAAAGCCTCCGGTGTGTGTAACTTCCTGCCAGATCGTCTTGCTGACCTGATTTTAAGTCATGAAATCGTTCCTGCGGTGAACCAGATCGAACTGCATCCGTTCTGCCAGCAACGGGCACTGCGGCAGGTCATGGCACAATACGGAATCGTCTCGATGGCATGGCCGCCCTTTGCCGAGGGACAAAACAGAATATTTACTCATCCGGCACTGACTGAGATTGGCAAGCAATACGGCAAGAAGGCGTGGTGGCAATTCCCAAACCCGTTCACGCTGAGCGCATCGCGCAGAACCTTTCTGTGGATGATTTTGACGCTGGCTGCCTGCCGGGTAAAGCCCATGGTCAACCAGATCCTGCTCCATATCAGCAATACGGATCTGGAATTGCTGGATTACTGCAAGACGCAGGACATTCAGGTGGAGGCTTATTCCCCCATCGCCCATGGCGAGACGCTGAAGAATCCGGTCATTGCGGATATGGCGAAAAAATACGGCGTCAGCGCCGCACAGCTTTGCATCCGCTATGTGCTGGAGCTTGGCGCGGCAGCGCTGCCCAAGGCGGCCAATCCGAAACACATGAAAGCCAACGCAGCGGCGGATTTCACCATCGCCCCCGCCGATATGGAGATCCTGAAGTACACCGCTCCCACCAAGAACTATGGCGAGTTCAGCTTTTTTCCGGTATTCAGTGGAAAGTAAGAAAAGAGGAATGCATGATGAATAGAACAGCGTATGCAGAAGGACAAATGCAAACTTTGTATAGAACGGCTCATACTGACCTGACCGTTTCCGACTCGGAGTTTACCGCCATTAAGGAGCGGCTCATCTACGGTGAAATCTATGCCGAGGAAAAGCTGAGCGCAAAGCTGCGGGAGTTGGTGATTTTAGCTGTAGCAACCACAAATCAAACCATGAATGAGATCAAGCGCCACACGACCGCTGCCCTTGCTGTGGGTGCGAAGCCGGAGGAGATCAAGGAGACAGTTTATCATTGCGCCCCCTATATTGGCTTGGGTAAGGCGGAAAACGCCGTGCATGCGATCAACGAGGCATTTGCCGAAAAAGGCGTTGCCCTGCCTCTGGAGAGCGGGCAGACCGTAACGGAGGAAAGCCACCTTTCTGACGGCATTGCCGCGCAGAAGTCTATTTTTGGCGCCAATATCGACACCATGCGCGCCAGCGCACCGGAGAATCAGAAAAACATTCAGGACTACCTGTCCGCCTATTGCTTCGGTGACTTTTATACCCGCAAGTTCCTGACCATCCCTGAGCGAGAGCTGCTGACCTTTGCCATTCTGACGGCGCAGGGCGGCTGCGAACCGCAGGTCAAAGCCCATGTAGGCGGCAATGCCGCCGTGGGCAATGGGAAAGAAATGCTGCTGGCTGCCCTGACGGTGTGCCTGCCATATATCGGTTTTCCCCGCACGCTGAACGCACTGGGCTGTATCAACGAAGTATTACCGGAAGCAAAATAAATCGAAAAAGGAAGGATAGAACATGAGCAAAATCTTAGTGGCCTATTTTTCTGCCAGCGGCGAAACGGCTAAACTGGCAAAGACCGTCTCGGAAGTGACGGGCGGCGATCTGTTTGAAATCGAACCAGAGCAGCGTTATACCTCTGCCGATCTGAACTGGAACGACAAACACAGCCGCAGCACCGTCGAAATGGATAACGAGAACAGCCGTCCTGCCATTGCCGGTGAGGTTGCGGACATGGAGCAGTACGATACGGTGTTCGTAGGCTTTCCCATCTGGTGGTATCAGGCTCCCCGCATCATCGAAACCTTTCTGGAAAGCTACGATTTCTCCGGAAAGAGGGTGATCCCGTTTGCCACCTCCGGCGGCAGCGGCATGGGCAAAACGGCGGAGATCCTGAAAGCCTCCTGCCCCGGCGCAGTCTTGGACAGCGGTAAACGCATGAGCAGCAGGGAGAGCGCCGCTTCTGTTCAGAAGTGGGTAGAAAGCCTGCATATCTGAACATAAGGAGTGCTGTCACATGGAATACACGAAATTAGGCAGTACCGACATTGAAATTTCGAAAATCTGTGTCGGCTGTATGAGCTTCGGCAAAGCGGGCACCATGCACGACTGGACGCTGGGCGAAAGTGAAACCGAGCAGGTAGTCAAACACGCCCTTGACCTCGGCATCAACTTTTTTGACACCGCCAACGGCTACTCTGCCGGAACCAGCGAGGAATACCTTGGAAAGGCACTAAAGAAAAACACCAGCCGAGACAAAGTGGTTATTGCCTCCAAGGTTTACTTCAACCTTGGCCGCTTGTCCAACGAGGCGATTCACCGCGAAATTGACGGCACACTGAAACGGCTGGATACGGATTACCTTGACCTGTATATCATCCACCGTTTTGATTATGAAACACCCATTGAGGAAACAATGGAGGCTTTGAACGATCTCGTCAAGACAGGCAAAGTGCGCGCCCTCGGCGCGTCGGCCATGTACGGCTATCAGTTCTACAATATGCAGCTCTGTGCCCGTGACCACGGCTGGGCGCGGTTTGAAGCGATGGAAAACCACTATAACCTGCTTTATCGGGAGGACGAGCGCGAACTAATTCCAATTTGTAAGGAGATGGGCGTAAGTCTAATGCCCTACAGTCCACTGGCAGCAGGTCATCTGACCCGGCCGACATGGAACACCGACACCCTCCGCAGCCGCACCGACCGCGTTGCCATGGGCAAGTACGACCGCACCGAGGAGCATGATATGCAGATCGTTGCCCGCGTTTATGAGCTGGCGGAAAAGTATGGCGTGAAGATGCAGGAGATCGCACTGGCATGGCATTGGGCCAAGGGCGTAGCCGCACCAATCGTCGGCGCGACCAAGGCAAAATACCTCGACGATGCCGCCGGTGCGCTGAGTGTCAGGCTACCCGCCGAGGACATTTCCTATCTGGAAGATCCGTATGTTCCGCACCGTATCGTAGGCGCCATCGACAGCAATCCGCCGCAGGGCGTGATGCTGCTGGACGAGAAGAAGTAAAAAATTTTAAGCCAAGTAACTGGTATCCACTCCGTGTTTGCAGCAATGAAGATATAAGCCGCACAGGGCTGTGCGGCTTATATCTTTTAGAATAAGAGAAAAAACTGAGAAAGGAGTCTCCGCGTGGCTGAGTCCATTCTTGTGATCAGATATGCCGTCCTCACGGCTTATCCCTTCGCTTACTTTGTAGCAGCACAGGCCATCCTGCGCCGCCTGCAATTGTTGATGATCTCCTGCTGCGCCAGCTTCGCACTGTAACCGATACGCCTGTTGCTGCCCATTTCCCCGGTGTCTCCCCATTTCTGCTCGTTATATACGGTAACCCGATGCACTTTCCGCTTCGCGGCGATCTCCTCAACACCGCGTCCTTTGTTGTAAAGTGCCTCCAGCTCTGTGCAGTCTTTCAACGTCAAATATCTCTCACCCAAGCTGCTTGCCTCCTCCTTTTCCATACAAATAGATAAAAAATAAATGCGGGAAAACTCTTTTCGAATTCTCTCGCATTTATTCTAAATATTCAGTTCCCAGTCTGCAGGATCCGATCACATGTATTTCTTCAAAACCGCCTCCAGCTCTGCCTGGGGGAGGGTCCGGATCGAGCGGATCGGCGCCGGTGCCTCTTCATATGGAGCGATCTGATTTTCAAACCAGCCCACATCCCGCCATTTTCCGTCTTTATATCCCGTATTTCGACAGACTCCAATTAGCCTGGCGCCCATGGCATAATTGAGCTTCTCGCTTTTCTCGTTGGGCAGGGTAACAACACTATACACCGTTTTCACACCTTGGAGCCGCAGAATATCCGTCAAGGCCCCATAGAGCTTTTTGCCTATCCCTCTTGAGACTGCGCTGCCATCCAAATAAATGGAAAGCTCGGCGTTCCACTGATAGGCCTCCCGTTCCATCTGCCGGTGGGCATAGGCGTACCCGACTGTCCGCCCCGCCTCTCGGCAGACAAGGTACGGGTAATTTTCCGTTATGTCGGCGATCCTCTGTGCAAACTCCTCCTTCGTCGGAAGCACGCACTCAAAGGTAATGCCAGTGTTGATATATTGTGCATATATTTTGAGCAGTTCGGCATTGTCCCCTTCTTTGGCAAAACGAAGTTCCACGTTACCCTCCTCCAAATATAGAAAAAGGGGCAAACAGAAAAGACGATTCGCCCCTTTGCGGTTTTGCTGCCTTATATCATACCATGCTTTGCCTCAGGCATCCGTTTTTCAGGGCAAAAATCAGCTCAGCGCTCTCCTTTATCATAGGGAATGCCTTCCGCCCGAGGTGCCTGCGAGTTGCGGGCAGTGAAGATCAGGACGATCAGCGTGGCAATATAGGGGATCATCTTATAGATGTCGCTGGGAATGTTCAGCGACACCAGCACCGGGATCACAGAATAGACGGCGGAGATCGTTTTCATGAAGCCAAAGAACAGAGAGGCAAACAGGATGCGGCCCGGCTTCCACTGGCCAAAGATCAGCACAGCCAAGGCCAGGAAGCCGTAACCGGAGACGGTGGCGTTGAAGTTTGTGGAGGTGGGAATGACGAAAACCAAGCCGCCGATCCCGCCCAAGGCTCCGGAAATCAAAGTACCTGCATAGCGCATTTTATAGACATTGATGCCCACCGAATCGGCCGCCTGGGGGTGTTCACCGCAGGCACGAAGCCGCAGGCCGAAGCGGGTCTTATAGAGAATAATCGCAGAGGCGGCCAAAATGGCGAAGCCGATATAAGTCGTCAGATAGCTCTTTTGGAAGAACATCGGTCCAATCAGAGGGATGTCTCCCAAAACAGGGACCTTCTCAATGGCAAAGTGGTTCAGAAAGGGCACCTGCTGCACACCGATCACCAGTCGGGCCACAAAGATGGAGACGGCGGGTGCAAACACGTTGATGGCCGTGCCGGAAATAGTCTGGTCCGCCTTCATGTTGATGGAGGCGTAGGCGTGAACCAGGCTGATGAGCATGCCGGTGACACCGGACACCACCAGGGCCAGAAGGAGCATTCCCTGTTCAGAGGTGGCATTGGCGTCCTGAAACAGGTGGAGGAACATGATGCCGGTAAAGGCACCCAAGATCATCGTGCCGTCCAGGGCGATATTGACGATGCCGGAACGTTCCGCAAACAGGCCGCCCAATGCTACGATGAGCAGCGGCACGGAAAAGCTCATCATCTGCTGGACCAGGAAAATCAAAAGATCGAATCCGCTCACTGCTCCTCACCTCCCTTTTTATCTGCACTGCCGACACTTTTCTGCTTCGCGTTCTTTGCGCTGTGACAGAGTTTTTCAATGGTTTGACTGAAGAAGAGGGCAAAGGCGGCAAAATAGATGATGACCGACGAGATAATATCCACGATCTGAGTGGGGAACCCGTAAGTCTGCATGGACAATCCGCCCTGGGTCAGATAGGCCATAAACGTGCCGGTGAAGATGATGGCAATTGGATTGGACATACCCAGCAGGGCCACGGGAATGCCGTTGAAGCCTTCGGCGGCCACCACATCGATAACAGGGATGCCCGAGCCGGCGCCGGAGAGGTAATAGAGCGCGCCGCCGATCCCGGAGAGGGCCCCGGCGATGACCATGGCCAACAGGATATTCTTCTTATCGTTGATGCCGACGTATTTGGCGGAATCCCGGTTATAGCCGCAGGCCTTCAGCTCAAAGCCAAGCTTCGTCTTCTCCAGGATGATCCACACCACAATGCCCATCACCGCTGCGATCAGGAACCCCGCATTGGCGCTGGAGGGCGCGCCGCCGTCCACAAAAATCTTGTCAAAGCCCAGCTTGGGCAGCACCGCGGAAGCGGCCGGCTGGAGAGACATGTTCTTGGCCCGGTCAAAGACCAGACGGCGCACCAAAAGGTTTGCCGAAGACATGCCGATGTAGTTCATCATGATACAGGCGATGACCTCGTTGATATTGAAATATGCCTTCAAGATGCCAGGGACACAGCCCCATAGAGCGCCAAAGAGAGCGGCCGCTATAATCGCCGTCAGGCAGTGGATGCCGGCAGGCAGGAAGGTCCACTTTACACCCACATACACCGCGGCAAAAGCACCCATAATATACTGCCCGGACGCACCGATGTTGAACAAACCAGTCTTCTTGGCAAAGCCCACAGACAAGCCAGTCATAATAATGGGTGTGGCATAATAGAGCACCTGTCCGGTGTTTTTGGGGTTTTTCAAACCGCCGGAGACGATGGCCCAAAAGCCGGGCAGGGCACTGCTGGGATTGGACAAAAGCAGAATCACAAGGCCCACCAGCATACCGATGATGATAGCCATGACCGAGGCCAGCGCACTGCGGAAGCCTTGCCGATCCAAAAGGGTACCAGTTCCCTTCACGCTGTCTCACCGTCCTCTCCGTAGGGTTGAACCAGATCGGGATACCGAACTGTCATATTCAGCACACCGCCTTTCTCTTGGAGCCGGCCATGTAAAGGCCAAGCTCCTGCACGGTCACTTCTTTGGGATCCAACTCAGCCACGAGCTCTCCCTCGTATATGACCAGGATCCGGTCAGCCAGGTTCATCACCTCATCCAGCTCCAGAGAGATAAGGAGAATGCCCTTACCGTTGTCCCGCTCCGCCACCAGCTGACGATGGATGTATTCGATGGCACCCACGTCCAGGCCTCGGGTCGGCTGAACGGCGATCAGCAGCTCCGGGGCCCGGTCAATCTCCCGGGCCACGATGGCCTTCTGCTGGTTGCCGCCCGACATGGACCGGACCACGGTCTTTCCACCCTGTCCGGATCGGATGTCGTACTTTTCAATCAGCTTGTCGCCGTACTCAAAAATCCGATCGTACTTCAAAAAGCCCCCGGAGCAGTATTCCGGCTCAAAATAGCTCTGGAGCACCAAATTGTAGGCCAGAGGATAGTCCAATACCAGTCCGTGCTTGTGCCGATCCTCCGGGATGTGGCCGATGCCGTGGGTATTCTTATACCGGATAGAGGAGCGGGTCACGTCCTCCCCCTTCAGTTTCACTGTGCCCGAATCCAGCTTGATCAGGCCAGTGATCGCCTGGACCAGCTCGCTCTGGCCATTGCCGTCAATACCGGCTACACAGACGATCTCTCCCCTCCGGACCTTCAAGGACACATCATTGACCACCTTTTTCCCGTGGTCCTTATTGATTACAGTAAGACCCTCGGCCTCAAAAATCACTTCAGAGGGATGGGCCGGCCCCTTTTCCACCTTCAGCTCTACCTTGCGGCCCACCATCATTTCGCTCATCTCCTCCCTGGAGACATCTGCGACATCAATAGTGCCCACATATTTTCCCTTGCGCAGGACTGTGCAGCGGTCCGCCACCTGCTTGATCTCGTTGAGCTTATGGGTAATGAAGAGGATGCTCTTTCCCTCCGCAGCCATGTCCTTCATGATTTTCATCAGCTCGTCGATCTCCTGGGGCGTCAAAACGGCGGTGGGCTCATCAAAAATCAGGATCTCGTTATCCCGATACAGCATCTTCAATATCTCTACCCGCTGCTGCATCCCTACCGTGATATCCTCAATGAGTGCGTCCGGGTCCACCCGCAGACCATATTGCTCAGACAGGGCCATCACTTTTTTCCGGGCCTCGTCCATCTTCAAAAAACCGTGCTGTGTGGTCTCCATCCCCAAAACGATATTTTGAAGCACCGTGAAATTGTGCACCAGCTTAAAATGCTGATGGACCATGCCGATCCCCAACGCATTGGCATCATTGGGATCCTTGATATGTACTTCCTCACCGTTTTTCTTAATCACGCCCTTCTCCGGCTGGTACAGGCCAAAAAGAACACTCATCAAAGTGGACTTTCCCGCCCCGTTCTCTCCCAGCAGGGCATGGATCTCGCCCCTTTTGAGCTGTAAGGTGATATCATCATTGGCGATGATACCCGGGAACTCCTTGGTGATGTTGCACATCTCAATGATGTACTCACTCATCCGGCGCCACTCCCCTCTCTTAACAATCTCCGATCTCCCGCATTTCGCGAGTGTGTTTTTATTATAATGCGCGAAAGGCCGCTTCGCAAGAAAAGGCTTCAAAAATGTTCCTGAAAAAGAAAATTATTATGCACTTTTACCAAAACAGCTCGAATGCCCGTTCCGGTTCCCTCACTTGCTGAGCTGCCCGTTCTTTTTCCAGGCGGCCAGTACCGCATCCATGGCTCCGGCACGGAGACCTCGGCGCTCCAGCTCCCACACCCCTTCAATAGTAGAACCACCGGGGGAGCAGACATCGTCCTTCAGCTTGCCAGGGTGCTCCCCCGTCTCGAGCACCATTGCGGCGGCCCCCAGCACCGTCTGGGCCGCATAAGTTATCGCCTTGGCCCGGGGAAGTCCCGCGGCCACACCACCGTCCGCCAGGGCCTCAATATAGGGATAGACAAAGGCAGGACCGCTGCCAGCCAGGGCGCTGAAGGCATCGATCAAATTCTCCTCCAGCCGCTCTACCCGCCCTGTCTCCGCCAAGATCGCCTCAATATCTGCAAAGTGTTTTTCCTTCGCAGATATTCCCCCTGCCAGCGCCGTCATTCCCTTGCCGATAGCACAGGGGGTATTGGGCATGATGCGCAGCACGGGCACGCCCTCTCCCGCCCAGCTTTGCAGGTCACACAGGGAGACCCCCGCCGCCACAGAGACGATCACCTTTCCCTCCAGCCCTTGGGAGAGCTCTTCCAGCACCCCCCGAACCATCTTCGGCTTGACGCACAGGAAAATATATTCTGCCGCTGCCGCCGCCTCTCTATTCTCAGCGCACGCTTGGCAACCAGTTTCCCTTGCCAGATCTTCCGCTTTCGAAAAGGTGCGGTTGGCAATCACCACCTGGTCTCCGCCCAAGCCACGGCAGGCCGCCTTGATTAGTGCGGAGCCCATATTGCCTGTCCCAATAAATGCCGCCTTTTTCATATCATCCACCTCACTGGAATTTTATCGGTATTTCACGAAGTATTTTTATTGTAACACGCTTTCTTCCTCCCGTCTACTGTCACTCCCTCCTCCAAAAGAGCATAGGGATACAAAAAGGAGGTATTGCTATGGAACCATGCGCGCTCCCCTTTCCCCCTCCCACAGCGCGGGCTGCTCTCAGTGGCGACCCTACCCACCCGGAGCTGATGGGCGAAGTGCTTTTCTCCCCCTATGGACGCGGCACCTTGGTGCTCGCCCGGGTCGTTGGGCTGTCCTCCCCGGGATTCCGGGGCTTTCATATCCACACCAACGGAGATTGCTCCACTGGAGGAGATGTACCCTTTTCCTCCGCCGGCGGCCATTATGACCCCCACGATGTCCCCCACCCCTGGCACAGCGGGGACCTCCCTCCGCTCCTCTTCTCCGCAGACGGCGTTGCCCTGCTCGCGGTATACACCGACCGGTTTCAGCCCTCAGAGGTCGTCGGCAGGTCAGTCATCCTTCATGATATGGCCGATGACTTTCGATCACAGCCTGCCGGAGACAGCGGCATGCGGATCGCCTGCGGCGTGATCAAAAAAATTTCATAGGGATTCTCCTCCTGCCCCCCGCCAAGCATCCTTCGTCACAGGGCGGGAAACAGCTCATAAAAAACGTCTGGCTGGGCAAATTATAAGATTTGCCCAGCCAGAGCTCTCATTTCAAAACCGTATTTATCTAAAAAGTTCTTTTTTCTGAGGCCTTTTCCATCTTTTCAAAAATAAAGAAAAATGGTAGGTCTATTTTTATTCCCACCGCACTTCATCTGTTATATAATAGGGAAAGCCTGAAAGCTTTCAGACAAATTTCAGCTTCTATAGGTATAATCAGGAAAATCTTTTTATGCGGAAAGGCGGAAATGGTATGCGTATCCTGATCGTGGAGGATGAAACACATCTGGCGGAGGCCCTGGAACAGATCCTGGCCGAACAGCGGTATCAGGTCGACGTAGTCCATGACGGCGCAGACGCTTTGGACTATGGGCTGACTGGACAGTATGATGCCATCCTCTTGGATGTCATGCTCCCCAAGGTGGACGGCTTTGAGGTCGCCCGGCGTCTCCGGGACGCCCATATATCCACTCCCATTCTTATGCTCACCGCCCGGGATGAGGTAAACGCCAAGATCTCTGGCCTGGACTGCGGGGCGGATGATTATATGACAAAGCCCTTTGACTCAGGTGAGCTGCTGGCCCGGGTGCGGGCCCTGACCCGGCGTCAGGGAGAGGTCATCGGCAACACCATCACCAAGGGGGATCTGACCCTTCGCCTGGACGCCCGGTGCCTCACCTGCGGGGACACCTCTGTGCGGCTTGGCTTTAAGGAATTCGAGATCCTGCAGCTTTTGATGAGCAGCTTTCACTATGTGGTCCCTAAAGAGGACATCATCTCCAAGGTGTGGGGTCTGGAGTCGGAGGCCGGGGACAACAATGTAGAGGTATATATCTCTTTTCTGCGGAAAAAGCTAAGCTTCCTCCACTCCCAGGCCACCATCGAGACCGTACGAAAGGTAGGATACTTTTTGGAGGTGCCGAAACCATGATCCAAAGGCTTCGGAGAAAGTTCATCGCCACCAATATGGCTCTGGTCAGCCTGGTCCTGCTGGCCGTATTCTCCGTGCAGACTTTGTCTGGCTTCCAGCGCGCCAGAGAGCAAGTCTACCATGCACAGCTGATGACTTTAGACTGGATTAACTATACCTCCAAGCCGGGCTTCGTCTTTGATAAGCCCCATTCCGGCAACGGGAACCAAAGCTTTCCCGGCATCCCCTCCTTTGTAGTAGAGCTTGACAGCCAGCATCAGATTATCTCCCTGCAGGCTGGCCCAGGAGTGAGCGTGACCCAGGAGACCGCCCAAGCTATGGTGGATGAGGCACTCTCCCTGTCCAGCGGCCACGGTACCCTGCCCGGACAAAATCTCAGCTACCTATTCCAACAGGAACACGGCCGCCAGTTTTTGGCCTTTGCCGACAACTCCTCCATCGGCCTTGCTGTCCGCAATCAGGTGATCACTTCTCTCCTCATCTGTGCCGCCGCTCTTCTGGCCTTCTATCTGATCTCCCGGTTTTTAGCCAAGCTGTCCCTGCGTCCAGTGGAACAGACATGGGAACAGCAGCGGCAGTTCGTGGCCGATGCCTCCCACGAGCTCAAAACCCCTCTCACCGTCATTTTGGCCAATACAGGTATTGTCCTGGCCCATCCCGATGATTCCGTGCAGAACCAGGCAAAGTGGATCCGCTACATTCAAGATGAGGCCGCCCAAATGAAGTCTTTGGTGGATGATCTTCTTTTTTTAGCCAAAAGCGATGCCGCCAAATTCTCCCTCTCCCCTGTTCAAATACGTCTCTCCGAGCTGGTGACCGGCTCTCTTCTCCTCTTTGAATCCGTTGCCTTTGAAAGCGGGGTCGCTTTGTCTGACGAAGTGGAGCCAGAAATCATCGTACAGGGAGACGAGGCCCAGCTGCGGCGGCTGGTAGTCATCCTGCTCGACAATGCGGTAAAATATGCCGGAGAACACGGCTCGGTTACCGTCAAGCTGGACAAGGTCCAAGACAGGCCTCGGCTGACTGTCCACAACACCGGTCCAGCCATCCCCCCAGAACACCTCCCCCATCTTTTTGAGCGCTTTTACCGTTCGGACGCTGCCCGGACCCGGTCCCAGGGGGGATATGGCTTAGGGCTCTCCATTGCCAAAAGCATTGCAGATGCCCACGACAGTAAAATAACCGTCTCCAGTGCAGAAGGGGCGGGCACTACTTTCACCGTTATATTTCCCAAGAAATGAGAATGGCCTCTTGACAAACCCTTTTCCGGCCGCTATAATATTCAAGTGCCCTAAATAGGGCGTAAATGCGGATGTGCTGGAATTGGTAGACTGGCCAGCTTGAGGTGCTGGTGTCCACTGGACGTGCGGGTTCAAGTCCCGCCATCCGCACCAAATAAGTCCGATGGTTTTGATACGAAACCATCGGACTTTCTGTTTAAAATAAGCATAATCATTTGACATAGTCAATTCGATAAATCGGAATTTTATAATGAGGAGCAAAGCAAATGACAGAGTGGGAAAAATTACAACAAGGTCTTATATATAATGACTTTGATGAGGATTTGTTTAAACGAAGGGTCGCTGCAAAGAAACTATTCAAAGCGTATAATAAAACTGTAGATGATGAAGCTGAATTGCGTAATGAAATTTTACAAAAGTTATTCAAAAAGGTCGGCAATCATGTTTGGATAGAGCCAGACTTCAAATGTGAATTCGGTAAAAATATTACTATTGAAGATGATGTTTATATCAATTTTGGCTGTGTGATTTTGGATTGTGCAGAGGTGACTATTGGTTCACATACATTACTTGGACCAAACATAGGCTTATATCCAGTTAATCACTCAATAAATGCACAAGAAAGAATAAATGGTGGGTGTTATGGCAAGCCAATCCACATCGGGAAAAATGTATGGCTTGGTGGAGATGTAAAGATTTTGGCAGGTGTTACTATTGGTGATAACACCATTATAGGAACAGGAAGTATCGTTACAAAGGATATTCCGGCTAATGTAATTGCTGTTGGCAATCCTTGCAAAGTTATTCGGGAAATAACCGATAACGATAAGACAGATTATTTAAAAATAATGGCGATTAAATAAAATTACAGAAAAAGGATAAGAATACTTGTTGTGACCACCAAATTCCCGGTTTCCCGAACGGACAAGCTTAGTTTCACTTCCACCGCTGTAATGGATCACAAGGTACTGCTCCCAAATCCCGTCGTTTTTCTCTGTCTGATGGACTTCGATGTGATCGATCAATTCATTGAGCATCCTTGGGGTCAGAGCCTTAGCTCTGGTGTATTTACGGACGGCGGGAATAAACATATCCGCTGTTACAAACTTACTGCTGCGCTTGTCCATTTCAGCACGGAGGAGCTTGATCTTTTCGGATATCTCTTTTTGTTCATTCTCGTACCTGCGGGACATTTTGGCGAAGCGGTCATCGGAGAGCTTACTGGAAACATTGTCCTCATAGATACGCTCAAACAATCCATCCAGTTCTTCATCACGGGCTTGCAGGGCTGCAAGCTCTTTTTCTTTGTATTTGCGATTCAAAGCGATATTCTGTTGGGTAATGCCCATAACGGCCTTGATGAAGTCATCCTCACCCCGGCTGGCAAACTTAGTCAGACGCTTGATCTCACCTAACACCACCTGTCCCAGAAAATCCACCCGGACATAACGGGGCGGCTTTTCTTTTTCCGGCGGCCGGAAAATATTACATTTGCACATTGGTTACAAAATGGTTACAATTTTGCCCGTGAGCATCCGCCAAATGACATTGTGAGGTATTCCTATGAAAATTCTAAAACAGACATCCGCACGCTTAGCCCTGGCTCTGGTGACCGGGACTTTGCTGGTCTCCTCCGCCAGTGCCGCCTCCCTGTCCCACACGGTGGTCTCCGGAGACACCATGTGGAAGCTGGCCGTCCGGTATCAGATCGGCACCAGTGAGATCATACAGGCCAACCCCCAGGTCAAAAATCCTGACCTGATCTATCCTGGCGATATTTTGACCATTCCCCAGATTGGATCCTCTGTCACCGCCTTTGAAAACGAGGTCATCCGCCTGGTCAATGATATCCGCCAACAGAACGGCCTGCCGGCACTGACGGCAAACTGGGAGCTCTCCCGCATCGCCCGCTACAAATCCCAGGACATGGTAGATAACCACTATTTCTCCCATACCAGCCCCACCTACGGAACACCTTTTCAGATGATCAAAGCCTTTGGTCTCTCTTACCGGACGGCGGGAGAGAACATCGCCTGGGGCTACTCTACCCCTCAGGCCGTGGTCAATGGCTGGATGAACTCCACCGGCCACCGGGAAAATATTTTGAACGCCTCCTTCCGGCAGATCGGCGTGGGATATGTCTCCCAGGGAAATTACTGGACCCAGATGTTCATCGGTTGAGCTTCCGCCCGTTCTCTCCCGCAGGCAGGATCCCGCCTCTATCTTGCTTTTCCCTATAAAATCAGCTATCATAGCGAGCAGGAATCTTTGAATATTTCCTGTGGAGGCGATACATATGGAAAAGAGTTCACTCCATTTATCCTGTGTAGACTGCGGCGTCTGCGGCTGCAGTCGGGAGGACGGCCTTTATCCCGATTTCTGCCTGACTGCCCTTCTCTCGGAAGAGAGCCGGGCCAAGGCGATGGAGTATCTTCTGGAAGAGGATAACAACCGCCTGGCGGTGGCTGCCGCAGAGGTGGAGTACGAGGGCTACGGCCATTGGACCCGGGTGGAGGAGATCGTTCAGTTCGCCCATAAGATCGGTGCTAAAAAGCTGGGCATCGCCACCTGTGTGGGTCTAATCTCAGAATCCCGGACTCTGGCAAAGATCCTGCGGGCCAACGGTTTCGAGGTCTATGGCGCCGCCTGCAAGGTGGGCGCCACCCCCAAAGTGGAGATTGGGATCCCTCAGGCCTGTGAAGCGGTGGGCTGCAACATGTGCAACCCCATTCTTCAAGCCCTTCTCCTCAACTCAGCGGGGACAGAGTTGAATTTGGTGGTCGGGCTGTGCGTCGGACATGACAGCCTGTTTTACAAGTATTCTGATGCGCTGTGTACCACCGTTATCACCAAGGACCGGGTACTGGGGCACAATCCGGCAGCCGCCCTATACACCTCCGGCAGCTACTACAAGCGGCTGCTCAACGAGCAGGGCTGAGCTTCCATATCCCGCAGAGCGGTATTGCGCGGAGAGAGGATACCCATATGAACGCTTTGCAGTTAGACAGCGTCATTCTGGCTGAAAACGGACGGGAAATAGTCATTTTAGATCAAACCCTGCTTCCTGGAGAAATCAAATCCCTCCGCCTATCCAAGGCGGAAGAAATCTGGGAGGCCATCTATTCCCTGCGGGTCCGGGGGGCTCCCGCCATCGGAGTGGCCGCCGCCTATGGGATCTATCTGGCCGCCGGGCAGTTGGATACAGACAGCATGGATGACTTCTGCGCCCATTTCCAAACGGAAAAGGCGTATTTGAACTCCGCCCGCCCCACCTCCGCCAACCTGTCCTGGGCCCTGTGCCGGATGGAGCGTGTCTTGGAGGAAAACCGGCATTTGACAGTGGAGCAGGTGAAGGAGCACCTCCGGCGAGAGGCCGATGCCATACGCTGTGAGGACATCGCCATCAGTCAGAGCATCGGCCGGCTGGGATTGGGCCTGCTCCGCCATGGGGACGGCATCTTGACCCACTGCAACGCTGGCACTCTGGCTACCGCCAAATACGGCACCGCCCTGGCCCCTATCTACACCGCCTTGGAAAATGGGCTGGACGGATCTGCGTGTGTTCTGTGATGAGACTCGTCCCCTCCTCCAGGGCGCCCGGCTCACCGCCTTTGAGATGCAGACCGCCGGGATAGACACCACCCTCATCTGCGACAAGATGGCCTCCATCACCATGGCCCGGGGCAAGATCGACATCGTCTTTGTGGGCTGTGACCGGGTGGCCGCCAACGGTGACTTTGCCAATAAAATCGGCACCAGCGGCGTGGCCATCCTGGCCAAATACTACTCCATCCCCTTCTATGTCTGCGCCCCCTCCTCCACCATCGACTTGTCCATCTCCTCTGGGGACAAGATCGTCATTGAGGAGCGTCCCGCCAAGGAGGTCACACAGATGTGGTACAAGCAGCCCATGGCGCCCCAAGGCGTCAAAGTGAACAACCCGACTTTCGACATCACTGACCACACGCCGGTGACCGGCATCATCACGGAAAAAGGGATCGCCTACCCGCCCTTTGACAGGGCTTTTCGGCAGCTGGGCATCCAATAAGACATCAAAACGGGGCGGCAGGAAAAATCTGCCGCCCCGTTTTTTATGCGGAGGTCATCCCTCTCTATTTTTCCCCAAACCTGCCGGAACAGAAAGTGCCTCCAGTCCGGCAGGGCCAGGGTATACACGATCCAGTGTCAAATCATCATATCATTCCGGAAGCTTTGAGGGCTTGACGCTCCCCAGGGCATCGGCGATGGGATCCGCCCCCTCCGACACCCCCCTGCCCGTCAGCAGCAACCGGTGAGCCACCGTGTTCCGGAATATCTCCTTCACATTTTGGGACAGTACATAGTCCCGGCCCTGGACATAGACAGCCGCCTTTGACATGGCAGCCACCGTCACCAGTTCCTCCTCCATGGCCTCCAAAAGGGCTGACTGCATCCGGGAGGTGGCCCGGTTCAGCTCATCGGCCAGAAAGAGATTGCACAGCAGTGCCCCCGGCTGATACTCCATCTTCCCCATGTTCCGAGGGAGAAGCCCGTCAAGTCAAAAGATAATACACCAGACGCGAACTGCGCCCGCCGGAAGGTGAACCCCAACGCCTTAGACGGGATGCGGTCCTTCCCCACCACCGCCTTGCCGGTCTCCGTCAATACTTACAGCGCCAGTTGTCCCGCCGCTTGCTCTTGTCTTCTCTTTCCGTGTCTTCTGTTCAAGGCGTACCTTTTTCTGCTTTTCTCCCTAAGCCGTCAAGCTTTTTCCCTTGCCCGTTGATAGATGATGCGCAGGCCATCCAGTACCAGATCCTTATCCACCACTTGGATGAGGGAAGTGTTTTCCGCCACAATGGAGGCCAAGCCGCCGGTGGCCACCACCGGACAGTCCGGGGCCCCCAACTCCTCCTTCGCCAGCCGGATTAAATACTCCATTGAGCCGATGTAGCCCAGCACCACGCCGGCCTGGATATGCCCCACGGCGGTGGTGTTCAGCACCTTCTCCGGCCGGACCAGCTCCACTCTGGGAAGGAGGGATGCCCGCTGGGTCAGGGCATCGGCGGACACCCGCAATCCGGTAGCGATACACCCCCCCATGTACTCCCCCTTTTCGTTCAGCGCGTCCAGGGTGGTGGCCGTCCCAAAATCCAGCACGATACACGGCACGCCGTATTTCTCTATGGCGGCGACACATGCCACCGAGCGGTCGGGGCCCAGCCGCTCATCTCCCGGTACCCCCATGGCCAGCCCAGGCTCCACCCCTGCGTCAATAATCATGGGTGTCTTGCCAAAATACTTTTCCATGGCCCGGTTCAGCGTATACATCACCTGGGGCACCACCGAGGCAATGATAATGTCCTTCAACTCCTCCGGCTCCAGGTCAAAGCGCCGAAAATACTCACAGGCAAAGAGGCCGATCTCATCCGCTGTCCGGTCTGAGTCGGTCTTGAGCCGAAAGGTGCCCTTCAGCGTCTCCCCATCGTAAATGCCAAAACAGATATTGGTGTTCCCCACATCGATCGCCAACAGCATCATCTTTCCCTCACTTGACCACTGCCGTGCGGCAGTTTATTTTCTCCCCCGCGGTCTCTATGACACCATAGGTGACCTGACGGGCGGCGCCTCCGATGGCACCGGGATTCATAACCCACAAATTGCCGTCCAACTGGCATAGGGGCTGGTGGGTGTGACCAAATAGCACCACATCCACCCCCCGAGTGCGGGCCTCCGAGGTCAGCAGCCCGATTCCCAACTTCACCCGGTAGGTGTGGCCATGGAGCATCCAGATCCGCCGCCCACCAAAAAAGAGCTCCTTTTCCTCCGGAAAGCCGGAGCCAAAGCCGTCACAGTTGCCGCAAACCTGTTCTATCACCAGCTCGGGAAAGGCCTTTTGGAGTTCCTGCCCATCCCGAACCACATCCCCCAAATGGAGCACCCGGTCGGGGACCTCACGCTCCACCGCCTGCCGCATATAGTCCCAGCGGCCATGGGAATCTGAAAAAACCAACCATTTCATATATTGTCACCTTCCCTGTTCCCACTCATATAATGAAGAGAAACCGCCTATATATTGATACATGGAGGGACCTGCTATGAGCCAAACTGACCCCACCCTGGATGCCTTGAAGAAAGATCCCCAAGCCGCCCAACTGCTGAACGATCCCAAGGGCCTCAAGGCCCTGCTCTCCTCTCCCGAGACCCAAAAACTGATGTCCCTTTTAAACCAGAGCTCTAAAGGCGGGCTCCAAGCCGCCGCTAAGGCCGCCGCCAAGGGCAAGCCGGAAGCCTTGATGGGCCTGCTCAGTCAGGTCATGGAAAATCCAGAGGGCGTCCAGGCGGTAGAGGGACTCAAAAAGAAAACCCAGAAATAGCAGAAAGCCAAATGAGGAGGTGTGAGCCAGTGGCGGATTTCCAAGAACAACTGCAAGCCATTCTAAGTGATCCGGAAGCCATGGGGCAGATCACTTCCATCGCCCGTGCCCTCACCGGCAGCCCCTCCCAGGAGGCAGCTTCTCCTCCTCCCGAGCCGGAGGCCCAAGATGTGGATTTCGTGCCGGTGAACACGCCTCCTTCCGCCACTCCTCCCCAGGATGCCCAGACCACCGGCACCCCCGATCTGTCTGCCCTGCTGGGCATGATGGGAAACGGAAGCATCCCTGAGCTGGACCCCAAGCTCATTCAGACCGCCCTGCGGGTCTACGCCGAATATTCCGCCCAGGACAATGAGAAAGCCGCCCTGCTGTCCGCCCTGAAGCCATTTCTCCGCGCCGAACGGCTTGAGAAGATGGAAAAGGCGGAAAAAATCGCCCGGCTCTCCCGCCTTGTCCGGGTGGCTATCCAGCTTCTCAAGGAGGGGGATAAGAATGTATAACCCCTACCTGCCCCAGAGCTGGGAGGAGCCGGAGGAGGCCCCTGCCCCGCCGCCGGAGAATGCCCAGGCGGAAAAAAAGGGCCTTGCCGGACTTTGGAAAGGGCTCAAGCTGGAGGAGCTGGATACCGGAGATGTTCTCCTTCTGCTCATCCTCCTCTTCCTCTTTTTAGATGACCGGGAGGACAATTTGGAGCTTCTCATCACCTTAGGACTCATGCTCATTTTATAAAAAACGGGGCCCATGGCCCCGTTTTCCTATTCTTCTCCCGCCGCATGGAGCACAGTGCCGTCGGGGAGGGCAAAGGAAGCTGCGGAGGATACGGGAATCTCCATGGCCGAGGCTGTCATGGAGTAGACCACAGTCCCCTCAGTCTCTGTCTCCGCCGCCACCAAAAGCCCGTTGTCCGCCGACACCCAATACCGTTCTACCTGGTCCAGCTCGGGCACTGACACCTCCACATAGACGCAGGCCTGTCCGTTTTTCTCCTCATACCCGGCAGAGGTGATCGTGTCCACAGGCAGCTCCAGCACATCCTCATAAGTGGGGATGCGCTGACCCTCCACGTCCACGGAGGCACTGTCAGCCCGCCAGGAGACGGCGGTTCGGTCACCGGAATACCAGCGCCACACGGTGCCATCTCCCACAATGGTGTGGACCGCCAGCCCGGAGGGCAGTATCATGTCGGCCCGGGTCCATCCCCCATCCACCCAGACCTGGGCGGTGGTGACCGCCCCTTCCAACGTAGTGGTGACCGTGCGGGAATAGCTCTCCAGCCGGCTCAGTGCGGCGATGACATCCTGCACGGTGGAGGGAGTGACCTCTACCCGGGTCCCGCCTCCCGGTCCCAGCGTATCCTGCTGTCCCTGGTCAGTGGGGAGGGGCGTGGGCAAAACGATCTTCGCTGTCGGCCCGGTAAACAATGGCAGGCCAAAGCTGGAAAAAACAGCAATAACGATGACCACCGCTGTGAGAACGATGAGAATGTTACGGTTGCGGCGCTCCACCTCTCCCCCCCCTTATGCTCACTTTCAAAAAACTTAGATGACCCACGCTTCACGAAACAGCACAGAATAGTCTGCTTCCAATTCCTGACAAAGCTGTTCATAGGCCTTGCGGGCTTTTTCCAAAAAGGCCGCTTGTTCTTCCTGGAGCCAAATCAACCCACTCGCTGGATCATCCCAATCCAAAGCCTCATCATGTTATGCACACAGACGATGGAACCATTCACACAATCCTTGCGAAATGAACAGATCCTCAAGAGGATATACACCCCAAACTTCTGACAGTCCGCTTCACTGCGGCACCAAACACAGCTGTCACAATGTCAAACATACATATATCTCAGTTCATGCATCGAAACATCTCCCAAGTTCTTTCACGCCCCAAACTCCTGGGGCGGCTCCGCCCGGAGGCCAAAGGTGTACTCAATGGCATCGGCGATGCGGCGGCAGGCATGGCCGTCGCCGTAGGGATTCACCGCATGGGCCATTGCCTCATAAGCCTCCCGGTCGGTGATCAGCCGTGCCCCCAGTGTGAAGATCTCCTCTTCCTCTGTTCCCGCCAGCTTGACAGTCCCCGCCGCCACAGCCTCAGGCCGCTCCGTCTCCTTCCGGAGGACCAGCACCGGCTTTCCCAGGGCAGGAGCCTCCTCCTGAAGTCCGCCGGAGTCCGTCATGACAAACCGGCACCGGGCCATCAGGTTGTGCATCTCCTCCACGTCCACTGGATCAATGAGGTGGATGCGCTCGTGGCCGGACAGGTACTTCCCCGCCGCCTCCCGCACCACTGGGGACAGGTGAACTGGATAGACCAGCTCCACCTGGGGATAGGCCTCCACCAGCCGGCGGAGGGCCGTCATGATATTTTTCATCGGTTGGCCATAATTCTCCCGACGATGGCAGGTCACAAGAATCACGGTCCTTCCCTCATAATCCAGGTCATTCAAAACTTTGCTGCTGAACTGGAAATGAGGTTGAACCGTGGTCTTCATCGCATCGATAACCGTGTTTCCCGTCAAGAATATTCCCTTTACAATTCCCTCCCGGCGCAGGTTCTCTCGGTTGGAAGCCGTCGGGCAGAAGTGGAGGTCTGCCAGGTCACCCACTAAAGTGCGGTTCATCTCTTCCGGAAAGGGGGCGTACTTGTCATAGGTCCGCAGGCCCGCCTCCACATGGCCCACCTGGATCTGCCCGTAAAAGGCGGCCAGAGCCGCCGAAAAAGCGGTGGATGTATCCCCATGGACCAGCACCAAGTCGGGTCTGGCTTCGGCAAACACCTTTTCCAGCCCCAGCAGGCACTTCGTGGTAATCGTAGACAAGGTCTGTCCCGGCTCCATGATATCGAGGTCAAAATCAGGGGCGATCTGAAAGATCTCCAATACACTGTCCAGCATTTGGCGGTGCTGCGCAGTGACGCAGCACAGGCTCTCCAGCCCTTGTCGCTGCGCCAGCGTCTTCACCAGCGGTGCCATTTTGATGGCCTCCGGCCTGGTGCCGAAAATGGACATGACACGAATGGCTTTCATTTTTGCTCCTCTCCCTCCTCTTCTCCCTGCTCCCGGCGGGAGTGATGGGTACCCCGGAAAACACTGAGGGCCACTACCCCGGCCACGCAGAAGGCCATCAAAAGCAGCATGGCTTTCACCGCCCCACTGGTGGTGAGCACCACGGCGCTGAGGCCCAGGATAGCAGTGATGACATAGAGCACTGCTACCGCCTGCTTTTGGGAGAAGCCCATGTCGATGAGCCGGTGATGGACGTGGCTCCGATCGGCGTGCATGGGGCTTTGGCCGTGGGCGATCCGACGGATGAAGGCAAAGCAGGTGTCAAAGATGGGCAGGCCGAACAGGAGGAAGGGCACCACAAAGGAGATTAGAGTATACATCTTGAACAAGCCCTGGATGGAGATGACCGCCAGGACATACCCTAAAAAGGTGGAGCCGGTATCCCCCATAAAAATTTTGGCCGGGTTCATGTTGTATGGCAGGAAACCCAGGCACCCGCCGGCCAGCGCCGCCACCAGCAGGGCCACCGAGGGCTCCCCCACCAGCAAAGCGATGACCAGCAGGGTCAGTGAGCTGATCGAAGTGACCCCGCAGGCCAGGCCATCCAGCCCGTCGATCAGATTGACGGCGTTGGTCATGGCCACAATCCACAGCACGCTCACCGGGATGGCCAGCCATCCCAGGTGCCAATATAGGTCGGAGGAAAAAATATTGGGGTTGGACAAATCGGTGATGAGGTTCCCCTCCAGCGCAGACACAAGCGCGGCAATAATCTGCACCACCAGCTTCAGCTTGGCGGACAGGGCGTAAATATCATCGAAAATGCCCAGCACAACGATGATGACCGCCCCCAAGAGCATCCCCCGGCACTGCTCGTTCAGCGGCACAAAAATCAAGGTACTCAGCAAAAAGCCGAAAAAAATGGCCAGGCCGCCCATCCGGGGGATGGGGCGGGTGTGCATCCTTCGGCCGTCCTTGGGCACGTCCACCGCCCCCATTTTCACCGCCAAATTCCGCACCACGGGGGTGAGGATGAGGGCAATAAGGAAGGAGACGCCCAGGGCAGCGGCCACCTGGCCGATCAATTCCAACGAGATAGGCATGACAACTGGCTCCTTTGCCGGCAGTCGCCGGAGGATTTCTTTCTCTGCAGCAGGCCCCTTTCAGCCCCTCCTTTGCGGGAAGGACCGCTTGCAAATCATCGCGGCAAAAAGCCCACTTTCTTGTATACCTTCCGCAAGGTCTTGCCCGCCACATAGGCGGCCCGCTCTGCTCCGGCGCGATAGACGCTCTCCAGATAAGCCTTGTCACTGAGCAGGCGTTCTGTCTCCTCCCGGATGGGGCGCAGCAACTCCACCACTGCCTCGCCCACGGCGGGTTTAAACACGCCGTAACCCCGGCCGTCAAACTCCCGCTCGATCTCCTCATAGCTCTTCCCGGTGATGGCGGCATAGATGTTCATCAGGTTGGACACCCCGGGCTTGGCAGCCGGATCATAGCGGACCCAGCGCTCGGTGTCAGAGTCGGTAACAGCTCGCTTAAACTTCCGCATGATGTCCTCCGGCTTTTCCATTAGGAACACACAGCCCTCAGGGACAGATTTGCTCATTTTGCTCCCCGGGTCGCTCAGCCCCATCACCCGGGCCCCCGCCTTGGGAATATAGGGCTCAGGCACCTTAAAGACATCTCCGTAGATGCGGTTGAAGCGGTTGGCCACATCCCGGCAGATCTCCACATGCTGCTTCTGATCCTCTCCCACCGGCACATAGTCCGGCTGGTAGAGCAGGATATCCGCCGCCATCAGGCAGGGATAGGTAAACAGGCCGGCGTTGATATTCTCCGCATTTTTGGCCGATTTGTCCTTGAACTGGGTCATGCGGGAGAGCTCCCCGAACATGGTGTAGCACTCCAGCACCCAGCCCAGCTCCGCGTGGGCGGGCACATGGCTCTGGACAAAGATCGTGTTCTTCTCCGGGTCCAGGCCGCAGGCGATGTAGGCCGCGATCTGGGTCAGGGTACGCCGCCGCAGGTCGGCAGGATTCTGCCGCACCGTGATGGTATGCATGTCCGCCATGAACCAATAGCACTCAAACTGCTCCGACAGCTCCGCCCAATTCTTAATGGCCCCCAAATAGTTGCCCAGATGCAGATCCCCACTGGGCTGAATCCCGGAAAGCAGGACCTTCTTTTCATTCTCCATATGTCAACCACCTTTTATGGGAAAACTTTTTATAAGATACGTATGGCAGCCCATACAAAAGAATCATACCATATTTTCCACCGCTTGACAAGTTCTTCCCCGGCCGATAAAATAGGAGAAAAGCTCACTTATTTGGGAGGCATCTGTCATGGACATGGCTTGGTTTGAGGATATGGAAAAACGGATCCCCACCGGGGAGGTCCGCACCCGTTTCGCCCCCTCCCCCACGGGCTATATGCACGTGGGCAATCTGCGCACCGCGCTCTACACTTGGCTCATTGCCCGCCACAGCGGTGGCAAGTTCATCCTGCGCATCGAGGACACCGACCAGGGGCGGCTGGTGGAGGGCGCCGTAGACGTGATCTACCAAACCCTGCGGGAGTGCGCCCTCTCCTGGGACGAGGGCCCCGATGTGGGCGGACCTGTGGGACCCTATATCCAGACCCAGCGCAGGGACCTCTATGGAAAGTATGCCCAGCTTTTGGTGGAAAAAGGCGCGGCCTATTATTGCTTCTGTGAAAAGGAAGAGGGGACAGAGGACAGCGGCAGCTTTGAAAAGGCGGACAACCCCTGCCGCTGCCTCACTTTGGAAGAGGCCCAGTCCAAGATCGCCGCCGGCGCGCCCTATGTCATCCGCCAGAAGATCCCCCGGGGGGGACAGACCACCTTCCACGACGCAGTCTTCGGCTCTATCACAGTGGACAACGACACACTGGACGACAACATCCTCATCAAATCGGACGGCCTGCCCACCTATAACTTCGCCAACGTCATCGATGACCACCTGATGGGCATCACCCACGTGGTCCGGGGCTCGGAATACCTCTCCTCTGCCCCCAAGTACAACCTGCTCTACGAGGCCTTTGGCTGGAAGGTGCCGGAATATATCCACTGCTCCCCCGTCATGCGGGACACCCACAACAAGATGTCCAAGCGCCACGGCGACCCCTCCTATGAGGACCTGCTGGCGCAGGGCTACCTGGCCCAGGCCGTGGTGAACTATGTCTCCTTGCTGGGCTGGGCTCCCAAGGGAGAAAACGCCGAACGGGAGTTCTTTACCCTCGGCGAACTGGCCCAGGTCTTTGATGTGGCGGGCATCTCCAAGTCACCCGCCATTTTCGACAAGGAAAAGCTGAACTATTTCAACGCCCACTACCTTCGGGAGATGAGCCCGGAGGCGTTCTTCGCCGCAGCGGAGCCCTATCTGAAGGAGGCCATCCACGCCCCCCAGGTGGATCTAAGGCTGGTGTCCCCCCTGGTCCAGGGCCGGTGCGACACCCTGCGGGACATTGCCCCCCAGGTGGACTTCTTCGACGCCCTGCCGGAGTATGACAACGCCCTTTATTGCCACAAGAAGATGAAGACGGACGAGGCCAACTCCCTGGAGGCGCTGCGCGCCGTCCTCCCCGTGCTGGAGGGGCTGGAGGAGTGGACTTACGACGCCATCCACAGCGCCTTGGTGTCTCTGGCGGAAAAGCTGGAGCTGAAAAACGGCCGCATCATGTGGCCTGTCCGCACCGCCCTCTCCGGCAAACCGGTGACCCCCGGCGGCGCGGTAGAGCTGTGCTATATTCTGGGGCAGGAAGAAAGCCTGGCCCGGATTCAAAGGGGCATCAATCAACTCTCTTGCTCTTGATATGTATCGAAAAATCATCTGTCCCAGTGGCAATGGCGGCGCCGCTGGGACAGATGATTTTTTATGCTTCTGTTTCTCTCCTTCCAATGCCTGTGCCGCCGGTGCCCTTACACTGCTCACATATCAAATTCTTCCCCATCACAGTCTCCCTCTCAACATTTCGACATATCGTCATTTGGCTGTTAATCATTCAGCTCCATCTTTAAACCACCCCCGCAGGGGAGGACTCAGAGATCCCTCTGGACAAGGACAAATGGGGTTTCCAGCGGGCTGACATTGAGTTTTCCTATGAGGTGCCTCCAAAAATCGAGAAATAGAATCGGGAGACGTGAATACTGCGTCTCCCAATTTTTTGTCTATTTGCCGTCAAATTGGGGTATGCTAACCTGTGACCGCCGCCCGCCGCTTAACAAAATCTGCCTTTGTTGCCGCAATGAGCCCCCATCAAAACCTGTGCAAGGAGGTCATCCCCCGTGATCTACACTGTCACCCTGAACCCCGCCTTAGACTATGTCATGCATATCTTCCATCTCACCCCCGGCGGGACCAACCGTGCCCAGCGGGAGGAACTTCAGATCGGCGGAAAGGGCATCAACGTCTCCCTGATCCTCCGGCAACTGGGGATCGAGAGCGTCGCCCTGGGCTTTCTGGCCGGGGACACCGGAGAGCTGCTCCTCCGGCGTCTGACGGACACAAGGGTAAAATCCGATTTCGTGTTCCTCCCGGACGGGATGACCCGCATCAATGTAAAGCTGAAGGGCACCGCGGAAACCGAGCTCAACGGCCAGGGCCCTCCCATCCCCCCAGAGGCCCTGCAGTGCTTCTTCCATAAGCTTGACCAGTTGAGGGAGGATGACACCCTCATTTTAGCCGGATCCATCCCGCCTTCCCTCCCACCCGATACCTATGAGCAGGCGCTCTCCCGTCTGGCGGGAAAAAAGGTTCGGTGTGCGGTGGACGCCGCCGGGGAGCTTTTAGCCCGGGTTCTGCCCTTCCGCCCTTTTCTCATTAAACCCAATCACCATGAATTGGAAGAGCTGATTGGGGAAACTCTAAATCCAAAAGACAACCTTGCTTTGATCCGAGCTGCTCAGTCTCTTCAGCATAAGGGAGCCCGAAACGTTTTAATCTCCCTTGCCCAATACGGTTCCCTGCTGGTGTCTGAGGAGGGAAAGGCCTACCCACAGCCTGCCGCCGCGGGGACACTTCAAAATTCGGTAGGAGCCGGAGATTCCATGGTGGCCGGGTTTTTGGCCGGCTATGACAGCGGCAGCTATGAAGAGGCCCTGCTCCTGGCCACCGCCGCGGGAGGGGCCACCGCGTTCTCCCCCAGACTTGCTACCAAAGACGAGATCCAAGCCGTCTATCGTCAACTCAAGAAAGGATGACGCAGCATTGAGAATCACCGATCTGCTTCGCAGTGAAGGCATCGCCCTTCGCGCCGATCCGAAAAGCCGGGACGCCGCCCTGGACCTGCTGGCCCAGCTTCAGCAGGACTCAGGCAGTCTGTCCGACCTCAAGGGCTACAAAAAGGCCCTTTTGGATCGGGAGGCCCAAGGCTCCACCGCCGTGGGAAACGGCATCGCCGTCCCCCACGCCAAATCCAAATCGGTAAAGCGCCCCAGCCTGGCGGCCATCACCGTACCCAGCGGGGTGGACTACGGCGCCCCAGACGGCAAGCCCACCCAGCTCTTCTTTGCCATCGCCGCCCCAGAGGGGGCGGGTGACACCCACTTGGAGATCCTGTCCCGGCTCATGGCCCTTCTCATGGACCCGAGCTTCCGGGACAGGCTCCTCTCCGCCCCCGACAAGTCGGAGTTCCTCTCCCGTATCGACGCGGCAGAACGGGCAAAATACCCCGACGAGGGGGAGGAAATACCTCCGCCCCAAAAGGGGACCTGCCGGGTGCTGGCCGTCACCGCCTGTCCCACCGGCATCGCCCACACCTATATGGCCGCCGAGGCCCTGGAGAAGGCCGGGGCACGTATGGGGATACCGATAAAGGTCGAGACCCAGGGCTCTGGCGGGGCCAAAAACGTCTTGACCCGGGAGGAGATCGCCGCCTGCGACGGCATCATCATCGCCGCCGACAAAAAGGTGGACCTTTCCCGGTTCGGTGGCAAGCCTGTTCTGACGGTGCCCGTGTCCGACGGCATCAATAAGCCGGAGGGCCTCATCCGGCGGATCACAGAAGGGAAGGTCCCCCTCTGCCACGCGGAGAGCGGAGGGATGGAGCGAGACGGCGGCGAAAGTGCCGGGCGCCAGGTCTATAAGCACCTGATGAACGGCGTCAGCCACATGCTCCCCTTCGTCATCGGCGGCGGCATCCTGATCGCCCTGGCCTTCCTCTTTGACTCCAGGGCGGTGAATGACACCAACTTTGCCGATTTCGGCACCATCACCCCCCTGGCCGCCTTCCTAAAAAACGTGGGCGGCGCAGCCTTCAACTTCATGCTTCCCGTCCTGGCCGGCTATATCGCCCTGTCCATCGCCGATCGGCCCGGTCTGGCCGTCGGCTTTGTGGGCGGCGCTCTGGCGGTATCGGGAGCCACCTTCGCCTCCCCCGGAGGCACCGAGGTGTCCGCCGGCTTTTTGGGGGCCCTCATCGCGGGCTTTGCAGCCGGCTACCTGATGCTGCTCCTGCGGAAGCTGTGCGCCCCCCTGCCCCGCGCTTTGGAGGGCATCAAGCCAGTTTTGATCTACCCCCTTATGGGCATTCTCCTCATCGGCGGGATCATGTGCGCCATCAATCCCATTGTGGGCATGCTGAACACCGCCATGACCGCCGCCCTGGAATCCCTCAGCGGCACCAGCGCCATCGCACTGGGCGCGGTAGTGGCCGGAATGATGGCCATCGATATGGGCGGTCCCTTCAATAAAGCAGCCTATCTCTTCGGCACCGCCTCCCTGATCGGCACCGCCGGTGGCGCGGTCAACTCTCCCGTCATGGCCGCCGTCATGATTGGCGGCATGGTACCCCCCATCGCCATCGCCCTGTGCTGCACCTTCTTCCCCGCTCTTTTCACCGCCGAGGAGCGGAAAAACGGCTATGTCAACTATGTGATGGGCCTGTGCTTTATCACCGAGGGGGCCATCCCCTTTGCCGCCGCAGATCCCCTGCGTGTCATCCCATCCTGCATCGTGGGCTCTGCCGTTGCCGGAGCCATCTCCATGGCCTTCGGCTGCTCTCTCCCCGCCCCTCATGGAGGCATTTTTGTCTTTCCTGTGATGAACAATGTGCTTATGTATTTTGCAGCCCTCATCGTGGGCTCCGTGGTGGGCATGGCCCTTTTGGCCCTGCTGAAACGAAAAAAAGGTTAAGAAAGAGGGATCTCCATGGTTTCTGAGACTGTCACAGTGGTCAACAAAATGGGCTTTCACATGCGCCCGGCCAGCGTCTTCGCCCAGGCAATGGCCCCCTTTCAGAGCGAATTGACCATTCGCTATAACGGAAGCGACTACAACGGTAAGAGCGTCATGAACCTGATGGCCGCCTGTATGAAGCAGGGGGCCGTGCTGGAGCTCCAATGCTCCGGCCCTGACGAGGAAAAGATGCTGCAAAGCGCCGTTGCGCTGATCCAATCCGGTCTGGGGGAAGAATAATGGAGCTGCAAGGTATCGCCGTCTCCGCCGGGATCGGGATCGGCCGGGTCTTGGCCGTGGCCCCCGCCGAGCTGGATTACTCCCATGTGGTGCCTGCCGGGGCAAAGGCGGAGCAGGAGCGGCTGAATAAGGCCGTCGCCGCCTTCACCGAGGCCACCCGTTCCCTTGCTCAGGCCGCCCGCCAAAAGGCCGGAGAGCAACAGGCCGGGATCTTAGAGGGCCAGCTTACCATGCTCTCTGACCCCCTTCTTCAGCGTCAGCTCTCCGACAAGCTGAAAGCTGGAGAGAGCGCCGAAGGGGCTGTGGACTCCGTCTGCCAGTCCTTCATGGAGCTGTTTGCCTCCACCGGAGATGAGCTTATGGCCCAGCGCGCCGCCGATGTCTCCGATCTGCGCACCCGGCTTTTGTCGCTGCTCTTGGGCCAAGAGCAGCCAGACCTCTCCGCCCTTCCCGAGGAGACCGTGCTGGTGGTCCACGACCTGACCCCCTCTATGACCACCACCTTGAACGCCGGCCACGTCGCTGCCATCGTCTCTGAGACCGGCGGCTTCACCTCCCACTCCGCCATCCTGGCCCGGGCCATGGAGCTGCCCGCCGTTCTCAGCGTTCCCAACGCCTTGAACGCCATCCCCACGGGCGCCACAGCGGTGGTGGACGGCGGCTCCGGGATCATCTTGATCGAACCCGAGGCGGAGCTTCTGCACACCTATAAGGAAAAACAGGCCGCGCTTTTGGCCGACAAAGCCGCCCTGTCCGCCTTCCGCGGAAAGCCCACCCGCACCGCCAGCGGCGGTGAAATCCGCCTTTTGGGCAACATCGGCTCCCCCCAGGACGCCCAGGCTGTGGCCCGGGCCACTGGAGAGGGCATTGGGCTTTTCCGGACAGAATTTCTTTTTATGAACCGCCCCACCCTTCCCACAGAGGAAGAGCAGTTTTCCGTCTACCGCCAGGCGGCGGAGCAGTTCCCCCAGGGAGAGGTCATCATCCGCACCCTGGACGTGGGCGGCGACAAGGCCGTCCCCTGCCTGGAGCTTCCCCGGGAGGAAAACCCATTCCTCGGCTTTCGGGCCATCCGCTACTGCCTGGCCCACCAGGAGATTTTCTCCACCCAGCTCCGGGCCCTGCTCCGCGCCTCCGCCTTCGGCCCCATCAAGGTCATGCTCCCTCTGGTGACCCGCTTATCTGAGATGCGTCAGGCTCGGACTTTGCTGGAGGAGCAGAAGGCCGCACTGGATCGAGAGGGCACCCCTTACAACCGGGAACTTCCCTTGGGCATCATGGTAGAGACCCCCGCCGCTGTCCTTATGGCAGATCTGTTTGCCCAGGAAGCCGACTTTTTTTCCATCGGCACCAATGACCTGACCCAGTATACCATGGTCGCTGACCGGGGAAACCTGCAGGTGGCCCATCTGGGCTCCCCCTTCGACCCGGCGGTCCTTCGGGCCATCCGGCAGACCGTCGTGGCCGGACACGTCGCAGGCATTCCCGTGGGCATGTGCGGTGAGGCCGCCGCCGATCCCAGGCTGATCCCCCTTCTTCTCGCCTTTGAGCTGGATGAGTTCTCCGTTTCGGCATCCTCTGTCCTCTCTACCCGGCGGGAGATCTCCCAGTGGAGCCTGACCAAGGCCTGCCAGATCGCCTCCGAAGCCATGGCCTTGGAGACAGAGGCCCAGGTCAAAGCTTATTTGGAGCAGCAGCTCTCCCCATAAAAATTGGGCGGCAGGTATCTGCCGCCCAATTTTTATGGGGAGAATCCGAACTAACTTCGGATACGGAAAGCTTTTTTGCGCTTGCTTCTCCAAATTTTCAAATCCGGAAATGCAGGAGATCTGCCATTTTAGACTTATACTACCACGCTTGCCAGCGCCCCCATCTCTCCTTGATGGACCGGCCGCAAATATCCAAGCTGGCAAAAATCAATCGGTCTTGTTAATTCCGGGGGCTGGGGCAGTTCTGCCGCGCCGCTCTCGGCCAGCATCTTTGCCACGAACTCCGAGCAGAAGTAGTGGTGCTGCCGGGGCAGGCGCAGATGGAAAAAGCAAGCCAATGCCCCCAGCAGGTTATAGTGGTACTGCTCCCGCTGGGCGTACATTGCCTCCACCTTCTCCCGAAGAGCCCGATATGTACTCTCCGACACGGTCATCGCATAAAGACAGCACGGGATATGGGGGTGGAGGGAAAAGAAGCCGCTTCCCACCTGCTCCTCCACCAGCCCTGCAGGGAACAGCATTCGGGGATTCTTCCGCCCGAAGCTGTAAAAAGAGCCTGTGGGGCCGTCCAAGCCGATGGAGGCATGGGTATAGTCATCCTCGGTGACCAAATGGATCAGCCGGGAAAAACAAGTCTCCGACCGGGTGAGCAGCAGATAGACCGTCCTCATATTTTTCTGCTTCTTCATATCCTTTCTCCTCCTTATGAGAACCATTACATAGAAAAGGCTTTTTAATAAAGCTGAAAGAAAAGATAATGTTTTCATCAAATACCTTTTTGTCCCACCCAGGAGAATATATCCAGAAGCCTATACTGCCGGAAGGCCTTCAGACTTTTTAACGAAATCTTAACGCGGTCTTAACGGCATTTTAACATACTCTTGGAGCAATATCAAGGGCCATTTTCCAAATCCATGGATATGGGCAAAATATGTCCTGCGCACCGGCAAAGCGCCACAAAATCCGCGGGAAACCGCAGGCTGGCCTTGCAATCCCAGGGAATTTCATATATAATGTTTTGGAATTTGTAATTTATCGGGAAAACCCGTCAGTAGGAAAAGAGAGCGTGATAGCATTGAAGTACGATTTTGCCAGCATCGAGCCCAAATGGCAGAAAAAGTGGCTGGAGGAAAAGACCTTCGCCGCAGAAACCAACTCAGAAAAGCCCAAATTTTACGCCCTGGTAGAGTTCCCTTACCCCTCTGGCCAAGGACTCCACGTGGGCCACGCCAGGCCCTACACCGCCATGGATGTGGTGGCCCGGAAGAAACGCATGGACGGCTACAATGTCCTCTTCCCCATCGGCTACGACGCCTTCGGCCTGCCCACGGAAAACTATGCCATCAAGAACCACATCCACCCCGCCAAGGTCACCCACGACAACATCCAGAATTTCCGTTCCCAGCTCCACATGCTGGGCTACTCCTTCGACTACGACCGTGAGGTTAACACCACCGATCCCAGCTACTACAAGTGGACCCAGTGGATCTTCCTTCAGCTCTACAAGAAGGGACTGGCCTACAAGACCACCATGCCGGTGAACTGGTGCACCTCCTGCAAGTGCGTGCTGGCCAATGAAGAGGTGGTGGAGGGCGTGTGCGAGCGCTGCGGCGCTCCCGTCATCCGCAAGGAGAAGAGCCAGTGGATGCTGAAGATCACCGAGTACGCCCAGCGGCTCATCGACGATCTGGACGATCTGGACTTCATCGAGCGGGTCAAGATCCAGCAGAAGAACTGGATCGGCCGCTCCACTGGCGCCGAGGTCACCTTCAAGGCCACCACTGGCGATGACATCGTGGTCTACACCACCCGGCCCGACACTCTGTTCGGCGCCACTTATATGGTCATCTCCCCCGAGCACCGATTTGTCCAGGATTGGAAAGACAAGCTCACCAACTGGGATGAGGTAGACGCTTACGTCCAGGAGGCCGCTCGGAAGTCTGACTTTGAGCGCACCGAGCTGGCCGCCGACAAGGAGAAGACCGGCGTCATGCTCCAAGGCGTCCGGGCCGTCAACCCAGTCAACGGCCGGGAGATCCCCATCTTTATCTCCGACTACGTGCTGGCCAGCTACGGCACCGGTGCCATCATGGCTGTCCCCGCCCACGACACCCGGGACTGGGCCTTCGCCAAGAAGTTTGGCTGTGAGATCATTGAGGTGGTCTCCGGCGGCGAGGATGTGCAGAAGGAGGCCTTCACCGCAAAGGATGACACCGGCATCATGGTCAACTCCGGCTTTCTGAACGGCAAGACAGTGAAAGAGGCCATCCCCGCCATGATCGAGTGGCTCACTCAGCAGGGCATCGGCCACGAGCAGGTCAATTACAAACTCCGGGACTGGGTGTTCTCCCGCCAGCGGTACTGGGGTGAACCCATCCCCATGGTCTGGTGCGATCGCTGCGGCTGGGTGCCCCTGCCGGAGGAGGAGCTCCCCCTGCTGCTGCCCGAGGTGGAGAGCTATGAGCCCACCGACGATGGTGAGAGCCCCCTCTCCAAGATGACAGATTGGGTCAACACCACCTGCCCCCACTGCCATGGCCCCGCCAAGCGGGAGACCGACACCATGCCCCAGTGGGCAGGCTCGTCCTGGTACTTTCTGCGGTATATGGACCCCCAGAACCCTGATGCCATTGCCTCCAAGGAGGCAATGGATTACTGGTCTCCCGTGGACTGGTACAACGGCGGCATGGAGCACACCACTCTTCACCTGCTCTATTCCCGCTTCTGGCACAAGTTCCTCTACGACATCGGCGTGGTGCCCACCAAGGAGCCCTATGCCAAACGCACCTCCCACGGCATGATCCTGGGCGAGGGCGGCGAGAAGATGTCCAAAAGCCGGGGCAATGTTATCAACCCCAACGACGTCATCGAGCAGTACGGTGCCGATACCATGCGCACCTATATCATGTTCATCGGCGACTTTGAGAAGGCTGCTTCCTGGAGCGACAACGGTGTCAAGGGCTGCAAGCGGTTCCTGGACCGGGCATGGAACCTGTCAGAAAAGGTCACGGATGATCCCGCCCAGAGTGAGGTTAACGCCTCCGCCCTCCACAAGGCCATCAAAAAGGTAGGCGAGGATATCGACAACATGAAGTTCAACACCGCCATCGCCACGCTGATGGCTCTGGTCAACGATTTCTACGCCAACGGCTGCTCCAAGGGTGACTACGGCGTTTTCCTCCAGCTTCTCTCCCCCTTTGCCCCCCATATGGCGGAAGAGCTATGGGAGTCCATGGGCTATGCCGCCCAGACCGGCGGCATGGCCTGCCAGCAGGGATGGCCCGCCTATGACGAGAGCAAGACCATCGCCGACACCGTCACCATCGCCATCCAGGTAGGCGGCAAGCTCCGGGGCACGGTGGAGGTCCCGGCGGGCAGCGGCCAAGACGTCATCGAAGCCGCCGCCAAAGCCGAGCCCAAGGTGGCCAAGTTCCTCAGCGGCCTGGACGTGGTAAAGATCATCCACGTCCCCGACAAGTTGGTCAATTTCATCGGCAAGCCCAAGGCGTAACAAAAGGGACCGGCAGGGAGATGTTTTTGTGCAAGCCGTTGACCAAGCATCACCTGTAAGCGACGGCATTTTCAATCTTTCCACGCTGACTCTGATCAGTATCGAAGCCGCTATCGTCCCCGGGAAAAAAATAGACGCGCTTCCCTTTCTCTGACCAGGGAACGTTTGTGCCTTGAATCGGCAGAGCCGTCTCTATTTTTCCAACAAACGGTCTCCCCCATTTTTATCGGCATGATGCAAAGTTAAGCAAGTTCACTAAAATTCTCCCTTGACAGGAGAAGCAATTTTTCATATAATACTTCTATTGAAGCCATAGCTATGTGGCCCTTTTGCGGTGGACAATATCCCGCCGCTATGGAGGGAGGGGAAGTCAATGTCGGAAATCCGCGTGAAAGAGGGCGAGTCCCTGGAGAACGCGCTCAAGCGCTTCAAGCGTAGCTGCGCCAAGTCCGGAGTCCTGGCCGAGGTGCGTAAACGCGAGCACTATGAAAGTCCGAGCGTCAAGCGCCGCAAAAAGTCTGAGGCCGCCCGAAAGAATCGTAAAAAGTTCTATTAAGAGCGTCAAAAGCCCCGTGTCCACATGGACACGGGGCTTTTTTCTCCCTCACGGCACCCCCAGCAGATCCCCCAACAGATCCGCGGTAGACTCATAAGGCAAAAACGCGGTCTGGATTCCCAGCCTTTGGGCAATGCAGAGCTTTTGGCGGACGCTCCCAGCGTCGTCAAAGAGGACGAAGTGGCCCTTTTCCCCCGCCATGTAGGTGAAGTAGTGGGCGCACAGCTCATCGGAGAAAAAGACATGGGGGCTGTGCTCCTCCCGGCGCCGGTTCAGCTCCTCCGCCGTCAGGGGCGCCCCCGCCCCGCTGGGAGAGGGCAGCAGGAAGTCCTCTGCCGAGCGGTCCACCCACGCCGCCACCCTGCCCGCTCCAAATCGGCTCAATGCCTCCTCCAGCCGCCCATGGAGGGATCCGCCGGACATGGCCGTGGGGATCAACACCTGTGCATAGGGTGCGGCGGCACCGTATGGCTCGGAGACATAGTAGGAAAGTCCCCTTCCCCGGCACACCTCCCCCAGCCGGCCGGTGATCTCCGACAGCAGCGGGACAGGCCTGCCCCCAAAATTACAGACCACCCCGGTGAACTTCCGGGCTACGCATTCCCGCAGCACCTCGTTGCAGAAGCCCTCCGCCTCTCCCCCCTCCTGAAAGCGGACATTGTCTATGACCATGAGCCCCCCTTGGGGCGTCACCGGGGCGTTGGCGCGAAAAAGATGAGGTCCTCCCCCCACCCGGTAGGCCAGATGGGCCAAGGGTCTTCCCCATCCGCCCGCGGCGGTGACCTGCCCCGGCTGCACCGCCAAAATCAGCTTTTCTATCGTTTCCATCTTCCATTTCCCCCTTGTCCAAGCGGCCTGGGAAGTGTTATAATCATACATAAGATATGATGCTTGGAAGCAAAACAGAAGTCCCGCCGGAAAAAGAGGTGATTCCTTGTCCCTTCCCCTGATCCCCGCCCGTGTGGTGGACAGCGCGCTCGACATCCCGCCCCAGGCCCTTCGTGACGCCGGGATCAAGCTGGTGCTGGCCGATCTGGACAACACCCTGATCTCCTATGAGGAGTCCCTCCCCTCCCCCGCCCTGCGGCAGTGGAAAGAGGAGTTGGAGGCGCTGGGGATTACCCTCTTCGTGGTATCCAACAGCCGCAAGAGCCGCCGATGCCCCGATTTCTGCGCCGCCCTGGGCGTCCCCTATGTCCGCCACGCAGGCAAGCCAGGGACGGCAGGCTTCCGCCGGGCCTTACAGGAGACCGGCGCGTCCGCAGAGCAGGCCGTCATGGTGGGAGACCAGATCTTCACCGACATCTGGGGGGCCAACCGTTCAGGGATCACCGCCATCCTGGTCAAGCCCATCGCCATCGGGAGAAATCCCCTCCGGGCAGTACGCTACGCCGCCGAAACTCCCTTCCGGCTGGCGGGAAAAAGGAAGTGAGCCTATCGCTGCGAAATTCGGTCCGGCGGGCAACGCCGCCGCCTTTCCCTACAAGTCCTCGGTAGACGCCCCCCGCTGGCTGGCCTCACTGGGGCTGGATTGCTATGAATACCAGTGTGGCAAGGGGGTCCATGTGGGCGAGGAGACCGCCCGGAAGATCGGCACCGCCGCCCGGGAGGCCGGCATCTCCCTCTCCCTCCACGCCCCCTATTTCATCAACCTGGCTAATCCCGATCCAGACAGCCTGAAAAAGACCATCGGCTATATTTTAGCCGCCTGTCAAGCCGCCGACTGGATGGGGGCCACCCGGATCGTGGTCCACACCGGGGCGCTGATGAAGCGGACCCGGCGGGAGGCGCTGGACATTGCCCTCGCCTCCATGGAGGAAGTTCTGAAGGCCTGGGAGAGCGAGGGCTACGCCCACATCGCCCTGTGTCCGGAGACCATGGGCAAGATCAACCAGTTGGGAGATCTGACCGAGGTGCTGGAGCTGTGCCAACTGGATGAGCGGCTCATCCCATGCGTAGATTTCGGCCATCTCTACGCCCGCTCTTTGGGGGAACTGACCGGGCCAAAGGCCTGCAAAGACATGTTAAATGAGATGGAACAGGCTCTGGGGTCCGAGCGGTCCAGCCGGTTCCACAGCCACTTCTCCCAGATCGAGTTCACCCCCAAGGGGGGCGAGAAGTGCCACCGTACTTTTGCCGACAACGGTGGCTTTGGCCCCGCCCCCGCTCCCCTGATGGCAGAGGTGGCCCGGCGGGGCTGGTCACCCACCTTTATCTGCGAGAGCGCGGGGACCCAAGAGCAGGACGCACTGACTATGAAGGGGATGTACCGCTCACAGCTTGAGCAGCTCCAGGCCAAAACGAAGACCCCGGAAAAAGTATAATTGACAGGCCATAAAGATATAGCTGAAGCTGTGAGAATCAGTACCAACCAAATCAGCGACATGGAGCGCGGCAACTCCGCTGCCACCATGGCCCGCCTCTATATTCTCTGCGACTACTTCCACGTCTCCGCCGACTATCTCTTAGGCCTCTCAGACAAGCCGTAAGGCCAGAAAGGAACCAAACGCCATGAATCATCTGAACCAGATCGCCGCCAGGCTGGCGGAATACCAGATCGACGCCATGCTGGTCTCCAGCGAGCCCGGCGAATTCTACGCCGTCGGCCTCCACGGAGAGGGCTTTGCCGTCGTCTCCGGCTCCGGCACCCGTTATATCACCGACTCCCGCTACGCCGAGGCCGCCAGGGAGACCGTCACCGGCGCCGAGATGGTCATCGTGGGCGACCAGGGCTATGCCGCCCTCATCAATGAGTTTATCGACGCCCACGGCATCCAAACTTTAGGCATTGAGGACGGCTACATGCCCCTCAAGCAGTATCAAGGGCTGAAAAAGGACCTCCACGCCCGGCTGGTCCCCGCCAACGGCCTGCTCACCGGTCTCCGCGCCGCCAAGGATAGTGAGGAGTTTACCCGCATGGAGAAGGCCCAGCGCATCACCGACCGGGCCTTTGATGATATTTTGACCTTTATCCGGCCGGGCATGACCGAGGCAGAGATCGCCGCCCGGCTGGTCTACAGTATGCTCCGCCTGGGAGCGCAGAAGACCTCCTTTGATCCCATCGTGGCCTCCGGGCCCAACGGCAGCAAGCCCCACGCGGTCCCCGGGCCTCAGCAGGTCCAAAAGGGGGAGTTCATCACCATGGACTTCGGCTGCATCTATGAGGGCTACTGCTCTGATATGACCCGCACTGTGGCCTTGGGACAGATCGACGACGACAAGCGCCGGGTCTATGAGACCGTTTTGGCCGCACAGAAGGCGGGCATCGCCGCCTCCCGGGCCGGGGTGCCCGGCTCGGAGATCGACGCCGCCGCCCGTGGTGTCATCCAGGAGGCGGGCTATGGCCGCTTCTTCGGCCATGCCTACGGCCACAGCGTGGGCATCGAGATCCACGAAAGCCCCAATGCCAGCCCCCGGGATCACACCCCCATGCCTGTGGGGGCGATGGTCTCCGCCGAGCCGGGCATCTACCTTCCCGGCCAGTTCGGGGTGCGCATCGAGGATGTGGTCCGCATGGATGCCGGCGGCTGCACCGACATCACCCACTCCCCCAAGGAGCTCATTATTCTGTAAAGAGGAGGTCTTTCCCATGGTATTGGAAGTGATCCAGAGAGAAGTGCCCACCCGCGGCATCGGCTATCTCATCCTCCGGGACTGTCCGGAGGACCGTCTGGGCGAGGCCCTGGGCCGGGGGATGGAAAAGCTGAAAAAGGCCGGGGCCCAGACCGTCTGGGCCACCTCCCTGCCCGAGGGAGAGCCCCTCCATCCTGGTCCGGCGGGCGTGTGGCGGCTCACCCATGTCCACGACATGGTCCGCATGGAGCGCCCCCTCTCCCCTGACCGGCCCAAGCCGGAGGGCAAGCTGGTCCTGCGCTCCCCCCGGAAGGCCCAGGAGGAAAACACCTATCTGGAGCTGATGAACCGGGCCTATCAGAATGTGCCCAACACCGTCACCCTGCGCCAGACTGACCTGCAGCTCCAGAACCACCGCTATGGGCTGGCCTATCAAGGGGAACAGGCGGTGGGCGCTTACGAGCTGGATCTGAGTGAACGGATCCCCGAGCTGTCCGCCCTCGCCGTTGAGCCCTCCCTTTGGCACCAGGGCCTGGGTCGGACGCTGCTGCGGACTGTGCTGGAGTCTCTGAATGCCAAGACCTCCTCCTGTTGCCTGAAGGTCTCCTCCATAAACTCCGCCGCCATGGGCCTCTTCACCGCCGAGGGGTTCGTCCAAACAGGCCTCATCTCCGGCTGGTTTGAGGTCGTCTGAGAGGGCGGGCAGATGAAATTAGCCGCCTTTGGAGACTCCAACACCCGCTATTGGCTGGGAAATGAGGGGGTGGCCGGCCCCTTGCGGGAGGCCTGGCCCGCCCGCCTGGAGGCCCTGCTCCGCGCAGACGGGAAAGAGGTCACTGTGAGCAACAAGGGCTGGCCCGGCGCCGGCATCGCCCTAGCCCGCTCCCAGTTCGGCCGCATGACCTGGAACGCGGACGCCGTCATTTTGTCCTTCGGTACCAACGACATCAAGCTGCCTGAGGCCGTTTTGGAGGATTTTATCGGCAGCCTGGACACCATTTTAAAGGCCAACGGCTCCCGTCCCCTATTAGTGCTGTCCATCCTGTGGTTTGGCCGGGGATATGGCTTTTCCGGCTCCCAGGACCGGCTGCCGGAGTGGAACGGGGCAGCGGAGGCCCTGTGCAGGCAGCGCGGCGCCCATTTCTGGGACACCACCTCCCTGTTTGAGGGACAACTCCAATTCTACAACGACCACCCGGTCCACCACTTGAACGGGGCTGGCCAGGCTCGTTTTGCCCAAAGCGTCTATGAGGCGCTGCAGACCTTCCACATGATATAAACGATTCTCCGCCCCCTGCGACGCGGGCGACTCATAGCCCACTTCTCGAAAAGCCGCTGTCTTCTGAAAAAATTGCCACCCCCGCCGGGAGACCGGCGGGGGCGCTTTTTCCCCTCCCCACACCGAGAAAGGACAGGCGATCTCTCGCCTGTCCTTTTTCGGGCCCTTCACTTTTGGGCCTGGCCCTCCGTTTTTACCGCCTCTGCCTTGACCAGCAGCATCATAGGGCGGCTCAGCTCGTCCTTCATATCTGGAATGTCCAGCATCTCTTCCGACGGCACCGCTTCCTCCACCGCTTTCAGCGCAAAGCTGTTGTCTACCAGCAAGCCCATCAGTATCTGCGTCAGCGTATGGTGCTGCTTTATCACGTCACACCCCAAAAAACGCGTGTTCCGCTCCCCGGGAAAGAAATACTGGTCCATCGGCCAGCACTTTGGTGCCCCCTCCTCGGCATAGATCCAGTTCCGGTCTACTCCGGCGGTAAAAACTGGGAGCTCGATGTTGAAGCGGAATATCCCCCCTGATCTCAGCGTTCCATGCACCTTTTGAAACACCGTTTCTATCCTTTAGACATAGTGGAGGGCCAGATTGGAGATAACACAGTCCCACGTGTTTTCCGGATATTCATACTCCTCGATTCCACAGGGCCGGTATTCAATTTGGGGACCGCCGTTGCGCCTTTGAGCCTCCCCGATCATTTTGAGGCTCAGGTCCAGCCCCAACACCTGCGCTGCCCCCTGCTCGGCTGCAAATTTACAATGCCAGCCATAGCCGCCCCCCAGGTCAAGCACCCGTTTCCCCGAAAGCGGAGGAAACAGCGGCTTCACAGGAAAAGCGGCAGCCCCGGCCACTTCCCGTGGAGTGGCTGGGGCTGCCGCAATTTAAAGTTCTTCCGTGAGGGGGCTTTTTGTCAGTTCTCTGTCAGGATGCCGGTCAGATCCACCGGGGCTGCGTCGTTCCACAGCCGCTCCAAGTCGTAAAACTCCCGGGCCTCCTCATTAAAAATGTGGACCACCACAGAGGAGAAGTCCAGCAGCACCCAGGTGCCGCCCCGGTGTCCCTCCACATGGTGGGGAGCCTCCCCCACCTGCTCCTTCATCGCCTTCTCGCAGGCCTCGGATAAGGCCCGGATCTGGGAGGAGGAGGTAGCGGAGCAGAGGACGAAATAGTCGGCCAGCGTGGTGAGGTGTCCGGTCTCCAATACTTTGATGTCAAGTCCCTTCTTGCTGTCCAAGGCCTTGGCCAGCAACAGGGCAGTCTCTTTTGGGCTCATAAAAGCAATCTCCTTTCATCATCAAACACCGGGGGGCAGAAGAGGCTCTCCCTCCGGCGGCTGGGTGTCCAGAGGAGGCGTGGGCGCTGCCGTCGGCTCCGGTTCCGGTGTGGCGGTGGTGCTGGGGGAGGGCGACAGGCTCTCCGACGGTCTGACACTCTGGCTGGGCTGGGAGGGCGCGCTGGTCGCCGGCGGCAGGAGGGGCTCGTCAGAGGGCTCAGGGCTCTCCGACGCCGCTGGAGTCTCAATGGGATCATCCGTCTTATTATCTTTCGCCGGTGTACTGGTGGCGGAAGTGGAGGAGGAGATGCTGCTTAATATATCCAACTCATAGAGACGGATGTCCTCTTGATAGGGATTGAAACCCTCATTCACCATCTCCACGATCTGACTGCCGATGGGCAAAAGATGTGCGCCGTCTCCCGCACTTTTATAGGGCATGGTATAGAAGGATACGTCATCCATATCCAACTTGCCGATGGCGGATTTCCCGAAATAGGTCATGTTGGAGACAGTCAAATTGGTCTCCACATTTTTCTGGAAAATACTGATATACTCCCCCAAGTTGCTCAAAAGCACATCGGGCTGAAGACATTTGGCGATGATGGCCTTCATAAACGCCTGCTGCGTCTCGATGCGTCCGATGTCGCCGGTGGCATACCCACCGAAGGAGTGGCCGCTGTCATCGCTGCTCTTACGCCAGCGGATGAGCTGCATGGCCTTATCGCCGTCTAACAGCTGATAGCCCGCCTTAAGATCGATTTTGAAGCCTTGGGACAGATCATTATAATACATCCGCTGCGGCACATCGAAATACACCCCGTCGATGGCGTCTACCAATTCTCCCAGTGCTTCCCACTGGATGATGACATGGTAGTCAGGGGTGACCCCCGTCAGCTCGCCCACTTCCGCCTTCAGCGCCTCAATCCCCTTGTCTTTCCCTCCCGCTCTATTATAGACCGAATTTAAAAGCACCTTGCGGCCGTAGTAGGAAACATAGGTATCCCGGGGAAGGGACATGACGTTGAGGACCTGGTTGGGCACATCATAGGCCGCCAGCATCATGGTGTCGGTATTTCCGCCGCCCAAGGTGTCCTGGCCCACTAAGAGGAAGGTATAAAACTGATCCTTTCGGTCCGCAGAGAGGCCGGGGATCTCCACCTGCACCTCGTTTCCATTCTCGTCGACGATCATCGTGGTCTGGGGACGCCGGGTATTGTCTGGATTGAGGCCCCCCATATCCGGCGGCGCAGAAAAGAGGCAAAAAGCAACATAGCCCGCCACAATGACAGCGGAAATAATAGTCAGGGCAATATAGCAACGGTAGAGCACCAGCGCTTTTCCTGTATAACGGGGTGGTTTCTTGGCGGCCTTCTCCCCGGTTCTTTTCGCACACCTGCCGCCCTTATTCTCTTTTTGTTGGCTCATGTCTATTATAATGATCCTTTCCCGTGCTCCAACAGCCAATCCAGCGCGAGTTGGGTATTTTGATGGACCGGCTCCCCGCGCAGCTTCAAATCCTCTATACTCATCTCCAGGCCCTTCCGCAGCGCCCCGTCCAGATCCTCATAACAGAGCTTTCGAAGCTCGTCCACGCCGGGGAAATCCCGGTTTGGCTCCACATAGTCGGCCAGGTAGATGACCTTCTCCAGCAGTGCCATATCCGCTTTCCCGGTGGTGTGCCAGAAAATGGCCCAGTAGATCTCCTCCGGCTGGCCATAGACGTCCCGGGCCAGAGCTGCCCCCGTCTTGGAGTGGAGCAGCTTGACGCTCACCCGCTCCAGCTCGTCCAGCTCGATCCCATACTTCTCACAGATCTGAAGCTGCTCCTCCAACTCCAGGTATTTGGTGCAGTCGTGGAGGATGGCCGCCCGGCGGGCCAGTTCCTCGTCGGCACCCCAGCGCTGCGCCAGCTTCACCGCCTCCTGCTCCACCCCCCGGATGTGGGCGTGGCGCTTGGCCAGGACCATGGAGAGAGAGCAGGCCCGGAGCTGGTCATCGGTGAGATGCTTCAGATCCGCATGGGTCCCGTAGAGGCTCCGGCGCAGGATGTAGCCGTAGACAGGGTCCAGCAGGTATTCGCTCCCCTCCCCTTTGGCCAGTAGCTCACGAAGCTGGGTGGAGGATACATCCACCACTTGAGGCAGCTCCAAAATAGTTACTTGGGCGCCGTAGGTCTCTTTTAACCGCTGGGCCTGCTCCTTCAGCGCCGACAGCTCCTTCCCCGTCCCCCGGGCAAAGGCGGCCAAATGGGCCAGGGCGCAGATCTTCTCCGGCCTATACCACTCAGGGAGGGAAAAGAGCATGTCCGACCCCATAAGGAACCACAGCTCATCATCGGGATACTGTCTGCGAAATTCCTCCAACGTCTCCACTGTGTAGCTCTTTCCCGACCGACAAAGTTCTATATCGCTCACCGCCACCCGGCCGGGCAGGCGCAGCGTATCGGCAGCGATGTCCGTCATCCGCAGCCGCTCTTCCGCCGGCGGCGTGCCCTCCGGCAGGGCCTTATGGGGCGGGGTGGCCGTCGGAACAAAGAACAGCTTGTCCAGTCCCAGTGCCTTCAGCGCCAGCCCCGCCGATGTCATATGTCCCAGATGCGGCGGGTTAAACGTCCCGCCATAGATTCCAATTTTCATGCTTGTCTCCCCCTGTTCCTGCACGTTCACTTTTTCAGAACAATCTTATCCTTCTTTTCCTTTTTATGACTTTGACGATAAAGAACGAATTTTGTTCCGATCACCTGAACCACTTCGGCCCGCGCCGCCCGGGCCAGCGCATCCGCCGCTTCTCTGGGAGAGAGCTCCGAAGTCTCCAGCACCCGGCACTTGATGAGCTCCCTGGCCTCTAAGGCCTCCTCCGCCTGCCGGATCAGGTTGGGCGTCATGTCTCCCTTTCCAATATGGACAATGGGGTCTATCGAATTTGCCATGGCCCGAAGCTGGGCGCGCTGCTTACTTGTCAATTCCATCAAGGTATTTCTCCAATTCTGTTTTGAATTTGGCCAAAGCCCGCCCACGGTGGGAAATGGCGTTCTTCTCCTCTGCCATCATCTGGGCAAAGGTCTTTTTGGCCTCCGGCACCAAGAAGATAGGATCATAGCCAAAGCCGTCCTCTCCCCGGGGAGAATAGGTGATCAAGCCGGGGCACTCCCCTCTGGCGGTCACCCTGTCCCCCGTGGGAAAGACACAGCAGATACAAGAGACAAACTGGGCACTCCGGTCCATCTGTCCCTGCAGACCATTCAGCACCAGGCGGCAGCGCTCCTCATCGGACAGCCCCGCCCCGCCGTATCGGGCAGAGTAGACCCCAGGGCCGCCCCCCAGCGCTGTGACGCACAGTCCGGAGTCATCTGCGATGGCGGGCAGGCCTGCGGCCTGCATCACCGCTTCAGCCTTCAGCGCCGCGTTTTCCTCAAAGGTCTCCCCCGTCTCCTCCACGTCCACATCGATGCCCACATCAGACTCCAGCACCACTTCCACCCCCATTTGGGAGAGGATGGCCTGCATCTCTGTCAGCTTGTGCGGGTTTTTGCTCGCCAATACCATTTTCATCACTCGGAGCCCTCCAATACGCTTTTCTGGATGGCCTGGATCTCCCCAATGCCCTTGGCGCACAGTTCCACCAAGGCCCGCTGCTCTTCGATGGTGAAGGGCCGTCCCTCGCCGGTGCCCTGGATCTCCACCAGCCGACCTGAGCCCGTCATGACACAGTTGAGATCCACCTGGGCGGAGGAGTCCTCCTCATAGCACAGATCCAAAAGCAGCTCGTCATCCACGATGCCCGCTGATACAGCGGCCACGCAGTCTATGAGAGGTAACTCAGCGAGCAGCCCCTCTTGGACCAGCTTCCAGCAGGCCAGGAACAATGCCACAAACCCGCCGGTGACGCTGGCGGTGCGGGTCCCGCCGTCCCCCTGGAGCACATCGCAATCCACCGTGATGGTCCGCTCTCCCAGCTTTTTCATGTCCACACAGGCCCGGAGGGAGCGGCCCACGAGCCGCTGGATCTCCGCGGAGCGGGGAGAAAGTTTCAGCTTGGCGATATCCCGCTTGGACCGCTCCCGGTTGGCCCGGGGCAGCATGGAATACTCCGCGGTGACCCATCCCTCCCCCTCCGGGACATGAGGCGGGGTCCGCTCCTCCACACTGGCACAGCACAGCACATGGGTGTTTCCGCAGCGGATCAGGCAGGAGCCCTCCGCAAATTTGTTGATGCCTGGAATAATCTCTATGGGCCGAATCTGATCGCTGGCCCGTCCGTCAATCCGTATCATCTCATATCCTCCAAACAGGGCCCCCTTCGGGCCCACACCGTTTAAATCAGCGCCTCCACAAATTTCTCCGGCTCAAAGGGCATCAGGTCTTCCACACTCTCACCCACACCGATGAATTTCACTGGGACGCCCAGTTCCCTGGCGATGGCCACCACGATCCCGCCCTTGGCGGTGCCGTCCAGCTTGGTGAGCACCACCCCGGTCAGGCCGGCGGACTCTTGAAACTGCCGGGCCTGGATGAGGCCGTTTTGCCCTGTGGTGGCATCCAGCACCAGCAGCGTCTCCCGGCTGGCCCCCGGCACCTCCCGGTCAATGACCCGGCTGATCTTGTTCAGCTCGTTCATCAAATTCTGCTTGTTGTGAAGCCGCCCGGCGGTATCCACCAGCACCACATCCGCTTTCCGGGCCTTAGCCGCAGAGAGGGCATCAAAGACCACGGCGGCGGGGTCCGCCCCCTCGCTTTGGCGGACAATATCCACCCCCGCCCGCTCTGACCAAATAGTGAGCTGGTCGGAGGCGGCGGCCCGGAAGGTATCTCCCGCCGCCAAAAGGACCCGCCGGTCCTCCCTCTTCAGCCGGGCGGCCAGCTTGCCGATGGTGGTGGTCTTGCCCACCCCGTTGACGCCGATGAAGAGACACACCGCCGGCTTCCTCTCCAGCTTCAGTTCCGGCTCTCCCACCGCAAGCATCTCCGAAAGGATGGCCCGCAGGGCCTCCCGCGCCCCCTCCGCCGTTTTGATTTTCTCCTCTTTTGCCCTGCGGCGCAATTCCTGACTGACCTCCAGCGCGGTGTCCACTCCCATATCGGAGAGGATCAGGGTCTCCTCCAGCAGGTCGTAGAAGTCATCGTCCAACTCCCCGGCAAACAGCTGGTCGAAGGAATGACCGAGATTCTCCCTGGTGCGGGCCAGCCCCACTCTGATCTTTTCTAAAAAGCCCATAAACAACCGTCCTTTTCCCGTGATACACGGCTACTTAATGTCCAGTTCCTTCTCCACATCATTGAGGTTGATGGTCAATATCCGGGTGACCCCCTGCTCCTGCATCGTCACACCGTAGAGAGAGTCCGCCTCCTCCATGGTGCCCCGGCGGTGGGTGATCACAATAAACTGCGTTTGGCCGGCCATCTGACGCATATAGCAGGCAAAGCGGCGGACATTGGGGTCATCCAGCGCCGCCTCTATCTCGTCCATCACCACAAACGGGGTCGGCCGGACCTTCAGGATAGAGAAGTAAAGGGCAATGGCCACAAAGGCCTTTTCCCCGCCGGAGAGGAGCGTGATGGTCTTCAGGCTCTTTCCCGGGGGCTGCACCTTGATCTCAATGCCGCAGTTCAGGATGTCCGAGGGATCCTCCAGCTCCACGGTGGCCTTGCCGCCTCCAAACAGCTCGGTAAACGTCTCTTGGAACGCCTCATTGATTTTAGCAAACTGTTCGGCAAAAATATGCTCCATCTCTGTGGTGACCGTGGAGATGATCTTTTCCAGCTCTGCCTTGGCCTGATTTACATCATCCCGTTGTTCCACAAAATACATATACCTCTCATTGACCCTGACAAACTCGTCGATCGCATCCAAGTTGATATTTCCCAGCGCCGCAATGGCTCTTTTCAGCTCCCCCACCCGACGCTGGGCCTTGGCGGTGCTTTCCAGCTCCATCCGCTGGGCCTTGGCCGCCTCGTGGGAGAGCTCATAGGTCTCCCAGAGCTTATCCAAAAGCTGCCTCTCCTCTATCTCGGCGGCGGCTTTTTTTTGTTCCAACACAGAGATCTCCCGCTCCATGGCCAAAAGCGCATTGTTCTGATCCCGGCCAGCCTTGTCCGCCTTGGTGCGCTCTCCCTCCAACTCCAGCCGCTCCTGGCTGAGCCGGCTGACGTCTGATTGCCTGCCGGCATTCTCCGCTTGGATAGCCTGGAGCTGCGCTTCCTGGTCCTGGACCTGGGCCCTCAGCTCCTCATTCTGAGATGCCAGCTCCTCGATCCTTCGGGCCCGATCCTCCTTGTCCCCCGCCATATCCTTCTGCAGCTCCTCCAACTCCTGAAGGGACTGCTGGGAAGCCATCGCCTCCGCCTCCAGCGCCGCTTTCCGGGCACTGAGGGCGGCGATCTCCGTCTGGAGCGCATCGCTCCGCTCCCGGAGTTCATTTTGTCCCTGGATCTTACCCTCGGCCTCCGTCCGGAGGGCCGCGGCCGACCCCTCCAGCTCCTCCATCCGCCTGCGGGCCTTGACGGTGTCCTCCTCGGTGCGCTGGGCACGCTGGGCAAGCTGCTCCAACTCCGCCCTCCAATCATCCCTCTGGCGCTCCTGCTCGGTCACTGACTGCCTCAGATGGCTCACCCGCTCCTTCAGCTTTAAGATGTCATCCTCATGGGCCCTTTGCTGGGCCCGGGCCGTATCCATCTCATACTGCGCGCCGGTGACCTCCCGCTTCGCCTCCTCCAATTCCTTGGCTGCGGCAGACAGCTTATCCCCAATGTCCTTCTCCTGCTCCCTGAGCCGCTCCAGCTCTCCCTGCCGGCTCAGGATACCCGCCGTCCGAGACGCGGATCCGCCCGTCATGGAGCCGCCGGGATTCATCACCTGTCCATCCAGCGTGACGATCTTCAGCCGGTGGCGGTACTTTCGAGCGATGGCAATGGCGCAGTCCATATCCTCCACGATGACCGTCCGCCCCAGCAGGGAGGAAAACACCGCCGCATACCGCCCTTCACACTCGATGAGCTGATCGCCCATCCCTACAAAACCCGGCTCCTTCACCACGCCGGTGTCCCGAAACTCACTGGGCCGGACGGCATCCAAGGGAAGGAAGGTACACCGGCCTCCGTCCCGCCGCTTCAAATACTGAATGGCAGCTTTGCCGTCCTCCTCCCGGCTCACCACGATGTTCTGCATGGCGGAGCCCAGTGCGGTCTCAACCGCCACAGTATACTCCCCCGGCACTCGGAGAAGTCCGGCCACAGGGCCCATGATCCCCTTGAGCTGTCCCCGTCCGGCCTCCCCCATGACCATTTTGACCGCCTTGGAGTAGCCCTCGTACACCTTCTCCATCTCTAAGAGCATGTGGATGCGGGACCGAAGGGCCCCCGCCTCCATCTGGAGCTTAACGTGCCGCTCCTGCGCCTCCTTCTGCTTTCGGTTCCGTCCTTCCAGCCGGAGAACATAGCCGCTGATGATATTCTGAAGGGAGTCCCGGTTCTCCTGGGCCTGGTCCAATTCCTTTTGGGCGGCGGCGGCCTCTGCCTGGGACGCCTTCAGCCGCCCTTCTCCGGCAGAGAGCTCCTGCCGAACTGCCCCATCCCGATCCATCACTTCCTGGGCGGCGGCAGTCAGGGCGGAGAGCAGAGCCTTCGCCTCCGACGCGGAGGCGTTCTCCACCACCTCTTTCTGCCGCAGAGCCTCCATCTCACCGGCCAAGGTGCCGGCATTCCTGCCCAGCTCGTCTGCCTGGTGCTGTTTGTCTGCGATTTGCTTCTCCAGCGCCGCAGCCTCTTGCCCGATTTCCGAAAGGCGCTCCTGCCGCTGCCCGATCTGCTGCTCAATGGAGCCGGCCCGCCCCTCCTGAGCCGCCGACTCCCGGCGGAGCCGGTCTATATTTTCCAGATTGTTTTGGATATTGGCCTTTAAGACCTCAATGGATTTTTCACATTCGCTGGCGTCAGCCTGGCGGCGGGCCATCTCAAAACGGAGGCTCTCCGCCTCCACCTCCTTCTGCCGCATCTGAGCGGCGATCTCTTCGGCGGCGGCGTAGAGCTTCTCCGCCTCCGCTTGGATCTCTGTCCGCTGGCGGGCGGCATTTTCATAATCAGACTGGAGCTTGATGGCACTCGTCCGAATGCGCTCTAACTGCTCCAGCCATAGGGAGATCTCAAGGCCCCGCATCTCATCTCGGAAGATGAGGTACTTCTTCGCCTTCTCCGCCGACACCCGGAGGGGCTCCACCTGGAGCTCCAGTTCGTCGATCTTGTCGTTGATCCGGATCAGGTTCTCCTCCGTCCGCTCCAGCTTCCGCTCTGCCTCTTCCTTCCGGTAACGGTAGCGGGAAATGCCGGCGGCCTCCTCAAAAACCTCCCGGCGTTCAGAGGACTTGATGGACAAGATCTCGTCAATCTTACCCTGGCCGATGATAGAGTAGCCCTCCCGCCCAAGGCCCGTATCCATAAACAGCTCATTCACATCTTTGAGCCGGACACTGCGGCGGTTGATATAATATTCACTCTCCCCCGAGCGGTAGTACCGCCGGGTCACCATGACCTCGCTCTCCTCAATGCGGGAAAAAATATGCTCGGTGTTGTCCAGCACCAAGGATACCTCGGCAAAACCCATCTGCTTGCGCTTGGCCGTGCCACCGAAAATGACGTCCTCCATCTTGCCGCCCCGGAGTGCCCGGGTGGACTGCTCTCCCATGACCCAGCGAATGGCATCAGAGATATTTGATTTTCCCGACCCGTTGGGGCCGACAATGGCGGTGATATCCTCCCCAAAGGAGAGCACCGTCTTGTCCGGGAAAGACTTAAATCCTTGTATTTCCAATGCTTTAAGGTACATAAGCACGCCTTTCTCTTCGCCGGCGCGGCAAAACATATCCCTGCCGCCCGCTGCCCAGCTCCAATCCGCCTGCCCGCTGCCAGTGCCTTTGCTTTCGGAGGCGGCAAATTGCCCCTCACGGGGGAATCTGATATAGCGTTTTATTTTATCATGCCCGCTGTCATTTTTCAAGGTAATAAACGCAGCCGCCCCCTTTGGCGCTCCTTTTACCATCCCTTGTCTTTTCAGCCTTTTCGTGGTATGATAAAATAAAGGAGGCTGCTTCATGTCCTTTTTCCGTGAAAAAGTGTTCCCCGGCCTGTCTGAAGCCCTGTGGCTTCTTCTTCTCTTCTTAGACCTTACCCGGATGGCAGACAGCACCCTTGTGAAATTTTCCGCCATCTGCCTGTGCCTTGTGACCGCCCTTCTGGGGACGGACTCCCCCGACGGCAAGCTAGTAGCCCTGGCCCTGTGCTTTACCGTAGGGGCTGACTGGTTCCTCCTGGTGCGGAATGACCACTATCCGCTGGGTGTCACACTGTTTCTTATGGTCCAGGCACTCTATGCGTACCGGCTATACCTTCTCAGAGGTAGGCGGCGCTGTAAATGGGGTGCCATTCTCCGGGGGACCGCCTTGGCCATATTCGCCGCAGCAGCCCTCCTTCTGTTCATCGGTACACTCTCCGCCTTCCCGGCCATACAAAACGGAGATGAGCCCGCCCCCTTCTGGTCGGCACTCCTCGCCATTTTCTCCCCCATCACCCTTCTTTTTATCCTCCTCCCCCTTCTCTACTTTGCCAACCTGTGCGTCAATACCGCCGAGGCCTTTGCCATTCCCCGGGATCGGTACTCCCGCCGGTTTGCCTGGGGCTTGCTCCTCTTCGTCGGCTGTGACATCTGCGTCGGGGCGTGGAATTTGGAGCTGCTGGGGGATTTTGCTCGGATTGGGATGTGGCTTTTTTACCTCCCCTCCCAAGTCCTCATCGTCCTCTCTGTCCACCGGAAAGGAGAAGAACCATGAAACCATCCAAACTGCTCTCCGCTTTTACCTCTCTCCTGCTGGCCCTCTTTCTGCTGACGGCAGCCATCGCAGTGCCCATCCTGTGCCGTCCCTTCTATTACGCCCAGATCGGCAGCTTAAAGCTGGCAGAACAGACTGGCTGGAGCCAGGAGGTCATCCGGGGCGCCTTTGACGAGGTAATGGACTATCTGGTGAAGGACGCCTCCTTCGGCACCGGGGCACTGAAATGGTCGGAGAGCGGCAGAAGCCACTTTGCCGACTGCAAAGCCCTCTTCCGCCTCGATTTCATCCTCTTGGGCATCACCGCTCTCCTTCTTCTCTTAATGATTGCGCTCCTGTGGAGAAAAAAGCTCCGCCTCTACCGTTTCCTCGGCCAGGGCCCCTGCTTCTGGGCTTTCGTGGGCATGGCGGCAGTATTTCTTCTGTTGGCGGCCTGGGCTTTGGTAGACTTCACCTCCCTCTTCACCGCCTTCCATACCGTCTTTTTCCCCGGCAAGACCAACTGGGTCTTCGATTGGCACACCGATGAGATCATCCTCATCCTGCCCGAGGCCTTTTGGGTTCGGGCAGCCACGCTGGTAGCTGTGCTGGCCTTCGGCAGCGGTGCCGTCTTAGCCGTCGCTGAGAAAATCATCTGCTGCAAGACAGCCAAAAATGTCTATGAAGAACTGAGGGCACTGCGGTAAGCTTTGCGGAATATGAAAAAACACCTGAGGTCTGTTGGACCTCAGGTGTTTTTTATTCCTTCCATTGCTCTATGGCCGCCTTGGCCGCCATCTGTTCAGCTTCCTTTTTGCTGTGTCCGGTCCCCGCGCCCACGGCGGTCCCGTTCAGTTCCACCTCGACAGAGAATACCTTGGCGTGGTCGGGGCCGCTCTCCCCCACCAATCGGTAGGTGAGCACCCGGCCGCTCTCCCGCTGGACCAGCTCTTGAAGGGCAGTCTTGTAATCCCGACTGGTACTCTTCTCCACCTCTTTGTCCAAAATGAACCGCTGGACGATTTTTCGGGCCTCCACAAGGCCTCCGTCCAAATAAACCGCGGCCAGAACAGCCTCTACAGCGTCCGCCCGAATGGAGGGCCGCTCCCGGCCTCCGCCCGACTCCTCGCCCCGTCCCAGCTTCAAATAGGCGCCCAGGTCCAGCCGGTCGGCCACCTCCGCCAAGCTCTCCTCACACACCAGGGCCGCCCGGGTCCGGGTCAAATCTCCCTCCGGCAGGTCAGGATGCTTCTTATAAAGGTAGTCCGCCGTCACCATCCCCAAGATGGAATCCCCCAAAAACTCCAGCCGCTCATTGCTGCCCATGCTTTTCCGGTTCTCGTTGGCATAAGAGCTGTGGGTCAGCGCATTTTCCAGCAGGCTGCGGTCCCGGAAGGTATATCCCAGCTTGGATTCCAGCGTCTCCATCATTCGCCCAGCTTGGCGCGCAGATAGTTTACCAAGTCGCCCACCGTATGGATAGAGTTCAGATCCTCTTCGCCCATCTCTTCGATGTCAAATTCCTCTTCCAAGCTCATAGACAACTCCACAATGTCCACAGAATCGGCGCCCAGATCCTCAAAGCTAAGATCCTCCGTGATCTCGTCCGGCTCCATTCCAAACTGCTCTGCCAAAAGCTTTGCTACTTTTTCAAAAATCATATTATCCAGCTCCTATCTTTGGATACACACATCAAGCACTAAGATAATAGGCAATATCTTCCGAACTGTCAAGGGGAAAATCAAATTTTCTCCATTTCATCCGCCTGAAGCCGATTTGCCGGCAGGCGCATGTGCTCCACGTTTTCCGTAATATTTTCAATGATGCCGGAGGAGGCAAATTTGGCGGCCTGGGCGATGGCATTGCGGATGGCATAACCATCGGAAGAGCCGTGAGCCTTGATGACCGGCTTGGAAATCCCGATGAGCGGCGTGCCGCCCACCTCCCGGGAGTCCATCAGTTTCTTGAAATCCTTCAGCCCGCCGGTGACCATGACAGCCGCCAGTTTGGTCAAGAGATTTCTTTTAAAGATTTTTTTCAGCTCGCCGGAGAGAAACAGGGCGGTACCCTCCAAGGTTTTAAGAAAGATATTTCCCGCATATCCGTCGCAGACGATGACGTCCGCCGCCCCCAGCACAGCCTCCCGGGCCTCCACATTGCCCACAAAGTGGATACGGCCCTCCTGCCCGGCCTTTTTCAGCAGGGCATAGCTCTCCCGCTGGAGCTGCGTCCCCTTGCTCTCCTCCGCACCGATGTTCAAAAGGCCCACCCGGGGTTCCGGACGGCCCAGGATATGCTCGGCGTAATAAGAGCCCATAAAGGCGAACTGGAGGAGGTATTCAGGGGTGCACTCGGCAGTGGCACCGCAGTCAATGAGGATGGCGCCGCCGTTGGGGGTGGGGATCTGGGGCGCCATGGCCGCCCGGCGGATACCACGGATGCGCTTGGTGAGCAGCGTAGCCCCTGACAGCAGCGCCCCGGTGGAGCCGGCGGACACAAAGGCATCTCCCTTTCCCTCCTTCACCAGGTTCAAGCCCACGGTGAGGGAGGAGTCCTTTTTCTCCTTGAAGGCGGTGGCGGCGTTGTCCTCCATATCCACCACCTGATCGGCATGGACGATCTCCAGCCCCGGGGGCAGCTCGTCCACCCCCAAATCCTTCAGGATGTCCATGATCTCATAGCCCCGGCCTACCAGGATCACTTCCACTCCCAGCTCCCGGACAGCCGACAATGCCCCCTCCACGTTGGAGCGGGGGGCGTTGTCGCCGCCCATGGCGTCTACGATGATCTTCACGGCTGATTCCTCCTTTTTCGTGATGCGCCCCAGGGCCGCCGGCCTTCCGAGGCTTCTCTTCTCTCAATGTGTCAGCCTCCCAAGCCGGAGGGGCGCAGGGACCCATTCTTGAAGTTGAGGCCCCATTCGCAGTCTTAGGCTACGGACTTTCTGGGGATCATCTTTTCCGGATGGAAAAGATGATCCCCAGTCTCCCCCAGGAAAACCCCAGAGAGGGGGATTTCGTTTTCCCCCTCGGGTGTTTTCTGGGGGGCTATTCTTTTCAAAAAGAATAGCCCCCAAAAACTTATTTCATATCAGATAATCCAGACAGCTAATCCGCAGAGACATGATAATGGTGGCAAAAGGCCATTCGCTTCTCCAGCGCTGCGCCCTTCCGGACGTTTCCCTCTTCACTGATCTGGCTTGTACCAACTCCAATGGCTTTTTCCACGCTCCCCGGTTTTTTCCGCTCTTTTTGCGAACTTTCCGAAGCCGCTCTGCAAAAATCTGCAATCTTTCCCCCGTTCCGCTATCGGCGTTCGCACTTTGGGTGCTATAATATATTTGGCACGAAAAGTGACGAAGTGATGCGATGTACTTTCTCGACAATTTCTTCTCCCCATTTTCCGACCAGATAGCATAGGATGCCTCGGAATACCGCTCCCTGATCCAACTGGAGGGACAGCTGCTGGAGGAAATCAAGCACTCACAGGAGAGGCACTGCTGGCCAAGTTTCTCTCCGCGCACGGGGAGCGGAACGACCTGGAAAGGTACTGAGGCTTCCTCTATGGACTGCGGCTGGGTAACAGAGCTTTTGCAGATCTGACCTGCTTCACCCTCAGCAGTCCGCCGGCAGCGCCTCCAGCGCCCGCTGGGCGATCAGTGTATTCTTCTCCCGCTTCCCGCCCCGGACCCGCTCAGGCCAGGGGGGCATAATGCCGAAATTCACATTCATGGGCTGAAAATCGGTAACGCTCTCGTTGGAAATATAGAGGGCCAGAGCCCCGATGGCCGTCTCCGCTGGGAAATCCACCGGCGGCCTCCCCAAGAGCCTTCTGGCCAGCTCGATGCCCGCAAGACACCCGCTGGCAGCCGACTCCACATAGCCCTCCACACCGGTGATCTGGCCGGCGAAGGAGATCCTCGGCTCCTCCTTCACCCGGTAATAGCGGTCCAAAAAGCCGGGAGAGCGCAGATAGGTGTTGCGGTGCATGACCCCGTAGCGCAGAAATTCCGCACGGGCCAGGGCGGGGATCATGGAAAACACCCGTTTCTGCTCTGGCCACCTCAAATGGGTCTGGAAACCCACCAAGTTGTAAATACTCCCCTCGCTGTTGTCTTTGCGGAGCTGGACCACAGCGTAGGGCTCCCGCCCCGTCTCAGGGTCCTTCAGGCCCTTTGGCTTCAAGGGGCCGTAGCGCAGGGTGTCCTCCCCCCGCCGAGCCATGACCTCCACGGGCATGCAGCCTTCAAAGACGCTCTTGTCCTCAAAGCCGTGGACCTCTGCCTCCTGTGCCGTGCGAAGGGCCTGCCAGAAGGCCAGGTACTCCTCCCGGCTCAGGGCACAGTTGATGTAATCCGCCGTCCCCTTGTCGTAGCGGGAGGCAAACCAAGCCTTGCTCATATCAACGCTCTCAAAGGATACCAGCGGCGCGGCGGCGTCAAAAAAGTTCAGGTAGGCGCTGCCGGGAAAGCGGGTACGGATGGCGTCGATCAACCCCTCCGAGGCCAGGGGCCCGGCGGCAATGACCACCTCCCCGTCCGGGATCTCGGTGACCTCCCCCTTCTCCACAGTGATTAGGGGATGGTTCCTGATTTTTTCGGTGACAGCAGCGGAAAATGCCGTCCGGTCCACCGCCAGGGCGCCGCCCGCCTCTACCCGGCGGGCATCGGCGCAGAGCAAAATGACGCTCTTCAGGCGGCGCAGCTCCTCCTTCAAAAGTCCCACGGCGTTCTCCAGCTGGTCTGAGCGCAGGGAGTTGGAACAGACCAGCTCGGCAAAATCGGCGCTGTGGTGGGCGGGGGTGGCCTTCTCCGGCTTCATCTCCCGCAGCTTCACGGGAATGCCTCGCTCCGCCAGCTGCCAAGCGGCCTCACAGCCGGCCAGCCCCGCGCCGACAACGGTCACTGGTTCCATCGGGGATACCTCCTTTGTTTACGCCTTCTTGGCGGAAGTCTTTTTCGCAGTTGTCTTTTTGGAAGTGCTCTCCTTGGCGGAAGTCTTTTTCGCCTTGGTCTTCTTGGCATTGGGCTTTTGGGCCGCCGTCTTTTTCGCGGGAGCCTTCTTTTCCTCCGCGGCCTCCCCTTCCTCCGGGACCTTCTTTTTGTAGTATCCCCTCTGGTCCTCGGGCAGGAAGTTCGTGCACTCTGGATTAATACAGAAGGGCTTCCGGGCACCCCGGCCCGACAGCTTGAACATGGTATGGCCACAGGCGGGGCAGTTGTCCGCCACCGGTACATCCCAGGTCATAAAATCGCACTTTTTGTTTTCCAGTTTGCTGTTTAGGAACTCACAGCAGTAGTAGGTGTACTGCTTGCCGTTTTTCTTGCTGGTGCCGGTGCGCTTCATCAACCGCCCGCCGCACTTGGGGCACCTGCCCGGCATCTGCTCCACGATGGGCTGGGTGTGTCCGCACTCCGGCCAGCCGGGGCAGGCCAGGAACCGGCCGAACCGCCCCGATTTAAACACCAGATTCCGCCCGCACAGGGGACAGATCTCATCGGAGACCTCGTCGGGGACCTTGATGCGCTCCCCTAAGTCGCCCTCCGCCTTCTCCATCTCTTGGGAAAAATCGCCGTAAAAGTTCTGGAGCAGGTCCTTCCAGTTCTCCTTGCCCTGCTCTACCTGGTCCAATTGGCTCTCCATCTGGGCAGTGAAGTCGTAATCCACGATGTCGGGGAATTTCTCCTTCATCACCTGATTGACCACCCCGCCCAGCGGGGTGGTACGCAGGTACTTGCCCTCCTTCACCACGTACTCCCGGCTCTCGATGGTGGAGATGGTGGGGGCATAGGTGGAAGGCCGCCCGATCCCCTTCTCCTCCAGTGCCTTGATGAGGCTGGCCTCGGTGTACCGGGCGGGGGGCTGGGTAAAATGCTGCTGGGGCTTCAGGGCCTTCAGATCCAGAGGCTCTCCCTCCTTCAAATCGGGCAGGGGGGACTGGTGGATCTCCTCTTCCTCGTCTTTTCCCTCCACATAGACCGCCGTGTATCCGGCGAATTTGAGGGCGGTGTGGTTGGCCCGGAAGCGGCATTCATTGGATGTGGCCTCAATGGTAACGCTGTCATAGACGGCGGCGGCCATCTGACAGGCCAAAAACCGGCTCCAGATCAGCTTATAGAGTCGGAACTGTTCGCTGGTTAAATCTTTTTTTATGTCCTCCGGCACCAGGTTCACGTTGGAGGGCCGGATGGCCTCATGGGCATCCTGGGCCCCCGATTTCGCCTTATAATGCCGGGTCTTAGGAGGATAGTAGTCCTTTCCGTAGCGGCCCAAAATAAAGGCCTTGGCCGCGGCGGTAGCCTCATCGGACAAGCGCAGGGAGTCCGTTCTCATATAGGTGATGAGGCCCACAGTGCCCTCGCCGGTGATGTCCACGCCCTCATAGAGCTGCTGGGCAATAGCCATGGTCCGCCGGGGTGCCATGCCCAGCTTTCGGCTGGCCTCCTGCTGGAGGGTGGATGTGGTAAAGGGCGGTGAGGGGTTGCGGGTCTTGTCCTGCCGCTTCACGCCGGTGACGGTGAAGGTGCCCACGCGCACCGCCTCCATGACAGCGTTGGCCTCCTCCTCACTGTGGAGCTCCTCCTTCTTTTCCCGGCCGTAAAAGCTGGCAGTGAACCTGCCCACGTTGGGCCGCACCCGCTCCAGTTCGGCCTCTAAGGACCAGTACTCCTCCGGGACAAAGCTGCGAATCTCCTCCTCCCGTTCGCAGACCAGACGGGTGGCCACCGACTGGACCCGGCCGGCGGAGAGGCCCCGGCGGATCTTTTTCCACAGGAAGGGCGAGATCTGATAGCCCACCACCCGATCCAGCACCCGCCGGGCCTGCTGGGCATCCACCAGGTCCATGTCGATGGACCGGGGAGCGGCAATGGACTCGTTGACCACCTTCTTGGTGATCTCATTGAAGGTGACCCGGTAAGTCCGCTCATCGGGCAGGTCCAAAAGCTCCTTCAGGTGCCAAGAGATGGCCTCCCCCTCCCGGTCAGGGTCGGTGGCCAGATAGACCTTGTCGCTCTTTTGGGCCGCCTTTTTCAGCTCGTTGATGACTTCCTCTTTTCCCTTGATGGGCTGGTAGTCCACGGAAAAGCCGTGATCCACATCCACGCCGATCTTGCTCTTGGGCAGATCCCGAACATGGCCCATGGAGGCCTTGACCTCATAGCCCGGCCCCAGATATTTGGTGATGGTCTTCGCCTTGGCAGGCGACTCTACAATGACCAGATTATTTTTCGTTTTGGTTGCCACAATGTACCTCCACGGCAGTCTACTGCTTTCTCAAAATAATTCCCACCCTCTTTTTATTCCCAAGGAAGGCAAAAAGAAGGCAAGACAGCGCAAAATGTGCTGCTTCCCTACGGCTTTAATCTCACTGCCGCGTAAAATCGTTTTCCAGGCCGTTCCTCCACCAGCCCCCGGATCTGGAGCATAGTCAGGGCTGAGAGGACCCGCCGGGCGGGGATCTGGGCGGCCTCTGAGATGTCATCGGCGGTCAGGCTCCGCCGCTCGATGGCCATTAGGATGTCCCGCTCGTCATCGGTAAACATTTCAGGGGTATCTGTTAATGAAATATATGCCCGCTCGGGTTCCTTGTCAACCTCTTTTTCCTCTTTTTGCACTGGCGCGGGACCGGAGGGGACCACCTTCAGCCGGTCATTTGCCTCCTCTGCTGTCAGCGGAGGCTGATGTAGGATTTTCCCCGGAAAAGCCGGGGCAAATTCACTGAAAATATCGGCAGCGGAGAGGATCAGCTTGGCCTCGCCCCGCTGGATGAGCCGGTTGGTCCCCAAGCTTGCGGGGGCACCCACCGGGCCGGGAAAGGCAAAGACCTCCCGGTTCTGCTCCAACGCCAGCCGGGCGGTGATCAAAGCGCCGCTTGGCTCTCCTGCCTCCACCACGGCGACGCCCATGGACAGGCCGCTCAAGATACGGTTGCGGATGGGGAAATGGTGTCCGGAAGGTCCTGTCCCCGGCGGATATTCACTGACGAGAGTGCCCGCGGCGGCCACGTCCTCATAGAGCCATCGGTGGGACCGGGGATAGATAACATCGATCCCATTGCCCAGCACGCTGAGCACTGTGCCGCCGCCCTGAAGCGCCCCCTTGAGGCCGGCCGCGTCGATCCCCTCGGCCATTCCAGAAACCAGCACCGCTCCTGCACGGGCCAACTCCAGCCCCAACTTCCCCGCCAGCTCCTCTCCGTATGGGGTGCAGCCCCGGGTTCCCACCACGCCGACAGTCAGGCGGTCATCCACGCTCAAATCCTTCCCCCTCCAATAGAGGACACAGGGCGGGTCGTAAATTTGGGCCAGGCTCTCGGGATAATCAGCGTCCTGAATGGTCAGGATGTGGATGCCCAGCCGATCGCAGTCCTCCAAGATCTGCTCCGCCCCGTCCAGGCTTTTCTCCTCCAGTGCCCTTTTCTTACCTTCCGGCAGGCCCAGGAGATCGTACTCCTCCCGCTCGGCAAAATAGGCCGCCTCAGGCGTGCCAAAATAGCCCAGCAGCTTGACCGGATCTTCCGGCTGGAAGCCCTTCCGAGTGGTAAGCCAGAGAAAGTATTTCAGATTCGCCACGGCAGCTCTCCCCTTCTGGAAAATGGTATTCAGCGCTCCCGCCAGCCTTCCCACAAAACCACCGCCGCGGCTGCGGCAGCGTTGAGGGATTCACAGCGGGCCGTCATGGGTATTTTCAATGTCTTTTCACAGCAGGAAAGCATCTCCTCCGAGATTCCTCTCCCCTCACTGCCGATGACCACAGCGGCCTGGGACAGGTCGGCCTCCCGCACATCCTGGGTATCCTCCCGGAGCGCGGTGGCGCAAATGGGGATCTGGGAGCGTTCCAGCAACTCTTTCACCGCCTGTCGCTCCCCTTTCCACACCGGGAGTCGGAAGCATGCCCCCATGGTAGCCCGCACTGCCTTTGGACCAAAGGGATCGGCGCAACCGCCGGTCAGGAACAAGCCCGCGGCCCCAAAGGCGTCGGCGGTCCGCCAAATGGTCCCCAGATTGCCCGGGTCCTGGATGCCGTCCAGCACGAGATAGCGCCCGGTGGGGAGCTTGTCCGGCAGGGCGGTATCCGGCAGGGCGCAGATAAACACCACCCCCTGGGGAGCCTCCGTGTCCGCCAACGTCAATAGCACATCTTGGCGTGTCTCGATCCGGCGGGCGCCCAGTACAGTCGGAATCCCGGCCTCCGGGATGGCGACCACTGTCTCGATCTCCGCCCCCCATCGGACCGCCTCCTCCAGCAGCTTGGGCCCCTCGCCCACAAATCTGCCCTGCTGCCGGCGGAAGGAACTGGATGCATTGAGCTTGCGGATACGCTGGAAAATGGGATTTCGGCGACTTACGATCTCTTCCATCACTTTACCTCTCCCAACCGGTTGGTGTCCTCGCTCCGGCCCAGTACCACCACACGGTCTCCTTTCTCCAGTATACAGTCGGCTCCAGGCACCACATTCAGCGTACTGCTGTCCGCCTTGCGGACAGCGATGACATTCACCTGATAGATATTGCGAATATCCAGCTCTCGTATGGTCCTGTTATACCAAGACCGGGGTACCTCCAACTCCACGATCCCATAGTCATCAGAGACCTCGATAAAGTTGAGCACACTGATGGAGGAGAGGCCCTGGGCCAGCTTTACTCCCATCTCATGCTCCGGAAAGACCACCCGGTCAGCCCCGATCTTCTCCAACACTTTCCGGTGGATGTGGTTCTTCGCTTTGCAGATGACCTTCTTCATGCCCATCTCTTTCAGATTCAGCGTGATGAGGGCGGAATTCCCGATCTCCTCCCCCACCGCCACGACGGCGCAGTCATAATTGCGCACGCCCAGAGCCTTCAGCACCGCCGGGTCCCGGGCATCGGCCACCACCGCATGGGTGAGCTCCTCCGCCACGTTCCGCACCCTCTCTTCGTCGGTATCCATGGCCAGCACCTCATGGCCCATGGAGGACAGTTCCTCGGCCACCGCCGTTCCAAACCGGCCCAGGCCGATCACCACAAAGGTTTTCATCTTCTCGCTCCCTTCAGCCGATCATAATGTCAAACTTGGGATACTTGATGTTCAGCGCATCCTTCGGGCGGATGAGAAAAGCCAATGAACAGGTAAGCACGCCCACCCGCCCGGTATACATGAGCAGGATCAGCCCCCCCTGAGACAGCCGGGACAGCGTCGGCGTCAGGCCCGCAGTCAGGCCCACGGTGCCCAGGGCGGATGCCGTCTCAAACAGGGCGGAAAGATAGGCGGTTTCGTCAGTTAAGGAAATCAACATAGAGCCTGCCAGCAACAGGAAGAGCACCATGAAAAAGAGGGTCACCGCGTTCATGGCCCGCCGTGGAGAGAGGGTGCAGCCCCGGAACATGATCGCTTCCTTTCCCCGCAGCCCGGTAAACATCAGCATAAAAAGCACCCATACCGTCACCGTTTTGATTCCGCCGGCGGTAGAACCGGATGAACCGCCAATCAGCATAAAAACGCAGCTCATGACAAGGGAGCTGTCCCGCATGGCCCCCTGGTCAATCACATTGAATCCGGCCGTCCGCAGGGTCACAGATTGGAAAAAGGCATTCAGCCATTTTTCCCCCAGCGGCATCGCCCCCAATGTGGACGGGTTCTCCCCCTCCACAGCGAAGAAAAACACGCTTCCCCCCGCCAGCAGCAGTGCTGTCAGGCCCAAAACCAGCTTGCTGTACGGGCTCAGCTTTTTCCAGCAGCGGTGCCTGACGATGTCATCCCACACGAAAAAGCCCAGCCCACCTGCAATGACGAGCATCGCTGTCACCAGCAAAACCAGCGGATCATCCTGAAAGGCCGTCAGGCTGGAAAACGGCCCAGTATCGCCCCCCTGGAGATCAAACCCCGCGTTACAGAAGGCGGATACGGCGTGAAACAGCGCATGCCATACCCCTCGGACAAGGCCGTATTGAGGCACCATCCGAAGCGACAAAAGGAGGGTGCCTGTCCCCTCCAGGAGGGCCGTCCCCAGCAGGGCACGGCGCACCACCCGCACCACGCCGTCCATATCGTTGAGATTCAACGTGGAGACCATGAGGAGCCGTTCCGCCAGGCCAATGCGCCTATGGAGCGCGAAAGAAGCCACGGTGATGACCGTCATAAAGCCCAGACCACCCAGCTGGATGAGTACCAGCAGTACCCCCTGTCCAAAGGGGGACCACGCCGTCCAGGTATCCACTGTCACCAGCCCAGTGACACAGGCGGCAGAAGTGGCGGTGAACAGCCCAGTGAAGAAGCCCGCGCTCTCACCGCTCCGGGAAGCCAAGGGCAGGGTCAGCAGCAGCGCGCCCAGCAAAATGAGGACAGCAAAGGACAACGCCACCAGCCGGGTTGCGTGGAATCTTCGTCCGCGGATAAAATGGTCTTGGATGACACGGGAAAATCCTTTCAATAGTATAGGGCCTCCTTTTCCAGAAGCGCAGAAAGGCATACCGGCGGGAAGCCCGCCAGTATGCCTTTATAAATCAGAGGAATTTCCTCCCAAGGATCCTTCCCAAGGGGAGCCACCCGCTCCGGTCAAGCGCTGTTTGACACACATCTCCTTGAAAATTCAGCATTCCCGTCTCCTTTTATCTGCCGCTGCCGCACAGGGGCAGTCCGGATAAAATACAAAGCAAATCGCAACTTCGCTCCCCTATCGAAATCCCCATTTAAAAATAGGAGCTTTCTCCTTATCGCAGACTCCAATATTGATATGGTATAAATCTGGTATAAAATGGCTTTTAGGGTTCCTGCCCCCAGAAACCACTGGAATTGCTGGATTTTTTAATCAGAGGGGCTTCATCGTCGGGAACAAGATCACATCCCGGATGGAGTCAGCTCCCGTCAAAAGCATGACACAGCGGTCGATCCCGATGCCCAAGCCACCCGTGGGAGGCATGCCGTATTCCAGGGCCGTCAGGAAATCCTCGTCCATCATGCCGGCCTCATCGTCGCCCTTGTCCCGGGCCTCCACCTCTTTCTGGAAGCGGCCCCGCTGATCGATGGGGTCATTGAGTTCGGAGAAGGCGTTGCCCATCTCCGAGTGACAGATGAACAGTTCGAACCGCTCGGTGAGCCGGGGGTCCTTGGGAGAGCGCTTAGCCAGGGGGGAGACATCCACCGGATGCATGGTGATAAAGGTGGGCTGGATAAGTTTTTCCTCCACCTTCTGATCAAAGCACTCATACAGGGCGTTGCCCCAGGTGGGCTCCTTGGTTTCCGGCAGATCCACCCCATGGGCCTTGGCCACAGCCACCGCCTCCTCATCGGAAGTGATCGCCATAAAGTCGATGCCCACGTACTGCTTCACCGCCTCGGCCATCGTCATCCGGGGCCAGCCGGGAGCCAGGTCGATCTTCTCTCCCTGCCACTCCACCTCATAGCTCCCCAGAAGCTTCTGTGCCGCGGAGGTGAGCAGCTCCTCAAAGAGATCCATCATATCATTGAAGTCGGCATAGGCCTGATAGAGCTCAATGGTAGTGAACTCCGGGTTGTGCTTGGGGTCCATTCCCTCGTTGCGGAAAATCCGGCCGATCTCATATACCCGGTCCATACCGCCTACAATGAGGCGCTTCAACGGCAGCTCTGTGGCGATGCGCATGTACATATCCAAATCCAGCGTATTGTGGTGGGTAATAAACGGCCGGGCGGTGGCACCGCCCTGGATGGTGTTCAGGACCGGTGTCTCTACCTCAATATAGCCCCTATCGTCCATAAAGTCCCGCACATGCTTGATAAACTGGGAGCGGAGGATGAAATTCCGCTTCACCTCCGGGTTCACAATCAGATCCACATACCGCTGACGGTAGCGCAGCTCCTTATCCTGCAGGCCATGGAACTTCTCCGGCAGGGGCAGCAGGGACTTGGACAGCAGGGTGATATTCTTTGCCCGGACGCTCATCTCTCCCCGCTGGGTGCGGAAAACTTCGCCCTCCACACCTACAATATCACCAATATCGAACTTTTTAAACTTCTTATAGACTGCCTCGTCCATCTCGTCCTGGCGGGCATAGAGCTGGATGCGTCCATCCCGGTCCTGAAGATCGCAAAAACTGACCTTGCCCATGCCCCGCTTGGACATCAGCCTACCTGCTACCTTGACGCCCTTTCCCTCCATGGCATCAAAATGATCCTTGATCTGCTGGGAAGTCGCGTCCCAAACAAATCGGGTCTCCTGGAAGGGATCCTCTCCCGCCTCCTGCAGAGCCGTGAGCTTCTCCCGCCGCAGACGCAGCAATTCGGAAAGCTCGGGCTGGGGCGCGGCGTTCTTTTGTTCCTCTGCCATATCTGTTCTCTCCTATCGTATCTGCCAGGTCACTCCCGGCCTGAAATCATTCCCGTTCAGCCCTTCTGGATGTCCAAAAGCTTATAGTAGAGCATGCCGACAGGGGCCTCTACCTCTACCTCGTCCCCCACCTCTTTTCCCAACAGGGCCTTTCCAAAGGGGGAATCCTCTGAGATCCGTCCATTCATGGGGTCTGCCTCCTGAGATCCCACAATGTGGTAGGTATCCTCATCGCCTGTCTCTTTGTCCTGCACCGTCACTTGGCTTCCCAAGCTGACTGCGTTGGCCGAAAAAGCCTGCTCTTCAATGAGAACATAGTTGGCCAGGACCGTCTCGATCTCTGCAATGCGGGAGTAGAGCTTTCCCTGCTCGTTCTTGGCCTCGTCATATTCGCTGTTCTCACTCAGATCGCCAAAGGAGCGGGCCTCCTTGATCTGCTCGGCCACCTCCCGCTCCCGGACCGTTTTTAAATAGTTGAGTTCCTCCTGCAACTCCTGCAGGCGCTTGGGGGTAAGCTTATACTGCTTCGCCATTGTCGTACGTCACCTTTCGTCTTGTTCTATCATATCAGAAAAGAGCCGTTTCCGGCTCGTTTTTCCTTTGCCATATCATGATTTCCACATTATTGAGTATTATATGTATTTTATTCTCTCCTGTCAAGGCCAATCCACCTCTGACGGACAGACACTTCCTTTAAAGATATCCGGCCGCTCTCCCAAAGCAGCTCCAAAAATAAAAGGGGCTCTATGTCCGGCGGGAGCCTCTCTCCCTTCAGCACCAGCTCCATCCCCTGCAGCTCCGGGATCCCCCAAAGCCGCAGCGCCCTCCCCACAGATACACCGCAAGGCGTCAGCTCCAGAGAGACCTGGGGCGGCGGTCCCTGACCCAGATGGAGCGGGGCGGCGCCGTAGACCTCCCGGAGGTGACGGGCCAGCCGCTCCTCTCCCCGCTCGAAGTCCAACAGGAGAGCCCCCACTTGGGGACAGAGCACATCAGCCAAAGTCCATGCCATGGCATCCGCCTCCCGGCCCCGAAGGGCCGCCCGGCGGACGCGGAGGGGCTGCTCGTTCAAGAGCGCCAGCGCCAACTCGGCCCCCTTTGCCCTGCACAGAGGCAGCGGGTCTACCACTGTCAAGCCGCAGCGGGCCAAGAGCTCCCTTCGCTCTATACCGGGGGCAGGCAGCACCCGAACCACCCCTCGTCTGTGGAGGGCTCTTGCCCCCTGGAGCAGCCGGCGCTCCTCCCGGCCCTCCGGCATGGCCGCCTCCAAAAGGGGGAATCCCAAGAGCCAAGCCTGGGATACCTTGGGCCGCCATCCTCTCCTGCCTGACCAGCGGAGCCATCCCACCATTTCCGTTCCCCTCCTTCGAGGGATTCTATGCACCTGTGGGCCACTCCATACTTGACAGGCCTTATTTTCCCAACATCTGCAGCGCTTTTTGGAGCTGGGCATCTTGCCCATACTCCAACACTCCCGCTTGGAGAGCCAAAGCCTCCTCCTCACTAAGCTCCACTTCCGCATCCAGCGTGACCCCCGTCCCCACCAGGGATACGCCCGCACCTGTGGTATAGTGGGCAGTGGAGAGATTCAGAGCGCCCCCATTGGGCAGTGGGATGGCCTGCTGAGAATAGCCCTTGCCCGAGGTCTCCTCCCCTATGATGAGGGCTCCCACCGTCTCCTGAAGCTGGGCGGCAAAAAACTCAGCGGCAGAGTATGTATTGGCATTCACCAGCACCGCCATGGGAAGATCCACGCACGCTTCATCCGACTCTATGACCTCTTCCCTGCCGCTCTTGGTCTGGGTGCGGAAAATGGGCCCCTCTGGGAGCAGATGGTCCAGCATAGCGGTCAGCTCACTGACGTATCCTCCTCCATTGTTCCGCATGTCAAAAATAAGCGCCGAAGCTCCCTGGGCAACCAGCTCATCCACAGCGCTGTTCAGCTGTTCTGCGCTGTTGGTATAAAAGTTTTTCAGCTTTACATAGCCCACACCGCTCTCCAACAGCTCATAGGAAACCGAAGCATTCTGCAGCTCTGCCCGGACGAGGGTCACCTCCCTTTCTGACCCCTGGATGTCCAGAACCGTGAGCACCACGGTCTCCCCAATCTCGCCTTGGATCAGCTCTGTCCCCTCATACCGGGCCTCCCCTGCCAAGGAAACACCGTCCACCGCCGCAATGATCTCTCCCTCACACAAGCCCGCCTCCCCTGCCGGGCTATCTTCTTTCACCGACAAGACCAACAGTCCCCGCTCATCGCTGTAGGCCACAGTGACTCCGATGCCCACATAGGAGTTGCCCCGCCGCTGGTTCTGGGCCTCATAGTCCGCCGCCGTCAAGTAATAGCTCCAACGGTCTCCCAAGCCGTCCACCATTCCCTCAAGGGCACTGTCCACCGTCTCATCAGGGTCATATTCCCCCACAAACTGGGTCTGGATCACGCCCCAGGCCTCCAAAAGCGCCAAGGCCTGGGGCCCCAAACTCAGCCACAGGGCCAGGCATACGGCCAGCAAAGTTGCCAGCATGCCGGCCAGGGCAGAAAATATGAGGTGACGGGCGGAAAAATGTCTCTCTTTCATGTCTCATAAACCCTTTCTGAGAAAGAGCGGGCGGAGAAGGCCTCTCCGCCCGCTTAAAACCCTTCGCTTACCGATACACAAAGTTCACAGCAGGATACATCGCCAGCGCATCCTGCCGCACGCCGTTGACCTTCAGCTCCAGGTGGAGATGGTTTCCTGTGGCTGAGCCGGTGTGTCCCACATAGCCCACGACCTGTCCCTGGCTGACCACATCTCCCACGCTGACCGCCCTGGAATTCATATGGGCGTAAAGCGTCGTTCTGCCGTTTCCATGATCCACCAGGACATAATTGCCATAGGAGCTGGGGGCATAGGCCGAAATGGTGACAACGCCGCCCTGAACGGCATAGACGGGGGTATTCAGAGGTGCAGCGATATCCGCGCCGGTGTGATACTCCCGGCCATGAAAGGGACAGATCCGGTATCCAAACCTGGAGGTCACCGTGACATTGCTGGAGGGCAGCGGATAATAATAACCGGAACCGGTAGTGAAGTTGGCCGCGGCCACCATGGCCTGCAGCTCTTTTTCCCTGGCAGCGATCTCTGCGTCGATCTTCCTCTGCTCGGCCTCTGCCGCCTCCTCCAAGGCTCTCGCTGTATCGGCCTGGTCCTTCAGCTCATCTAAAAGGGCCTCCGCCTCGGCCACCTTTTCCGCCTGCTCTGCCCGCTGGATATCCAACTGGGCTTTCTGGTCATCCAGCCCGCTCTTGGTCTCATTTAAGCCGGCCAAGGTCTCTTCTACTTCCTGCCGGGCCGCTGCCAGATCCTCTACCACATAGTTATCATAGGTCATGATCTCATCCACCAAAGCCAACCTGTCCAGCAGATCGGAGTAATCGCTGGCGGCAAAGAGCACCGACCAATAGGAAATATCCCCCGCCTCTTCCATGGCCCGGGCTCGCCTGCAGAACTGCTCATAGGCCTCCTGCTCCCGCTCCTGGGCCTCGGCCAAAGCCACCTCCTGCTCTGCAATGAGGGCCGTATAGGTGTCGATTTGGCTCTGGGTGTTGGCCACCTGGCTGTCGATGGCAGCGAGCTGCTGATCCAAGATCTGCTTGCGCTCCATCGCCGTGGCTTTGTCGTTTTCGATCTTCCGAAGCTGCTCCTGCAGCTCCTTCTTTTTTACCGCGGCGGCATTGGCGTCGCTCTTGAGGCCGGAGATCTGGTTTTTCAGGTCATCTTGGGTGACCGCCTGTGCGCTTAAAAACGCACTGCTGATCAGAGGCAAAAGCAGCGCCAGCACCATCACCAAGGCCAGCATGCCCACAAAGATACGGCGCGCGTCCATTTTTACTTTCTTTTTTTTCGGCGCGGAATGATGTCCCAATTTGATTTCCTCCCATTATACCTGCAGAAACTTCCGGATGGCCAAGACGCTTCCCCCCGTACCCACCACCAGTCCGGTGGCGGTGAAGATCCCCAGCACTCTCAGCCATATCGTCTGGAAGGGAATCACATGAAGGAGCTGAATGGCCGCTCCCGTATCGATGGCCCGGACAATGAGCGTGTACACCCCCCACTGAAGGAAAAAGGCAAGCACCGCCCCCGCCACGCCAAGGATCATCCCCTCAAAAATGAAGGGCCCCCGCACAAATCCGTTGGTGGCGCCGCACATCTTCATGATGGCGATCTCCTCCCGGCGGGTAAATGTCCCCAGCTTGATGGTGTTATAAATGATAAACAGAGAAATGAGCAGCAGCAGCACGATCAGGATCAGGGCTACGCCGGTGGCCACATTGCGCACCAGCACAAAGCCCTCCGCCACTTCAGGGGCGGCCTGGTGTCCGTCGATCCCCTCTATCGCTTCCACCGCATCAATGGTCTCCTGCATTAAACTCAGATCCACCATATGTATCGAATAGCGGTCCCGGAAAACCTCGTCGGGAAGGTCGGAATACAGCTCGGCATTTTGGTCACTGGCGTATTTGGCCGCATAATTGGCCTTCGCATCTTCCTTGGCCGTGAAGATCACCTCAGACACATTGGGGACCGCCTCCAGCTTGCTTTGCAGGGCCAAGGCCTGCTCCCGGGTGTAGGTCTCATCCACAAAAGCCAAAAATTCATTGTCCTGTTCTAACTTCCCCAGCTCTCTTTCCATATTCAGCGCCACCAGCGAAAAGGAGCCCATAATGATCAGGCACGCCACGATCATAAAAACGGCCGCAAAGGACATAAGGCCATGGGTAAAAATAGAGTGGAACCCCTCAGAGAGGTAATAACCAAAATTATATGATTTCTTCATTCTTATAGTACCCGCCTGTCTCGTCGCTGATGATCCGTCCACTCTCAATGGCGATGACCCGCTTGGAGAAGCGGTTTACCAGTTCTTTTTCATGGGTCACCACCAGCATCGTTGTCCCCAATTCATTGATCTTCTCCAGCAGCATCATAATCTCCAGGGACCGCTGGGGATCCAAGTTGCCCGTGGGCTCGTCGGCGATAATCATCTGGGGATTGTTCACCAGTGCCCTGGCGATGGCCACCCGCTGCTGTTCACCGCCCGAGAGCTGGGTGGGATAGCGGTCCTCCTTCCGGGCAAGGCCCACCAAGTCCAGCACATAGGGGATGCGCTTTCGGATCTCCCGGGGAGAAGCCCCCACCGCCCGCATGGCAAAGGTCAGATTCTCCCGCACCGTCTTTTTGTCTATGAGCCGAAAATCCTGAAAAATGACCCCCAAGGTTCGGCGCATATAGGGAACCTGCTTGGGGCGGATGCTGTTTAGATTATAGCCATTCACCATGATACGTCCAGCGGTGGGCTGTATCTCTCCGGTGATGAGCTTAATGATGGTGGATTTCCCTGAGCCCGAAGGCCCTACCAGAAACGCAAATTCCCCATCGTCGATCCGCAGGGAAACCCCCTTCAGCGCTTTGGTCCCATTGTCATAATTTTTCTGGACATCCAAGAGACGAATCATGCCCTTGCTCCTCATAAGGCGATTGACAACCAGACATGGGCGCCCTCCTCCAGACAGCTCCATGCGATTGTCAACCGTTCATTTGTATATAATCAAATTATAATATCAGCCCTCAATGCCCCGGGAGACCAGGTATTTCTTCACCATAAGGGCCACCTTGAAGGTGATGGCGTCATCAAACTCCCGCAGGTCCAAGCCAGTGAGTTTTTTGATCTTCTCCAGCCGGTAGACCAGAGTATTCCGGTGGACAAAGAGTTTTCTCGCCGTCTCAGAGACATTCAAGTTGTTTTCAAAAAATTTATTGATCGTAAACAAGGTCTCATGATCCAGCGCATCAATGGGGTTCTTTTTGAAAACCTCTTGGAGAAACATCTCGCACAAAGTCGTGGGAAGCTGATAGATAAGCCGCCCGATCCCCAAATTGTCATAGTTAATGATGCTCCGCTCCACCTCAAAGACCTTACCCACCTCAATGGCAAGCTGTGCCTCTTTATAGGAGCGGGCCAGATCCCGAATATTGGTGACCACCGTGCCGATGCCCACCACTGCCTTCAAATCCAGCTCGCTGGCCAACCCCTCTTCGATCTGCTGGGCGATCTTATCCAGGCGCTTACTCTCCGTCCCCTCGGGCAGCTGCTTGACCACAGCCACATCTGTCTCATTGATGGCCAGGACAAAGTCCGTCTGTTTATCCGGGAATATGGCTTGGACCGCGTCGATCATGGCCGGATTGGCTGGCTCTCCCTGCCGCACCAGGAAAACCCCTCTGGGCACATCACATACAAAATGCCGTTCCTTTGCCTGCACATAGATATCCCCCAAAAGGATGTTGTCGCAGATAATATTTTTGACAAAGGTCCCCTTGTCATGCTTCTCTTCATAGTTCTGCTTCGCCCCGTTCAGCGCGACCACAGCCATGGTACACAGTGTGCGGGCCAGGTCATCCTCGCCCTCCACAAAGCTGGCATAGTCAAACTGGGCGCCCCATCTGGACAGTGCCTTAAATGTCCGCCCCTCGCAGCAGACAATACCGTTTTCCGTATCGTTGACACGCTCTGCCGCACCGCTCCAGCGTTCTCCAAGAAGCGAAAGATCATCACAGGCGACCACGGTGCCTTCGGCGTCAATAACGCCTACCGCCCGGTCAGTTCCTTCCTTCATTTGCAGCACGACACTCTGAAAAATCCTGTTGGACATCTGGAATGCCTCCTCGCCAATTTCCCGTCCGGGTGGTTTTACTGTTAACGCATTTTATTATAACGGCTTTTTTCTCTTATTTCAATAGCAACCGACAAGTTTTTTGTTGAAAATGCCGAACGGAAATCAAACTTGTCTTTTCCTGACGTGTGAACCGTTGGGGGACAGGGAGACCGCACCGGCGGCGCAAGGGACGGCCAAATTTTTCCTGCTGAACTGACGAAGGCTCAACGCAGGAATTCAGCCCCCTGATTTGTCTGCTCTGCCGTCCGAAGCAGTATCTGCTGGCTTCTCCCCCGCCCTCCGAAGCACAGTCAATTCTTCCTCTGTCAGCGCCCGCCATTGTCCGGGTGCCAGCGCCTCGTCCAGTACCAGAGGGCCAAAGGTGAGCCGTTTCAAATAAGTTACCGGCTTTCCCCGGGCGGAGAGCATCCGCTTGATCTGATGGTATTTCCCCTCCTGGAGAGTGACAATGGCCTCCCCCGGGCCCAGCCGCTCCAGACCGGCGGGAAGGCAGTGCAGTCCGCTCTGCAGTGTCATTCCCTCACGGAATGCGGCCTCATCCGCCCCGCTCAGTTCTCCCTCCACCCGGACCAGATAGGTCTTATCCACATGTCGCCGGGGAGAGAGGAGGGCATGGGCCAAAGCCCCATCATTGGTCAGCAGGAGGAGGCCCTCTGTGTCCTTATCCAACCGCCCCGCCGGGAAGAGGCCCACCCTGCGCAGGTGCTCCGGCAGCAGAGAGAGCACCGTGGGTTGTCTGGGGTCATCGGTGGCAGAAACCAGACCAGCAGGCTTATGGAGCATCAGATAGATCATTTTTTCCCGGGAAATATCCTCTCCATCCACCTGGAGACAGACTTGTGCCGGAAACTTATCCTCCCGCCGCAGTACCGCCGCGCCGTCCGCTGTCACCCGGCCCGCTCGGATCAGTTCGGCCGCCTCTTTCCTCGACCAGCGCCCGGTGTTGGCTAATATTTTATCTATGCGTTCCATAGAGCGGCTCCTTCCTGCATTCGTCCTTTTTATTTATTTTATCATATGACAAGCCTTTTTCCCATAGATATGGAGCAAGGTTAAAAAAAGGGGAGATGGCTGTGTTTATTTGGACGGCGAAAGTAAACCGGCGGAAGATCACAATGGCTCTGGCGGCCGCCGCAGTGCTCTGCGCCTCTGCAGTGACAATAACAGTGCTTAACGGCCGGGGGACAGAAACTTCCGCAACGGTAAGTCCTAAGGGGATCAAAACGGAGGAGGACCGGGTATCTTACCTCTCTGAATGGGGCTGGCAGGTCTCCCCACAGGCGGTCCTGGTGGAGGAGCTGGCTCTCCCCAAGGAATTTGGAGGGGAATATACCGAATATCTCAGTTTGCAAAACGATCAGGGATTTGATCTGACAAAGTATGCAGGCAAACGGGTAAAGCGGTACACCTACGAGGTCTTAAACCACCCATCGGGAGAATCCGGTGTGGCCGCCCACCTGCTGATATACAAAAACACGGTGATCGGAGGCGAAGTCATGGGAGGCTCCTTCCTCCACTCCTTGGACATTCCAGAATAAACGGGAAACGCGGCGCTCTTATGAGCACCGCGTTTCCCGTTTTCAGTGCGCTATGCCATAAAATATCTATAGGATTGGTGGAGAAACACCAAATACAAGAGAGTGACTGCCACTTGGACAACAACGCTTCCGATCATCAGATATTGGGCGGCCCCGCCCAGAATGGGCAGATTGGCTAAAATATAGCAGACCTGGACGAGCAGGCAGCCTCCGGCATAGGGCTTCCATACCTCTCCCCCCTTGGCCAGCGACTCGTTTCGATTTGTAAACAACCCGGCGGTAACGGTACAGACATAATAGACAGTCAGAATGCCCAGCAGGGTACTGATGGTACCGAACAGAATGTCCGCCACATAGTTTCCGGAGAAAAACGCCGCCCACAGAAAGATCACAAGCCAGTTGAGCACGGAAAGGGTAACGGCCGGCTTATAGCCATCCTCCCCCTTGCTGGCACTGCTGAGTCCGCCCAATACAGCTGCCAAGCCTACGATACCGGCCACGGCAAGGGGCGGGATCAGGCTCAGCAACGCCATAAGCTGTCCCGCAAATACCATCCGAAGCCCTACACCGACAATGCGCAAATCTTTATTGTCCACGCTTACTCCCTCTCTTCACCAAAATATCACTTCCGGTCCACCATATGCACATTCAGATGATCGTAAGTCATCTCCACCCCGGCGGCATCAAAGGCCGTTTTGACCTGTTCCAGCAGATCAAAATACACATCCCAATAGTCCTCCGTGGCACACCAGACCCGGACCAGATATTCCACCGCGCTGCTTCCATAGCCGCAGACCCGGACCAGCGGCTTGGGGGTAGGAAACGTCTGCGGATGCTCTCCCAACACCTTGAAAATACACTCCTTCACCGTCTCTCTGGGTGCATCATAGGAAACAGAAAACTTTAGCTCCACCCGCCGCTTGTCCTCAGCGGAGTAATTGATGATGGTCTTTCCGGCAATTTCCCCATTGGGAATGTGAATCGCCTTATTGTCTATCGTATTCAATTTGGTGTAAACAAGCCCCACTTCAGCCACTGTACCGCTGACGCCGCCGACCTCTACAAAGTCTCCGGCAGAAAAGGGGTGGGAGGAGAGAAGCATAATCCCCCCCGCCAAATTGGAGAGCGTCCCCTGGACAGCCAGTGAAACAGCCAGCCCCAAGACGCTGAGGAGCGCCACCAGAGAGGTCATCGGCACGCCCAAATACCCCAGCAGAACACAGACCGCCACCAGCCACAAGGCCACCTTCATTCCAGAGCGCAGAAATGTCCGTACGCCCCGGTCCAGCTTAGAACGGGCCATCGCCCTATCCGCCAGTCCAACAACGCCCCGGATCACCACAACGCAGACGACCAGCAGACACAGAAGAACAGCGGCAGTCTCCCAGGAAAAGCCCTTCAGTGCTTTTTCAATGACCCCAAAAGTCTCCTCCGCAGCGGCGGTGTCTACAGTAGACGGCATAAAATCCCTCCCCTTCTCTCTGCCAGGAGTCCACTCCGGCGGGCCGCGCTGTCCGGCCCCAACCGAGATAAGATTTTGTCATATTTTATCACACTCCCCGCCATGGAACAAGGTCTTGAACTGCCAAATTTGATACAGTATAATAGAGGAAAGGCCGCCATGGATAAAATGCGGACTATACACCATAGCGTCATTTTAAATTTGCCTGCACAGCGGCAGTTTATTTTCAGGAGGCATGTCATCTATGAAGTGGGACTCGACTTTATATGACAATAAACACGGCTTTGTCGCGGAATACGGAAAAAGCCTGCTGCAGTTCGTCCCCCAAGATCCCAAACAGCGTATCTTGGATATCGGGTGCGGAACAGGTACTTTGACTCAAGAGCTATCCAAACTGTGCCGCTATGTCTTGGGGACAGACAGTTCTGCAGAGATGATCGAACGGGCCAAAAAACAATATCCCCATCTCGATTTTCAAGTGACTGACGCCCTGGCTCTCCCCTGGCAGGGAGAGTGGGATGTGGTTTTCTCCAACGCCGTCTTCCACTGGATCGCAGACCACGATCTGCTCCTGTCCAACATCCGCCGCGCTTTGAAGCCAGGCGGGTATTTGGTGTGTGAATTTGGTGCTTTTGGAAATATCTCTGTGATCGAGACCGCATTCTCCCTAATCGTTGAAGAACTGGGATATCCTTACCGCTCAAAATTCAACTTCACTACCGTCCAACAGTTTGGAACACTGCTGGAAAAAAACGGCTTTGCCATCGAGCAGCTCTATGACTACGACAGGCCCACCCCCCTCCAGGACGGCAGCGCCGGATTGGAAAACTGGGCAAGGCAATTTTTCGCCGCAGAGCTGGAAGCCATTCCGGCCCGGCTCCACCCGGAGCTCTTTGAGCGGCTGCAGCAGATGACTTCCGCCAAGCTGTGGAACGGCAAAGAATGGGTGGCCGACTACCGCCGTATGCGGGCCGTGGCCTATATCTGAGCCTTTTGTATTTTGTCTATCAAAAAAGAGGACCGGCAATTGCCGGTCCTCTTTTTATTGATCAGAAAATGAATTACTCGTTGATCTTGATAACAACGCCGGAACCCACGGTGTGGCCGCCCTCACGGATGGCGAAACGCAGGCCCTCTTCGATGGCGATGGGGGTAATCAGCTCTACGTCCATCTCCACGTTGTCACCAGGCATGCACATCTCAACGCCCTCGGGCAGGTTGATGACGCCGGTCACGTCGGTGGTACGGAAATAGAACTGAGGACGATAGTTGTTGAAGAAGGGGGTGTGACGGCCGCCCTCGTCCTTGGTCAGGACGTAAACCTGGCCGCGGAACTTGGTGTGAGGATGAATGGAGCCGGGCTTAGAAATGACCTGGCCGCGCTCGATGTCGGTCTTGGCAATACCACGCAGCAGAGTGCCGATGTTGTCGCCGGCTTGAGCCTCGTCCATCATCTTGTGGAACATCTCGATGCCGGTGATAACAGTGGACTTCTTCTCGTCCATCAGGCCAACGATCTCCACCTGGTCGTTCATCTTCACGATGCCGCGCTCCACACGGCCGGTAGCCACGGTGCCACGGCCGGAGATGGTGAACACGTCCTCGACGGGCATCAGGAAGGGCTGGTCGACCTTACGGTCAGGAGTGGGGATATAGCTGTCGACAGCGTCCATCAGTTCCTTGATGCAGGCATACTCGGGAGCATTGGGATCGGTGGACTCGCTGACCAGAGCATTCAGAGCGGAGCCCTTGATGATGGGGATGTCATCGCCGGGGAACTCATACTTGGAGAGCAGCTCACGCACTTCCATCTCCACCAGTTCCAGCAGCTCGGGGTCATCCAGCTGGTCGACCTTGTTCAGGAACACGACGATAGCAGGCACGCCCACCTGACGGGCCAGCAGGATGTGCTCACGGGTCTGAGCCATGGGGCCGTCGGAAGCAGCGATGACCAGGATAGCGCCGTCCATCTGAGCAGCGCCGGTGATCATGTTCTTGATATAGTCGGCGTGGCCCGGGCAGTCAACGTGAGCATAGTGACGGTTCTCCGTCTCATACTCCACGTGGGCGGTGTTGATGGTGATGCCGCGCTCCTTCTCTTCGGGGGCCTTATCGATGGCGTCATAAGCCTCGAACTGGGCCTTGCCCTGGAGAGACAGCCACTTGGTGATGGCAGCGGTCAAAGTGGTCTTGCCGTGGTCGACATGGCCAATGGTGCCAATGTTGACATGGGGCTTTGTACGCTCAAACTTTTGCTTAGCCATATTGAGTTTCCTCCTTATAATACACCTTTTGTGTTTTGATTTTAGACTCCGAAATCAATCACCGTTGAAAAGCGGTCCATTAAGCAAGGCTATTGTACCGTATTGCGAGAGAAAAAGCAATCAAAAATTCGCTTTTAACCCTCGTCCTTCCGGCCCCGCTCTGTGATAATCTTATCGGCGATGCTCTTGGGAATCTCCACATAGCTGTGGGGCTCCATAGAGTACTGGCCGCGGCCCTGAGTAGAGGAGCGCAGGTCAGTGGCATAGCCAAACATGCTGGCCAGAGGCACCAGTGCATCCACCTGGGTGGCGCCCGGGCGGCTCTCCTGGCCCTGGATCATGCCGCGGCGGCTGGTCAAGTCGCCGATGACGTTGCCCAAATAATCATCGGGCACAATGACGGAAACCTTCATCATAGGCTCCAGCAAAATGGGATTGGCCTTCCGCATGGCCTCCTTAAAGGCCATAGAACCGGCGATCTTAAATGCCATTTCGGAAGAGTCTACCTCGTGGTAGGAGCCGTAAGTCAGCGTGACCTTCACATCTACCACAGGGTATCCGGCCAGCACGCCGGCCTGCATCGCGCCCTGAATGCCCTGATCGATGGCGGGGATATACTCCTTGGGAATCACGCCGCCGGTGATGGCGTTGACAAATTCGTAACCCTTGCCGGACTCGTTGGGCTCCAGCGTGATCCGAACATGGCCATACTGGCCCTTGCCGCCGGACTGACGGGCGTACTTGGTCTCCTGCTCCACAGAGCCCTTGATGGTCTCCTTGTAGGCGACCTGAGGCGCGCCTACATTGGCCTCCACCTTGTACTCCCGGAGCAGACGGTCCACGATGATCTCCAAATGAAGCTCACCCATGCCGGCGATGATGGTCTGGCCCGTCTCTTCGTCGGTCCAGGTCTTAAAGGTGGGGTCCTCTTCCGCCAGCTTCATCAGCGCGATGCCCATCTTCTCCTGGCCAGCCTTGGTCTTAGGCTCGATGGCCACGCGGATGACGGGATCGGGGAACTCCATGGATTCCAGGATGATGGGATGCTTCTCATCACACAGGGTGTCGCCGGTGGTGGAATTCTTCAGGCCAATCACAGCAGCGATGTCGCCGGAATAGACCTCCTCAATGTCCTCCCGGTGGTTGGCGTGCATCTGCAGGATGCGGCCGATCCGCTCTTTCTGCCCCTTGGTGGCGTTGAGCACCGAGGAACCAGTGGTGAGGCTACCGGAATAGACACGGATGAAAGACAGTCGGCCCACAAAGGGGTCGGTGGCGATCTTAAAGGCCAGGGCGGAGAAGGGAGCGGAATCGTCCGCAGGACGCTCATCCTCCTCACCGCTCTCCGGATCGACGCCCTTGATAGCCGGGATGTCCAGCGGAGAGGGCATATAATCCACGATGGCATCCAGCAGCTTCTGGACACCCTTGTTCTTATAAGAGGTGCCGCAGGTGATGGGCACCAGCTTATTCTCCACAGTGCCCTTACGAAGGGCCTTGCGAATCATATCCTGGGGAACCTCCTGCTCTTCCAGCACCAGCATCATGATCTCGTCATCGATGTCGGCCACGGCATCCAACAGCTTGGAACGGTACTCCTGCGCCAGTTCCATCATGTCCTCAGGAATGGGCTCGACACGCATATCTTTGCCCATTTCATCGTAGTAGACGTCCGCATCCATTTCCACCAGGTCGATGATTCCCTTGAAGGTCTCCTCAGATCCGATAGGAAGCTGGATGGGGACGGCATTGCACTTCAGACGGTCATCGATCATGTGCAGCACGTTATAAAAATCGGCGCCCATGATGTCCATCTTGTTGACATAGATCATGCGAGGCACGCCGTAATGATCGGCCTGACGCCACACCGTCTCAGACTGGGGCTCCACGCCGCCCTTGGCACACATAACGGTCACAGAGCCATCCAACACACGCAGAGAACGCTCCACCTCTACGGTGAAGTCCACGTGGCCCGGGGTGTCGATGATATTGATCCGAGTCTGGGGGAACTGGTTCTTGGTGCCCTTCCAGTAACAGGTGGTGGCGGCAGAGGTGATGGTGATGCCGCGCTCCTGCTCCTGGGCCATCCAGTCCATGGTAGCGGTACCGTCATGGGTCTCGCCGATCTTGTAGTTGACACCGGTGTAGTACAGGATGCGCTCGGTGGTCGTTGTCTTGCCGGCGTCGATATGGGCCATGATACCGATATTACGGGTATCATGCAAAGAAACTTTTCTCGGCATATTTCTAACTCCTCAATCTTACCAGCGATAATGGGCGAAGGCCTGGTTGGACTGGGCCATCTTGTGGACATCCTCGCGCTTCTTCACAGCGCCGCCCACACTGTTGGCGGCATCCATGATCTCGCCGGCCAGGCGCTCCTTCATGGTCTTCTCTCCCCGGTTGCGTGCATAGCTGGTCAGCCAGCGCAGCCCCAAGGTCTGCCGCCGCTCCGGGCGGACTTCGATAGGCACCTGGTAGGTGGCGCCGCCCACACGGCGGGCCTTGACCTCCAGAGAAGGCATGATGTTCTCCAGTGCGGCGGTAAAGGTCTCCAGGGGATCCTTACCGGTCTTCTCCTGGATGATGTCAAAGGCACCGTAGATCACCTTCTGGGCCACACCCTTCTTTCCGTCCAGCATGATGCTGTTGGTGAGCTTGGTCACCAGGACAGAATTGTAAATTGGATCGGGGAGAATCTCCCGCTTGGGTACGTTTCCTCTTCTGGGCACTTTGCTTCCCTCCTTCATAGGTTGATTTCATAGGTACTCGAAACGCCGGGAGGATATGCCCGGCATCCCGTGTAAGACAAGTGCCTGCTTGTCCAGTGCCCGCCGAAGAAACGTTCTATGATAAAACGCTCCCTTGGCAAGGCTGCTGCCCTGCGCTCGTGCGCAAAATTCTTTTTCAATGCGCGGTATTCATACCGTCGTTTCCTTCCGGCAGGGAATCACCCACTGCAGAAGTTTTTTCACCTGCTTTTACAGGTTACTTCTTTCCAGCCTTGGGCCGCTTGGCGCCGTACTTGGAACGTCCCTGCATCCGGCCATTGACTCCCTGGGTATCCAGAGTGCCGCGGATGATGTGGTAACGAACGCCGGGCAGGTCCTTGACACGGCCGCCGCGGATCATCACCACAGAGTGCTCCTGCAGGTTGTGGCCCACACCAGGAATATACGCAGTCACCTCATAGCCATTGGTCAGCTTGACACGCGCGATCTTCCGCAGAGCGGAGTTCGGCTTCTTGGGGGTAGACGTACGCACAGCAGTGCACACACCTCTCTTCTGAGGAGAGGGCAGGTCAGTCTCCTTGTCTTTCAAGGTGTTCAGGCCGAACTGCATGGCAGGAGAATTGGACTTGTAGGATACCTGCTTGCGGCCCTTCCGAACGAGCTGGTTAAACGTAGGCATAGTTTTCCTCCTTTCTTCTCTGATGGAAATATATTTTAACAGGAAATCGAATCGATTATCCCATTAAAACCAAAATAAGGCTATTGCTCCACCAAAGCGGCCACGGCAGCCCCCACAGCGATGCCGCAGGCTTTGCCAAGCTCCTTCATGGAACAATCGTTTTCCGTAGGGACATCCTTTTCAACACACAGGGAAGCAATGGATTCGGTAATCCGGGGATCTGCATCGGCAGCCAAAAACACCTTTTGAGCACGCCCCGCATCGATCGCCCGCTTCACCTGTTTGGCACCCACGACCTTCGGCTGTGAGAAAAGCTCCGCCAGCATCCAAGCAGCCTCCTATTCTGGAAATGGGCAGACTACTCCCTTAAAGAAACATCTGCACAAGTTGGCATTATATCATATGACCAGTAGGAAGTCAAGAAAAAGTGCATTTAAAAAGGTTTGGGCCGCCATATGACCTATAATTTCACTGGCACCGAAACTGTCATATAAATCTCCTGCGGCGTCACATCACACGCATACGCTATCACCGAAACACCGCCGGCGGCCGCCTTCCGCAGGACATCCCCAAAAGCGGGATGGGTCCGGTCGTTAGGGGAGAACCCATCCACCCCGGACATTTGGATGACAATACAGATTGCCGCCTCAAAGCCCTGCTGTTTTGCCAAGAGCAGCTCTTCCACATGCTTGACTCCGCGTTCGGTAGGGGCATCGGGAAAATAGGTCCAGTTATCCTCCTCTAAGGTACAGCCCTTTACCTCCACGAACCCCTTTCGCTCTCCTGTCTCCCAGTAAAAATCGAAGCGGGAATGTCCCCAAGTAGTCTCTGGCCGCAAAAGGGTCAGAGCAGGAATAAAATGGCCCGCCTGGGCCCACTCTTCAAAGAGCCGGTTGGGGGCCTGCGCATCCATATTGATGAGCCGCTCTCCCTTTTCCACCGCCACCAGATCATAGGCGGTCTTGCGGGCAGGATTGTCCGACTTCTCCAGATAGACACTGCAGCCGGGCACCAAAAGCTCCCGGCAGCGGCCGGTGTTTTTCACATGGACAGTCACCTCCTCCCCCTCCAGTATCACCCTCGCAATAAAGCGATTGGGCCGGGAAAGAAAGATGGCTTTATGAATATTCTGATAATGCACAGTCTCATCTCCTTTTTCTCGCAATATCAAAAAAAGAGGCGGATCTGGCCCATTCCCGCCCCTGGATATATTAAATGGCGTACTGGGCCGTCATCCTCAGGCCCGGGCGGTGGCCTTTCAGAAAACGCTCTAAAAAGCAGATATCCGCTGGTATCCCGATGGCCCGGAGAGTAATATTGGCATAGTAGATCTTCATCGCGACAGGCCTTCTCATCCTCCTGCCCCAGATAAAAGGCACAAGCTTTCCGGCTCTCCTCCCCCAGGCAGGCAGAGAGGGCCTGGAAGGCGTCATGGCATACCGGCCGGCGCTTGTCCACCATCAGAGGCAAAATAGGGGAAAAGTCTATCTCCTCCGTGAGGAGGAGCCCCTTCCCCCCAGACCGCCAACCGGGCAAGGATAGAGGAGAGGACATGCTTGTCCGTCTCCCCCAAAAGCCCCCCCAGGAAAAAGGGGGCTTTGGCGAAGAAAAACCTTCTCCATCAGTCTGTCATCGATAAAATAGGCAGCGCTCCGAATCTCCCGCTTTGCCTTTCCCCTCGCTTTCTGTTATGATCTCCCGCAGAAACGGAAAGAGGGCAGAGTCTGTGAAGGTCCCCGCCTCCCGCATCAAATCCAGCAGTTCTTGGATATTCCTCCGCAGAAGCGACATCATGCTCTCTTTCTCCTTAGACAGATCGAGCCCGACCCACTTTTCCCCGATCTGGGGCACAGCTTCGGCTGAAAATGGACCCGCTGATGAAGGGCGGCCAAGTCCTGCCGCACAGCCGCGACCTTCTCGCCGTCCAGTGCAGAAAGAAGTTCCTCCAGATGTTCTCCGATCCAACCATCCTTGTTCCACTGGGCCTGGGCGCAAACCAGGCAAAAGCCTCCGGTTCTCGCCAAAGAGCTTTTCTCCTTCAACAGGGGCAAAAAATCATCCAGGCAGCCGCAATGCTGCCACTCTTCTCCACTTCCCGCTCCAATAACAGCAGAAATTGACAGGTCTCTGTGCTGTTCTTGCTTCGCGGCTGCGCCAACATATCCATCTTTAACAACCTCCAAGCAAGCAAAAAAACGACGGACTTTAATCCGTCGTTTTTTGTGTTGGCATCACCTATTTTACCAGTCCGTTGCCAGACAAGTATCTTCGGCGCAAGTGAGCTTAACTTCTGTGTTCGGGATGGGAACAGGTGGACCCTCACTGCAATCGACACCAACTATTTTAACCGGTCTCCCAGCTAAAATC
>CAKUHU010000006.1 GCA_934659425.1 uncultured Oscillospiraceae bacterium
TACAAGAAAGGCGGCCGTTTGTCTGTACTCTTTCATTCCTATTTGTGCGGACGCTATGCGGCCGAATGGTTGATTAATATGAAAAACAGCGCATTGGTTGTAATCGACCTGCAAAATGACATCACGAAAAACTACAAAGAGATCATGGAAAAAGTCAATGAAGCAATCGACTGGGCTGTTCAAAAGGAACTGTGGGTCGTTTACATTCAGCACAATAACCTGTCTGCGGGAACAAGGACATTCAAGCCCGGCACACATGGTGCAGAGCTGGTAGCGGAGATGAATGTCGTGTCCGACCATATCTTTACGAAGTCAAAGAGCAATGCGCTGACCAGCGAGGCGTTTACTGTCTTTATTCAGGAGCATGGCATTACTGAGTTTTATATTGCCGGTGCGGATGCCACAGCCTGCATTAAATCCACCTGCTTCAATATGACAAAAGCCGGTTATTCCGTTCATGTGCTGTCGGACTGCATCACCAGCTATGATAAAAAGAAACTGCCGGAGATGCTTTCCTATTACAAAAACAAAGACTGCGCCGTTGCCTGTCTCGATGAAATGATGTAGGGATTTCAAACAGACAGATCGGATTTTTAACAGTCTCATCGCATAGGTAATGACAAATGTATTACGTAAAGTAGGGAGGCGGCTGAAATGGCAAATGAAGATAAGAAAGACTTTAATGCTGTCACGGAACTGCACCTGCTTTATCTCGGCATTATGATTGTGATTACGGTCGCATATACCCTGATTCTTACAAGAACGCTTCCGAAAAAACAATGGGGACTCACAAATCATGATTTCAAATTTTCAGGAGAAGCACACGATGAATCAGAGTGAATTGCTGCTTGAAAAAATTGATGGGCTTCATACCACTCCAATGGGAGCTGACCGGATAAAAAGGAATCTGAAATTAGACGCGGATGATGTTGTCCGCTATTGTAAGGACTTAATTTTGAGCAAGCATTGCGGTATATCTCGTCAGGGAAAGAATTGGGATTGCCAAATAGGAAACACGCGGATCACCGTCAATTCTTACAGCCATACGATTATCACTGCACGCATCATCAAACAAAAACGGATTTGTGAAAATAGAAGGAGTAAGCAAGGATGAATCACACAGCCAGTATTACCGCCCTGATGAGCGCGTTCGGGCGGGCGTTTCACGCAGAGAATGAGGAACATCCGGTTTTCGTCGACCATCTTGCCAAAGAACTGATGACGGCAGAAGAATATGCCGCTGTTCAGGGGTATCTCCTCGGCGGAGCGCAGTTTTTTGAGCCGGAGATCGACCCCACAAAGCAGGAGCCAAAAAAACTGGTGCGCAAACTCGTAAACACACATATCGCGCCGTCGCCGCTTTGCCGTGCGGCTTACACAGAAAAGGCGTTGAAAACCGCCGCCCTCACCGGCACAAAGCAGTATGTCATTCTCGGCGCAGGGCTGGACACCTTCGCCTTCCGGGAGCCGGAGTTTCTATCGAAGCACAGGGTATTCGAGGTAGATCATCCTCTGACGCAGACGGACAAGCGGGAACGGATTACCCGTGCCGGTTGGACGGTTTCCGACAATCTCACCTTTGTCCCAGTGGATTTTGCAAAGGACAGCCTGACAGAACGACTGACTACCGCTGGCTTTGATCCGTCTGTCAAGTCCTTCTTCTCATGGCTTGGCGTGACCTACTACCTTTCGGCGGAGGCAATCGACAAGACGCTTGCCGAACTTTTATCGCTTTGCGTGGACGGCAGCACGCTTGTGTTTGATTATCCGGACGAGAACTTCTTTGACGCGCCTGAGAGGCGTGTACAGAACACCATTATGATGGCAAAGGCGGGAAACGAACCAATGCAGTCGGCATTTTCCTGTGGAGAGCTTGAAAAGCTACTTCAGAAGCACGGTTTTCTGATTTACGAGCTGCTAACGCCGGATGATATTCAAAAGGGTGTAATTGACAAGGCCGGAGCAGATCTGAAAGCCTTTGAACATGTCAATTACTGCCTTGCGGTCAGGAAAGATTAAATTTTATGGAATATATGATTAACAGGCATTTCATCATGTGAAGGACTATGTTCTTTACACACAAATCGTAATTTGTCAATCTGTGTATTGTACGTGTATTGTACCGCAGAACTTTATAATGATAATGACAAAGATAAAAACGCAACGTACATCGATAAGGTGTACCAGAGCCGGTAGGTAGCCCGGCCGTCTTATCAATATTGGTAAGGTAAGTAACCTGCCCCTCCGGGTTGTCCGCTCTTTGTCCATAACACATTTTTAGGAGGGAATTTATGGACACGGGATATGGAAAGCTGACAGTATTTTTTGAAAAACCGTTCTGGGTCGGAGTTTTTGAACGGGTATCAAACGGCAAGCTGTCTGTATGTAAGATGACCTTTGGAGCAGAGCCAAAAGATCATGAAGTTTGGGAGTTCGTTCTTAAGCACTATCATAAGTTGGCATTCAGCCCTGCGATTGAGTACGAGGTGAAAAAGAACGCAGATAATCCAAAACGAAGACAGCGCGAAGCGAGGAAGCAGCTATGTGCTTCCAGCATTAGAACGAAGTCCCAACAAGCGTTGCAGATGCAGCGGGAGGAAATAAAAATTGAACGAAAACAAATCGGCAGAGCACAGCGTGAGGCAGAAAAGCGGCGTCAGTTCGATTTGAAACAGCAAAAGAGGAAAGAAAAGCACAGAGGTCATTAAACATTTTATCTGACAAATTCAAGTTTATGGAGGAAATTATGAAAAACACAAATCAGCTGATTGGATGCTGCGGACTGGACTGCGAAACCTGCAACGCCAAAATCGCAACGCTTACAAACGACAACGCCTTGCGTGAGAAAACCGCTGCTCTGTGGACAAAGCTCAACGGGGTAACAATCATGCCGGAAATGATCAACTGTACCGGATGCCGAATGAACGGCGCAAAAACGCCATTCTGCGACAAGCTCTGCCCTGTACATAACTGCGTCCGGGAAAAAGGACTGGATACCTGCGCGGACTGCGGACAGATGGAGAAATACCCAACGCTGGGGCAAATTGCTGCAAATAGCCCGTTCGTTCTGGAAAATCTGAAACGGTTGAAACAGGACGATGCCTGATATAATGACGGTAAACGACGCCGAATATACCGTGATCAAGCTCCTTGGGAAAGGAAAAGGCGGCTACTCCTATCCTGTGACAGACGGAACGACGCAATATGTTCTGAGACAGATTCACCATGAGCCTTGCGAATACTATGCGTTCGGGGACAAGCTGCGGGACTATGAAACGCTGCGGAAGCTTGGGATTCCTATGCCTTGGCTTCTGGCGGTAGACACCCTGCAGGAGCGCATTTTGAAAGAATACATCGCCGGGGCAACGGTAGCGGAGCTGCTCAAAGGGGGACGGATAGAACCCGGCTGGCGTGCACAGGTGCAGGAGATGTGCGATAGTCTGTACCCGGCCGGGCTAAACATCGACTACTATCTGAACGAGGTGGATCGCCACTATGAGCAATCGGAGCTTACGGAAGGCTCCCTGTATGACCGTGCGGTGCATTGTCCGGTGACGCTTGAAGAAAGCGCTTTGCAGAGCATGGAATATGCGCAGTTACATCGGGCAATCTCCAAACTGCCCGATATTCAGAGACGGAGGCTGATCCTCTATTACGGTCAAGGTCTTACCTACGAACAGATCGCAGGAATGGAGGGATGCACAAAACGGGCGGTGAAATTCAGCGTGGACATCGCCGTAGAAAAGCCCAAAAAGTTCTTCAAAAATTTTTGAGTTCAGACAACACAAATAGCCCTTAAGTGAGGAAACAGGTGGAGAGGTATGAAAACTCTCTGCCTGTTTTCCTTTTCGGCAAGCATGGGTGATCCACCCATTCATCAAGCACGTTCCTATTGCCGTTGCGAAAGCATGAGCCACATTAGCGGCTGCGCCATGATCCGCATTGCGGGGAGCGAGAAACAGTCGGCTAATGTTGTGTTTCACAGCTTGCGGCATACGAGCACAGACGTAAAATTTCGGCTCTCCAAGGGTGATCTGAAAGCGGTACAGGGCGATGGCGGATGGAACTCTCGACATGGTGACCAAGCGCTATGCGCATATTTTTGACGAGGATCGCCGTTGCCTTGCCGATGAAATGGAGCACTCCTTTTACCAAGGAAAGGGCGAAGAAACACCTGTTGCTGCTGCGCCCACACTTGATGCGGAAGCGCTTGCGAGCCTGTTTATCAGTAATCCCGAACTGCTCAAAAAGGCGTTGGAGTCTGTCCAGCTTGCTAATAACACCTGAGTTTATTAGCAGAGAGCAAATTAGCAAAACGCACCGTATTAGCAAACGGGCTGAGAAAAGAAAATACCGTCGATAATGCGGCGCGTATTAGCAAAATGCCAGCCGTGGAAGTACGGAAAAGGTGATTGGTCTTAACCACGAAATGCAAAACTCGCAATTAGCAATTAATCAAACGCAGAAAAAAATAAAGAAAGCCGAAAACCTTTGAGAACAAAGGTTTCCGGCATTGCTTATGGCGCGCCAGAAGGAACTCGAATCCCCGACCTTCCGCTTAGGAGGCGGACGCTCTATCCAACTGAGCTACTGGCGCATATTCAATTTTAGGGGCGACCGCCCCTCTGTCGGGGAACACTCTCGGTTCTCTTAGGAGGCAGTCGCTCTATCCTGTTGAGTTGCAGGCGCGTATAGAACGAGCTTTATTGTAACGCAAAGCGTCGCAGGTTGTCAACGGACAATTGGTCCCCTCTATTGAAAAAAAGCAGATACAAGCAGTCCCAGGATGCCGATATTAATCAGCAGAAGGGAGGCAATAGAGACCGGGGTCAGATGCCCTTTTTTCTTCTTCTCCTCCCGAGAGGAAGCGGCGTTGATGGTTTTGGAATACAGCGCAAGGAAAGCCCCCAAGGAAATAAAAAGCCAGAAGATCTGCAAAATTTCCACCTCCATTTTGCCCATTATACCCCAAACAGCGCCAAAAAGGCAATACCTTCCCCATTTACAAGAAGGGGAAATCGTTCTATAATATGAAAAATTGCCCTGTAAAATTGCCTGCTGGCGAATGGAAAAAGAGGAGAGCGCAATGTTTGACGGTATTTTGTTTGATTTGGACGGCACCCTTTGGGACGCGGTGCCCGGGATCACCAAGTGCTGGAACCTGGCCATCGCCCGCAGTGGTGTAGAGCGGCCGCCCCTGACGGTGGAGGAGGTCCGCTCTTGCATGGGGATGCAGCTTGCCGACATTGCCGCCCGCCGACTGCCGGAGCTGCCCCGCCAGCGGCAGTTGGAGGTCATCGCCCAGTGCTGCGCGGTGGAGAACGACTACCTGGCCCAGCACGGCGCGGCGGTCTATCCCGGTGTGCCGGAGACCCTAAAGCTTTTGTCCCGGGAATACCCCTTGTTTGTGGTGAGCAACTGTCAGGACGGCTACATCCAGGCCTTTTTCGCAGGCACAGGGCTGGGGAAATACTTCGCCGACTTCGAGTGTGCCGGCCGCACCGACAGGCCCAAGAGCGAAAATATTACCCTGGTGTGCCGGCGCAATGGGCTGAGAGCCCCGGTCTATGTGGGGGATACCGACCTGGACCGCCGTTCCTCGCAGGAGGCCGGGGTGCCCTTTGTCCACGCTGCCTACGGGTTTGGCCGGGCGGATGGCGTTCCTGCCATCCGGCGCTTTGACGAGCTGCCAGGGCTTTTGAAGGCGCTGGGGAGGGCGTGAGAGGGCCCCGCCGTTTCCCGCTTTTCGGGTTTACAATTTCTGCCCGCTCCGGTATAATAATTGGGCAAATTTTCTCGGGAAGGGGTATTCTGATGTAGCTGACCCGCCACGCCCTATGTTCCGATCTGAAAAATATGGAGGGATCCTTTTGTCCAAATACGAAGCTGAGATTAACCGTCGCCGGACGTTTGCTATCATCTCTCACCCCGACGCCGGCAAGACCACCCTGACGGAAAAATTCCTGCTCTACGGCGGGGCCATCGCCCAGGCCGGGCAGGTGAAGGGCAAGAAGAACGCCCGGGCCGCCACCTCCGACTGGATGGAGATCGAGAAGCAGCGGGGCATCTCCGTCACCTCCTCGGTCATGCAGTTCCAGTACGGGGGCTACTGCGTCAATATTCTGGATACCCCCGGCCACCAGGACTTCTCCGAGGATACCTACCGCACTCTGATGGCCGCCGACTCCGCCGTCATGGTCATCGACGGCGCCAAGGGCGTAGAGGCCCAGACCCGGAAGCTGTTCAAGGTCTGCGCCATGCGGGACATTCCCATTTTTACCTTTATCAACAAGATGGACCGGGAGGCCCGGGATCCCTTTGAGCTGTGCGAGGAGCTGGAGAAGGAGCTGGGCATTGAGACCTGCCCCATCAACTGGCCCATCGGCTGCGGCAAGGAGTTCCAGGGGGTCTACGACCGAGCCAAGCGGCAGATCATCCACTTCACCGGCCACGGTGGGGCCAAGGCAGCTACCGCCACCGAGGTGGCTCTGGGAGATCCTGGCCTGGACGATCTCATCGGAGAGCGCCTCCACCGGCAGCTTATCGACGACGTGGAACTTTTAGACGGGGCCGCCGCTGAGTTTGATTTGGAGAAGGTGCGTCACGGTAAGCTTTCCCCGGTGTTCTTCGGCTCCGCCCTGACCAACTTCGGTGTGGAGCCTTTCTTGGAGGGCTTTCTGAGCATGACCACGCCCCCGCTGCCCCGGATGGCGGGGGGGACCTTGGTGGACTCTATGGACGACGACTTCTCCGCCTTCGTCTTTAAGATCCAGGCCAATATGAACAAGGCCCATCGGGACCGGATCGCCTTTATGCGGGTGGTCTCCGGCCGATTCGATGCGGACAAGGAGGTCTACCACGTCCAGGGGGGCAAGAAGCTGCGCCTCTCCCGGCCCCAGCAGCTCATGGCCGCCGAGCGGGAGATCATTGAGGAAGCCTACGCCGGCGACATCATCGGTGTCTTTGATCCGGGCATCTTTTCCATCGGGGACACCCTGTGCACCCCGGGGAAGAAGTTCCAGTTTGACCCCATCCCCACCTTTGCCCCCGAGCACTTTCGCCGGGTGCGGCCCCTGGACACCATGAAGCGCAAGCAGTTTCTCAAGGGTGCCGAGCAGATCGCCCAGGAGGGCGCCATCCAGATGTTTAAGGCCCCCTACACCGGCATGGAGGAGATCATCGTGGGCGTGGTGGGCACCCTCCAGTTCGACGTGCTGGAGTACCGGCTGAAAAACGAGTATGGGGTGGATATCCTGATGGAGGGCCTGCCCTACGAGTACCTGCGCTGGATCACCACCGCCGACGGCGAGCCCGCCAAGGAAGAGGATCTGATCCTGGGCACCGACACCAAGCTGGTGGAGGACTTCAAGGGGCGGCAGCTCCTCCTGTTCGGTTCCAAGTGGGCGGTGAACTGGACTCAGGAGCGGAATCCTCAGCTCACCTTTTCTGAGTTCAGCCAGGCGGAGAGATGAAGAGTGAAAAAGGAGCGGCCTTCCCAACGGGGAAGGCCGCTCCTTTTTTAAAGAGAGGGAAGCGTTTTGTTATCAGCCAAATACTGACAGCAAGAAACCGGCGGCGATAGCAGAACCGATGACGCCAGCCACATTAGGGCCCATGGCATGCATCAGCAGGAAGTTGGAGGGATTGGCCTCCTGGCCTACCTGCTGGGATACGCGGGCAGCCATGGGAACTGCCGACACGCCGGCGGAACCGATGAGAGGATTGACCTTGCCGCCGGAAAGTTTATACAATAGCTTGCCGCCCAGAAGGCCTCCGACGGTAGAGAACATGAAGGCGATAACGCCCAATACTACGATCAACAGGGTTTGCACGCTGAGGAAGCGAGAGGCCACGGTGGTGGCGCCTACACTGATACCCAAGAACAGGGTGACGATATTCATGAGAGCGTTCTGGGCAGTGTCACTCAGACGGTCGGTGACACCGGTCTCCCGCAGCAGGTTGCCAAACATAAGACAACCGATGAGGGGAGCGGTGGAAGGGATCAATAGGATAACAAAGGTAGACACCACGATGGGGAAGACGATTTTTTCCGTCTTGGATACAGTCCGGGCCTGCTCCATTTTTACACTCCGCTCTTCCTGCGTGGTGAGGGCCCGCATAAGGGGTTTCTGGATCATGGGAATCAGTGCCATGTAGGAGTAGGCTGCAATGGCGATAGGGCCCAAATACGCTGGGGCCAGTAGAGTAGTGAGTAGAATGGCCGTAGGCCCGTCGGCACCGCCAATGATTCCGATGGAGGCGGCTACATTGCCCTTAAAGCCCAGTGCGACTGCACAGAAAAAGGCGAAGAACACACCCAGTTGGGCGGCGGCCCCCAAAAGCAGCGAGGAAGGCCGAGCAATGAGAGGTCCAAAGTCAGTCATGGCACCGATACCAATAAAGATAAGGCAGGGATACAGGCCCGCCTTCACGCCGATATAGAGGATATCCAAGAGTCCTCCGTGATGTGCCACATCGGTGAAGGAGACGTGCTCGATAATCTCAGGCTCCTGGGCATCCTCGGGCAGGGTTAGCATATATTCATCCAGAGATAGTTCCCGTTCCTCCTCGACCTGATAGAGGATGGCCTGATTAGCCACGTCGTAGGGGCAGTCGTAAATATAAGCGTCCCACATCTCCATGTGGTAAAGCTCGGCGCCGGGGATATTGGTAAGCAATGCGCCGAACGCAATACCCACCAGCAGCAGAGGCTCAAACTTTTTTTTGATGCCCAGATACAGCAGGACAAAGGCAACTGCAATCATAATGAGGTTTTTCCAGCCACCGGCGATGAAGAATCCAGCAAAGCCGGACCCCTGCACCAAACTGGAAAGGGTCCCTAAAATATCCATGATTCCCTCCCCTTACGCCAAAACGATCAGAGGCGAGCCGGTCTCCACAGTGCTTCCCTTTTGAACCACAATCTGGGCGACTGTGCCGTCTCTGGGGGAGAGGACCTCATTTTCCATCTTCATAGCTTCCAGCACCACCAGGAGCTGGCCAGCCTTCACGGAGGCACCCTGGGTCACAGCAACCTGCAGGACGCTGCCGGGAATGGGAGCGGCGACGGTTTCACCGGCGGCGGTGACAGCAGGGGCCGCAGGAGCAGCGGAAGCGGGGGCTGCAGCAGCAGCGGCAGGAGCCGCAGCAGGAGCCGCAGGGGCGGGAACATAGGCCTCATATTCATCTAACAGTATGGCTTGACCGCTCTCCACCTCGACTTCATAAGTCCGGCTATTCAAGGTAACCTTATATTTCATTTCATTTGACCTCCTTAATGGACATGAAACGCAGTTCGTTTAGCGGCTTGCCCATCTTGTCGGCTACGATGGCCATGAGCATGGCGGCCTCCTTGTCGGGCACATCAAAGAGCTTGATTTCACCGGCAGAACCGGGAGCAGCAAGACTGCCCTTTTGGGGGACTGCCGCTGCAGAAACGGAAGCACCTCTATCGGATTCTGGGGTTTCGGCAAATTTTTTGTGCATGATTTTCCCCAGTAGGATGACGACAATCATCAGAAGGGAAAGACCGACAAAGACCACGGCGTAGCCCAGCAAGGCAATGGTACCCGCGGCAGAAATCGAGATCTTCATTTTATCTGCCTCCTTACGCTTCTTCGATGGTATAGGTGCAGATGTTTTCCTCCCGTGCCTTCCGGTCTGCAAAGAATTTTTCGGCAAGCTGTGGGAAGGCAATATAACTTAGAACATCCTCATCACACCGGGCCACCTCGCCCAGCTCCGCTTTGGTCTTCTCAAAAAGGGGATCTAATGTGTCGGCGTAACGACCTTTCATAGGGCTTTCGCCACCCAGAACCTTTTTCATGACATCGGGATCCACGGGGGCGGGGGACTTGCCGTACTCGCCCCGGCAGTAAGCCACAATCTCTTTGGAGACGTTCTTATAGCGCTCTCCGGCCAGCACATTCTGTACGGCCTGGGCGCCCACCATCTGTGAGGTGGGGGTGACCAGTGGGGGATACCCCAGATCCTTACGGACGAGAGGGGTCTCTGCCAAGGCCTCGTCGAAACGGTCCAGCGCATTCATCGCCTTGAGCTGGCTCAACAGATTGGATAGCATTCCGCCGGGAATTTGATAGGTCAAGCACTGGGTATCAGTGGCCATGGATTTGGCCATCATGGTGCCGTCGGCGATGTAGCCGTCCCGAATGGGCTTAAAGAAGTCGGCGATGTCCTTAAGCACGGTATCGTTGGTGGTGACCTCATAGCCCAACTGCCGCAAGGCGTAGGCCAAGGTCTCCGTGGCGGGCTGAGAGGTGCCGCCAGAGAAGGGGGAGATAGCAGTGTCGATGATATCGGCACCGGCCTCCACTGCCTTCAGGTAGGTCATAAAAGCCAGACCGGTGGTACAGTGGGTATGGACGTCGACAGGTAGATCTACTGCGTCCTTGATAGCGGAGACCAGGTCGTAAGCCTCCTGAGGCCCCATGATACCGGCCATATCCTTGATGCAGATGGAGCCGACGCCCATTTGCTGCATCTCCTTGACAAGCTTCACATAGTTGTCCAAGGTGTGGACCGGAGAGGTGGTGTAGGCAATGGCACCAGAGGCCAGTGCGCCCCATTTCAGGGTCTCTTCAATGGCTACTTTCAGATTTGTTGGGTCGTTAAGAGCGTCAAATACCCGAATAATGTCAATACCATTTTTGACGGAGAGTTCTACAAACTTGCGCACCACATCATCGGGGTAGTGCTTGTAGCCCAATAGATTCTGCCCCCGCAACAGCATTTGCAGCTTGCTGTGGGGCAGTTTGGCACGCAGCTTTTGCAGCCGCTCCCAAGGATCCTCGTTCAGGTAACGCAGACAGACGTCAAATGTGGCGCCGCCCCAGCATTCCACTGCGTAATAGCCGGCCTGGTCGATCTTCTCCAAGATAGGCTCATACACGTCGTAGGGCAGCCGGGTCGCGATCAGGGACTGGTTTGCGTCTCGAAGAACCGTCTCTGTAAATTGGACCTTTTGCATGGATACACCTCCAATATTTCTGCGGGGACTGGTGGGAATACTGCATAGGAACCGGGAATATGACACAGACATGCCATGTGTGATCCGCGCGGCATGTCTGCATCCTATCCGGAAATATAATTGTATGAATCAGGCCTTGGGACCCGCGTCGACCACCTCAGGGTCCACGTTGGGATATCTCTTGAAGTTTTCCGCGAAGCGGGAGACCAGGTCCTTAGCGGTGGCGTGGTATTTGTCCTTATCCGTCCAAGTGTTTTCAGGGATCAGAAGTTCGCTGGGCACGCCGGAGACAGCGGTGGGGATGGATACGCCGAAGTGGGGATCGGTAACAAAGTCTCCCTTCTCCAGCTCGCCGTTCAGAGCGGCGGTGACCATGGCCCGGGTGTACCGCAGGGGTACCCGCTCGCCGGTGCCGTTCCAGCCGGTATTGATGAGGTAGACGTGAGCACCCGCCTTCTCCACCTTCTCAGCCAGCATCTTGGCGTAGACGGAGGGGTCCAGGGGGAGGAAAGGCTCTCCAAAGCAGGTGGAGAAAGTAGGAACAGGGGAGGTGACGCCGATCTCTGTGCCCGCCAGCTTGGAAGTGTAGCCGGAGAGAAAGTAGTACATGGCCTGGTTCCGATCCAGCTTAGAGATGGGGGGCAGTACGCCGAAAGCATCGGCAGTCAGGAAGATGACCGTCTTGGGCAGAGAGCCCACACCGTCTAATTTTGCATTGCCGATGTACTCCACCGGGTAGCCCACCCGGGAATTTTCAGCCAGAGAGCTGTCATCAAAGTCGAACTCCCGGGTGTCGGGGTCCATGACCACGTTTTCCACCAGGGAACCGAAACGAATGGCGTTGTAGATGTCGGGCTCCTTCTCGGCGGACAGGTTGATGCACTTGGCGTAGCAGCCGCCCTCAAAGTTAAACACAGAGCTGTCCGACCAGCCATGCTCGTCATCGCCGATGAGCATCCGGGCGGGGTCGGCGGACAGGGTAGTTTTGCCGGTTCCGGACAGACCGAAGAACACAGCGGTATCACCGTCGGGGCCCAGGTTGGCGGAGCAGTGCATGGGGAACACACCCAGCTTGGGCAGCTCATAGTTCATGACGGAGAAGACCGACTTCTTGATCTCACCGGCATACTGGGTGCCGCAGATGACTACCGTTTTACCTTCGTAGTCCACGAGAATGGCGGCTTCGCTTCGGGTGCCATCGAGCTCCGGGATGCACTGGAAACCGGGAGCGGCGATGACGGTGTATTCTGCCTGGAATTGCGCCAGCTGCTCAGCGGTGGGCCGGCGGAGAAGCTGATGAATAAATAAGTTCTGGGAGGCCAGCTCATTGACGATGCGGAAGGATTTGGTATATGCAGGGTCGGCGCCGGCAAAGCCATCGAAAATATAAACCTCACGGTTTTGGAGGTAGGCAATGACCTTGCTCTTGATGGCTTCAAATTTTTCCCGCTCGATGGGGCGGTTCACGTTGCCCCAGGCGATATTGTTATGTACCGCGGGGGTATCCACGATAAATTTATCATTGGCGCTGCGGCCGGTGTACTTACCGGTCTTGACCACCAGCGCACCGCTGTTGCTGAGGGTTCCCTCGCCCCGGCGCAGGGCGTGCTCAATCAGCTGAGGAGCTGTCAGATTCCGATAGACAGCTTTGGGATTGATGATGCCGAGAGTTTCCAAGCCATAAGTTTCCATACGTATCTCCTTCTGCGTACATGATTTATTTTTAGACTACCGTATCATAATTTTATATCATATTCCAACAAATGACTTTTGTCAATATTCCCGGGCAATTTCAAAATATGGAAGATCAGCCGGAAAACCATGTCCGGACAGGCTTGTGGTTTCCCTTTGAATGAGATATGATGGGAGCAAAAAAGGAGGTGAGCCCATGCTCAGCAGACAGAGGCTTTTCTGGCACGCCCACCCCTACGACCTGCCGGGGTCGGACGAGCGGTTCCTCCGGGCCTGCCGGGACAATTGTGCCTACCACATCGGGCACTGCCCCGGCTACGCGGCCATCTGTGCCCATCTGGGCTTCTCCCCGGAGCAGCTCAAGACCATAGGCGATTTGGAGAAGCTTCCCGTTTTGCCCACCCTATTTTTTAAGCGAAAGGTCCTCTTCTCCATGCCGGAGAGGAGGATGGCCATGCGGGTGACCTCGTCGGGTACCAGCGGGAAGTTCAGCCGGATCGGCTTCGACTGGGGCTGCATCTTGGCGGAGGTGCCTATGGTGGTCCGCCTGGGGTTTTACCACGGCCTAGTGTCGGCCAAACCCGCCCACTGTGTGATCCTGGGCTACAAGCCCCACAAGTCCAACCATACCGGGGTCACCCGGACCATGTTTGGGCTGACCTTTTTCTCCCCGCCTCTTGGCCGGACTTACGCGCTGAAAATGGAGGATGGAGTCTATGTCCCCGACCTGGACGGCGCGGGCCAGGCGCTTCGGCGACTGGCCGCCTCGCCTTTCCCCACGCGGATCATCGGCTTTCCCTCCTACCTGTGGTTCGGACTGAAGCGGATGGAGGAGCTGGGGCTGAAGGTAAAGCTACCCCGGGGGTCCAAGATCATCCTGGCCGGCGGCTGGAAGCAGTACTACGCCCAGCAGGTGGAAAAGCCGGTGCTCTACGCCTTGGCCGGGCGGGTACTGGGCATCGGGGAGGAGCACATCCATGAGCTCTTCGGAGCAGTGGAGCACCCTGTTTTCTATAACGCCTGTAAGCGCCACCACTTCCACGTGCCTATCTATGGCCGGGTCATCATTCGGGACCCGGATACCCTGAAACCCCTGCCCATGGGAGAGGTGGGGCTGGTGAATCTGATTTCCCCGCTGATGACGGCCACCCCTACCCTCAGCGTTATGACCGACGATCTGGGTTATCTGACGCCGGGAGAGGAGTGCGGCTGCGGCATCTCTTCCCCCTGCCTCACCATTTTGGGCCGGGTGGGGATGTCGGATATTCAGACCTGCGCCGCCGGCGCGGCGGAGCTGTTGGGCGGGGATCAGGGCTTTGGAGAGGAAGGAGGGGAAGCGCTTTGATCTTTGCCAAGGGAAAACTTCTGCCGGATGATCAGTGGAACAAGGTGTTAGCCGGCATGGAAGAAGAGATCAACGCCGTCCGGATGGGGCCGCCACTCCTGCCGGAAACGGTCATCGCCGCCGTGGATGCACTGGGCAGGCGCTTGGCAGCGGGGGAGTTTGATGCCCTGCTGAATCAGTACCTCCCCGCCGGGAAGGGCCTTGAGGAGCTGCTCCCCCTTCTGCGGCGGGAGACCTTGGAGGCTAAATTGGAGGCGGAGCTGGGGAGGGAGTTTTTCCGCGGCCGGGAGTTTTCCCAGACCACTGCCCGGTGTGTCCCCCTGGGGACACTTTTTCACGTGGCCCCCGGCAACATGCCCGGTCTGCCGATATACAGTGTGCTGGAGGGGCTGCTGACCGGCAACGTGAACCTTCTCAAGCTGCCCCGGGGGGACAAGGGGCTGTCCTTGGCGGCACTGAAGCTGCTGACCGATCAGGAGCCCGCTCTGGCAGGCTTTCTCTATGCCTTTGATCTGTCCTCCGGAAAGACGGAAGCGGTCAAAAAATTGGCCGCCCTGGCGGACGGCGTCGTGACATGGGGCGGGGAGGAGGCAGTGACCGCTCTGCGGCATCTGGCTCCTCCGGGTGCAAAGCTCATAGAGTGGGGCCACCGGCTGAGCTTTGTCTATCTCGCCGGCTATGAGGACCGGGAGGCGGAGCTGTCCGCCCTGGCCCGGCACATCGTGGAGACCGGGCAGCGGCTTTGCAGCTCGTGTCAGGTGATTTTCCTAGATACGGAAGACTGGGCGGAGGGGGAGACTTTCTGTCGGGCCTTTCTGCCCTATCTGGAGCGCACGGCGGCCTCCCGTCCCGGGCTGGGGGCGGGGGCCCAGGCGTCGCTGAGCGGGTACACCGCCCTTTTGGAACGGATCGTGGAGGGCAGGGCGGACGGCGAGGCCGTATTTCAGGGCCGGGGCTGTTCGGTGATCCTCCGGCCCGACCAAGAGCTGGAGCTGTCCCCCATGGAGGGCAATGTGCTTGTCAAGCTCCTCCCGCGCAGGGCGCTTCTGCCGGCGCTCCGCCGGCAGAAGGGGCGGTTGCAGACGGCGGGACTCTTGTGTGCGGCAGCGGATCGAGAAAAGCTGATCAGCCTGCTGTCCCAGGCGGGCGTTACTCGGATCACCCGGGGGGGGAGCTTGTCTGCTGTTTTTCCCGGTGAGGGCCATGACGGAGAATATCCCCTGCGGCGGTATGTCCGGGTGGTGGATGTGGAGCGCTGACTGCTCAGATGCCGTCCAGGTTAAAGAGGACCTTTTCATAGTCTTTCATGTAATATTTGAAGTTTTTCCCCTTTTGAAGGATGGTGTGCCCCTCGGCTTTCGATTTTTTCCGCTGTGCGGCCATTTCGCCGGAATATTTGGCATCCCTGTGTCCTTATGCAGCAGCATCGGGTTGAAGTCTTTTTTCTCTTCTTCGCCCATGCAATGAGACAGCTTTTACTTTTTGAGAAAATCCCGGAGGGACACATAAATACAAAATGGGATTTTCTGACAAAAAATAACGAATCGTTATAGATAAAGGGCCCATAAAAAACCAGCGGGACCAGATGGGAAATTTCCCATCTGGTCCCGCTGGCGCTGTGTATCAAAATCAATCGGGGATGTATTCCCGTACCCGCAGGGTGGCCCCTAAGCTTTCCGCCAAATCCCGGCAGCGCTGGATGTCCTCCTCTGTCTTATCCTTGTTCACCACGGTCATCACCACAGAGGGCACATACCGGGAGGCCTTCCGGGTAAAATCCAGCATATCCGCCCACCCCAAAGAGCCAGTGGAGGGTTGGGTGACAGCGGTGTACTCCTCCTCATCTGCGCCGTTGAGAGAAATGGAGACCACGTCCACCCGGCCCTGGAGCTCTGGAGTGATGTCCCGGCCCAGAATACGATTGGCGTGACCGTTGGTATTGATACGCACCGGGGGCAGCTTTATCCCTCTGGCTCTCAGCTCGTCAATGAGCCAGGCATCGTCATCCCAGCGGAATACAGGTTCGCCGAACCCGCAGAACACCAGCTCATGGTACTGGGAGAAGTCCCGCTTCAGAAGGTCGGCCAGCGCCTCCTCCCGGGTGGGCTCATGCTCCAGCCACAGGTCATCGGCGTAGATGCTTCCCTTATGGCCGTTGTGCCGCAGGCAGAAGGTGCAGGCGCAATCACACCGGTTGGTGAGGTTTACATAGAGTGAGCCTCCATACTCATAGGAAATGGTCATCATAGAGAGTTGTCCTCCAATCTATAAAATCGCAGGCCATTTTGGAAGGTGGCTTCAGCCACGGCCTCAGTGGGCAGGCCCTTTACCTGGGCGATGGTCTCTGCCACGCGATAGACATAAGTAGAATCGTTCCGCCGGCCCCGGAAGGGCTCGGGGGCCATATAGGGGGCGTCGGTCTCGATCATGAGATGCTCCAGCGGGATGGCGGCGATGACTTCCAAGGCCCGCCGGGCGTTTTTAAAGGTACAGTTGCCGGTGAAGGAGACATACCAGCCCAGCTTTTCCACCACCTTGGCGTCCTCCGCGGAGAGGGCGCAGCAGTGGAACACCCCCCGGGCCTTGGGGTGGGCCCGGACCAGATCTACGGTGTCCTTGTGGGCGTCTCGGTCGTGGACGATGACGGGCAGATCCAACTCCTCGGCCAGGGAGAGCTGGGCGTCAAAGAAAGTCCGGGAGTTGGCCCGGGCCTCGGGAGTCTTGACCCAGTAATAGTCCAGCCCCACCTCTCCGATGGCCACACATTTGGGGTGGGCGGCCATTTTCTGCACTTCCTCTAAATCAGATAAGGCGGCGCCCTCCAAATTCTCCGGGTGGAGCCCGGCGGCAAAGAAGAGAAAGGGATACCGCTCGGCCAGGGCCATGCTCTGCCGGGAGGAGCCCAGGTCACAGCCGGGGCAGACCACCCGCTCCACTTGGTGGGCGGCCAGGGAAGACAGGACAGCGTCCCGGTCGGCATCGAAAGCCTCATCATAATAATGGGCGTGGGTATCAAAAAAACGCATAATTTCACCTTAAAATCAGGATAGATCCCGCAAATCTTTGGGCTTGAGGGGAAGAGGCACATGGTCTCACCCCGCATTGCGGGGTGAGACCATGATACTCTGTTTCAGGAAAAAGGTCAAGGGCAGAGCTCAGGCGGTACCCACCCGTTTTTTCAGCCCCGCTTTGTCCACGCCATAGGCCAGTACAACGAAAACGACAGCGCTGCCCACCCCCTGGATCAGGGTGCCCACGAACTGGGGCAGAAAAGCGGTCCAGGTTCCGGTGAAGAACACATTGACAAAGGCGTACAGGGTGGGGGATACCAGCCCGGCGATGACGACTCCCGCAACGTTCCGGGCACACAATATCTTTTCCTCCTTCCGGGTAAAGGGCAGGCAGATAATGGCCTTGATGAGGAAGGTGGACAGTGCCCACATGGGTGCGGTGAGCAGGTCGGCCAGGGCGCCGCCGATGGCGCCGGCGGCCATGGCGTAGGGCAGCGGCAGCAGCCCCGCGGCCAGATAGATGAGCGCGTCGCCTACATGGATGTAGCCGCCGGTAGGCAGCGGGATATGCAGGACATAGGCGGTGGTGACGCAGATGGCTGCGGCAAAGATGGCCGCGGTCACCAGGTTGTGGAGCTTTGCATTTTCTCTCATGGGGAAGACCTCCTTGACGGCCCCGACGAAATTTGATACTATGATAGCAAAAACTGGCCCTTTGAAAATATCCAGATTCCAACTTTTTTAAGGGGTCAGATTGGAGGGCTCTTGTGACAGAACTGACACCCAATTTTGACACGTCCACGCCCCTATATGATCAGCTCTACCGCTATGTCGTCGCCCAGATCCGGTTGGGGATCCTGGCGTCAGGGGAAAAGCTGCCGTCCAAGCGGCGGCTGGCAGAGCACTTAGGGATCAGCCTCACCACGGTGGAGAGGGCATATGGTCTTCTGACGGCGGAGGGCTATCTGGAGTCGGAGCCCCGCAGCGGCTACCGGGTGGCCCCCGCCCTGACCATGTTTCCCGCTGAGGCCCCCCAGCCTCTTCCCGCTGTAGAACATAGGGAGCACTTGAATGAGTGCTTTTCTACCTCGGCGGTGGATACCTCGGTGTTTCCCTACTCTATGTGGGCCCGGCTCACCAAGGAGGCGGTCTATGAAAACCCTGACCTGCTTCAGCGGGGGGATGGACAAGGAGATTGGGGACTGCGAGGGGCACTGGCGAATTTTCTTCACCAGTACCGGGGGGTGAACTGCACTCCGGAGCAGGTGGTACTGGGGGCGGGGCTGGAGGGCTTGATGTGGGTGCTTCTCCAGCTTCTCCCCGATGCCGTTTTCGCGGTGGAGGATCCCGGCTATGTCTCGCTGCGCCGGCTGCTGGACAACCTCCATTGGCCCCACGTCTCCGTACCGGTGGATGAAAGGGGGATGTCGGTCCAGGCATTGGCGGCCTGTGAGGCCAATGCAGCTTATGTGACCCCCTCCCATCAGTTTCCTTTGGGGGTGACCACGCCGGTGGGGCGGCGCAGCGAGCTGCTCCGCTGGGCCTACGAGCGGCCGGGGCGGTATCTCATAGAAGACGATTACGACTCGGAGTTTCGCTACTCCTCCCGCCCCATTCCAGCCATGCAGGGCTTGGACGAGAGGGGGCGGGTCATCTATGTGGGGACCTTTTCCCGGACGGTGGCCCCCTCCATTCGAGTGGCGTATCTCATCTTACCCCTCGCTCTATTGAAAGTGTACCGGGAAAAATTCGGCCACGCCGCCGCCACGGTATCCCGCTTTGAGCAGGAGGCTCTGCGGAAATTCCTGGTGTCCGGGGCCTACAGCCGGCATCTTCGGAGGGTGGGCAACCTATACCGCCGCCGCCGGGACGCCCTGGTAAATGCTCTGGAGGGGTGGGGCGAGGTCCGGGGGGCGGAGGCGGGCCTCCACCTGCTCTTCACCCTGCCGGGGCGGGAGGAGGCCGACCTGATCCGCCGGGCTGCCCAGGCGGGCTACCGTGTCCGGGGACTGGAAGAATATTGCCGGCAGGAGAAGGCCCTGCCGGGAACACTGGTTTTGGGCTTTGCGGGGCTGCCCGCCGAGGCGGCGGAGGGGGCGGCGAAGGATCTGCGCCGGGCCTTTGGGATGTAAAAATGGGGGCCGTCTCTCATGAGAAACGGCCCCATTTTCTTTGTAAGAGACGGCTTGGAACAGCAGGGAAAAAGGAGAGCTTTCTCAAAAGACATCGCGGGGTTCCGGCCTGGCCTCATCTGGACAGGCTCACTCCACGGCGGTGACGGTGTAGTCCTTGTCCTCCACGGCCTTTTTCAAGATCTCCTCCGCCACCTCTCCGGTCAGGGTCACTACGGCGGTGCCCGATTCGTGGCTGACCACGGCTTCTGCGACGCCGTCTAGGGCCTCCAGTGCTTTTTTTACCGTAGCTTCGCAGTGCCCGCACATCATGCCCTCGATCTTCAGTGTCTTTTTCATGGTTTTTTCTTCCTCCTTATGATTTGCCTGCATACTTTGCCGATTGGTTTTGATTTTCTTATCTTTTGACGCGTCCCGCAGAGAGAACAGGTTCAGCCGCAGGGCGTTGGACACCACACAAAAGCTGGAAAGGCTCATGGCGGCCGCGCCGAACATGGGATTGAGGGTCAGCCCCAGGGGGATGAACACCCCGGCGGCCAGGGGGATGCCGATGGTGTTGTAGAAGAATGCCCAAAACAGATTTTGGTGGATATTCCGCAGGGTGGCCCGGCTCAGCCGGATGGCGGCGGGGACGTCGCTGAGGCGGCTCTTCATCAGAACCACATCCGCCGCGTCGATGGCCACGTCGGTCCCCGCGCCGATGGCGATGCCGATGTCTGCCCGGGTCAGGGCGGGGGCGTCATTGATGCCGTCGCCCACCATGGCTACCTTTCCATTCTGCTTCAGGGTGCGGATGACGCTCTCCTTGCCGTCGGGAAGGACGCCGGCGATGACCTCATCCACGCCCGCCTGGGCTCCGATGGCCTTGGCGGTGCGCTCGTTGTCGCCGGTGAGCATGACCACATAAATGCCCATGTTCTGCAGCTCCTTGACCGCCTGGGGACTGTCCGCCTTGATAACGTCGGCCACCGCGATGATGCCGGCAAGCTGTCCGTCCCGGCTAAAGAACAGGGGGGTCTTGCCCTGCTCTGCCAGGGCCTCGGCCTGGGCACGGATCCTATCAGGGACCTGGGCCTGGGTGCGGATGAAGTTCAGATTGCCGCCGGTAAGCTTGGACCCCTTCCACATGGCGGTCAGGCCGTTGCCGGGCAATGCCTGGAAGTCGGAGACCTCCTCGGCAGCCAGCTGAAGCTCGGCCCCCTTTTGCAGGATGGCCCAAGCCAGGGGATGCTCGCTCTTCTGCTCCAGGGTGTAGGCCAAGTGGAGCAGCTCGTCCTCCGTGACCCCCTCCACAGGGACGATGTCGGTGACCCGGGGCTCACCGCTGGTGATGGTGCCCGTCTTATCCAGGGCCACGATCTGGGTGCGCCCAGCAGCCTCTAAGGAGGCGGCAGTCTTAAAAAGGATGCCGTTTTTGGCCCCCATGCCGTTGCCCACCATAATGGCCACCGGCGTGGCCAGGCCCAGGGCGCAGGGACAGGAGATGACCAGGACGGAGATGCCGCGGGCCAGGGCGAAGCCCACGCTCTGGCCCAGCAGGAGCCAGACGATGGTGGTCACAACGGCGATGGTGATGACCGCCGGCACAAAGATGCCGGAGACCTTGTCGGCGATCTTGGCGATGGGGGCTTTAGTGGCTGCCGCATCGCTGACCATCTGGATGATCTGGGACAAGGTGGTATCCTCTCCCACCCGGGTGGCCTGACAGCGGATGAATCCGGACTGGTTCAGGGTGGCGGCAGAGACCGTGTCTCCAGCGGCCTTGTCTACCGGGATGCTCTCTCCGGTCAGGGCGGACTCATTTACCGCGCTGCTGCCCTCTAAGACCACGCCGTCCACTGGGATGTTCTCCCCGGGGCGGACAACGAAAATATCGCCCTTTTTCACCTGGTCGATGGAGACCTCGGTCTCCACGCCGTCCCGGATGACCATGGCAGTCTTGGGGGCCAGCTTCATCAGCCCCTTCAGCGCGTCGGTGGTCTTGCCCTTGGAGCGGGCCTCCAGCATTTTGCCCACGGTGATCAGGGTCAGGATCATGGCCGCCGACTCAAAGTAGAACTCCATCATATACGTCATGACAGCGTCCATATCCATGTCCACCTGGGCCCGGGTCATGGCGAACAGGGCGTACGTGCTGTATACAAAGGCGGCTGTGGAGCCCAGGGCCACCAGGGTGTCCATATTGGGAGAGCGGTGCCATAAGCTTTTGAAACCGCTGATAAAAAATTTCTGGTTGATGACCATGATGATGACGGTCAAAAGCAGCTGGGTCAGCCCCATGGCCACATGGTTGCCCTCGTAGAAGGGGGGCAGGGGCCAGCCCCACATCATGTGTCCCATGGAGAAGTACATCAAAATGATGAGAAATCCCACCGACCAGAGGAGCCGCCGTTTCAAAACCGGGGTCTCCCGGTCCTTCAATGCGTCCTCCGCCTCCGCTGGGCTGGAGCTCTTTCCGGCAGTGCCCGCCCCCTTTTCAGATGCGCCGTATCCGGCGCCCTCGACAGCAGCGATGATCTCCTGGGGGGAGGCGGTGCCCTCCACGCCCATAGAGTTGGTCAGCAGGCTCACCGAGCAGGATGTGACGCCCGGTACGCCGGAAACGGCCTTTTCCACCCGGGCGCTGCAGGCCGCGCAGCTCATGCCCGTGACATTGTATTGCTTCATTTGTGCCTCCTTTGCTTTTGCGGGGAACGCACCGGCTTCATCTCATGAGCTTTTGCAGGGTGGAGACCAGCTCATCGATGGTCTCATCCTTGCCCTCGCGGATGTCCTGGGCCACGCAGGTGCGGATGTGGCTGGCCAGCAGCTCCTTGCTGAAGGAGTTGAGAGCTGCGTTGGCCGCGGCTACTTGGGATAGGATGTCCACACAGTAGGCGCTTTTTTCTACCATGCCGCGGATGCCCCGGATCTGTCCCTCGATCCGGTTGAGCCGATGGATCAGCCGTTTCTGCTCTTCCTCGGTGCGTTCTTTTGTCTTGTGGCAGCAGCAGTCTTGTTTTTTCATAATCAGTTCCCTCTCAACAGATACCCCGTAGGGGTATCTGTATGGTATACCCCTGTGGGGTATTTGTCAATGGGTTTTGCAACTTTTATAATATTTTTATCGAAAAAAGCCTTTTTAATCGCGGCTCGTGGCTGGCTTGTCCGTCGGGAGTATTTTCCTCTTGACAAGGAGAACGTATGTACTATAATAAGGGGTACAAATGTTCTATTTTTGAGCCGCGCGGGGAGACCGCTGTGAAAATACCATTTCCCATAGGGAGGGAGAGGAGCATCGCTGTGGAAGTGATGGACAAACTCACCATTTTGGCCGACGCTGCCAAGTATGACGCCGCCTGCACCTCCAGCGGCGTGACCCGGGGCGGGACGCCGGGCGGGATCGGCACCGCCTCCAACTGCGGCTGCTGCCATACCTTTTCTGCCGACGGCCGATGTGTTTCCCTCTTAAAAGTCCTGCTGACCAACCACTGCTGCTATGACTGCGCCTACTGCGTCAACCGCCGCTCCAATGATGTGCCCCGGGCGGCCTTTACGCCGCGGGAGCTGGCGGAGCTCACCATTCAGTTTTACCGCCGCAATTATATTGAGGGACTTTTCCTTTCCTCCGCGGTGCTGAAAAGCCCTGATTATACCACCGAGCGGATGATCGAGACGCTGCGGCTGCTGCGGACGGAGTACCGCTTTCACGGATACATCCACGCCAAAGCCATCCCCGGTGCGGACCCGGAGTTGACCTATGCCCTGGGCCTGCTGGCCGACCGTCTGAGCGTCAACATCGAGCTGCCCTCAGAGAACTCCCTGCGCCTTTTGGCCCCCGAGAAGAAAAAGACCCACATTTTGGCGCCCATGGCCCAGATCCGGGACGGGACGGAGCAGTCTAAGCGGGAGTTGAAGCTCTACCGCCACGCGCCCCGGTTTGCCCCGGCGGGACAATCCACCCAGATGATCGTGGGGGCTACACCGGAGACCGACTGCCACATTTTGAAGCTGACCCAGGGGCTCTACCAGAAATACCGTTTGAAGCGGGTGTTTTTCTCCGCCTATATGCCGGTGTCTGACCACAGCCTTCTCCCCAGCAGGCAGAGCTTTCAGCCGCCCCTCCTGCGGGAGCACCGCCTCTATCAGGCGGACTGGCTCCTGCGGTTCTATGGCTTCACCGCCGGTGAGCTGCTGGACGACAGTCATCCGAACTTTGACGCCGCACTGGATCCGAAGAGCGACTGGGCCCTGCGCCACATGGAATTTTTCCCGGTGGAGGTGAACCGGGCGGAGCGGGAAGCACTTCTCCGGGTGCCGGGCATTGGAGTGGAGGGGGCGCGGCGGATCGTCACCGCCCGGCGGTGTGGCCCTCTCACCTTTGAGGGGCTCAAACGGCTGGGCATCGTGATGAAGCGGGCCCAATACTTTATCACCTGCTCGGGACATATGCTCCCGGGGCTGCGGTGCTCACCGGAGGGGATCTACCGCAGGTTGACAGGGTTGGAGCAGGCGGGATTGCCGGGAGAGGGCTGGCGGCAGCTCACCTTGTTTGACGGGAATGCCGGCTGACTCTTCCGGAGGGAGAGATAGCCGGTGGGAGAGAGGAGAGGGGACGATGGGGCAAGTCAGCTACCGGTATGACGGCACTTTTGCAGGTTTTCTGAGCTGTGTATTTGAAAGCTACCAAAACCGGGAGGCGCCGGCGGCCTTTCTTCTCCCTGATGACGGCGCCTCCTTGTGGGATGAGCGGGAGGTGGTTTCCCATCCTGGCCATGCCAGACGGGTCTATGCCGCCTTAGGCGAGCGGGTCTCCCCCGCGTTCCGAAAGCTCATTGAACGGGGCTTTCTCACCTGCTTGCCTGAGCGGGAACTGGTCCTCTATGAGCTGATTCGGCGGGGGCTTGCAGAGGGGGACAGGGTCCGCCGGGATCTGGCAGACCCCGTGGTATCCAAGGTCATGCTGGCCCTGCGGAAGCTGGCCACCGAGGAGGACCATTTGAAGGGCTTTGTCCGGTTCTCTGAGCTGGATGGCGCGCTGGTGGGGGAGATCGAGCCGAAAAACCGGGTGCTCCCTCTGCTGGCGCCCCACTTTGCCGCCCGGTTTCCCGGAGAAAAGATCATCCTCTATGACCGCACCCACAAGGAGGCCTTTATCTATGCCGACCGCCGGCGGGCCATCCTGCCGGTGGAGGAATTCCATATGGGACCGGCGGGGGAGACAGAGCGGGCCTTTCGGAGCTTGTGGCGCAGATATTACCAGACAATCGCCATTAAGGACCGCACCAACCCCAAATGTCAATCTGCCCATATGCCCAAGCGCTACCGGCATGTGATGACGGAATTTCAGACGGATGAGGAGACGGGCGGAGGGAAAAAGGCCCTGCGGCAGGAGACCGGGGATGCCGCGTTATGAAAGGGATGCTTTGGGAAATAGATGCCTCTGGGCAGAAAGAGGGCTTAGCCGCCGAATAAAGCCTGTTTGCCCATGCCGGAGGATGGTATAGGAAGGCGTTTTCCGGAGAAAATTGCCGGGAGATGCGTGGGGGCAGTTGACATGATTTTTTTTCGCATGATATGATAAAAATAAAAAAATCAAACGGGATGGGAAGACCCGTCTGTAAATACTCACCATATCAAAGGGACATCAGAGGAGGATGGGGCTTATGTATGACATTCTGATCGTGGGCGGAGGCACTGCCGGCCTCACCGCCGCCATTTATGCCCGCAGGGCGGGCCGGAGTGTGCTTGTGCTGGAGGGGACCGGATTTGGGGGCCAGATCACCTCAGCCCCCCTGGTCGAGAACTACCCGGGGATCCCGGCTGTCAGCGGCGTGGACTACTCGGAGGCGCTGGCGGGCCAGGCGCGGGCTTTAGGGGCGGAGACCAAATTTGGAAGGGTCACCGCGGCGGAGCGAGAGGGGGACTGCTTTGTCCTCACTGTCGGGAAAAAAAGGTACGAGGGGCGCTGCCTCATTCTGGCCACAGGGGCAAAGCACCGGAAACTTGGAGTGGAAGGTGAGGAGGCCATGGTGGGCCGGGGCGTCAGCTATTGCGCGGTCTGTGACGGCGGATTTTTCACGGGAAAGGATACTGCAGTGGTGGGAGGCGGTGACAGTGCGCTTCAGTCTGCGATTTTCCTTTCGGGGGTCTGCAAAAGTGTGGCCTTGATCCACCGCAGAGAGCAGTTTCGGGCGCAAAACGCCTATGTGGAGGCGGCCAAGGCGAAGAGGAATATAACCTTTATCATGGATGCCCGGGTCAGTGCCCTCCAAGGGGATTCTCTTTTGACAGGGATCACTTTGACACAAGGCGATGGGACCCAGCGGGAGTTGGCTGTTGACGGTCTTTTTGTGGCGGTGGGTCAAGAGCCGGACAATGTCCCCTTTTCCGGCTTGGCGGAATTGGAAGGCGGATATTTCAAAGCGGGGGAGGACTGCCGGACGATTACCCCTGGGGTTTTTGTCGCCGGGGACTGCCGTACCAAGGAACTCCGGCAGCTCACTACCGCTGCCGCCGACGGCTCGGTGGCGGCCACCGCCGCCTGCCGCTGGCTGGATGGACAGTAGAAGGTTGCATGGATAATAAGGCTCCAGGGCTTCCCATCCGGGAAGCCCTGGAGCCTTATTTTATTAGGAGAGGAAATTTTGGGGGGACGATGGGGATCACCAAGGCCTGTATTTGGACGAGAGGGGCAGAGGGGGCCTGCCCCATTGGCTGAGGGGATTTTTGATGGCCGCTGAAGGGCCGGTCATACCAGCCGCTTAACGCTGCCCGGCCGGAGTGGGGGGAGAAAAACCGCTTTAGCTCCTCTGCGGTGGGGGCCACCTCTTCCTCTAAAAGAGCGCACAGAGCGTTGACGGCTTGTGCATAGGCGGTGGCGGGTTCCCGGGGCAGAATGGCCCCCCGGATGGGAGCGAGAGGGGGGTACCGTTCACTCGCCCAGCTGGCAAAGAGGGAGAGCCGTGTCCCGGCCACCCGGGTCTGGAGCCTGCACCAGCGCCGAAAGGAAGCCAGTGCCCTGAAAAATTGCCTGGGCATTACCCCGGGGTAGGCCACCGGCGTAATGCTCTCATAAAAGGCGGTGTGGAACTGCATAGAGGGGAGGGGCGTGTCATGGAATGGGTCGATGCCGTCTGAGAGCATCAGCCTCCGGTCCAGCTCTGCCTCCATCCCGGAATGGGATAGCCCGCTGCGGGCCATCTCCTCTTCGATAAACTGGTGGCACCGGCTGTCCAGGGCGAAGTGGCACAGAAATCCCGCGGCGTAGCTTTCGGCATAGGGCAGATTGTCCGCCACGGCCTGACGCAGCCGCTCTGCCACGGGACGGACGGGGTGTCTGTGCATGGAGACGCCGATGCTCCGGGGCAGATTGTGGACCAGGGGGCGGTAAAAAAGAAGGGGATCCGGGCCCAGCAGCCCAATCTGAAAGGCTGCCGTCTCCTGTTGGATCCGGGTGCGGAGAGGGGAGGGCAGCTGGGACAGGACTTGTTCCCCAAAGATGAGGTGGGCATAATAATTGGGCATAGGCCAGGGCTCCTTTGCGGCGGGAGTTCAGCCTGCCTATTATATCAAGTTTGCCGGGTAAAGAGAACCGGAAAAATAAGGACCGCCCCGGAGGGCGGCCCTTATTTTGTGTTTATTCATCCCAATCAGCGTAATCATCGTATTCAGAGGGGCGGCAGCAGCATTTGCAGCCCATCTTTTCTCCAATGGCATGAACGCCTTCCATAATCTTGTCCCAGTACGCGATGATGCAGCAAGCCGCCGCGGCAGCAGCCAGGCAAAAGCCCACGATCTTCAATACGAAACGGGCGATTTTCATCTTTCCGGGCCTCCTTTTTTAGATGGTCACCCATAGTTTACACGACTTTTGAAGAAATTACAATCGTTTATGCCCACTTTTTCCCTTGTAATTTTGGCAAAAATAGAATACAATATCAAGCATAAAATGGAAGAGAGTGCTTGCGGAAAGGAAGGGTCTTTATGAAGCTGCAGACCGAAAAGGGTATGATCACCATCAGCAGCGACGTATTCACCAATATCACCGGGGCCGCCGCCACCAACTGTTATGGTGTGAAGGGCATGGCTGTCCGCTCCACCACAGACGGCCTGGTCCACCTGCTGCGCCGGGAATCTATGGCCAAAGGCGTGAAGGTGATCTATAACGACGATGCCACGATTTCTCTGGAGCTGCACATCATCGTAGACAATGGGGTCAATTTGATGGCGGTGAGCCGCTCTATCATGAGCGAAGTAAGATATAATGTCAGCCGGGCCACGGGAGTGACGGTCAAAAGTGTGGATGTCTTTGTGGACTCCATGGTCGTCGGTTGAAAGGAAGGGACATGCACATGATCAATACCATTGACGGGGCGCTTTTCGCCCGCATGGTCGTTCACGCTTCGGCCTGTATCAACGCCCAGAAACAGCAGATCAACGAGCTCAATGTCTTCCCGGTGCCCGATGGGGATACCGGCACGAACATGTCCATGACCATTGGCACCGCCGCTGAGGAGATGGGCAAAAAAAGCTTTGCCGCTGTCGGTGACGCTGCCAACGCCACCGCCAACGCCCTTCTCCGGGGCGCCCGGGGCAACTCCGGCGTGATCCTCTCTCTGCTGTTCCGGGGCTTTGCCAAGGCGGTGAAGGAGAAGGAGCAGATCGATGGCCGGGATCTGGCCATCGCGTTGGACTTTGGAGTGGCCGCCGCTTATAAGGCGGTGATGAAGCCTGCGGAGGGGACCATTCTCACGGTCTCCCGGATGGCGGCCGCTGCGGCCGCCTCCTCCGCCCGGGAGGACCCTGCCGCAGAGCGGGTCTTAGAGGCGGCCATCCAGGAGGGGTTGGTGGCGCTGGATCACACCACCGAGCAAAATCCCGTGCTGAAAAAGGCGGGCGTGGTGGACTCCGGCGGAAAGGGTTTCCTGGTCATTCTCCAGGGAATGCTGGACGAGCTGCGGGGAGAGCCTCTCCCGGAGGGGGCCTCCGTCCCAGAGCCCAAGAAGCGGGAAAAGGCGGACTTTGAGGCCTTCTCTACAGAGGAGATCAAATTCGGCTACTGCACAGAGTTTATCTGTTCCCGGGACACCAAAAAGGACCCGGAGGCCCTGCGGGGCTTCCTTTCCGCTCTGGGCGATTCCCTGGTACTGGTGGATGACGATGACATCATCAAGGTCCATGTCCATACCAACCATCCTGGTAAGGTGTTGGAAGAGGCTCTGACCTATGGTGCCCTTCAGACGGTCAAAGTGGAGAATATGCGCAACCAGCACAGCGAGATCCTGGAAGAGCACGCCGTCCAAGTACAAGCGCAGATGCAGGAGCAGCCCCAGGAGCGGAAGATCGCCCCGCCGGAGAAGAAGTACGGCGTGGTGGCGGTGGCGGCCGGAAAGGGGATGGCCGCTGTGTTCCGGGACCTGGGAGTGGACGGTATCATCAGCGGAGGCCAGACCATGAACCCCGCCACAGAGGACATCCTCCGGCAGATCGATGCCACCCCTGCGGAAGTGGTGTTTGTCCTGCCCAACAACAAGAACATCATCATGGCGGCCCAGCAGTGCATTGGCCTGGCAGAGGGCAAGCAGGTGGTGGTCCTGCCCAGTAAGACAGTGCCCCAAGGCATCTCCGCCATGCTGTTGATGGATCCGGAGGCTGAATTGGAAGCCAACGTGACAGCCATGACAAAGGCCATGGAGGCGGTATCCACCGCTGAGGTGACCTATGCCGCCCGGGATTCCGATTTCGGCGGCTTTGCCATCAAGCACGGGGACCACATGGCCCTCTTGAACGGCCAGCTCTTTGACACTCAGCGCAATCAGGATAAGCTGCTGAAAAAGCTGGCCAAGGAGGAGACCTTCCAAAAGGCCGAGTTTATCAACATCTATTACGGGGAAGATGTGAAGCAAGCTGAGGCGGAAAAGACGCTGAAGATTTTTGCCGACGCGTGTCCGCAGGCGGAAATCACGCTTCTCTCCGGTGGCCAGCCGGTCTACTATTATATGATCTCGGCGGAGTAAACAAGAATGCAGGGGGGCCGGGAGGCCCCCTTGTGTGTTCTCTTTTAGAAAAAGCCGCGGCACATCATTGAAAGAAAAAGCAGAGTGGGAAAGAAAAGGCCTTTTATCGGAGAAAAGCCTGCCAGGACAGCCTTTTCTCGGAGGGGCCGTTTGAGTGTATCGTAAAGAGGCGAATATCAAATGCTTGGCATCATCGACGTGGGCGGCGGCATGCGGGGATCTTTTACCGCTGGCATTTACGACTATATTTCCGATCAGGGGATCCAGCCCTTTGACTACCTGCTGGGAGTGTCGGCGGGCAGTGGGAATATGATCTCTTATCTGGCTGGCCAGAGGGGGCGCAACCTTCGCTTCTATCTGGACTACACGTTCCGGCCGCAGTATATGTCTATCCGGAACTTTGTCCGCACCGGCTCCTACATTGATTTAGACTATCCATATACGGTCCTCTCCGGACCGGAGGGCGAGGATCCGGTGGATTTGGCGGCCTTCAACGCCAGTACAGCCCGGTATGAGGCGGTGGTGACCGATGCCGCCACTGGGGAGCCGGTATATTATGACAAAACGGAGCTGACCGGGGGTAATTTCGATGTGATCAAGGCCTCCTGCGCGGTCCCCGGGGTCTGTCGGCCTTATCCGGTCCACGGAAGGCCCGGCTTTGACGGCGGCGTGGCCGATCCGGTGCCCTACCGCCGGGCCTTGGCCCAGGGCTGCGACCGGATCGTGGTGCTCCTCACTCGGCCGGCGGAGTATGTCCGGCCGCCGCTGGACCACCAGCGGGCCATGGAGCGGATGCTCCGCCGCTGGCCCAACGCCTTTGCTGCGCTGAAGCGGCGCTATGTTCGTTATAACCAGGATGTGGCTGCGGTCAAGGAGCTGGAAAGGGAGAACAGGGCCCTTTTGGTGGCCCCTTCGGATATTGGAGGGATGTCCACGCTGACCCGGGACCGGGCTGCTGTGCAGAGGCTCTACGATATGGGCTATCAGGAAGGCCCTAAGATCATGGAATTCGTGAAAGGCGGAGAGACTTGACTTTCCTCTTCGCTTTGCGTACAATGAAAACCGACTTTTACCAACAAAGGATGAGGAGATATGGCACAGGAAAAGAAACAGGTAGAACAGATCACGGATATGGAGGTGGACTTTGCCCAGTGGTTTACTGATGTCTGCCGCAAGGCGGAGCTCATCGACTACACCAGCGTGAAGGGCATGTTCATATACCGTCCCTATGGATATGCCATCTGGGAAAATATTCAGCGCCTGATGGACCAAAAGTTCAAAGAAACAGGGCACGAGAACGTATATCTGCCAGTCCTCATTCCGGAATCTCTGCTTCAAAAAGAGAAGGACCATGTGGAGGGCTTTGCCCCCGAATGCGCCTGGATCACCATGGGGGGCAACGACAAGTTGGAGGAGCGGCTGTGTGTCCGCCCCACCTCTGAGACCCTGTTTTGTGAGCACTATTCCCACATCATCCACTCTTGGCGGGACCTGCCTAAGCTTTATAACCAGTGGTGCTCCGTCCTCCGCTGGGAGAAGACCTCCCGCCCCTTCCTCCGTCACCGGGAATTTTTGTGGCAGGAGGGGCATACCATGCACGCCACGGAGGAGGAGGCCCGGGCTGAGACGCAGCAAATGCTGAACATCTACGCCGACTTCTGTGTCAATGTGCTGGCCATGCCTGTGGTGAAGGGCCGCAAGACCGACAAGGAAAAGTTCAATGGTGCGGAGGAGACCTACACCGTGGAGTGCATGATGCACGACAAGAAGGCCCTTCAGGCAGGTACCTCCCACTATTTTGGAGATGGCTTTGCCCGCGCCTTTGACATCACCTACACCGGAAAGGATAACCAGTCCCACTATCCACATCAGACCTCCTGGGGGGCATCTACCCGGCTCATCGGCGGCATCATTATGACCCACGGCGACAACAACGGTCTGGTGTTGCCTCCCCGCGTCGCCCCCACCCAGGTCATCGTGATCCCTGTGGCCCAGCATAAGGAAGGGGTCATTGAGGCCAACCGAAATGTGATGGAACGGCTGAAGAAGGCGGGTTTCCGGGTGAAGATGGACGATTCCGACCAGTCTGCCGGCTGGAAGTTCGCGGAGTATGAGATGAAGGGCGTGCCCCTCCGGCTGGAGCTGGGCCCCAAGGATATGGAGAAGAACCAGTGCGTCCTGGTCCGCCGGGATTCCGGCGAAAAGGTCTTCGCCTCCCTGGACGGCATTGAGGAGACGGTGTGCAGACTGCTGGACGAGATCCACGACGGTCTCTATGCCAAGGCGCTGAAGAATCTGGAGGAGAACGTCTATCCCTGCGCCACGCTGCAAGAGGTCAAAGAGAAGATACAGGAGCGGGGCGGTTTTGCCAAGACCATGTGGTGCGGCGATTTGGAGTGCGAACTGAAAATGAAGGAGGAGGCGGGGGTCACCTCCCGCTGTATCCCCTTTGAGCAGGAGCACCTGGGCGACACCTGCGCCTGCTGCGGCAAACCGGCCAAGCAGATGGTGTATTGGGGCGTGGCGTACTGAGTTTTCCGAGGGAGAAAAACCCCGGGGCATGTGGCTGCATGCCCCGGGTTTTTAATGTCCATATCACGGAATGAAAAAATTTCAAAATGAAAATATTTTACAAGACGTCTCTTGCCGCAGGTGGTAACATGAGGGAGGTATGGAGGACAAATATATGAAAAAGCGGTTCGGACGATAGCCTGAGAATAAAGGCCTGCCGGTTTGAGGGGATCATACAGCCCATTCCAAATCATTTCCATGAGCACTATGTGATCGGGATGATCGAGAGGGGGGACGCCTGTTGCTGTGCAAAGGCAGGGAATGTACCGTTAGGAGGGGAGCCATCTGCTGTTCCATCCGGGGGACAACCATGCCTGCGCCCGGAGTGACGGGGGAGAGCTGGATTACCGGGACATCTATATCTCTCAAGGGGCCGTGTTGGACTTGGATGAGATGGATGAGAAGATCACGCCGCTGTCAGGGCGGGGAATCGTTTTTACGCGGCGGGGGCTGTTTTTGTCAGAGAGTAAGCCGGGAGAGAAGAGAAAACAGAAAAATGGAACGGCGGATAAAGAAGCGGGTACCCCGGCAGCATGATCGCGGCGCTGATAGAAACACCATGTCTGCAAGGGCAGGCGGGCTTTTCCGCAAACTGCAAAATTTTTTGTTGCCTTTTTTGCCGGATAGAGTTATAATAATTTCAATCATTCCAAAGTGAGGGCAAAACAATGGGTCAGACCATCCTCACAACTGCATCCTTTTTTACCTACTTTAGCCAGGCTCGATTTATGGGCGCTGGCTATTTTGGCGTGGGCGAAAAAGGATGAACGAAATGAGTAGGTCCGATGGGGATCGGACATGATTTCCCGCATATGGAAGGGGCTCATTGATGTTCATCATCAATGAGCCCCTTTTTTCATGCAAATTGAAAAGAAAAGGAAGGAAAAATTATGGTAGTCGTTATGAAACCGGGCACGCAGCAGGCAGAGATCGACAAGCTGATCGCCCAATTCCAGCTTCAGGGCCTTCAGGTGGGCATTACCAACGGTGTAGGCTGCACGATTTTGGGACTGGTGGGAGATACCACCGCTGTGGACATCAACAAGATCGGCACCAATGAGTATGTGGAACGGGTCATGCGGGTCCAGGAGCCCTACAAGAAGGCCAATCGCAAATTCCACCCGGAGGACACGGTGGTGTCCGTTGGCTCCGCCAAGATCGGCGGCGGAAATTTCTCTGTTATCGCCGGCCCCTGCTCAGTAGAGTGTGAGGAGCAGATCATAGAGGTGGCCCGGGATGTGCAGGCCTCTGGTGCGTCCCTCCTCCGGGGCGGCGCCTTTAAGCCCCGGACCAGTCCGTATTCCTTCCAAGGCATGGGGGAGAGCGCGGTGGATCTGCTGCTGGAGGCGAAGGCGGCCACCGGCATGCCCATTGTCACAGAGCTCATGAGTCCTAAGTATTGCCAGCTGTTTGAAGATAAGGTGGATATGGTCCAGATCGGCGCCCGGAATATGCAGAATTTCGACCTGCTCAAAGAGGTAGGCAAGATGTCCAAGCCTGTTCTTCTGAAGCGGGGCTTGGCCAACACCTATGAGGAGTGGCTCATGGCGGCGGAATATATCATGGCCGCGGGCAATGAGAACGTCATCCTCTGTGAGCGGGGCATCCGGACCTTTGAGTCCTATACCCGGAATACCTTGGATGTGTCCGCCATTCCCGCAATCAAGCGGATGAGCCACCTGCCGGTGATCGTGGACCCCTCTCACGCTGCAGGGACCTATTGGATGGTAGAGCCTCTGGCACTGGCCGCCGTGGCGGCGGGGGCGGACGGCCTCATCATCGAGGTCCACAACGATCCGGCCAACGCCAAGAGCGACGGCCAGCAGTCCTTGACCCCGGAGCGTTTCGACAATTTGATGAAGAAAGTGACCTCCCTGGTTGACCTGGTGGGGAAAACATTGGTAAAATAAAAAAATCAAGGAGGTGGCCCTATGAAAACTCTCCATGTGAATTTGGCGGAGCGCTCCTACGACATTCTCATCGCCCGGGGCCTTCTGGACAAGGCGGGGACGCAGATCAAAGGGGTGTGCCCCAGGGCTGTCCGGCTGTTTGTGGTGACGGACACCAACGTCCAGCCCCTATATGGGCAGCGGCTGGAGGATAGTCTGAAGAGCGTAGGTTTCCAGGTGGAATGTATGACCATCCCCGCCGGGGAACCGTCCAAATGTGCCCGGCAGCTGGCTGATCTGTGGGAGAGGATGATGTCCTTTGGCCTGACCCGCACCGATGCTGTGGTGGCCCTTGGAGGTGGGGTCATCGGAGATCTGGTGGGCTTTGCCGCCGCCACCGTCCTTCGGGGGGTGGATTTTATTCAAATTCCCACTACCCTTCTGGCCCAGGTGGACTCCTCTGTGGGGGGCAAGGTGGCCATCGACCTGGCGGCGGGAAAGAATTTGGCGGGGGCCTTCTGGCAGCCCAAGCTGGTCTTGATGGACCCGGAGGTCTTGAGCACCCTGCCGGACGCCACCTTTTCTGACGGCATGGCAGAGGTCATCAAATATGGCTGTATCGCCGACCGGGATTTCTTCCGGTTCCTCTGTGCCCATCCCAGCCGTGAGCAGATCATGGAGGAGATCGAATCGGTCTTGTATACCTGCTGTGATATCAAGCGGGCGGTGGTGGAAGAGGACGAGCGGGATACCGGCCGCCGGATGCTGCTGAATTTTGGCCATACGGTGGGCCACGCCTTTGAGCTGGCGGGAAACTATGAAAAGTGGACCCATGGCCAGGCGGTGGCTGCCGGCATGTGTGTGGCCTCCCAATTGGGTTATCGCTTGGGTATCAGTGACGGGGACAGCCAAGAGATCCAAGAGCTGATGAATCTGCTGAAGGCGTTCCGGCTGCCTACCCACATCGACTGCGCTTGGAACGACTTGGTGCGGGCGGTGGGCCTGGATAAGAAGAGCACGGGAGACGACATCACCATGATTTTTTTGAAGCGGATGGGCCAGGCCGTTCCGGTAAAGATGAAGAAGGAGGACGTGCTCCGGAATTTGGAGACCGTCTTTGGCAGCTGAAAAGGAGGGACCCCATGACCGTCACCATCACGCCTAAGCTGCTGGCGGGGACGATCGTCCCGCCTCCCAGTAAGAGCCAAGCCCACCGGCTCATTATCGCCGCAGAGCTGGCGGGAGGAGGCACCATCTTCAACTTGTCGGAATCCCAGGATATTCAGGCCACAAAACGCTGTATGGCGGCTTTGCGGAAGGGGGGAGAAGCGCTGCCGCTGCTGGATTGCGGAGAGTCTGGCTCTACCCTTCGTTTCCTCATCCCCGTGGCTCTGGCCCTTCGGGGCGGCGGCCGGTTCACTGGCCGGGGTCGGCTTATGGAGCGGCCCCAGACGCCCTATTTTGAACTGTTTGCGGGAAAGGGGATCTTCTGTCAGCAAAGGGACGGGATCCTCACGGTTCGAGGAGGGCTGCGGCCGGGGCGCTATGCCCTGCCCGGCAATGTGTCCTCCCAGTTCATCACAGGGCTTTTGTATGCGTTGCCCCTGCTGCCCGGCGATTCCAGGATCGAGGTGACCACTGAACTGGAGTCCCGGGCCTATGTGGACATGACCATAGAGGCGCTGAAGGTCTTTGGAGTAGAGGTCTCCTGGTTGGACAGCCGGACTTTGGCCGTGAGCGGAAACCAGCGATACCGGCCTGCAGCGGCGAAGGTGGAGGCTGACTGGTCCCAGGCAGGCTTTTGGTATGCGGCCAGGGCCCTGGGCAATCCGGTGGAGGTGGCCGGGCTGAATGTGGCCTCGGCCCAAGGTGACAAGGTGATCGCCGGGCAATATGACCGCCTGGGCCGGCCGGGGAATGTGGAGATCGACGTCTCCGGCTGCCCGGACCTGGTCCCGCCGCTGGCTGTCATGGCTGCCCTGCGTCAGGGAACGACCCGCCTGACCAATGCGGCCCGGCTGCGGATGAAGGAGAGCGACCGGCTGGCGGCGGTCCGGGAGGAACTGTGCAAGCTGGGCGCCTGGGTACAGGAGGAGCCGGACAGTCTCACCATCATGGGATCGGAGCATTTTGCCGGCGGAGCGGCGGATGCCCATAACGATCACCGCATCGCCATGATGCTGGCCATTGCCGCCACCCGTGCCGATGGCCCCGTGACCATCACGGGAGCGGAGAGCGTCCGGAAATCCTACCCCACCTTCTGGGAGGATTACACCCGCTTGGGCGGCCAGGTGGAAGAGCTCGGATAACATGAAAGGCTTCATCAGAAGGGACAAGTTCTTTTCCCTGTGCGGTCTGAACCGCGGGCTTTACCCCATGAATTTGGACGGACACTGCCCCGGCTGCGGTGAGGGCAGCCAGCCCTGCAAACTGGCCCGGTGCAATTTGGGACATGGAGGGATGGGGTACTGTTTCCAATGCGGGGAATATCCGTGTGGCCGCTATAACGAAGGGCGGCATAAGACTTTTACTGCACCGCGGTAAATCTGCTGGGGCTGGATGGGTTGAAAAAAGTGCTCTGTGGGGCGTAGAAGGGTTCGGAGCTTGCCGCCCTGACGAAAAAGGAGCAGGCAGGCCGGATAGCGGCTCAGTTCCATCAGCTGGCAGGACAAAAGTACTTGGAGCTGAAATTGCGAAAGAGGAAGTGACAGTGTGAAATACACCATCTTCGGCGAATCCCACGGACCGGCCATTGGCGTGGTCTTAGAGGGAGTCCCGGCAGGGCTGGAATTGGACTTGGAGGCCATGGGGCGGGAACTGTCCCGCCGTGCCCCGGGCAGAGATGCGCTCTCCACGGCCCGGAGGGAGGCGGACGAGGTCCAGGTGCTCTCCGGTCTTTTCGAGGGAAGGACCACCGGCAGCCCGCTGACCCTGCTGATCGCCAACAGCGATCAGCATTCCGGAGATTATGAGGCCCTTCGCTATACCCCCCGTCCCAGCCATGGGGACTATGCCGGCTTTATTCAAAGCAAGGGCTGTCAGGATTACCGGGGGGGCGGACACTTCTCCGGCCGGCTGACAGCGCCGCTGGTGGCGGCGGGCTCGGTGGCCAAGCAGCTTTTGGCCCGGCGGGAAATCTGGGTGGGAGCCCACATCAGCGCCGTTTATGGGATCCTGGACCGCCCCTGGGAGAAGGCGGAGGAGCTTCTGACTCTGGCGGACAAGACCTTTCCCGTGTTGGATGAGACCAAGGGCGAGGAGATGCGGGCCGCCATTTTGGAGGCCAAGGAAGAGCGGGACTCGGTGGGTGGATCCATTGAGTGTGTGGTTTTTGGCCTTCCCGCGGGGCAGGGAGCGCCCGATTTCGGGTGTAATGTGGAGGGTGTTTTTTCCCAATATTTGTTCTCTGTCCCCGCTGTAAAGGCGGTGGCCTTTGGTGCCGGTGTGGGGTTTGCCTATATGCGGGGCAGCGAGGCCAACGACCCCTTTGATGTGGAGGATGGCCGGGTGGTCACCAAAACCAATCACGCCGGGGGCATCAATGGCGGGATCACCAACGGGATGCCGGTGGTGTTTGAAGTGACACTGCGGCCGACTCCCTCCATCTCGCTTCCCCAGGAGAGCATTGATCTGCGGACGGGAGAACCTGCAGAGATCGAGATCAAGGGCCGCCATGATCCCTGCATCGTCCACCGGGCGGTGCCTGTTATCGAGGCCGCCGCTGCCCTGGCTGCCTGCCAGGTGTTGGGGCTGTAAATGGGGCGGATTGCTGAGTGTCAAGAAAGGAGAGGGATGCAGTGAGTGTATTGGAGGAATACCGCCGGCAGATCGACGAGATTGATGCCCGGCTGACAGAGCTCTTTTTGGAGCGAATGGAAGTCACTGGGAAGGTGGGAGAGTATAAGAAGGCAGAGGGCATCCCAGTGCTGGACAATCACCGGGAGCGGCAGGTCATCGCCTCAAAAATCGAGCGGGTCTCCACCCCGGCGGAAAAGTCGGATATTGCCGCCCTCTACCGCTCTATTATGGCCATCTCCCGCCGCCAGCAGCGTCGGCTGGTGCGGGAAGGAGCGGAGGATTTGGGCTACGCCCGGTGGCTTAAGGCGTTGGATGACCAGCGGCCGCCGGTGGGCCTGCCCCGGGTGGTATATCAGGGGGAGCCGGGGGCCTATTCGGAGGAGGCCGCAGTTGGCTTCTTCGGTGAAGATGTTGCTGCCCAAGGGCTGCCCTGGTTTGGAGATGTATTTCAGGCCTTGGCGGAGGGGCAGGCTGACTACGCTGTGCTGCCCATTGAAAACTCCTCCACCGGTTCCATCCGGCAGGTCTATGATCTGTTGGGACAGTATGATTTTTCCCTGGTGGGAGAGTGGCAGGTGAAGGTGGAACACTGTTTGGCCGCTCTTCCTGGAGTAAGGCTGGAGGATATTCAGACAGTCTATTCCCATGAGCAAGGGCTGATGCAGTGTGACCGGTTTTTGGATCAGCACCGGGCTTGGCGGAGGGTGCCCGCCTTGGATACGGCGGGGTCAGCCAAGCAGGTGAAGGAGACGGGAGATACCACGGCGGCGGCCATCTGCTCCCGGAGGGCGGCCCGGCTGTATGGCCTGGATATTTTGGCTTGTCCCATCAATCACAACACCGCCAATTTCACCCGGTTCGTGGTGGTCTCCCCGGCGCTGGAGCTGCGGGAGGGGAGGGACAAGATCGCCGCGATTTTCTCCCTGCCCCATCAGAGTGGATCGCTCTACGAGATCTTGACCATTTTTGCCGTTTACGGCCTGAACCTGCTGAAGATCGAATCCCGGCCCATCCCAGACCGGGAGTGGGAATATCTCTTCTTTTTGGAGTGCAGCGGAGATCTGACAGCTCCGGGCATGGACGGGGTGGTCCATGAGCTGTCCCAGCTCTCCACCGACTTTCGGATTTTAGGAAATTTTAAGGGGTATGAGCCATGAAAAATGTGATTTTGATCGGTATGATGGGCTGCGGCAAGTCCACAGTGGGGAGCCTGGCAGCCACCCGGCTGAAAAAAACGATGGTGGATACCGATAAACTGATCGAGGCCAGAGAAGGACTGACCATCCCGGAAATCTTTGCGGTCCAGGGAGAGGGCTATTTCCGCTCTCTGGAGATGGGGATCGCGCAAGCCCTGGCCCTGCGGCAGGATCTTGTGATTGCCTGCGGCGGCGGACTGCCCATGCAGGAAGAGGCCATGGCTGCGCTGAAGTCCAGCGGCATCGTCATCTGGCTGGATCGGGACCCTGGGGAGATCTACGACAGTGAGCCTATGGAGGGCCGTCCACTGGCCCAAGATGGACGGGAGGGATTCCTCCAGCGGGCGGCTGAGCGGCGCCCGGTCTATGAAAAGTGGGCCGATGCCACCATTCATGACTTCACCTCGCCTATCTCCACCACGGCCCGGGTGAAGGAAGCTGTGGAGGCCATCGTCTCCTGGGAAAGGGGTAAGAGAGAGGGGGATGGGGTGTGAAATTTCTCATCATCAATGGGCCCAATCTGAACCTGCTGGGAAAGCGGGAGCCAGGCATCTATGGGCAGGAGAACTATGATGTTCTCTGCCAAAGGCTCCGGGATTTTGCCGCCGCCCACGGTTCCTCTGCCCAGTGCTTCCAGTCCAATCACGAGGGGGCTATTATCGATGCCATCCACGCCGCCGATGGAGTGTATGATGCCATTATCATGAACCCGGGGGCCTTTACCCACTACTCCATCGCAATCTTGGACGCGCTGAAGGCGGTGAGTGTGCCCTGTGTGGAGGTCCACATTTCCAACATCCACCAGCGGGAGGAGTTCCGCCATAAAAGCGTCACTGCCCCTGCCTGTGTGGGACAGATCTGCGGGTTGGGACTGTACGGCTATGAGGCGGCTATGGGGTACTTTCTTGCCCAGGATCGATAGGCACTGAGCGGGATTTTGCAGGAGGGGATCTGGATGAAAGTGGAACTGAACAATACCACAAGAAAGCTGTGTGTGATCGGAGATCCTGTGCTCCATTCCAAATCCCCCGCCATCCAAAATGCCGTGATTCAGGAATTTGGACTGGACTATATATACTTATGTCAACCTGTGCCCCGGGGCCGGACGGAGGAGTGGCTCTCCTGCGCCAGCTTTATGGGATACGCTGGCTTTAACGCCACGATGCCCCATAAGGAGGAACTGGTGCCTTTCATGGATGCACTGGATGAGACGGCCCAGCGGTGCAGTGCGGTAAATACGATTTGTATTAAAAATGGAAAATATTACGGATATAACACGGATGGAGCGGGATTTCTTCGGGCGCTGGCCGATTTAAACGTATCTCCCAAGGGAAAGCGGGTGCTTTTGCTGGGCGCGGGAGGAGCGGCAAAGGCGGTGTCAGCTGCGCTGACCGGAGCGGGAGCCAGGGTGACAGTATGCAACCGGACCGTGTCTAAAGCAGAGGAGATCTGCCGGATGGCCCCTGACAACATGACCAGTGCCGGATTCGAGATAGAAACATTATGTAAACTATCTGAGGCGAGTGACGTGGTGGTAAACTGCACCTCCTTGGGGATGGCGGGGACAAAGGAAAACTTCGCGGATCTGTCTTTTATAGACATCCTGCCTGCTGGGGCGGCGGTGTGTGATGCCATCTATGCCCCGCCAGAGACAGCCCTGCTCCGCCGTGCTCGGGAGCGGGGGCTGGTGACCATGAATGGTTTGGGGATGCTGGTCCATCAGGCCATTTTGGCCCTGGAACACTTCACCGGAGAGGAACTGGATCGGGGGAGGGCAAAAGACGCGGCATTGAAGGCGCTGGAGCAATTCAAAGGCTAAAAAATATCCGAAAAGAGGTGTCCTCTTTTCGGATATTTTTTAGCCGGCTCTTGGGAGAGAAAAACCCGCCCCCCTTAAAGGGGGGGCGGGCTTGCTGTTTGGATCACTCCACCCGGTAGATCCAGTCCTCTTTCCGGGGTTTGGCCTCGGGGAGGGGGCCGTCGGGGTAGCCGATAATGCAGTTGCCGATCCCCTCATATTCGTCGGTGATGCCCAGAGAGAGGAGGAACTCTTTCCACTCGGGCCGCTCGAAGGTCTCTTTGGCCCGGTGGATCCAGCAGGAGGCCAGGCCCAGGGCGTGGGCGGCGTGCATCAGTTCGCCCATGACGAGAGAACCGTCATAGACATGGGTGGGGATGTCCTTCTTGGCCAACACCACCAAAACCACAGGGGCACCATAGAAGGGGTCACCGTCGCCTTCCATGATCTCGGCGTTGGTGCGGGAGAGCTCATCCCGGATCTTTTGGTTGGTGACGGCCAAGATGATGGGGCTTTGACGGCCCTTACCGGTGGCGGCATAGGTGCCGGCGGTGAGGATCTGATCCAGCAGGTCTTGGGGGACGGGATCAGACTTGTAGCTGCGGCAGCTCCGACGGCCCTTTAAAAATTCCAGCTTATCATTCATAAGAATACCTCCTGTCAAAAGTGAGCAGATATGTTCTGCTTTTAATATAGCACTGGGAAAAAGTGTGCGCAAGAGTGTCTTTGGCTGTTTTGTGGAAAGGAGATCAAGAAGTTTTTTCGCAGTCCATATGGCGGGCATAGTCAATGGCGTTGATAAGGCTCAATTCGTTGCTGGTGCCTTTGCCGTCCGGGGCAAAATGCGGCATGGGCAATTCTGATGACATCCAGGACCCGATCCTTCTTTACTTGGCCGCAGGCCTTCACTCCCTTGTCCGTAAATATGGCGACCCGGCGGGCGTGATTGCCGGAAGGACGGCAGTGAGGTTTTCTGTGGCGTTTTCACTGCCATATGCCGCAAGGGGCGGCTTTTATCACCTGGGCGGGGCCGTGGGGGAACTGGAGTGCAGGCGGAATGCCGTTGTCCGCTGGGAGCCATCCCATTTTGTTGGCGGGAGAGTCGAGGACATGCCTGGAGGAGGCCGTCGGAGAGGCTTGCGGAGAGGGAAATGGCACGGGTTCAAATTATCCGGGGAAAAATTAAAATTTTGCTTGACTTGCCCCTGATTTTGTTGTACCATAATTAAGCGCCTGTTTGGGCGCGTGATGCGATGATGCGGGAGATTGCTCGGAAACGAGGTAACTTCCGCGGAGTATGTCCGTTTGATCGGGCGGCTGAGGACCTCTGTGCCAGCGTATATCGCCGTGCTGAGGCAGAACCGGCCGGATAATCCCTGCCGGTTTTCTTTCTGCCATGGAGTGATACGCACGAGAAAGTGGACAGAAAAGTTCTCACCGTACGAAGCGTGACAAGCACCAACCGACACTTCGTATGTATTTAAGGAGGAAATCACATGGCAGTTCAAAAAGAAATGATCCGCATCCGCCTGAAGGCTTATGACCATCAGCTCATTGACCAGAGTGCGGAGAAGATCGTGGAGACCGCCAAGCGCACCGGCGCCGCCGTCTCCGGCCCCATCCCCCTTCCCACTAAGAAGGAGGTCGTCACCATCCTGCGCTCTCCCCACAAATATAAGGACAGCCGGGAACAGTTTGAACGCCGTACCCACAAGCGGCTCATCGACGTCATCAAGCCCTCCCCCAAGACCGTGGAGGCCCTGATGAGCCTGGAGCTTCCCGCTGGTGTGGACATCGAGATCAAGCTGTAAGTTCTGCATTTCATTTGTTTGTACCGCGGCCCGGCGCGTTTTGAGCTGGGCGGGTCAAGTTGGCCGAGCAATGGCAGCCAATGGCCACCTCGTCCAACCAATAACCTGAATTAAGGAGGAAAACACATGGAAAAGGCCATCATCGGCAAGAAGGTCGGCATGACGCAGATCTTCGACGAAGCGGGCCACGTGATCCCGGTCACCGTCATTGAAGCGGGCCCCTGCACCGTCGTGCAGAAGAAGACCGAGGAGAAGGACGGTTACAACGCCGTGCAGCTGGGTTACCGGGACGTGCCCGAGCGCAAGCTCACCAAGCCTGAACTGGGTCATCTGAAAAAGGCTGGCGAGGGTGTGCTCAAAAAGGTTCTGAAAGAGTTCAAGCTCGAAAACTGCGATCAGCTCAACGTAGGCGACGTAGTCACTTGCGATGTGTTCGCTGAGGGCGACCGGGTGGATGTCACCGGCATCAGCAAGGGCCATGGCTACCAGGGCGTCATCAAGCGCTGCAATGCCCACCGGCTCAAGGAGACCCACGGCACCGGCCCGGTTCACCGCCATGCCGGTTCTTTCGGCTCCAGCACCGACCCTTCCCGGATCTTTAAGGGCAAGATGGGCGCTGGTCACATGGGCGTGGAGCAGGTCACTGTTTTGAACCTGGACGTCATCAAGGTGGACACAGAGCTTGGTGTCATCGCTGTGCGGGGCGCCGTTCCTGGACCCAAGGGCGGTGTGGTGTATCTGCGCAACAGCGTCATCAACGTCAAGGAGAAGGGCGCTGCCGCTGACATCAGCAAGAACCCGCAGAAGGCGTCCGGCCGGAATCCCCAGAAGGCTTCGGCCCGTAACGCTTAAGGAGAGGAGAGAAGAGACATGCCTAAGGCTAACGTTTATGATATGACGGGCAAGGAGAAATCTGAAAAGATCGACTTGCCCGAGGCCATTTTCGGTATCGAGCCCAACGTCAGCGTCATGCATGACGTGGTGAAGAACCACTTGGCCAACTGCCGGCAGGGCACCCAGAGCGCGCTGACCCGTGCGGAGGTCTCCGGCGGCGGCAGAAAGCCCTGGCGTCAGAAGGGCACCGGCCGGGCTCGTCAGGGCTCCACCCGGGCTCCCCAGTGGACCCACGGCGGAATCGTGTTCGCCCCCAAGCCCCGCTCCTACCGCTATACCCTGAACAAGAAGGTTCGCCGCTTGGCGCTGAAATCCGCCCTCTCTGCCAAGGCTGCCGAGGGAAAGGTTCTGGTGGTGGACGGCTTGTCCATGGACGAGATCAAGACCAAGAGCTTCCAGGGCTTCCTGGACGCTGTGGACTCCAAGAAGGCGCTGGTGGTCACTACCTGCCCCAACGTGGTGAAGTCCGCTCGGAACATCCCGGGTGTCGTGACCTCTCCCGCTCAGCTCATCAATGTCTACGACATTATGAATGCCAATGAGTTCATCGTGGACAAGGCTGCCCTGGCTGTTATCGAGGAGGTGTTCGCATAATGGCTTCCAATGCTTACGACATCATCAAGCGGCCCATCATCACCGAGCGGTCGATGAGCGGGACGGAGAACAAAAAGTACACCTTTGAGGTGGCGAAGGATGCCAACAAGATCGAGATCGCCAAAGCGGTGGAGGAGATTTTTGGGGTAAAGGTGGCCAAGGTCAACACCCTGAACATGCAGGGGAAGGCCAAGCGCACCGGCCGATTCCCGGCTGGCCGCCGCCCGGCCTGGAAGAAGGCGATGGTCACCCTGACGCCGGATTCCAAGTCCATCGAGATCTTCGAGGGCATGGTGTAAGGAGGAATTGAGAAATGGCTATTAAGACGTATAAGCCCACAACCCCCTCCCGGCGCCACATGACCGTGTCCGCCTTCGAGGGGATCGACAAGAAGGTCAAGCCTGAGCGCAGCCTTCTGGAGAACCTGAAAAAGAACGCTGGCCGCAACAGCTACGGCCGCATCACCGTCCGCCACCGCGGTGGCGGCAACAAGAGGAAGTACCGCATCGTGGACTTCAAGCGGGACAAGGCCGGCAAGGCCACCGTGGTCAACCTGCAGTACGATCCTAACCGCTCTGCTAACATCGCCCTCATTGAGTACGAAGACGGCGAGCGCCGCTATATCTTGGCTCCTGTGGGATTGAAGGCCGGCCACATCATTATGACTGGCTCCGGCGCCGACATCCTGCCCGGCAATGCCCTCCCCATCAGCGAGATCCCTGTGGGCACTATGATCCACAACATTGAGCTCTACCCCGGCAAGGGTGGCCAGTTGGTCCGTTCCGCCGGCGTTGCCGCTCAGCTGATGGCCAAGGAGAACGGTGTGGCGCAGGTCCGGCTTCCCTCCGGCGAGATGCGTTATATCCGGCTGGACTGCATGGCCACCATCGGCCAGGTGGGTAACACCGACCATGAGAATATCCAGATCGGCAAGGCAGGCCGGAAGCGCCACATGGGCTGGCGGCCCACCGTCCGCGGCTCTGTCATGAACCCCAACGACCACCCCCACGGCGGCGGCGAGGGCAAGAGCCCGGTCGGCCGTCCCGGCCCGGTCACTCCTTGGGGCAAGCCCGCTATGGGCTACAAGACCCGCAAGGGCAAGAACCGCACCGAGAAGTTCATCGTCAAGCACCGCAACGCGAAGTAAGGAGGAGAGTAAAACATGTCTCGTAGCATCAAGAAAGGCCCGTTTTGCGCCCCCGAGCTGCTCAAGCGGGTCGATGAGCTCAATGCCAAGAACGAGAAGAAGGTTCTGAAGACCTGGAGCCGCGCCTCCACTATCTTCCCCTCCTTCGTGGGCCACACCTTTGCTGTCCATGACGGCCGCAAGCACGTGCCTGTGTACGTCACGGAAGATATGGTGGGCCATAAGCTGGGCGAATTCGCCCCCACCCGGACCTTCAAGGGGCATTCGGGCAGCAAGACCGGTAAGTAAGGAGGAGAGAGAATATGGAAGCGAAAGCAGTTCTGAGATACGCCCGTATCTCTCCCCGTAAGGTCGGCATCGTGTGTGACCTCATCCGGGGCAAGAGCGTGGCTCAGGCCACAGCCATCCTCATGACCACTCCCAAGGCTGCCTCTGAGCTTCTGCTGAAGCTCTTGAAGAGCGCGGCAGCCAATGCGGAGAACAACCACCAGATGGACCCTGAGAAGCTGTATGTCTCCGAGGCCTTTGCCACCCCCGGCCCCATCATCAAAAGGATCATGCCCCGGGCCCAGGGCCGCGCCTATCGGATCAACAAGCGCACTTCTCACATCACCATCGCGGTGGCTGAGCGCTAAGGGAGGAGGAAGAGTATGGGACAAAAAGTCAATCCCCACGGCCTGCGCGTGGGTGTCATCAAGGATTGGGACTCCCGCTGGTACGCCAAAAATGAACTGGTTGGCGATTTGCTGGTGGAAGATCACAAGATCCGTGAGTACCTGAAGAAGACCCTGTATTCCGCTGGGGTCCCCAAGATCGAGATCGAGCGCGACAGCGCCAAGGTCCGGATTTATCTCCACTGTGCCAGACCCGGCGTAGTCATCGGCAAGGGTGGCACGGAGATCGAGCGCATCCGCCTCCAGGTGGAGAAGCTCATCGGTAAGAGCGTGGCGCTGAACGTCATCGAGGTCAAGAGCCCCGACACCGACGCCCAGCTGGTGGCAGAGAACATCGCCCAGCAGTTGGAGGCCAGAATCGCCCACCGCCGGGCCATGAAGAACGCCATGGGCCGCGCTATGCGCTCCGGCGCTCTGGGCATCAAGGTCTCTTGCTCCGGCCGCCTGGGCGGGCGCGAGATCGCCGGCATCGAGCACTATCATGACGGCACGATTCCCCTGCAGACCCTCCGCGCTGATATTGATTACGGCTTTACGGAGGCCCACACTACCTACGGCCGGATCGGCGTAAAGGTGTGGATCTACAAAGGGGAGGTTCTGACGCAAACCCTGCGGACTACTCCCCGCACTTTGGATACCAAGAACTTTAAGGAGCGGCCTGAGCGCCCCCGCCGGGACCGTCGGGACGGCGACCGCCGCAACGGCGGTTTCCGTAAGGGCGGCCGGGACGGTGACCGCCGTCAGAGCGGCCCCACCTACAACCGGGTCCAGAGCCGTCCGGCTCCCAGACCCGCCGCCCCTGTCGCTGAGAGCGTCCCTGAGATTCAGGAAGGAGGCCAGGAGTAAATGCTGCTGCCCAAGAGAAGCAAATACCGCCGTGTTCACCGCGGCCGCATGACCGGCAAGGCCACCCGCGGCAATACCGTGAGCTACGGTGAGTGGGGACTCCAGACCCTGGAGCCCGCGTGGATCACCTCCAACCAGATCGAGGCCGCCCGTGTGGCCATGACCCGTCACACCAAGCGCGGCGGTAAGGTCTGGATCAAGATCTTCCCCGACAAGCCCGTGACCAAGAAGGCGCTCGGTACCCGTATGGGTTCCGGTAAGGGCGCCCCTGAGTATTGGGTCGCTGTGGTCAAGCCTGAGCGCGTCATGTTTGAGATCGCCGGTGTCAGCGAGGAAGTGGCCAAGGAGGCCCTCCGCCTTGCCAGCCATAAGCTGCCGGTCAAGTGCAAGATCGTCAAAAGAGAAGAAACCCCTGTGACCGAGAATGGTGGTGAATGAAGATGAAAGCGAATGACGTCCGTAAAATGAGCGCCGCCGAGTTGGAGCAAAAACTGGGCGAGTTGAAGAAGGACCTGTTTCAGCTCCGTCTTCAGCACGCGACCAATCAGCTGGACAACCCCGTGAAGATCGCTGAGGTCAAGCGGGACATTGCCCGGGTCAAGACCATCATCCGCGAGCAAGAGCTCGCCGGCCGATAAGGAGGAGTAAGACATGAGCGAAGAAAAGCGCACTTCTTCCCGCAAGACCAGAGTCGGCCTGGTGGTCTCCGATAAGATGGATAAGACCGTTGTGGTGGCCATCGCCGACCGTGTGGCCCATCCCCTGTATAAGAAAATTGTCAAGAGGACCTACAAACTCAAGGCCCACGATGAGCAGAACGCCTGCGGCGTGGGTGACCGCGTGCGGGTCATGGAGACCCGGCCCCTCAGCAAGGACAAGCGCTGGCGCGTGGTCGAGATCCTTGAGAAGGCCAAATAAGGAGGTGCCAGTATGATTCAGCAGGAAAGCTATCTGAAGGTGGCCGATAATACCGGCGCCAAAGAGATCAAAACCATCCGGGTGCTGGGCGGCTCCAAGCGGAAGTTCGGCAACATCGGTGATGTGGTAGTGGCCTCCGTCCGGAAGGCCCAGCCCGGCGGCACAGTGAAGAAGGGCGAAGTGGTCAAGGCCGTTATCGTCCGCACCGCCAAGGGCATCCACCGCCCCGACGGCAGCTATGTCCGCTTTGACGAGAATGCCGCCGTCCTCATCAAGGATGATAAGAATCCCCGTGGTACCCGTATCTTTGGGCCGGTGGCCCGTGAGCTGCGCGACAAGGATTATATGAAGATCCTGTCCCTGGCTCCCGAAGTGCTGTAAGGGGGTAGGAAGAGAACATGAATAATATGAGCATCAAAAAAGGCGATACCGTAGTGGTCCTCTCCGGCAAGGACAAGGGCAAGCAGGGCGTGGTCCTGGAGGCTATGCCTGAGACCCGCAAGGTCATTGTGGAGAAGGTCAATGTGGCCACTCGCCACACCAAGCCCCGCAAGCAGGGTGAGCAGGGCGGCATCGTGAAGAAGGAAGCCCCCATCTACGCCTGCAAGGTCATGCGGGTGTGCCCCAAGTGCAGCAAGCCCACCCGGCCCGCCAGCAAGGTCGGCGCCGATGGCAAGCGTGTCCGCATCTGCAAAAAGTGCGGCGCTGAGATTTGAGAGAGGAGGAGTACCAAATGTCTGAGAAGAAAGTGCCCAACCTGAAGGCAAAGTACCAGGCCGAGGTGGCTCCTGCCCTCATGCAGAAGTTCGGCTACAAGTCTGTTATGCAGATCCCCCGCCTGGATAAGATCGTGGTCAACTGCGGCTGCGGTGAGGCCCGGGATAACTCTAAGGTGCTGGAGGCTGTTGTGGGCGATCTGACCAAGATCACCGGTCAAAAGGCCATCATCACCAAGGCCAAGAAGTCGGTGGCCAACTTCAAGCTTCGTGAGGAGATGCCCATCGGCGCCAAGGTCACCCTCCGGGGCGACCGGATGTGGGAGTTCCTGGACCGTCTGTTCAACGTGGCTCTGCCCCGTGTTCGTGACTTCCGGGGCATCAACCCCAACTCCTTTGACGGCCGCGGCAACTATGCCCTGGGCATCAAGGAGCAGCTGATCTTCCCTGAGATCGAGTATGACAAGATCGACAAGATCCGGGGCATGGATGTTGTCCTGTGTACCACCGCCAACACCGACGAGGAGGCCCGGGAGCTGCTGACGCTCATCGGCGCTCCCTTCGCGGCCCGGGCGTAAGGAGGGAATACGAGATGGCAAAGAAATCTATGATCCTCAAGCAGCAGCGGGAGCCCAAGTTCTCCAGCCGCCGCTATAACCGCTGCAAGATCTGCGGCCGTCCCCACGCCTATCTGCGGGACTACGGCATCTGCCGTATCTGTTTCCGTGAGTTGGCTTACAAAGGTCAGATTCCCGGGGTGAAAAAGTCCTCTTGGTAATTTACCAAGGGGCTTTCCCCGGTTATTTGAAACATTTTCCCCAGCGGGCGGACAACAGGTCGAAGAGTACCTACCTTCGATACCTTGCCGCCGGTACAGGCTGTGCCTGTAACTCTATAAGGAGGTAAAACGTATGCACATCACAGACCCCATTGCGGATATGCTGACCCGCATCCGCAACGCGAACAACGCAAAGCACGACACGGTTGATGTTCCCGCTTCCAACATGAAGAAGTCCATCGCGCAGATCCTTCTGGATGAGGGCTATATCAAGAACTACCAGTTGATCGACGACGGCACCCAGGGCATCATCCGTATCACTCTGAAGTACAACCGGCCCAACAAGGAGAAGGTCATCACCGGCCTGCGCCGGGTCTCCAAGCCCGGCCTGCGGGTCTATGCCGGTGCCGATGAGCTGCCCCGGGTCATCAAGGGGCTGGGCATCGCCATCGTCTCCACTTCCAAGGGCGTTATGACTGACAAGGCCGCCCGGGCTGCCCATGTGGGCGGCGAAGTCCTGGCTTTCGTCTGGTAAGGAGGGGAAAAGAGAATGTCAAGAATTGGTAGAATGCCGATCTCTGTCCCCGCCGGTGTGGACGTGAAGATCGAAGCAGGCAATTTGGTCACCGTGAAGGGCCCCAAGGGCACCCTGACCGAGCAACTGAGCCCCGCCATGACCATCACCCAGGAGGGCAGCGAGCTCCATGTGACCCGCCCCAACGATGCCAAGGAGAACCGGAGCCTGCATGGCCTGACCCGGAGCCTTCTGCACAACATGGTAGTGGGTGTCACCGAGGGCTTTAAGAAGAACCTGGAGGTCAACGGTGTCGGTTATCGTGTGGCTAAGGAGGGGACGAAGCTGGTCATGAACCTGGGCTTCTCCCATCAGGTCATCGTGGAGGAGACAGAGGGGATCACCATTGAGGTTCCCGATGCCAACCACATCGTCATCAGCGGCCCTGACAAGCAGAAGGTGGGTCAGTTCGCCGCTGAGGTGAGAGAGAAGAGACCCCCCGAGCCTTATAAGGGCAAGGGAATCAAATATGCTGACGAGGTCATCCGCCGCAAGGAAGGCAAGACCGGCGTCAAGAAGAAATAAGGAGGTGTGCCTAAATGATCAAAAGACCCGATACCAATGCGCAGCGTTTAAAGCGGCATAAGAGAGTCCGTGGGAAAATCTCCGGCACGCCCGAGAGACCCCGTCTGAACGTGTTCCGCAGCGAGACCAACATCTATGCCCAGATCATCGACGATGTGGCGGGCAAGACCTTGGTTTCCGCTTCCTCCCTGGATAAGGCCTTCGAGGGTGCTGGCTCCAACTGTGAGGCGGCTAAGAAGGTGGGATTGATGGTGGCCGAGCGCGCCAAGGCCGCCGGCATCACCACCGTGGTTTTCGACCGGGGCGGCTATGTCTACCACGGCCGTGTGGCGGCTCTGGCCGAAGGTGCCCGTGAGGGCGGCCTGGAATTTTAACGGGAGGAGGAAACGATATGGCTAATAGATTTGAAAAAGAGCAGAGCGAGTACAGCGAGAAGCTCGTTTCCCTGAACCGCGTGTCCAAGACCGTCAAGGGCGGCCGCGTCATGAAGTTCGCCGCCCTCATGGTGGTCGGCGATGAAAAGGGGAACGTGGGCTTCGGCACCGGCAAGGCCGCCGAAGTTCCCGAAGCCATCCGCAAGGGCATCGAGGATGCCAAGAAGCACATGATTAAGGTGAGTGTCTCCGGCACCACCATCCCCCACGAGGTCATCGGCGAGTTTGGCGCTGGCCGTGTGATGCTCAAGCCTGCCGCTCCCGGTACCGGCATCATCGCCGGCGGCCCGGTGCGTGCTGTCATGGAGGCCGCCGGCATCCGTGACATCCGGGCCAAGTGCCTGCGCTCCAACAACCCCCAGAACGTGGTCTCCGCCACCTTTGAGGGTCTGAAGTCCCTGCGGACTCCTGAAGAGGTGGCCGCCACCCGGGGCAAGAGCGTAGAAGAGATTGTCGGTTAAGGAGGAGGTCTCGAAATGGCTAATTTGAATATCAAGTTGACGAAGAGCCTGAGCGGACGCCTCGCCAAGCATAAGGCTACTGCCGAGTCTCTGGGCCTGCGGAAGATCGGCGATGTCGCGGTTCAGCCGGACAACGCCGCTACCCGCGGCAAGATCGCCAGCATCGGTTACCTCCTGCAGGTCACCGAGGACAAGTAAGGAGGAAGCGAGAATGAATCTTCATGATCTTTCCCCCGTGGCCGGCTCCACTCAGGTGGGCAAGCGCAAGGGCCGCGGTCCGGGCACCGGTAACGGTAAAACCGGCGGCCGGGGTCAAAAGGGTCAAAAGGCCCGCTCCGGCGGCGGAGTGCGCGTGGGATTTGAAGGCGGCCAGATGCCTCTGGCCCGCCGGGTGCCCAAGCGCGGTTTCACCAACATCTTTGCCAAGCGTTTGGAGGCCATCAATGTGGCTTCTTTGAACAAATTTGAGGACGGCGCCACCGTCAATGTCTGCGACCTGCTGGAAAAGGGAATTCTTTCCAAGTGTGAGTACGGCGTGAAGGTACTGGGCAACGGCTCTCTCAATAAGAAGCTGACGGTCCGGGCCACGGCCTTCTCTGCCTCCGCCAAGGAAAAAATCGAAGCGGCGGGAGGAAAGGCCGAGGTGATCTGATTTGATCCAGACGCTAAAAAATGCCTGGAAGGTCCCTGAGCTGAAGAGTAAGATCCTGTTTACCATCTTCGCACTGCTGATTTTCCGGCTGGGCTCTGCGATTCCGGTGCCCTTTATCCAAACGGACGCACTGACTAACTATCTGGATTCTATGTCTGGCACGATCTTTGGACTGCTGGGGACCATGAACGGCACGGCATTCTCCATCGCCGCCGTGTTTGCCTTGGGTGTGCAGCCCTATATCAACTCGTCCATCATCATCGAGCTGCTGACGGTGGCCATCCCGGCCCTGGAGCGGCTGGCCAAAGAGGGCGGCGAAGAGGGACGCAAGAAGATCGCCGCCATCACCCGGTATACCACGGTAGCCATCGCTCTGCTTCAGGGCTTTGGATACTATACCATTATCAGGACCAACAATTTGCTGGAGAGCAATATGGGCGTTCCCAGCGTTTGGGCTGCAATCGTCATCATCGCCACCTTTGTGGCTGGCTCTGCTTTCGTCATGTGGCTGGGTGAGCAGATCACCGATAAGGGCATCGGCAACGGCATCTCTGTGATCCTGTTTGCCGGTATCCTCTCCCGGATGCCCACCCTTATCACCACGCTCTATCAGGGTGTGTACAACTGGGCCCATCCCATTGACACAACTGACCTGAGTGAGGCGGAACTGGAGATTGTCGCCGGACGTTTTGTTCTGCCTGTTTGGGGGTTGGTGCTCATCATCTTGGGTATGCTGGCTTTGATCATGTTTGTCGTGTTTATCCAGAATGCCGAGCGGCGCATCCCTGTGCAGTATGCCAAGCGGGTGGTGGGACGGAAGATGTACGGCGGACAGTCCAGCCATATTCCTCTGAAGGTGAATATGTCCGGCGTCCTTCCCATCATCTTCGCCCAGTCCATCGCCTCCCTGCCTGCGACCATCTGTGCTTTTGCGGGAGTTCAGGCGGCAACGGAGCCCGGTACCGGCGGCTTCTGGGAGCAGTTCCTTCGGGTGTTTGACGCCAACGGACTGGTATACAGTATCGTATACTTCCTGTTGATCCTGGCGTTTAGCTACTTCTATTCCACCATGCAGTTCGATCCTACAGAGGTGGCCAATAACCTGAAGAAGAACGGCGGCTTTGTCCCCGGCTTCCGCCCGGGCAAGCCCACGGCTGACTTTATCCGCAAGGTGCTGAGCAAGATCACGTTCTTTGGCGCCATTTTCCTGTCCGTCATCGCCATCGCGCCCATCATTACCGGCAACGTTATTGGGGTGGACAACCTGGCCATCGGCGGTACTTCCGTCATCATCGTGGTGGGCGTTGCCCTGGAGACCAGCAAGGCTTTGGAGGCACAGCTCATGATGCGCCACTACAAGGGCTTCCTTGAGTGATTGGGGGCAAAACATGGAGAAGTTGATTTTCCTTGGCCCTCCGGGTGCCGGTAAGGGTACTCAGGCGGCCATTGTCAGCAGAGAGCGGGGACTTCCCACGATCTCTACAGGCGATATGCTTCGTGCTGCGGTCAAAGAAGGTACTGAGATAGGAAAGCGGGTCCAGTCATTTATGGATGCGGGCAAGCTGGTTCCTGATGAGATCGTCATCGGCATTGTGGCAGAGCGGGTGGAAAAGCCCGACTGCGCCAAGGGCTATATCCTGGACGGGATGCCCCGCACCATCGCCCAGGCTCAGGCCTTAGAGAATGCCGGAATCCGGTTTGATCACGTGATCTCTATCGAGACCGCGGACAGCGTGGTCGCCGCCCGGCTGGAAGGCCGACGGATGTGCCAGAGCTGTGGAGCCACTTATCATATTGCCAACAACCCGCCAAAGGCAGAGGGAATCTGTGATATATGCGGGCATGGGCTCATCCAGCGCCAGGACGACAGCGCGGAGACGGTGGCCCAGCGGCTTAAGATTTACCACAGTGAGACTGAACCGCTGAAAGATTTTTATCAGCAGCGGGGAGTGCTTCGCAGGGTGGAAGACGCCGGAGATATTGAGAGTGTAAACCGCCGCATCATGGCAGTATTGGGGGAGTGATTTTATGGATATGATTTCCATCAAGTCTCCCAGTGAGATCGAAAAGATGCGGGCCGCAGGCCGGCTCACCGCTCAAGTCAGAGCATTGGCGGGGTCTATGGTGAAGCCGGGGGTAAGCACTTTAGAGATCGACCGAGAGGTTCGTAAGTTTATTGAGAGCCACGGCGCCAAACCCTCCTTTCTGGGATATGGCGGATTCCCGGGCTCAGCTTGTATCTCCGTCAATGAAGTGGTTATCCACGGCATTCCCGACCATCGGAAGCTGCAAGAGGGTGACATCGTCTCTGTAGATGTGGGCGCTTATCTGGACGGCTTCCACGGTGACTGCGCCGCCACCTTTCCCTGCGGAGAGATCTCTGAAGAGGCTCGGAAGCTCATTGATGTGACGCAGCAGAGCTTTTTTGAGGGGATCAAATTCGCCCGGGTAGGGAATCGCGTATCCGACATCGGCCACGCAGTGCAGAAGTACGTGGAGTCCTTTGGCTATGGTGTGGTCCGGGATTTTGTGGGCCACGGCGTGGGCCGGAATCTCCATGAGGCACCTGAGGTGCCCAACTATGGGGCAGCTGGCCACGGTGCCCGGCTCCAGCCAGGTATGGTCATCGCTGTGGAACCCATGGTCTGTGTTGGCGACTGGCATGTAAAGGTGCTGAAAGATAAATGGACCACCGTGTCCGCCGACGGCAGCCTTACTGCCCACTATGAGAATACCATTCTCATCACAGAAGGTGACCCGGAGATCCTGACCGATCCGGGTGAGGATTGAGATGAAGGGTGGCATTGTCCGCTCCCTGGCCGGACACGACAAGGGCGAGCTTTTCTGCGTCGTTGGTGTGGAAGAGCCTTACCTGCTGTTGTGTGACGGCAAGCGCCGGCGTTTGGCCGAGCCGAAGCGGAAGAAACGGAAGCACACCGCTCCCGCAGGGGATTTCGACCACCCGGTGGCGCAAAAGCTCATCCGGCATGATCCGGTCACCGACAATGAGATTCGGAGGGCGCTGGCTGCCTTTCGAGCCAAGGAGGTTTGACGCTTTGGCAAAAGACGATATGATCGAAGTGGAGGGCGTCGTTGTAGAATCCCTTCCCAACACTACCTTCCGGGTAGACATCGGAAACGGCCACATCATCCTGGCCCACATCTCTGGGAAGTTGCGGATGAACTTCATTCGCATTCTCCCCGGCGACAAGGTCACGGTCCAGATGTCGCCCTACGATGTGACCCGGGGGAGGATCACTTGGCGGACGAAATAACGCCCGCCCATACACCATCAACGACCGACTGGGAAGACTTTGGGCCCTGCCCGCTCCCAGTTCGGGGCCATTCAGGCATTCAAGGAGGTTTATCATGAAAGTAAGACCGTCCGTGAAGCCCATGTGCGAGAAGTGCAAGATCATCAAGCGCAAGGGCAAGGTCATGGTTATCTGCGAAAATCCCAAGCATAAACAAAGACAAGGTTAATAGGGGGTGCTGAAACAGTATGGCTCGTATTGCTGGTATTGACTTGCCGAGAGATAAGCGGATCGAAATCGGACTGACCTATATCTTCGGCATCGGGCGCACCAGCGCCAATAAGATCCTGGCCGAGGCTGGGATTAATCCGGATACCCGGGTGAAGGATCTGACTGAGGCTGAAGAGGCGAAACTGCGTGAGATCATCGGCCACAGCTATACCGTGGAGGGCGACCTCCGCCGGGATTTGGCTATGGACATTAAGCGGCTGACCGAAATCGGCTGCTATCGGGGTGTGCGGCACCGCCGCGGCCTGCCTGTCCGGGGCCAGAGGACCAAGACCAACGCTCGTACCCGTAAAGGTCCGAAGCGCACGGTCGCCAATAAGAAGAAGTAAAAGGAGGGATAAGCAATGGCTGCGAATAAGAAAGTGGTGCGTCGGCGCCGCGAAAAGAAGAACGTTGAAAAGGGCCAGGTGCATATCCGCTCCTCCTTCAACAATACCATGGTCACAATGACCGATATGCAGGGCAATGCGCTGAGCTGGGCTTCCTCTGGTGAGATGGGTTTCCGGGGCTCCCGGAAGTCCACCCCCTTTGCCGCTCAGACTGCCGCTGAAACGGCTGCCAAGGCCGCAATGGAGCATGGCCTCAAGAGTGTTGAGGTCTATGTCAAGGGTCCTGGCCAAGGCCGTGAGGCCGCCATCCGGGCGCTCCAGGCCGTGGGCCTGGAGGTCACCCTCATCAAGGACGTGACCCCTGTTCCCCACAACGGCTGCCGCCCGCCCAAGCGCCGCAGAGTGTAAGAAGGAGGAGAAAGCAATATGGCTAAGAATATGCAGCCCATCGCCAAGCGCTGTAAGGCGCTGAATATTTCTCCCGCGGCTATGGGATATGACAAGAAAACCACCAACCGCAAACCCAAGGCCAATGTGCGCCGGAAGCAGAGCGAGTATGCGATGCAGCTCCAGGAGAAGCAGAAGGTCAAGTTCGTCTACGGCATTATGGAAAAGCAGTTCCGCTCTTACTATGAGAAGGCTGCCCGGATGCCCGGCAAGACTGGTGAGAACCTGCTAATCTTGGTGGAGCGCCGCCTGGACAACGTGGTTTACCGCCTGGGCTTTGCCATGACCCGTCGGGAGGCCCGTCAGTTGGTCAACCACGGCCACTTCACCGTCAACGGCAAGAAGGTCAACATTCCCTCCTACCTGGTGAAGGTGGGCGATGTGATCGAGGTCAAGGAGTCCAGTCGCTCCAGTGTGAAGTTCAAGCGTTTTGTGGGTGAAGACGCTATCATTGTCAATGTTCCCCAGTGGCTGGAGAAAGAGAAAAATACGCTCAAGGGCACGGTCAGCAAGCTGCCTGCCCGGGAGGACATCGACCTGCCTATCGAGGAGCACCTCATCGTCGAGCTCTACTCCAAGTAAGCTTTACCCTCGCATCAGGCGAACCGACCAAACAGGCGGCGAGAGATTTGCCGCCCACAGAAGGAGGGTAATCTATGGTTGAAATTGAAAAACCCCGCATTGAATGTGTGGAGAACCCTGGCGACAACAGCTACGGCAAGTATGTAGTGGAGCCGCTGGAGCGGGGCTATGGCACTACCTTGGGCAATGCCCTGCGCCGTGTTCTCCTCTCCTCCCTGCCGGGTACCGCAGTGACTTCTATCAAGATCGCTGGCGTCCAGCACGAGTTTTGTACCATTCCTGGCATTAAGGAAGATGTGACCGAGATCGTCCTCAATGTCAAGGCCATCATCGCCAAGCTTCACAGCGAGGGCGTCAAGACCGTCTATATCGAAGCCTCCGGTGAATGTGAGGTCACCGCCGGCGACATCAAGGCCGATGGCGAAGTGGAGATTCTGAATCCGGAGCTCCACATCGCCACCCTGGGGCCTGGGGCCAGCCTCAACATGGAGCTGACCCTCTCCCACGGCCGGGGCTATGACCCCGCTGAACGGAACAAGACCCCCCAGACCGCCATCGGCGTGATCCCTGTGGATTCGGTGTATACGCCTGTCAAGAAGGTCAATTATACGGTGGAGAACACCCGTGTAGGAGACCGGACGGATTTTGACAAGCTGACGCTGGAAGTTTGGACTAATGGGACCATTGATGCCCGGGATGCAGTTAGTCTGGGTGCCCGTATTCTGGTAGACCATTTCCTGCTGTTTACCAATCTCTCGGAGACGATGGGCTCTGCCTCCACCGTGGTGGAGAAGTCGGAGGCTCAGCGGGACAAGGTGCTGGAGATGACCATTGAAGAATTGGACCTGTCTGTCCGTTCCTTCAACTGTCTGAAGCGGGCCAATATCAATACCGTGGAGGATCTGATATCTAAGACTCAGGATGAGATGATGAAAGTCCGCAATCTGGGCCGCAAGAGCATGGAAGAGGTCATCAATAAGTTGGCTATGATGGGCCTGAGCCTTGCTGATGATGAGAACAACAACTGATACACGTCGAAGGGAGTGAGAGAGAATGCCCGCAGTTCGTAAACTGGGAAAGCCCACTGACCAGCGGATGGCCATGCTTCGTGCCATGACCACCTATCTGCTGGAGAACGGCCAGATTAAGACCACCGTTTCCCGTGCCAAGGAGGTGGCTCCTCTGGCTGAGAAGATGATCACCCTGGCCAAGAAGAACGACTTGGCCGCCTACCGGAAAGCCATAGCCTTTCTGACCAAGGAAGATGTGGCCAAGAAGCTCTTCGATCAGATCGGCCCCAAGTATGCCACCCGTGACGGTGGCTATACCCGGGTCGTCCGCATTGGTCCCCGCCGCGGTGATGCCGCTGAGATGGCCATTGTGCAGTTGGTGTAAGGAAAATAACACCGGCAGATAAAACGATAAGAAAAGCCCCTTTCCTATTCCCGGCTATTCGGGGATAGGAAAGGGGCTTTTTATTTATTTGCCTGCCTCTGCTTGTGTGGTTCAAGATTTTCTTACATCAGGGAAAAGGGCTTTTTATCAGCCCTCTTGCGTGGACTCACCTTTTATGAGATAATCTTTTTACCATTGGCTAAATATTGAAAAGCGCGCCGCGCAGGAGAGGAGCAATGGAAAGATGAGTAGATTGGATGTAAAAACGCCCAGTCAAGCCCAGACGGTGGTGGACCAGCTGTATCGAGATATGGAGCGGCGGATTGCCTCCAGTCCCCCGGGACTTTGTCCGGTGGACGTGGCCCTCAATTTTCTGAATTTGTGTCATGCCCAGACCTGCGGAAAGTGTGTTCCCTGCCGCATTGGACTTAAACAGCTTTCCAATATGATCCAAGAGGCTTTAGATGGAGAGGCAGACATCACCATCTTGGACCAGATTGAAGAGACTGCGCAGGTTATCATAGACACAGCGGATTGTGTCATTGGTATTGAAGCAGCACAGTTGGTTCTGATGGGGCTTCGTGGGTTCCGAGAGGACTATGAGGAGCATATCCTCCATCATCGGTGTCTGGGAAGCCTGAAAAACCCGGTCCCCTGTGTGGCCATGTGCCCGGCGGGGGTAGACATTCCCGGTTATGTGGCCTTGGTGAAGGAGCGGCGCTATGAGGATGCGGTGAAGCTTATTCGGAAGGACAATCCTTTTCCAACTGCCTGTGCCTATATCTGTGAACATCCCTGTGAGGCGCGCTGCCGCCGGAATATGATAGACAACGCCATCAACATCCGCAGTTTAAAGCGGTATGCGGTGGATCGGGCGGGAGAAGTGCCGCAGCCTGCCTGCGCACCGTCGACAGGAAAGTCTATCGCTGTAGTGGGCGGCGGACCCGGCGGATTGTCGGCAGCCTACTATCTGGCCCTTATGGGACATAAGGTTGCCGTGTATGAAGAGCGAAGCCAGCTGGGCGGCATGATGCGTTATGGCATTCCAAGTTATCGTTTCCCCCGGGAAAAAATGGATGCGGAGATTGCCTCCATATTGTCCTTGGGCATTGAAGTACATACTGGTGTGGATGTGGGAAAAGATATCGCCTTTGAGCAGCTGAAAAAAGAGTATGATTGTATTTACTTATCCATTGGCGCCCATACCGACAAGAAGACCGGCATCCCCGGAGAGGACAGCCGGGGAGTCATCTCGGCGGTAGAACTGCTGCGGCGGATTGGCGATGATGACCTGCCTGATTTTAGCGGGCAAAAAGTGGTGGTCATCGGCGGAGGAAATGTGGCGATGGACGTGACCCGGAGCGCCATTCGGCTTGGGGCGGAGCGGGTGACCTGTGTTTATCGCCGTAGGCAGGAGGACATGACGGCCCAGAAGGAGGAGATCGAGGGCGCAATTGCCGAGGGAGCGGAGCTATTGACGCTCCAAGCCCCTATGCACATCGAAGCGGATGGCGAGGGACGGGTGGCGGCCTTGTGGACCCAGCCCCAGCTCATCGGTGCCATGGATGGGCAGGGCCGTCCGAGGCCGGGACCTGCCTGTGTGGAAGAGCTGCGTATTCCGGCGGATACGGTCATTGTGGCCATTGGCCAGGGCGTGGAGGCTCACGGATTTGAACAGAGCGGCGTCAAGATCCAACGGGGCGGTACGCTGCTGGCCGATTCCAGCACCCACCTGCCGGATATGGAGGGGGTCTTTGCGGGCGGCGACTGTGTTACCGGTCCCGCCACAGTGATCCGGGCCATTGCGGCGGGCAAGGTGGCTGCGGCCAATATTGATGAATACTTGGGATTCTGTCACGAGATTACAGCAGATGTGCAGGTCCCTCTGCCCAGTTTCCCCGACCTGCAGGCCAAGGGACGGGTCAATGCCTCTGAGCGGGAGGCGTGGGCCCGCAAATGCGATTTCCAATGTATCGAATGCGGTATGACTGACGAGGAGGCCCAGCAGGAGTCTTCCCGCTGCCTGCGGTGCGATCACTTCGGTTATGGGATCTTCAAAGGAGGGCGCGTGGAAAAATGGTGAATATCAAGATCAATGGCCGGGACGTGAAGGTCCAAGAGGAGACCACGATCCTGACAGCAGCCAGAGAGGCTGGAGTGCCCATTCCCCACCTGTGCTATTTGAAGGGCGTCAATGAGATTGCCGCCTGCCGGATGTGTATGGTAGAGGTGGAGGGTGCGGAGCATTTGGTGCCCGCCTGTGACAACAAAGTGTCTGAGGGAATGGTGATCCGTACCAATACTGCCAGAGTTCGGAAGGCCAGAAGGACCAATTTGCGGCTCCTTCTCTCTCAGCACGATTCCAGCTGCACGACGTGCGTGCGCAGCGGCAGCTGTGAGCTGCAGAGATTGGCCCACGACTTAAACGTCCATTTCCAGCCCTATCAGCTCCAGCCGGAGCGGGCCCGGGTGGATTTGGAGACGCCTATCGTGCGGGAAGCCAGCAAGTGCATCAAATGTATGCGGTGTGTTCAGGTCTGCGACAAGATTCAAGGGATGAACATCTGGGATGTGACGGGGACAGGCGGAAGAACGACGGTGGATGTGTCCTATAACCGGCGGTTAAAGGATACCAACTGTACCTTCTGCGGTCAGTGCGTCACCCACTGTCCCACCGGAGCACTGACCGCCCGGGATGACACCGAGCGGGTCCTTCGGATGCTGGAGGATCCGGAGATCGTCACAGTGGTCCAGGTGGCCCCGGCAGTGCGGGTGGCCTGGGCGGAGGGCTTTGGGCTGCCCCGGGAGCAGGCCGCCACGGGCCGGATGGTGGCGGCACTGAAGCGGATCGGATTTGACTATGTATTTGATACCAACTTTGCCGCCGACCTCACCATTATGGAAGAGGGGAGCGAATTGGTGGAACGGCTCACCCACCGGGAGAAATATGCCTGGCCCATGTTCACTTCCTGCTGCCCTGGATGGGTGCGGTTTTTGAAGTCCCAGTACCCCCAGTACACAGATAACCTGTCCACGGCAAAGTCCCCGCAGCAGATGTTCGGCGCGGTGGTCAAGAGCTACTTTGCGCAGAAAATTGGAGTGGATCCTCATAAGCTGTTTGTGGTTTCTATCATGCCCTGCTCTGCGAAAAAGGCGGAGAGTGAACTGCCCTCCATGCGGGATGCCTGCGGAGATCCGGACGTGGATGTGTCCCTCACCACTCGGGAGATGGCCCGGTTGTTCCGCAGCGATTACATCATTCCGGAGGATTTGGAGGAGTGTGAGTTCGACAGCCCCTTGGGGACGGGAACCGGTGCGGCGGCGATATTCGGGGCCACCGGCGGCGTGATGGATGCGGCGCTGCGCAGCGCCTACTATCTGGTGACGGGAAAAAATCCGGATGCCGATGCCTTTTCCGCCATCCGGGGAGACCAGCCCTGGCGGGAGGCGGTATTTGCGGTCCCTGGAGCGGGGGAGATCCGGGTGGCCGCAGTGAGCGGGTTGGGAAATACCCGCGCATTGATGGAGATGATTGCCTCGGGAAAAGCGCAATATGACTTTGTGGAAGTGATGGCCTGCCCCGGCGGCTGCGCAGGGGGCGGCGGGCAGCCCATCCATGACGGGATGGAGTTGGCCGGTGTTCGGGGCAGTATGCTTTGGGATATGGATGCCGAAGCGAAAGTGCGCTTTTCCCATGAAAACCCAGATGTGCAGGGGTTATATCAGGAGTATATGGGCTCACCGCTGAAGGAGCGGGCTCATCATCTGCTTCACACGGACCATAGTGTCTGGCAGATGCCGCAGGAGATGAAATAAGGGCGGGGGACTGGACGGATCAAAAGCGGCCTCTCTCTCCCATGCTGGCGGTGAAGTGCCAAAAGCTATGGAAAAGGGATGAAAAATCTGTTATACTGTGTTTGGTTTAGGTTGAAAAATTTGACGATTTTCCGGTAAGGAAAGGGCATGATTTTAAAGCGAGGTGTAATGATATGGATTATCAAGCGCTCTATGAGCAAAAGCGAACCACTCCCGCCGAGGCGGTAAAGCTGATCAAGTCGGGGGACTGGGTGGATTACGGCTGGTGCACTAACCATCCTGTGGCCTTGGATAAGGCCTTGGCCGCCCGGAAGGATGAGCTGACCGACGTAAAGGTCCGGGGCGGTGTCACCATGTGGATGCCGGAAATCTGCAAGGCGGACGATGCAGGTGACCACTTTACCTGGAATGCCTGGCATATGAGCGGGGTCGACCGCAAGATCGTGGCCAAGGGCATGGGATATTTTATGCCCCTGCGGTATTCTGAGTTGCCCCGGCTCTACCGGGAAAACATCACTGTGGACGTAGCCATGATTCAAGTTACGCCGATGGACGCTCACGGCAACTTCAGCTATGGTCTGTCGGCCTCCCATCTGGCAGATATGTTGGAGCGGGCCAAGCACATCATTTTGGAAGTAAATGAGAATATGCCATGGGTCAACGGCCTGACGGGCAGTGAGATCAATATCAAGGATGTAGACTTCGTAGTAGAGGGAGAGAATCCCCCAGTGGCTGAACTGGGCGGCGGTGGAGAGCCCAGCGAGGTGGACAAGACCGTGGCGAAGCTCATTGTATCCGAGATTCCCAATGGGGCCTGCCTGCAGCTGGGGATCGGAGGAATGCCCAATGCGGTAGGGTCTATGATTGCCCAGTCTGATTTGAAGGACTTGGGAATCCACACGGAGATGTATGTAGATGCTTTTGTGGACATTGCCAAAGCGGGCAAGATCAACGGAAGCAAGAAGAATCTGGACAAGGGGCGTCAAGTCTACGCCTTCGCCGCGGGCACCAAAAAGCTTTACGACTACATAGATCACAATCCAGATGTTATGGCCGCCCCTGTGGACTATACCAACGATGTGCGGGTGCTGGCGCAGCTGGACAACTTTATCTCTATCAACAATGCCATTGACATAGACCTCTTTGGTCAAATCAACGCGGAGAGCGCCGGCTTGAAACATATTTCGGGCACGGGCGGCCAGCTGGATTTTGTCATGGGCGCCTACCTCTCCAAGGGGGGAAAGAGCTTCGTCTGCATGTCCTCCACCGTGGCGGGCAAAGATGGCAGCGTAAAAAGCCGGATTGTCCCCACGCTGACCTCTGGCTCCATCGTCACGGATCCTCGATCCTGCGTGCAGTACGTGGTCACCGAATATGGCCTTGTGAATTTGAAGGGCCTGAGCACCTGGGAGAGGGCGGAAAAGCTGATCTCCATCGCCCACCCAGATTTCCGGGATGAGTTGATCCAGCAGGCGGAGCGGATGGGAATTTGGAGGAGAAGCAACCGGTAAGATTCCCCCTAAAAAGATCCCTGTTGAAAGCAGTATTTTGTCAAGAATGAGTTTCGTAGAGGAAAATCCCCCGACCAATTTTGGCCGGGGGATTTTTTGGAAAATGTGTCCATGCAGAGGCCTCATCTTTTTATTCAGGGGGAAAACGGATCCCTTCAGCAGCGATGATTTTGCATATCTGCTTAAGCTTTTTTTACATCATATGAAAAAAAGAAGCGACAAAGGCTTTGTATCTTTCTCCGATTTTTATATAATAAAATGAAGATAAAGAATGATGTTCTTTATTAAAAAACGAGGCCAAAAAGTATGAAGGACCAGGAACCGAAAGTAAAATCACCGGCAAAAGCGCTGACGGTGTTATCTTTTTTTACCGTTCAGGAGCCTGCGTGGGGCGTGACAAAATCCAATATCTACAATATTTTAACTGACTACCTTTCAATCTATGGGATATTTGGAGCGCACTCCCGCCATCCAATAGGTTGCGGAGATCGAGAAGGCGGAGGGCATGGATCCAGCTGACGGCAGCACACCGGGGATCTTTCAGAAATTCACTTCCCTATTGGGCGGTATAGAGCTGGAGAAGGTGGGGCGATATGAATTTTATGATGCCAGCTGCCAAGAGTGTGTCCGTCTGGCCATCTCTACCGGCGAGAGACGGACATTTACCAACATGTTGATCACCACGGGGGTGGCCTGCTCCCCGCGCATAAGGGGAAGGCCCTGGGCTCTGAGAGAAAAGGGCACAAGAAACGGCCAGCCCCCTAAAAAAGGATGATAGGAGAAGGAGCTATGAACGACAATTTTCATGTAGTGATCCTTGGCCTGGGCCGCACCGCCCGGGCGGCGGCCGCATATCTGATGCAGAAGGGCTGCGAAGTTACCCTGTGGGGAAGAGATGCCGCAGTGGTCAAGGCACTGAAGGAAGATGGAATGGAGATTACCGGTACCTATGCAGGCCGCTATGTTCCCTCAGTGTGCGGCAGTTTGGCTGATGCGGTACATGGAGCGGATCTCATCGTGGTCATGACAGTGGCCTCGGGGCACAGGCCTGTGGCCCGCCAGCTTCGCGGGCTGCTGGAGAGGGGCCAGCGTATCCTGATCTTCAACGGCAACTGGGGCGCCTATGAATTTTATCAGGAATTGGGCGAAGAGGCAGAGGAAAAAGGTGTGGAGATCGCGGAGACCGGTGCCCAGCTGTTCCTGGCCGACTACGAAGGGGCGGCTTGCCGCATCAAAAGCGTCAAAAAGAAAATCACATTGGCCGCTGTCCATCCGTCCCGCACAGAGGCGCTGTGCGGCGAGTGGAACGCCCTGTTCCCCCAATTTGTTTCCGATGAAAATGTGATAAGCACCTCGCTGAATTCGTCCAATCCTGTGATGCATACCCCCATCGCGCTGTTCAACATCACCCGGATGGAAAACGGTGAGGACTATTCCTTCTATGCCGATGCGGCCACCCGATTGACGCTGGGGGCAGTGGAGAAGATCGATGCAGAGCGCTGCGCGGTGGTACAGGCAGCGGGTGCCACTCCCGTCCGCTGTGTGGACATCATCAACAGCTTTTGGCCCGACCAGTACGATACCTTGTACGATGCGGTAAAGCACAATAACGCCTATCTCTCCGGAAAGGGGCCCAAGACCACCCATCACCGTTATTTGGAGGAGGACCTCCCCTTTGGCATTGCCCCCATCTCCCTGCTGGGAAAGATGTACGGAGTGGAGACCCCCTGCATCGACGCCATGCTGGGGTGCTATCAATGGCTGATGGGGGTGGACTACCGCTCTCTGGCCCCCCAATTCAGGGCCCAGACCCTGACTCAGCTCACCCGGTAAGGAAGGGGAACTCCCCGCCTTTGAGTGAGATATGAAAAAGAAGCCGCCGCATCCTGCTATGGGATGCGGCGGCTTCTTTTTGTATGGGAAATGGGTTATTTGCGGACCTCCACACCGGAGATCTTCTCATAATACTTGAGGATGGCGGAGTGGTCGTCCTGCCCGCAGTCGTTGTTGTGGAGCCACTGGAGCATTTCCTGGACCTGAGCGGTGAGCAGCATGGGGGTGCCCAAGCCGTGGCCGGTGTCCAGGGCGTTGTTCAGATCCTTGATGTGCAGGTCGATCTTGAAGCCGGGTTTGAAGTTGCCGTTCATCATCATGGGCACCTTGGCCTCCATGACGGTGGAGCCGGCCAGACCGCCTCGGATGGCCTCAAAGACCTTTTCCGGATCCACACCGGCCATGGTGGACAGGGAATAGGCTTCCGCGCAGGCGGCGATGTTTACCGCCACGATGATCTGATTGGCCAGCTTAACGGTGTTGCCCGCCCCATTTACATCGCCGCAGTGGACGGCGGAGGCGCCCATGGTCAGCAGAACATCCTGATACTTATCAAACAGCGCCTTGGGGCCGCCGCACATGATGGACAAGGTGCCGTCGATGGCCTTGGGTTCGCCGCCGGAGACAGGGGCGTCCATCATATTGACGCCGGCGGCGGCGCACTTTTCTGCAATGGCTTTGGAGGAAAGGGGGGCGATGGAGCTCATGTCGATGATGTCCGTCCCCGGCTTTGCCCCTTCCAAGATCCCGTTTGCGCCGCAGACCACCGCCTCTACATGGGGGCTGTTGGGCAGCATGGTCACGATCAGAGAGCACTGCTCGGCCACTGCCTTGGCGCTCTCCGCCGCCTGAGCACCGGCGGCGGCCACCTCGGCCACGGCGTCAGGGTTCACGTCAAAGACCACCAGCTCATGGCCGGCCTTCAGCAAGTTCTTGCTCATGGGCTTGCCCATAATGCCAAGCCCCACAAATCCGATTTTCATCCTTTGGAATGCCTCCTTCTATTGATGTTGTATGGTGATGGTGCTCAAATCGCAGCAATGGTGCGGATCGCCTGCTCGATGTGATCCACCGTCAGGCCCAGATGCTCCAAAATATCCTGATAGTTATGGGCGGAAGAGCCAAATTCATCGTTGATGCCAACGAATTCGATGGGCTTGCAGGCCTTGCACAGGGCTTCCGCAATGGCACCGCCCAGGCCGCCGATGACGCTGTGCTCCTCCGCGGTGACCACGCCCTTACAGTCCTGTGCCAAAGAGGCAATGGCCTTTTGATCCATGGGCTTGATGGTGCTCACGTTGACCACCCGGACAGAGATCTGGCCGGCGAGCCGCTCCGCCGCCTCCAGCGCTTTGGCCACCATGACACCGCAGGCGAATACGCACACATCGCTCCCCTCCCGCAGAACGGTGGGCTGACCCAGGACGAAGGGCTTTCCCTCCTCCGTCACGTTGGGAAGCTCACTGCGGCCGATGCGCATGTAGACCGGTCCCTGAGAGGCGGCCATGTACTTGGTCACCTCCACCGCTTCATTGGCGTCGGCGGGGACGATCACCTTCATATTGGGGATGACCCGCATGTAGGCGATGTCATCAATAGACTGGTGGGTGGCACCATCTCCGAAATCGGAGCACCCGGCGGAAGAGCCGCAGATCTTGACATTCAGCTTGCCGATGGAGATGGTCTGGCGCAGCTGGTCAAAAGCCCGGCCGCAGCAGAAGACCGCAAAGGAGTTGATAAAGGGAATCTTGCCCACCCGGGAGAGACCGCCTGCCACAGAAGCCATGTTGGCCTCTGCGATGCCCATCTCTATATGCTGTTCGGGAAGGCCCTCTTCGATCTTTTTCCCCATGGTGGAGCCGCCCAGGTCGGCGTCCAGCACCACGATGTTTCGGTTTTCCCTGCAAAGGGCCAGCAGGGTGTCGCCGTATGCCACTCTCTGATTCGTTTCACTCATGACGCACCCTCCTCATTCCGACAGGTCCTTTAGGGCCTGGTCATATTGCTCTTTGGTCAGCGCCACGTTGTGGCAACTGGCCACATTTTCCGCAAAGCTTACGCCTTTGCCCTTGATGGTGTGGGCCAAGATCGCCGTGGGCTTGCCTTTGACGGTTTCCGCGGTGTCCAGGGCGGTGAGGATCTCCTCCATGTTGTGGCCGTCGATTTCGATCACGTTCCAGCCGAAGGCCCGCCACTTGTCCGCAATGGGCTCGGAATTCATCCGCTGGGTAATGGGGCCCACGCACTGCAGCCCATTGTTGTCGATAATGGCGCACAGATTGTCCATCTGGTAGGACCCGGCGGCCATGGCTGCCTCCCAGATCTGTCCTTCGTCCATCTCGCCGTCGCCCACCAGGACATAGACCCGGTTGTCCTTCTGATCCATCTTCAGTCCAAGGGCCATGCCCAGCCCCAAGCTGAGTCCCTGGCCCAGAGAGCCGGTCCCGGCCTCAATGCCCGGAGTCCCCAGATGGGGATGGCCTTGGAGGTAAAAACCCACATCCTTGCAGTGGAGCAGATCCTCCACCGGGAAGAAGCCCGCCTCGGCCAGGGCGGAATACTGGAGGATGGCCACATGGCCCTTGGAGAGCAGGAAGTAGTCCCGGCCCTCCCACTCCGGATTTTTGGGGTCATATTTCAGCTTATAGAAGTAGAGTGCGGCCACCAGATCGGCGGCGGAACAGCTTCCGCCCACATGGCCGGCTACGCCCACGCCGATGCACCGGATGCAGTCACGCCGCAAAAGCTGTCCTTTGGCCTTCAGAGATGCAAGCAGTTCTTTGCTGTACGGCAATGTTGTTCCCTCCTCAAAATTCTCTGTCAAAAAAGCGCTTGGCTGCGGGGGCGGCCTGCTCAAAGCCATTGGGACAATATGCCTCGCAGCTGACCCGCTGGTCATAGCCCACGGCCTTCAGCGCGTCGATAAAGGGCCTGTAATCCGCCTCATCTCCATCTACCGGGAAGACCCGGCCGTTGGGGTTGGCGAAGTGGACGTGGCAGAGATACTCCCTTCCGCTGTCCAACAGGTGTTCCACCGGCTCCTTTTCCACCGCGAAGTGATAGAAGTCCACCAGGACCTTTACATTGGGGTCATCCACATCCCGGGCCAGCTGGACTCCCTCGGCAAAGGTGTTGATGATGTTGCACTCAGCCTGGCGCAGCGGCTCAATAGCGATGGTGATGCCCCGCTTTCGGGCCACTGGCCCGATGGCTTTTAAAAGTTCCACGAGCTGCTGGTATGCCTTCTCCTTAGGGAACCCCTCCGGCACCATCTTGGCCGGACCGGAACCAAACACCATGTACTGGACGCCCAGGGATTCCGCCCGCCGGGTGGAACGGTCCACATAGTCCATGACGGCGTCCATATCCACATCGGGGCCGGTGAGCCGCAGATCCACGGGGAAGAAATTGTTGCTGGTCTCACAGGGAAGCCCTGATGCCTCAATGCGGGCCTTCAGCGCGGCGAAGTCCTCATCGGAGAGCGCCGTCATCTGGGCGGTGGGCATCTCTACGTAGTCAAAGCCGCACTTGGCCAGCGATTCGATCCATTCGATCCCCGTGCCGTCTGGCTGGGTGGCGACCATATTCAGGCAGCATCCAAATCTCATCACACAAACTCCTCTCTCTTATTTCGTGGGGTCGATGATGATCTTCAGCAGCTCGTCAGGTTTGGAAAGCAGGTCATCAAAGGCCTGGGGCGCCTCCTCCAAAGAGATCACCTTGGAGATCAGCTTATCCGAGGCCATCCGGCCTGAGCCGATGATGTCCACCACCTCGCCGAACTCCTGGTGGGTATAGTTGAAGGAGCCGAACACGCTGCGGGCCGAGCAGACCACATCCTGCATATTCAAAGTCATTTCCTTCTGGTTCATTCCGATCCAATAGGCACGTCCGGCGATCTTCAAGGCCTGAACGGACAGGTTTGCCGTGGGCTCCACGCCGCAGCACTCGAAGGACACATCGGCCATATGGCCGCCGGTCAGTTTTCTGATCTCCTCCAGCGCGTCCACCTTGCCGGTGTTGATGGTATGGGTGGCACCCAGCTCCTTTGCCATCTTTAGCCGGGAATCGGACAGGTCAGCCATAATGACCATCTTGGGTTTGTCCAGCAGCACCAGCTGCAGCATACAGTCTCCAATGGTTCCGGCGCCAATGATGAGAACGATCTGATCCTTCAGCCCGCCCGCCTTTTTGTAGGCCCCATATGTAACGGCATAGGGCTCTGTCAGCGCCCCGTGATAATAGGAGGTCCCCTCCGGCAGCCGATACAGCAGCTTTTCCGGTACAGAGACATATTCCGCCATGGCCCCGTCTGTGTCCAGGACACCGAAAAATTTCTTGTTCAGACACAGCATGGTGAGCCCCTGCCGGCAATTCTCACACTCCCCGCAGAAATTGATGGGCTGCACGATGACCCCGTCGCCTACCTGGAATTTGGTGACGCCTTCGCCCAGCTCTGCTACCTCTGCGGAAAACTCGTGCCCCATGGTCAGAGGGGGGATCCGCCGCCCGGTCTTGCCGGTGTAGCCGTGGGGATCGCTGCCGCAGATGCCGCAGGCGCGTACCCGCAGCAGGCATTCGCCCGCCGCCGGCTTGGGGGTGGGCACTTCCTCCACCTTGAGCTGATATGGTGCCAAAAATCTCAGTGCTTTCATGTATACTCTCCTCCTATCAATTTCATATCAAAGGGGCACCGACGCTTACTCAGCAGCCGGGCATTCCCCATTTTGATGCTTGCAGAGAAACTGGGCAAATTGTTTTTGATTGTTCTCGATATGGGCCTTCATCGTTAAGATGGCGCTGTGCTCATCCCGAGCTTCTATGGCTTCGATCAATTTTTGGTGGTAGGGCAGGCCTACATCAAAGCCCAAGGAGTGGACCATCTGGTTCATAGTGTTATTCAAAACATCCCAGAGAATCTCATATGTGGCGATGATCAGGGCGTTTCCGGTGCTTCGGGCGATGGTCATATGAAATTCCATGTCCTCATCGGCGAAACTCTTTACCGTGCGGCTGTTTACATCCATCTGGCACTTTAAGATCTCCTTCAGCCGGGCAATGTCCTTTTCCGTGGCCCGCCGGGCTGCCAATCCAGCGGTCTCCACCTCGATCACGGAGCGGAATTCCAGGACGGCTTGGGTGTTTTGTGCCTGAAGATAGACCCCGGGCAGCAATGCCGTTTTCATCTGCTGGCCGATATCCGCCTCTTTCACATAGGAGCCCTCTCCAGACCTGGTTTCCACCAATCCAAGCACCACCAATTTCTGCAGTGCTTGCCGGATCGTAACCCGGCTGACGCCAAAAATACTGCCCAACTCTGCCTCAGAGGGCAACTTCTCACCGCAGACCCATTCTCCGTCCAAAATCTGCTGTTTCATCTGCTCAAAAATTTGTTCGCTGATGCTCTCTTTTTTGATGGGGCTGAGCGCCATAGCTGATCCCTCCCTTTCTAAATTTGCCTCAGCCTCAAACTTACGGCCTACCTATAGGTCAGCAGCTTGTATGACAGCTCTACATGTCTTGACCCTACCATAGCACAATCCCCAGAGAAACGCAAGGGGATTTTGATTTTTCTATAAAACGGAGGGCGCCTGCCGCAGGCGCCCTCCGTTTTCGGTCATCTATTTGGCTTTTTCCGGTCGGAGACCCGCCTCCGACACTGCTGGAAAAGCTGGCGGCGGATGGCGCGGTTAATTTCGTCGGCCAAAAGCAGGGCGGTCATCACCGGCCCCTGCCGCAGTTCAAAATCTCCCGTCTTTTGGTTGAAGATCTTCATGTCAATAATATCGCTGGGCAGCATGTCCGGAACGAACTGGATCCGCCCAGAGCGGCAGCCCAAAGCGAGAGAGATGGTTTTTACCAAGGTGGTTTTCCCACCCCCGGCAGGTCGGTCAGCAGGACATGTCCGTTGGCCAGCACTGCCATGATGATGAGACGGATGAGGTCAGATTTGCCCACGATGATTTTTCTGTCTCCGCTTGGATGTTTTGCGACAAACTTTGAATGTCCATATTTTTATGCCCCTATGTTGGTGGGTCTCCGCTGTAAGCGGGAAACGATTAAGATTTAAGACTGATGACAAAGCCTCTTGTCGTAAAGACAAGAGGTAAAATGTGTGGGTTTATTTGCTGTATGTGAGGTGATTTTTTATACAATGAAATGGAGTGGACAGATAAAAATACTGCCTTTGCTGCAAAACAGGAAAGTTTGAAAAAGTGATCTGCGTAAAAATAGGCTCCATATGGATCGGGCCGGGAGATAGTCACTGGGTGGAAGTCCCTTCTATACAACGGTTTAGTACTTCAATAAATTTTGCGGCTGCCTTGGAAAGCGGTTGATGGCGCTTCCATACGATTGCTGCATTGGTTTCCATGGTGGGGAAAAAAGGGCGGAAGCATAGGTGACTGTTTTCTTCTATATGGATTAGGCAATCTCTTGTCACCGCGTATCCAAGTTGGTTCTCAACCAAAAGAGAGGGAGTGCTGTAGATTAAATTAAAGGTAGCGGTAATATTTAGTCGTTCTGGTTCTGTACCAAACCATTTGGCCAGTTTGCGCTGAAGCCCGGCACGATGAGGTACGATCAGTGGAGCATGTTCAATATCCGTCTTTTCTATGGTGCTGTTTTGGGCAAGGGGGCTGTCTCGTCTCATCAGCAGCCCCCAGTGCTCTTTTGTTGGGAGGGGAAGGCTTTCATATTTTAAAATATCTATCGGTTCCAATAAAACGCCAAAGTCAAGTGTCCCATGCTCCAGTTTTTCCATGACCTCTTCTGCATCACCGCTGTACCAGTAAAAGTGGATCTCTGGATAATTTTCCACAGTTTGCGATGCAGCTTGTACCACAAGTTTAGATTGGCCGCCGCCGATTGCGACCTCTCCGCTGACTTGATCGGAATCTGCCGCGAGTTCTCGCTCGGTTTTCTCCAATAAAGAGACAATTTCCTCCGCACGCTTGCGCAACAAGATCCCCTCATCAGTCAATGTGATTTTCCTCTTTCCACGGATAAAAAGCTTTTTTCCCAATTCATTTTCCAGATCGATGAGTTGTTTAGACAAGGAAGGCTGAGCAATATGCAGAAATTCCGCAGCTCGAGTAATATTTTCTTTTTCAGCGACCGCCAAAAAGTAGCGCAATATCCGAATGTCCATAGTTGTGGCCCTCGCGTTTACTAATGTTTTTTAATGTATTATAATCTTAATTTATCATAGTTTCAAGCTATAATATATGATATAAAATATATATTTGACGCTAAAGAAAGGACGTTTATAATAAAGTTAAAGAAGAAATTGATAAGGTGTTTTTTGCAAATTTAAATGCGGAGAGTATCTTCTTCAGATCGGGATATGTTGTTTCGGAAAAGGGAAAGGGGACGAGCAGATGGAACGTTGTTGCAAGCAAAAGAGTTTGAATTCTCAAAAGACATCCGCTTTGATGACGGAGGGTATTATTTGGAAGAAGATCATTTTCTTTGCGATGCCGCTGGTTTTAGGAAATCTGCTTCAGCAAATGTATAATGCGGTAGACTCGATCGTTGTTGGGAATTATGTTGGCAGTGACGCATTGGCGGCGGTTACCTCCAGCACATCTCTTACGCGGCTGCTAATCGCATTTAGTCAAGGCACTGCGGTAGGAGCGGGGGTTGTGGTATCACAATGTCTGGGAGCAAAAGACCAAAAAGGAGTGCAGTCTGCAGTCCATACTGCTTTGGCAATTTCCGGTGTTTTAGGACTTGTGCTCTCTGCAGCGGGTATTTTTTGCAGTAGGTATATGCTATTATGGATGCATACGCCGTCAGAAGTATTGGAAAGTGCTGTGTCATATCTTCAAATTTATTCGGGCGGTTTGCTTTTCAATGTGCTCTACAATATGTGCGCCGGAATTCTGAACGCGGTTGGGAATTCTAAACGTTCTCTAAGTTGTCTGGCAGCCGCATCCATTATAAATATACTGTTGGATCTCATATTGGTGGGCGAATTAAAGCTGGGGGTAAGCGGAGCTGCAGTTGCCACAGACATCAGCCAGATAATCGCCTGTATGCTGGCCCTGCTTTTTTTGGTTAGGACGCCGGCGGACTATCAAGTAAAACTGAGGCAAATTTGTTTTCACAGAGAGTTCGCTCTGAAAATGTTAAAAATCGGCTTACCAACAGGAATTCAAAATATGGTGATTTCTCTTTCTAATGTCTTGGTACAATCCAGTGTCAATGACTTTGGAGTAACGGCAATGGCTGGTTTTGGTGCTCATTTAAAAATCGACGGATTCAATATTCAGCCAGTCATGGGAATCGGAATGGCGGCAACCACCTTTGTAGGGCAAAACTTTGGCGCGGAGAAAATAGACCGAATGAAAAAAGGCATTTGGGTGACCGTTATACTTGGAATTATCTATACTACCTTTACAGGAATTTTGCTGTTAGCTTTTGCAGAACCGATCTTGGGGCTTTTTACGGATGATATGGAAGCAATCGAATATGGGAAATTGGCCCTGAAATTTTTCTGTCCCTTCTATTTTATCCTGGGCATTACTCAGATTTTAGCTGGTGCTGTGCGCGGGACAGGACGGAGTATTCCTCCAATGGTCATTCTTCTCGTGTCATTTTGTGTGTGCCGTGTTGGGTGGATACGTTTTATAGCGCCCTATTTTTCAACGATTGCTGGCATTTATGTTTCTTATCCAGTCTCCTGGTTTATTGGAATGGTGCTGATGATATTGTATACATGGAAGGGAAAATGGACGGAGCGGGTAGGGACTTGATAATGTTCACAATATGAAAATATACCGCGGGCATATGGGGATATGATTGCGTAAGCAGTGTTTCTCAAGGTTCAGAAGAAGCCAGCTTGTCCGGCTTATTCGCGCCTGCGATGTGCGAGATCGCGCCGCGATCAAAGCTATGGTAGAAGCTCTGCTGTATAGCAGAGAGGAGTCCTCTCAGGCGGATGAGGCGAATGCTTGTGCAGTCTGATAGGATCATTCGTAAAGGCAGGACGCTTTTAAGAGCTTCAGAATAAGGGAACATGGCATCCTGACCGGGGGTGCTACGTTCCTTTCTTCGTTAACGGAACAGCTCACCGCAGATGCGCCAGACGGGTTCCCTCTCATAGTGTTCCCGAATGGTCATGCCGGAAAAGGCAGAGCGGTTTTCCCTGTCCGCCCCGGCGTCGGTCAAGGTCTGGAAGATGCGCAGGAAGTCCTCCCGCATCTCCGGCGTAATGATTCGTCCGGGGTAATCCTCACCCGTCTCGGCGTTCACATTGGGACAGAGCTTGTTGGCCTCGCTGACGGCTTCCATCAGGGCATTCCTGCCGTAATGATCGGTCTGGCTGGCGTCCGCGCCCAGCTCCAGCATCCTTTGGAGAAAGCGGAAGGCTTCGTCGGAATCCTCTTTCGTGTGCTTCCAGACAAGATGGTTGACGTCCGTTCCGTCCCACTCATAGCGGCGGGCGTTCCAGACGGCGGTATTCACCGCGTCGAAGAGGACGGGATAGGCGTCATCGCACAGTTCCTTTGGTGCGCAATAGTTGACGTCGGCACCGCGCTCCAGCAGCAGCCATGCGATCTCTCTGTGCCATCCGGTACACAGCGCCGCCTGCAGCGGTGACAGGAACCGTGTATCCAGCGGGCGCTTGGGCGCGGAAATATTTACAAGGGATGGGTCTGTATCCAGCAGCCTGCGCACGCTTTCCAGTTCGTTCTGCCGAATGGCGGCAAAGAGTCGGTACTCCTTTGCCAGCCACGCCTTTTCATCCAGTTTTCCCATTACGCGCCTCTCTTTGTTTCTTTCCGAATACCGCCGAGAACGGGTTCGGCGGCATTCGGAAAGAGGCTTGCATGGCAAGCCCTTTCCCAAATGATACGGGAAATCAGTTTTAATTCTTCACAAATTGCAGACCGCTCGGCGCATCCAGGAGCGCATCGCCCCCGGCAGGCGTCACCATCATGGTATCATCCTGCGGCAGAAGGGCCATGGTTCCCACAAGGTCATTTCCATCCGGGCCGGTGACGGTGTAGCCGTACAGCAGTCCGGCCTCATTCATGCCCAGATACTCCAGATAGCCGGTATAGGGGACGGAGATCCCCGCACTGGGTACACTGTCTGTAAAGGTCAGCTCCGTAAAGCTGCCGCTGGGCTGGATCTCCATGCGGTACTCGCTGGCAGAACTGCCGGGCCGGGTCAGGAATGCCTCCCAGCTGCCGGAGAGGGCAAAGGGCCGCAGCGTCCCGCCGGTGTTGACCGCCTCCGCCAGATCATAGCGGCTGCCGTCGTTCATCACGGCATACACCGTGGAGATGTGTTCTCCCGCACCGGCTTCAAAATCCACCACCTTGGGCCAATCGCCCCACAAGCCCTCCGGGACGCCCACACCGTACAGGGGGCCGTGGTTTACCAACTTTCCGAAGCGGATGGCATCAAAGAGACGGACATACTCCACCGTTCCGCTGTCCGTCAGCAGGAACAAAGTGGGACTATAATCCGGCCCCACCGAGGCCACGAGCAGCTTTTTATAGTTCCCATAGCATCCGTCGATGGTATAACTCTTTCCGCAGCGGAACCCGTATTCCTCCTGATAGGCTTCGGTTCGGGAGCCTTTTTCAATGAGGACTTCCACGGTTCCGTCGGCGTTGACCGTGACCGCGACATCATCTGTCTCTGTCCGAAGAGGCGCTGCCTGTTGGGTCAGGGAAATGTTCAGTTCCCATTGTGACCAGCCGGCCGCCACGGGAGTACAGATATTGAGGTAGGCCGTCAGGCTGCCATCCGCATTCGGATAGAATGGCGGATCGTGAACGGCATCCGCCGCTGCCGCAAGGGTTTTGGCCCGAAGCAACGCCAGCTCCTCCGGCGCGGCAGTCCGGCCATCGGAGAAAATTTCGTCAAAGCCGTTGGCCGCCGCCCTGCACAGCGCAGTGCGGAGGGTATCTTCGGAGATCTTCAGCTGGTTCAGAAGTTCCCCGGCGCTCACTTCCTGCTCCTTGGCGAAATCATAGTGGAACACCCAATAGTCCGGGCCGATGCCCGGCTGCTCCTCGGTCATCACCAGACTCAGGAGGCTGCCGCTCCAATGGCTCTCCCAGCCCACCGTGACCGCAAGGCACTCTCTTTCAAAGTCCGCCTGCTTTTTTGCCGCCAGATCGCCCCAGATGTCCATGATGCGCTGATTCAGCGCCTTGGCGCCATCGGAGGACAGCTGCGGGAGATGGACGGATACCTGACAGGTTTCGCCGTATTCATTTTTGAAACTGGTATCCAGCGAGACTGCCTCCGTGATGAGACTGTCGTCATAGCCCTTTTCCTCAGAGCCGGAGGGCGTGTCAGATTCCTGAGAGCCTGACGGCTTTCCTCCGGTGGGGAGCTTGCCCCCGCCAACCGAGCCGGTGCTGCTGTCACCGCAGGCGGTGAGGCTGACTGTCAGCAGAAGGGACAGCAGGAGCGCAGGTAAGCGGCGTAAATTTCGCTTCATATCCACCCCTCAGAACTTTCCGCTGGAGGAACTGCCGCCGGAGGAACCTCTGCCTCCGCTGCCGCCGTGATCCTTTTCTATGGTGCGGCGTGTCTCGGTGGTGTGTGTGAAGCGCTCATAGCCGTCCGTGATATGGATGCTGCCGGGAGCCACATACGCATGAGCCTCAGTACCCTTGCGGACAGACTTCATCTTGCCCTTCAGCACCAGACAGACGATAAGGGAAACGACGCAGGAGATCCCCACGGCGGTGAAAATGCCCTTGACCGGGCTTTCCTTGGCGGGACTGCCGCTCTCCGCCTGGGCGAGGAGGACTTCCGCTTCGCCGAGGTACGCGGCGATGCCGCCTGCCCAGTCGTCGTCACCGAAGGACGGGAGGAATGCCTCCTCCAGTTGGCTGCGGGCATAGGAATTGAAGGCCGTTTCACCGAAATCGCCGAAGGCATAGAGGGCGTAGTCCCGTTCGCCGAGGCTCAGCAGCAGGAGTACACCGTCAAACCGCTCGCCATAGCCCATATCCGAGCCCGTGTAGATCTGACCGGCCACATCCTCCACATCGCCGTTTCCATACTCCGCATAGTCGTCCACGATGGCGGCGTAGACGCCGCAGTGATAACGCTCGCTGAGGGTCTGCGCCTGCTGCTCCAGCGTCTTCCAGTCCTCATAGCTGAGAACGTCGGAGACATCGAAGAGATAGGACATCTCGCTGTCGGCCACCGCGGGTAGGCAGAGGGCAACCGCCAGAAGCAGGGTCAAAAACAGAGCTGAAATTCTTTTTTTCATGTTCTTTTCCCTCCTTACAGCAGCGTAATGACAGAGCCAATGACGCTGAGGACTGCCGCGATGGCGGCAAAGGCTCCCCAGAACTTGCCCCAGCTCATGGGCAGGTTGCCTACCAGCTTGCCGGTCTGCCCGTTCATGGCAAAGAGAAATTCCTTGCCGTTCCATTTGGTGTTCAGCATCCACACCGGCATCAGGGCATAGTGGACTTTTCCTCTTTGGAGGAAGCCCTGCTCGTTGATAGGGACGCAGCTCTCAAAGCCGTGAACGCTGGCGCGGAGCGCGTCGGAGAGGGTCTGCTTGCAGCGTTCATCTGCACGAGAGCGGCTGTCCTCCACCGTGACATCGTACTTATCTGCCAGAAAGCCCGGCAGGTACGCGGTGGAAAAGGGCTTGAGGCCGGAGTAGTCGTAGGGCTCGATGGAATCCATGTGATCGTCCGGCATCTTGCTGGAGGCGTCCACCGGCACCTTTTCAAAAGACAGGTCGCCGGCGCGGTAGACGTCGTAATGCTCCGTCACCGTGACCTCCTCGTTTCCCTCCCGGTGGGTGTGGGAGCGGGTCGCCTCATAGTGGGCGAAGCCGTTGGCCGCACCGTCGAACATCCAGAATGGGACGTAGACGCCCTTGATCTCCTGAATGTGGTTCCCGGATGTAAAGGACTTGGGTAGGAAGGGCTTGCCCTGATAGTGCTTCTTCAGCGCCGCCACCGCGTCTTCCTTGCTGAGTTTGAACGGAATGACGAAGTCCGGCTTCAGCGTGCCGGAGAACTGCCCCGGCACCACGGTGGGATTGCCGCAGTAGGGGCAGGAGGTGGCGGCGGTGCTGGCGTCGCAGATGAGCTCCGCCCCGCAGGAGGGGCAGGTGTAGCTCTTCATACCCTGTCCGTCCGCGCCCCAGTCGGCGGTCAAGCCCGATAGATCCCATTCGCCGCTGTCGGCGCCCTGAGCGGCAGCGGCTTTTTCCTCTGCCTGCTGCTGAGCCTGCACCGCGGCCTGCTCCTTATCGGCGTACATGGCCTCAATGTCCGCCACATCGAACTGAGATCCGCAGTAGTCGCACTCCAGCTTGCCGGAGGCTCCCACGAAATGCAGGGGGCCGGTGCAGCTGGGGCATTTATAATTGGTTACCTGTGCTGGCATCGTTTCTTCTCCTCTCTGCGCCGCCCGCGCCCCAGAATGGGACGCGGGCACGCTGATCGCTGTCTCTTACTTGGCGCGGATGGTGCTGAGAATAGCCTCCGCCGTTTCCAGAGCAGAAGCGTCCTCATACTTCACGCTGATGAAAGCCCAACCCGCGCTGTCGCTGCCGTCGGCCCCCAAATCAATGAGGTAAACGGCGATATTGCCCATCCACGAGCTTTCCGCCACCACGCGGCGGGCGGAGTGGGCGCCCAGCATGATGTTTTCGTCCGTCACGCTGGAATAGTCGGAATCCTTGGCGTAATTGCCCATGTCCTCCTCACAGCTTGCAACGGAACTGCTGTTCGGGGCAAGGATCGTCTGGGCAAAGATATAGAGATACGGATCGTCGCAGCCGATGGCGTCACCGTCATCATGGAACTTGGAAGTGGGATAGTCCACCACAATCAGATCCTCATAGTAGAGCTTCGCCTTGCCGTCAAAGCCGCTGGTGTTGTAGCTCTTGGAGGGGCCGGCAGGCGTGGACGTACCGCTGCCGCTGGGCGTATTGGAGGGTAGACGGCTTACATCCAGGCCGAAGCCGGAAACCAACTCTTCAAAGGCGATGCCCGCGTACAGATCGGCATACTGCTGATCCAGCGTGGTCAGTTCCTCACCAGTCCAGGCGTCGCCCTGATGCCGCAGGCAGACAGCCACAGCCAGCGCACTGTCCGTATTCTTCTCTGCCTTGGCATAGAGGTACAGAACGCCGGTTTCTTCCTCATAGCTCACGAAGCTCTCGTCCGTCAGCGGATAGCCGAAGAAGGTGCCGCTGAGGAACATGTCGTTGGCATCTGCGTCATAGGTCACCGTCAGGTCATGGAGGTTCTTCTCGTCCGAGCCGATGCCCAGGCCCGCAAAGATGGTGCAGTTGCCCGCATCATCGAATACAAGGCGGGCAAGGCCGTGGCAGATACTGTCGTTGTTGCCCGCAAAATCACCTGTGCAGTCCATGAACTTGCCCTGACCGATCCAGTCGCCGCCATAGGTATCGATGAAGGAAAGCGGGAACTCGCCCACCTCGGGCGCGGGATCGGTAGTGAAGTAGATGGTCACGCCGGATTCGGAGTCCTCAATGCCGAGGGTGGTCACACCCTCCTCCCAGAATTTGAGGGTGTCCTTTCCGTCCAGGGTGCTGATACCGTTCCAGTCGTCAATTTTGATCTGCACTTCGCCGTCACCGAGGTTGAGGACGCCGGTGCAGTCCTCGTTGATCTTCAGATAAACTTTGTCGGCCATATCCTCCGCAACGAGATCCGCGTACTCATAGCGCTTGCCGCCGATCATCATGGAGGACACACGGTAGTCCCCCGCGTACTTGGTGGTCTTGGACTCCAGGGCGGAGGGGTCAAAGCCGTTTCCGTCCTCTTTGCTGCCGCAGGCGGCCAGCGAGAAAACCATCACCAGCGCCAGTGCCAGAGATAATAATTTTTTCATCGTTTTTCCCTCACATCTCTCCCGCCGTGAAAGCACGGCGTTTTGATTATTTTCTCTCACGCCTTCGGTGCGCCGCAATACTGGCAGAACTTGCCGCCGTTGTTTGCGCCGCCGCAGGCCGGACAGACCCACGGGCCATCCATCTGCTGTGCGGGCTGCTGCACGAAACCGTTCTGCTGTGCCGGCTGCTGGGGATAGCCCTGCTGCGTCCCCTGGGGGTAGCCGCCCTGCATGGGCTGCTGATAACCCGTCTGTCCGGGCTGCTGCATGGGTTGCTGGGGATAACCGCCCTGCATCGGCGGCTGTCCATAGCCATTCTGCATCGGCTGTGCGTATCCGTTCTGGGGCTGACCGTACCCGCCCTGCATCGGCTGCTGCGCATACCCCTGCTGGAACTGAGGCTGACTCTGCTGGTAGCCGCCCACAGGCTGGCCGCAGCCCTGCTGGGGCATCTGGCCGCCGTTGAGCGTATTCACCACCTGGCAGAGCTGCTCCGCCATCTGGCGGTACTGCCGGTACTCCGGATTGTAGCTGGGGTCAAAACCGCCGTTTAGGCCGGTGTTCAGAAACTGCCCCACGCGGCCGCGGCCGAAGGTGTTGGGCGCTTCACTGACCAGCTCCACAGCGTGGGGATTCAGCCGGAACTTCATCTCATCGAAATAGGGGTGCGTGACGGTGATGATGATGTCGAACTGATAGGTGTATTCGTACCGGGGCGGGTTGTAGCTGACCTTTTTGTTGTCCGGGCCGTCCCGCATCAGCTCCCGCTCATTCTCATCAATGTCCATGCGGCAGTCGGTAATGGCGGTGAAGTCCAGCACGTCGGGATTGGCCTCCCGCAGATCCCGGGCGCGAGTCACCATCATCCAGCGATGGTTGTCATCCAGCAGCACCTTCCAGTCCTCGCCGAACGAGCGGGTGGTCTGAAACTGAGCCACCTTTTTCCGGTTTTCCTCCCGGTAGGCCAGCTGCTCCTTGATTTCGGCCAGCGTCGAGTGGCGGCGCTCGCTGAACCAGGGAGAGAGCTTCGCCGCACAGTTTTTGCAGAGATTGCCGTCCTCCAGCTTGCGGTTGCCCAGCAAGCCGATCTTTTCTCCGCAGATGTCGCAGTATTTCTTATCAAAAAGTCCCATTGTTTTTCCTCCTGTTATTCCGCCTTTTGGAATGTTACCGTTTCTGTCTTTTCGTCAGTATGCAGCAGCTCCAGCGTGAGGGTGCCGCCATGCTCTCCCGCTTCGTGGGTGAGAGAGACGATCTCGCCGCCTCCGCACAGCTGCGGCGTTTCCGCCGAAAGCTCCGTCTCCCGCGCAGGCTCAGGGCAGAGGTAGGTAAAGGACAGCGAGGTTTCCGCCACAGTCTCACCGTCCAGAAGAAGCGTCATGCTGTCCTCGCCCTCCAGTTTCAGCGTCCAATGTCCGTCGCTGCTGATCCAGTTTCCGGAGATCCTGCTCCACAGGGCGTCGTTGTCCACATAAGTACCCGCACCGTCCAACGGCTGCACATTTTCCGATTCACGTTCCGCCGCGCGGCGGTGGAGAAATCCCGAAAGCATCACGCCGACAACCACTCCTGCCAGTAAGATCCAGACCGTCCGGCGCTTCATCAGACGATGTCGCCGTCGTCAAAGGGGTCGCCGCACTCCGGGCAGAACTTGGGCGGATGGGTGGGATCGGCGGGTTCCCAGCCGCACTTGTCGCATTTATACTGGGGCACGCCGGCGGGCTTGGGCTTGCCGCACTCGGCGCAGAATTTGCCTTTGTTCACGGCCCCGCAGGAGCAAGTCCAGCCATCCGCGGCGGGGGTGGGCCGGGGGCTGCCGCATTCGGGGCAGAACTTTCCGGTGATGCCGCTCTGTCCGCAGCTGCAAGTCCAGCCCTGCACAGCGGGAGCCGGTACGGGGGCGGGCTGCGCCGCCTGCTGCTGCATCTGTTGCTGCTGGCCCATCTGGAACAGGTTCTGGGCGTTCATGCCGCCCGCCTGACCGGCCATCCCCATGCCCATAAAGGCCATGGCGGGGCCAGCGGCGGTATTGGAGGCCGCCATCTTCATGGCATCGCCCTGGGAGCCGACAAGGTGCGCCGCCGCGCGGGTGGGATCCATAAAGGCCGCGTTGCGCTGCAGCTCCTTGATCATCTTCTCGTCTTCCTCTTCCGCCTTGACGGAGGAAACGCCGAAGGAGACGATCTCCATGCCGCGCAGGTCACGCCACTTGGAGGAAAGCTGCTCGTTGAGAGCGTCCGCCAGCTCCAGCGTGTGGCCGGGAAGTGCGGAATAGCGGATGCCCATTTCGCTGATCTTGGCAAACGCGGGCTGGAGAGCGGTCAAAAGCTCGGTCTTCATCTGACCGGCGATGTTCTCGGTCTTGTAGTCCTCGCTGACATTGCCGCAGACATTGGTATAGAACAGCAGCGGGTTCTTCAGGCGGATGCTGTACTCGCCGAAGCAGCGGATGCCGATATCAATGTCGATGCCGGCCCGCTGATCCACCACGCGGAACGGGACGGGGGACGCCGTGCCGTACTTGTTGCCGGTGAGCTCCTTGGTATTGAAATAGTAGATGCGCTGATCCTTGGGAGCTTCGCCGCCGAAGGTGAAGCGTTTGCCGATGTTGGCAAAGACGCTTCGGATGCCCTCGCCCAGATCACCGCAGAAGATGGAGGGCTCGGTGGACATATCGTAGGTGTACTCGCCGGGTTCGGCGCAGACGTCCACCACCTTGCCCTGCTCCACGATGAGCATGCACTGTCCGTCCGCGATGGCGATGAGGGAGCCGTTGGTGATGATGTTCTCATCGCCGTGCTTATTGCTGGAGCGGCCCGTGACCTTTTTCTGTCCCTTGACTGCCAGCACATCCGCGGGGATCGCTTCGCAATAGAAGTATTCCTTCCACTGGTCGGCCAACACGCTGCCGGTTGCTCCCAATGCCGCTTTAATCAGTCCCATAGTGATATCTCCTCTCTAAATTTCATCATTGAAATGAAGTTGTGATTTAACCGGCTCCGCCGCCTGCCCTCTCGCAGGTATAGATGACACTGGCTGCGGTGTCGGGAGGATAGACCTGAAGCTCCAGAGTGTCCCAGTCCGTGAGGGCGGCGCTGATCCAGATATTATCCCGGTGGCAGAGCTCCACAAACCACGCCTGATTGGGACAGATGCCGTTCATGCCGCCTGACCGCACTTCCGCCGTAAGGCCGGATTCCGTCCGTTCTCCCTTGCCTCAATTTTCCCGGTATTCCCCGGTGAGGGTCATGGTGTCCGAGGCAGCGTCCCAATGGCTTTCCAGCACCGGTGTGACAGGCGTGCCGTTCAGGGGCGCAGGCTCCTGATTGGGGTAGGACACATCCAGACTGGACACGGCCTGCCAGATGCCCTCCATGTCCGCCAGTATGAACTGGGAGCCGAAGACCGTTTCCCCGGTCAAAGCCGTCCATGTGTCCTCTATCGGGTCGTACCGGTAAATGAGGTTGTCACAGACAGCGTAAGAGATCTCCCGGACGAACTGATCCTCCCGCTCCGTGCCGAGGGCAAATACCCAGCACTCGTGCCCATCCACCGTCACATGCTCGCCGGTGTACTGTACACTCATGCCCAGCGCTATGTAGTCCCGCACTTCATCTGCTTCGCAGAGCAGCTCCGTGGCGATGCGGATATTGGTTTCATCATCGCTCAAAAGCCACTCACCGTTTTCGTTGTTGCCGCCGAAGCCCCACAGGGCTTCATAGAGCGTGAAGTCGAAATAGTCCCCCTCCATGTAAACCCTGCCATCCATCAGAGAGAGCATGGAATAGAATTGCTTTCTCGCCGTCTCCACGCAGATATTGGCGTGGAGGTCGCTGACATTGCAGCGCACCAGCAGCACCTCGCCGGCCTTTCCCTCACAGAGCGGCTTGCCGGTCTTCTGGTAGTCGCCGCTGTCGGTGATGTCCGCGGCATAGACCGTCAGCACATCGCTGCTGTCTGCGGGAACAAAGGCATACAGCTCCTCACCGTCCGCGTTCACGAAGGCATCGTCGGGGAGAGTCAACAAAAAGGGATAGCTTTCCGCGTAGGCCGTTCTTTGCAGCAGCTCCACGGCGTCTTTCATGGAGCCAATCTCCCCGGCATAGCCCAGGTAGGCCACGCCGATGTCCGCGCCGCTGCCGGTGATGCTCTCCCGCAGAGAAGCAAGCTCCGGCGTTTCCACGATGTCGGTCTGGTCAGCAGATTTGGAGCCGGAGGGCAGCTTGCCGCCTGTGCCGCTTTCTTCCTTACCGCAGGCCGTGAGGCTCAGCGCCAGCGACGCCGCCAGAATGACAGCCCAAACTTTTTTCATACGCTTATGCCCACGGGTCTTGGGCTGCTGGGATACGGATGCCGCTGAGAGGGCTGGAGTATTCCCACAGGAACCATTCCCCCGTAGAGGGCTTGCAGCGCAGCTTCACCGGGCGGGGTGAATCCGCACCGGCCGTTTTCAGGAATACCCGGATATAACCCTCCTCAATGTCCTGGGGGCGGGGATCCGGCAGGATATTGAGCACATAGGGTGTTCTCGGCGTATAGCTGTTTTCTGGCGTGGCCCCCTCGAAATACGCCAGCGGCAGGTAGTCCTTCCCCCGCAGGCGATCCTGCAGGAACTGGGCGTCATAGGGCGTCATGGGCCGGGGGCCGCGCAGCAGGTTCATGGCAGCCTCGCCTGCGTCCTTGTTGGATAAGTACAGCTTCAATGCGCAGAGAAAGCCTGTGCAGACCTCCTCCGGTGTGCGGCGGGGCAGAGCTTCAAACTCTGAGAGCGTCGCGGGCAGGGCGTTGAGCGTTACTTGCATGGTGTTCCTCCTTTTTACGGTTCCATCACCAGCCGCCCTTCCACGGTGCGGCTGAGGTGTTGGTTGACGGTCAGGTATTCTTCAATGACATCCCGGGCCGAAGTGGACAGCACGCGGACTTTGCCGTTTTGCTCCACCTCTTCCAGTGAGATGTTCAGGAAATCCTTGAGGTTATTGTGATGATATTTCTGCACCGCCACGGAGTAGAGTCGGTCATCGTGCAGCGGCTCACCGTCCAGCGTCAATTCCCGGAACTGCTCCTCGATTCTTGACCAGGCCATCCGCAGGCCGTGGGAGAACTGGTAGAATTCCGTGTGCTCTCCCTGAAAGGCTTCGTCCCGCAGAATGTCGGTGATGAGGTTGCTCAAGGGCGTTTCCTCGTTGCGGCGGGGACGCCCCAGCTTACAGGAAAAGCGGGTGATGATGCGGTCATACTTCTCGCTGGTGGCATCCTTATACCGCAGGATGAACTTCTCCAGCTCCTCGTCCCGCGGACAGTGCTTATCGTTGATGGGGACGAGCTGCCAGGTGAAGGTGTCGATGGCGTTGTAGGCGTTGCAGATGTTGCCGATCTCCTTCGCTGCCTCCCCGATGTCCACGAAGAAGCCGATGAGATCTTCACTCTTCGTGGCCGCCAGCACATCTTCCGTGATGATGCCGATGAACAGCACCTTCATCCCGTCGATGTGGGCGATCCAGAACGGCTGGAACATCTGCTTGCCGTTGGACTTGATGTGGAAGTTGGCGTTGATGATGGGAAAATCCACGCACTTTTCCAAAAACAGGAGGTGTGCAAGGCCATAGTCCGCCTCGTGGTTGCCGATGGTGGAAGTTCCCTTGTACTCTGAGTCGATGACGCTGCCCCGAAACATATCCACCGCGATGGCGTAAGGACATTCTTTTCCTCGCTGCGCCCCTTGTTGACATAGCCTGAGAGCAGCGACACGCTGCCTACCAGTTTTTCGTCGATCTGCACGGCGAGGAAATCGCCGTGCAGATCGTTGGAATGGAGAATCGTCAGCTTTTTCAGATTTTTGATGACGGTCACGCCCCTTTCCGGTTTGCTTGGTACGTCTGTTTTACGGTTACTGCCGGTAGAGATTGATTTTTGCGGTATTGGAGATGATCTCCTGCCCAATGCAGTCCGTTGCAACGCAGCGGTAATTGTTGCTGAAATTGTTGATCGTCACCTTGCGGATGGTGAGCGTGCTCATATCGCTGTGATCCTCCACCGTATAGTCCGTTCCCAGCGTGAGATCCGTCCACACGCCGCCTTTCAAGACCTGCCAGCGGAATTCAACGGGATCCTTACCATACTGGATTCTGACGGTCAGGGACGCCGATTTGCCCTCTCTGACCGTGTAGCTCTGCGGCTGCTCGGTGAAAGCAAAGGGGAAGCTCATTTCAAAGGTGACGATGTTGCTCTCCACCTTGTTTCTGGCCGCGTCGGTAATCTCACAGCGGTACTTGAAGAAGACCGCCCGATCATCCGCCTTGATGGTCAGCGTCTTGGTGCCGACGCCGCTGAAAACGCTGTCATTGGGAACGGCAGTCCAGTTTACGCTATCCGTGGAGTACATCCACTTGTAGGTGAACGGCCCCTTACCGCCGTCGATGGTGACGGTGGCCGTCGCCCGCTCGCCCTCCTCAGCCGTCATATTCTGGGGCTGCCCGATGATACGCAGAGCGCCGACAGCCTCGATGATGGACGCAGGCTCGGAATAAATGCTGTTGCCCAGAGCGTCCGTGATCTTGCAGCGGTACTCGAATCCGTAATTCCAGTCATTTGCATCCGCCCGAAGATTCGGCGTGGCCGTATCTGCATTTTTGATATACTCAGGGTTATTCAGCGGAAGCGCCGCGAAATCGGAATGATCATCGCAGCTCTCCCAGCGGTAGGTGTAGGGATCCTTGCCGCCGCTGACCTGCACCGTAAAGCTGACCCACTCATCGGCCTGAGCGCTCACATCCTGCGGCTGTTTCGTCACGGTGAGTTTCGAACGGGATATGGCAAATTGGGACTCACGGCTCTCTGCGTACTTCCCGTTGGAATCGCTGACCCAGCACTTGTAGAGGAAGCCGGTTGTCTCCTCATTGGCCTCCACCGTCAGCGTCTGGGTATCGGAGCCGCTGTACTGCGTACCGTCCTTGACGTCTTCCCAGTTCTTGCCGTCCAGGGAGCGGCGCCACCTGAAGCTCTGCTTTCCGGTGCCGCCGGTGACAGAGACATTCAGCTGCACCTTGTCTCCCGCCGCGGCGGAAATGCTGTCAGCAGGCTGCTTGGTGATCTTCAGCTCGCCGGCATCCGCCATCTCAAAGCTGATACGCTTGGCGGGATCCATCATACGCGTCAGGATCGTTGCGACCTCGCTGCGGCGGATGGCGCTCGAGGGATTGCAATTGTGGGCGGAATCGCTGCCCTGCAGGATGCCCGCGCGGTAGAGCTTGTAGATGGCTGCCGCCTGCGGGTGAGACATCGATACATCGGGGATAGCGTTATCATCGACCTGATTGATCTGAGCCAGCGCGCTGTAGCCTGCAAGCAGGCCCGTCTCGGGAATAGCGCCCGCAAAGATCTCCATGTAGCCTGCGCGCGCAGCGTTCTGCGACCAGTCGTAGTCCTTCGTGATGATCTTATTCGCCTTGGCGTAATCCACATAAGGCTGATACCACGGGCTGCCGGACGGAAATTCTGTACTGCCGGTCGTGACCTTCCTGTGCATGCATGCGGCAAGCTTGACCGCCTCGGCATAGGTAAGGTTCCTGTCGGGAGAATAGGTCGCGGCGCTTGTGCCGGCGACGAGCCCCTGCACTACGGCAGATTCCACATCCTTGTAGTACCACGCCGTTTCCGGTACGTCGGTAAAGCGGGACGCCGCCAGTGCGGCGGGTGCCAGAGCCAGCATCATCACAAGGCTCAGCACCAGCGACCAGAATCGTTTGCTTTTTCTCTGTTTCATAAAACACCTCTCAAAGATTTTTCAAAATTCACGTTTTCTCACTCTTCCGGATGATCTCCGTTCAGCACCGGCTGACCCTGCACCTCCAGCTGTCGGGCGCAGGAAACGCAAAGGTCAAGATCCTCGCCGATCCGGAAGCAATCGTCGCACACCAGCCGTCCGCAGATGGGGCAGAGGTTGAAGCTCTGGACAAATTCCGCCGCCGCCCGGTTCCGGGCCTCTGTCCGCTCCCGCTCGTACAGCGTCCGGAAAATCACACGCTTTCCCTCTGTTTCCGGGGGACTGTCCGCTTTGGAAAAGCGTGCGGGACGACTTCGCCATATCTTTCCGCATTCCGCACAGCGGACAAAATAGCGGAACTCCTCCACGGTGGAGCAATCCAGCAGCGCTTCCTTTATCGGCTGTCTCATCCGCAAGCACTCCTCTCCTTCGTGTTTTCTGATTCTATTTGTAGCAGGACTAAGTAGGAAATACGATCCTCCCAAGGGTGAATTTATGGGTCAAAACCGGAAAATCACCCTTGGGGTGAGACAAAACGCACAAGCCGGACAAAGCCGATTTGTGCGTTTTGCTTATACCTATTCACTTCCCAGAAGGGCATCCAGCCGGTCGCAGCGGCGGAACATTTCGATATAGGCCATGAGTCCATCGTAGGAGCTGACGCCCAGCTTGCTGTAAATATTCCGGTTGTGAGTCTTGACGGTGCTGGCACTGATGAACATCAGCTCCGGGATCTCGCCAATGGTTTTGCCCCCGGCATAGTAGCGGAGAAGCTGCCGCTCCGTCCCGGTCAGCGCCGCAGACCGCTCCACAAAGGAGGAAAACAGCGCCGCGATCCCCGGAGGAAGGGCTTCCTCGGATAAGGCCGCCGCTGGGCGGTTGCGGAGGTATTCCGCCAGCTGGTCGATCTCCGAAATACCGGAGCGGGGAAACTCCGCCGCATCCGGATTCTGAATGGCCGCAAGGCTTCGGGCGATGGGCTTTGCAAAGCGGTGAGAAAGGGTCACCGCAACGACCAGCATCGCCAGCAGGAAAATCAGGGAGCCAATGATCCAGTTCATGCGGACGGATGCGGCATAGCGCTGATAGCTGCCCTCCGGCACCATGGTCACCGTCGCCAGCGGGTATCCGTCCGCCAGCTTTCCGGGCAGGATCTGATAGGTGCCGAGGTAGGTTTCGTCTCCGCAGGTAAAGGTATCATAGCGCTGTCCGTGCCGGACGGTCATAGCGCCCTCCGCACGGAGCGCTGCGCCCTGCATCGAGCCCAGCATGGCTCTGTCCAGCAGGAGCGTATCGCCATTCAGCGGCGCCAGCACCAGCAGGAAGGAGCCGTATGGTCCGGACACGGCGTCATGGGCCAGCGTGAAGAAAAGATCGCTGAGTTCGATCCCACAGATCCCGCGAACGGTGCCGCTCTCGTCCAGAATGGGGACACAGAGCAGGGTCACATTCTCCCAGGTATCCAGCAGCGGTACCCGCTCCGTCCAGAGGCAGCCCTCGGCCAGACGCTGTCCGCTCCAGGTCATCACCTGACGGTAGCCGGGGATGAGGCTGGTATCCAGTTCCGGATTCCAGCGGTTGTGGAGCTGAACGCCCTGACTGCGGGCAGCTCCCACCGCACCGCGGAAAAGCACCACATTCCCGCTGGGGTTGGCGGAACGGAGACTGGAATAGCGGAGGTACAGCCCCATGCGGGAGCGGTCTGCCTCTGGCAGCGCAGTATTTGCGGTGGCATCCAGACAGAGGTAAGCCCCGCTGCACGCGCTGCCACCCAGAGAAGTATCCAGAACGGGAAGCAAAATCGTTTCCAGCTCCGCGATCAGCTCCGGATCGTCGTTCAGCGCTTCAAAGGAAATGCCCCGTTCTGCCAGAAAGATGTTCAGCTCTTCGCTGATCTGCTCAGAGAGGGCCACGCTTCTGGCCGTGAGCGTATCCATCTGCCCTCGAATAGCCGCTGCGGAGTTCTGCTGCTGCAGGGCGGCTGTTTCTCCAAACTGCCGGGAGGTGCGGGAGGTCACGCCTGTGATACTGAGAAGGAGCAGCGCCGCCGCCAGCATCGCCAGCACCATGGACGCCCAATAGAGCGCCAAGCGGGAACGGATGCTAACGCCGTTCTCTCTGGCTTTTTTCGTCAGCATCTGCATTTCACAGAACTTTGCCGGCACGATCTCTCACCGCCCTTTCCTTGTGCTCGATTTTATTGATAGCTGCTCTGGAAGCCTGCAAGGGTGCTTTGCACCAACTCCTCCAGCGCGTCCGGGTTTTTCTGATACTGTGTCTGTCCCGCGGTGAGCTTCAGCCGCACCAGCTTTTCAAAGCGTGTCTCCAGATCCAGATAGTTCTCCCGCTGGGGTGGGACATAGAAGGTGTAGTCCTGCCGAGTTTTGAGAAACGCCTGATAAAGCGAAACATACATAGGATTGGTAAGCCCCTCAATGGCAGAGGGCAGATATTTGTCAAAGCCCGTCTTCGTCACCGGCATATAGCCCAGCTCCGTCACGAAGTCCACATTCCGTTCCGGCTCCGTCAGCCATTTGAGGAAAGTCATGCAGGCTTTCTCTCGCTCCGGCGTGGACTTTACGGTGCAGACGCCTACGCCCCGCTGCATCACAAGCTTTTCCTCGACCTCGAAGATGGGGCATGGCAGGGAGATGATCTCCACCTCCTCCGTGGTGTTGTCCGGATAGGTCACAATGTTGGAGTAATAGAGCACACTGGCCGACGATGCCACGGAAACGATGGCATCCCCCGTTCGCAGGGGTTCGGTGGCGTAGCCGCTGCCGAGCCACAGCTCGCCGGTGAGGGCGGTGCGGGCATAGGGCTCCCACGCCCGGTGGAACATGGGGCCGAAGGTCAGGCCGTTTTCATCAAAGAAGTCCTCGCCCAGCGATTCCACGCCCACCTGAAAATAGTTGAAATGGTAGTCGTGGACGAAGAAGCATTTGCCCTCCGACCAGTCCCGGTAAGTCTCCGCCATGCTGTAAAGCCCCTCCCATGTGGAGAGGTCATCCAGACTCACGCCGGTGTCGGCGGCGAAGCGGTCAAAGGCGGTCTTGTTGACAAACAGGATCTCCGTGGATTTGGTCAGGGGTAGGATCACCAGCCGGTCATGGACGGTGCCCTCCTCCATGAACTCCGGGATAAAGGCATCCTGTTCTTCCTCTGTGAGATAGTCCCGGTAGTCCACCAGAATGTTCTCGTCCGGCAGAGCCAGCACGGTCTTTGGGTAGGAGACAAACATATCCGGCAGCTCTGTGGTGCCGGGGTCGCCGTAGGCCGAGGCCAGCACGCTTTCGTGGATGGTATTGGTGTTGCTGACGCTGCCCACCTGCACGCGGATATTCTGCTCTGCGCCTACGGTCTGGTTGAACTCGTCGATAAAGCGGTTCAGCGGGGAATCCACTTCGCCGCCGTAGACATGCCAAAGGGTAACGGTCACGGGTTCGGCAGCCTTTTCACCACAAGCGGCGAGACACAGGGTCAGTCCGGCGGCAAGCAGTCCAAGCGCCAGCCGGAAAAGGATCTTTTTCATCTTGTACCTCCTCGCTCAAGGTGAAGGCGGGCGGCGACGCTGTGCCGCCGCCCGCTCTTTGGATATGGGATCTATTTGGAATTTTGCTTAGTCTGCCAGTGCGCGATAGATAAAGGTGACAATCTGCGCACGGGTGCAGTCCGCAGCGGGACTGAAGGTGGTGGCAGTCGTACCGGCAGTTACGCCCTCCTTGACGGCCCACAGCACCGCATTGGTGTAGTAGGCATCAGCGGCAACATCGGTAAAGGGGTTCGCCGCGGTCGCAGCGGGGGACTTCTGAGCGCGCCACAGGAAGGTGACGATCTGAGCACGGTCGCAGGATGCGCTGGGACTAAAGGTCGTGGCAGAGGTGCCGTTGGTGACGCCGTTCTCCATGGCCCACAGTACCGCGCCATAGTAGTAGCTGCCAGCGGGAACATCCGTGAAGGGCATGGTCGTGCTCTTGGGAGCCGGGGAACCGGCAGCACGCCACAGGAAGGTCACCGCCTGGGCGCGGCTGCAGGTGGCATTGGGATCAAAGGTGGTGGCGGAAGTGCCGCCGGTGATACCCTTGCCAACCGCCCAGATCACAGCATCCTCATAGTAGGAGCCGGGCTTGACATCCACAAAGGGATTGCCGTCCTTGGCCTTGGAGAAGTTGGCTTCCACGGTCACCTTGCTGGAAGGCATGGTGAAAGTGTACTTGCCGTTGCCCTTGTCGGTGAGCTTGATGGTCTTATCCTTGGCGTCGGTCACAGTCAGATCATCCAGCACATAGCCGCTGTCGGGCTTCACCGTGATGGTGACGGTAGTGCCGGCAGAAGCACTCTTGCGGTCTGCGGTCACATCGCCGTTCGCGGCGTCCTTGACGGTGATAACATAGCTGGAGGAACCGGAGCCGGAGCCGGAACTGCCGCCGGACGGGAGCTCGTCCTCAAATACTGCGTTGATTTCTACATCGCTGAACGGCATAGTGAAGGAAGCGTTTGTTGCACTTGTGGCATTGGTGATGGTCGTATTGCCGATTACAACCTCCCATTCCTTAAAGGTCTTGCCTTCGGGAACGGTAGCGTTTAGCTTAACAACAGTGCCTTCTTTGGCCTTTGTAATCGTGCTGCCACTGAAAGAGGCTGTGCCGCCCGTTACAGTGATGCCAAATTCATAATCGGGATCTTTTTCAAACTCCGCATAGAGCTGTACATTTCCGCCGGGAATAGTGAAGGTGTTGCCAGTTATTGCCACTCTCTTAAATTGATTGTTGACATCATAATATTGCAACTGCAGAGAGCCGGATTTCATCTTATAACCTGCGTATGGCATTACGGTTACGGTAACCGCATCGCCCATCTGTCCTGCAGCCTTATCAACGGTGATTATGCCGTTTCCGATTTGACCGCCCTTAACCGTATAGGTGTCTTTTTCCCACTTAGCGTAGTAGTTCTTATTTCCGGTTTCGCCCTGTTCATGACGGAGTGCGGGATCGCCTGTGCAAGCACTGTTTGTGTACCAGCCGACGAGCTTATAGCCCTCTTTCTTAACATCATTCACTTTGGGCATATCGAAACCGTTGTCTGTTACAGTATAGGTTGATCTGTAATAATTCCCATCGCCCCAAGAAGAGCCGGCCTTTTCTCCACCGTTTAGATTCCAGTTGATGTTATAAGTCTTTTTGGTAGTAGATACCGTGATTCTTACATATTTGCTACCACTACTGCCAAATGCACCAATATCGGGCATTGTAAAAGTGTACTTACCATCACCATCGGGGCCTGTAGTTGGGATTTCAATGGGAGAGCTGCCGGCATTTTTCTCGACTTTGAGAGAAGTCAATTCATATCCCGGCTTCACATTCAGCGTGAACTCTACGCTGTTGCCGCCTGCCGCTTCGGTCTTATCCAATGCAACAGTTGCGCCCTTGTCGGTGCGGCCACTATCAATAAAAACTTTAATCGGAATAGCGGTATCGGCTGAAGCTTTCCACTTTGCAGTGAAGGTCTTATTACCGCTGTCATAGGCTGTGATCTTGTCATACGGGCCGTACCAAAGTCCATTTTCAACTTCGTACCAACCAAGGAAATCATATTCCGATTTTGTAACATTAGTCGGGAGCGTTACTTCGGAGCCCACTTCATATTCGCCTACGCCTGCAGCGCCGTTCCAA
>CAKUHU010000007.1 GCA_934659425.1 uncultured Oscillospiraceae bacterium
CTCCGGCAGCCACGCTTCTGTTGCTTCCCTGAAAAATCAAGTAGCCTTTCGGCTGTGAATAAAGTGAATCACAAGACCGATAGAAAAGCCCAGCAGGGCGGGGCAGATCCAGCCGAGGCCGATGTTGGCGAACGGCAGGAAGTTGATTACGAAAGTTGTAATGTCCGAACCGTGGAGGGCATTGTATACGTCCTTAGGAAGGGCACCAAGGAAATCATACAGCGCGGCAGGCAGCGTCAGGCCGGTGGTCCAGACAAAGACCGCACGGTCGTAGGCAAAGAATTTGCCGAGCAAGGAGAGCAGAATCAGTGTAATGGCAAGGGGATAGAGGAACATCAGAACAGGGGTGGAGTAGCTAATGATGGCGCTCAGACCAAAATTGGCGAAGCTAAATGAGACAAGAGCGAAGAGCACGGCCCAGAAACGGTAGGACGGTCCCTTGGGGAAGAGGCCCGTGAAGGTCTCAGCGCAGCTTGTGATAAGGCCAACCGAGGTTTTCAGGCAAGCAAGCGTTACGGTCGCAGCAAGGATCAGCAGACCTGCGCCGCCAAGGTAGTGCTGGGCGATCTGCGCAAGGGCGATACCGCCGTTTGCCGAGGTATCGAACAGGCCGCGGCTTTGTGCGCCGACGATGGTAACGGTGATGTAGATGAGCGCCATGAATAGGCAACTGAAGATGCCGGCACGGACAGTATTGCCCGCCACAGCATCCGGCTCGGTTACGCCGAGATCGCGGATAACCTGCACAACCACGATACCGAAAGCGAGGCTTGCCAGTGCGTCCATGGTATTGTAGCCCTCGAGAAAGCCGGTAAAGAGTGGCTGGGAGATATAGGCATCCTGCGGTGCGATCGAGGAGACCGATGCGGCGGGGTTGAGCATGGCAATGACTACCAGAATGCTGAGGAAAATCAAAAAGCAGGGCGTGAGTACCTTGCCGACGTAGGTGAGGATTTTGCCGGGACGGAGCGAGAAGAAGAGCGCTATGGTAAAAAAGAAAACGGAAAAGAGCAGCAAATAGAGCGTTGTGCTGCCTCTCTGCGGAAGCACTTGCTCTAAACCGACGGTAAACGCAGTAGTTGCGCAGCGAGGAATGGCGAAGAACGGCCCGATGGTCAAATACAGTGCACAGGTAAAAAACATGGAGTAGGGGCGGCCGACGCGGCTGCCAAGCTCATAGAGACCATTCGAGCGGCTGATACCGAGCGCAGCTACGCCGAGTAATGGCAACCCCACACCGGTGATCAGAAATCCAATGACGGCGGGCCAGAGATTGGAGCCGGCCATCTGTCCCATGTGGACGGGGAAGATGAGATTGCCCGCACCGAAAAACATACCGAAGAGCATACTGGCGACATAAGTGTATTCGCGTGAAGTGAGCTTCTGTTTCATATCCGATTCTCCTCATAGTTTTCTCTGCTTAATCAGATGGCCGCGCAACGCATACAACAGGGATTATATGGATAATAGGAGCATGATCGAAATAACTGGAAGATACCACCAAAAAACGACTGGGGAATTGACGATGGCTTCCAAATTACAGTTTATATTGTATATAGTGCAATGTAAATGAAAAATATAAAACTGTTGACAAGTGTAACTTCGTGCGATGCATTTTGTTTGCAGCAGTAACTCAATATAGCCCGAATTGATCAAATGCCCGGCGGATGGTATGCGATGAATAGCTGTAAAAGCGCTATGATGCAGAGGACGGCACACAGCTTGTGAATTGCCTTGCATCTAATGCGGAAGAAGGTGACTGTTGCGCCATCTCGATCTATTGAATCCTGACCGGTGAGGTCATGATGAACCAATGGGGGGCAGAGCTTTATGGTCGTGTTGAAGCAGACCTATATGCGGGATATTAAGTTGTATTCGGGTGTCGTGATAAAGAGACCGTCCTTATCAAGAACAGCAGGATACGGGCAGATGTAAAACGCAGAGTGCATGGAATGCTCCGGCGTTTGTCGTCTGTTCATATATATGGTGTGACACGCTCGAGAAGAGGAGCGGTGATACGATTTCTGTAATGATGCCGATACGGTGGAGTACTGCGGGATACAGAACAATTTCGGTATTGTCAATAATGACGGGCGTGCGCTCTATGATGGGGTACCTGCGTGATGCAAAGAAGCGGAAAAACATTATGGGCAGTTGAGAAAAAAGATTGCATAGGAGCGCCTCAACGCCTATGAGGATGTGTGTCTCAAGGTGCGCAGATAAGGATACGGAAAATTTTTCGGCCGGCCGCTGAGGACGTGTTGGGACGGTTGCTGGAGTGTTAGTTGCAGGCGGAGGAGAGCAGGTACTGCTTTTACTCCACAAATGAGTTCATGTCAGAGGCGAAACCGGTGCTGAACATTTTGATGGTGAGCAACACCGATGACTATATCGATTCCAATGCGCTGGAGGGGCGTATCAATATGAATATTACTGCTGGCACGTCATTCGTCTGGACGAGGACAGTTGGAGCGGCAGTGAGGGCGATCGGCATCGGCTGATAAAATAGAAAAACGTTGTGTGAACTGCGGGTGGAAAATCACCAGGTAATTTTTTGTTTTCAGCGGGAGAATAATTTGTCTAATGTCAGGATGGCCCACAGATCGGAGGCCCCCTGGTAGAGGAAGGCCCCGCCGATGATGCGCACCAGCAGGAGATGAGTGGAGAAGGGATTCCACAAGATGATCGCCCCCAGCACAAGGGAGATGATCGAGAGAATCAGCGTAGTTGTCCAGCCAGCATAGCCAAAGGCATGCATATCCAGCCCCCGTTTTAGGTTCACCAGTCCGTCAATGAGGATATAGAGTCCTAAAATGGTGGGGAGGATAGAGAGGATCACAGCGGGGTGTGCCAGGAAGAAGGCGCCCACGATGGCGGAAATGATCCCCAAGATGAATTCTGCTTGGAAAGAGAAGCTGCCGCTGCTGCCCCGATGGGCGAAGAAGCTGATAATCGTGATGATACCATAAGCCAATAAGAGAAGCCCTGAGATGGTGCAGAAAAGATCAGTGGTAAGGCGGGGAAAGAAAATCAGGATCAGCCCCAAAATGAGGTAGACCGCCGCGGCGGTGAGCAGGCTTTTTTTCCCTTTCATGTATTTCACACTCCCTCGTTCCAATTTTTGCATACATCCACCCAACCGGCGGCAGAGGAGAAACGCGACAGCTCATCGAGGATAAGCTCAATGGCGGAGTGAGAACTGCCGGCGGCGGGATAAACGGTTTCAAATCTGCGCAAAGACGCATCCAGGTGGGTGGTCACCTGGGGATTTTCAATGGCAAAGGGACGCACCCCGCCCCCAGCATGGCACGTAAGACTGACCACCTGATCTGGGGTGAGCATCTTGGCTTTGGCGTGGAATTGGACTTTGAATTTGGCGTTGTCGATTTTGGCACCTCCGGCGCAGACCACCAGCAGACGTGCTCCGGCGGATAGCCCACCGCAAGCGCGGCCAATTCAACCGTGGCGGAGGAGGTGTCAAATTCCTGAATATCGTCCTCCCGGCCCCACTGGGTAAAAAAGACGCGGACTTTTCGACAGATATATTATTTCCCGGCCTTCTGTTGGGCTTTCAGCATAAATTTTTCATTTTGGATGATAAAGCGCTGGTGGGTCCCCTTCCCGATGGGCCCCGCCTCGTCGTAGGCGGTCACAGAAAAAGTGAGTGCCCGGCCGTTTACGGCGGTCAACTCAGCTTCAGCCCAGACCTTCATGCCAATGGGGGTGGAGGCATCGTGAGAGATGTCCAGATGGGTCCCTACGCTGCCCTGACCTTCAGGGAGCTGCCCTTCTAACGCATTGACAGCGGCGTTCTCCATCAGGGCAACCATCATGGGGGTGGCAAAGACGGGCAGCAATCCGCTCCCCACAGCGGCGGCGGTATTGGTTTCCACAACGGCAGACTCACATCGGCCTTTCAGTCCCACAACAAGCGGCATAGTAAAAACTCCTTTTTCAGCAATGAGACAAAATTTTCATGATTGCTCATAGTTTATCCTATTTTGCCGCATTTTGCAAGAGAGAAAGGCAGCTGGGGGCTATAAAGTGTGCCTGTTATCGGAAGGAAAGAGACGAAGCAGGCGAAAGATTGATTAAAAATTGAAAAAGAAAGAGGGGGGGAGGTGTCAGGAGATAAAAATTGCCCCACACCTCAGAAGGTGCGGGGCAATTTGAGATTTAATGACCGTTTAAGAGGCGTACCCATTGATCACTGTAGAGGGTGCGGGTCTCAGCGGGGAGGCAGTCATATGTCTCACACTGAGAGGCGATGAAATCGCTGTTGGGATATGCGTAAGGGTCCCCGGAAAGCTCCGGGTCCAACTCCTCCCGGACAGAGAGCAGAGGGGAGGAGTAATAGGTCTCCTCACAGTTGCGCAGCCCGGCGTCAGTGGAGCACATGAAGTTGATGAAGGCTTCGGCGTTTTCCTTATTCTCAGCGCCCTTCGGGATGCACATGGCGTCTACATAGAGGTTGGTGCCCTCACGGGGGACAGCAAAGGCCAGGTCTTCGTTGACCTCGTGCATGGTTAAAAAGTCGCCGTAGTAATAGACTCCGATGGCGGCATTGCCGCCTTCCAGTTTTTCAAAGATATCGTCCATAACATAGGCCTGGACCAGTGGGAACTGGATAAGGAGCTCGTCCACTGCGGCAATGATCTGGGTGTCATCAGTGGTATTATAAGAGTAACCCAATTTTTTCAGCGCAATGCCGATGGTGTCCCGGGAGTTGTCGAACATCAGGATATCTCCAGAATATTTTTCATTCCAGAGCACATCCCAAGTCTCCATGTCCTCCCCATCATCTACCATGGTCGTGTTGTAGATGATGCCTAAAATGCCTGTCATATAGGGGACAGAGTAGAGGTTCTCCGGGTCGTACTCCGGATTTTTCAGAGAGGGGTCGATGTCACTGAAATTGGGAATGTTGTCAAAATCAAGTGGCTCCAGCATGTCCTCATCGATCATCTGGCCGATCATATAGTCGGAGGGGATGATGACGTCATAGCCGGTGGTGCCGCCGGCCAGCTTGCCATAGAGGGCCTCATTGGAGTCGTAGGTTTGGTAGTTGACCTTGATGCCGGTTTGGGCAGTGAACTCGTTAAAGAGGGACTCGTCAATGTACTCGCCCCAGTTATAGACGTTTACCACGCCGTTGTCGGCCCGGACAGTACCGCCGCCGCAAGCGGCCAGCCCCAAGAGGGAGGCAGCTGCCAGCGTGAGGGAAATCAGCTTCTTTTTCAATTCGATTCAGTTTGCTCCTTCCGTAGAAAAATATATCTTCCAGGCACAGGGCCTAAAAGCTGTCATTGAGCTGACAAAGCCTGCTGCCGCCGCAGGGCCAGCCGTTCCTGCCGGGTCTGCCGGAGGTTGAAAATGACCATCAGCGCCACGACCACCAAAAACATGAGTGTGCTCAGGGCGTTGATCTCCGGGCTGACTTGCTTTTTGGCCATGGAATAAATGACCATGGACAAGGTCTGGGTTTGGGCACCCGCGGTAAAGTAGCTAATGACAAAGTCATCAATGGACAAGGTGAAGGCCATGATGAGCCCACTGACTACACCGGGCATGATCTCGGGGAGGACCACTGCCCGGAAGGCGTGGAAGCCGTGATCTCCCAAGTCCTGAGCCGCCTCATAGATATTGGGGTCCAGCTGACGCAGCTTGGGATTTACCGACAAGATCACGTTGGGTACGTCAAAAGTGATGTGGGCGATCAGGAGGCTCCAAAATCCCATTTTCAACTGGATGTTCAAGCCAAAGGTGTGGAGTATCCATTGGGCGATACTGCCGTTCCAGACGCTCACGGCCAAAAGAAACAGAAGCATCATGGAGACGCCGGTGATGATATCCGCATTGGTCAATGGGATGTTATTGATGGTCATGCACACATTGCGGGACCGGCGGTCCATATTGTGAAAGCCAATGGCAGCCGCGGTCCCCAAAACGGTGGAGATGACGGCCGCCAGAGCAGACACGGCCAAGGTGACCCACAGGGCGTTCAAGATAGTGCTGTTGTGGAATAGCTGGGTATACCAGTCGAAAGTAAAGTCGGCCCAAACTGCCTTGGACTTGGAGGCGTTGAAGGAGAAGACTACCAGCACTAAAATAGGGGCATAGAGGAACAGAAAGCATAAAAACAGAAACAGCCGTTGGCCGACACCGTTTTTCTTCACAACGTCACCCCCTGTTCCCCGTCTCCAAAGTGGTTCATGACCGCCATGCACACCATGACAATGACCATCATGACCAGGGAGATGGCACTGCCCAGGTGGGGATTATAGGCGGTGCCCAAAAACTGCATGTCGATCAGGTTGCCCAGCAGCAGGCTTTTGCTGCCGCCCAGCAGCCGGGAAATGGCAAAGGTGGACACTGAGGGGATAAATACCATGGTAATGCCCGACAGGACACCGGGAAAGGACAGGGGAAAAATCACCCGGCGAAAGGTGGTGAAGCTGTCCGCCCCCAGATCCTGTGCCGCTTCGATGACCTTGGGGTCGATCTTCTGGATGACGGAAAAGATGGGCAGGACCATATAGGGCAAATAGTTGTATATCATACCCAGCACAATAGCCCCCTGGGTGTCGATCATTTGAAAGGGACCCAGCCCCAAAAGACCAAAAAATGTGTTGATCAGGCCGTTACGCTCCAACAGGAATTTCCAGGAGTAAGTCCGGAGCAGGAAGTTCATCCACATGGGCAGCATGATGAGCATGGTGGCCATGCGGTGAAGCCAACCGGTCTCCCGGGCCAGGAAATAGGCAAAGGGATAGCCGATGAAAAGACACAGCACAGTGGCCACTGCCGCCAGGGAAAAGGAGCGGCCGAAAGCGGAGGCATAGAGGGCCATGTCTTTGAAATTGGAAAAGGTAAATTCCCCGGCGCTGGAGCTGAAAGCGTAGACGATGATGATTAGGATGGGCACGATCACGAAGAGTGCCATCCAACCCACATAGGGGTACGAAATGGCTTTACTCTTCATCTTCCGCCTCCAGATCCTCATTGAGCTCATCATATTCAGAGGAGTAGGAGCTGTAATCGCCGAACATGCCGGAATATCGGCTCTTTTTCATGATATGGAAGCCGTCAGGGTCGATCTTCACCCCAATCTTAGCCTCCACAGGGGAGTAGTCTGTCGTTTGGATCAGCCACTTGAAGCCTTGGAAATCCACGATGATGTCGTAGTGCATTCCCTTGAATGTGACTTCGGTGACAGTGCCGATGAGCTGGCCCTGCTCCACGGGGACGATGTCGATGTCCTCGGGGCGGATGACCACATCCACCGCCTCGCTGGGGGCAAACCCGCCGTCCATACAGGGGAACTTTTTGCCATACATGGACACCACGTTGTCCTCGATCATGAGGCCGTCGATGATGTTGGACTCGCCGATAAAGTCAGCCACGAAGGCGTTCTTAGGCTCATTGTAAATGTCCAGGGGGGTGCCGATCTGCTGGATATTGCCCTTGTCCATGACCACCACGGTGTCGGACATGGTGAGGGCTTCCTCCTGATCGTGGGTGACGTAGACAAAGGTGATGCCCACCTCTCGCTGGATATTCTTCAACTCCACCTGCATGTCTTTTCGGAGCTTTAGGTCCAGCGCGCCCAAGGGCTCGTCCAGCAGAAGGACCTGGGGGCGGTTGACAATGGCTCGGGCGATGGCCACCCGCTGCTGCTGACCGCCGGAGAGGGAGTCTACGCTCCGCCTGCCGTAGCCGGGCAGGTTGACCAGCTCCAAAGCATCCTCCACCCGGCGGGTGATCTCAGCGTCGGGGACTTTGGCGATACGCAGACCGAAAGCCACATTTTCAAAGATGTTCATGTGGGTAAACAGGGCATATTTCTGGAATACTGTATTTACCTTTCGCTTGTGGGGGGGCAGGTCATTGATGCGTTTGCCATCAAAAAACACGTCCCCGGAGGTGGGCCGTTGAAACCCGCCAATGATCCGCAGTGTGGTGGTCTTGCCGCAACCACTGGGTCCCAGGAGCGTGAGGAATTCTTTATCGTTGATATACAAATTTAGGTGGTCCAAAACCACCTCATCGTCGAATTTCACGACGCAATCCATCAAACGGATCAACTCTTTGGACATTTATCCTCCCCCATTCCTCTTTCATCATCAATGATAGAATAATAGGTAGATAAAAGGCGTACCCACCGGCGGCTGGGTACGCCTTTTAAACAGACATAATATATATTGTATCCCGAAAAAAGTCAATATCCTTTGGAAAGGTTTTTGCAGAATTAATGGGTATCTTGTCAGTCAAAATATGTGTTGACAAAGTCGATGTCCTTTAGGGAAGTTACCAGAATCTTTCCCTTCAAATATTCCAGGCAGCCTGCATCGGTGGGAAAGTCAAAAGACAGTTTGTAAGACCACAGGGCTTGGCCCTTGCGATTGGCCTTCTGATTGTCGGTGCGGCGGCCGTATTTGCCGTCCCCCAGCAGCGGGTGTCCGGCATCGGCAAACTGGGCCCGGATCTGGTGGGTCCGGCCGGTGAGCAGTTCACACTCCACCAGGGAAAGCCCACCCTTCACCTTCAGCGTCCGGTAGCGGGTGGCAGCGGACTTGCCGCCCGGCATCGGCTTGTGATAGACCTGGACCAGCTTTTTTGCCTCGTCTTTCAAAAGAAAGCCTCGCAGCTCCCCGTCAGGGGGAGACATCCTTCCGACCACGGCGGCCAGATAGTATTTGGAGATCTCCCGGGCCTTGATCTTTTCGTTCATGATCCGGAGGGCCTCGGCGGTCTTGGCGGCGATGACCAGGCCGCCGGTATTCCGGTCAATGCGGTTGCATAAAGCGGGCGTAAAGGAGTTCTCCCACCGGGGATTCCATTCCCTTTTCTGATAGAGGTAGGCCTGGATGTGGGTAATCAGGGTGGAGACATACTCATGCTCATCGGGGTGGCACAGAAGGCCGGGGCGCTTACTGCAGATAATGAGGTGGTCATCCTCATAAACGATGTCCAGCTGGGGCTTGAACACAGAAAGAAAGGCGTTGTCCTCGGCGGGGGTTTCAAAAAATTCATCATTGATGTATAATTGCAACAGATCTCCCGGCCGGAGGCGGTAATCCCGCTGAGAGCCCTTTCCGTTGACCTTTACCCGCTTGAGACGGATATATTTTTGGGCCAGGGGAGCGGGGAGAAGGGGCACAGCCTTGCCCAGCCAGCGGTCCAACCGCTGTCCGGCGTCATTTTTTCCGATGATGAGTTCTTTCATGACAGTGCCTCCCTGGAGGTTGATGACAGTATTATACCATAATTGGGCCGCCGGTGCAGTACCATTTGCCTGGATATGAAAAATATGAAGAAAATATTTGACACGGCGGGAAATTTTCGCTATAATATCCGCTGTACCGTTGCGAGGAGAATACCATGCATTTAGAACTAAGAGACATCATCCATACCCCTGGTGAAAGCCGGGACTTCGCCTATGAGCTGGACTTGTCCCAGGTAGAGCTCTTTGGTGAAAGGCCCTTTAACCGCCCAATTCAGATTTCCGGGACGGCGCGGAACATGGCCGGTGCTCTCCAGTTGGAGGGAAGGGCAGAGAGCGCGATGGATACTCGCTGCGACCGTTGCCTGAAGCCCATCGTCGTGAAGATGGACGTGCCGGTGGTGACGCTTTTGGCCGAGGAGCTGGAGGATGAGGAGAATGATGAGATCGTTCTCCTGGAAAATGGCGAGGTGGATCTGGATGAGATTTTCACCACCGCCTGCATTTTGGCTTTGGATGGCAAGCACCTCTGCCGGGAAGATTGCAAAGGGTTATGTGAAACGTGCGGCGCGGACCTGAACAGTGGGCCATGCGGCTGCAAAAAAGAGTTGGATCCACGCCTCGCCGTCTTGGCGAAGCTTTTGGATAAAGATTCCCAAGACCAAGACGAGGAAGCATGAGAGATCAAGCCCCTGTCACATTAAGGAGGTGTCACAATGGCAGTCCCTAAGAGTAAAGTGTCCAAGCAGCGCAGAAATAAGCGCCGCAGCGCCGTGTGGAAGCTGGATACCCCCAGCGTCAACGTCTGTCCCAAGTGCGGGGCTTACCGCCTGCCCCATCGGATGTGCAAGTCCTGCCTGACTTACAACGGCCACGATTTCAACAAGGCCGAGGCGCCCGCCGCCCAGTAATTGGGCAAGGAGAAAGAGGGGAGAGTTCCCCTCTTTCTTTTTGCCCAAAGGGAAGGGCGGAGGAAGTCAATTGATTGACTTTCCGTAATAAATATTGGTATAATAATCCGAAGAGGGCACGATATTTGATTTTGAACAGGAGACGCAGCGTCTCTTGATATTGGCAGCAAAATAGGAGATGGCGAAAGGGAGTGAGGTCTATGCCGAGACCGCTGGTGGCTATTGTGGGCCGGCCCAACGTGGGGAAATCTATGCTCTTCAATAAGTTGACAGGCCAACGGCTGTCCATCGTAGAGGATACGCCCGGCGTGACCCGGGACCGTCTTTACGCCCCCTGTGAATGGCGGGGTAGGAAGTTTGATCTGGTGGACACTGGCGGCATTGAGCCTGGTACGGACAGCGAGATCCTGCTGTTCATGCGCCAGCAGGCGGAGATCGCCATTCAATCGGCCACGGTCATCGTCTTTCTCTGTGACATTCAGACCGGCCTGACCTCCTCTGATCAGGAGGTGGCCGCCATGCTGCTCAAATCGGGCAAGCCGGTGGTGCTGGCGGTGAACAAGATGGACAAGACCGGCTTGACTGATCCGGATATCTATGAGTTTTACAACCTGGGCCTGGGCGATCCGGTGGCGGTCTCTGCCGTCCATGGGCATGGCACGGGGGACCTGCTGGACCAGTGCATGAAATATTTCCCAGAGTACGACGAGGAAGAGACGGATGATGAGGTCATCAAGGTGGCCATCATCGGCAAGCCCAATGTGGGCAAGTCCTCCCTGGTCAACCGAATTTTGGGTCAGGAGCGGGTCATTGTCAGCGATATGGCGGGCACCACCCGGGATGCGGTGGACAATTACTTTGAAAATGAGACGGGGAAATATCTCCTCATCGACACCGCCGGCATGCGTCGGAAGTCCAGGGTAGACGACCGGGTGGAGAAGTTCTCCGTCCTTCGGGCTACTCTGGCCATTGAGCGCAGCGACGTGTGCCTGATCCTCATCGACGCCAATGAAGGGGTCACAGAGCAGGATACCAAGGTGGCCGGCCTGGCTCACGAGGCGGGCAAGGCCTGTATCATCGTGGTCAACAAATGGGACGCAGTGGAGAAGGACGACAAGACCATGGACAGGATGTGCAGGGATGTCCGCCGGGACCTTGCCTATATGGACTATGCCCCCATTCTGTTCATTTCCGCCCTTACCGGCCAGCGGGTGGATAAACTCTTTGCCGCCATCAACGATGTGGCCAATCAGGCGGCCATGCGCATCTCCACCGGTATGCTCAACGACGTTCTCTCCGACGCCACCGCTCGGGTACAGCCGCCCACGGACAAGGGCAGGCGGCTGAAGATCTACTATATGACCCAGGTGGGGGTCAAGCCGCCTCACTTCGTCATTTTCTGCAATCGGGCGGAGCTGTTCCATTTTTCCTATCAGAGGTATATTGAAAACCAGATCCGGGCCACCTTTGGCCTGGAGGGTACCCCCATCAAGCTGACCATTCGCCAGAAGGGCGACAAGGAGGGGTAAGAGATGCTGGAATCGTTTCGAGCATTGGTGAACGGAGGGGCCAGCTGGACTGTGATGTGGTCCGGCCCGAATCCGCTGCTTTTGCTGGGACTGGCTGCGGCGGTTGGGGTGATTGCCTATTTTCTGGGCTGCTCCAACGGGGCCATCATCGTCTCTAAATATATCCTGCGCAACGATATCCGCGGGCACGGAAGCGGCAACGCGGGCTTGACCAATTTCCACCGGGTCTTTGGCGGAAAATTGACGCTGGTGGTGATTTTGTTTGACGTGGTAAAGGCTGTCCTTGCGGTCAGCTTCGGGCTTTTGGCGGTCTGGCTGGCAGGCTGGCCAGGACTGGACACGCTTGCCAAGTATTGGGCCGGGCTTTTCTGCCTGCTGGGGCATATGTTCCCCTGTATGTTCGGCTTCAAGGGAGGCAAGGGGATCCTCTCCGGCGGCACCATCGCCATCATGATCGACTGGCGCATTGCCCTGGTGGTGTGGGGCGGGTTCCTGATATTGACCGCCCTGACCCGGTGGGTCTCCTTGGGCTCTGTTTGGGCTGGGGCCACCTTCCCCATCGCCACTTGGTTCGTCTACCGTGATCCTCTCTTGCTGGCCCTGTCTGTCGTGATCGGCACGCTCATCCTCTGGAAGCACCGGGAGAACATCAAAAGGCTTGTAAAGGGAGAGGAGAGTAAGCTCAGTTTTCATAGGAAAAAGTAGGCGGGGGAGGGAGCAATGTGGGACACGGCTTAGAAAGGCTTTGATCGGTCATATATGCCTTTCTGCGTGGGGTAGCCGTGCTGTATCTGCTCCCGATCCTGGGCACTATTGCCGCTGCGGGCTTTTTCCTGAGATGGCTTGTCCCCTGCGGCTTTCATTTCCCAATATGCTGCCCGGAGGGGCGCGCCTGGCCTGAATAAGGAACGGAAGGGACTTTTAGGCCGTGTTTCCACTTTTGAACTGCCGCTGACGATCGTGGCGGTTCTGGCCGGTATAGCGGAGCTGCTTTTGGCAGTGAGCTGCGGCCTTTGGCTTGAACGGCTCCTGCTCATAGGAGGGCTGAAATGGGAGACCCGGGCAAGTTACATAGCGGCGGCATCCGGGGTGCTGGGCCGCGTGCGCTCCATCAGAAGGAAGAATCGACAAGGAGGTTTCTGCCCATGAAAATCGCTGTCTTAGGCTCCGGCGGCTGGGGTACGGCGCTGGCCCTTCTGCTGTTGGAAAATGGCCATGATGTGACTTTGTGGTCTTATGTGGAGGAGGAGAGCGCCGCTCTGCGGGAAAAGCGGGAGAATCCCGTTCTGCCGGGGGTGCCCCTCCCCGATGGGCTGAAGCTCACCTCTGATATAAGCTGTGTGCGGGGCTGCGGCGTGGTGGTGCTCGCCACACCCTCTTTTGCCGTGCGCGGCACGGCGGCGAAAGCGAAGGCGCTTTTAGAGCCGGGCGCAGTGCTGGTCTCTGTCTCCAAGGGGGTGGAGAAGGATACCTCTCTTACCCTCACCGATGTGATCGCCCAGGAGGTGGGGGAGGGATACCCCATCGTGGCCCTCTCCGGTCCGTCCCACGCGGAAGAGGTGGGGAGAGGGGTGCCCACCGCGGTGGTAGCGGCCTCTAAGGATCAAAAGAGTGCCGAACTGGTGCAGGACCTTTTTATGAACCAGCGTTTTCGTGTCTACACCTCTGACGATGTGGTGGGGGTAGAGCTGGGGGCGGCGCTGAAAAATGTGATCGCCCTGTGCGCGGGCATCTGCGACGGTTTGGGCTGTGGAGATAACACCAAGGCCGCATTGATGACCCGGGGCCTTACGGAGATCGCGCGTTTGGGTCAAGCGATGGGCGGCAGAAGGGAGACCTTTGCGGGGCTGGCGGGGATCGGAGATCTGATCGTGACCTGCACCTCTATGCACTCCCGGAACCGACGCTGCGGTATTCTGATCGGCAAGGGTGTGCCGCCGGGACAGGCGGTGAAGGAGATTGGCATGGTGGTGGAGGGGTATTACGCTGCGGCTACCGCCAAGGCCCTGGCTGAAAAGATCGGGGTGGAGATGCCCATCACAGAGGCGGCCTACCAGGTCCTCTATGAGGGCAGAGATCCCCGAACGGTCATCTTTGAGTTGATGACCCGGGATAAAAAACGCGAGATCGAAGAGAGCTGGATATAAAAACAGATATTTTATGCGCCGCCTGCACAGCAGGCGGCGCATTTTTTGTGCCCGCCTTTGGAATTGGAGACGGAAAGAGATGGCTCTTCATTTCTTGTCCCATTTTTTTCATTCATAAAATGGGACGAGCGTTCATAGACATAGGCCAGTACCAAAGAGGAGGGAATGTCCATGGATAGCTTTGAAGCGGTAGCGGCGCTGCTGCCTCCCCGCCTTCGGCGGGAGGCGGAGGACCTGCCGCCCTTGCTCAAACGGCAGGTGGAGGAGGTACGGCTCCGGGCAGGGAGGCCGCCCACCGTTGTGGTGGGAAAGGACGAGCTGCCGCTGCCCGGCGGACCCCTGGACCGCCGGGACTTGGAGATGACGGTGGAGATCGCCACCCGGGCCAGCGCCCACGCCGCCTTAGAGCGGGTGCGGCAGGGATATTTTACCGTTCGGGGCGGACACCGGATCGGCCTGTGCGGGAGCATAGCGGCAGAGGACGGACGGGTGAAGAATCTGAGATGCCTCTCCTCGCTCAATATCCGGGTGGCCCATGCTGTTCTGGGGTGCGGGGAAGGCCCCTTACGCGCCATCACCTGCGGAGAAAAATTTTTCAGCACCCTCATTTTGGCCCCGCCGGGAAGAGGGAAAACCACGCTTCTTCGGGACTTGGTCAGGCTTGTGTCTGATGGGACGCGTATTCCGCCGCTGCGGGTGGGGCTGGCCGACGAGCGGGGCGAGGTGGCCGCCTTATGGGATGGAGTTCCCCAGTTTGACGTGGGAGAGCGCACCGATGTGCTGGAGGGCTGTCCCAAGGCTTTGGGGCTTATGATGCTCCTGCGGGGGATGAACCCCCAGGTGTTGGCCTGTGATGAGATCACGGCGCCCGATGACTGCGCGGCCCTGGAGCGATGCGCCAACTGTGGGGTGAAGCTGCTGGCCACCGCCCACGCCGAAAATTTAAGTGACCTCAGTCAAAAGCCGCTCTATCGGAACCTTTTGGAGCGGGGGATTTTTGAAAAAGCGGTGACCATCCATCGGGGGGAGCTGCTTTCCGATGAGGTGGAGGATCTGCGATGTTGAAGCTGTTGGGCGCCGGACTTCTCATGGGTGGCGGGCTGGCACTGGGCTTGAGGGCGGCAAAGGAACTGGATGGTCGGATTAGGGCTCTGGATGCCTGGGTCTCCGCACTGGGACTTTTGGAGGGGGAACTGGCCTTTCGGCTACCCGCCATGCCGGAGCTGCTCCACATGCTCTCCCGTCGTGCGGCTTCCCCGGCCAACCGGGTTTTTGAAGCGGCAGAACGGGGAATGGACCGGCTGGGCGAGGAGAGCTTTGAGGACATTTGGGCCTCCGCTTTGACCGGCTGCGCCGGCGGGCTTGGAGAGGAAGATGTGGATGTGCTCTGCAGGCTGGGGACAGTGCTGGGGCGCTACAGCTGGGAGGACCAGCGGCAAGCGCTTGAAGCGGTCCGGGCGGGGCTTGCGGCCCGGGCGGCCCAAGTCCGGGAGGAGCTGCGGCAAAAGGGAAGAGCCTATGGGACCCTTGGATTGACTTTGGGGACGTTTTTGACGATATTGTTGGTGTGACGGGGGAACGGATATGGACGTGGATTTTATTTTCCGTATCGCAGCCATTGGGATCTTGGTAGCGGTTTTAAACCAGGTGCTCTCCCGCTCTGGACGGGAGGAGCAGGCCATGATGACCACCTTGGCCGGCCTGGTGGTGGTTTTGATGATGGTGGTGCAGAAGATCAGTGACCTCTTCGTCTTGGTGAAGGGGTTGTTTGGGCTGTGAAGCAGGATGGATATTTTCAAACTCTCTGCTTTGGCGGTGGTCGCCGCGCTGTGTGCGCTGACGCTCCGGAAGCGGGTGCCCGAATTGGCGATGGTTTTGACACTGGCAGCAGGAGTCGTCCTGCTGGGCGAGGCTGTGGAGACCGTAGCGGGGGTCAGAGGGCTCACCGATTCTCTGGCCCGTACGGTGGGGCTGTCCCCCGAGATATGGAAGCCGGTATGGAAGACGGTGGGCATCGGCGTGGTCACCAAGCTGTCTTCTGCGGTGTGCAAAGACGCGGGAGAGGGCGGAGTGGCCTCTTTTCTGGAGACGGCGGGGGCGGCTTTAGCCCTCTTTGCTGCCCTTCCGCTGGTAGAGACGGTCTTCGACACCTTAGAGGCGTTATTATGAAGGGGATAACAGCGGTATTTCTGCTGCTGCTTCTTCTGACGGTTCCCGTCCAGGCTGCCGAACTGGAGAGGGCGGTGGGGCTGGACAAGCTCACAGGGGCGGCAGAGGAATACTTAGACAAATACCTCTCTGTGGAAGATATGGGCGGGGAGGATTTTGCCGTCGGCGCCAAGGCCATTTTGGACACGGGAGGCAGAGAACTGATGGGGGCGCTTCGCAGGGCGGGCAGAAGCGGCGTCTTGCTGCTGGCGGTGGCCCTGCTGTGCGGTTTGGCGGAAGGTGTCCGGGAGGAACTGGGAAGCGGTGGACTGGATCCGGTGCGGCTGGCAGGGGCGGCGGCGGTCACCGCCATCGCTGTGGCCGACGTCAATACCCTGATGGGGCTGGGAAAGCAGGCGTTGGAGCAGATGGACACCTTTTCCAAGCTTTTGCTGCCCACGGTGACGGCAGCCTGCGCCGCAGCGGGGGCTCCCGCTTCTGCCGCGGCCCGGCAGGGGGCCACGCTGCTCTTTTTGGGGCTCCTGCTGACGCTGGCGGACCGGATGATTTTGCCGTTGATCTATGCCTATGTGGCTGCGTCTGCCGCCCATGCGGCGTTGGGAAATGACGGGCTGAAGCGGGTGGCGGGGCTAATCAAATGGGTGGCCACAGGGCTTTTGTCTCTGCTGCTGACGGCGTTTGTGTTCTATCTCGCGGTCGGCGGCGCGGTGGCGGGCAATGCGGATGCCGTCACACAAAAGGCGGCCAAAACAGTCCTTTCGGGAATGGTGCCCGTGGTGGGAGGGATCCTCGCTGACGCCGCGGAGACAGTGGTGGCGGGAGCGGGGATCCTGAGGGGGACGGTGGGGGTGATCGGACTGCTGACAGTGCTGGCCATCTGTCTGATTCCCTTTCTCCAGCTGGGAGCCCACTATTTGATTTACAAATGTGCCGCTGCCATGACGGCTGCGGTGACGGAGGGGCCGACAGCCTCCCTCATTGACGCCATCGGTTCCGCCTTTGCCCTGATGCTGGGCATGACCGGCGGAGGAGCGATGATCCTCTACGTGGCGCTTATCACATCCATCAAGGCGGTGAGTGGATAGTGGTATTTTTGAAAGATTGGCTTTTAGGCATTGTGGCCGCTGCACTGGCGGTGGCATTGGCGCAGGCCTTGACACCGGAGGGGACGGTAAAAAAGGTGGGGAAGCTGGTGGGAGGGCTGGTACTTCTGCTGGCGGTGATCCAGCCCTTGTTTCGGCTCGACCCGGAAGATCTGGCGGTGACGGCGGCGGCCTATTCGGGGGTGAGCCCCCAGGAGAGCACACAGGGGGGAGAAGAAGTGATGAAAACCCTCATAGAGCAGAAAACGGGTGCATATATTGTGGACAAAGGCTTGGCTCTGGGCTTTTCCTGTCAGGCGCAGGTAACGGTGGAGGAGGATGGCTCAGGCTGGCCGGTGCCCTGGTCTGCTGTGATAACGGGAAGCTGGACAGCAGAGCAGCAAAAAGCGCTGAGTCAGGCTGTGGCGGAAGAACTGAATATTCCTGGAGAACGCCAGAGCTTCCAAGAGGAGGTACCATGAAAATCGAAGAGTGGGGGAAAAAATGTGGACGCATCCTGAGGAAGTATCAATACGTCCTGCTGGTAGCGGCGGTGGGAATAGCCCTGCTCCTCTGGCCAGGCCCAAAGGAGACGGCGGAGACAACCGCCGGGCAGGGAGATGAGGCGGCCGACCTATTCCAAGTGGGACAGATGGAGGAGAAGCTGGAAAGAGCCCTCTCCGAAGTGGAGGGGGCGGGAGAGGTAACGGTGGTGCTCACGCTGCGGGACGGCCCCCGGCAGGTGGTGGCCCAGGATGGCAGCGCCACAGAGGGGGAGAGCCAGACCGTTCGGGAGACCTCCACAGTCTTGGCCTCCAAAGGCTCGGGTGCGCAGGAGCCGGTGAAGCTCCAAGAGATCGGACCCGTCTACCAGGGGGCGCTGGTGGTGGCCCAGGGGGGCGACAGTCCTCAGGTAAGGCTGGCTTTGAGCGAAGCGGTCTCTGCCCTGACAGGGCTGGGAGCGGATAAGATTTCGATCTGTAAGGGAAAGTGAGGAAAAGTAGGTATGAAATTATGGAAACGAAACGCAGTGGTGGCCGCCATTGTCCTTTTTGTCTGTGTGGCAGTCTATCTCAATTGGTCTTATCAGCAGGAGAGTACCGATGTGGGGAAGACCTTGGGGCAGGCGGCACTGGTGGATCATATCACAAACGACCCTCTGCTGAGCGGCACATCCGCCGCCCCGACTGCCGATGAGAGCGATGCCGGCAGGACAAAAGGGGCTTCCACCGGATATTTTGCCTCCGCCCGGCTGAACCGGCAGCAGGCCCGGGACAGCGCCCTTGCCATGCTGCAGGACACCCTTTCCAGTGATGCGGCGGAGGAATCGGCAAAACTGGATGCCGGCGCGGCCATTGAGACGCTGGCCTCCTCCACGGTCTCCGAGGCACAGATCGAGAATCTGGTGATCGCGAAGGGATATGCCGATTGCGTGGCATTTATCAGCGATGGGGGTGTTTCAGTGGTGGTGTCGGCCACCGAGAACGGACTTCAGGACGCTGATGTGGCCCGGATTACGGAGATCGTCACCGGAGAGACCGGAGTGAGCGCCAGCCAGATCAAAATTATCGAGGCGGAGGGGTAAATTCTCTTTTTCCGGATGTTGAAAAAATGTTTGTATTTTTCTGCTTCTGTGGTACAATGTAGTCAAATGGAACCTGTGCCATAGGAAAGGAAAGGTGAGCAGCATGGCAGAAGGAAGGGAATACATCTCCTGCCCTGATGAGCTGGGGTGCATCCATATCTCGGAGGACGTGCTGGCGGTGACTGCCGCCGCCGCCGCTTTGGAGGTGGAGGGCGTAGGGAGTCTGGCTGCCAACCTGGGCAGTGATATTGTAGAGATGCTGGCAGGCCGGAAGAATCTGAGCAGAGGCGTGCGGGTGACTGTGACGGAAAACAGTGTGATGGTGGATATCTCCATTTTGGTGCGCTATGGCTCCTCTATTCAGGAGACGGCCCGGGCGGTGCAGGACGCGGTAGCAGTTGCCATTGCGAATACCAGCGGCTTCACGGTGGAGGGGGTCAATGTCCACGTGGCCGGGATCACGTTTGATCACACCCCAAAAACCAAACAGGGATAAGGATTCAAAAGGCCCGGGGCGGATCGTCCGCCCCGGGCCTTTTTTGCGCCGGGGGCCTATTTGGGGGTTTATTTTTTGCATATCATCGTGTATACTATGGATAAGCGTAAAATGGGCCGAAAGGCCTTGGGGAGGAGACTGCATGACAAGAAGTAACGCCCGGGAGATCGCCGTCCACTTCGTCTTTGAATTGGGATTTGGACACCAGTCTGCCGACGAGCTGCTGGAACAGGCGATGAAGCGCCTTGCCTTTGAACTGATCGGACAAGAGGAGCCTCTCTATGCCGAGTTTCCCAATGCCCAACAGCGGGAATACATAACTGCTCTGGTGTGCGGGGTGGATGACCACGGGCCTGAGTTGGATGGATATATCAGCAAGTATGCCATTGGTTGGAATTTTTCCCGCCTTCCCCGGGTGGTGGTGGCCATCCTTCGGGTGTGCATGTACGAGATCTTGTATATGCAGGATGTGCCCAACGCCGCGGCCATCAACGAGGCAGTGGAGCTGACCAAGCACTATGAGGAACCGGAATTGGCCGCCTTTGTCAACGGAATCTTGGGCTCTTTTGTCCGGGAAGAACCTCTGCCGCCGCTGGAGAAAAAGCCCTGTCAGGACGCATTTGAAGCGCCGGAGGGAGAAGCTTGAGGACGCTGGGGCTGGACACCAGCAATTACACTACATCGGCGGCGGTCTTTGACGGCGCAGGCGGCTTTAACGCCGGCCGGCTGCTGGAAGTCCGGGCCGGTGGGCTGGGCCTTCGCCAGTCGGAGGCCCTTTTTCAGCATGTAAAAGCCCTGCCGGAGCGAATGGCGGAGCTGAAGAAGGCAGGGATGCTCCGCGACATTTCCGCTGTGGCCGCCTCCACCCGGCCCAGAGAGGTGGAGGGGTCCTATATGCCCTGCTTTTTGGCGGGGGAGGGGCTGGGGAGAAGCGTCGCCTCTTTGCTGGACGTACCGTTTTTTGCGGTCTCCCACCAGCAGGGGCACTTGGCTGCTGCGGCGTGGTCTGCAGGAAAGACGGAGCTGCTGAATGCCCCATTTTTGGCCTGGCACCTGTCGGGAGGGACGACAGAGCTGCTGTATGCACAGCCCGATGGGGTCAACGTGAAGGCGGAGTGCATCGGCGGGACCTCCGACATCTCCGCCGGACAACTCATCGACCGCGCGGGAGTCCTTTTGGGGCTGGCATTTCCGGCGGGGCGGGCCTTGGATGAGCTGTCCCGCCAGTCGGACGCCAGGGGGGAGCTGTTCCGGGTGAAGCTGAATGGCCTGGAGTTTTCCCTCTCTGGGGTGGAGAACAAGGTGAAAGCCATGGTAGAGGGGGGCGCGGAGGGCACCGCTGTGGCCCAGTTCGTCTTAGAGACGGTGGCGGACGTGGTTCGGCGGGCAACCTTGGAGGCACAAGAGCGGTTCCCCGGCCTGCCGGTGTTGTGCTCGGGGGGAGTGGCCTCCAACACCCGGCTGCGGCAGGTGCTGTGCGAGGCCTGTTCAGCTGTCTTCTCCCAGCCGAAGTATGCAGTGGACAACGCCATGGGAGTGGCGATCTTAGCCCATCGCCTGGCGGAGGCTGCAAAAGAGAAGGTCCGTGGATGACATGGATTTCAGCGGTTTTATTTTGAATTAAAATTTGGCCAGGAGAAGGAGGCCTTTTATGAAATATCCTGTCTACTCGGTCTCCCAGGTCAATGGCCACATCAAGGCCCTGCTGGATGCCGACCCGGCGCTCAACGGGCTTTTTGTCCGGGGAGAGCTGTCCAATTATAAGGCATACCCCTCGGGACATCATTACTTTTCCCTGAAGGATGAGGGGGGAGCCATCCGGTGCGTCATGTTCCGGCGGGAGGCGTCCGCCCTCCGCTTTCGCCCCCAGAATGGGATGAAGGCGGTGGCGTTTGGCCGAGTGGCCGTCTTTCCCCGGGATGGGCAGTATCAGCTGTACGTCTCCTCCCTGACCCCTGACGGGATCGGAGAGCTGTATGAGGCCTTTGAGAGGCTTAAGGCAAAGCTGGCGGCGGAGGGGCTCTTTGCTGAGGAGCATAAAAAGCCCATCCCAAAATTTCCCGCTCGGATCGCTTTGGTGACCTCTCCGGCGGGGGCGGCAGTGCGGGATATGATCCGCATTTTAGGTGCCCGGTGGCCCATGGCGGAGGTCTATGTAGTGCCCTGCCGGGTCCAGGGGGCGGAGGCCCCTGCTGAGATCGCGGGAGCCATTCGCTGGGTCAATGAGGAGGGTTTGGCCGACCTGATCATCACAGGCCGGGGCGGCGGGTCCATGGAGGACCTTTGGTGCTTCAACGAGGAGGAGGTGGCCCGGGCTATTTACGCCTCCCGCCTCCCGGTGATCTCCGCCGTGGGCCATGAGCCCGACGTGACCATTGCCGACTACGTCGCCGATCTGCGGGCAGCCACCCCGTCCAATGGGGCTGAGTTGGCGGTGCCCGATCAAAACGAGCAGCTTGCCCTTTTGGATCATTTGAGCCGCCGGATGGGAAGAGCGGTGGAGCGCCGGCTTGGAGAGGCGAGGAGCGTTTTGGAGCGGGCAGGCAGAAGCCGTATACTCCAAAATCCCATGAGCTGGGTGGATGACAGGAGGATGCTCCTGGATCGTCAGCGGGACAGCCTTTCTCATGGCATGACCGCGTGCCTGGGCACCCAGCGGGAGGGGTTTGCCCGTTTGGCTGTCGGCCTGGATGCCTTAAGCCCCTTGAAGGTCCTGGGGCGGGGCTACTCCATTGCCCAGGGCCCCAAGGGCGTTGTGAAAAGAGTGGACGATGTGGCACCGGGGGATGCGCTGCGGCTGCGGGTGTCCGACGGCGAGATTTCCTGCGAGGTAAGATAGCGCTTCCTTTGAAGAGAAGAGGAGAGATCAGATATGGCGCAAAAAAAATTGTCATTTGAAGAGGCCATGGCCCGGCTGGAGGTCATCGTGGCCCGGCTGGAGAAGGGGGACCTCCCTTTGGAGGAGGCACTGGAACTCTTTGAAGAGGGGACCCGCCTCATGAAGCAGTGCTCTGCCGCACTGGACAAGGCAGAACAAAAAGTGGCGAAATTGCTCCCCTCCGCTGACGGCGCGGTGGAGGAGCCCATGGAGGAGATGGAACTGTGACGTTTCAAGAACAGCTGACAGCCGACAAGGCACTGGTGGAAGAGGCGCTGAAAGAGGCTTTCCGGGGCAGGGAGCCCCGTGCTGACATCTATGACGCGATGAATTACAGCCTGTTAGCGGGGGGCAAGCGGATTCGCCCTATCCTAACGCTGGAGGCCTGCCGACTGTGCGGCGGGGAAGTGGAGGACGCCCTGCCCTTTGCGTGTGCGGTGGAGATGATCCACACCTATTCCCTTATCCACGATGACCTGCCCTGCATGGACAACGATGACCTGCGCCGGGGCCGACCCACCAACCACAAGGTGTATGGGGAGGCAGTGGCGGTGCTGGCCGGAGACGGGCTGCTTACTGCCGCCTTTGAGACTGCGCTGGAAAACCGGGGGGATGTGCCCCATGAGCGGGTCTTAGAAGCCTTGTCCTGCCTGGCCCGGGCCGCCGGCGCCGCCGGTATGGTGGGTGGCCAGAGCCTTGATATGGCGGGGGAGGGACACGCCTTGACCCTGTCCGACGTGGAGGAACTCCAGCGGCTCAAGACAGGGGCGTTGATCGCCGCTTCTGCGGAGATGGGCTGCATTTTGGCCGGTGGCAGCGAGGAACAGCGGCAGGCGGTCCGGCGCTATGCGGAGAAGATAGGGCTGGCCTTCCAGATTCGGGACGATATGCTGGATGTGGCCGGGGACGCCGCGGAGATGGGGAAGCCCATCGGTTCCGACGCCAAGGCGGAGAAGACCACCTTTGTGACGCTGAAGGGCCTGGAGGAGTGCGGCAGGCTGGTGGAAAAGCTCACATTGGAGGCGGAAGACGCGCTCTCCTCCTTCCGGCACCCGGAGTTTCTGATAGATCTGGCCCGCACTTTGGTGGGGCGGACAAATTGAGGATAGTTTGATGAATGTTGTGGATTTTCCCACGGGAAATTTGATCTTGAACCTGTCGATCTTGGCCTGGGCCATTGCACAGGTTTTGAAATTCATGGTGGTTTTGGTGACGGAGCGGAGGCTGGATTGGAAGCACATCCTCTCCAGTGGGGGGATGCCCAGCTCCCACTCCTCCACGGTTTGCGCCTGCGCGTCAGCGGTGGCCTATCTCTACGGTTGGGGTTCGCCCATGTTTGCCATTGCCGCTGTGCTGGCGGTGGTGGTGATGTATGATGCCTCCAATGTCCGCCGGGCGGCGGGAGAGCAGGCCAAAATATTGAACTACATCATGGAAAACTGGACGCAGATCAAACCGGATGTGTTCGGAAAGCACCTCAAGGAGTTTTTGGGGCATACACCGCTCCAGGTCTTAATGGGGGCGATTTTGGGAATTGTTGTGGGCTGGGGAGGCGCCTGGTTCTTCACCCGCTGAAAAAGATACCTGGAAGGGGGGCGGCAGCTCTGCTGAAAATTCCAAATAATCTCCACCTCATCTCTGACGCGGAGGCAGAGACGCTTTGCCGTCAGCTCCGGACACGGCTGGTGGAGGTCACGTCCCGGACGGGAGGCCATTTGGCCTCCAACTTGGGAGTGGTGGAGTTGACGGTGGCGCTCCACCGAGTCTTTGTCCCCGAACAGGACCGCATCGTTTTTGATGTAGGGCACCAGTGCTATTGCCACAAAATGCTCACCGGACGGAACGCTTTGATGGACACGCTGCGCTCCTTCGGTGGGATCTCCGGATTCCCCAAGCCAGGGGAGAGCATCTGCGATGCATTTTCTGTGGGACATGCCTCCACCGCCGTCTCAGCGGCGGTGGGGATGGCGCGGGCCAGGACCATTCTACATAAGGACTATCATGTGGTGGCCCTTTTGGGGGATGGGGCCCTGTCCGGCGGGCTGGCCTATGAGGGACTGTCCGACGCGGGAGACAGCGGCGAGCCCCTGCTGGTGGTTTTGAACGACAACGGCATGTCCATCACCCGGAGTGTGGGCGGTGTGGCGGAGCATTTGGCCCGCCAGCGCTTGAAGCCTCAGTATCTCAGCTTTAAGAAGGGCTACCGCCGGGTGATGAACGCCTTTTCCCTGGGCCGCCATATTTACCGGATCACCCATAAGGTCAAGACGGCGGTGAAGGAGACCCTGCTGCCGTGCAGCCTTTTTGAGGATATGGGCTTTACCTATTTGGGGCCGGTGGACGGACACGATGTGAAGAGCCTGACCCGGCTCATGAAATATGCCAAGGACTTGGAGGGGCCTGTGCTCCTCCACGTGAGAACGGTGAAGGGCAAGGGATATGCTCCAGCCGAGGCGGAGCCGGACCGGTTTCACGGTGTGGGAAGATTTGACCCGGACACCGGGGCGGCGCTGAGCGGCGGAGGCGAAAACTTTTCCAAGGTGTTTGGGGAGACGCTGTGCGAGCTGGCAGAGAAGGATCCCCGCATCTGTGCAGTCACTGCCGCCATGCAGCCGGGGACCGGTTTGGACAATTTTGCCAAGAGGTTTCCGGAGCGGTTTTTTGATGTGGGGATCGCCGAGGGCCATGCAGTTACCATGTGTGCTGGCATGGCCAAACAGGGAATGGTGCCTGTCTTTGCGGTCTATTCCTCCTTTCTCCAGCGGGCCTATGATATGCTGATCCACGATGTGGCCATCCAGGGCCTCCATGTGGTGGTGTGTGTGGACCGGGCCGGACTGGTGGGGGAGGATGGGGAGACCCATCACGGTGTCTTCGATGTGGGGTTTCTGAGCACTGTCCCGGGCATGAAGATATTGGCCCCTGCCAACTACGCTGAGCTGCGCACCATGCTGGACTACGCCGTCCATCAGCTGAAAGGCCCGGCGGCGATCCGCTATCCCCGGGGGGGCGAGGGTGCCTATACTGCCGACAGCGGCCTGGAGAGCGGGGTGGTCCTTCGGGCGGGAGAAGATGTGACCTTAGCGGGCTACGGCACGCAGATCAACGCCCTCTTGGAGGCGGCGGAGCGGCTGGGGAAGGAACAGATCTCTGCGGAGGTCGTCAAGCTGAATGATCTTACGCCCAAATCCTGGGGGCACCTTTTCGGTTCGGTGGAAAAGACGGGAAACCTCTGGTTTTTCGAGGAGAGCATGGAGTACCACTGTGTGGGCCAGCGGGTGGCCGCTGATATGGCGGTATGCGGTATCCCAGTCAGGCACCTTGTCCTGCGGAATCTGGGAGGAAAAATCCCACCCCAGGGCACAGTGGAGCAGCTTCGCCGGATGTTCAACCTGGATGGAGAGAGCATTGCACGGCAGGTAAAGGAGGTGGCTGTCCATGAAAAAGCGTTTGGACGTTCTGCTCTTTGAGCGGGGGCTGGCAGAGAGCCGTCAGAAGGCTCAGGCCATTATCATGAGCGGCCAGGTCTATGTGAGCGGCCAAAAGGTGGACAAGGCAGGCGCCCCCACAGAGGAGGGCGCATCCATTGAGGTCCGGGGGGGCGGACTGAAATATGTCAGCCGGGGCGGGCTCAAGCTGGAGAAAGCCATGGAAACTTGGCCCATTTTGCTCTCCGGCGCTGTATGTGCTGACATCGGAGCCTCCACGGGAGGTTTTACTGACTGTATGCTCCAAAACGGAGCGGCCAAGGTATATGCAGTAGATGTGGGTTATGGCCAGTTTGCCTGGAAGCTGAGAACGGATCCCCGGGTGATCTGCCTGGAACGGACCAATGCCCGGTATCTGACCCATGAGCAGATCCCCGATACGCTGGATTTTGCCAGTGTGGACGTGTCTTTTATCTCGCTGAACCTGATCCTGCCCCCGCTGCGGAGCTTGATGGAGACTGGGGCCCAGACGGTATGCCTCATCAAGCCCCAGTTTGAGGCGGGAAAGGAGAAGGTGGGAAAAAAGGGCGTGGTCCGGGACAAGGGAGTTCACTTGGAGGTGCTGGAGCACTTTTTGGACCATGCGGCGGCAGCCGGCTTTGTGGTGAGGGGGATCACCTATTCCCCGATCCGGGGGCCGGAGGGGAATATTGAATATTTGGGCTGGCTCTCAGCAGGCAGCGGAGAACCCTGGCAGGGAGATCTGCCCCTTGTGGTGGAGGCTTCCCACGCCCAGCTGAAAGAACATGAACCCAAAGCAGAGGAGGCGGGATTGTGAAGATCGTACTCAGTCCCAACCCTTACCGTGATAAGGGCCTGAAGGCCGCCCAGGGCGCCGAGCGGGTGCTGAAGGAGGCGGGGGCGGAGATTTGCATGTGCTTTCCCTTTGAGTTAGAGCGGGGGAATATAGAGGTGCCCAGCCATCTGAAATTTCTCCCCGCGGAAGAGGCGTTTCGGGGGGCAGATCTCTTGGTGTGCTTTGGTGGAGACGGGACCATCCTGCATGCCGCAAAGGACGCGCAGGCGCACCAGATCCCAATTTTGGGAGTCAACCTGGGCAGTGTGGGCTTCATGGCTGAGCTGGAGGCCTCTGAGATCTCCCTTCTTGCCAGGCTGACCCAGGGGAAATACCGACTGGAGGAGCGTATGATGCTGGATGTGGCAGTCCGGCGGGAGGGGCGGATTATCTACCGGGATCTCGCCCTTAACGACGCGGTGATTACGAAGGGGGCGGTGGCCCGGATCATCGACCTGGATGTAAAGGCTGACGGGGCTTTGGTGGACCGGTATTCCGGAGACGGCGTCATCGTCTCCACACCCACCGGCTCCACCGCTTACGCCATGTCCGCCGGAGGCCCCATCGTGGAGCCTACGGCAGAAAATATCGTGGTCACGCCCATTTGCCCTCATGCACTTCACGCCCGGTCCTTTGTGCTGGATGGACACCGAAAGGTGGAGGTGAAAATGGGAAAGCTCTCCCGAAAGACGGCTTATCTGTCAGTAGATGGGGGAAAGGCCTTTCGCCTGGGGGGGAACGACCAGGTGGAATTGTGCCGTTCCCGGTCCAAGTCGCGGCTGGTCAGACTGACAAACCGGAGCTTTTACACCGTGGTGAATCAAAAGTTGGGGAGGACATGACCGATGAAGGGCAAACGGCAGCAGGAAATTTTAGAGATCGTTTCCGGCGGGGAGATCGAGACGCAGGAGCAGCTTTTGGAGCATTTGAGAGACCGGGGGATCCACACCACCCAGGCCACGATCTCCCGGGACATCAAGCAGCTCCACCTGGTAAAGGAGCTGACCCCGTCGGGGATCTATAAATACGCGGTGTCCCAGCGAAAGGTGGCGCTCAACTTTGCTGGCCGTCTGCGGACGATTTTACGGGAGGGAGTCACCTCCTTTGATGTGGCCCAAAACATCGTGGTGCTCAAGACCATGCCCGGCCTTGCCCCGGCTGCCGGTGCAGCCATCGACGGAATGGAGCTGCCAGACCTGGTAGGCTCTTTGGCGGGAGACGATACCGCCATTCTCATCATGCGTACCAATGAGGCGGCGGAGGAGTTCTGCGAGGAGATGCAGGAGATGCTCTCCTAAGAAAAGAGAGGCCCTGCTTCACCGGAAGAGACAAGGAGTGTGAGAAAGGTGCTCTCCATCCTTCATATTGAAAATATTGCGGTTATCCAATCGGCGGATATATTCTTCGGCCCTGGCTTCAACGCCCTGACCGGAGAGACCGGTGCCGGCAAATCTATTGTGGTGGACGCCATGAGTGCCGTCACCGGGGAGCGGACCAGCCGGGAACTGATCCGGACCGGCGCCCGCTCAGCCCTGGTGTCGGGCACATTTGCTGCGGTCCGGGACCTGCCTTGGTTTGCGGAGAATGGCCTGGGGCCGGACGAAAATGGAGAGCTGCTGCTCCAGCGGGAGATCATGCCCGATGGCAAGAATCTCTGCCGGGTCAACGGTCGGCCTGTGACCGTGGCGCAGTTGAGGGCTTTGGGCCGGCAGCTGTTAAATATTCACGGCCAGCACGACGGGCAGCAGCTCTTGGATGAGAGTTGCCATCTGGAATATCTGGACCGCTTTGGCGGCATGGAGAAGCCGCTGGCGGTCTATCGGGAGTCCTACGGGAGGCTCACAGAGCTGCAGAGGAAAATGATGTCCCTTCAGATGAATGAGGCAGAGAAAGCCCGGAAGGTGGATACCCTCCAATTTCAGATCGGGGAATTGGAGCGGGCGGGGCTGTCAGAGGGGGAGGAAGAGGAGCTCCTGGCCCGCCGGGACATCCTCCGTAACGCCGCTGATTTGGCCCAGGCCGCTCAGGGGGCCCACTATGCCTTGTCAGGGGATGACGATTCCGCCGGGGCAGTGGCCCTCCTGATGGAGGCGGAGCAGGCTTTGGAGCGGGTGGAAGGAGTGAGTCCTGAGCTGGACGCCCTGCGTCGGCAGCTTATCGAGTGCCGCTGCCAGGCCCAGGATGTGGCAGGGACCGCCCGCGATCTCCGGGGAAGTTTTGATTTTGAACCCGGCGAGCTGGATGAGATCGAGAGCAGGCTGGATCTGCTCTACCGGCTAAAGAAAAAGTACGGCGGCAGTGTGGAAGAGATGATGGCCTATTTGGAGCGATGCCGGAAGGAACTGGATGCGATTCAGTTTGCCGATGACACTCTCCTCCGGCTGGAGCAGGAGAGGGGAAAAGTGCTGCGGGAGGCGAAGGCCCTGGCGCAGGAGCTTTCAGCGGCGCGGAAGGCCGCCGGAGCATCGCTGGAAGAGCGCATCCAAACAGAGCTTGCCCAGTTGGATATGGCCAAAGTCCGCTTCCGGGTGGATTTTGCCCCGGCAGAGGGGGACAGCGGCTTGAATGCCGACGGCATGGACGCGGTGCGCTTTCTCATGTCGGCCAATGTGGGCGAGGATTTAAAGCCCATTCAGAAGATCGCGTCGGGGGGCGAGTTGGCCCGGATCATGCTGGCTCTGAAAAATGTGCTGGCGGAGAATGATGATATTTCCACGCTGGTTTTTGATGAGGTGGACACCGGAGTTTCCGGCCGGGCGGCCCAGAAGGTGGCGGAAAAGCTGGCTCAAGTGGCCCGCCATAAACAGGTCCTATGTGTCACCCACCTGCCCCAGATCGCCGCCATGGCTGATGTCCACTTCTCTGTGGAGAAGGGGGAGCGTGACGGCAGGACCTATACAGCGGTGGAGTCCCTGGACCGTGCCCGCCGGCAGGCGGAGCTGGCCCGGCTGACCTCGGGGGACCAGGTGACTCAGGCGGCTTTGGACAGTGCTGGGGAGCTTTTAGACGGTGCGGAACGGTATAAGGAAAAGCTGTAAATTCACCGGGGAAAGTACATATACTGACGGAAGGAGGGAGTGCGATGACAAACTGGGATGATATGGAGCGAGAATTGAGAAGGATATGTCCCGGCCTGGAGCTGCGGCGGGAGGAGCCCATGTCCAAGCATACTTCTTTCCGGGTGGGCGGACCTGTGCGCCTGATGGCCCTTCCCCGAAAAAAGGGGGAGATCCAAGGGATCCTGAAAACGGCAAAGAGCATGGGGATTGTCCCCTTTTTCCTGGGCAACGGTACCAACCTGCTGGTGGCCGATGCCGGATATGAGGGCTTTGTCGTCAAGCTGGCCGGAGATTTTAACCAGGTACAGGAGGCCGGCGGCAACCTGACAGCGGGGGCGGCAGTGCTCCTTTCCCGGCTGGCTAATGCTGCGCTGGAGAGGGGACTCACCGGGCTGGAATTTGCCCAGGGTATCCCCGGCAGCGTGGGAGGCGGAGTGAGTATGAACGCCGGGGCCTACGGCGGAGAGCTTGCCCAAGTGCTGGATTCGGTAACTGCGCTGGAACTGGATGGGACGAAGCGGGTGATCCCGGCCCGGGAGTGCGGCTTGGGCTACCGCCGGAGCATCTTTTCAGATGGGACGCGGCTGATCCTGTCGGCCAGCTTTGCCCTGACACCGGGGGACCGGGCGGCTATCAGCAGTCGGATGGCAGAGCTCGCCGCCCAGCGGAAAGCCAAGCAGCCCTTGGAATACCCCAGTGCGGGAAGCACCTTCAAGCGGCCGTCTGGCTATTTTGCCGCCGCCCTCATCGACCAATGCGGCTTGAAGGGGCTGACGGTGGGGGGCGCCCAAGTTTCGGAGAAGCATGCCGGGTTTGTCATCAACCGGGGAGGAGCCACCTGCAGCGACATTCTGAAGGTGGTGGAACAGGTCAAAAAGCGGGTCTTGGACGCCACTGGCGTGGAGTTGGAGCTGGAAGTCAAGACCCTGGGAGGGTGAACAGATGGAGTTTATTGTGATCTCGGGCCTTTCCGGGGCAGGAAAGAGCCAGGTGGCCTCTTTCTTGGAGGACATCGGATATTTTGTGGTGGACAATATGCCGGCCTCCCTCATTCCCAAATTTGCCGAGCTGTGCATGGCGGGGCAGGCCAAATATGACCGGGCGGCGATCGTCAGCGATATCCGGGGCGGACAGACCTTTGACGAGTTGTTTTCCGCTCTTTCCGACCTGGGAGAGATGGGGTGTGCCTATAAGATTTTGTATGTAGAGGCCAGCCCGGAGACCATTATTAAGCGTTACAAAGAGACCAGAAGGCTCCATCCCTTGACAAAAAACGGCCGTTCCCTGGATGAGGCTATCCACAGCGAACGGACGATCCTGGAGCCGGTGCGGGCCCGGGCGGAGTATATCATAGATACCACCAGCCTTTCCACGGCGAAGCTGAGGGGAGAGGTCCTGCGGCTTTTTGGCCCGGGCGGCCCTCAGAAAGCGATGAGTGTCAATGTGATTTCCTTTGGATTCAAATATGGCATCCCCATCGAGGCCGATCTGGTCTTTGACGTGCGCTTCCTGCCCAATCCCTTTTATGTCACCGAACTGCGCCACCGGACAGGGATCGACAAGCAGGTGTTTGACTTTGTCTTCGGCAATCAGCAGAGCAAGGACTTTATGACCTATTTAGAACAGCTCATCGCCTTCCTGCTGCCCCAGTACTTAGAGGAAGGAAAGGCGGCGCTGGTCATTGCGATAGGCTGTACCGGCGGTCAGCATCGCTCGGTGGCAGTGACCCGGGCCTTAGCTGATTTCATCCGGCAGAAGGGATACGACGCCACGGAAAACCACCGGGATATGACGAGGGCGCAGTGATGGAGCAGAAGGCAAATCGCCGATGGGAGCACGGCCCCAAGGTGGTGGCCATCGGCGGGGGTAACGGTCTTTCCACCATGCTCCGGGGCCTCAAGCAGCACACCAAAAACCTGACGGGGATCGTCACCGTGGCGGATGACGGAGGAGGCTCCGGCATACTCCGGGTGGACCTGGGCATGCCGCCGCCGGGGGACATACGCAACTGTATGCAGGCCCTTGCCAATACCGAGCCGCTGATGGAGCAGCTTTTGGGCTACCGCTTCACAGAGGGGAGCTTGGCAGGACAGGCTTTTGGAAACCTGCTGCTGGCCGCGCTCAATGGGATCTCCGGCTCCTTTGATGAGGCGGTGGCTAAAATGAGCCAGGTCTTGGCTATCACGGGACAGATTTTGCCTGTCACCAATGCCAATGTGTCCTTAGAGGCTACCTTTGAAAATGGGGCGGCCGTCGTGGGCGAGTCCAAGATCGCCGCATTCAAAAAAGCCCAGGACTGCCGTATCCGGAGGGTACGGCTCCTTCCGGAGCACCCAGCGGCGCTTCCTGCCGCATTGGAGGCGATCCGGGAGGCAAATCTCATCTTGCTGGGGCCAGGCAGCCTGTATACCAGCATTATCCCCAATCTTCTGGTGGATGGGGTGGCACAGGCCATCCAGGAGAGCGGCGCTTTGTGCGTATACATCAGCAATATCATGACCCAGGATGGGGAGACGGAGGGGATGACACTGTTTGACCATGTATCTGCCCTCCTGGGACATTCGGTCCCTGGTCTCATTGACCTGTGTCTGGCCAACTCCGCCCCTGTGGCGAGCGAGCTTTTGGAGCGCTATCGGGAGGAGGGGGCGGGTCCCATTCAGGTGGACCGGAAAAAGGTCGAGGACCTCGGGGTGGAAGTGGTGGAGCGGCCCATGATCTCGGGCGCGTCCCGCTATGCCCGCCATTCTCCGGACTGCCTTGCGCAGACCGTGATGGACCTCTATGAGGAGCGGGCACACACCAAGATTTTTTAGGGAAAGAGAGAGGGGAAAAGCCGGATGTCTTTTTCCAGCAAAACCAAGAGGGAGCTCTGCAGTGCCCTCCCCGCCCGCCGCTGCTGTGCCCAGGCGGAGTGCTATGGCATCCTTCTCTACGCCAACCGTTTTGATAAGAGGGAGGCTCGGATTGTCACAGAGTCGGAGGACTTTGCCGCCCGGCTTCCCGCTCTTTTCAAAAAAGCCTTTCACATTGCATTTGACCGCTTGCCGGAGCCAGGACCTGGTAAGCGAGTCTTTTCCATTACCCAGCCGGACAAGCTCTCCTCCCTGTCCGCCGCCTTTGGATACGATCCGGCAGAGACGGTGGCCCACCATATCAACTTCGGCGTACTGGAGGAAGAACACTGCCGCATTGCCTTTTTCCGGGGCGCTTTTCTGGCGGGGGGATCGGTCACAGATCCGGCCAAGGGCTATCACCTGGAGCTGGACACCTTCCACATGTCGGTGAACCGGGAACTTTCGACCCTCCTGCGGGAGGCGGGGTTTGCCCCCAAATCTGCCGCCCGGGGGGCCAACCACATGTCCTATTTTAAACAGAGCGAGGCCATTGCAGATTTTCTCACCGCCATCGGCGCTCCCTTGGCGGCCATGGAGTTGATGAACGCAAAGGCGGAGAAGGATATCCGGGGCGGGGTTAACCGACGGGTGAACTGCGATGCGGCCAACCTGGACAAGGCGGTGGATGCGGCCCAGGCCCAGTTGGAGGCCATCCGGAGACTGCAGGAGCGGATGGCCCTGGATGCGCTTCCCACGAAATTAGCGGAGGCGGCCAGGTTGAGGCTGGAGCACCCGGATCTGACGCTGGGCGAGTTGGCCGCCCTGTGTCAGCCGCCCATTACCAAATCATCTTTGAGCCATAGACTGAAAAAATTAGCGGAATTGTCGGAAAAGTGAGAAGAGAGCAGGCGAAAGGCGGCGCATATGAGGAGAGTTTGCCGCGGCACATTTTTTGATGCAGATAGAAAAAATGCGGCTTATCCGATTAAGAAAAGAGCAAAAGGAGGTCCCACCGATGTCCTTCGTTCATCTTCATAATCACACAGAATATTCCCTGCTGGACGGCGCCTGCCGCATCACCAAATTGGTGAAGCGGGTGAAGGAACTGGGACAGAACGCGGTGGCGATCACAGATCACGGCAATATGTACGGCGTGATCGATTTCTATAAGGCCTGTAAGGCGGAGGGAATCAAGCCCATCATCGGCTGTGAGGTCTATGTGGCCCCGCGGACCCGGTTTGACCGCATCCATGAGTTGGACAGCTCCGCCCGGCACCTGATCCTCCTGTGCAAAAATGAGGAGGGATACCGGAACCTGTCCCATATGGTGAGTCAATCTTACACCGAGGGGTTCTATATCAAGCCCCGCATCGACATGGATCTCCTCCATCAGCGCGCAGGAGGCCTCATCTGTCTGTCTGCCTGCCTGGCGGGGGAGATGGCGCGGCGCCTGCGCAATGGCGACTATGAAGGGGCCAAGGTCCATGCGCTGGAGATGGATGCCATCTTTGGCCGGGGGAACTATTATTTGGAACTGCAGGACCACAGCCTGGAGGAAGACCCCACTGTGATCGCGGGGCTGGTCCGCATCCATGAGGAGACGGGGATCCCCCTGGTCTGTACCAATGATGCCCACTATCTGGCCAAGGAAGATGCCCGCAGCCAGGATATCCTGATGTGCATCCAGACAGGCAAGACGGAGGATAATCCGGATCGGATGCACTTTGAGACGGAGGAGTTCTACATCAAGAGTGAAGAGGAGATGGCCGCCCTTTTCTCAAAATACCCCGGCGCCATGGAGAATACCCAAAAGATCGCGGACATGTGCCAAGTGGAGTTTGAGTTTGGAAAATACCATCTGCCTGAATTCCACCTCCCCGAGGGGGAGAGCGATGGGGACGCCTACTTTGAAAAACTGTGCCGGCAGGGCTTTGCGTGGCGCTATCCCGATGCCCCCGAGGGCTATCAGGAACAGCTGGAATATGAGATGGGCGTCATCCGGAGTATGGGATTTGTAGACTACTTTCTTATCGTGTCGGATTTTATCGGGTATGCCAAGGCCCACGGTATCCCGGTGGGGCCGGGGCGGGGGTCCGCGGCAGGCTCTATGGTGGCCTACTGCATGAACATCACCGATGTGGATCCCATGAAATACGGCCTCTTCTTTGAACGGTTTTTGAACCCAGAGCGGGTCACCATGCCGGATATCGATGTGGATTTCTGCATCCGCCGCCGGGGAGAGATCATTGAATACGTCCAGAGGAAATATGGCGCCGACCATGTGGCCCAGATCGTCACCTTTGGAACCATGGCCGCCCGGGCGGCCATCCGGGATGTGGGCCGGGTACTCAATATGCCCTATGACCAGGTGGATCAGGTGGCCAAGCAGGTGCCATCCACCCTGCACATCACATTGGAGGAGGCGCTGAAACTTTCCAAACCTCTTCGGGACATATATGACTCAGATGAGCAGATCAAACTTCTCATTGACACGGCCCGGGCCATCGAGGGGATGCCCCGTCACGCGTCCACCCATGCTGCCGGAGTGGTCATTACCCGCCTGCCAGTGGCGGATTATGTGCCGCTGGCCAAAAACGATGAGTCGGTGGTGACCCAGTTCCAAATGACTACCTTAGAGGAGTTGGGACTGCTCAAAATGGACTTTTTGGGGCTTCGGAACTTGACCGTGCTGGCAGATGCGGTGAAGCTGGTGGAGAAGGTGAGGCCCAATTTTACCCTGGCCGATATACCGGAGGGAGACCCGGAGGTCTATAAGATGCTCTCTGACGGACACACCTCAGGTGTGTTCCAAATGGAATCGACGGGGATGACAGGCGTGTGCGTGAGCCTGAAGCCGAAGGACATCGAGGACATCTGTGCCATCATTGCCCTCTATCGTCCCGGCCCCATGGACTCCATTCCCCGGTTTATCGCCTGTAAGCAGGAGCCTTCCCTCATCCGGTATAAGCATCCCTCCTTAGAGCCCATATTGTCGGTGACCTATGGCTGCATCGTCTATCAAGAGCAGGTCATCGAAATTTTCCGCCGGCTGGCCGGCTATTCCTTGGGGCAGGCGGATATGATCCGGCGGGCCATGAGCAAGAAGAAGGCCAAGGACGTGGAGCGGGAGCGGGGCGCCTTCCTCCACGGCGATCCTGAGCGGAATATCATCGGCTGTGTCGCCAACGGGATACCAGAAGAAGTGGCACAGAGCATCTATGACGAGATCTACGATTTTGCCAACTACGCCTTCAATAAGGCCCACTCTCTGGCCTATGCCATTGTCGCTTACCAAACGGCCTGGTTTAAATGCCACTATACCAAAGAGTATATGGCGGCCCTTTTGACCTCCGTGCTGGATTACAGTGAAAAAGTGGCTGAGTATATTGGGGAGTGCAAGAACTGCGGCATCCAACTGCTGCCGCCCGACGTGAACCAGTCGGGAGCCGACTTTACCGCAGTGGCGGAGGGGCTCCGGTTTGGCCTGGCGGCGGTCAAAGGCGTGGGCCGGGGGTTTGCCCTTCAGGTCATTGCCCAGAGGGAGGAGGGGGGGCCCTTTACCTCTCTGCCTGATTTTTGTCAGCGGATGTTTGGCAATGACTGCAATAAGCGGGTGGTGGAGAGCCTGATCAAATGCGGGGCGTTTGACAGCTTGGGAGCCCGCCGCTCTCAGCTTTTGGCAGTGGCCGAGAGAGTCATGGATATCATTGCCAAAAGTCGAAAAAATATGGTGGAAGGACAGTATGACCTCTTTGGCGGCTGCGGGGACAGCTTTGGTGCAGCCCCTGAGGTGCCCTTGCCCGATGTGCCGGAATTTTCCCGGCAGGAGCGGATGAAAATGGAGAAGGAGACCACGGGCCTCTATCTCACGGGACATCCGATGGATGACTACCGGGAGGCGGTGAAACAGTACCGGGCCTCGCCCATGGGGGCGATCTTGTCAGATTTCAGCCGGGAAGAGGGGCCTCAGAGCTATCAAGACGGCCAGCGGATTACCTTGGCGGGGGTAGTGACCTCGGCCAAGACCAAGACAACGAAGAATAATACGCTGATGGCCTATGTGGGACTGGAGGATGACACGGGAGCGATGGAGCTTTTGGTGTTTTCCCGGGCGCTGGGCGAATGCGGCCCCTATCTGAAGGAGGGCATGGCCCTGTTGGTGGAGGGGCGGCTCTCCGTCCGGGATGAGAAGGCACCCCAACTTATGTGCGACAGGGCCAGGCCCCTGTCTGCTCCGGGGGCGGAGCTGGGTGGGGCTGCGCCCAATTCGGTCCAGGCGGCGGCTGGAAAGCTCTATGTCAAGACCCCATCAGCCGGGGACAGCCGAATGCGGAAAGCCCGACTGGTACTGAATATGTTTCCCGGCAATCAGCAGGTGGTCTTCTACTGCGCGGATACCCAAAAACGGCTGGGGGCATCCGGAGAGCTTCGACCGGCGCTGCTGGCTGAATTCCGGGAGATGTTTGGAGAAGAAAATGTGGTGGTAAAGTAGCAGGGAGCGTCTGGCCCGGCACAGAAGAGAGATCATAGGAGAGGGGGAGCGCCATGAATCTGAAAAAGCTGCTGTCCTTTATATTCCATCGTACGGTCTTGGTGGCGGTGCTCCTGATCGTGCAGATCGTTATATTCGCGGCGGCCATACTCCGCTTTTCCGACTACTTTGTCTATCTCTATTTTATCTGTGTGACCATCTCTGTTTTGACAGTGCTCTATATTGTCAATAAAGGGGGCGATCCGGGTTATAAGATCGCCTGGATCATACCCATCCTGCTGGTCCCTGTGTTTGGAGGGATGGTATATCTGCTGTGCGGCGGCAATGGGCTTTCCAAGCGGGTCCGCAGGAAAATGAAGTATATGACCCGCCATTTGGCGGAGGCTCTGGGCCGGGACAAACAGTCGGAGGCCCTGGCCCCCTTTGGCCAAGATGCGGTGAATCAATCCCGGTATTTGGAGGAATATGCCCACTGTCCTCTTTATACCAATACCTATGTCCGCTATTTTTCTTTGGGAGACAATGCGTTCGGCCCCATGCTGGACGAGCTTCGAAGGGCAGAGAAATATATCTTTTTGGAGTATTTTATTATTGCACCGGGAAAATTCTGGGATTGTGTATTGGGGATCTTAGAGGAGAAAGCGAAGCAAGGGGTGGATGTACGGATCATCTACGATGATATGGGCAGTCTCTATACTCTGCCGAAAAATTATGATAGGGAGCTGGAAGCTAAGGGAATCCGCTGTCGCGCCTTTAACCGCTTTGTGCCTATGCTGTCAGTACGGCTCAATAACCGGGATCACCGAAAGTTTTGTATCATCGATGGGCACACGGCCTTTACCGGGGGGATCAACCTGGCTGACGAATATATCAACGAGGTGGAGAAATACGGACACTGGAAGGACAGCGCGATCCTCCTGAAGGGGGAAGGCGTTTGGTCCATGGCGGTCATGTTCCTCGCTATGTGGGAATATACCAGCGGTGTGGTTGAGGACTATGAGAGCTACCGTCCCAAGTTCCTGCCGCCGGAATCCCGGCAGGGGGCGGGCCATTGGGTGCAGCCCTACGCCGACAGTCCGCTGGATGAGGAAGCGGTGGGGGAGACAGTCTATTTAAATTTGATATCGAAGGCGAAAAATTACGTCTATATCATGACGCCTTATCTGATTATCAGTGACAGCCTCAACACCGCGCTGTGCGCGGCGGCCAAAAGCGGAGTAGATGTGCGGATCCTGACTCCGCATATTCCAGATAAAAAGACGGTTTTTGAGGTCACCCGGGCCCATTACGGGCCGCTTTTGGAGGCGGGGGTGCGGATTTTTGAATACACCCCAGGTTTTCTCCACGCTAAAAATTTTGCGGTGGATGACCTGTACGCTACGGTGGGATCCATTAACTTGGATTACCGAAGCTTGTTCCTCCAGTTTGAAAATGGAGTGTGGCTGTGCGGAGATCCTGTGGTGCTGGATGTGAAGGCGGACTTTTTGGCCACACTGGAAAAGAGCCAGGAGGTCACACTGGCGGAGGCGCAGGACCACTATTTTCCCCGGCTTTTGCTCCGCTCTGTATTGCGGGTATTTGCCCCGATGATGTAGGGAGAAGGCTGGATATATTGGGGAGCGTCTTCTCGTAAGGAGCGGGGAGGCGCGGTGTCTGCTTTGGAGGGGGACACTTCTGCCCGCGAGGAGAAGTTTCTGTCCAAAGGGTTTATGACGGGTTTAAAAACACTTGACAAAAAACATGTATCCTTTATAATAAAGAAGCTTGCTCGGAGGGCAAATCATTCATAGGAAATGATGAGCTGGATAAGGCAACAGGCTGGAATGCCTGTCACTTATCCAGCTTTTTATTTTTATTACAATGATCTGTGGAGGGATTTGTCCGGCACAGCGTCAGGAAAGTCATTGGGTACGGCCGGAGCTTGGGGAAATGGCCGGATATTATTTTATCTGAAGGGGATGCGGTATGGATTTGGTAACAGGCGAGATCAAAACGATATACTTTCGCTATCTGGCTGCCGCCTTCGGCAGTTCACTGATTTCCTCCATTTATAGTGTTGTTGACATGGCTGTGGTGGGGCAGTATCAGGGACCGAATGGGACCGCGGCTCTGGCAGTGGTCAGCCCAGTGTGGAATATCATATATAGCTTGGGGCTCCTGATGGGGATCGGCAGTTCCGTCCTCTTTTCCATACTGCGGGGGGAGTCGGAGGAAAACCGCAGAAGATCCAATGAGTATTTTACCGCGGCACTGATCGGGGCTGCGGTTTTGGCGGCTGCCGCCTGGCTGGTCGTGATATTTTTTGACCGGGAGCTGCTTATGCTGTTTGGCGCGGAGGAGACCTTGCTGCCGCTGGCAAGGCAGTATGTTTTTCCTGTCAAATTTGCTGTGCCCAGTTTCTTGTTTACCCAATTGATGGCTGCCTTTCTGCGCAACGATGGAAATCCGGCCCTTGCGACGAAGGCTGTTTTGTTTGGCGGGATATTCAACGTGTTTGGGGACTACTTTTTTGTTTTTGTCCTGGATATGGGGATCATGGGGGCCGGACTTGCGACCGCCGTGGGCTCAGTATTCTCTTTGCTGATCATGCTGACCCATTTCCTCAGCAAAAAGAATACGCTGCGGCTGGTAAAGCCGGCAAAGCTGTTTTCTATGCTGAAAGCCATCGGCGTGACCGGCTTTTCCTCCTTTTTTATCGATGTGGCCATGGGGATCTTGACGGTGCTGTTTAACCGGCAAATTCTGAAATATCTCGGTACTGACGCACTGTCGGTCTATGGCATTATCATCAATATCAGTACCTTTGTCCAGTGCTGTGCGTACAGTATCGGACAGGCGTCGCAGCCTATCATCTCGACAAATTTTGGCGCAGGCCAGGGCGGCCGGGTGGGCCAGATCTTGAAGTATGCGTTGGGGACTGCCGCGGTATTCGGGCTGATTTGGACTGTGTTTGCGGAATTTACCCCCATTCTTTTCGTACGCATTTTTATGACCCCCACAGAGGGGATCCTTGCCATCGCTCCGAGCATTATCCGCCGCTATGGGATTTCATTCCTGCTGTTGCCGTTCAACATTTTCTCCACGTATTATTTCCAAGCGCTGATGCGGCCCGCGGCCTCTTTTGCGGTTTCCGTATCCAGGGGGGCTCTTATCAGCGGTATTTTGATATACGTGCTCCCCGTCGCGGCGGGAAAAAATGCGATCTGGTTTGCGATGCCCCTGACAGAATTGCTCGTCGCTGTTTATGCGGCGGTCAAAATGGGGCAGTATACCAGACAACTGCCAAAGAAACCGTGAGTTCCGAATGGGGAAGGGAGTACAAGGGAAAAGCGGCGTGGTATGCCTTGGCATACCACGCCGCTTTCTATTGACAGGGAATTTTTACCTGACGGAGAGACCGAAAAGTCCGACGTCAGAATCACCCGCAACAGCCGCAGCTGCCCTCAGAGGGGGGAGAGATGCGGTTGGGCGGGAAGAACTCGTTGACAGGGAACTTCACGTGGCGGAAGAGCTCACAGGGGTCCTCTTCGCATTCTCCGCCGTCGCAGGTGCATTCCTTTTCAGGGATGCAGTAGTCATAGACGGGAATGAGAAGCTGGGTATCCCGCTCCAGGCGGATGAAGGAGAATTGCCCGAGAGATACGTAGAGGCGCTTGCCTTCGTTGGAGAAGGACAGCTCACTGCCAAAGCAGCCGCAGATGCAGGGCGGGACATCCGTCAGCTCGCACTCGCAAGAGCAGTGGCAGTCGCAGGGATCGACCAGCTTCAGGTTGAGGACCAGGGGATCCACAGCCTCCACTACAGCGGTGGGCTGGTTTATCTGGGCGAGATTCTGAAGATCGGCGCAATCCAGGGACATGTCAGAGGAGAAGGACTTGGAACTGCCTTCACTGCCAAAGAGAATGACTCTCTTGTCAAAGACAGCCAGGCCGGAGACCTCTACCGGCCTGGCGGCGCCCACAAAGGCGTCGGCGGTAACGCGGTAGAAATAGCGCACATCCACGGTATAGAAGCCGCGGTTGAAGCTGATGGGCTCCACGCAGGTGGAGACGAACAAGAGTTCAGCAGAACCAGCCTTTACACAGGTGGCGCGGTCGATGGCGCACTGGGAACTCTGGGTGAGATAGACACGAAGGTCTTCGATGCAGTCCTTGTCTCGGCATGCATCCATGATTTTCTTGGTGTGTACACAGACGGCCTCTCGAATGTTAGCAGCATCCGAAACAGGACCGGGCATGACCTTTTCAGGCATGATTGGTTACCTCCCGAATGAGATTGGAGAAAGGCTGAGCCTTCCAATCCCAGTGTATGCCGGGAGGAAAAAAGAGTGAGGGGATAGGATCACTGCAGCAGCTCCAATACCCGCTCCATAACAGCGATGCCCAAATGGGTGAGCGCCATGCTTCCCTTTCCTAACACGGGAGTATCAAAGAGAAAATTGGGGCGGTGGGCCCCTTCAGATACCGTCTGCCGGAATTGGGCAAAGAGAGCGGCATTCTCATATTCAGCGTAGTCGTAGTTGGACAAAGGGACATCATAATCCAGTGTGATCAGCCCCAGCTCTGCTAAGCTCTCCAAAAGGCGCCCGGTCTCCTTGGCAGTGGGTAGGTCCTCATCCCCATCTAAAAACACAGGGGAAAGACCTACGCTTTCCAATTCATCCTCCTTGGAGGACAACATCAAAAACCGGCACAAGGGCAGGAAGGGGGACTGGGAGAAACGGACCAAGAATTCTGCCTGGGCCCGCGTTAAAGTTATTTCATCCGGTACATGCCCGCCGCAGCATGCCGCGTAGTGGGCCATGTGGTTGTGGCAGCAGCAGTGGTGTCCACCGCTGTGATGGTGGCAGCATGGATGCTCTTGCATGGTATGTGCTCCTTTTTCAATTGGAATGGCACTATTGAAACATATTTTTTTCCGAAAAGCAAGACAATGCAGGCTGTATTCCGAAAGAAGAAAAAATTTTAGAAAGGGGCTTGCCAATTTGAAAAAAATGTGCTAATATAAATAAGCTGTTTGGAACGAAAATAGAATATCCGGGTGTGGCGAAGTTTGGTATCGCGCCTGAATGGGGTTCAGGAGGCCGCTGGTTCAAGTCCAGTCACTCGGACCATCGGTGAGTTCTTAAAGGACTCACCGATTTTTTATTGCTCATTTGTAAACTTTTTGATTCTGTTGCACGGAAACGTGTAACATTTAACCTTTGGTTGCCTATATGTAGAACCCTAATTCTATATATAGGAGGAAAATGCGTGTACAAAGCTAAGAAAATAGGTTATGTTATAGGTGACACCGCCTACCATTGCCTGCTTGAAAAAGCGCTGCGTATTACTTATGAAAGCAGACTGTGGAAGATTTGGCGGGCAATCGTTACACCAGGGACGTGTTATTACTGTGCATCTATGAATGGCAGAATCCTTGCAGTTGATGATTCAAGAATTGTAGAAATTCCAGTCCACCCCAATTGCAAATGCTATATAGAATCACTCCCTGCCCTTGTGGCTGGCACAGCAACAGACGCGGGAGTTGATGGTGTAGATTTATATGTGGCACGCCATGGAGTTTTGCCAGACTTCTACATATCCGAGCCAGAAGCCGAAGCGCAAGGATGGAAAAAATGGCTTGGAAATCTATCCGAGGTTTTACCCGGTAAAATGATTGGCGGTAAAATATATCGGAACAGAGATCACAGATTGCCGGAATCGAATGGACGAATCTGGCATGAAGCAGATTTTGATTATGTAAGCGGCTATCGAAATAATTGTCGCTTGCTCTACTCAAATGACGGTCTTTTATTTGTTACCTATGACCACTACACTACATTTTTTGAAATTGGAACGGAGGGTATCAGATGAAAAGTATAGTGTTGGACTTCACGGGAATCAAATCCCTGTGGGATCTCCACGAATATTTCAAAACAGTTTTTCGACTGCCCGACCAATATGGCCGAAACATGGATGCGCTTTGGGACTGTTTGTATTATTCGTTTGAATTTCCAACAACAATAACACTTAAAAACCTATCTGCTATTCCTCATGAAATGCACGAAGCAGTTGAAATTATGCTGGATCTTTTTCGCGATCTCGAAAACGAGGACAAAAAAGTCACAGTAGTAGTGGAAACAGAAACAAAAACCGAAGACATTTCAGACTATATCATCTGAATGGATAAATACCTCTTGTCAACGGCCTGCAAACCGTTGATATTACTGCATTTCTTTAAGTCCTATAATTACACTCCGACCAAAATAGAGTATTCATGTCATAGTCAGTCATGGATACTCTATTTTCATATCTATATAGACACAGCAGGCGTAAAGAGAGGTGTTTTCGTGCAGGAGCTTGACAATGAATTTTTTGAAGCATATAAACGCTTAGACCACCTTTGTTCGGATATATACGGCTGCCGGAACGGGGTCAGCCAGTACATCGAGGATATGGATGGGGCGTCTTATCAGGGACGTCTGTGGGAGCATGCGTATAAGACTCTAAAGCACTTGCGATGGGTGCGAAATCAGATTGCGCACGATTCTGGACAGATTCTAATCTGTGATGAATCTGACAGCAAGGACGTAAATAATTTTTATGACGACATAATGTCCGGGTGTGACCCGCTCACGCAGCTTCGCAGATACCGAGAACATCGTGCCGCTACCAAAAAAACGGTGCGCCGTGCGGAGCCCACGGCGATGTCCACTGCATCCAATCACGCTGATACTGTTCGGCCACCCCGCCGCCGCACAGGCTACTTGGATGCAGCAATACTGTTCCTCGTTGGTACAGTTGCCATAATCGTTTATTTGTTGACGAATTTACTGTAAGTCTTAATGGCTTCTGGCCTGTTGATATATCTGTGTTTTCTGAAATCCTATAATTACACTCGGACCAAGTAATGATGATCTGAACTATATGGACACTATGAAAAAATGGACACGGCAAATTAACCTCCCATCGGCTGCCGTGTCCCTGCAAGTCGTTATAGGTTTGTAAGCGCAAAGAAATGGCGGCTTTGAAACTCAAAGTCGCCGTTTCACAGGTATATTGCTGGGCTGCTGTACGACGGCTTTTTTTCGTTTGCCGTCGTCCGGCAGATGGCATGATGCTTATGGAATTTTACAGATGATATAGGGTGCTTCGCAATCTTCGATGATAGCAAGCAGATCCTTTGGCTGTAGCCAAATCGTAGCGGTGTTGTCATTCGGATGCACGCCGATGGCGTCCCAATGCAGAAACTCCGCGTCCAGCACAACTGTTACAGTATGGGTCGCGTCATTTAATATGCCCAACGGGGAAACCGCGCCATGCGTAACGCCTAAATACTTTTGCAGCCGCTCCTCTGAAGCAAAGCTAAGTTTCTGATTTTCAAGCAGTTCACCTAACTTTTTGAGGTCTACCTGCTTTTCTTCTGGCAGAGAAACAAGGAAATGCTTATTCCCTTTGTTATTGCGGAGAAACAGATTTTTGCAAACTTTTCCTTCCTTAAAAATGCCTTGCTCTTCCATTTCTGCCATAGTAAACACAGGTGGATGCTCTATGATCTTATGCGGAATTTGCTTTTGATTTAAGAGCGCGCATATTTCTTCTTTGTAATATCCCATGGTAATCCTCTTATTTTATTTCAATATCCATATTGCGGTCAAAATGCAGGCCAGTCCAAATAAAATCGATAAAGTTAATGGTTCTCCAAATGCAATGATGCCTACCATTAAAGCAACAACCGGCTCAATACTTGCAAGGATCGATGCCTTGCCGCTTTCGACATTTTGTGTAAAAGAAGTGCGGAAGAACGATTGGAATCATCACCAGTCCGCAGGTAAGCCATATCTTTGCTCCATCTCAGCACAAGCGAAAAAACCTGAACAGGTGATACAATCAATGCAGAGCCCAATCCCGCAAAGACAAAGGTATAATAAATGACAGTCATTTGACTCCATAATGGAGCGGATCTTTTCAATCGGAATGTTCAGACTCCGGCAGAAAGTGATGATGTCTATGCTCCAGAACTGGTCATAGATATAGTAGCGGTAGTTATTATTCGGATCAACGCATTTCGGCTTGAGCAGGCCGATTTTATCCCCAAAGCGCAAGGTATCTTTGGAAATACCAGTGATCTTGCTGACCGTGTCAACCAAATACTTCCGCTCGTCCATATCATCACCCTTCTTATAAAGAATTATATCATAACCTATCACGGCGACGCAAGTAAGGCTGTAAAGAGGGGGGTGAATGTACGGTAGCATGAAGCATACGCCCTGTTCCTCATATTTAATTTCTTGAAGATGAAATAAATATGAGGAACAATGAAATATAGCACCGTTCAAATGTAGCGACCCGATATGAGGGGAGTGTGCATTGATAGTGGGAGTTTACATCGGGACATTACCCGTTTGCAGTTGCCACAGCGCAAAAGTCCCTTGAGGAGATAATCGTTTTGTTTGCGACTCGAATTTTTCACCGCTTCGAATGCAGTTCTGAGCCAGCGTGAACTCTTCCTTAGTCACAATGGTTTCGTGCGTTTCCCCAACGATAATCGGATCGTACATCCCACGCTTTCCTGAGCTGACACCGCAGGATTTCATCTTTTGATTGATTGGAGTGCCGGTGTAAAGTTCGTTGCGAATGACCTTGTAAATCATAACAGTCTTTCAATTGCTCTTATCGCTCATGTTGCTAAACTTCTTTTTGCCGGGGCGCTCTCGATTATGCACATCTACGGTTCAAGAATACAGGTGATCAGCTCCGAACGGATCACAAATGTCGGCGGGCAAATGAGGACCGGAGGCAGTTTTTATCTCCTTTAGATCGAGAGAGCCAGCCCCCCGCTGAACCAATAATCTCTCCAGTGGAGAATGAGCCCTCTGAGTGGGCAGCTGAACAGGGCAATGACGTCGTGGAGGCCGGTATCATGCCCGCCGGGCTGCAAAGCCAGTACACCACCGCTGCAGGGCGGAGTTCTGCGCCTTGACGGTGGAGCTCTATGAGACGGTGACGGGAATCGAGGTCTCCGGCCGCACCTCTTTCATCGACACCAATGACGTGAACGTCCAGAAGGCGGCCTATCCGGGCGTGGTCAACGGTGTGGTGGGGGACAATACTTTCTCTCCCATGGGGGAGTACACCCGGGAGCAGAGCATCTTGACGGTCCTGCGGTTTTTATGAGATCGTAAAGTGACTGTGTCAGAAAATACCAAGAGCGGGGAGGCAATGCCTCCCCGCTCTTGGTACACCGGACCATGAGATATTGACTGCCGTCGGGTCCTTTTTGGACCCGACGGTTTTTGGCTTGTGGATATAGATTTAACCTCATAAAAACGGGAAACAAAAACTGTGCGGGACCAGTTCTGGAAGAGAACTGGTCCCGCACATAAAAACAATGTAATAGAGAAACGTGTATCGAAAATCGGGCTTAGATGGTGGCCAGGAGGTTCTTAGCCAGCTCCAGACGATCCTCGGGCACGTTCAGAGGCACGCAGCAGCCAGGACCCAGGATCAGGCGTCCATCGGGCACCTGATTCAGAGCGTCAGCCAGCTGAGCCTTGAGTTCGGCGTCGGAGCCGTTGAACAGAGTGGTGTACTCCTCAACGCCACCGATCAAGATCTTGTCGGTAATCTCGCGGCCCTTGGCCAGAGTGTAGTCCTCGGCCAGACGGTCGTGGAAGTTCACGGCCTGGACGGGGTACTGAGCCATACGCTCGAACATGGGGGCCTCACCGTGCATGTGCATGATGTTGAACCACATATCCTTGGCAGCGTCCAGAACAGCCAGATCGGTGGGCACGCCCCACTTCTCATACTCTTCCAGGCTCATCTTGTCATAGGTGCCCAACTGAGTGGCCAGGAAGATACCAGCGGCGCCGGCCTTGGCCAGCTCCTTGACATAGTTGATGGTGGTCTCGGTGATGACATCCAAACCAGCCTTGAACTCATCGGGATGGCTGCGGGCGTGAATGAGGACGTTGTCGCCGCCCATCTTCATAGCGGTGGTCAGGGGGTTGAATACAGTGATAATGACGGGGACCTCGTTGCCATAGTGCTCATGCACAAGACGAGCGCACTCGACGTTCTCAGCCAAAGTGCCGGACTTGGCATCCAGAACGTTGAGCTTCTTCCAGTCAGGAGCCTTCTTGATGAGCAGCTGATCCAGAGTGCCGACCTTGCTGCAGGTGTTGGGCCACTCAGCATCATTCTGGGGCCAGCTGATCTGAGCACCCCAGTCCTGGATGGAGTTGTAGCCGTGATAGGTGATCTTCACGAAGTCCCAGTTAAAGCGATCCTGGAACTGGATGCACTTCTTAACCAGGTCGGTAGTGGGATGCTCATCGTAGGGAGGGAAATGTTTCCACAGGTTAATGGCGGGCGTGTCCAACTTCTTGCCAGCAAGCAGAGCCTCAATACGTTGGGTAGGATTCATTTTAAAAACAGTCCTTTCCTCATGTTATGTATCTAAAACCAAACTAACTCGGTCGTAGATCCTGACGTTTTACTTACGGTTGAGCATCAGGTCCAAAATCACGCTGTCTGTGTTATTCATGCCCTTGACAGAGACAGTGGCGATATTCTGCATGGTGAGCTCGGGAGTGCGGCCCAAGATACCGTTGTTGCAGGGGATCTCCACATTGTTCAAAGCCAGACGGGAGGCGTCCAAAGCAGAGGCAGAAGCACAAGCAACCTTGATGCTGCAGCCCAACTTAGCGCCGTCACACAGCATGCCAGTGATGCCGGCGCTCAGATTGTTGATGGCCATCTTGATCTGCTCGCGGGTACCACCCTGGAGGTAGGTCAGGCCCGCAGCGGCACCCATGCCGGCAGCAACAGCGCAGCCACACACGGGGGAGAGAGGGCCAAGGTAAACCTTGATGTAGTTGGTGACCAGATGGCTCAGAGCTACCGCACGATGAATCTTGTCTTGGGGGATGCCCTTGGCCTGACCGATCACAGCAATGGGAATGATGGCGGTGGCGCCGTGGTTGCCGCTGCCGGCGCTGCTCATGACAGGCATTGCGCTGCCGCTCATGCGGGCCTCGCTGGCGGCTGCGGTGTAGGCTTTTGCGCGGCCCTCCAGGGAGCTGTCGGCGGCCAGCAGAGTGTTGCAGATTTTCATGCCGGAGTCCAGAGCACTCTGGGCAATAGCCAAGTTCATATCGATGCCATCCTGCATGAAAGCGATATCAGCAGCGGGGACCTCATTGGCAAAGTCGATCATATCATCGACAGTGTACTTCTTGATCTCAAACTTAATGCCGGTGGTTGCATTTTCACCGTCATCGCAGTTGACGGGAGCGCCGCTTTCCTTGATTACCTTGCCGTTGACGGCCTCATAGGTGATGTTGGTGTGAGCACCTTCGATTTTGACACAGCTCTCGCCCTTAGGTCCCTTAGCCTCAACAGAGACATACAGACCGGGAGCATCTTCCTTCAGACGCAGGTCAATAGCACCGCTGGCAGCCAATTTGCGGGCGGCATCAACGGCCTCAGGGGTAACGTCTTTGAGCACTTCCAAGACATACTCAGATTTGCCGATCTCCAGAGACAGCGCACAGGCAAAGACGATGCCGCTCTCGGGAGTACCGGGGATGCCAACATCCAGACCGTTCTTCAGAATGTTCTTGTCCACATAGACTACCATGGAGTCTACCTTGCCGTCCAGCAGCTCTTTGGCGCGGGCAACGGCATAGGCGACAGCGCCGGGCTCGGTACATCCCAGAGCGGGGACGACCTGATCCTTCAAAATGGCAATCAAGGTCTCATTTCTGTTCATGATAATCGCTCCTTCTCTTTTTACTGTACATTACTATATCACAGCCGGATCAAAATTTCAATGCCCAGGCCATAATATTTTTGTGAGTTACTATATCATAGACGCACCAAATTTTCAATCTTCCTGCCGATATATTTTTAATAAATATTATATGATATATAGCTATGGCTGAAGTCTGCGGCGGATGGTGAACTCATACAGGATCTCCCACCTTTTCTCCCGATAAGCGGTATTGGATAGGAAACGGATGGGAAACCTGCCGCTGTCCTTCCCCACGGGAAATTTTTTAACTGCGTGTTCCCGAGATCCCTCCCGAACGGATGCAGATACTCGGCACCAAAGACATTTTACTTTGATTTTACATGAGCGGACTTTTCCATTTTACATGGGAAGAATATTATCAAAGCTGTAAACGCAAGAGCACGAAATTTGAGAGGAGAATCTTGAAATGAAAAAGAGCATCCATATGGTGATAGCGGCGGCCCTGGCCGTGATGACTTTGGCCGGCTGCACCCAGAAGACCAGCGAATCCACTCCCAGCCAGCCCAGCAATGAGGTGACTGCCCCTGCTAAGCTCAGCGGTACGGTGGCCACCGACGGCTCCACCTCTATGAAGAGTGTCATCGGCGCTCTGGGCGAGGCCTTTGAGGAGGCCAACAGCGGCGTCACCGTCACCTATAACCCTACCGGCTCCGGTTCCGGGATCCAGGCCGTCAGCGAGGGGCGCTGTGATATCGGCCTGTCCAGCCGGGCTTTAAAAGAAGAGGAAAAGGAGAGCGGCCTGACGGAGACGATCGTGGCTCTGGACGGCATCGCCATCATCGTTAACCCGGAGAACCCTGTGGCCGACCTGGATGTGGAGACCATCGCCAAGATCTACACCGGTGAGATTACCAACTGGAGTGAAGTGGGGGGCAATGACGGCCAGATCGTCCTCATCGGCCGGGAGGCCGGCAGCGGTACCCGGGACGGCTTTGAGTCCATTACCGGCACCGCCGAGAAGTGTCTCTACCGCCAAGAGCTGACCTCCACCGGCGACGTGATTACCACGGTATCCCAGAATCCTGACGCCATCGGCTACGCCTCCCTGTCCGCCGTCTCTGACAGCGTCAAGGCCGTGACCGTGGGCGGCGTGGCCCCCACCGAGGAGACGGTGAAGGACGGCAGCTATGTGGTCCAGCGGCCCTTCGTCCTGGTGACCAAGACGGATGCGCCTCTCTCTGATGTGGCACAGGCCTTCTTCAACTTCGCCACCTCCTCCGACGCCAACGACATCATCGCCGTGGCGGGCGCCGTAGCAATTCACTGAGGGGTGGGGGCGAGGACCGGCAGCTGGGATCCCAGCTGCCGGCCCTGTCCATTTAACAGAGAGGAAGAATGATATGGCAGCCTTATTGGGATATCGAAAACTGGCATCTGAGCACAGGCGGGGCTTTGAACACTTTGTCCACGGGATCTTTCTCCTGCTGGGACTGGTAACAGTAGGCTGTGTGCTTCTGATCACCGTCTACCTGGTGATCTCCGGCCTGCCGGCCATCCGGGAGATCGGCCTTTTCAATTTCCTGTTTGGAAGAAAGTGGGCCCCCACGGCAGCAGAGCCGGCCTATGGGATCCTGCCCTTTATCCTCACCAGCATCTATGGCACCGCCGGCGCCATCCTTTTGGGGGTGCCTGTGGGCTTTCTCACCGCCGTCTATCTGGCCAAGATGGCCCCGAAGGCTGTGCGGCGGGTGGTGGAGAGTGCGGTGAGCCTGCTGGCCGGGATCCCGTCGGTGGTCTATGGCCTGGTGGCCATGCTCACCCTGGTGCCCGGTATCCGGAAGTTCTTTTCCATCCCCGACGGCTCCGGCCTGCTGGCCGCCATCCTGGTGCTGGCCGTCATGATCCTTCCCTCCATCATCAAGATGTCCATCACGGCCTTGGAGGCGGTGCCTAAGGAATATGAGGACGCCTCCCTGGCCCTGGGGGCCACACCGGTGGAGACCTATTTCAAAGTTTCCGTCCCCGCTGCCCGCAGCGGCATCGCCGCCGCAGTGGTGCTGGGGGTGGGCCGGGCCATTGGGGAGGCCATGGCCGTCATGATGGTGGCCGGCAATGTACCCAATATGCCCTCCCTGTTCCAGAGCGTCCGGTTTTTGACCACCGGCATTGCCAGTGAGATGAGCTATGCTGGCGGGCTTCAGCGCCAGGCCCTCTTTTCCATCGCCCTGGTGCTCTATCTGTTCATTCTTCTCATCAACGCCACGTTGAATTTCTTCCTCAAACGGGATAAGGAGAGGTGAGCTATGGAAACGCAGATATCTGCCAGACGCAGGATTTATATTGCCGTGATGCGGTGCCTTACTATCTTCTCCGCCGCCGTGACGGTGGCTCTTGTGGCCTTCCTGATGGCCTATGTGCTCATCAAGGGCCTGCCGGAGATCACCTGGCCGCTGCTGACCAGCAAGCCCAGCGTGCTTCGGGGGACGGTGGGCATTTTCCCTGATATTCTCAGTACCCTTTATATCATCTTCGCCGCCATCCTGGTGGTCCTGCCACTGGGGGTGGGCGCTGCCATTTACCTCAACGAATACGCCCAGAACAAAAAGGTGGTGGCGGTCATTGAGTATGCCGCAGAGACACTCTCCGGCATCCCCTCCATCATTTACGGCCTGGTGGGTATGCTAATCTTCGTGCAGTTTTTGGGACTGGGGACATCTATGCTGGCCGGCGCCTTGACCTTGGCCATTATGAACCTGCCCACCGTCATGCGGAACACCCAGGAAAGCTTGAAGACGGTGCCCCAGAGCTACCGGGAGGGGGCCTTCGGCCTGGGGGCCGGCAAGTGGCGGGTCATCCGGACAGTGGTGCTGCCCAGTTGTGTAGACGGCATCCTCACCGGTTGTATCCTCTCAGTGGGGCGGATGATGGGAGAGTCGGCGGCCCTCCTCTATACGGCCGGTTTTGCCCACGCCATCTACAATTTTGCAGAGGGCATGATGAGTTCGGGCGCTACACTGACGGTTTCCCTCTACTTTTACGCCAAGGAGGATGGCCGGTTCGATGTGGCCTTCGCCATTGCCGCTATCCTGATGATTATGACGCTTCTTCTCAATTTATGCGCCGAGCTGGTGGGCCGGCATTTTAAGAAAGGTGGTCGCAATGGGTGACATCATCAAAGCGCAGGACCTATGCCTCTGGTACGGAGAGAGCCAGGCCTTAAAAAGGATCAATATCTCGATTCCGGAAAAGAGCATCACCGCCCTCATCGGTCCCTCTGGCTGCGGTAAATCTACCTTTCTCAAGACACTGAATCGGATGAACGACCTGATCCCGGGCGTCAGGATTACAGGTCAGATCCTCTATGGAGAGCAGGACATCTACGCCCCCGGCGTGGATGTGAACAGCCTGCGCAAGGAGATCGGCATGGTGTTCCAGAAGCCCAATCCCTTCCCCATGTCCATCTATGACAACGTGGCCTACGGTCCCCGGACCCACGGCATCACCGCCCGGGTCAAGCTGGATGAGATCGTGGAGGAGTCATTGCGGGGGGCGGCCATTTGGGACGAGGTGAAGGATCGGCTTCGGAAGAACGCCCTGGGGCTCTCCGGCGGGCAGCAGCAGCGGTTGTGCATCGCCCGAGCCTTGGCAGTGGAGCCTAAGGTGCTGCTCATGGATGAGCCCACCTCTGCTCTGGATCCCATCTCTACCTCCAAGATCGAAGAGCTTGCAATCCAGCTCAAAGAGAAGTACACTATAGTCATTGTGACCCACAATATGCAGCAGGCCGTCCGCATCTCTGACCGCACCGCCTTCTTTCTGCTGGGAGAGTTGGTGGAGTTCGGCAATACAGAGAAGATTTTCTCCCAGCCGGAGGATAAGCGGACAGAGGACTATATCACAGGGAGGTTTGGATGAGATGAGAAGTCGTTTGGATGAGGATATGGCTCTTCTCAACAAAGAGCTGATCCAGATGGGGGCCCTCTGTGAGGAGGCTATCGCCCTGGCCTCCAAGGCGCTGGCCGGGGAGCGGGAACTGGCCAAACAGGTCTCCGTCCTGGAGAATGAGACCGACCAGATGGAACGGGATATCGAGACAAGATGCCTCAAGGTCCTCCTCCGCCAGCAGCCGGTGGCCCGGGATCTGCGGCAGATCTCAGCCGCCCTGAAGATGATCACCGATCTGGAGCGTATCGGTGATCAGGCGGATGACATCGCCGAGATCATCCTTTCCTTGGACAACCGGAACTGGCTGGATACCGACCCTATCCGCCGCATGGCGGAGATGGCCACCCGAATGGTGACCCAGAGCGTGGATGCCTATGTACGCCGGGATCTGGAGCTGGCCAAAGAGGTGGAGAAAAGTGATGACCAGGTAGATTCTGCCTTTGATGAGGTGAAAAGGATCCTGATCGAATTGCTCTCCAAGGCCCCCAGCCAGGGGGAGTATGCCCTGGATCTGCTGATGATCGCCAAATATTTTGAGCGTATCGGCGACCATGCGGTGAATATTGCCCAGTGGGTCATGTTCTCCATCACGGGGACCCATAACGAGGTGGGAATATGATTTGGTGCGTGGAGGATGACGGCAGCATCCGGGACATCGAGACCTATGCCCTGGAGTCCACGGGACTGCCTGCCCGGGGGTTTGCCGATGGCTCTTCGTTCTGGGCGGCGCTGGAGAAGGAACGGCCTGATCTGGTGCTGCTGGACGTGATGCTCCCCGGCGTGGACGGAGTGACCCTCCTGCGGCGGATGAAAGAGGACCCGACCAAACGGGATATCCCTGTCATCATGGCCACTGCCAAGGGAGCGGAGTACGATAAGATCCAAAGCTTGGACTTGGGGGCGGATGACTATTTGGTCAAGCCCTTCGGGATGATGGAGATGGTCTCCCGGGTGAAGGCGGTACTTCGCCGCTGCGGGCCTAAGCAGGATGCAGGCCTGCTGAAGGCGGAAGGCGTGGAGATGGATGTGAAGGGACACACTGTCACAGTGGATGGCGAGCGGGTTATGCTGACGTTTAAGGAGTTCGCCCTGCTGCAGTTGTTATTGTCCCACCCTAATATAGCATTTACCCGTGAGCAGCTTTTAGCGGATGTCTGGAACACGGAATACTCTGGTGAGACCCGGACAGTGGATATGCATATCCGCACGCTTCGCCAGAAGCTCGGCGATTATGGTGCGATGATCGAAACGGTTCGCAATGTAGGATATCGGCTGGGGATGAAGCAATGACAAAGAAAATTTTTCGCTCCATTCTTTTGGCGGCGGCGGCCGTGCTGCTGGCCAGCCTTGCCATTATTATGGACTGTCTTTACAATCACTATGAGACCGTGCAGGAAAAACAGCTGAGAGATGAGCTGCTCTTTGCGGCCTGCGGCGTGGAGGAGAACGGGGATGAGTACCTAAAAAAATTGGCGGCCGGCGATAACCGGCTGACCTGGGTGGCGGCGGATGGCACGGTGCTCTTTGATACCCAAGCCTCCGCGGAGAATATGGAGAACCATGCCCAGAGGGAGGAAATCCAAGCGGCTTTTGAAAAAGGGGAGGGAAGCTCTATCCGCTATTCCGCCACCCTGACGGAAAAGACGCTTTACTACGCAAAGGCGTTGGAGGATGGAACTGTGCTGCGGATCTCCATCAGCCAGCTTACATTCCTCGCCTTGGTGCTCGGCATGCTGTATCCCATAGTCGTTGTGGCGGTCCTTGCCATTATTCTCTCCGCTGTGTTGGCCCACTGGATGGCGAAAAAAATTGTGGAGCCGCTCAATCAGCTTGATCTGGATACGCCGATGGAAAATGACGCCTATGAGGAGCTGACCCCGCTGCTCAAACGTATTTACCAACAGCACCGTCAGATTTCCGCACAGCTTCGCCAGCTGCAGGAAAAGACGGATGAATTTGACCAAATTACCAAGAGCATGAGCGAGGGGCTTGTTCTTCTGGACAGCAAGGGCGTTGTGCTCAGCATCAATCCCGCAGCCAAAAAACTTTTTCATGCCGGCCAAATGAGCAATGGACAGGATTTCCTGACCATTGACCGCAGCCTGGACATCAATCAGGCCATTCAAACCGCCATGGATGATGGGCACAGTGAGATCCGAGCGGAACGCAATGGCAGGGAGTATCAGTTTGACATCAGCCGCATTGAGTCGGACGGTGTGGTGATCGGCACAGTGCTGCTGGCCTTTGACGTCACAGAGCAGGAGCTTGCGGAGCAAAATCGGCGGGAATTTACGGCCAATGTCTCCCATGAATTGAAAACGCCCCTGCAATCTATCATTGGCAGTGCGGAGCTGCTGGAAAACGACCTTGTCAAAGAGGCGGATGTATCCAGGTTTGTGGGCCATATCCGGGATGAGGCAGCCCGCCTGGTCACGCTGATCGAAGATATCCTCCGCCTGTCTCAGCTTGACGAGGGGGTGGAGATGCCCCGGGAGGAGACGGACCTCTATGAGACGGCCTGTGATGTGGCGGAAACGCTGCAAGACAGCGCCGCGGCGAAAGGTGTCCAGCTCTCTGTCACCGGTGAGAGCACGACAATAAATGGTGTGCGCAGGCTCTTGACAGAGATGATCTATAACCTGTGCGACAACGCGATCAAATACAACGTGGAGGGCGGCTTGGCAGAGATCCGGATTTCCGGAGGGGAACAGGAGGCGGTCGTGACCGTCAAAGATACCGGCATCGGGATTCCGACGGAATATCAATCCAGGGTATTTGAGCGGTTTTTCCGGGTGGATAAAAGCCACTCGAAGGCCTCCGGGGGAACGGGGCTGGGACTGTCCATTGTAAAGCATGCTGTGCAGTATCATCATGGAAAGATCGATTTGCAAAGCGAAGCGGGCAAGGGAACCACCATTTCCGTTGTGCTTCCCAAGGGGGAAAAATAAAACATGCTCCCGCTGTCCTTATCGCCGGGGATTACACTGTGGGAAATGGGCATGTATGATGTGCAAAAAGCGCCTGCTGTAAATCAGCGGGCGCTTTTGTGCTGCTGGCCGAAACTGCCTGCCTTCCTATGCGGACGTTTTGTATGATCTTCTCGGGTTCCCCAAGGGGAGGAAGGCAATGAGGAGTCGGCGGGCATAGGATGGTTTGACTTCCTGGAAAGGAATTGTCCGAGAGCTCTGCCGGCTCGATCAGCTGATGGCGCAGTATGGACTGACAGGACTCAGCCTGGAGGCTATCCTTCTCAGGAAGCTGGATCTCCTGGCGCTCCAGGAGATGGAAATAAAAAGCGCGGCTGGGAGCGTTTATAACCAGCGTCTCTATTTTGGCGGTCTATATAGTCCGGTTTCCCGACTGCCGGACGACTGCCTGACTCAAAAGATTGAGGAGACCTATGGCTCACCGGAGCGGTTCAAACGGCTTTTAACAGAGACGGCGGATGCCTTGATAGGAGCCTGGCTGGGTTTGGCTTATCCAAGCGGGCGGCGCACTGCATATCGCCATCACCAGGAACCATAGAGTGGTCAGTCTAAACGCAGTACAGCCGATCTTTGTTATCGACCTTTGGAAATATGCCTATTTCCCCGTGCACGGTTTTGACAGAAAAGCCTACCTTGACACATGGTTCGACATCGTGAACCGAGAGAAAGCGGACCAGCGATTTCAAAGTTTAGCCCAGTGAGGGGAGGGGCACCCGTTTTTGCAAAAAACCTCTTGCGTTTGGGGGAAAAGTGTGCTAACATATAAAAGCTTTCCTATGAACAGAGAATCTGCAGGTGTAGTTCAATGGTAGAATGTCAGCTTCCCAAGCTGAACACGGGGGTTCGATTCCCCTCACCTGCTCCACGTCGCTGCGGATGATATATCGTCCGCAGCGACTTTTTATCAAAAAGTTGTCGAGTATTCTTTCTGAGATAAGCTGACAGGCCGCCTATTGGCGGCCTGTCTTTATTTATCCCCCCATTGCAGCTATGGTGTATCCGAACGCCCAATTCGACACTGCGTTCTCTCCAAGAGCAGACAGGCAGCATGCATATAGTGTTCAAAGGAGGAGATCTATGTATCGGAAACAATGGACAGTCCCTGTGCGGATCCTGAAATCGGACACTCTGGGGTGGGTCAGGTGGGTACATCAGACGCAGGGGAAGACACACTGTGAAGAATGTCTCATGTTAGACGGGTGCTTGTTTTTAAGTGGTAAGACGCCGCCCTGGCCGCACCACCCCAATTGCCACTGCATCTTGGAGCCAATCGACTACATCGTGGTCCTCACAAGTGCAACAGCACATAGTGATTACAGTAAATTTGACCCCTATTTATTTGATCCGGAAAATTTTTATCAGCACGGAAAGAATCGGGCTTTTGAAAGCTGGGGCTATTCTATTTCGGATTCCCTTTGGCTGAAAAATGAAATAGAGAGGCAGGCACTTGAAAAATATCTTGCTGGAGACTATATTTTAGGAAAGCTTGATAAAGATGGTCAACGGATCAGTATCCGCGTTACCATTCCAAGAAATAACAGAATAGGGGATGTATCCTTTATTACAGGCTGGATGGTCTACCCCAATGGTCAGATTAGGCTTACAACACCATATGGAGGAAAATAAAAATGAAAATGATGGATTGCGTTGAAGTACTCGTGGAAAAAGAAACCTATGCGAAAGAGGGCGTCCACAAGGGGATGCAGGGATGGATCTGCTTGGAACAACGTGTAGAAGGCTACTGGCTGGTCGATTTCCCACAATACGGAGAGAAAGATGATATTGCTATGATTAGCATCAGAGAGGAAGACCTTATGATGCTGCCCCATGGGATGGACACCCGGGTAAATGAGCGGATTAAGGCGCAGTTTGATGCCATAGAGCAGGCAGACAAAGCGGAAAAAGACAGCGATACTGGCAGCCTGTCCGAAAATATTTCAGACTACCTGATCTGAAAGCTTTCATTTGCCGCCCATCAAAATGTTTGCCCTCTCCAAATCGCCGCAAGCGACATGTCGCTTGCGGCGATTTTTTATATTCCAATTGCGGGGCAGTGCGGAGGCTTTTTGTTCACTCTGCAGGCAGTGCGGCGGACGAAGGAAGAAGGACGATCTGCCCCTGGTGAGCTGTCACAGTCAGGGTACATCCGGAGGAGAGTGCGCCGGATAGAAGCAGCTCAGCGGCCGGGTCTTCCACTTGGGAGCGAATGACACGGCGGAGAGGACGGGCGCCGTAGTCCGGGTCGAAGCCGGAGCGGGTCAGGAGCTCTTCCGCCTGGCCTGTTACGCTCAAGCCTACTCCTAAGGAGGTTAAGCGCTGGGCCAGGGAGGAGAGCATTTGGCGAGTGATGGCGGTGAGCTCAGATGTCCCCAGCTGGCAAAAGACGATGGTCTCATCCAGACGGTTTAAAAATTCAGGGCGGAAGGTGCGGCGGACATCTGCCATGACGGCCTGTTCCACCTCCGCCCTGGGCCGCAGGCCATTTTCCTGTGAGAGGGAAGAGAAGCCTAATTTTCCTTTGGATGTGATCTGGCGGGCGCCTACGTTGGATGTGAGAATGAGCACACAGTTGCGAAAGTCCGCTTTTCGCCCCTGGGCGTCGGTGACTTGGCCGTCCTCCAATGCCTGCAGGAGGATATTCCATACGTCCTCATGGGCCTTTTCGATTTCGTCAAAAAGGACGACAGAATAGGGTTTACGCCTTACTGCCTCGGTGAGCTGCCCGCCCTCTTCATGCCCTACATAGCCGGGAGGGGAGCCCAGGAGCCGGGAGACGGTGTGCTGCTCCATATACTCAGACATATCAAAGCGGATCAGCGCCTCTTCGCTGCCAAAAAGGGCCTCTGCCAGGGCTTTGCACAGTTCAGTCTTGCCCACTCCGGTGGGACCCAGGAAGAGAAAGGACCCCACGGGACGGCCCGGTTCCTTGAGACCCACCCGGCCCCGGCGGACCGCTTTGGCCACAGCGGCCACCGCCTTATCCTGCCCCACCACCCGGCTGTGCAGGGTGTCCTCCAGGGCCAGGAGCCGGTCGCTCTCGGACCGGGTCAAGGAGGTCACAGGGATTCCGGTCCAGCCGGATACGACGCAGGCCACATCCTGTTCTGTGACGGAGCGGGAAGAACGCTCTTGGAGAAGAACGGCTTTTTCCCGCTCCAAGTTGTGGCGAAAGTCTCTCTCTGCGTCCCGGTACATGGCGGCCTTTTCAAAATTTTGCCCTCGAATGGCTGCTTCCTTCCGCTGGCGGGCATCGGTGATCTTCCTCTCCAGCTCTTTGAGCGCGGGGGGAAGCTCTATGCCCGCCAGGCGGGCCCGGCTGGCGGCCTCATCCATCAGATCTACCGCCTTGTCGGGAAGCCGCCGGTCGGGCAGATAACGAATGGAGAGAGCAACGGCGGCGGAGAGGGCAGCATCGGTGATGGTGAGCCGGTGGTGCTGCTCATACCGGGGCCGGAGTCCCTGGAGAATGGCCTCGGTGTCTGGCGCTGTAGGCTCGGAGATGGTGACAGGCTGGAATCGCCGCTCCAGCGCGGCGTCTTTTTCGATATATTTCCGATATTCCTCGGTGGTGGTGGCGCCGATCACTTGGAGGTCGCCCCGGCCCAAGGCGGGCTTGAGAATATTGGCGGCGTCGATAGCCCCCTCGGCGCTGCCGGCTCCCACGATGGTGTGGAGTTCATCTAAAAACAGGATCACATCCCCCGCCCGCCGGACCTCGGTAAGGATATTCTTGACCCGCTCTTCAAATTCTCCCCGGTATTTGGTGCCGGCCACCATGGAGGACAGATCCAAGGACACCAAACGCTTCGAGACCAAGTCGTCGGGCACTTGATGATCGGCAATGGCTAAGGCCAGGGCCTCGGCTACCGCTGTCTTGCCCACACCGGGTTCCCCGATGAGAGCGGGATTGTTTTTCCGGCGGCGGGCCAGAATCTCAATGACACGCCGGACCTCCTTTTCCCGGCCAATGACGGGATCCAGCTTTCCGGCAGCGGCCAAGGCGGTCAGATCCCTGGAAAACTGGTCCAAAAGCTTGGTGGGGGAGCCGGGCCGTTCCTCGCGCTCCGGCCGGCGGCGCTCCAAGGGACGGGGATCGGATACGCCGAAGGAGGAGCTGACGTCTCCCAACAGCCGCCGGGGATCTTTTCCGGCGGCGAGGATGACCCGGCCGGCGGCACTGTCGTTCAAGCGGAGGAGGCCGGTGAGCAGGTGTCCGGTATCTGCGCGGGAAGCTTGGCACCGGCGGGCCTCCGTCAAAGCCAGCTCCAAGCATTCCAAACAACGGGGAGTGAGCCCTTGAGAGGGGAGTCCTCCCGCCGCCCCCAATCCAATGAGCCGCACCAGGGTCCCCCGCAGAACTTCTGCGGACAATCCGGCGGCGGCCAGGGCCTTGGCACCGGGGCCCCGTCCCTCCCGAGCGATCCCCAGGAGCAGATGCTCAGTACCTACATAACTGTGGCCCAGTTCCGCAGAACTTTCCTGGGCCAGGCGGAGTGCGGTCTCGGCTCCCGCAGTGAATTCAATAGCGCTCAATAGGATCTCTCCTCTCGGGGGCGGTCGTTTTTTTCGGAGAGGAGAGATCTCGGTGAGAATGGGTGGCGCTCTTCTCTCTGCCCTCCAGTTCGGGAGTCAGGCTTCCAGATGCTTCCGTTCGGAAAATGCCTGCAGGTCGTGCCATATCCATCCGCTCCTTTCATTTTTTCCAAAACAGCTTTCCACTGCCGTAAAAATATACCCAAAGTTGACGCAATTTAGCATTGAAATTTGCGGATCATGTGTTATAATAGTTTTACATTCAAGTGACTTGGAGGTGTAACCAATGGCTTATGTGATTAGCGATGCTTGTGTCAGCTGCGGCTCCTGCGCCGATGCTTGCCCTGTTTCTGCAATTTCTCAGGGCGACACTCAATATGTGATCGACGCGGGTACCTGCATCGAGTGCGGCAGCTGTGCCGGAACCTGCCCCACCGGTGCCATCTCTCAGGGCTAAGGGTCTACACAAAAACAGAGGCGCTGCCCAATGGGCGGCGCCTCTGTTTTTATTTTCTCCGGGGGGAAATGTTGAGAAGCGGGAGAATAAATTACAGCGTGCTTCCGAAATCGCTGACGATGGTCTGGCCAGTGATGGCCCGAGACTCGTCGCTGGCCAGGAAGAGGATGATGTTGGCGACATCGGCGGGCATACAGGGCTGAACTTTCAAATCACTGTGCTTGGCCATAACACCGAACATATCAGGGTCCATATTGGAGGGTTTCATATTTGCCACCATGGGGGTGACGATGGTGCCGGGGCATACGGCATTGCAGCGGATACCGGTTCCCGCGAAGCGGAGGGCGGTATGGCGGGTAACGCCGATGACGGCGGATTTGGAGGCCACATAGGCGGCGCCTCCGCAGCCTATGACACCAGCGACAGAGGCCACATTGACAATAGAGCCCTGACCGGTCTTGGCCATCTCGGCGGAGACCTCCCGCATGCAATACATTGTGCCCTTGGTGTTGGTGCCGATGATGCGATCCAAATCGGCATCCTCCACCCGGTCAATGGGCTTCAGCCCCTCTTCCAGGACACCGGCGTTGTTGACCAGGATGTCCACCCGCCCAAAGGCCTCCAGCGCCTTTGCCAGCAAATTTTTTGTATCCTCGTGCTTGGAGATGTCGGCTACGACGGGCAGGACTTCACCCCCTGCCGCGCGGATCTGGGCGGCGATCTCCTCCAATTGAGCCTGGCGGCGGGCACTGATGACTACCTTGGCGCCCTCCTGGGCGAACAGAGTGGCTGTGGCGGCTCCCACGCCGGAGTTGCCGCCGGTGATGATAGCGACTTTTCCCTGCAGACGGTTCATAAATGATTTCTCCTTTGCGTAATATTTGCTTTTGCCTCCCTTGATTGTAGAATCGGAATGGCATAAAAGCAACAATAAAAATAGAAAAGATCAACAGATTTCCAGCGGTTCCTTCATTTGTTTTCCCGTTGATGAGGAGAGCCTACGCCCAACGGGGAAATAAAACATGGAAGAGAGCTTCTGGATGAGTTTGCCCGTGTGCGGAAAGGCGGTTTTGATATAGAGCGGCATCTCGCGGAAGGTAAAGTGAATATTACAATAGATATTCACTTTATAATGAATATTATTCAATGCTACAGCAAAATAACCGAGAAAAAATGGCGTCAATTCGCATAATTATGCGAATTGACGCTTGCATTTATCGAGAAGGCGTGGTACACTATCATCAATATCAAACAAATGGAGGCATATCCCATGTCTGAAATTAAAAAGGTAGTCCTGGCCTATTCCGGCGGACTGGACACTTCCATCATTATCCCCTGGCTGAAGGAGAACTACAACGATCCGGAGATTATTGCTGTCTCGGCCGACGTGGGGCAGGGCGATGAGTTGGACGGGCTGGAGGAAAAGGCCATCAAGACTGGCGCGGCTAAGCTGTACGTTGAGGATCTGGTGGACGAGATGGTGGATGAGGTTATCATTCCCTCCATGCAGATCGGTGCCAAATATGAGCAGTACCTTCTGGGCACCGCCTTTGCCCGGCCTATCATCGCCAAGCGGCTGGTAGAGATCGCGAAAAAGGAGAAGGCCGACGCCATCTGTCACGGCTGCACCGGCAAGGGCAACGATCAGGTACGCTTTGAACTGGCCATCAAGCGGTTTGCCCCTGAGATGAAGATCATCGCTCCTTGGCGGGAGTGGGACATCAAGGGCCGGGATGAGGAGATTGACTATGCCGAGGCCCACAATGTGCCCTTGAAGATCTCTCGGGAGACCAACTATTCCAAGGATAAAAACCTGTGGCATTTGAGCCATGAGGGGCTGGATCTGGAGGATCCGGCTAACGAGCCTCAGTATGAGAAGCCCGGCTTCCTGGAGATGGGGGTCAGCCCGGTAGCAGCCCCCGATATGCCCGCCTACGTCACCTTGGACTTTGAGAAGGGCTGGCCGGTGGCCATTGACGGAGAGAAGATGAAGGCATCCAATATTATCCGCAAGCTCAATAAGCTGGGTGGAGAGAACGGCATCGGCCTTCTGGATATTGTGGAAAATCGGCTTGTGGGCATGAAGGACCGGGGCGTCTATGAGACGCCGGGCGGCACCATTCTCTACCACGCCCATGAGGCGCTGGAGATGATTACGGTGGATAAGGACACTGCCCACATGAAAACCAAGCTGGCAGTGGATTTTGCCGATTTGGTCTATAACGGAAAGTGGTTCACCCCCCTGCGGGAGGCCCTGTCCGCTTTTGCCGCCAAGACCCAGGAGCATGTCACCGGCACGGTGAAGCTGAAGCTCTATAAGGGCAACATCATCAACGCCGGCATCACCTCCCCCTGCTCTCTCTACTCTGAGAACCTGGTGACCTTTGAAGAGAGCGATTACAACCAGGATGATGCCACCGGATTTATCAACCTGTGGGGCCTGCCCGACACGGTGCAGGCATTGCGGGAGCAAGGAAAGCTGTAACGAGGAAAACAGGAAAAGGCGGCGGTGAATGGCCGCCGCCTTTTTCATATTAAAGGAGCGGTTTTATGAAACTCTGGGCAGGAAGATTCCAAAAAGAGACCGACACGAGGGTCAATGATTTCAACTCTTCCATTACTTTTGACGCCCGGCTCTATCAAGAGGACATTGCCGGGTCCATCGCCCACGCTGATATGTTGGGCAAGCAGGGCATTATCGAAGCTCATGAGGCAGAGAAGATCATCGAGGGTCTGCAGACCATTTTGGCGGACATTGAGGCTGGGAAGGTAGAATTTTCTCTGGAAAATGAGGATATCCACATGAACATCGAAGCGGAGCTGACCAGCCGCATCGGTGACACCGGCAAGCGGCTTCATACCGCTCGAAGCCGAAATGATCAGGTGGCGGTGGATTTCCGTCTCTATGTGAAGAAGGAGATTCCCAAGATCATCGATATGATCCTGGAGTTGCAGAAAGTGCTGGTGAAAAAGGCAGAGGAAAACCTGAACACCGTTATGCCCGGATATACCCATCTGCAGCGGGCCCAGCCCACTACCTTGGGGCATTACATGATGGCCTATGCCAACATGCTGAGGCGGGATGTCACCAGATTGGAAGACTGCTTAGAGAGAATGGATGAGTGTCCGCTGGGAGCGGGGGCTTTGGCCACCTCCACCTATCCGGTAGACCGGTTCCAAACAGCGGCGGCCCTGGGATTTGCCAAGCCCACGGAGAATTCTCTGGACTCGGTGTCTGACCGAGATTTTGCCTTGGAGTTCCTATCTGACTGCTCCATATTGATGATGCATCTGTCCCGGTTTTCCGAGGAGTTGATCTTATGGTGTTCCTGGGAGTTTAAGTTTGTGGAGCTGGATGACGCCTACTCCACCGGCTCCTCCATTATGCCACAGAAGAAGAATCCAGATGTGGCTGAGCTGGTCCGGGGCAAGACGGGACGGGTCTACGGCAGCCTTATCACGCTCCTGACGGTGATGAAGGGCCTGCCCTTGGCCTATAACAAGGATACCCAAGAGGATAAGGAGCCGGTATTCGATGCCATCGACACGGTGGAGATGTGCCTGCCTGTCTTTACCGCCATGCTGGATACACTGACCGTGCGGAAGGAAAACATGAGACGGGCGGCCTCCGGCGGCTTTATCAATGCCACCGATTGTGCCGACTACCTGGTGAAGAAGGGCCTGCCCTTCCGGGAGGCGTACATGATCGTGGGCCGGCTGGTCCATATGTGCCTGAGAACAGGAGAGACGCTGGACACCTTGCCCTTGAAAGACTTCCGGGCAGTTTCGGGCCTCTTTGACACCGATGTCTATCAGGCCTTGGAGCTGAAGAGCTGTGTGGGAGGCCGGAAGGTTTACGGCGGCCCCGCCCCAGAGGCCGTCCAGGTACAAATCGACCATGTGAAGGACTTTTTGAAGGAGCGGGGGAAATGAGCAAGCCGAAGATTTTTATCGACGGCCAGGAGGGAACCACCGGCCTGCGGATTCAAGACCGTTTGGAGCGGCGGGATGACATCCAGCTTTTGACTATCGACCCGGCCAAGCGAAAGGACTTAAAGGAGCGGCGGGAACTGTTGAACGCGGCCGATTTGGTGTTTTTGTGCCTGCCGGATGCCGCCGCCGTGGAGGCGGTGAGCCTGCTTGAAAATGACCACACCCGGGTGATCGATACCTCCACGGCCCACCGTACCGCGCCGGGCTGGGACTATGGTTTTGCAGAGTTGTCCCCGGATCGCCGGACCCGTATCACGGTGTCCCGGCGGGTGGCAAACCCCGGCTGTCACGCCAGTGGGTTTATCGCCGGGGTGTATCCTCTGATCCAAAGCGACTTGGTCCCCGCAGACTTTCCCTTTACAGCCTACTCTCTGACGGGATATTCCGGCGGCGGGAAAAAGCTCATCGCCGAATATGAAGACCCTGACCGGGATCCCCGGCACGAGAGCCACCGCATCTATGGCACGACTCTGCGCCATAAACACCTGCCTGAGATGAGGGTGGTGTGCGGCCTGAGCCGGGAGCCGGTGTTTTCCCCCATCTTAGGCGACTTCTATCAGGGCATGGCCACCACGGTGTTTCTGCCCGGTTATGACGCAGAAACCGTCCATGCTGTGCTCTCTCGCCACTATGAAGGAGCCAAGCTGGTCACAGTGGCCCCCTTGGGGGGAGATGAGCCAGTGATCTATGCCGATACCTTGGCGGGCCGGGACACGATGCGGCTCATCGTCTGCGGCCGGGAGGGGCAGACCACTGTCACCGCCCTGTTTGACAATTTGGGCAAGGGGGCATCGGGGGCGGCGGTGCAAAACATGAATTTCATGCTGGGGTTTGATGAGACCGCCGGCTTGACACTGTAACGAGAAGGAGTGTATATAATGAAAACCATTTCCGGCGGCGTCACTGCCCCCCAGGGCTTTACCGCAGGGGGGATCCGGTGCGGGGTCAAACAAGGGATGGCCGACGGCAACCAGCCGGTAGTCTCCTCCATGACCGACTATCTCTCTGGCAAGAAAGATCTGGCCATGATTCTCTCGGAAAAGGAGTGTGAGGCGGCGGCGGTCTATACCATGAACCGGGTAAAGGCCGCTCCGCTCTACATCACAATGGAACACTTAGAGGACGGCGTGGCCCGGGGCATCATCGCCAACTCGGGCAACGCCAATGCCTGTGCCCCCCAGGGCCATGAGAATGCCAAGCGGATGTGCGAGGCGGCGGCCCAGGCCACCGGCCTGAAGCCCTCCGATTTTGTGGTGGCCTCCACCGGGGTCATTGGCCAGACATTGAATATTGCCGCCATTGAGGCGGGGGTCCCCGCGCTGGCCAAGGAGTTGAAAAAGGCAGGGGGATCTGACGATGCCGCCCACGCCATCATGACCACCGATACAGAGAAAAAGGAGTATGCCGTCACCCTCTCCATCGGAGGAAAGACGGTGACCATCGGTGCCATTGCGAAGGGAAGCGGTATGATCCACCCCAATATGGGTACCATGCTCTGCTTTATCACCACCGACTGTGCCATTACCCACGAGTTGTTGCAGGAGGCCCTCCACGAGATCGTTCCCCGGACCTTCAATCGGGTGACGGTGGATGGGGACACCTCCACCAACGACATGTGCGTGGTGCTGGCCAACGGCATGGCGGGCAACCCCCTCATCGAATGGAAGGACGACAGCTACACCCTCTTTGTCCAGGCGCTTCGGGCGACCTGCGAGTATTTGGCCAAGTGCATTGCAGGCGATGGGGAAGGCTGTACCCGCCTGGTGACCTGCACCGTCTCCGACGCGCGCAGTGAGGAGGCGGCAGAGAGGTTGGCCAAGGCGGTGGTGGCCTCCCCGCTGGTGAAGGCGGCCATGTTCGGCGCCGATGCCAACTGGGGGAGGGTGCTGTGCGCCATGGGCTACTCCAAGGCGGCCTTCCGTCCGGAATATGTGGATATGACATTTGCCTCCGATCTGGGGGAAATCCTGGTCTGCAAGGACGGTGCCGGAGTGAATTTCGACGAGGAGCGGGCCAAAGCCATTCTGAGCCGGGACGAGGTGGAAATCCGGGTGGATCTCCACGAAGGGGATTATACCGTGTCCTGCTGGGGCTGTGACCTGACCTACGACTATGTGAAGATCAACGGGGACTACCGGACCTGACCTTGTGCCAGAGAGTGAAGAGAGAGGATGGCAGAAACAATGTCCTATAGCCATATTGAGCGGGCCGAGGTGTTGGCCGAGGCTCTGCCCTACATTCAGAAATTTACGGGAAAGACCGTGGTGGTCAAGTATGGCGGAAACGCGATGATTTCCGATGAGCTGCGCCACGCGGTCATCTCCGACATCGTGTTATTGTCCCTGGTGGGCATCCGGGTGGTGGTGGTCCACGGCGGCGGGCCGGAGATTACGGGGATGCTGAAGAAGATCGGCAAGGAATCCCGCTTTGTGGACGGCCTGCGCTACACGGACAGCGAAGTTATGGACGTGGTCCAGCAGGTCCTCTGCGGCAAGGTAAACAAAGACCTGGTGGCCACCTTGAACCGCACCGGCGGTTCGGCAATCGGACTGTGCGGCATGGATGCCGGCTTGTTCCAGGCCAGGCAGCTCGATGAGAAGTACGGCTTGGTGGGGGAGATCGTCCAGGTGGAGCCGAAGTCGGTGGTGGACTGTCTGGAAGGTGGGTACATCCCGGTGGTGTCCACGGTGGCCCAGGGAGTGGACGCGGAGACGGCATACAACATCAACGCCGATACGGCCGCTGCGAAGCTGGCGGTGGCGCTCCGCGCGGAGAAGCTGATCCTGCTCACCGATGTGCGGGGCCTTCTCCGGGATCCCTGCGATGAGGAGACACTGATGCAGGTGGTCCACGTCCACGAGGTACCGGGCTTGATCAAGGATGGGGTGATCCAGGGGGGGATGATCCCGAAGATCGACTGCTGTGTGGAGGCGGTGCGCCAGGGGGTTTCCCGGACCCATATCCTGGATGGGCGTATCCCCCACTCCATCCTCATCGAGATGCTCTCCGACCAGGGCATCGGCACCATGATCCTGTGAGGAGGAAGGAACATGAATCATGAAGAACTGGTGGCGCTGGACCACCAATATACACTTCAGACCTATGGGCGCTTCGACGTGGATATTGATCACGGTAGCGGGGCCACCCTCTGGGATCTGGCGGGGAAGGAGTACATCGACTTCACCTCCGGCATCGGCACCGCCTCGGTGGGCTATGGCAATCCGAGATGGGTGGAGGCCATTACCCAGCAGGCGTCCAAACTGGGCCACATTTCCAACCTGTTTTATTCTCAGCCCTATGCGAAGCTGGCGGAAACGCTGTGCAGGCGCTCTGGCATGGTGGGGGCCTTCTTCGGCAATTCAGGGGCAGAGAGCAACGAGGGGGCCATCAAGCTGGCCCGGAAGTACTCCTTTGATAAGTACGGAAAGGGGCGCAGTACGGTCCTGACATTGCAGAATTCCTTCCACGGTCGGACGGTGACCACCCTGGCTGCCACCGGGCAGGATGTGTTTCACAATTACTTTTTCCCCTTTACAGAGGGCTTTCGCTATGCCCAGCCCACCTTAGAGGGCGTCCAGGCGGCTGCGGGGGAAGATGTATGCGCCGTCTTGGTGGAGCTGATCCAGGGAGAGGGAGGCGTTTTCCCACTGGATCAGGAGTTTGTGAAGAGCTTGGCCGACCTGTGCCGCCAGCGCGACTGGCTTTTTATGGTGGATGAGGTGCAGACGGGGATCGGACGGACCGGTACGCTCTTCTGCTTCCAGCAGTATGGCGTTCTGCCCGATGTGGTCACCTTCGCCAAGGGGATCGCCGGAGGGCTGCCCATGGGCGGCTTCCTGGTGAATGAGCGATGTAAAGAAGTGTTGGGGCCGGGCACCCATGCCTCCACCTTCGGCGGCAATCCGGTGTGTGCCGCGGCCGCACTGGAGGTGCAGAATATCTTAGATGACGCCGCGCTGCAAGCGGTCCGGGAAAAAGGGCGCTATCTCCGTCAGGGCATTGAGGCTCTGGAGATCCCATGCCTTGGCAGGACCCGGGGCAGGGGATTGATGATCGGCGTGGAGGTCAAGGAGCCGTCCATCAACCGAGAGGTGGCGGCCAAACTGATGGACGCTGGAGTGCTGGTATTGACGGCGGGACACAATGTGCTGCGGCTGTTGCCGCCGCTGACAATCTCCCAGGAGGAGATGGACAAGGGCCTTGCGATTATGGCCCAAGTTTTAAAGTGAGGAGAGAGAAGCATGACCGACCTTTTGAAGCTGCTGGACCTGACCGGCGAGGAACTGGACCACATTTTGAACGTGGCAGACCAGATGAAGTATAACCAGAAGCACGGCTTGCCCCACAACTATCTCCAGGGAAAGACCTTGGCTATGATTTTTGAGAAGAACTCCACTCGTACCCGGGTCTCTTTTGAGACGGGAATGTACCAGTTGGGAGGCCATGCGCTGTTCCTCTCTGGGAAGGAGAGCCAGATCGGGCGGGGCGAGCCCATCGAGGACACTGCCCGGGTCCTGTCCCGGTACTGCGACGGCATCATGATCCGTACCTTTGCGCAAAGTGAGGTGGAGGAGCTGGCTCAATATGCCGACATCCCAGTCATCAATGGCCTGACTGATTTTGCCCACCCCTGTCAGGTATTGGCAGATCTCATGACTGTCCGGGAGAAGATGACCAGGCTGGAAGGGCTGAAGCTGGCCTTCATCGGCGATGGCAACAACATGGCCAACTCCCTCATTGTGGGCGGGCTGAAGACGGGGATGACGGTCTCGGTGGCTTGTCCGGAGGGATACGACCCTGACCCGGCGGTGCTCCAATTTGCTGAGACATATGGCGGGAAGTTCTCGCTGGTTCGGGATCCCAAGGAGGCGGCAGCGGATGCCGACGTCGTGTTCACCGACGTGTGGGCCTCCATGGGCCAGGAGGAGGAGAAGCTCCAGAGGGAAAAGACCTTCGCGGGAGTCTATCAGGTGAACGAGAAGCTGATGGAGCTGGCCCACCCCGACGCCATGGTCCAGCATTGCCTGCCTGCCCACCGAGGGGAGGAGATCACCGCTGAGACCTTTGAAAAGCACGCCCAGGAGATCTTTGACGAGGCGGAGAACCGTCTGCACGCGCAAAAGGCGGTCATGGCCATCCTGATGGGTGAGGGAAAGCTGTAAGAATAAATACATGGCGGCAGAGCCTTTCTGCCCTTGCCCCGTTACTTTGTCCTTTGGACACGGGAAAGAAGGGCCTGCGGCATCAGGTGAAGGGGAAAGACGTCTGGCAGTTTCGCCGGGCGTCTTTCTGCTCAATGGCTGAGTGCTTTGGGGATATGGGCACTGACGCGAAAATCTTTTGCACTGAGATCTCTGTGGACGAAATATCCCAACACATTATTTTTCCGCATGGATGGACCCCAACAGGCCGTTCGGCCGTTTAATAGATGACCGGTCAGAAGGAGGAAACGCATTGGAACAGAGAGTACAAAAGGCGCAGGCGGGTGACAGCGCCGATTTTGTGAAGCTGATAGAGAGTCAGAAGCAGACCATGTATAAAATGGCCTGCAGCTACCTGCATCGTGACGCCGATGCGGCGGATGCCATCTAAGAGACGGTGCTGGTTTGCTATGAAAAGCTGAATACCCTGTGGGAACCCTGATGTTTCCGTACCTGGCTGGTGCAAATCCTCATCCGGAAATGTCAGAATGTGCTGCTCCAGCGGGAGCGGATAGTCCCGCTGGAGTCGGTGGTCGAGAATGGCCGGGCCTATGGGGTAAAATAGAGAGCAAAAAATGGACAAACGGGACAGCCTGCAAAACAGGCTGCCCCGTTCCTTTTTTATCTTAACGAAGGGAGGCGCCGCCCGAATGCCCTTTTCGCTTTCCCGGCCGCTCCTGGAGGCGGGCGGGGGCAATGGCATTCCGGCCGAATTTATCCCGAATTTCATCCATGGCCCGCGCCAGTTTTTCCGATTTCTCCCGTTGGGGAATGGCCCAGGGAGAGAAAAGATCCAGCTGTTCCACAGCTTGGTCCGCGGGCATCAAATTTTGGGCGGTGACTGTCAAGGCCCGTACGGGCAATTTGGGGTTCCATGATTGCCGCAGAAGCTCCATAGCGGCTTGGGTGATCTCCCGGGCCAGGTAGGTGGGGGCGTTCAGCTTTTTCTGTCGGGAAATATCGTGAAAGCTGGGGTCCCGGACGGTAATATTGACGGTGGCGCATTTCATGTCCAGCCGCCGCAGCCGGGCAGCCACCTCATCGGAGAGAAGGGCCGTGCCTGTCTGCAATTCCTCCCATCCCCGCAGGTTCCGGGGAAAGGTGAGGCCGTTTCCCACCGATTTGGGGGGAGGGAGCTCCCCGGCGGGGATCACGGGAGCGCGGTCCAGCCCGGCGGCGTAGTCATGCAGGGTGCCGCCCTGTTTGCCCAGGAGCCGGATGAGGGCGTTTCGGTCAAAACGTGCCAGGTCTCCGATGGTCAGGATGCCGTATTCCGAAAAGATCTTGGCCGCTGCCCGGCCTACAAAAATCAGGTTGCTGACCGGCAAAGGCCAGAGAATGTCCTGATAGTTTTCCCGGGTGATGACAGTGGTGGCGTCCGGTTTTTTATAATCGCTGCCCATCTTGGCAAAAATTTTGTTGAAGGACACCCCTGTGGAAATGGTCAGGCCCAATTCCTCCCGTACGGCTTTCCGGATACTGTCTGATAGTCCTTTTCCATCGGTGTGAAAGAGATGGAGAGAGCCAGTCACGTCCAGCCAGCTCTCGTCAATGGAAAAAGGTTCTACCAAGTCGGTATAGCGCAGGTAGATGTCGTTAACATGTTGGGAGTAGAGGTGATATTTTTCATGGTGGGCCGGGAGAAGGACCAGGCCGGGGCATTTTTTTCGGGCCTGCCACACCGTTTCCGCGGTCTGGATCCCAAAGGCCTTGGCGGGCTCGTTTTTGGCCAGAATGATTCCGTGCCGGCTCTCCGGATCACCGCACACGGCCACCGGCTGTCTCTTCAGTTCGGGATGATCCAGCAGTTCCACCGAGGCATAAAAGCTATTTAAGTCACAGTGCAGTATGACCCGATCCATCGGTACATCTCCTCGTATAATAATAAAATAATCCAAAAGATCAATAGCGGGAAAAGTTCTGGCGGAGGAAGCACGCTGCCTGGAAGCGTGCTTCTGACCGGGATAAGATTTCCATAGAATCTGTCGAAAAATGGAGGTCTTATCCCATGAAACAGTACAAATCGTTTGTGAAAGAATTTCTTGCGGAATATGTGGGCGCACTGCGGAAGAATCGAAAGCTGACGCAGGAGGAGATGGCAGAGCGGCTGCGCATTACCGGCAGGGCATACGGAGATTTGGAACGTGGAAAGTACTGTTTCTCTGCTCTCGCGCTGCTCTTTCTCTTGCTCATGCTGAGTGAAGAAGAAATACAAGACTTTCTGGAAAAGCTCCGCAAGCAGGCCCATGAGTTAGAACATAGGGAGGTTGCTTAAAAAGATCACTCCCGATATTTCTGAGGTATACGACCTCATGTATCGCTTCGGTATCACTGCTGATCGCACTGCTTTCTTTTACACCTCTTATGCCGTTTATCTCTCAGTACAGCAGCCGGAACGGCTGCTTCTCACAACGAAATGGCTTTATCCGGATGTGGCAAAGCATTATGCCGTTACCTGGAACTGCGTAGAACGCGGGATCCGTCGAGCTATTGAGAGCGCATGGAAAACAAGCCCCGAATTGCTGGAGGAACTGGCACGCCATCCGCTTGAAAAGAAACCGACTCCGGCCAAATTCCTTGCGATACTGGTCGCGCACTTTTGCGTATCCCGCGGTGCGTAGCAAAAAGTCCGGCGGGCTTTGGGATGCCCGTGATACAATAGCTGTAGGACAGCGGGGTCAAGAACATTACCTCTTCGTTGAGATTGTGGGTGAGCTGACTTCTTTCATTGCCAAATCCGGCCGTAGACGATTTGTTGACTCGGAGGCTGCTGTGCCGCCAAGCATGCTGGTCTTGTCTGGACACGCACCAGTCCGGTGACTTTGAAGCGGAAACGACACACCTCATCAAATCCGGCGACCGCTATTTCCGTTACTATCGGCTGAAAGCCGCCAACTGCGTGAAAAGATGCGGCTCCGAGTTCAGGCACTGCTATGACCTCAAGTATCATGAGGTCAATCGGTTCCAGCACAAATGCGCACTCGCTTTAACGGCCAGAAAACTGATCCGGTGCTGAAAGACAACCACCGGTATATCCCGCCGGAGGGCTAAGCAAAGCTCTTACCGTTCCGATGCCGCACCCCCGTTTCAAAAATTCTCAGGGGCAGGGCTTACGTTCGTGTTGCCTTTTTACTGTCTGCAACGGCCTTTTCACCTGATTTTCTTCAATGTTTTCTTCTATTTCCCTCTTGCCTTATTACCATTGGACTTGTTTACAATAATAGCACATCCGTTCGATAAAAACAACCCCCCACACGTCTGTGGGGGGTTGAAAATATTGTGATTTAGATGATGCCCAGCAGGGCAAGAACGCCCAAAATGCTGGAAATCAGTACAACAGCGGAGATGGCCATGGGAGTGTAATTGAATGCGGGTTTTTGCCCTCCGGTGGCCATATAGCGGCTGGGGGCCACCAATCGGGCCTTCCGAAGGGCGGTAGAGATGGGAGGATAGAGCAGCATAATCAGGGCGGAATTACAGGTTCCCTTTATCAAATTGAAGGTGATGATCATGGGCATCAAGTCGGTCACTGCCGACCGAGGCATGCCGAAATAGCGGGGAGTGATGATAAAGTTCCAAAGGATCATGCCCGCAGTCAGGCAGAGCGTGCCAACCACCAGGCCGGTCACAGCGGAGGAGGTCTTGTGCTTGCGGCGGTATAGGTATACGCAGGGGCACACGAATAGAACGGTGGAGATGATATTCATCACCAAACCGTACCAGCCGGTATCACTGACGGTAAAAAATTCGATAAACGGGACCAAGATCGCTATGCACAAGGCGGCGATGGGGCCGAAGAGGAAACCGCCGATGGCCATGACGGTGTCCTTTAGGTCGAAACTCAGAAAGCCGCCGATGGGAGGGATGATCTTACAGACAGCCATGACCGCGTAGGCCAAGGCGGTGAGCATGCCCAAAGTGGCGATGGTGCGCAGGTCGGAAAGGGAATATTGGCCGGAGGAGGCGGGGGATGCACTGTGTTGGTTTTTCGGATCTGAATTCATAAAAACACTCCTTTTTGTTGGTAACACCTGAAAATCCCATGTCGTTCAGGTGTAAAACAAAAAAGGAGCGTGCGTTTGCTTCACACATCTTCTTCCATCCAGACTTCGTATTTTGTAAAAAATACGTCACTGTCGGTCCCGGAGTTTCACCGGGTCAGTTCCCTTAAGGGAAGTTGCGGACTTTACCGCCGATCGGGATTTTCACCCTGCCCTGAAGACATTTTTATTCAGTTGTTTTATACTACTATTATAACGGCTGCTGGGAAAAATGCAATAGGGAATTTTTTTGACAGAAATTAGAACAAGAGTTCCAGAATGCGCTTGACGAACAGCGCCTCTGTAGGTAAAATAAGCCTATCTGATGTTGGAGAGAGGGGACGGCGGCGTGGAGCGAAAAAAAACCTGTTGTTTTACGGGACACCGTCCCAACAAACTCCCTTGGCGGGAGGATGAGACCGATCCCCGATGCGTGAAGTTGAAGGCGGCCATCAAGCGGGAGGTGGAGCGGGCCTATGAACGGGGCTACCGGCACTTTATCTGCGGGATGGCTCAGGGAGCGGATTTTTATTTCTGTGAGGCCGTCCAGGACCTTCGCGATCAGCGGCCCGATGTCACCATAGAGGCGGCTATCCCCTGTGAGGAGCAGGCCAGCCGCTGGAGTGAACGGGACCGGGAGCGGTATTTCCGCTTGGTGGGCCTATGTGACTTTGAGACAGTGGTCCAGCACCACTACGATCGAGGGTGCATGCTTCGCCGGAACCGGTATATGGTGGACCACTCCTCCCTCCTCATTGCGGCGTTTGATGGGACGCTGGGAGGGACGATGTATACCATCACTTACGCAATGCGCCAGGAAGTGGAGGTCATCACACTAAATGTCGTATCTTGAGGGCGGGGGTTTCCCGCCCTCCATTTTTTAATAAATTCTGTAAATGCAAAAGGCGGGATGGGCATGAGGGATCGAAAAAGCCTGCCCAAATCGGAATTGGGCATTATGCTGCTGGTATGGTAGGTTGTCTCAAGGGTAAAGCCGGTGCCGAGGCAGTAGATGTTCATGTAGTCTGCCGCAAAAGCGGAAATTGCCAGAATTACCGGCGTGGTCACGCCGACGCCGGCGAGCGCTTGCTTGCCTGTCTCTTGGATGTGTCCGATGAACATTTTGTCCACCACATTATATAGAATATTGATAAGCTGCGCCGCCACTGCCGGGATTGCCAGCTAAAAAAACGCCCACGGCACAGGCGCGGCAGCGAGCAGCCGATCGCTCTCGTTCATAAAATCACCTGCGGTGGTCGCATTTTTGACACTGGATCATCGGCGTGTCCCCCGCATCCTTATAAAAAACACCGGCCCACTGGCAGATGCTTTGCAAAATCGGTACGACAGACGTACCCTTTTCTGTCAGCGAATACTCCACGCGCGGCGGGATCTCATCGTAGGATTTCCGCTCCACAATGCCGTTGGCAATGAGGCCTTTCAGGGTAGACGCCAGCACCGCATCGGTGATGTTCCCCATCTCCCGGCGCAGTTCACTGTAGCGCAGAGTACCCAGCGCCGCCAGTACACAGATGATGCGGGAGTTCCACTTTCCACCGAAGAGTTCCATGCCGTATTCCAGCGGACAGCGGATATCCTTTTCTAATTTTCTCTGATACATGACTATATACCTCGCTTTTGGTTTCCTACATTATAGCGGGATATACTCACCATAACAAGTTGCTATGAAATTTATGAGCGGGTGCATTTCTGTCCCCGCTCATCGTGCTTAAAGTTCCTTCTTGTTGTCTGCGCCAGGGGTGGTGACGATGACCTTTTCCGGGGTGATGATGAGTGCGCCCTTGGCGGTTGCCGCACCGTTGAACATCTGCTCCACCATGGTCTTGAAGGTGCTGACCACCTCACCCTCAGTAACATACTGGGCCGTGCCCTTCACCTGATAGCCCTCCAGATTCTGGGCATCGTAGACGGAAACGGCGATCCTGCCGTTGTTGGCCGTCAGATTTTTCAGAGTGGTATCCAGAAATACGTCCCCCACGACCAGCTTGCCGTCAGGCGTCACATCCTTGAAGGCCACGGGCACCACATTGGGTTTCCCATCGGCGCAGGTAGCCAGGTCCCACATCCCGTTTTTCAGCAGCTTCACAACATTCTCATTCAACATGATCGTATCCTCCTTGTATTTTGAGCTTTACGGCTCGTTTTCTGCGCTCATTATAGAATGAATACAAAGGAAGCAAAAGATATTAGCCGATTTATGAGTCACTTATAAATTTCATAGTGTAATCTAAATTACGCTCTTGTGGTATAAGTTGATGACGAATTCAATACAATCAGACAATCGAAATTTGCTGAACCCATTGTAAAGCAATAAGCTTACGCATCCCAACGAGGCCGCAGCTGTTGAGTTGGACGCAATTCTGCTGGCAGCACAAAGTTATACTGCGGCTGAGGGAGGAAAGCCCCCCCTGTTTCGGCGTGTCTGTGTGTGATCCTGTTGGCAAAGGTGAGGGGTTTGGATAAAGTTTATGGCGGTAACTTTGCTGGATTTTTCTCATCTGCTGATAGCGTGGGTCCGCAGAGAGCCAGGAAACGTATGTATAGAGAAGCGTGACAGAATAAAGGGTTACAAATGCGATAATATTTAGCGTTTATTGTGCTATGGGATGAACGAATTCACTTTTCCGGCATATATGGTTATTATTTAGGGTATCGCACCGCACTTTCCCTGCTTCGAACACTTTTCCCCACAACTTTGGTCATTGTGGAGCCGTTAACGCTGCTTCTGGAACACCACATGGGACTGAACAAGACATCCGAGGAAAGCGAAGGAAAAGCACGCAGCAAATAAAAGTTATACATAACGAAAAAATGCATATCAAAAATCCCACGGCAGACCATCGCGGCACGATGATCTGTCGTGGGATTTTTGTTACCATGCAGAATATGTAAACTAAGAGCATTGAGGGATAGAAAGGAGACCGCATGAAAGAGATACGCCTGACCAAGCTTCTGGCGGCACAGTACGCCCGCCACCTGCATGAAGAGGAAAAAAGCAGGGTTACCATTGAAAAGTATCTCCGGGACGTCCGGGGCTTTGCCCGTTATCTGGAGGGCCAGCACATCACCAAGGACGCTGTCATCGCCTATAAGCAGCAGCTTTTGAACCAAGGCTATGCCCTGCGGTCTGTGAACTCCATGCTGGCGGCGGTGAACAGTTTCCTTACCTTCTGCGGCCTGACGGACTGCCGGGTGCGCCTGTGCCGGATGCAGCGGGAGATCTATCAGCGCTCGGAGCGGGAGCTGAGCCGGGTGGAATACCTTCGGCTCCTGCGGGCTGCGGAGGGAGACCGGCGCCTCTGGCTTCTGATGCAGACCATCTGCTCTACTGGCATCCGGGTGTCGGAGCTAAATTACTTCACGGTGGAAGCGGTGCGGCGGGGCGAGGTCAGCGTGGCCTGCAAAAATAAAAGCCGGAAGATCCTGCTCCCTGGCAAGCTGCAAAAGCTTCTGCTGCGCTACGCACGGGCCATAGGCATCACCGGAGGCGTCATTTTCCGCACCAGAAACGGCAAACCTTTGGACCGCAGCAACATCTGGTCCGCCATGAAGCGGCTGTGTGCGCGTGCAAAAATAGATCCGGGCAAGGTGTTCCCACACAATCTGCGGAAACTCTTCGCCCGGACGTTTTACGATTTGGAAAAGGACATCGCCAAGCTGGCGGATGTTCTGGGCCACAGCAGCATCAACACCACCCGCATCTATATCATGACCACCGGACAGGAGCACCGGCGGCAGTTGGAGCGATTACGGCTACTGGCATAGCACCTCATAATTTTTCTTATGTGGTAAAGACAGGCTGACATCGTCCAAAACAGCAAAAAATCACGCCGAATCTCCTCAAAGACACGGTGTGACGAACGCAAAAAGGCAGACCAATGAAAGATCTACATTCCATTGGCTCTTTTGTCATACGCTGATACAGCGAAGGCTGATTGCCGATCTTAAATTTTGGACGATTTTGCTTTTTGAAATGCCGTTTTTGGCTTGAAAAAAAGTAATGGATGTGCTAATCTTTTCATATGTAGAAGATGGGGCGCCTTTTGGGCCAGTCCCCTTTACCACATAAGAAAAATTATGTGATATTGGACGGAATAAGGAAAGACCTCAAGCTATGCAATGAGACCTCCGTTTTCCTGCCGAAAGCGGAGGAAATGTAGCAATACGGCGGTGTTTCTGGTGTCTGCCGGAAGCGGGAAAAAGGTTTTACGCGATGAAGCCATCGCGCGGCAGGCCGTAATGGAATACGAAAGGAGAGCAGGCGGACTATGAAACGGTACATAAGAAAATACTTCCATCCTCGGAACGGCCGGAACGTGCGCCTGCCCCGGGCGGAAAGAGGACGGTGGGCATGAGCCAGAGCCTTGATTCCTTCTGCCGCCAATACGGCCGATTGAATCTATTGAATGAATGGGACGCAGAGCGCAATCTGCCCCTGACGCCTGAAACTGTGACCCACGGCGCCCATCACAAGATTTGGTGGCGGTGCTCAAAAGGCCACGAATGGCAGGCCCCGGTCTATACCCGCACCGCAGGCTCCGGCTGCCCCTACTGTGCCGGCAAAAAAGTGCAGCCAGGCTCCAACGATCTGGCTTCCCAATATCCGAAGTTGGTCAAGGAGTGGGATACGGAGAAAAATCTGCCCGCGCTCCCCACAACGATCTCTGCCGGCAGCAAGCGGCTGATCTGGTGGAAATGTGCGCAGGGGCACAGTTGGCGGGCCCAGATCCGGTCCCGGGTCTCTGGATGCGGTTGCCCCGTATGCGCCGGGAGACTGGTGATCCCCGGCGAGAATGACCTCGCAACATTATATCCCGAGCTGACGCGGGAATGGGACCGGGAGAAAAACGGCCCCTTGACACCGGAGCAGGTACCCGCAGGAACTATGCGCAAGGCATGGTGGCGGTGTAAAAAGGGACATTCCTGGCAGGCGGCCATTGCGCATAGGGCCTGTCAGGGAGCGGGCTGTCCCGTGTGCGCCGGGCAGACCGTGGTTCCCGGTGAAAATGATTTTGCGTCCTTTTATCCGGGGTTGGCGGTGGAGTGGGATGCGGAGAGAAACGGCGCTCTGACGCCGGATCGGGTGACGCCGTCCAGCAACCGGAAGGTCTGGTGGCGCTGTCCGCTGGGCCACCACTACATGGCGGTCATTGCCTCCCGTACCATGGGCGGCAGCGGATGTCCCTACTGCGCCAATAGACGGGTGCTGCCGGGATTCAATGATCTGGCTACCCTGGAGCCGGAGGTGGCAAAGCAGTGGCATCCCACTCTCAACGGCGCTTTGACGCCGCAGATGGTGATACCGGGGAGCCACCGCAAAGTCTGGTGGCAGTGCTCGTTGGGCCATGTCTGGAAAGCCTGCATCTATTCCCGGGCAGCCAGCCAGCGGTGCGGCTGTCCCATCTGTGCCGGAAAAGGAAATCGAAAAGACGTCCGGTATGAGAAGATCCTTGCAGAGTCTGCGGAAATGCTCTCCACGGTCAAAAGCAAGGCGGGTGTGCCGCTGATATGACAAACGTGCGAAAGCGGTACCTTCTGCGCTCCGGAAGGGTTGACGCACAAGACCGCTATGAGCGCTGTATTCCGTGCGGGCGGACTACGGACATTCCGCTCTCGCTTTCCGTTGATCTTTGGGACTGCTGCGTTGAGGGCAGCGGACAGCTCTGCCGCGATTGCTGGCAGCGTGTTTGCGGCAGGTAAAAAATACGTTCCGCCGTCAGGTGGACTTTACATAGATATTTTGAAGAAAATGGAGGATGAAAGATGTGAAAAAACGTTTTTTTGCAGCACTACTATCATTCGTCATGATTTTCGGCTTGTTACCAACGAGCGCGCTGGCGGCAAACAGCAATGCAGATGATAAAATCAAAATCACGGTTCGTGTTTTTGATCCCGTGACAGGCGGCGTATGGGTCGTTGGCGAAGCTACTTGCCAAAAGGCGGATAAATATGTTCAGTCTGTCAGGTATCAAATTCCTGCACTGTCTGAGTTTGTTGAAAACAATACCCAGGCAGTCCAGAAAGTTGTTGGCAACTGGTATTTCCCTGCCGGTGATCAGCAGGTTGGAGCTTATGTTGAATGGTCCAATAACGCCAGCAAGATAACAATGACTTACTGGGTCAATAATTTCAAATTCACTGGATCTGACGGAGGAACCGGAGGCGGCGGTTCCGGAAAGGATACGGAAGAGAGTGGTAGCGGCAAGTATTCCATGACGTATACGATTGTTTACCATTCCAACTACCCAAGCGGTACAGACCATACGAAGACTTTTACATATACGATCCGAGCCGGTTATAATATTGGGAATACCGGTCGTACCGTAAGTGTTAAGAGCCTGAGCGAGCTTGGCTTCACAGCTCCCGAGGGCTACAAAACTGCTGCGCATCCCTGGAATAAGGCCAAGGATGGAAGCGGAGAATCGGTCGATAGTTTGTGCAATGTGCAACCCAATAGCACTACACATCTGTATGCACAGTGGGCTCCTGAGCAAACAGCTGATCCTGTCACGCTCACTTATATGGATGGAAGTGAGCAGTATGCGCAGATGTCTTATCTGGCAGATGATTCCGTAACCGTTATTGACTGCACGAATCAAAAGACCGGCTACACCTTCAAGGGCTGGGATACCAATGAGGCTGCAAAGACTGTTATCTATGGGGCTGGCAGCACCTTCACTATCAAGGAAAATACCACTCTTTATGCTGTGTGGGAAGAGAACACTCCCCCCCAGCCTGGTCCCACTCCCGGAGATGTCCCCACGATCCCGGACACGGCCAGCCTCACGATTGACTGTGTGACCGATAACAGCCATGATGGAACGTGGACGCTGGAGTCCAAGTACCTCATCAATGGAACATCGACAGAGGGTTCCGACAACCTTTGGCATTATACCGCTGACCTTGATGACGCCGCAGTTATTGACGATTATCTGACGGATAAGGGTATCACTGAACATCATGACATTAAGAGCGGTAAGATTTCTTTCAGCTGGACCTGGATCAATGGTAAGTGGGAACTGGATGATCCCTCTACCACCGATGCCTGGGCCACCATTCAAATCGAATGTACCGCAAAGGATCCCGAGCCCAATGAAACCTACCTTCCCGATGCAATTGGTGACGCACAGGTAATAATCCAGTGTGAGACCAAGCCCAGCGACCATCCCCCCGTGGAGATGAGAGTCAACGGACTGCAAAAAGCAGAGCCTGACACGTCCTATGAGATTAAGGGGAATATTGCAACCGTTACGATCCATAATCCGGAAGCCTATGCCGCCGAGTATACGCCGGACGGTGTGGCCCATACCTACAAGGCCGACGGCAGCAGGACCACATTTACGCTGAAGTGGAGCGGGGATCAGGAAAACAAATGGGGCTGGCATTTGGCCGGTGATTATGCCCTGATCAATACCACCTGCAAAACTGCAACCGAGTACACCGTTTCCTTCGACGCCAACGGCGGCACCGGTACGATGGATCCCGAGACCGTTACAGCCGGCAGCAAGTATACTCTGCCCGCCTGCGGCTTCACCGCTCCCGACAACCAAGAGTTCAACGGCTGGCAAATCGGAGATAAAAAATATGCAGTTGGTGATGAAATCGAGGTCAACGACAATGTCCTCGTGAAGGCGCTGTGGAAGGACAAGAGCAGCTCTGGCGGCAGCAGCCGTGATGACGACTACACCCTGCGGTATGTAACCAACGGCGGCAAGGCCATCTCCTCCGAGAGCAAGAGCA
>CAKUHU010000008.1 GCA_934659425.1 uncultured Oscillospiraceae bacterium
GGGAAACTTCACCCACTCGCCCACAAGCTCGCCCTCGTTGTACTTGCCAAGATTGGTGATAAAGGCGGCAAAGGGAAGGACGCCGCCGTATTTTGATTTTGGCGATGACGCTCAATGCGAAAAGTTCGATCAGCGGGCCGATGACCAGTGTCAGAGAAATGAGCGGTCTGTCCGGAAAAGCCGCCACAGCGATGGCCGAAGGCAAAGGAAAATTTCTTGCCAGTGTAGTGAAATTCAAAGCGACGGTATTCTCGCTGAGCAGCTTTTCGCTGTCTCCAATGAATCGGATCAATAGGAAATTGACGGCGAAGGAGATGACCAGAGGAATCATCATCTGAAGGAGAGGAATGGGGGAGACATCGAAACGGATGCTCCCGTCAAAAAATAAGAACAAGTAAATGGGAAAGAGCACGACCTGTAAAAGCAGGTTTAGGGGGAGGATGGAGGTCCCAAACTCCACATTTCCTTTTGTGATCCCGGTAAAAATGAGGTACCAGTTCGTACAGGGCGTGACCGTCAGCATGACAAGTTGCAGATCCAGCGAACGCTGAAAAAAGGCCAGGCCAAGCAAGCAGGCAAATATGGGCGTCCAAAGGACATTGACCGCCAAGGCGGCCAATGTAAATTTTATATTGCGGAAAGATCCTTTCAGCCTTTGCCCGCCGACAGATAGAAAGACAAAATATAAAAGGAGTATCAGGCACGGCTCGATCAAATAAACGGAGAAGGGGTTAGGTATCCGAGAGCCAATCCGGCCAAGGCGGATAGAATGATAAGAATGGGCTGCAATTTTGCCGACAGATTCATTTTGAGTTCCCGCAGGATGTTTGTTATAGATGACAGCTATATCATTCTGCCACCAAAAACAAGTTTTGTCATGGGCATTTGGCCTGTAAAACGGTTCTGTAAAAAGAGAAAGGGCGTCCCCCGCGGGGGACGCCCTTTTATGGTTCCTTGTGAGTTGGGCAGGAAGGAGAGATGGGATCGTTGTGCTCAAAGGAGTCAAAGTAATCCTCATCCTGAAGGACCGGCCTGTTGTGCCGGACAATAGCCATGATGGTGGGGTAAAGTACGATGGCGATCAATCCGCCCGAATAGCCGTTATTGTAGAGATTGATACCTTCCACCGGGGTTCCGGCGTGGAGGACTACCGAGGAGTGGAGAAAGCCGGCCAGGATGCCGAAGGGCCATCCAAAATAGCCTGAGATGGGTGCCAGGGTGGTGCAGAAAAGTCCTGCCAGCTGGACAGCGGAATCATCCAAACTCCACTGCATAGTGATCCCGCCAATGATGACGCCTAAGATGACAGGAGTGATATTCCGGCAGTGCTTTCCGTAGGCGGAGAAGCCGATGATGGTAAAGATGCCGCCCAACGTGGGGCCGTTGAGATCCCCGCCGATGGCCAAGATGTAGAGCGTGCCGATGAGCCCGTTGATGCCCATGTTAATCAGCACAGGGGCAGCGCCGTAAATACGTAAAAAGTCATTGGGCGCCCGGCCGGTGGAGTGCAGAAGGAGGCGGTAGCCGGCCCAGGCGGCCCAGGGGGGACGACCGGCAAAGAAAAACCCGGCTACAATGAATATGACACACAGGCTGACGATAAAGATCCCCAGCGGCAGATTATACCCCGTGGCCCAATAGTGGGCGGTGGTGGGCGCCTTGCCCATCGAGTCCATCACCGGAACCAGCATCATGGCCACCAAGCCGCAGGCAAAGCCCATGTTGTAGAGGTTCATACCGTTTTGGATGCGGTATGTATAGGCGGACAGGGAGGGAAGGATAAAGCCGATACAGATCCCCAACAAGATCCCGTAGAAAAATCCGCTCCCATCCCCGGAAAAACAAACATAGCTGACCACGGGGGAGAGGGAGGTGGACAGCAGGGCCACGTTGGAATATTTCACAAAGGGTTCCCGGCGAAAATGGGCATATAGAAAGGTGCCCAAAATAATGGGCCAGATGTTGAAGATATTTTTTCCAAAGAGGGAAAAACCACCCATCAACCCTAAGGTGATAATGGTGTAACCGTTGAGGGGATCCTTGACCAGCCAGAGAATGAACAAAGTGGCCAGGAGCACAAGGGCGGAATTGAAAAATGCCGCCCCAACCCCCACCAGGGCAACATAGTCGGTGATGAGGGAATCCTCTTTCAATATGATTTGCTGTAGCCCGGTCAGAATGTGGGATGGGGAGTCAAATAAAAAGGCCAGCACGATCAAAAGAGCACAGTAAGATAGGGTCGTAGGATAGATCTTGCCATAGCGTATCGGTTTTCCCGGCGTGTGCCTCCACATAATATGTCCTTGTCCTTTCCATTAAGGGCAATTTACAGCAAAGAATTCTTCTGTCTGCCGCGCGTTGTGCATGACTTCTGTTCGCAGCTCCTCTAGTGTACCAAATTTTCTCTCTGGGCGCAAGTAGTGATAGAACTCTATGCGTATATTCTGTCCGTACAAATCGCCGTCGAAGTGGAGGAGGAAGCCCTCCACAGTCAGATTGCTGCCGTCATTCACGGTGGGGCGGATCCCCACATTGGTCACAGCGGGACGGCTGTCCCCGTTTTCAAAGACAGCCTGCGTGGCATATACTCCCCGGGCAGGCACAAGGATATGAGGCGGGAAGTGAAGGTTTACAGTGGGAAACCCTAAAGAAGAGCCCAGCTTTTTGCCATGGGTAACGGTGTCGGTGAGAACGTAAGGATGGCCCAGGAAGCGGACAGCCCGGTCCATCTCCCCTTGGGCGATCAAGGTGCGGATATAGGTGGAGGAGACAGTGATGTCATCCTTTTCCACCTTGGGCACGATGTCACAGCCGATGCCCAACTCCCGGCACAGCTCCCGGAGCCGTTGGGGATTGCCCTCTCCCTTATAGCCGAAGTGGTAGTCGTGGCCGGCTACCAGGTGGATGGCGTGGTGCTCTTTAACCAAAAGCTCGGTGACAAATTCTCTCCAAGGGGTTTTCATCATCCGCTGGTCATAGTGGCCAATGATGACGTCTTGGATATCATAGCACCGGCGCATCAGCCCCGCACGGTCGGCGGGAGTGGAGAGGAGGGGCGTAGGCGAGCCGGTGATAAAGCTGGAGGGATGGGTGTCAAAAGTGAACGCGGAGGGAACCGCGCCAAGCTCTTGTGATCGTTGAACGCAGAGGGAGAGCAGGGCGCCGTGGCCGATGTGGACCCCGTCGAAAAAGCCCAGGGCGATCACTCGTTTCTTGTGTTCCATGTATATCAGACCTCGTAAAAACTCTTGATGGTGGTTAATTTACCCTGCTTTGCCCGGCTGAGGGACAGAAAGGAGCCGTCCGCGCCATAGACCCGGTATTCCCCGTCAGCAAGCCGGGGGAGGGAGAGGGACATGCCGTTGCGGACCTTTTTTTCCCCGCTGGCCTGCAGTCTGAGAGGGGGGCAGTCCCGAAAAAGCTGATCCACAGGCCGGAGCAGTGTAGCCGGATCAGGGGCGGCCTCTATCTCGGATAGGGAAACGGCGTCGTCCAGGGAAAAGCCGCAGGCCTCCGTTCGGATCAGGGAGGACATGCAGCCGCCGCAGCCCAGGTGCATTCCAATGTCGTGGCAGAGGGTGCGGATATAAGTACCCTTAGAGCAGCGGACCCGAAGGAGGAAGTCGCCGTCGGGGGAGGGCGCGTCTAAAAGTTCCAAGGCAAAGATGGTGACCTGACGGGGCTTCCGCTCCACCTCCACGCCCTTTCTGGCCAGCTCGTAGAGCTTTTTTCCCTGGATTTTTACAGCGGAGTACATGGGGGGAAGCTGTTGGATGGGGCCGCGAAAGAGGGACAAGGTGGCCTCCACCTCCGAGCGGGAGAAGGAGGCTGGGCGGGTCTCCAAAATCTGGCCAGAGGTGTCCTGGGTATTGGTGGTGAGCCCCAGACGAAGTCCAGCCACATATTCCTTTTCCCCAGTTTCCGCAAAGGGGACGGCCCGGGTGGCCCGGCCCACAAAAACGGGGAGAACGCCGGTGGCCATGGGGTCCAGGGTGCCGGCGTGCCCGACACGTTTTTCGTGAAAAATGCCCCGGAGCTTGGCGCACACGTCCATGCTGGTCCAGCCGGAGGGCTTGTGAATGATGATGACGCCGCTTGGCATTGCCTTACCTCTCGTTTCCTCGGTATCGTGACATGGAAGGGAAATTATTTTTCCTTTTGTATGGACTGAATGGCCTGTAAAATGGCCCTTTTGGCGTCATCTACCGAGCCTGCCACCGTGCAGCCGGCGGCAGCGGCGTGTCCGCCGCCGCCCAGGAGGGCGCATACATGGGATGCGTTCAGGTCGGCGCCGGTGCGGACGGACAGCTTGCACTCGCCGGGGCGCAGCTCCCGGATGGTGACGGCGGTGTGAACGCCCTCCAACTGCCCCACGAAGGCCGCAATATCCTCCAGATCCTCCTCTTGGATCCCCAGCTCGGTGCGGTCGGCCAGGGTGACAGAGGCCAGGGCGGTCTGCCCCCCGTCATGGAGCTCTAAAGTCTCCATGATGCGGCCCTCCATCCGCAGACGGCGGTAGCTCTTGGTGCGGAAGTGCCGCTTGTTGATCCCGGCGGCGTCGATGCCGGTCTCCATCAGTGCCGCGGCCACCCGGTGGGTGTTGGGGGAGGTGTTGGAGTACATAAAGCAGCCGGTATCGGTGGAGATGGCCAAATAGAGGGGGAGGGCAATGGAGGCATCCACCGGGAACCACAGGGAGATGAGCTGGTAGAGGATCTCTCCGCAGGCGGCCTTGTCGGACTCCACGCAGTTGAAGGCGGCAAAGCCGGTGTTGGAGGGGTGGTGGTCGATGGCCAGATCCACCTTGCCCCTATAGCCTTCCGCACTGGCGGGGAAGAGCCCCTCGCTGGCGATATCCACCGCCGCCACGGTCTCAGGGACAAAGTCCCGGGGGGCCAGCAGTCCCTCCCAGTAGGGGGTGAAGAGGGCGGTGGCGTCCTCGTTGGGCAGGATCCAGGCGGTCTTGCCCAGCTTTCTGAGAGCCCTGCAAAGGGCTACGGCGCAGCCGATGGCGTCTCCGTCAGGCCGCTTGTGGGTGAGGATGAGATAGCTGTCCCGGCCCTGAAGCCAGTCGGCAGCCTCGCGGTAGGTCAGATTCATAAGCTTCTCCTTACTTGTCCAGGTTTTCGATCATCTTGAGGATGTGGGCGCCCTTGTCAATGGAATCATCCCGCAGGAAGGTGAGCTCCGGCGTGGCCCGGAGGGACAGGGCGTGGCCCAACTCCCGGCGGAGATAGCCGGAGGCGGACTTCAGGCCCTTGACCACCTGGTCGGCATCGGACTTATCCAGGACGCTGACGTAGATCTTGGCGTATTTCAGATCGGCGGTGGTGTCCACCCGGGTGATGGAAATGAGGCCGTGGACCCGGGGGTCCTTGACGGTGCGGATGAGCTCGGAGAGGGTGCGCTGGATCTCTTCGTTGATGCGGCCCATACGGGTAGCGGACATAGGATTCACCTCTTATTTTCAGATTTTTCGCCTTGGCAGGCGGAGAGCGCTGGGGACCATCTTTTCCACATGGAAAAGATGGCACCCCAGCCCCCCGGAAAAAATGTCAGAGGGGGAGATTTCGATTTTCCCCCCCTGGCCTCCCCCTTGAAACGATCAACGAGGGGGAATTGCGGTTCCCCCTCGTTGGAAACACCCAGAAACCCTTTTTGATTCAGGTTGTGAGCCGGAGCCCCGCACTTTGTGGCGGCGCTCCGGCACCGTGGCCCGTTTGTCTTACTTCGTAGTGCAAAACGGGCCATAAGCCTGACCTAAGGACGGCCTGGGAAAGTTTCCAAAGGAGATGGCTCGCAGGTCCACGCCTTTGGTCGCTGGGGGATGGAGGCCAGGGGCTTCCATTGGGGCTTTGCCTGACTGCCGTCTTCTTGTGGGATTGACTGGATTAAAAAAGGGACGGGCAGAGCGCCCGCCCCTCTACAGGCTTACTGTACTTCGATCTGCTCCATCAGGAAGGCCTCGATTACGTCGCCCTCCTTGATGTCTTGCCACTTCTCAAAGGTGATGCCGCACTCGTAGCCCTGGGCTACCTCCTTCACGCTGTCCTTGAAGCGCTGAAGGGAGGCGATGGAGCCGTCGTAGATGACCACGTTGTCCCGGAGCAGACGCATCTGGGCGCCCCGCTGTATCCGGCCATTGGTGACGTAGCAGCCGGCCACCATGCCCACGCCGGTGATGCGGAAGACGTTGCGCACCTCGGCCTGACCCAACTCCACCTCCCGGAATTTGGGGGAGAGCATGCCCTTCATGGCCGCCTCGATCTCGTTGATGCAGTCGTAGATGACCCGGTACATCCGCATATCCACGTGATCCCGGGCGGCGGAGGTCTTGGCGTTGCCGTCGGGCCGGACGTTGAAGCCTACGATGATGGCGTTGGAAGTAGCCGCCAGCATGACGTCGCTCTCGCTGATGGCACCCACGGCGCAGTGGATGACCCGCACCCGCACCTCCTCGTTGGAAATTTTCTCCAGGGAGGCCTTGACCGCCTCTGCGGAACCCTGGACGTCGGCCTTGACGATGATGTTCAGGGTCTTCATCTCGCCCTGCTGGATCTGGCTAAACAGATCCTCCAGGGTCACCTTGCCCTGGGACCCAGTGGCGGCCATCTTCTGGTCATGCTTGCGCTGTTCTGCCAGCTCCCGGGCCATCCGCTCATCGGCCACGGCGTGGAAGTCGTCGCCCGCCTCGGGGACCTCGGCCATGCCGATAATCTCCACCGGTACAGAAGGACCGGCGTGTTCCACCTTCTCGCCGGCGGCGTTGGTCATGGCCCGGACCCGGCCCACGGCGGTGCCGGCGATGATGACGTCGCCCTGGTTCAGGGTGCCGTTCTGGACCAGCAGGGTGGCCACAGGGCCCCGACCCTTGTCCAGCCGGGCCTCCACCACGGCACCGTGGGCGGTGCGGTTGGGGTTGGCCTTCAGCTCCCGCATCTCGGCGGTCAGGGTGACCATCTCCAGCAGATTGTCGATGCCCTCGCCCGTCTTGGCAGAGATGGGACAGATGATGGTTTCGCCGCCCCACTCCTCGGGGACCAGCTCATACTCGGTGAGTTGCTGCTTGATCCGGTCGGGGTTGGCCTCCGGCTTATCCATCTTGTTGATGGCCACGATGATGGGAATCTCGGCAGCCTTGGCGTGATTGATGGACTCCACCGTCTGGGGCATGATGCCATCATCGGCGGCCACCACCAAGATGGCGATGTCGGTGATCATGGCACCCCGAGCTCGCATGGCGGTGAAGGCCTCGTGGCCGGGGGTGTCCAGGAAGGTGATGGGCTTGCCGTCTACCTCTACCTGGTAGGCGCCGATGTGCTGGGTGATGCCGCCGGCCTCACCCTCGGTGACGTGGGCGTTGCGGATATAGTCCAGCAAAGAGGTCTTGCCGTGGTCCACGTGGCCCATGACCACTACCACCGGGGCCCGGGTCACCAGATCCTCGGCCTTGTCCTCGGCAGTGTCGATGAGCCGCTCCTCGATGGTGACGATGACCTCCTTCTCCACCTTGCAGCCCATCTCCTCGGCGATAATGGCGGCGGTGTCGAAGTCAATAACATCGCTCATGGAGGCCATTACGCCGTTTTTCATCAGGGTCTTGACCACCTCAGCGCCTGTTTTCTTCATCCGGGAGGCTAACTCTCCTACGGCGATCTCGTCGGGGATCTTTACGGTGACAGGGGCCTTTTTGGCGATCTCCAGCTGGAGCTTCCGGAGTTTCTCCTGCTCCTCCTGGCGGCGCTTGTTGCCGCCGAAGCTGCTCCGGCGCTGGGCGTTGCGTCCCCGGAATTTTTCCCGGCCCGCGTCCATCTGCTTGGTTTTGGACGAGGCGATACGCTCCAGCTTCTCATCGTACTTGTCCAGGTTCACATTGCCGCCCTTCCGGGTGTCCACCAGCTTCTTCTCAGGGACCCGGGTGGCGGGGCGCTGACCTTGAGGCTGCTCCTTGGCAGTGGGCTGGGCCTGGGGCTTTCTCGGGGCGGGCTGCTGGGATGTGGGAGCCTTGGCAGGCACGGCTTTGGGAGCCGAAGCGGTCTGCTGGGGCTGCTTAGGCGGCTCCTTGGATTCAGGCTTGGCGGCAGGCTTTGGCTCATGGTAGACATCGGCAAAAACGCTCTCGATGCTCTCCACCTGGTTATGCTGGGTCAGGTACTCAAAAATGAGGGAGAGCTCGTGCTCGTCAAGAGCCTGCATATGGTTTTTGGGGGTCGTGGCATACTGGGTGAGGATGTCGACGATCTCCTTGGAGTTGCGTCCAAAATCCTTGGCCACTTCATGGACACGGTATTTGATATTCAGCAAATGAGCCACCTCCGTATGGGGGACTTGCGCCAATGAGAAAAGGGGAGAAGGGTTCTCCGCCTTTCGCATTGGAACAAGCCCGTTTGATTGTTCTTTTCTTCCTGTCTGATACTCATGACTTTTTTTCGCCTGCAGGAGGCGCCGCCCAAGGCTTGCGCCGCTGTGACTGGAGGGCCTTTTCTTTGATGCGGCGTTCCTTCTGGCGGCGGTGGAGCTTTTCCGCCTTCTGCTCTAATTTTTCAGCGGCCTCACCGTAGCGAGAGGGTTCCAGCTGGGCCAGCTTTTTGGCTGCTGCTGCGGCCAGACCGGTGTCGGTCAGGGCTAAAATCGCACAGGAGGAGCGGCCCACGGCCCCGCCCAATTCCGACTTGGTCAGGTCAGTGACAAGGGCGGGACAATTCCCCGCCTGGCCCAGGCTCTCCCCCCGGCGGAGGGTATTTTCTGAGGCGTCGGCGGCCAACAGGATGAGCCGGGTTTTGTGGGTGCGGGCGGCGATGGAGACAGGCTCCTCGCCTATTTCTGCCTGGCCCGCCTTTCGGGCCAAGCCGAGGAGGCCCATGAGACCGTTATCCATCCTGGTCACCCGCTTCCATCTGTTCCTCCAGCTGTTCCCAAACCTCGCCGGGGAGGGGAACGGAGAAGGCACGCTCTAAGGCCCGGGATTTCTGGGCCCGCTTCAAACACTCCGGGCTGGGACAGACATAGGCCCCCCGGCCCGGCTTTTTTCCTTTGAAATCCAGAGAAATCTCTCCTTCCGGAGAGCGGACCACCCGAATCAGTTCCGGCTTTGGCTTATGCTCCCGGCAGCCGACACACTGGCGCAGGGGTATCTTTTTGGGCATGGCGGAACTCCTTCCCTCAATCACTTGAAAGGGGGACCTCCCACAGGGGGAACCCCGTTTTATTCTTCTGCGGTCTCAGCCTCGCCGTCCCCTTCCTCGTCCAGGATAAGCTCCTCCTCCGGATCTTCCTCGGGGGCGCTGGCAGGCTTAATGTCGATTTTATAGCCGGTGAGTTTGGCGGCCAGGCGGGCGTTCTGTCCCTCCTTGCCGATGGCCAGGGAGAGCTGATCGTCGGGCACCACAACGCGGCAGTTTTTGCTCTCGTCCAAAGCGAAGACGGAGAGAACATCGGCGGGGGCCAGGGCGGCGGCCACATATTCCGCCGGATCCTCCGACCATTTGATGATGTCCACCTTTTCGCCCTTGAGCTCCTCCACGATGTTATTCACCCGCTGCCCCTTGGGGCCGATACAGGCGCCGATGGGATCCACATTGGGATCGGCGGACCAAACGGCCAGCTTGGTGCGGCTGCCGGCCTCCCGGGCGATGGATTTGACCTCGACAGTCCCGTCATAGATCTCGGGCACCTCCAACTCGAAGAGGCGCTTGACCAAGCCAGGGTGGGTGCGGGAGATGAGGACCTGGGGCCCCCGGGTGGAGCGGCGTACCTCCACCACATAGACTTTGATTCGCATGCCCTCCACGTAGGACTCCCCGCGGACCTGCTCGCCGGGGGCCAGATAGGCCTCCGTAAACTCGCTGCCTGAGGAGATGCGCAGAGAGACTCCTCCCGTGCGGGGATCGACACGGGTGACAAGGCCGGTGAGGATCTCATGCTCTTTGGAGGTGAATTCATCAAAAATCATGCCCCGCTCAGCCTCCCGCATGCCCTGGATGATGACCTGACGGGCGGTCTGGGCGGCGATGCGGCCGAAGTCCCGGGTCTTGATCTCAAAGGAGACCACATCCCCCAGCATGGCCTGGGGCAGCTTGGACCGGGCATCCTCCAGGCTGATCTCGGTGGCAGGGTTGTCCACCGTCTCCACCACGTCCTTTTTGAGGTACATCCGCACGGTGCCCTTCTCCGGGTTGGCGTCTACGATCACGTTGTCTCCGATGTCCTCGTGGTCTTTCTTATAGGCGGAGACCAGGGCCAGGGTGATCTTCTCCAGCATATAGCTTTTTGGGATGCCCTTTTCCTTCTCGATGAGGTCGATGGCGGCAAAGAACTCGGCGGCATCCAACTCATGAGAGGCCTGGGCCTTTTGATTTCTCTTCGGCATGGTTGTCAATCTCCTTTTCCAAGTCAAACACGGACATACAGGCGCACCTGCGCCACATCTTTTTTCTCAAAGGTTTTCTCCCCGGCGGAGGCAGTGATGGTGACCGCTCCATCCTCATAGGCGGAGAGGATCCCCACCCAGTCCTTGCGGCCGTCCTGGGGGCGGTAGAGCTTGACCTCGACCTCGCTGCCGATATAGGCGGTGAAATGCTCGGGCTTTTTCAAAATCCGGTCAGCTCCGGCAGAGGAGACCTCAAAGGTGTAGCTGCCTTCGATGGGATCTGCCTCATCCAACTTGTCGCTGACAGGGCGGCTCACCGCCTCACAGTCGTTAATCGACACGCCGCCCTCCTTGTCAATGTAGAGCCGGAGGTACCACACCCCGGCCTCTTTGACATATTCCACATCCCATAAAGTGCAACCGTTGGCCTCCACGATGGGCTGCGCCAATGCCTGGACCACGTCGGTCACTTTTGCCATGGGGCTGTCAAACCTCCCTTTCCAATCAAAAAGAGTGAGGAACAAGCCTCACTCTTAACATGCTACTCTTACTATCACGCTTAGTATACCATGAAAAAGCTTCCAATGCAAGGCCTTTTTGCAAAAAAACAGGGGCGCGGATAGAGCGCCGGTGAGGACTTTTCCGGTGAGGGATAGCAACCAGGTTTGTGGGGACGCTGACCGCTGGAAGGCGCCGGGCGGACGTGTTGTGAGGTGTGGTTTATATTGGCATTTTGCCTGGGAAGGACTATAATGAAAATTAACATTTTCTGAAAATCACGGCGGGGAAACGGTATGATAGAGAGTCCAGGCGATGCGGCGGAGAAATTTTTCGCCGCGAAAAGGAAAAACAAAATTTTAAGCGGGAATATCGGGGGCATCATATGAAAGAAAATAAGATCAGACGGCTTTTGGACGGTCAAAACCCCACCACCTCCACCAGACTGTGGAGCACCTGGCCCTTTTACACGGAAGTGATCGGGGAGACGGGAAATTTTGACTATGTGGAGTTTGTGGCGGAATATGCGCCCTTCACCCATGCCGATCTGGAAAATTTGGCCCGGGCCGCGGAGCTGAAGGATATGGGGACCATGATCAAGGTGGATTTTCAAAACCGGGGCTATGTGGCGCAGAAGGCGGTGGCGGCGGGGTTCCAAGCCATCAATTTTGCAGATCATCACACCGCCGATGAAGTGCGGGAGAGCATTGTCATGATGAAGCCGGACTGTCTGGGCCATGGCCGATTTGGCTACCCCAACCGCCGGTACATCGGGACCCAGTCCCACTTGGGGCAGATGGACCATGCCGAGCGGCTGGATGACATCGTGCTGTGCTTTATGATTGAGAAGAAAGAGGCCATGGAGCACATTGAAGAGATCTGCTCTGTGCCGGGGGTGGACATGGTACAGTTCGGCCCCTCAGACTATTCCATGAGCGTGGGAAAAAACCGCTCTGAATATGCAGCGGAGTGCAGAGATGCTGAGCGCAGGATGATAGAGACCGCCCTGAGGCACGGGGTCCAGCCCCGCTGTGAAATCGCGGCACCGGAGGAGGCGGAGTACTACATCTCCTTGGGCGTGAGACACTTTTCCTTGGGAGATCAGTTGAAGATCCTGAAGAAATTCTGGATCGATGAGGGGAAACGGATCCGGGAGATCGCGGATTCCCTGGGGTAAACGATAGCTGATATCATTTCAGCGGCCGCGGCAGTTCTTTCTGCCGCGGCCGCTTTCTGTTGCGGTGGAAAAATCCCGCCCCAGAGCATTGCTCCGGGGCGGGATGGATCGATTATATCGTGTCAGTTGTCCAGCTCGCCCATGGCCTTGGCATCGGCGATGGCCTTCTCCTGGACCGCGGGAGGTGCCTCCTCGTAGCGGATAAAGTGGAAGGTGAAGGAACCTCGGCCTTGGGTCATGGAGCGCAGGTCGATGGCATAGCGGCCCATCTCAGCCATGGGGACCTCGGCCTCCAGGATTTGATTGCCCTCTCCGTCGGGGTTCATGCCCAGGACCCGGCCCCGGCGCTTGGTGATGTCGCCCATAATGTCGCCCATGTAGCTGTCGGGGATGGTGACCTTCAGTTCGCCGATAGGCTCCAGCAGGGTGGGATTGGCCTGGGGCATGCCTGCCTTATAGGCCAGCTGGGTGGCGGTCTTAAAGGCCATTTCAGAGGAATCCACCGGGTGGTAGGATCCATCATACAAGGTGGCCTTCAGATTCACAACGGGGTATCCGGCCAGCACGCCGTGCTGAACTGCGTCCCGGATCCCCTTCTCCACCGCGGGGAAGTAGTTCTTGGGCACCGCACCGCCGACCACTTCCTCGCAGAACTGCACCTCTTCCGTATCGCCGGGCTCGAAGCGGATCCACACATCGCCGAACTGGCCGTGGCCGCCGGTCTGCTTCTTGTGGCGGCCCTGGATTTCCACCTTTTTCCGGATCTTCTCCCGGTATGCCACGCGGGGCTCAGAGAGCTCGGCTTCCACGGAGAAGCGGTTTTTCAGCCGGGAGACGATGACATCCATCTGCATATCACCGGTGCCTGAGACCACCATCTGCCGGGTCTCTGCATTATTGACCCAGGAGAAGGAGGGATCTTCCTCGTTCAGACGGATGAGGCCGCCGGCGATCTTGTCCTCCTGTCCCTTGGTTTTGGGGGAAATGGCCACGGAGTAGCAGGGCTCGGGGAAGGCGATGGCCTCAATTTTTACCACCTTGCGGGCGTCGCACAGGGTGTCGCCCGTTTTCAGTTTATCCATTTTGCCCACAGCGCCGATGTCACCGCACTGCAGTTCCTTGACCTCTTCGGCCTTCTTGCCCCTCATGATATAGAGCCGGCCCAGCTTCTCTGTCTCACCGGTACGGGCATTCACCACGGGCATATCCGGCTTGACAGAGCCGGAGAGGACTTTGATGTAGGAGTATTTTCCATACTGGTCGGACACGGTTTTCCAGACAAAGGCGGCGGGCAGGGCACCGGGCGAGGCCACAAACGCGTCGATTTCGCCCTCTGCATTTTCCGCCATCAGAGGCCGTCCCTCTAAGGGATTGGGCAGCAGTTCAATGATGGTGTCCATCAGCATCCGGGTGCCCAGGGCGGAGACGGCGGAGCCGCAGACCACCGGGAACAGGGACAACTCCCGTACACCGGTCCGAAGGCCCTGGATCATCTCGGCATAGGTAAAGTCCTCGCCACTGAAATATTTATCCATCATCTCTTCGCTGGTCTCAGCCACAGACTCCTTCAAAGCGTCGTACAGCTCATCCAGCACGGACAGCTTATCCTCGGGTACGTCGATCTCCACCCGCTGCCCCTTGGGTCCCATCTCAAAGGCCCGCTTTTGAAGCACGTCGATGATGCCGATGACCTTCTTATCGGCATCCCAAATGGGGGCCACCACAGGGGCGATGTTCTTGCCAAACCGCTCCCGCAGGGTGGCAAAGGCGGCGTTGTAGTCGGAGTTCTCCTCGTCAGTCTTGGAGACGTAGAGGATGCGGGGAAGCTTCCGGTCGGCGCAGTATTTCCAGGCTTTTTCCGCGCCCACGCTCATGCCTGATTTGGCCGAGCAGACGATGACGGCGGCATCGGCGGCCTGGAGGGCCTCCACCACCTCGCCGGAAAAGTCGAAGTAACCCGGTGTGTCCAAAATGTTGATCTTACAGCCGTTATATTCTACGGGAAGGACAGAGGTGGAGATGGAAATCTGGCGCTTGGACTCCTCAGGATCGTAATCACTGACGGTATTGCCATCGGCCACTTTGCCCAGCCGGTCGGTTCCGCCGGTGAGATAAAGCATACTTTCCGCCAGGGAGGTCTTTCCGTTGCCACCGTGCCCCAGCAGGCAGACGTTGCGGATGTTTTGTGCGGAATAGCTCATATGGTTCCTCTCCTTACGTTTATGGGTTGACAGTGGGGAAGATGGAGACAACTTCACTGTTCTTGTTCATTATAACGCAAGATGGCCGCAATGACAACAAAAAAATTGAGAAAAATGCACAGAGGAGGAAGGCGTATAAAAAAGCAGCGGCTTTTACCGCTGCTTTTTTATCGGGGTTGAGGTTTTATTCTTCGGCTGTGGTGTTTATTACGGACTCGGTGGCCAAGTCCACAAGGGCGCTGGCAGAGGTGTCATTCCATAAGCAGGTGACAGGAAAATATCCGTCTTCCGTGGCCGGGCCGCAGCACAGAACAGCGGCGGAGCCGTCGGAGAGGGAGAGCTGCAGGGTGAGGGCGTCCGGATCATATACAGCGGAGCCCAGATCTTCCTCTGGAAAGAGAGCTTGGGCATACAGGGCCATGGCTTGACGCTCGGACTCCTGGGAGGACAACGGGGCAAAGGACGGATCGGTGTTCCCGCCGAGGCCGTTGAGTGATATGAAGGGATGGGAGCTGGCCGTAGATCCCTGAAGATCTGCAGTGCTGGACCGCTCTTCAGGGGAGTTTACGGTGTCGGAAGCTTTCCCTGCGTCTGTCTTTGCAAAGGCGACTGGGATGGAGGGCTCTGCCTGCTTTGTACTGGAAAAGTTTCCCGTGGCGGTGTTTGAAGTGGCATCCCCGCTGGTGGTATCAGAGGAAAAAGAGTAGGGGGCGGCCTCGGCGGCAATGGCCTCCCGGTCATCAATGCCGACCTCCGCGGCGGCAGGCGATTTACTGCTGCTGTCCATCAAAGCGGGGATACTGGCTCCTGTGAAGATCACGGCCAGGACAGCGGCGCAGGCGGCCCATCTGCGCCACTGGCGGTGGGAGGTCTTGGGGGCCGCGGGGATCACTTGATCGGCGGCGACGGCAAACATGATCCGCTCTGTAAGCCCCTCTGGGGGCTCGACCCGAGGCAGGTCGGCCAGAGCGGCGCGGACCGACGCAAGCTCCTCCGACAGGGCTTGGCAGTCGGGACATTGGTCCAGATGGATTTTCAGCTCCGCCGCTTCCTGGGGAGAAAGGACCCCATCCAGCGCGGCGCTGATGAGCTGCCTATATTTTTCACACTCGGACATGGGATACCTTCTCTCTATGGCTATTTGGCGTCAACTACCCTTTGGACGGCGGAGGAGCGGAAAAGTTCCCTGTTTTTTTGAGAAAATCCCGCAGGGACAGCCGGGCCCGGGCGAGTCGGGATTTTACCGTGCCCTCTTCCAAATCGAGGCATTGGGCGATCTCCTGATAAGTGAGTCCTTCTATTTCCCGCAGCAGAAGAACTTGTCGGTGATCGGGAGAGAGGGCGGATAACCCTTGCTGGACAGCCCTTTGGAGCTCCCTGCGCTCCAGCCCCCGCTCTGGAGACCACCGCTCATCGGGGATTTGCACCTGGCGGTCCTCTTCCTCGTCATCGGCCAGCGTCATGGACAGCCCGGAGCGGCGCTTCTCCCGGCGGAGGAAATCAATGCAGGCGTTGGCGGTGAGCCGGTAGAGCCAGGTGGAGAAGGCACTCTGGCCGTTGAACCGGGCCAGTCCCCGCCAGGCATTGAGAAAGGCCTCCTGAGTGAGGTCGGCGGCATCGTCGGGATTGGCTGTCATCCGATAGGCCAGATTGTAGACAAGACTCTGGTTGGCTGCCACCAGCTGTGCAAAGGCGTCTTGATCGCCCTGCTGGGCCGCCTGGATCAGTTCTTTCTCTATCACCGCATTCTCACCTGCCTTTCCTGCAAGATCAAATTATTCCGGATCCCTCAGATCCCGTTTGATCCCCTCTGTGATCTTATAGAGCTGTTCCATGGTCTCCACTTTACAAATCTGTTCCTTATAATACCCGGCGAAGGGGATACCCTTCAGATACCAGGCGTAGTGTTTCCGGGCCTCCAGACAGGCGATGTGCTCTCCCTTCTGCGCCGCGGCCAGCTCGATCTGCTCTACGGCGGTGTCGCACCGCTGGGAGAGCGGGGGCCTGGGGGGGATGGGTTTTCCCTCTAAAGCGGCGGCACACTGCTGGAAGAGCCAGGGATTTCCAAAGCATCCCCGGCCGATCATGGCCATATCCGCTCCAGTGCGCTTGAGAAGCTCCGCCGCGTCCTGAGGGGAAAACACATCCCCGTTGGCGATGACCGGGATGGAGAGGGCCTCCTTCACCTGGCGGATGGCGCCCCAATCCGCCCTGCCTGAGTACATTTGTACTTTGGTGCGGCCATGGACGGCGATGGCGGACACCCCGGTGTCCTCCAAGCGACGGGAGAGCTCCAGATAGTTGAGGTGCCCTTTGTCCCAGCCCAGGCGGATCTTGGCGGTGACTGGACGGCCGCCTGCCCCCCGGATGACGGCGGCGGCCACCCTGGCGGCCTTCTCGGGGTCCCTGGCCAGACCGGAGCCCTCCCCGTTGTTGCACACCTTGGGCACCGGGCAGCCCATGTTGATGTCGATCACATCTGCCCCGGCGTACTCCACCGCCTTGGCGGCGGCCTGCTCCATGGCCTCCTCGTCACAGCCGAAGAGTTGGACGGCGGCGGGATGTTCCCCTGCCCCCAATTTCAGAAGGGGGAGGGTCTTTTTGTCTTGATAGCAAAGGGCCTTGGCCGACACCATCTCGGTGACGGTATACCCTGCACCCAGCCGCCGGCAGATAGTACGGAAGGCCAGATCTGTGACCCCTGCCATGGGGGCAAGGGCCAGGCGGGAAGGGATATCTATATTGCCGATTTTCAAGGGCGATTCTCCTGTTCTAACATGTCAGCGGCCTGTCGGGGAGCGGGCTGGGAGTGAATGCATTTGAAAGCATCCCGCCCCGTATTCCTGCGTTTGAGAGGCCGTCCCCTGGCTGGGCCTATTTTAACATGGTTCACCCCATTTGACAATCCGGAAGGGGCCAGAAACCGGAAGGGTGTCCCCATATTTCGCCACGGATTTTCCAGTATTTGGAATATACTGTCTATGAAATGGGGCCCCGCGGGGGCTGTATACATAGGAGGAAGCAGCAATGGCGGAAAAATGGAAAACCAGGGCGGCACGAGTGGGAGAAGAATTGACGGAGACCGGGCGAGTAGTGCTCCGCGCCCCCACTCTGGCCCGGGGAGCGGAGTGCGCCATGCGGTTTTTATTGGGGGCGGTCCTTGCGGGAGGAGAGCTTTTTGGCGGATATGCCCCCTTTGGGGTGGGGCTGGTAGCCTGTTCCGGCTCTGGGATGGACGGGCTGTGTGCCCTTTTGGGGGCGGCGATGGGCTATCTTTCCTTTCGGGGCTTTGTAGAGGGGCTGCGCTATGCGGCCGCCTGTGTGCTGGTGTTTTCGGTGGCGTTTGCTTTTTATGATGTGAAATTTTATGCCAGGAGCTGGTTTATGCCCTTGGTGGCCGCGGCAATGGATGCAGTCACGGGGTTTGTCTATCTGAGTGACGCCGCCTGGCGCCCAGCCCAAGTGGCCTTTTTTGCCACGGAGGTGCTGTTGGCGGGAGCCTCCGCCTATTTCTACCGCCTGGCGTTTTCCCCGTGGAAGTCCAAACGGGAAGATGCGCCGCTTACGGCCAGGCAGACGGTGAGCTTGTTTTTCCTGCTGGGCACGTTGCTGGTGGCCATGGCGGGGATCACATTCTTCGGGGGGCTGTCCCTGGGACGGGTGCTGGCAGTGCTGCTGGTGCTGGCGGCGGCCCACACCGGCGGCATGGGGCTGGGGGCCGCCGCCGGTGTGGCGGCCGGGATCGGCATGGATCTGGCGGCGACGGGGACGCCGTTTTACACTATGGCCTATGGATTTTCCGGACTGCTCACCGGTGCGGGATGGAAACAGGGAAGGCTTTTTGGCGCCATCACCTATGCCGTGACCAATGCAGTGGCGGTGCTGTGGACCTGGGATATGGAGCCCCGTATCTCCGGGCTTTATGAGGTGTTCATTGCCTCGGTGTTCTTTCTGCTTTTGCCAGAGGCGTGGCTGCGAAGGCTCTCCGCCATAGTGACCCATGAGAAGACGAGGGACACGGAGCGCCGGGCACTGGAGTATGTGCGGGAAAAGCTCTCCGACACGGCCAAGGCTTTCCGGAGCGTGCGGGACAGCCTGCGGGCGTCCTTCCCTGAGCGGGGATGGAATGACGAGGACCCTTCTGCGGTGTTTGACCGGACGGCCGAGCGGGTGTGCCGGAAATGTGCGCTGCGGAATACCTGCTGGGAGCACGATTATGTCAGCACCTACAACGCCCTCAACGACGCCCTGCCCGCTATGCTGGAGCGGGGAAAAGGCGAGGCGGGGGATTTTCCGGCCTGGTTTTCCGGCCGGTGCATTCAGTTTTCCGCCTTTCTCCGAACTGCCAACGAGGAGGTGATGGGGCTGCGCTATCGGCGGCAGTATCAAAGCAGGCTCCGGGAGAGCCGAGGGGCGGTGTGCCGCCAATATGAGACCCTGGCAGATATTCTCTCTTTGGCCTCTGCTGAACTTTCCGCTGAGTTGGTCCCTGATCTCGTCCGGGAGAAGCGGCTTCGCCAGCACATCGCAGCCCTGGGAAAAGAGGGGGAGGGCACCGTCTACTACGATGAGCAGGGCCACCTGCGGGCCGAGGTGACCGGAGAGAATCTGGAGGTGTTGGAAACCCCGGAGGAGCTGCGGAAGCTCTCCGAACTTATGGGCCAGCCCCTTCGGTATGCCGGACATGAGGCGGGGAGGTACACCTTCCTTCAGGCCGAGCCCTTGATGGCGGTAGCCGGGATCACCGCCCGCCGGCGGGAGGGGCAGCAGGAGAGCGGGGACACGGGCACCTGGTTTAAACGTCCTGACGGCAGCCTGTTCGTCCTCCTCTGTGACGGGATGGGGAGCGGCGCGGCGGCCCACTGGGAGAGCGCTCTGGCTGTGCGGCTTTTAGAGGAATTTCTCCGTTCGGGGATGGAGGCCCCCGCCGCTCTTCGAACGGTGAACTCCGCGCTGGCGCTGAAAAATGAGGAATCGGGGGCCTTCACCACGGTGGATCTGTTGCGGTTGGATCTGTTCACTGGAACGGGAGAGGTGTGCAAGCTGGGGGCGGCCCCCACTTATATCCGGCGGGGCGGCATGGTGAGCCGTCTCACCGGGGCGGCCCTGCCCGCCGGCCTCACCGATGGAGACGGAATGGGTCCCGATGTGACGGGTATCGCATTGGAGGCGGGAGACTGCGTCCTGCTGGTCAGCGATGGCGTGGCGGATCTGGGAGATGACCAGTGGGTGCGGGATCAGTTGGCCGCTTTTGATGGGAAAAGCCCAAAGAATCTGGCGCAGAAGATCATGGAGGAGAGTGAAAGCCGTGTGGGAGCGGCGGACGATCGGACCGTGGTGGTGATCGGTCTGAAAAAACGATAAAAACCCCTTTTTGGGGCGGCTTTAAGCCGCCCCAAAAAGGGGTTTTTCACACGCTTTACCGCTCCAAACTGGCGACGAACTGCTGAGCGGTGCGGGGAGAGCGGCCGGGGTGACGGACATCCCATCGAACAGCCCGGGCATGGAGTTCCTCCTTGGAGAGCCTGACGCCCTCTTTTTCGGCCAGGTGCTCTACCAGTTCCAGATATTCCTGCATGGCGAGACCCAGATAGCAGATGCGCAGGCCGAACCGGTCGGCCAGGGCGGTTTTCTCCTGGATGGTCTCATCCCGATCCACCTCGTCGCCAGCCCGGTCGGAGAAGGTCTGCCGGACCAGGTTGCGGCGGTTGGAGGTGGCATAAATGGTCACATTGGCGGGCCGGGGCTCCAGCCCCCCCTCCAAAATGGTCTTGAGTACGCCGTAGGTCCGGTCATCCTGATCGAAGGCCAAATCATCGATAAAGAGGATGAATTTCTGGCGTAGTCCGAACAGGGAGCGAATGAGCTGAGGCATCTGGTGGACACTGTTCTTCTCGATCTCAATGAGCCGAAGATCCTCGGCATCGGGGAGGGAGAGCAGGGATTTGACGGTGGCCGATTTGCCGGTGCCGCTCTCTCCGTACAGGAGGACGTTGTTGACCAACCGCCCCGACAGAAGGGCCCGGGTGTTTTCCTCCACTTGGGAGCGCTGCATACGGTAGCCGATCAGGGTGTCCGGGGCGGGGATGTCTGGGGCGGGAACAGGCAGAAGCCGTCCATTTTCCCACAAAAAGGCCCGGTGACGGGCGAAGGGGCCGGCGCCGTGATCACGGTACCACGCCTTGAGTCCCTCAAAGGAGAGGGGAGAGGCCGGGCAGCTCCAGAGGGGCAGTCCCTCCGCTGCGGCCCGGGCGTCGGGGAACAGCAGGCCAGCCAAGAGCTCCCGCAGGGCGGCGCTGTCCAGCTCTGCCAAATCGGACAGGACTTCCACATCCCGGCGGGCACGCTCCTCCATATGGGGGACGACTTCCCCCTTTGCTGCGGCATGGGGCCAGGGAGCGTCAGAATAGCGGAGCTGATTTGACAGCCAGCGCCCCAAGGAGTCAAAGCCCGCCTGGTCCAGGCGGAAGACGAGCTCAGCCCAGGAGTCGAGAGCCTGTTCGCCCAGGTTTTGATTCAAATGTGAGAGTAAGTCCAGTGCCGCCGACAATACCGGCTCATCCAAAAGCGCCCGGTAAGCAGTCAAGCTTTTCAGACGGTAATATAAGATGTCCAATTCCATAAAAGCGCCCTCCCTCTTGTGTTCTCATTTTTCTATCATAAAATTTTCTGCTGCCGCTGTCAATGAAAACTGCCCTTGTACCCTCAGCAGCCGTGGATCAGGATCTTTTCCATCAGGAATCTCCTCTCCGCCATTCCATCTGCTGCCAGCTTCATGATAGCATAGCCGTTTTCCCGTGTCCATAAAGGCGGCAGATGAGAACGGAATGAGGGCACGGAACGCATGGAAGGGGGAGACGATAAGAGGTGTCTGCCCAGAGCACTGTGCCGTTGCTCGTCCATTCCCGCTCTTGCCACCTTTGTGCGACTGGGTTATAATAAAAATGAAAAAAATTGCTGTCCATACGCTGCGCAGTTCTCTGAAAAGGGCGGCCGCGGGAGGCGCAGGCGGAGAGGAAAGGCGGGACTGAGCTGAGCCTGCGCCGGAGGGACAGCCCTATGGCAATGGGGGCAGACTCCCCTTGTCCGGTATTTGGAGAGCAGCGGGAAAAGGGTTTGAAGAGATAGAAGGGAGAGGAAAAGCATGGAGGCGGAAGGCAGGGAATTGGGCTTTGAGTTGGTCCACATCGGGATCAATCAGCCGAATGATGCAGAGGCTCGGCGAACGGTGGAGACGCTGTGTACCCTCTTTGGCTTTCAAAGCAGGGAGGCAGATACCAGCTTTTTTGTCAATGAACAATTTGAGATCATGAAATTTCCTTATCTGGGTGAGTTGGGCCATGTGGCCATTGGCACCAATGACGTGGAGAGGGCGGTAGAATATCTCCAGGGGAAGGGCGTAGAGTTTGACGCGTCCACTGCCGGCACAGGTGCGGATGGGAAGCTGCGGATTATCTATTTTGCGCGGGACATCGCAGGCTTCCGTTTCCATTTGACCCGGAAAGGGTAGGAGAGGAGGCCGGCAAAAGAGATGGAGCCGAAACGGGTTTTGACCATGGGCGAGCCCATGGGACTCTTCATTGCTCAAGAGGAGGGCAAGTTAGAGGATGTAAAGCAGTTTATTACTTCCGTGGCAGGGGCCGAATTTAATGTAGCGGTGGGCTTGACCAGGCTGGGACACACGGTGGGATATTACACCAAGCTGGGAGAAGACCCCTTTGGCCGTAAGATCGTCAAGTGTATGGAGGGAAACGGCATAGACACCTCCCTGACCCAAATCGAGCCAGGCCAGCACACTGGGTTTATGTTCAAGGGAAAAACCAGCCAGGGAGATCCGGACGTCTACTATTTCCGAAAAGGCTCGGCGGCGTCTGCCATTTCCCCGGATGATGTAAAGAACATCGACCTGAGTCAATGGGATGCCATCCACCTCTCGGGGATCCTACCGGCCGTCTCAGAGAGGGCACTGGCCGCCACCCATTTTTTGATGGATGAGGCCCGGAGGGCAGGGCTCACGATCTTCTTTGACCCCAACCTGCGGCCCACCCTTTGGCCCAGCAGGGAAAAAATGGTGGAGGAGATCAATGGCCTGGCAGCCAAGGCAGACTATGTCCTCCCGGGAGAAAATGAGGGACTGATCCTCTGCGGCAGCAAGGAGCCAGAGGTCATAGGAGAATTTTATCTGAAATTGGGCGTAAAGGCGGTCATAGTAAAGACAGGCGCCGATGGAGCGCAGACCTTTACCCGGGAGGACTCCTTCCGGACACCGGCCTATCCCCCAAAAGAGATCGTAGATACCGTGGGCGCCGGCGACGGGTTTGCCTGCGGCATCATCAGCGGCGTTCTGGAGGGACTTCCACTGCAGGAGGCGGTCCAAAGGGGGAGTGCCATCGGCACTATCCAGATCATGCATGTCAGTGATAATGAGGGGCTTCCCACCCGGGATGAACTGGCAGCCTTTATGGAACAAAATAGGCAAAAGGGGTGCTGAAGGGATGGATTTGGAGCAGATGCTTTATCAAGTGGGTGTCGTGCCTGTCATTAAGATGGACAGCGTGGAGCACGCTGTCCCGCTGGCCAGGGCGCTGGCCAGCGGCGGCCTGGCTGCGGCGGAGATCACCTTTCGCTCAGCGGCAGCCTCCGGGGCGATTCGCGCCATCGCCCGGGAGGTGCCGGAGCTGTTTGTCTGTGCCGGGACAGTGCTGACGCCGGAGACGGCGCGGGAGGCGGTCCAGGCCGGAGCCCAGGCGGTCATCAGTCCGGGGTTGAATTTAGAGACTGTGCGCTGGTGTGTCAGCCGCTCTGTCCCCGTCATCCCCGGCACTGCCACCCCCTCTGAGGTGGAGATGTGCATGCGGGAGGGGCTGGGGCTTGTAAAGCTTTTCCCCGCTGAGGTGGTGGGAGGCATCGCCATGCTGAAGGCCCTGGCTGGACCCTATGCTGATATGAAATTTATGCCCACCGGCGGAGTGAAGCCGGGCAATGTGAAAGAGTATCTGTCTCAAGGGAATGTGACAGCCTGCGGCGGGACCTGGATCGTGCCCGGAGAGCTGCTGGAGGCGGGCAAGTTTGACGAAATCGAAAGGCTGGCCCGGGAAGCTGCCCAGCTCCGGGATCAGGTGAGAGGGCAAGGACGTTAAAATGCTGGGTCATGGTCCCAGCTGCAATATAGAAATCCCCCCGCAGGAGACGACGGCGTCCTCTGCGGGGGGATATTTTTCAAGCTGCCAGAAGCGCGGAAAAAAGAACGTAGACCCAGTGGGCAAAGGTGCCTGCGCACAAGCCGCCGATGGCGCCGGCCAAAACCGCACCTCCCATGATATAAAATACCGTATTGAGCAGCAGGTCAAAGCGTGTTTTCATCATGGTGTTGAGCAGATTGACAAGCCCTATTTTACTGCCGAATAAGCCGAAGATCAGGAAAAAAGCCGAGAAATACGAAGGCCTCCAGGCTGACTGCGTTCTTTTCCCGAACAGCCTGTGCCTCCCCTTGGATAACGGGTTCTGTTGGCTGATCCGTGAGGAAATTTTCCCCCAATCTGTTTTTAGACTATTTTATAAAGCAATATCTATTGTGCCGGAAAAGCGGAAAAGTTTCAACCGGCAATTCTCCAAAGTGAAAGTGAAAATTTTGATCCGGCGGAAACGGTGAGATATTCCTCCTCTGCGCCGGCAGATAAAATAAAGGCGGTGGATGGGCGTTATCGCCGCTGGCCCATGTGCAGTATGAGAGGGGGGAGGCCAAGGGCCTATGCCGTGACCGGGTTGTTTTTGCTTAAGGTTTGCATTGTCCGCAGGGGTCATATCCTGCCTGGATCAGCTCTTCCCGGGTGCCAACGTAATCCTGGCGGTTGGCCTCGCTCATGGAGGACGCTCCGGAACAGGTTGGCAGGTGGAATTTGTGAGAGCTGATATTGAGAACGTAGACACATTCTTCCAGTGTTTCCTCCGATGGGGCCTCTCCGGTTTCAGGAGTAAGGATGCCGTCCCCGGCCGGGGGTTCGCCGTCAACCCAGCTTTCCCCGGTGGCGTAGTCAATGGTGACGCCGGGCTGGACATTGTATGCGTAGATATGAAAACAGATCCCCTCTCCTTCATCCTCGACTGACCACGCCTCCATCTCTACGCCCCGGGCCAGCAGGTCATCTCCGTCAAAAATGGGAGTCACCCGGTAAAGGACGTGGTTGCCCGTCTCCTTTACATAGTCGGCCACCTGGTTTTCAAAGGGGAGCATCCCAGTCACGTTAAGATAGCGGGTTCCCGTGATGAGATTGAGTTCGTTGGCATTTTCAGCGGTGAGCTGATAGCCGATGAGATGACAGCGGTTATAGAGATATTTGCCGTCAACAAAATCGTATTTTACAGTGTGCCACCCAGAAGGTTTTACCTGCCCGATGGAGCCACGTTCCTGCGTGGGCATGGTTTCGATCCCGACATTTGCGTAGGCCTCCCCGCACCGGCCGAAGTAGTCAAGCTGGCTGTAGCGCTCAAAGGAGACGGAGTTTTTATCTTTATCAGGGAAGTTGGGCTGGTTGTCGTTCAGTACGACGTAGGGCTCCTCTGCGTAATCAGGCAGCTCCGTCAAGGTGTAGGATACGTCGGTCTGAGAGACGCTCTGGCAGCCGGAGAGAAGACAAAGGGACAGCAGGAGGGAAAAAAGATGGCGGATGGTCATAGCATGTTTCCTTTCCGAGTGAAGTGAATAGAGGCTATTATACTACATTCGACTCGAAATAGCATGCCATAGAGCCAAATAGAAGCAGACGGGATGGGGAAATTTTTTTGTCCTTTCCAAATGATACCTGGAAAAAGCTCTGTATAGGGAAAAGGAACCTGCGGATACTAAGGTTTGTCAATAAAACCGCAGGAGGAGAGAGAAATGAAAGCGACCGGAATCGTGCGGAGGATCGACGACCTGGGACGGGTAGTCATCCCCAAGGAGATTCGACGTACTATGCGTATCCGCGAGGGCGACCCGCTGGAGATATACACTGATAAAGACGGTGAGGTCATCTTCAAAAAGTATTCCCTGATGGGCGGGTTGTCCGATTTCGCGTCCCAGATGTGTGAGACGCTGAACAAGACTACTGGCCGTGTGGCAGTCATCACAGACCGGGATTCCTGCATTGCTGTTGCTGGAGCACCCCGGAGGGATTTGGTGGATAAACGGCTGAGTGAACGGATGGAGTCAGTGCTGGAAGGGCGGAAGATCTACCAATACCAAACCGGCGACACCCCCATGCTGATCAGCGAGGAGGGCGGGAAATTTTTTGCATCCTGTGCCGCCCCCATTTTGGCGGAGGGGGACGTGCTGGGCTGCGTTCTCTTTGCCGGTGAGGAGGGGCAGATCAGCAGCGGAGAGACAGAGTACAAGCTGCTGCAGACAATGTCTGGCTTCTTGGGCCGGCACATGGAGGGCTGAGGATGTAAAAAGGCACCCGCCTCCTTCCGGGATGACCGGTGGGAGACGGGTGCTTTTTCGGTGTCAACGGATGGCCTGCAGGCAGAGTATAAGCAGGATATTCACCGTAAACACCACTGTCAGGGACAGCCAGGGCCTTCGCTCATCCATTCCTACTCCCTCCGCCTTGTCATTGTACGCGGGGGGAGGGGCAGGTATGCCGGGTATATTTTTCCAGGGATAGGTCATACTGGAGAGAGAATAAGGAGGGAGCGCTGTGATCAAAGGCATCAGCAGGCGGGTCATTGTGGTAAAGTCGCCGGACCGCCGCTTTTTTGAGGAGGCTATCTTTATTGTCCGTGAGGGGGCCATTGGTGGCTCGGGGGTCACGGCGGAACAGGTGGTGGAGGAGGCCAGAAGAGTGGCGGACGGGTTTGTAAAAAAGAGCCAGAGACGCTGGTATCAGAACATACCGGCTCCAGGTTACATGGCGCTGGGTGCTTTGTTGGCTACGGTGCTTTGGAGCGTGGGGCTGGTGTTCTGAAAAAAACGGTCCGCCCTGTCCATCGGACAGGGCGGACCGTTTTTTTGTTTGAAATTATTGGGGGCGGGCTACGATGACACGGATGCATCCGCCATCGCTGACGGCCTTATCGTAATAGCCGGTCAGGGTGTAGCCGGTCCGGATCCGCTCCAGGCTGGAGAGGCGGTAGGTGCCGTTTTCCAGCTCATAGACGGCCACAGAATCCCAGACAGGGAAGGTGGTATTGCTCTGGGTGACAGCGCTGGTGGCGTCGACGGCAGAGAGCTTCACAGAGGAGAGCTTGCTCATCTTGGTCGGAGAGTACAGGCTCCCCTCGATCCTCACTGGGCCGGTGGACAGGTTGAGAATGCCGTTTTGAAGGGCATAGGTGTAGCTGACACCCTCCACATCGTATTCGTAGACACCGGCCAAAATGGAGGTATCTCCATAGCTTACGTCGGTCTCTTGGGAGGAGGTCAGGATGCCATATGCGTAGAAATCTCCAGTGGCGTCGTTTAAAATGAGAATGTCAATCTCGCCGGCGGCGTTCTTTCGATAATATTTCACATCAGAGCTGTCTAAGGTCATACCGGCCAGGCGGCTGGGATAGATCCGAACGGCCAGCCCGTCATCGTTGGTGTCCAAAATCTCCAGATCGTCAGCAAAGGCGGTGCTGCCCAGCTTTGACGCAGTGGCATTTACCTTGCCGGAGACGGAAGACTGGTTGAGGCGGGTTACCCGTGCGCTGCCGTCGGAGGAGGAAGTTACCTGAACCAGGTTGCCTGCTTTGAGGGAGGATTTGGCATCCACCGGGTAGGAGTAAGTGTTGCCGTCGGTGGCGGTGATGGTGATGGTTTTGGCAGTATAGCTATTGCCGTTGGTGTCGGTATAAGAGCCGTCAGCCACAGAGGAGACTATCCCATAAAGGGCACCAGTGATGCTGGAGGCGGCGGCGACAGCGGCTACATTGCCGTCCCTGCCCAAGAGGAGGGTGACGGTGTCGCCGACTTTATAGCTGCCCAGGTTGGAGAGGGCGTAGGCGGCATCAGCAGTCTCAATGGCATAGGTCCTGCCCGCAACCGTGATGGAGGTGGGGGTGGAGGAGCTGGGAGAGACCGCTTGGTAAATTCCCGTTACCTTGTTGGAGTATGCCCACAAGGTCCGCATGGACTTGGAATAGTAAATGATGTCGTTGGTTTGGAGGGCAGAGAGGGTAGAGAGATTGCCGCCCCGGTAGACGGTGGTGCCGGTCACATCGAAATTGATTTTTGACCGCCAATCTCCGGACATGATCACCGGGCCTTCCATGGCCGAGTTGATGAGGGCGACCCGGTCGATCTCACCGGCGGCGGTGAGAGTGTGGCCCAAAGTGGTGAGATAGACCTGCCCGGTCTTTGTCTTGGCGGTCAGCAGGTTATAGAAGAGGCACATGGCGTCTTGCCGGGTCATGGGGCTGTCCTGACCGATGGAGATCCCCTCATCCAGATCCAGGTTTCGGTAGAGGGTCATCTGTCCGGAGGGCCAAGCGCCGGAGAAGTCGGTATCCGTATAACCCAACAGCCGCACTGCCATGGTGACGCCCATGGCGAGGGTGATGTTCTCATCGGGGTGGAAGGTGCCGTCCAGATAACCGTTGACATATCCGGTGGCCACCGCCGCCTCTACATAGGGGGCGGCCCAATGGGTATAGGGTACATCAGGATAGGGGGAGACGCTGGTAGAGGCCCCGACACTGTCCCCCAGAGGGGAGGCCGCGATGATGAGCTTGGTAAATTCAGCCCTCGTCACGTTCCGTGAGAGCATCAGGTCACCGTTTTCATTCCCTGTCATGATGTCCAGAGCGGAAAGTACTTGGGCCATTTCGCTGGTGGAGGCTTGGACGCCATGGGCGGCAGGCAAGAGGCACAATGCCAACGCTGCGGCCGCCAGGCCGGAAAGGATTCGTTTCATATTCATTTTGCTATCTCTCCTTATCACTCGTAGCGCAGAGCATCGATGGGGTTTAATTTGGCGGCTTTGTTGGCGGGAAGGTAGCCAAACAGAATGCCGATCGCGACCGATACGCCGAAGGCCACAGCGATGCCGGATGGAGTGGGAATGGCATGGAAGTCGCTGCTGCCTGTACCGACAACATAGCCGATGACAAAGGTGATGACATTTGCCATAGCGATGCCCAGCGCAATGCCGATAGTGCCGCCGATGGCGGAGGTGGTGCCTGCCTCGATGATGAACTGACCCCGTATATCCCGGCCTTTGGCACCCAGAGATTTGCGGATGCCGATCTCTCTGGTTCTCTCTGTGACGGAAACAAGCATGATATTCATAATACCGATGCCGCCGACTAACAGAGAGATAGCGGCGATGAGGGTCAGAAGGGCCATCAAAAGATTTACCATGGAATCCATGGCATCCATCATTTCGGCAGAGGTTATGATCATGTAATAGTCGCTGTCCTGAAAAATCTTATATAGATAATTTTCCACAAGCCCCTTGGCGGCGGCGGCGGTGTCCCGGCTGGTGCTGGTGAACATATAGAGGGAGTAATAACTGCTGCTGCCTAACCGTTCAGCCATAGTGTAAGGGATGTAGATGACGTCATCGCTGCTGCCCTCGGTCAAATCAGCGGCGGTGTCCAGTACACCGATTATGGTGAAAGGAGAACCGGAGATGGTCAAGGTTTTGCCAATGGCGTCGCCATCAAAGGCAGCCTGCTCCAGGTAAGCTCCGATGACGCACACACCCTGGGCGCGGTCCACATCAATATAGGAGAGGAAACGGCCCTTGCCCAGAGAACTGCCTGTCATAATAGTGTTTTTAGCGGCGTTGTAAAAGGTCTCGCCTACGCCGTAAATAGAGGTGCGGCTGTATTCGTCGCTTCCGTGACGTACGGTTCCCTGGGGGGACATGTAAGGGGTGACCCCGGAGAGATATTGGGGATACTTTTCTACCAGGGCATACATGTCGTCGGCGTCTACGCTGCGGGAGCCGCCTATATCATAGACCTGCGCCTGAACCAGATTAGAGCCCATCTGCTCAAACTGATCGTTCATATAGTTCTGCATCCCGTTGCCCAGGCTGGTGATAATGATGACAGCGGCTACGCCGATGATGATACCCAGCATGGTCAGCAGTGCCCGCATCTTGCTGGTGAGCAAGGACTTGATGGCAAGCCGAAAGGATTGGCCAAAATTCATATTCCGACCTCCTCCCCCAAAAATGCGGCAAAGTCATCGCCCTCCGGGGTTGTGCCGGATTCTTCTGGCTGGACTACGGCCCGAGGATCTTGAGAATCTCCGTCATAGATGATGCGCCCATCCTGGAGTCGGACGATCCGCTTGGCCTTGACGGCAATGGAGTTGTCGTGGGTAATCAGGACTACAGTATCGCCTTCGGAATTAAGCTTTTGGAGAAAGGAGAGGACCTCCCGGCCGGTGCGGGAATCCAAGGCTCCGGTGGGTTCATCGGCCAAAATCACAGAAGGACTGCCCGCCAGTGCTCTGGCGATGGATACCCGCTGTTGCTGGCCGCCGGAGAGTTGGGAAGGAAGATTTTTCTGCTTGTCGCCCAGGCCCACTCGTTCCAAGGCTTGCAGGGCCCGCTGGTGGCGCTCTTCTCCGCCCACACCGGCGTAGAGAAGAGGCAGTTCCACGTTTTCACGGACAGTGAGCTTTGGGATCAGGTTGTACTGCTGGAAGATAAAGCCCAGCATCTTATTGCGGATTTCGGCCTGCTGATCGTCATCCATGGTGGAGACATCTATACCCCCCAGATGGTAGGTGCCCGAGGTGGGTACGTCCAGGCAGCCGATGATGTTCATGGCGGTGGACTTGCCGGAGCCGGATTGACCCACGATCGCCACGAACTCTCCCCTGTCAATGGTGAGGGAAATGCCGTCCAGAGCGTGGATGCTCTCCTCACCCATCTGGTAGATCTTATAGACATCCTTCAGTTCGATGAGATGTTCCAAAGGCTTAGCCTCCCATCATGGCGGACATGAAGCTGGAAGCGTTGTTCTGGATAAAGACGGTCTCCCCCTCCTCCAATCCGGAGAGAACTTCGATGTATTCCGAACTGTTGCGGCCTACCGTGATTTCCCGGCTTTCCAGCTTGCTGGCATCTACAAGATTGCCGTTTTCATCCAGGGCACCTGGACCTGCCACCAGAACCGTGCCATCCCGGGACAGGGCATCCACGGGAATAGACAATGCCTCGCCGATTTCCTCTACAATAATATTGGCGGAGACATTCATACCGGGGTAAAGCCCTTGATTGGCCAGCGCTGCCCCATCTCCATCCACCAACACAGTGACAGGGTAGGTGGTTTTACCGTTGGAAGTGGTGCCGTTGATGTTGACCTTGTCCACCACACCGGTAAAGATTTGGCCGTCCAAGGCATCGGCGGTGATGGTGACCTTTTGACCCACAGCAACCTTCACGATATCCAATTCGTCAATATTCATGTCGAAGGTGAGCCGGGACATGTCGTAGATAACGGCCATAAAAGCGGAGGCGCCGGTGGAAGTTGCGGTGGAGGGATCGATGTTGTCCCCCGCCTTGTAATTCTTCTCAATGACAGTACCGTCAATGGGAGAGGTGATGGTGTAGTTGTCTAAATTATCCTGGGCGGTCTTCAAAGAGAGTTTGGCGTTCTCCAAGGAGATGGCAGCAGCGTCGATCTGATCCTGCATATCAGTCTCCTTGAACTCTCCCACGATCTGGCCGTCGGTGACCCGATCCCCCTCTTTGATGGAGAGGGTTTGGAGCTCACCGCTGTATTTGGCGACCAGCTGTTTGCTGGCCCCATAGGCAAAGAGTCCGGTGGAGGAGGAGGTAATATCTCCCACGGCGGCAGAGCCCATGGAGGTGTCAGAGAGGGCACCGGGGTTGGTGACGGTGATGGTGACGTTCCGCACAAGGGTGCCGCCTTTCCCAACGGAGTCAGTGGCGGCAATCTCAGAGATGGTGCCGTACAGAGTTTCAGCAGTACCCGAGACGGTGACAGAGGCGGGCTGGCCGATATAGAAAGAGGTGGCGTTTACGGAATGGAAGGGGACCGTCAATTTCATGTTATCCCGGTCCAAAATATCGGCGATAGGGGTGCCGGCAGATATGGTATCGCCGGGATCCACATAGAGCTTATTAATCACGCCAGTGGCATTGGCCTTTACCTGGCGGTCCTTGGCGTTGTCGTTCCGGGTGCGGATCAGGCTGTCGTAATTGAGCTGGGCAGATTGGACCTGGAGCTGGGCCTGTTGGATGGCTGTCTCCACATCACTGGCATCAATGGTAAAAAGCACGTCATCCTTGCTGACGGTCTGGCCCTCTTCAAAGGGGGCGGTGAGGATCTCGCCTTTCACCAGTGTGGTGGCCTTATAAGAGTCGTTGGGCTGAATGGTGCCGGGACCGGTGACAGATACCGTCATGTCCCGCTTCTCAGCAGTCGCAGGCAGATAATTGCCAGCTATCACGGAGTTTCCTCCGGCCATACACTTGACAAGCACCAAAGCGAGAATGGCCACAATGACGATCAGGGAGATGACGCGCTTGGGCCACTTCTTTTTCTTTTTTGGAGCTTCAAATTTGGGCTTTTCTTTAACAGGGGCAGCGCTTTGTTCAACCATATGTATGATCTCCTTCCGCGAATAGGGGTTCCCATTTGATTTTCAAGTATAGCGTGGGAAAGAAAAAGAACTGTAAATGAATCATTAAAATTCGGTTAAGATGTTTCCCCTGGCGGGAAAGCCTGGGAAAAGAGGGAGAAGAGCTCTTGATATTGTTCCATGGGCAGCAGGACGATGCCCCGGTCTTGCTCGGCAAAGAGCAAGAGGCTGTCACCGGGCTTGAGGTCGTAGAGTGCCCGGGCCTCCTTGGGGATGACCAGCTGGCCTTTGGGACCCAGCTTGACGGTGGTCATGTATTTTCCGGCCAAAGCGTTGGACGGATCTTTCATAGAAAGTTTCTCCTTTCTTAAAAGTAAAACTTTTCTTACTTTGCTATGGATAAAATGATATATACCCCTTGCTGGAAAGTCAAATGAACTTTTTGTAAACAGTGGGTATAAATCCCGGATGTTTCGGCAAGACTTACCCTCGGAGGTGCAAAGCAAATGAAAAGAACCATGATAGACCGCGTCAGCGACTTCATGGCCGGGAAGGGCTTCTACATAGTCCTTCTCCTGTGCGTCGCGGCGCTGGGAGTTTCGGGCTATTATCTCTTTTCCGGTCTTGGGGATTCCGGACAGACAGTGTCCGGTCCCGCGCAGGTGGTGGTGACGCCTGCTCCTACGGCGGCAGTGACGCCGGCAGCGCCGTCCACTGCGCCCCCTCGGCCCACGAGCACGGCGACGCCTGTGCCGACGGCGGAACCTCGGCCGGAAGCTACGCCGGCCCCCTCGGCACCGGTGACGGCAACCGCTTTTGTATTTACCTGGCCGGTAAATGGAGAGGTCCTGCGGGGGTATACCTCAGAACCCAAGGCCTATGATCAGACCATGGGGGACTGGCGGGCCCATGAGGGGATCGACATCGCGTCCACGGAGGGGGTCCAAGTGATGGCCCCTGCGGGGGGGACGGTGAGCGACATCTATCAAGATGATCTGATGGGTACCACTGTGGTGATTCTCCACGCCGATGGGGTCATGTCCACCTGCTCCAATCTGGCAGTGGTGCCTGCCATCGAGATCGGAGACACGGTGCGCACAGGAGACATCATTGGCTCCGTGGGGCAGACGGCCATCGCCGAGAGCGGCGAGGTGTCCCACCTTCACCTGTCTATGACCAAGGATGGGGTGAGCGTGGACCCGCTGGACTATTTGCCTGAGCGGTAAGAGGCAAACGGAGCAGGAAAAATCAATAAAATAACAGGGCCCGCGGAGATCCCGCGGGCCCTGTTATTTTATTCAGAGAAATTACAGGCCCAAAAACCGCAGTACAAAGTAGTAGACAAAAGTCAAAACGGTGAACACGGCCACCAGGGGGACCGTTTTCCAGATCATGGGACCCAGGGGTACCTTGTAGTCCTCCGCGCACAAGATAAGGCAGACGTGGACAGGGGAGAGCTGCATGGATACATAGGTCAGGCTCATCAAAAGAATAAAGAGGGAGAGGAAGGAGCCGCTCCCCACAGAGGCCATGGCCATGGGCAGGCACAGCACGATGATGGCCTGGGTGCCCGCCACCACAGTGCCGAAAAAGAAGATCAAGGCAAATACCAGAAAGGTGGGGATGGGCAGCAGGGAGAAATAACCGGGCAGGGCGGTGATGACCCCTGTCACCGTCAGCAGTTCCTTGAACATCATGACCATGATGATGTTGGAGATGAGCCGGAGCTCAAAAGCGGTGCGGAAGAGGGGGAGGATCTCCCGGAGGCTGAAATGGTTGATAAAGAAGTTGAGTACGATGCAGATAAAAACGGCTGTGTAGACAGAGAGGTCAAACAGGAGGATGATGACGGATGGACAGGGCGATGGTCCAGATGCTCTTGGCAAGAAGGAGCCAGTAGTGGGATTTGGGCTGGTCGGGGGTGAGGCCGGTATCCTTGGGGATGCGCCGTAGATAGACCAGCCAGCCGGTGATAAACAGCGACAGCACCGTGGGCATCATGGCAATCATGAAGGTGGCGGGTTTCACCCGGCCCTCCGTCAGCCCTAAGGCGATGGAGATAGGGGTATAGGTGGGGAGGAAGCTCTCGGTAATATGCCGGAAGAAGGAGGTGAGGGAGGCCTTTTCCTCAGTGGAGAGGGCATCTCCCACCGCGTCACGGACGATAGGCCCGCAGATGAGTACGGTGCTGGCACCGGGAAGGCAGCCCAGCAGACAGGGGGCCAGAGAGGCATTGACCCGGCGATTGTTGAAAATGCCGTTCAAAGCCGTCTGGCAGTTATTCAGATCGCCCCGCTTTTCCAGCATCCGCTGCAGAAAGGTGATGGTGTAGAGAATGAAAAGGGAATTGATGGTGGCACTGCTGGTCAGCCCTGTCCAGAGGGCCTGAAGGGTCACATCCAATGGAAGCTGATAGAGGAGGATGGTGGCGATGGCGGCTGCCAGCATGGCCAAAGCGAGGGGCTTTCTCAACGCCAAAAAAAGGACGATGAGGGAAAAGGCCAGCAGCAGTTTGATAATATCCATGGTGCTCTCCCCCTGCATGAAAAATAGTTGAAAATATAAATATTTCACTGTATTTTGCCGTTTTTTTCAGCCAAACGTCAATGGGGCAGGGGAAATTTGGAACAAGAGGAGAAAAAGGACAGAGCCTTTTGTGCAAAATGGATAGCGACAGGGTCAGAAAAAGGAACAGCGTGGTTTGCCCTTTCTTTTTAAAAGGAAATATGATATAATGCCTCCGACTGGTTCCCCACCCAGTCCAACGGTTGGAGAGAGTGCCGTCCGGAGGCGTTGCGCCGTGCCTTCGGGGAAGGGACCTCCAGCCCTGTGCGTGGCGCACGTACTCTAAACAAAAAATGGAGGTTTTGTTCTTATGCGCAAATCCAGCACCAAAGATCTGACTCTGGCCGCCATGGTGGCGGCTCTCTACGCCGTGATGGGCTATTTCGGCAATGTTTTCGGCCTGACCTTTGGCCCGGTCCAGTTTCGCTTTGCCGAGGCTCTCACTGTCCTGCCATTTCTATTTCCCTCCACCGTGCTGGGGCTTTTTGTGGGCTGCCTGATCGTCAATTTGCTCTCACCCTATGGCCTGCTGGACATCGTGGTGGGCTCGGCGGCCAGCCTGATCGCCGCCATCTGGACCAGCAAGGTGAAGAATAAGTGGCTGGCCCCCCTGCCTCCAGTGATCTGCAACACGGTTTTGGTGGGCTTCACGATTGGCTGGGCGGAGGCCAATGGCTTTACTGCCGCTTTCCCCATGGCCTGGCTGGTCAATGGCCTCAGTGTGGGGATAGGAGAGTTGGGAGTTTGCTATGTTTTGGGGCTTCTTCTGCTGAAGGTCCTGCCCCAGATTCATTATTTCCGCTCCATGATCTCAGAAAAACGCTTCACTGCGCGATAAGCACACATCCAAAGGAGGATGACCTTATGAAAGTCCGCAAAGCCGTCATACCCGCCGCCGGGTTGGGGACCCGGATGCTTCCCGCCACCAAGACGGTGCCCAAAGAGATGCTCCCCATGGTGGATAAGCCGGTGATTCAGTATATCATCGAAGAGGCAGTGTCCGCCGGCATTGAGGATATCCTTATCGTTACCAACCGGGCCAAATCCGCCATGGACGACTATTTTGACTACTATCCCGAGCTGGAGCGCCGGCTGGAGGCCTCCGGCAAGGAGAAAGAGCTGGCGGAGGTCCGGCGGGCGGCCGACCTGGCCAACATCTTCTATGTCCGGCAGAAGGAGACGAAGGGGCTGGGCCACGCCATCTGGCGGGCCAAGCGTTTTGTGGGGGACGAGCCCTTCGCCGTCCTGCTGGGAGACGATATCATGCGGGCAGAAAAGCCGGTCATCGGCCAGCTCATTGCCGCTGCTGAAAAGTATGACGCCTCTGCTGTGGGGGTCCAGCAGGTGGCGGACGAGGCCATCTCCAAGTACTCCTCGGTGAAGGTCTCCCTCTTGGAGGAACGAGTCTTCTCCGTCTCTGACATGAATGAGAAGCCTACGTTGGCGGAGAAATTCTCCAACTACGCTATTTTGGGCCGGTATGTGCTGCGGCCGGGTATCTTTGACATCTTGGAGAACCAGGCCCCCGGTTACGGCGGGGAGATCCAGCTCACCGACGGGCTCAAGACCCTGTGCGGTCGGGACCGGATGGTGGCGGTGGACTTCGAGGGCCGCCGCTACGATACCGGCAATCTGAAGGGCTTTTTGGAGGCCACCATCGACTTCGCCTTGGACCACCCGGAAACAGGGACGTGGCTGAGGCAGTTCTTGGCGGAGAAGGCAAAGACGCTGAAATAAGATCAGAGGAAAGGCGACGCCGCCGGCGCCGCCTTTTTTGTCAGGCCTCTTCTGTTTGGGACAGCAGCTCTTCTACAGAGACGCCGTAGAGCTTGGCCAGGGCCAGCAGGTTGGCGGTGCTGGGGTCCGAGGTGCCATTTTCCCATTTGGAGACAGCCTGCCGGCTGACGCCGAGACGCTCCGCCACGAACTCCTGGGTCATGCCGCACCCGGTCCGACGGGCCTTCAGCGCCTCCCCTAAGGATCTTCTCACTGCGCTGTCTTCCCGGGGATGGGGGGAGCGAATATATTTGAGCAGGGCTCTGACGATCAGGACGAACAGAAAAATCAGGGCGGCCAGCCAGATCAGGGATAAGAGAGAGGCGAGCAGGGTCAATTTCATCATCGTTTCCTCCTTTGTTCGGATGGCTTTATTTTACCTCAGCGGTTCGGTTGCGGACACCAATTATCGCGCAACTATGGGTTGCGAATGGGCGGGGCGGTGTGAAAAACGGGTACTGCGGAATGATCGCCGGTCCACGGAAACCGTCCCCTTGACAAAACGGCCCGGGAGCCCTATAATATTTTTTAAAACGATGAAGGAGAGGGACGGAGGCAGGCGCCCACAGAGAGCCGGCGGAGGGTGTGAGTCGGCGGCAAGGGTCTCCAGGTCCTATGGCTCCTGAGCTGGAAGGTTCGAAGGTGCAGCACCGGTAGGGCCTTTCCGAATGCGCCGCGTTAAGGCGAAAGGGCTGTTGGGCCCTATGAGGGGCGACCGGTTCTGACCGGCGCAATTTGAGTGGTACCGCGGAAGCCTGCGGCTTTCGTCTCAAAGGAAACAACTTTGGGACGAGAGCCGTTTTTTCGTCCCCAACATCAGAAAGGAGTATGACAAGATATGAGCGAGCAGCGTATCGAGACCATCTGTGTGCAAGGGGGCTATACGCCCGGCAACGGGGAACCCCGCCAGATCCCAATTATCCAGTCCACCACGTTCAAATATGCCACCAGTGAGGAGATGGGAAAGCTCTTTGACCTGGAGGCCAACGGCTACTTCTATACCCGTCTCCAAAATCCCACCAACGACTATGTGGCGGCCAAGATCTGTGCCTTAGAGGGCGGAACGGCAGCCATGCTCACTTCCTCCGGACAGGCGGCCAACTTTTTTGCCCTTTTCAACATCTGCTCCTGCGGAGATCACATCGTGGCCTCCTCCACCATCTACGGGGGGACGTTCAACCTCATTTCCGTCACCATGGCCAAAATGGGTATCGAGACCACCTTTGTGGGGCCTGACTGCACCGAGGAGGAGCTGGATGCCGCCTTCCGGCCCAACACCAAGGCGATGTTTGGAGAGACTATTGCCAACCCCGCCCTCACTGTGCTGGATATTGAGAAGTTTGCCAAGGCGGCCCACGCCCATGGCGTACCCCTGATCGTGGACAACACTTTCCCCACCCCGGTGAACTGCCGCCCCATCGAGTGGGGGGCGGATATCGTCACTCACTCCACCACCAAGTATATGGACGGCCATGGCGCGGCGGTGGGCGGCGCCATCGTGGATGCGGGGAAATTTGACTGGATGGCCCATGCCGACAAGTTCCCCGGCCTCACCACCCCGGATGACAGCTACCACGGCATTACCTACGCGGAGAAGTTCGGCAAGGAGGGGGCATTCATCACCAAGTGTACCGCCCAGCTCATGCGGGATTTCGGCTCCATCCAAGCCCCCCAGAACGCCTTTTACCTGAATCTGGGGCTGGAGAGCCTCCACGTGCGGATGGCCCGCCACTGTGAGAATGGTCAGGCCGTAGCGGAGTTCCTGGAAAATCATCCCAAGGTGGCTCACGTCAACTATTGCGGTCTGCCCGGCGATCCCTACTATGCCTTGGCCCAGAAGTACCTTCCCAAAGGCTCCTGCGGAGTGGTCTCCTTTGAGCTGAAGGGCGGCCGGGCCGCCGCCGAGGGCTTTATGAAGGAACTGAAGCTGGCCGCCATCGAGACCCATGTGGCCGATGCCCGGACCTGTTGCTTAAATCCCGCCACCTCCACCCACCGCCAGATGACCGATGAGCAGCTTGCCGCTGCGGGAATTCCCGCCGGGCTGATCCGTATTTCCTGTGGGCTGGAGAGCAAGGAGGATTTGGTCGAGGACATCGCGCAGGCTTTGGAGGCGATCTAAATGCCCATCAAAATTCCGAATGGACTGCCTGCCGCCGCCATTTTAGAGTCGGAGAATATTTTCGTCATGAATGAGCGCCGGGCGGTGAGCCAGGATATCCGTCCGCTCCAAATTTTGCTGCTGAACCTGATGCCCACAAAGGTGGAGACGGAGACACAGCTGGCCAGGGTCTTGGGGAATACCCCGCTTCAAATCGAGCTGGAGCTCATCGCTCCGGACAGTCATACCTCCAAAAACACCTCTCAGGCCCATATGCTGGCATTTTACAAGAGCTTTGAGGATATAAAGCACCGCTATTTTGACGGCTTGATTATTACTGGTGCCCCGGTGGAGTTGATGGATTTTGAGGAGGTGGACTACTGGCCGGAGCTATGCCGGATCATGGAGTGGTCTAAGACACACGTCCATTCCACCCTCCACATCTGCTGGGGGGCTCAGGCGGGGCTTTACTACCATTACGGAGTGCCCAAACGGATTTTACCTCAAAAGCTTTTCGGAGTGTTCCGCCATACGCTGGAGGAACCCAATTATATCCTTTTCCGAGGTTTTGACGATGAATTTTGGGTGCCCCACTCCCGGAATACCACGGTGGACCGGGAGGACATTGAGCGGATCCCAGAACTGAAGATTTTGGCTGTCTCCCCCGAGGCGGGCGTCTATGCAGTCAAGACAGACCAGGGCCGCCAGGTCTTTTTGATGGGCCATGCGGAGTACGACAGGGACACGCTGAAAAAGGAGTATCTCCGGGATGTGGCGGCGGGGGTGGATATCCAGCTGCCTGTCAACTATTTTCCCAATGACGATTCCGAGCGGGACCCGGTGATGACCTGGCGATCCTGCGCCCACTTGCTCTATGGCAACTGGCTCAACTACTGTGTCTATCAGTCGGTGCCCTATGACCCGGAGGAGATTGAAAAAGGAGTCCGTACAGCGGAGAGCTGAGGCCAGTTCCGCTCTCCCAACTGTAGTTTCGGCCCCTTCCCTATGGCGGGAAGGGGCCTTTCCCTGCTTTGGCCGAAGGATAAATGAGGGAAGGGAAAACAGAAATAGAATTGTGGGCTCAGGGCGGATCTGTTCTGAAAATTGGGGAAAAGAAAGGGAAATTTTCTTGACATTTGGGGAAATTTCGATATAATAATATAGCCTGTCTATTGACAGAGCTCCTTGCTCCCGGCAGGAGGCCGGGGGCCATCAGTCCATAAGGAGGTGCAAGAAAATGGCAAAGTTAAACGCGAATTACGAGGCGGTGTATATCATCGATCCCCGTAAGAACGAGGAGGACACCGCTGCCCTGGTGGAGAAGTTCAAGGCCCTGGCTGAGAGCAATGCCGCACAGGTGGAGATCGACGAGTGGGGCAAGCGCCATCTGGCCTATCCCATCCAGGATCAGACCGAGGGGCACTATGTGCGGATGACCTTCACTGCGGGCCCCGCTTTCCCCACAGAGCTGGACCGTATCTTCCGGATCACGGACGGCGTGATGCGTTCCATCATCGTCTGTCTGGACGAGTAAGGGGGACACGGGAATGCTCAATCGCGTGACCCTTATGGGTCGGCTGGTGGCCGACCCGGAGCTGCGGACGACCCCCAGCGGGGTGACGGTGGCCACCATTCGGCTGGCCGTGGACCGCGACTTCAAAAATAAGCAGACCGGCGAGCGGGAGGCCGATTTCATTAATGTGGTCGCCTGGCGCCAGACCGCTGAATTTGTCAGCCGCTACTTTACTAAGGGCCGCATGGCCGTAGTGGAGGGACGCCTGCAGATCCGGCCCTATACCGACCGGGATGGCAATAAGCGTACTGCCGCTGAGGTAGTGGCGGAAAATATCTATTTTGGCGACTCCAAGCGGGAGGGAGAGGGCGGATATGCCCCCTCTGCCTATTCTGCTCCAGCTCAGCCTTCCGGCGGCTATTCTGCCCCCTCCATGGGGGATCAGTTTGCCGAACTGGCTGATGACGACGGCGACCTGCCCTTTTAAGAGCGGTGCCATTTGATTGAAAAGGAGGTTTTCCATTATGCCTATGGATAGAGAGCGTCCCCGCGGCCGTAAGCGCCGCAAGGTCTGTACGTTCTGCGTAGATAAGGTGGAGCACATTGATTACAAGGACTCCGCTAAACTGCGCCGGTTCCTCTCCGAGCGGAGCAAGATCCTTCCCCGTCGGACCACCGGTACCTGCGCTATGCATCAGCGTCAGCTGACCCAGGCTGTCAAGCGGGCCCGTCAGATCGCCCTGCTGCCCTATGTGACGGACTGAGACGAGATGAAATATGGAAACGCCGTGGACTTTTGTCCACGGCGTTTTTTTGCAGATACGCTTTCGGTCACAGCGGAAAAACGGTATAAAAGTGCCGCCCAATGTAACGCTTCCTATCTCCCGGAGCCCATTCCCTGAAGGGGGACTCATCACTCCTCTTGAGACTTTTGATGCCGGAAGGGGGTGGGGAGGTAATCGTCCAGATCTTCGTCGCCTGTCATCTCCCGCATCCGGGCCCGCACCTGGAAGATGCAGTCCGATTTTTCTGCCCGTCCCAGGACCACATCCTCAGCAAAGGCGTGGCAGGAGGGGGCGCCGCAGGAGCCGCAAAGCAGGCCGGGGAGCTGCCGCTCCAAATCGTGGATGGCTTTCAACTTTTCCATGGCGGCCGTCCGGTCCTTGTCCAGAAGGAATACCGGGGCAAACTCCAACTCCTTGTTACCGTGGATGAGGGAAGGGTCCCCCACCTCGGTGTCAAAATTGCTGGGGGCGTCGGGCAGAGATTGGATCAGGTGCCGCAGCCGCATGGTGGCCACAAAGGGATTTTCCACCGTCAGACAGCCGCCAACGCACCCCTGGGTACAGGCGGAGAGTTCCACAAAATCCACATCAGGGACCCGGTTGTCCTCGATGGCCTCTAAGATACGGATCACGCTGTCCATGCCGTCTACCGCCAAAAAACGCTCTCCAGAGGCGCGGGCAACGGCCTCCCCGCCGCAGAAGGCCCAGCGCACCCCGGATTTTCCGGCGGTGGAGAGCGCTTGCGGGCCGTGGATCTGCTTCATGGGGGAGAGGAGTTTTAAGTAAAGATCTTGGATGGAGAAGGCTCCATCCAGCACCGGCTGCTGCAGGTCATCGGGACTGTGGGCGGCGGTGACTTGGGCGCAGCAGGGAACGATGGCAAAGACCCCGATCTGTTCCGGGGGAAGCCCGGTTTCCTCTGCGGCTTTTCTTCGGGCCAAGATGGCGGAGAGTTCCATGGGGCTGATGGTGGAGGTGATATGCTCCAGCAGCTGGGGAAAGCGGATGCGGATGAGCCGCAATACCGCCGGACAGGCAGAAGAGATCACGGGCTTTGGGTTTTCCACGGTATCGCTTGGATGGCGCTGGGCGTAATCAGAGAGAAGACAGGCAGCCTTGGCGGTCTCAAAAACTGCGTCGAAACCCAGCTTGGTCAAGGCATCCAGTACCAGATCTGGGTGCTCCAGGTGCCGGAACTGGCCATAGAGCACAGGGTCGGGAAGCGCCACGGTATATTGGAACCGCTCCAAGCAGGAGAGCGGGTCGCTGACAGCTTTGATGGCTTTGTGAGGACAAGAGCGGATGCACTCACCGCAATCTACACATCGTTCCTGTATGATAGTGGCCTTGCCCCGACGGACGCGGATGGCTTGGGTGGGGCAGCTCTTCATACAGGTGGTACAGCCCCGGCATCGGGCATATTCGATGGAGACCGAATGTTCCAAGGCAATCACCTCCGCTTAGAAAAAAGCGGACCTCCCACCGCTGGAGGGCCGGGAGAGGTCCGCCTCTGAATCGTATGGACGTTAAATCTTGATTTTGATCACCACTGTGGTGCCTTTGCCCACCTGAGTATCAATGCTCATCTCATCGGAATAACGCTTCATGTTGGGCAGGCCCATGCCGGCGCCGAAGCCCAGGTCCCGGGCCATATCTCCGGCAGTGGAGTATCCCTCCTCCATGGCCTTGGATACATCGGGGATTCCAGGCCCGTGATCGATCATGCGGATGACGATCTCATCCATATCCACATCCACTTCAGCCCGACCGCCGTCGGCGTGGATGACCATATTAATCTCGCCCTCATACATGCAGATGGAAGCCCGGCGGATGACATCGGGAGGAAGGCCCAGCTTTTTCAGGGTCAGCTTCATCTTGCTGGAGGCCTCGCCGGCTTCGATCAGGTCGCCGCCCTCCACAGGGTAGACCAGTTTTACAGCCTCCATTGCTCAAATCTCCCCCTGCAATCCACTGACGTAAAGCTTGCCGCAGGCATCATACATCCGCATGGGGGTAGACATAATGACCATATCGCGCTCCATGGCCAGGGCCAGCACATTTTCGTCTGGCTTCTTTCCCCGAACAAAGGTAATACATTTCATGTCCATCATATCTGCGGTACGGACGACTTGGGGATTGACAAGTCCCGTCAGCAAAAGCGCCTGGTTTTTTACGTAGGCCAGTACGTCGCTCATAAAATCGCTGCCGCAGGCGGAAGTGACCTCTCGGTCCAGCTTGTCTTCTCCGTACAGCACATCGGCCTTCAGGATATCGCGAACCTCAGAAAGCTTCATGGCAAAACCCCCTAAAACTAAACTTGCGGTTTCATATTTATGCTATATTATAGCACGAAAGGGGGGATGTGTAAAGGGAATTGTTCTATTTTTCACAAAGTTTTTTCCCAAAAGACGATCCATTTTGACACCTGTCACATTGACGGGAAGGCGGAAAGCAGGATATAATAAACTTTAACAAGTTAAAGAAGACCTTTGACTTGAACCAATTAAGGAGGTCATCGTTATGGAAAACCAAAGGGTCTACAATTTCTCCGCGGGTCCGTCCATGCTTCCTCTGGAAGCGCTGGAACGGGCAGGTGCCGAAATCGCCAATTACCAAGGTTCTGGTATGTCGGTCATGGAGATGAGTCATCGATCTAAGGTTTTCCAGAAGATTTTTGACGATACCCAGGCCAAGTTCCGCAAGGCGCTGAACATCCCGGAGGGATATAAGGTCTTGTTCCTCCAGGGTGGAGCATCCACCCAGTTTTCCGCCGTCCCTATGAATCTGATTGGGAAGACGGGGAAGGCGGACTATGTGGTCACGGGCAATTTCTCCACCATCGCCTATAAGGAGGCCAAGAAGTACGGGGAAATCTCCCTGGCGGCGTCCAGTGAGGACAAAAACCATACCTATATTCCCGCCCAGGGCCAGCTCAAGCTGGACCCGGAGGCATCCTATTTCTACTACTGTGCCAATAACACGATCTATGGCACCGAGTGGCAGTATATCCCGGAGACCGGAGATGTGCCCTTGGTATGCGACATGTCTTCCGACATTCTCTCCCGGCCGGTGGATGTGAGCAAGTATGGGATCATTTTCGCCGGCGCCCAGAAGAATATGGCGCCGGCCGGACTGACCGTGGTCATCATCAAAGAGTCGCTGGCCGGTCAGGAGCTTCCCTACACGCCGCTGATGCTGAACTATAAGACCATGATCGACAAGGACTCCATGTATAACACGCCCCCCTGCTGGTGCATCTATATGCTGGGACTGGTGCTGGATTGGCTGGAGGAGCAGGGCGGCGTCCAGGGCATGGAGAAGATCAAGCATGGCAAGGCCCAGATGCTTTATGACACCATCGACGCCTCCCGGCTCTTCACCTGCCCGGTGGAGCTGGGGGCCCGCTCTGATATGAATGTCACCTTCCGCAGCGCCAGTGAGGAGCTGGATGCCAAGTTTGTGGCGGAGGCGACTGCTGCTGGCTTTGTCAATCTGAAGGGCCACCGCAATGTGGGCGGCATGCGGGCGTCCATCTACAATGCCATGCCGGTGGAAGGCGTGGAAAAGCTGTGCAGCTTCATCGAGAAATTTGACCAGGCCAACTGAGGGGCGTCTGGAGATAAAATAAAAGGACGGAAAAGCCGCTGATAGCGGCTTTTCCGATATCAGGAGGAATATACGATGTTTCGGATCAAAACCATGAATAAGATTTCTCCCGCGGGGCTGTCTGTACTGGATAAGACCCGCTATGCCGTTTCGGACAGTGAGGAAAAGGAGGACGGCATCCTGGTTCGTTCGGCGGACATGCAGGAGTATGTATTTCCCGATACCCTCCGGGCCATTGCCCGGGCCGGCGCAGGCACGAACAATATCCCCGTGGCCCGGTGCTCTGAGGCGGGCATCGTGGTTTTCAACACCCCCGGCGCCAACGCCAATGCGGTCAAGGAGCTGGCGGTGTGTGCCCTTATGCTCGCCTCCCGGGGCGTGGTGGCCGGATCCAAGTGGGTGGATGCCCAGGTGGCCTCCGGCGTCAATGTGGAAGATGTGGTGGAGAAGGGCAAGGGGCAGTTCGTGGGCCCTGAGCTGTTGGGCAAGAACCTGGGTGTCATTGGCTTGGGGGCCATTGGTGTCCAGGTGGCCAACATCGCCACCAAGCTGGGGATGAACGTCTATGGATATGACCCCTTCCTGTCGGTGGATGCGGCCCTCTCCATGTCCCGGGCTATCCGCCGGGCGGAGGATCTGGAGACGATCTATAAGAATTGCGACTATATCACCATCCATGTCCCTCAGAACAAGGAGACCAAGGGCATGATCAATGAGGACGCCATCCACATGATGAAGGGCGGGGTGCGCATCATCAACCTGGCTCGGGGCGGCCTGGTGGAGGAGGAAGACTTGATTTCTGCCCTGCAAAGCGGCAAGGTGGGGGCCTATGTCACCGATTTCCCCACCAATAGGCTGGCCGGAGTCAAGAATGTGACTCTGATTCCCCACTTGGGGGCCTCCACCCCGGAGAGTGAGGAAAACTGTGCTGTTATGGCGGCCCAGGAGCTCCGGGATTATCTGGAAAATGGAAATATCCGCAACAGCGTGAACCTGCCCGCCACTTCGCTGCCCTGGAGCGGTGCTGCCCGGCTGTGTGTTATCCACCGCAACAGCCCGGGTATGCTTTCCAGCATCACTGCGGTCCTCTCCAAGGAGGGGGTCAACGTGGAAAATCTGACCAATAAGTCTCGGGGAGAGTATGCCTACACGATGGTGGACATCGGTGCCCGGGTCAGCGACCAAGAGGTGGATGCCATCCGGGCTATCGAGGGTGTCCTCCGGGTGCGCTACTTGACGCATTGAGAAAGGGACTCTATTATTAATAGAGGTAACGGTCCATGGAGGGCGCGGGCGGTCTGACCCATTGATTTTGAAGCAAAGAAAGCTGCCGGCGGCAGTTAAGCTCGTTAAGTGCCGGCAGACATGAGATCATAATAGTAAAGCCCCCGGTCCTGTTTCAAACAGGACCGGGGGCTTTTTTGCCTAAACCGAATCGGGGCTTTCCAGTCTCATATCAGGGGGAGATCATCTCACCAGATAGCCGCCGTCAACAGGGATCACTGCGCCGTTTAAGTAATCGGAGGCCCGGGAGGCGAGAAAAACGGTCGTCCCCTTCATGTCCTCAGGAGTACCCCAGCGGTGGGCCGGGATCCGGTCGGTGATCTCTTGGAAGCGCGGGTTCCGGGGATCGGTCAGGGCGGTGTTCATCTCTGTATCCATATATCCGGGGGCAATGGCATTGACGTTGATGTTTTTACCGGCCAGCTCGTTGCACAGCGCCTTTGTCAGCTGGGCCACGCCGCCCTTGGAGGCGGCATAGGCGGGGACGGTGATCCCGCCGAAAAAGCTCAGCATGGAGGCGACATTGATGATCTTGCCGCCGGGGACCTCTTTCTTTAAAAATTCCCTCGCGGCCATTTGGCAGAGGTCAAAGGGCGCGGTCAGGTTGACCTCCAGGATGGTGTTCCAGTCCTTCAGAGGAAACTCGGGGCTGGGATGGCGCCGCTGCATGCCGGCGGCGTTGACCAGGATATCCAGCTCGCCCAGCAGAGAAATTGCCTGGCGGAAGCCCGCCCGCCGCAGTTCCGTGTCGGCCAGATCCGCTTCGACGCCCCGGCACCAATATCCCTTTGCCTCAAATTGGGCCGCGGCGTCTTTTACCTTGGGAGAGGTGCCCCAGATCACCACCTGGGCGCCGGCTTCCATAAGGCCCTCTGCCATTCCGTGTCCTAAGCCCCTGCTTCCGCCCGTGACGATGGCTTTTTTTCCTGTCAAATCGAATAAATGATCCATACTCTCCTCCTCTGACCGACTATTTTGAGAGGTGCTCATTTGAGATGGTTGACCGGATACAGGATTTTCTGCCCAGTGGCAAACCGGACCGCCTCCTCTGCCACCTTTCGCTTCATCTCCCTGGCGGCCTCCTCAGAATACCATGCGATATGGGGAGTGCAGAGGAAGTTGTCCAGCTGGAACAGCGGGCTGGACAGGGGCAGGGGCTCCTTTGCCACCACATCCAAGGCCGCGCCGGCGATCATGCCGGAAGTTAGCGCCTCATACAAGGCATCTTCATCCACGATCCCGCCCCGGGCCGCATTGACCAGGAAGGCGGAGGACTTCATCTTTTGAAAGGCGCTTGCGTCAAACAGGTTTCGGGTCTCTGGCGTGAGCGGGCAGTGGATGCTGATCATATCCGATTGTTCCAACAGGGTGTCAAAGGAGACGATCTCCACGCCGTCAATGACGTCCCCGATTTGGTAGATCGGATCGATGCCGATCCTGCGGCAGTCAAACCCGCTCAGCCGCTTAGCGAGGGTGCGGCCGATGCGGCCCATGCCCACGATGCCTGCGGTCTGGCCGGGGATGCGGTGGATGGGCATGGCGTGGGCGTAATCCCAGGTCACCTCTTTGGTGTAGTTTGCCATCATGGATGTCTTGCGGATCAGGGAGAGCAAAAGGGAGAGGGCGTGGTCAGCCACCTCGTTCATCCCGGAGTCGGGGACGTTGCAGACCTGCACGCCCAGCTCAGAGGCTGCAGCGCAGTCCACATTGTCCACCCCCACTCCGTACCGGATGATCTGCTTCAATTCCGGGCGGAGTGCCTCCATGACGCGGCGGGTAAAAGGGGCGTATTGGTTGATCACAATTTCTGCGCCTTTGAGCTGTTCGATCAGATCCTCCTCGGTTTTGCATTGGTAGAGCTTGAAATCCATGTTGGCAGCTTGGAAAACTTCCGTTTCTTGTGCGATATTGACGTGGTCGTTGTCTGAAATTACAATTTTCATGGCGCGCTCCTTTCTTTTGCCGAATGGTATTTGATAACTGGTCATGGGGTTCCCCGCAGGTCGAGCGGGGCTGTGGCTCAAAGAGGACACATTTGCGAACGCAGGCAGGGGGTGTTCTCTGCAGCGATGCGGAACAAGCTGTGCCCTGTATCCAAAGGGAGGAGCCGTTTGTGCAGCTTCCGATCCTCGCCCTGGTGTTTCACCTTATAAAATATCGTTCCCAATCAAATTATACGAGCATTTTTTGGAAAGTCAATTGGATCGGGATCTCTTGTTTGGGAAAGAATGGGAAATAGCGGTGGGAGAGGACGAAAACCGCCGCAGAAAAATTTTGAATGACGGCATCTGAATTTCCTCTTGACAGATCAATAGAGCAAAGATATACTGTATATACTCGATAAATACAAAAAATACGGACTTGGAGGGATGGCATGGATATCATCATCAGAAATACCGGTGAGGCCCCCATCTATGACCAGATCACCCGGCAGGTAAAGGGGCTGATCCTGAGCGGTGCGCTGGCGGAGGGGGAGCTTTTGCCCTCCATGCGGGCGCTGGCCAAGGATCTGCGCATCTCAGTTATCACCACCAAGCGGGCCTATGAGGAATTGGAGCGGGAGGGCTTTATCACCAGCGTGCCGGGAAAGGGGTGCTTTGTGGCGCCCCGGAACTTGGAACTGGCCCGGGAGAACACCCTGCGGCAGGTGGAGGAATATCTGACTAAGGCGGTAGAGGCGGCCAAAATGGGAGGCATCACCCGGGACGAGGTTAGAGAGACCTTAGAGATCATCTATGGGGAGGAATGAGATATGGAGTACGCGGTGAAGATCGACCGGCTGAACAAGGACTTCGGATCTTTTGCCCTCAAGGAGATGTCTATGGCCATTCCCGGCGGCACCATTTTGGGCCTGATCGGAGAAAATGGAGCGGGCAAATCCACTGTCATCAAATGTCTGCTGGGCATTCTCCGCCCTGACAGCGGAGACATCTCCCTGCTGGAAGGAGAGGGGCTTGCCGGAGTGGGATATGTGCCGGATGAGTGCCCCTTTGCCGATGCCCTGAAGGTCAGGCAGGTGGGTTCTTTCCTCTCCGGGGTATTTGCAGCGTGGGATGACGGCCTGTTTGACCACTATTTGGAGAAGTTTGAGCTGCCAAGAGATAAAAAAGTGAAGGAGCTTTCCCGTGGTATGAAGATGAAGCTGTCCATCGCCGCAGCTCTGGCCCATCGGCCCAAGCTGCTGGTGCTGGACGAGGCTACCTCCGGCCTGGACCCAGTGGTGCGGGATGAAATCCTGGATGAGTTTTTGAATTTTATTTCCGATGAGGACCATGCCATTTTGATCTCCAGCCATATCACCAGCGATCTGGAGAAGATCTGCGACTATGTGGTCTATCTGCACAAGGGAGAGGAGACAATCTCAGGGGCCAAGGACGAGTTGCTGGCCAATTATGGGAAGGTCTCCTGCAGCAAAGCGGAGCTTCAGCGCATCGACCCGGCTATTTTGGTGGGAAAGCGGGAGGGGGAGTACGGCTGCCAGGCCTTGGTCAAGGACCGCAGGGCCCTCCACCGGATGCTGCCGGAGGCCTCGGTGGATATGCCCACGCTGGAGGATCTGATGATCTTTACCACGAGAGGAGCGAGAGAATGAAGGGGTTTTTGAAACGGGATCTCTACCTGATGCTGCCCAATCTGCGGGTTTACGGTTTCTTTTTGTTGCTCATCGTCTGCGTCAGCCTATTTGTAGAGGTGCACACCGGGGACTTTTTCTGGTTTTATCTGACCATCTTCTCCGCCGCCTCGATTTTAGGACTGTTCAGTTATGACGAGGCCAACCACTGGCAGGCCTATGCTGCCGCCGCTCCCGATGGTCGGCGGCAGCAAGTGAATGGCCGGTATGCCGCCGCCTTCCTTGTGGGCGGTGCGCAGATGGTACTCATGTCCTTCTTTCTCCTATTCAGCAGGGCTGGAAATATTTCGGAAGCCTTTCTGTGCTCCGGGCTGTTTTTTCTCTACGCCGATATTGCCCTTCCGGTGAGCTATCGCTTTGGGAACAACAGTCGGGTGGTGATGATCGTCCTCGTTGCCGCGATTGCCGGACTCGTGGGAGCAGGAAGTGCCGTCCTGGGGATCGTCAGCGGTGCGGGCGGAGGTATCCCCTTTGGACTGGAATATGTCCTTCCGGCGGTGGGGCTGGCGGCCTTCCCTCTTTCCCGGCATATCTCCGTGGGGATCTTGGAGCGGAAGGCACTGTGAGGGATGAAGTGAGCGGGAAAGCGCTTCAAGCGTGGTGCCTTTTCCCATGCCGCGGCAGATACATCCTGCATTTATGGCAATAAAAGGACCAGGCCCCTGACTTTTGTCAGGGGCCTGATTTTGGTGTTTTGTCATTGCCCCATGGTCATACCGGAGCCTAAGCCGTCCTTGTCCAGCATCCGCTCCAGCACCTCCACATCGGCGGCAATGTCCATGGCGTCGGATTTAAAGAGCTGATCCAGCTGCTTTTCAAATCCCTCCACCACCTTATCCATCATGCCCTCGATGCGCTCCTTGGCGGCGGAGATATTTTCCCCCGCCACACCCTGGGCATCCATCTGTGCATAGGCATTTAAGATTTTTAGGGTAGTGGGCAGGTAGTAGTTGAGAAATTGCCGCAGCTCGTTGTTCTTGGTGGGGTTGCGGCGCTGGTAATCCAAAATTTTTCCCGTGATCTCCTCGATGCGGTCAATTTTTCGGCTCATCTCCGCGTCGGGGATGGCGTCGTTGACAGAGCGGATCTGGTGGAGAATATCGCTGCTCTTGTCCTCCGGAGTTTTCCTGGGCTCCTCCTTCTTGGGCGGGGGAGCTTCATAGCCCTGATCCGTGAGGACCAGCCGGTTGGTGGCCCGATCGATGTAGCCCATGGGGAGGATCCCTTCCGAAAGCATCTTTTGAAGATCAGAGATGACTCGCTTTTCGCTGACGCCTGCCATCCCCGCCAAATCAGAGATGAATACCGAAGAACGCTGGCCGATGACCCCCATGTAAAGCCGCTGCCGACGGCTGAGACGGGTACGGGAGATCCCTGTGGCCAGCATGAAGATCCCAGCGCAGAAAAAGCCAAAGCCGGGGAACCAATAGCTGACATCAGAGAAGCCGAAGGTGATCCATTCATCCAGCAGCCCCATGAGGGAGAAAAAGCTCATGACAGCACCGATGATGGTGAACGCCTTGCCGCCTTTGAGTTTGTGGAAAAGATACCTCTTATTTGCCGCGCTTTGCTGGGGCTGCTTGGCAGAGAAGGAACGGGATTGCCCAGAATAAGCGGCTGGGGCGCTGGTGGTGGGAGGCGGGGTCTGAGGGCGCTGCTGAGAAGGGCCGCAGGCGGTGTAGGAGTTCTCCCCGGCAGAGGTGTGGGAGCGGCGGAAGCTATCAAGGGGAATGCGTACACCGGCTAAGCTCAGAAATAAAAGGACCATACCGACTGGCGGGAAAAACATAAAGCCCAGAACAATGGCCCACCAAGGAATATTGGAGCCTTGTTTGTCGGACATACGGCACCTCCTGCCATAAAGATAAAAATACATTATATAATATGATACAACGATTTGAGGGGAAAGTAAAGAGAAAACCCGGAGGAGAATTGGACGGTCAGCGCACAGGCTGTAACCGTTCTGTTATTGCATTTTTCGAAAGAAAAACATATAATATAAACCGTATATTTTCAGATCCACCGGTGGAGATGGAGTTGATGGAGATGGAAGAGAAAGAATCCGGCAAGCGCCTGCCCCCCGCTCCCCATAAGGGGAGAAAGGCAGCGGTCATTGCCGCTGTTGGGATTGTAGGGGTATTGGCAGCGAGCTATCTGGTATTGTGTGCAGTGGCAGCCAGGGATAGATTCTGGCCGTACACAGAAGTAATGGGGACGGATGTCTCCGGAATGTCTATTGCCCAGGCGGAGGAGACGCTGACCGGTCTCGTTCCGCAGCAATGTGAGGGGAGAACAGTCACGCTGTATGAACAGGGCAGCGGTATCCGCTATACCATAGAGGCGAAGGGACTGATGGAGCCCGCTGGTTTGGTGGGGGACTTTTCCTGCGGAAACGGGAAGGGAAGTTTCTTCACTGCGGGTGGCCGCTATCTGAGGAACTTGGTTGAAAAAACGGGTTCTGAGGTACAGCTCTCCCTGCGTTATACCGACGAGGGAAAGGCTCGGATGGATGCCGCGTTGGAGGAGTTATCCAAACGCTTGGATATTGACGACAATGAGACGACTTATGAGGTGACTGATACCGCCATCCTCTTTCAAAAGGGGCGAGACGGTATGACGGTGGACCGAAATGCGGTTCAGGAGGGCGTTGCGGCTGCGGTGCTGGGAGACGGCCCCGAGGAGGTTGCCGTTTCGCTGATCCAGTCCGCCCCGGAAGAGCCTGATTTTGAGGCGATCCGAAATGAGGTGCGCACAGAGGTCGCCGATGCCTATTTGGACCGGGAGAGCAGGGAGATCGTCCCTTCAGTGGTTGGCAGGGATTTTGACGTGGAGGCTGCCCGCACAGCACTGGCTGAGACGGCGGACGGCGGGCTTTGCCGGGTGGAACTGATACTGACCCAGCCGGAGGTGACGACCCAGGAGCTCACCCACAACCTATTCCGGGACACCTTGGGAGAGGCAGCCACCAAGTTTACCGGTACCTCTGCGCGGAAGATGAACATTAAATTGGCCTGTTCTTTCATTGATGAACAGCTCGTCTTCCCGGGGGAGGAATTTTCCTTCAACGCCCTGTGCAGTCCCTATACCGCGAGCAACGGCTACGGAAAGGCGGGGGCTTATGTCAATGGAAAGACAGAAGATACGGTGGCGGGCGGAATCTGTCAGGCCTCTTCTACCCTCTACTGGGCCACGCTGAAAGCAAATTTGAAGACGGTGGAACGGTGGGCCCACAGCTATGAGCCTTCCTATGTCAACGGCGGCTTGGATGCTACTGTCTATGGTGACTATGGAGCTTCCGGCAGCTTGGATTTCCGGTTTCGCAACAATACCGATTATCCCATTAAGATTAAGGCGTATGTAGATGACAGCAACTATGTCCGGGTGTCGATTTATGGTACTGATACCACCGGTATCCACGGAGAGCCATACTCCACCAACCGGGTGGTGACTCAGTACGCCCAGACGGTCTATGAGCCGAACGGCAGCATTCCCCAGGGGACGACGCAGAAGGATCCGGAGCGTACTGCGTACAATGCGGTGAGCATCGAAACCTATCAAAAACTGGTAGATGCACAGGGAAACGTGATCTCTACACAGCGCCTCTATCAGACCAAATACAGGCTTCGCAATGCGGTGGTCTTCTATAACCCTGCCGATGCGGCGCTGTGGGGGATCGATCCGTCTACGGGCCTGAAAACGCTGGAGCCGGTGGTGGGGCCCCAGGGCCCCAATGGCGAAGAGCCTCCGGCCGAGACGCCCAATTCTTCAGAAAGCCCGGCGCCGCAGGAGAGCAATCCCACTGGCCAGCCCTTAGAGAGCCCGGCCCCAGAGGAGACCTCTGAGCCTTCGCCGGAGCCGACTCCTGAGCCGGATCCGAATGCCCCGCTGCTTCCGCCGGGACTTTGAGAAATGGATGAACAAAGGAGAAAGAGACGTTATGTTTCAGGGATTCAGCCCCGCAGTTGTAGATTTTATGTGGGGGATCCGCTTCAACAACGACCGGACCTGGTTTGAACAGCATAAGGCGGAATACAAAGTGTGCTTTGAGGCCCCGATGAAGGAGCTGTGCAGGGATCTCTATGAGGGCTTTGCCGGCAGGCATGAGGATCTGGGGCTGGTTAGCCGGGTCAGCCGTATTTACCGGGACGCCCGGCGGCTCTTCGGCCGGGGGCCGTATAAAGACCATCTGTGGCTTACGCTGGCCCAGCCGGCTGAGCGCTGGTCCTGTCAGCCGGTGTTTTGGTTTGAACTGGCACCGGAGGAGTACAGCTTCGGCCTGGGCTATTGGATGGCACAGGCGTCTACCATGGCCAAATTCCGTGCGCGGATGGACCGGGACCCCAAGACGATGGAAAAAATGGCGCGGCAGCTCCAAAAGCAGGACACCTTTCATCTGGAGGGGGAGGAGTTCAAGCGCCGGCGGGAGGCTCCCTGCGCCATGCTGGAGGCGTGGTACAACAAAAAGAGCGGCTTTTCCATGAGGTGTGAGCGGCCCCACGATGAGTTGCTGTTTTCGCCTGATTTGACGGGATATATTTTAGAGGAGTGGGAGAAGCTGGTCCCCCTGTTCCGTTACTTGTCTACGCTGGACGGAGATCCTGATCCCCGGCAGTCTTGAGATCAAAAGCCCTCTCCGCACGGAGAGGGCTTTTTCAGAAATTTTTCCAGAAAAAAACGCTGCTGCCCTGCACATACTGGAGCGTGAGAACAAACGGAAGGGCGGGGCGAAAGTGGGGAAAAATTGGAAGATCTGTGCCCTGGCATTGATAACGGCGCTGTCGCTTCCCTGGGCGGGGCTGGTCCTGAGCCGAAGTCCTGCAGAGTCGGTGGACGCACCTGCGGAGATCACCCAGGCGCCGGTGATCGCCCTCACGTTTGATGACGGCCCCCGACGTTCCACTACCACACAGCTTTTGGATGGGTTGGCGGAGCGGGGGGTCAAAGCCACATTCTTTCTGATCGGTGAGCAGGTGCCCGGGAATGAGGATCTGGTGGAACGGATGGACGCAGAGGGACATCAAATCGGTATCCACACGTATCAGCATGTGCGGCTCACGGAGCTGAACACGGCTGATTTTGCCTCTCAGGTGGACCGGACGGCGGCACTGCTGCGGCAGCTGGTGGACCGGGAGGGCTTTGCGCTCCGCCCCCCCTATGGCATGGTGGACAATGGGGTAAAAAAACGGGCGGGCACCCCCATCATTTTGTGGTCCATTGATCCGGAGGACTGGAATGACAAAAATACGGAACGGATCGTGGAACATGTGGTCTCGCGGGCCTCCGATGGAGATATTATTCTCCTCCATGATATTTATTCCTCCTCGGTGGAGGCGGCACTGAAAATTGTGGATGCGCTCCATGAAAAGGGCTTTCTATTTGCCACGGTGGATGAGCTCGCACTTCAGCACCATGTGGCGCTGACAGCGGGGGAAGTCTACCGCAATTTTTACCCCTGATCGCCCCCCGTTACAAAATAATGACAGTTCCCGGATAAAAGTTGACGATGATTCCCGAAGCGTGTAAAATAAAAGGGAATATCGAACAGGGGGGAAGGTCATGGCACGACGTATCGGTACAAAAAATGAGTTGATTGAGTGTGAATATTGCGGAGAGATGTACTCTGTTACCTATAAGCGCTGTCCTTTCTGCAATGGGGACGGCACTGGACGTTGGGACGATCCGGATACGGAGATCGAAGAATATGATGACCGCCACAGAGGAGGCAAACGGCTGGCCAGCGGCCAGGGAGCGGGTTATGGAGGAGGCCCGCCCATTGGGCGCATCATCGGCACAGTCATCTCCCTGATATTGATTATAGCGGCCATTTGTATCGTGATTTCCATTGTCCGCTCGATAGGCGGCAAGGGCGAGGATCCCGATGCCGGAGAGAGTCCCGGTACGGAGAGCGTTCTTCCCTCCACTGAGCCGGCAGAGAGTGTGCCGGCGGAGACTGAACCAACTGATACCCAGGCACCGGCCCCTACGTCGACCACGCCCTCGGTAGATTTGGTGATACCCACCGGGTTTACGCTCAACCGGGAGGACTTCACCTTCGATGCGGTCGGGCAGGTTTTCCAGATGCAGGTGACCTATACACCGGCCAACGCCCATGGTGAGGTGACTTGGAAATCCAGCAATCCCAATGTGGCTTCGGTCTCCTGGAACGGCGTGGTAACTGCGGTGTCCCAGGGAACCGCTACCCTGACTGCCGCTGTGGAGGGTGTGGGGGAGAAAACCTGCATCGTCCGGTGTAATTTTAAGAGCAGTACCACAGCGAAGCCCGATCCCTCCACGACCAGTACATCAGTGCCTGCCGCCTCTGGGCTGAGCCTTAATCGGGAGGATTTTACGCTGAGCCGCCAGGGAGAGACCTTCCGGATGACTGTTTCGGGTACCAGCTCGGCGGTGACTTGGGCCTCCAGCAACACTGGGGTGGCTGCAGTGGGCGCCGACGGCACAGTTACCGCTGTAGGTCATGGTACGTGCGATATTATAGCTACAGTGGATGGTGTGACATTGAAGTGCATCGTGCGGTGCGGGTTTTGAGAAAATAGGATAGCTTTAAAGGAATGAGCGCTTTCTGGAAGGGAAGCGCTCATTCCTGTTTATGGGAAAATTGGAGATTTTTAAAATGAAAAAAGAGGGTTGACAGTTCCAAAAGATTGTGTTTTAATATGAGCAAGCAAATTTCCCGTGAGGGAGTAGCGAGCGTATAGAGGTACTATACGTAACAAGTCAACACACTGACTGCCCGCCAGTCTGGCTTGTTTTAAATTGCGAGACTCATGTATAACTGAGAAGCATACATGGGTCTTTTATTATTTTGTAAAATAAAGACTCAAGTATGACTTTCTATAGTTATGCTTGGGTCTTTTGCTATATTTAAAACAAGAGGAGGAAACAATGTGGAATGGAGCTTTGAATTTTTTGTCACAATTGTCCTGCTGGGAGTAGGACTTGCCATGGATGCCTTTTCGGTGTCGATGGCCAATGGTTTGAACGAGCCAAAGATGAAAATGGGAAAGATGTGTGGGGTTGCGGGGGTGTTTGCCGTTTTTCAGGCAATCATGCCGCTGATCGGCTGGGTCTGTATACATACGGTGGTCCAGTATTTTACGGCATTTGAGAAGCTCATCCCATGGATTGCACTGATTCTGCTGGCGTTGATCGGCGGAAAGATGCTGATTGAGGGGATCCGCGGCCAAGATCCTGAAGAGGAAGTAGTCGGTGTTGGGCTTGGCGCTTTGATGATCCAGGGCGTGGCCACATCCATTGATGCGCTGTCCGTAGGCTTCACCATTGCGGAGTATAATGGAGTGATGGCGCTGGTATCTGCGTTGATTATCGCGGTCGTCACATTTTTCATCTGCATGGGCGGGGTGTGGATCGGAAAGAAGTTTGGAGATAAGCTATCCAATAAAGCGCAAATTTTCGGCGGAGTTGTTTTGATCGTAATCGGTCTGGAGATCTTTATTACAGGAATCCTCTAAGTAAGGAGTGTAATGATGAGATATTATTGCGAAGAAAAAGACAGCGTTTTAAAAGCGCTTGATACCGCAGAAAACGGGCTGAGCCAGGCTGAGGCGCAAAAGCGGCTGGAAAGGGACGGAAAAAATCGGTTGAAAGCGGAGAAGGGCAAGTCTCTTTTTCGCAGATTTTTAGAGCAGCTGGCCGACCCGATGATTATTATTCTGGTCATCGCTGCGGCTATCAGCGGTGTACTGGCAGTGGTGGAGAACGACAGCTTTGCAGATGTAATCATCATCATGGCGGTGGTAATTGTCAACGCCGTGCTTGGCGTCTATCAGGAGAGCAAGGCGGAGAAGGCGATCGAGGCCTTGCAGGAGATGTCCGCGGCCACCTCAAAGGTGCTCCGGGACGGCAAGGTACAGGTCATCCACAGTGAAGATTTGGTGGTGGGCGACATCGTGCTCCTGGAAGCGGGAGACGCGGTGCCCGCCGACGGAAGAATTTTGGAGAGCGCCAGCTTGAAGGTGGAAGAGGCGGCGCTCACAGGCGAATCCGTTCCAGTGACGAAATTTATTGATATGATTAACCTGACCGACGGCGCCAAGGATGTCCCCTTAGGCGACCGGAAGAATATGGTGTATATGGGCAGCACCGTCGTATATGGACGGGGAACTATTGTCATCACCGCTACGGGAATGGATACGGAGATGGGCAAGATCGCCGATGCCCTGGCCCAGGCGGAAGAGGGAGAGACCCCGCTGCAGATCAAGCTGGGACAGCTGTCCAAGATCCTCACTTGGCTGGTGCTGGCCATCTGTATTGTGGTGTTTGCGGTTCAGCTAATCAAGGCGGGCAGCCTGGACTTTGAATTGGCCCTCAACTCCTTTATGGTAGCCGTATCCCTGGCAGTGGCGGCGATCCCGGAGGGACTTGCGGCGGTGGTCACGGTGGTGCTGTCCATCGGCGTGACAAATATGTCGAAGCGCAATGCCATCATCCGCAGGCTGACTGCGGTGGAGACGCTGGGCTGTGCACAGGTCATCTGCTCTGATAAGACAGGGACGCTGACCCAGAACAAGATGACCGTGGTGGGTTTCTTTGGCGAGGATGAAAAGCGCCTTGCGGCGGCCATGGCTCTCTGTAATGATGCGGAGATGGATACGGATGGAAATGTGACCGGTGAGCCGACAGAAGCGGCTTTGGTAGTTTGGGCAAATAAATTGGGCATGGATAAGCCCTCTTTAAAGGCGAAGCTGGAGCGCTGCGGAGAAGCTCCCTTTGATTCGGGCAGAAAGATGATGTCCACCGTCCACAAAACGGAGGATGGCTGGATACAGTATACCAAGGGTGCCCCCGATGTCATCATTCAAAAGTGTACCTATTATTTGAAGGATGGCAAGCCCGTGCCTATGACGAAAGAGTATTCTGATCAGATCCTTGCGGCGAACAAGGAGATGGCAGACCGGGCCTTGCGGGTGCTGGCCTGTGCGGAGCGGATGTGGAGCGAGAAGCCTGGTAAGTATGAGGCGGACTATTTGGAGCAGGAGCTTTGCTTCTCCGGCTTGTGCGGCATGATTGATCCTGTCCGCCCGGAGGTCAAGGACGCCATTGTGGAATGCAGAAAGGCGGGGATCCGCCCCATCATGATCACCGGCGACCATGTGGACACCGCCGTGGCCATCGCAAAGGAACTGGGCATCATCACCGAGGACACCTATGCCATCACTGGCGCCCAGCTCAACGAGATGAGCGAGGAGGAGTTTGAGAACTGCTTCCAGAAGATCAGTGTCTATGCCCGGGTGCAGCCAGAGCATAAGACCCGCATTGTAAATGCGTGGAGAAAAGCGGGATATGTCACCGCCATGACGGGAGACGGTGTCAACGACGCCCCCTCTATCAAGTCGGCGGACATCGGCGTGGGCATGGGGATTACCGGCACCGACGTTACCAAAAATGTGGCTGATATGGTGCTGGCGGACGACAATTTCGCCACCATTGTGGGTGCCGTGGAAGAGGGACGGCGGATCTATGACAACATCCGCAAGGCCATCCAGTTCCTTTTGGGCTCTAATATGAGCGAGGTTTTGAGCATTTTCTTTGCCACGCTGATGGGCTTTACCATTTTGAAGCCAGTGCATCTGCTGTGGATCAACCTGGTCACTGACTGCTTCCCGGCTTTGGCCCTCGGTATGGAGCGGGCGGAGCCCAATATCATGAGCCGAAAGCCCCGGGATGCTAAGGCGGGGATCTTTGCCGGCGGCATGGGGGTGGACATTGCCTATCAGGGCCTTATGGTGACGGTGCTGGTGCTGATCTCCTATTTTATTGGCCATTTTATTGAGACGGGAACCTGGGTGATCGCCAACAGCGCAGATGGAACGACTATGGCTTTCCTGACTATGTCTATGGCGGAGATTTTCCACAGCCTGAATATGCGCTCCCAGCGGGGCAGTATTTTTAAGCTGGGCTCCCAGAATAAGATGCTTTTGATTGCCGCTGTTGTCTCGTTGATTGCGACAACTCTGGTCTGCGAGGTTCCCTTCCTGGCTGCGGCTTTCGAGTTTACCAGCGTGGAGTGGAACGAGTATGTGGTGGCCATCGGCCTCGGTTTCCTGGTCATTCCCATTGTTGAGTTGGTGAAGCTGATCCAGAGAAAAACAGAGAAGGCGTAAAAATTTATCGAAGAAAAGCGGCCCCATTCCACCTGGTGGAATGGGGCCGCTTCTTGTTTTTCTCAGAAAAATGGCGCTGAACAGGGCGCTGGGCCTGCCGAGGATTCAAAAGCAGCCCTGTCCCCTTTGGGGACAGGGCTGCTTTTGGCTGATTCAGTCCTCCAGGGCGGAGATCTTATCTACCCGCCGCTGGTGGCGGCCCGCCTCAAAGGAGGTGTTCAAAAACACCTCCACGATGCGCTGAGCCAGATTGGGGCCGATCATGCCGCCGCCCAAAGCCAGCATGTTGGCGTCGTTGTGCCGACGGGTCATCTCCGCAGAGAGGGGGTCGGAGCAAAGGGCGCAGCGGATCCCCTTCACCTTGTTGGCGGCGATGGAGATGCCAATACCGGTGGTGCAGATGACGATTCCCTTGTCGCACTCCCCCGAGGCTACGGCTCGGGCAGCGGCGGCGCCGAAGTCTGGGTAGTCGCAGGAGTCGGTATTCTCGCAACCAAAATCCTGGTAGGCAATGCCCTCTTTGTCCAGATAGGTCATGATGTGCTGTTTGAGAGGATAGCCTCCGTGGTCGGAACCAAGTGCGATCATATTGTTGTCCTCCTAGTGATTATAGTTTCCTCATTTGAGGTTGGTGCTTTTCGTAGACGGCAAGATGGGAAAAACCCATTTCCTGCATGAGCTCTGCCGCGGCGGGAATGCCCTTGGCCACATCGCCGGGCTCATGGGCGTCGCTGCCCAGAGTGATGATCTCCCCGCCGCAGTCCTTGTAAAGGGCCAGGATGCTCCGCCAATCAGAGATGTTGCGGCCACGGCAGGTGTTTACCTCGATGCCCTTCCCCTTGCCGATGACCGTACGGAAGATGCGGCGCAGCTGGTCTTCATACCGTTCCAGGGTGATGTGACATCCGTCCCGCTCCATATAGCGCAGAGGATAGATGATGTGGGCCAGCACGTCGTAGCAGTCCATTTCTGCCAAAAGCGTCATAGAGTGGAAATAGTCATCCAGGGCGGCATAGCATTCGTCATCGTTTTGATAGTTGACAAAGTAAAAATCCTGGCCGCCTGCGGCCCGGCTCAGATTGTGGACAGAGCCTAATATGAAGTCCAGCTCCGGATGTCCGGCAATTTCCAAAGCCTTTTGGGGAGCTTCCCATGCCTCGCCCAGCTCCAGCCCCATGCGGATGGGAAGGTGGCCAGCGAAGAGAGGGCGGACTTGGGCCAACTGTGCTTCAATGGGAGCCCACTGAAAAGAGAGGTCCAGCTTGCCGTCCAGGGTCAGCAGATCGCAGTGGTCCGTGGTACACAGCTCGTCCATTCCGGCGTCCAGCGCTGCCTGGGCCATTTGGGCCAGGGGGGCGGAGCTGTCCGGGGAACAGAGCGTATGGGTATGATAGTCGGCTAAAAACATGAGAAACACTCCTTTCAAAAGGGCCAGCTCTCGATCCATTTCACCAAGGGCTCATACCAAGTGGGGATGGTCAAGCCAATCAGTACAGGATAAAAGAGGACATAGAGCCCCACAGCAAGGCCGGTGAGGCCGTAAACGGGTTTTTTCCAATCAGCCTCCCGCTCTACCAGGCCATCAAAGAGGTAGGCGATGGCAAATGTCAGGAAGAGAATGGAGGGAAAATAGTGGTATTCAAAGGTGGTGCGCCCGATGAACATCCAAGGCACTAATTGGGAGAGATAGGCGACCAGGAGAAAGACGGCCTTGCCGGAATGACCAGGATAGGCCCATAGGATGAGGGCACACGCAGCCAGATAGAGGAGAAGACAGGCAATCAGGATGAGAGCATTGCGGAGGAGGACCTCAGGGGCCAGGGCAGGGTCAAAGACCCCGTTTTCTACCTGCTGCACCTTCCAGCACATTAAGGCGGAAAACACGCCCAGCCCGCCGAAAAAGGCGGCTTTGCTCCACATACGCTGAAAGGAGTGGGCGGCACAGATGAGGATGGCGGCCAGGCCGGTCCAGCACACCGCTGGATTGGAAAAGGCGGCGAAGCGGGTAGTAAAGCCGGGCACGGTGTTGTCCATATAGTAGAGAATGGGGCGGCCATCCACGATCCATTGGAACCACCAGGAGGCATAGGGGTGGGCCTGGGTGACGCCCTCGTGGTAGGTGAGCATATACCACTGGTTGTTGGCTACGATGCCGGGCAGGCTGTCAACGGGAATGACGCTTCCCTTGAAATCCTTGCCCTCGGTGAGCCGTCCCCAGAGGTTTTGAAAAAAGACCGGCAGGCTCTCCTTTGCTCCCGCTATGGTATTTGCCAAGGACAAGTCCACATTCCGGGCCCAAGCATAGGGGAGATAGGAGGCACAGTAAATGGACAGGGGAATGAGGATAAAGCACAGCACAGAAAATAGGAGCGTCTTGCCGGCCCAGACTGGGCGGGAGGTCTGGGCGTCGGGGGGCCAGTCCCGGAGCTTTTGGTAAAAGCCGATGAAATACAGCACGGCCAGGCCCGCTCCGCCGTAGATGACCGTCCATTTGCAGGAGATACCGATGCCCCACATGAGCCCTGAGAGGAAGAGGGGCAGGGCGCCGCGCTGGAAGGGAGCACCGGCGGGCAGCGTCAAATAGCGGTACATGAAAAAGTACATGCACAAGATGAAAAAGACGCCGTAAGTGTCGATGGTAGCAATGCGGGTCTGGGTCAGATGCATGAAGTCGGCAGCAAAGAGGATGGTACCGCAGGTTGCCACCGCGGTCTTGTCGAACATATTTTTCAGGAAAATATAGAGTATGGGCAGCATCAGCACGCCGAAGAGAGTGCCCATGAACCGCCAGCCGAAGGGGGTCATGCCAAAGAGACGGATGCCGATGCCCAGAATGAGCTTGCCCAGTGGCGGATGGGTGACCTCATAGGGGTAGACGCCGTCGATGTGTTCCTTGGCAGTGCGGGCGTGGTAGATCTCATCAAAGTAGGTGGAATTTTGCCAGGTGGATTTGGAGGGGACGGTATCGTCCACGGCAAAAAGGGAATTGACGGCGGAAGAGGCCGCTGAGCCGTCTGCCATGACATAGTTAAAAGCCACCGGCTGCCCATCCTCTCCCAACAGGCAGAATTTGGAGAGCTGAAGATTGGGCTTTTCGGCCTTGCCGGTGATGCGGAGGTATTGGACATCCAGGGAATTGTCCATGTAGATGTCGATCCATTTATAAAGCTGATTGTACCTTTGGGTCAGGGCGTAGCTGGGCGCATAGCCATCGGCATCCGCCCAGTAATATCCGGTGATCTCGTCCGGATTATCCGGATTGTCTTTCCGCTGCCACAGAGTGGACCAGTGGCTTCCGTCAGAGGAGATCTCCACATTGTAAGCGCCGGTGCCCAGGCCGGAATAATACCGGATGCCCGCGGTGCGGACCGGGGTGCCGGAGATCTGTATGGTGAGGGAGCTGCCCCCGGCAAATTCATAGACCTCCTGGGGGGCGGTCATAGACCCCAACTGGAAGAAAGCAGTGGCGGCGTAGATCAAGGTGATGAGCAGTACCGGCAGCCGGTCGGCCCTCTCCATGGGATGACATCTCCCGGCAAAAGCAAAGGAACTGTTTTCCTGACGGATCCACTGCAGGCCCACAGGGCTGCTGCGGATGGCAAGGGCATAGCGGAAGAGAAAGAGGATCAGGAAGGCAATGACTGCCAATGCAAAAAAAATGGAGGGAGTGATATACCTCATAGCATGTTCTCCAGAGAAAATAAAAATAGGGGACAGAACACAGTCTGTCCCCTATTTTATTTCTTTTTCCTGTGTTTGTCAAAAAAACCTTTTACACCGGGGTCCTCACTGCCCACATCTTCCCCCATAGCGGAGGAATAGGCCAGCAGAGCCTCACGCTGTCCGGAGTTCAGCGAGGTGGGGACCTGAATCTGGACCGTAACGAACTGGTCCCCTCTGCCCCTGCCATTCACAGCGGGGATGCCCTTCCCCCGCAGGCGGAAAACGGTTCCTGGCTGAGTTCCTGCGGGGAGGGTGTACTCTACGCTGCCGTCGATGGTGGGAATGGTAAGCTTGGCACCCAGTGCGGCCTGGGTGAAGGTGACAGTCTGGTCCAGATAGACTGCCGTGCCGTCCCGACGAAACCTGTCGCTGTGACGCACGGTGATGCTGATGAGCAGATCACCTGCCGGGCCGCCATTGATCCCCGCGCCGCCCTGGCCCCGCAGAGAGACCGCTTGACCGTTGTCGATGCCGGCGGGGATGGAGACGGTGATCTTCCGTTGCTTGCGGACCTGTCCGGAGCCCCGGCACTGATCACAGGGCTGATGGATGATCTTGCCCTTGCCCTGACAGCGGGTACAGGGGGCGGAAGTGGAGAACATGAAGGCGCCGCCGCCCCGCTGGATGCGGATGGAGCCGGTGCCGTGACAGTCAGGACAGACCTCGGCGGTGCTGCCGGGCGCGCATCCGCTGCCGCCGCAGGCAGAACAGCTTTCCGAGCGGGTCAGGGTAATCTCCTTCTGGCAACCAAAGGCTGCCTCCTCAAAGGAGATGGTCACCGAAGCCCGGAGAGTCTCTCCCTTTCGGGGGGCATTGGGGTTGGCCCGCTGGCCGCCGCCGAAGCCGCCGCCAAAGAAGGAGCCGAAGATGTCGCCCAAGTCGATGTCACCCATATCAAAGCCGCCGCTAAAGCCGCCGGCGCCAAAATTGGGATCCACTCCGGCATGGCCATATTGGTCGTAGCGAGCCCGTTTCTCCTTGTCGGAAAGGACCTCATAAGCCTCGTTAACTTCCTTGAATTTGGACTCGGCAGCTTTGTCGCCGGGATTCAGATCCGGGTGGTATTGTTTGGCCAGCTTCCGATAGGCCTTCTTAAGCTCGTCATCAGAGGCCCCGCGGGAGACCCCTAAGACTTCATAGTAATCTCGTTTTTGTTCAGGCATATGTGTTCACCTCTTGCAGAGAGAAGGGAAAATAAGGACCTTCTCATAGGAAGAAAAGGCTCCGGCAGAATAGCTGCCGGGGGCCGTCACGCTTTGGGAAAGGCCCATACAGGGGCAAGGCGGGGGAGAGCCCCCGCCCGCCGCCTGCTTATTTATCGTTGTCATCCACCACGGTATAATCGGCATCCACTACACCGTCGTCGGAGGCGCCGGTCTGGGCCCCGCCGGCAAAGCCTGCGCCGCCCATGTCAGCTCCAGGCTGACCCTGGGGAGCAGACTGCTGATAGAGCTTCTCGGTGATGGGGTAGAAGGCCTTGCTCAGTTCCTCGGTGGCGGATTTGATGGCTTCAATATCGTTGCCCTTGAGAGCGTCCTTTAGCCGATTCAGTGCGGCGTCCAGTGTGGATTTATCACCGGCATCCAGCTTGCCGCCCAGCTCTTCCATGGTTTTTTCCGCCTGGTAGGCCATCTGCTCACCTTGGTTGCGGATCTCTACCTCTTCCTTTTTCTTGGCGTCCTCGGCGGCAAACTGCTGGGCCTCTTTGACAGCCTTGTCGATATCCTCCTTGGACATATTGGTGGAGGAGGTGATGGTGATGTGCTGCTCCTTGCCGGTGCCCATATCCTTGGCGGAGACATTGACAATGCCGTTGGCATCAATATCGAAGGTCACCTCGATCTGAGGCACACCTCGGCGGGCGGGGGAGATGCCGTCCAGGTTGAAGCGGCCCAAGGACTTGTTGTACTGGGCCATCTCCCGCTCGCCCTGGAGCACGTTGACTTCCACGCTGGTCTGGTTGTCGGCGGCGGTGGTGAAGATCTGGCTCTTCTTGGCGGGGATGGTGGTGTTGCGCTCGATGAGCTTGGT
>CAKUHU010000009.1 GCA_934659425.1 uncultured Oscillospiraceae bacterium
TTACAAGAAAGGCGGCCGTTTGTCTGTACTCTTTCATTCCTATTTGTGCGGACGCTGTGCGGCCGAATGGTTGATTATCATGAAAAAAGTCGTTGAGTTTCTGAATGCAAATCCTGTGCAGTATCTGGCCACTGTGGGCCGGGACGGCAAGGCCAAGTGTCGCCCCTTCATGTTCGCCGGCGAGATGGACGGCAAGCTGTGGTTCTGCACCAACAACACCAAGGATGTCTACAAGGATATGCAGGCCAATCCCGAGATTGAGATCTCTGTTTCCAGCCCGGAGTACGCCTGGATCCGGCTCCACGGCAAGGCCGCGTTCGAGAACAATATGGCGGTAAAAGAGATGTGCATCCAGAACCCCATCGTGAAGGGCCAGTATGGCGAGGCTACCAACCCCATCTTCGAGGTGTTCTATCTGGACGATCCCCACGGCGTCATCGCTGACTTTTCCGGCAACCCTCCTTACCAGTTCTGAGAAAAAACAAAAACAAAATCTTCGGGGCGGGGTGAAATTCCCTACCGGCAGTAAAGCCTGCGAAGCGCTTGCAGCGCCCGATGCGGTGAAATTCCGCGGCCGACGGTTACAGTCCGGATGAAAGAGGATATGAAGAAGCAGCCCCACAGGGATCCCGCCTGTGGGGCTGCTTTCAAATTCAGGCATATCTTTTCCAAGGAGCAATCATGAATACCGTTTCCATCGCAAAAAGCCGGAAGACCGCTTTGCATTCTGCACGCATCATCTCCATGACCGCTATGTTATCCGCGGTTGCTTATCTGTTAGCCTTTGTGGAGTTTCCCGTCCCTCTCTCGCCGTCCTTTGCGAGAATGGACCTATCTGATTTGCCCGCCCTCATTGGGACATTTGCCTTCGGACCGTTTTCCGGGGCGCTGATTGAATTTGTCAAAAACGCCTTGCAGCTTCTGGCCACCTCCACCGGCGGCGTTGGCGAGATCGCCAACTTCCTGATGGGGGCTTCCTATGTGGTCACTGCGGGTTTCCTCTATAAACGCCATAAAACAAAGAAAACTGCGCTGATCGCCTGTGTTGCTGCCAGCTTTGTGATGGGCATTGCCGCAGCATTGGCGAATTACTTCATTCTCCTGCCGCTGTTTGAGAGCTTCATGCCCCTGGACCAGCTCATCGCCTCCTTCGCCGAGTTCCTGCCCTTCATTCACACAAAGTTGGATGTGGTGCTCTTCAACGCACTTCCCTTCAATTTTCTGAAAGGACTTGTCATCGGCGGCGTGACAATGCTGACCTATAAACGCCTGACTCCGGTTCTGAAGGGAGGACGCTGAAATGGATTTTATCGACATTTCAAAGCGCCGCGTTACCACCCGGCAGTTTGCCCCTGTTCCTGTGGAGCAGGAAAAGCTGGACAAGATTCTGGAAGCCGGACGCTGGGCGCCTACGGCGGTCAATGCCCAACCGCAGCGGATTCTTGTCCTGAACACCCAGGAGAGTTTGGAAAAGGTGCGGGCATTTTGTACTTTCAACTACAATCCCAAGTATGCCGAACTGGACAGTCCCTGCGACGATAAGGAACACAATCAATGCGTTTACTATTACGGCGCACCGCTTGTCCTGTTGGTTTGCTATGATCGGAATGTCTGCTGGAAGCACCCGGAGAGCGGCGAATCCAGCGGCCCCACCGACGCGACGATCGTTGCAACGCACATGATGTTGGAAGCCGCCAGTATTGGGCTGGGCACAGTCTGGATCAGCTACTTTGATAAGCTGAAAGCCCGTGAACTGCTGGACATTCCGGAGAATTTGGAGATCAACAACATGATTTATATTGGATATCCGGCAAATAATTTCGAGCCGAATCCGAAAATGAGCGGAAAGCGGTTTCCGCTGTTCCATTCTGTGTGGTATCATTCTTTCAAGGACGCTGAACAACATGACAAGAAATGATTATCTGAAGCTGCTGGTGGAGAACATCCATTCCGCCACCGTGGCCACCATCGGTGCGGACGGCCATCCCCAGACCCGGGTCATCGACATGATGCTGTGGGACGAAAAGGGCGTGTATTTTCTGACGGCCAAAGGCAAGGCGTTTTATGCCCAGCTCATGGAGCAGGGCTTTATCGCCCTGTCCGCCACAAAAAACAAGCGTTCAATTTCACTGCGAGGAAAAATCAGAAATATCGGCGGCGAAAAGATGGACGAGATTTTTGAGAAGAATCCCTATATGCAGTCCATATATCCCGGCGATACCCGTTCGGCATTGGAAGTGTTCTGCCTGTATGAAGCCGAGGGCGAGTATTTCGACATCAGTGACCCATCCCATGTGACGCGGGACAGCATTGTCATTGACCACGCGGCGGTCCAGCAGTCCGGTTACTTCGTGGGGATCGGCTGCATCGGCTGCAAACTGTGCTATCGCGTCTGCCCCCAGAAGTGCATCGACATCACGAAAACGCCGGTGGTCATTGATCAGCACCGCTGCCTGCACTGCGGGCGCTGCGCGGAGACCTGCCCCGCAAGGGCAATCGAAAAGCGCGGCACATGGGAGAAATGAAGCTGCGCTGCTTCGTTTTGAAGGCTGCGCATCTGACTTCTTTTACAGCACCGCCTGCCGCCAGGCAATGGCAGAGCTTATAGAAGTGCCGTGCGCCGAGACTATGGCGGACTATTTTGCCCGGGGCAAATGCCGCCTATTTCGCAGGATGCATAGACTGTGTGCCAGAAAACGCAGATATGCTGTAAAAGTGGCGGCAGCAGGATCCCTTTCTTGCTGCGTATTTGCAAAGCGTGACCGCGGATTTTGAAACCAATTTTACGCAATATCATTTTTCGGGAGGTGCTCCATGAACCGCATGGAACAAATTCAATACCTCAACCGCTCGCTTCTCAGCGAGATGCCGGAATACAAGGGACAGGCGGCGCAGTTTCCGCAGGAGCTGACGGCGCAGCGGCTGCTGCTGCGAAGCCTCATGAACGTCCGCCCGCCTATGCCGCTGAAGCAGGCCTTTCTCGCCGTGCAGGACGAACTGCTTTCCGCCGAAGCGGCGGAAAAGGGCGTGGTGGACGGCGACACGCTGCCAGTCAGCGCTGTCGATCCCCGCATTGCCGTCTGGCAGGGAGATATTACGCGCCTGAAGGTAGATGCCATCGTGGACGCGGACAACAGCGGTTTGCTTGGCTGCTTCTGCCCCTGTCACGGCTGCATCGACAACGCCATCCACTCCGCCGCCGGATTGCAGCTGCGGGATGAGTGCAATATGATCATATCGGCGCAGGGTCATGCCGAGCCCACCGGTCAGGCCAAGCTGACGAAGGCCTATAACCTCCCGGCAAGGCACATCCTCCACACCGTCGGCCCCATCACTTCCGGGCGTGTCACGAAGCGTGACCGGGCGCTGCTGGCCTCCTGCTACCGCTCGTGTCTGGAGCTGGCGGCGGAAAAGGGCCTGAAGAGCGTGGCGTTTTGCTGTATCTCCACCGGGGAATTTCACTTCCCCAATGATCTTGCGGCAGAAATCGCCGTGGAGACGGTGGAGGATTTTTTCAAACGCGATACTTCTGTGCAAAAGGTGATTTTCAATGTTTTCAAAGATATTGACAAGGAACTCTATGAAAAGTGGCTCGGTGTCCGTTGACCGGCTGCGGCAGGCGCTGGCCGGCGCCGATGCCGTGATCATCGGCGCGGGGGCGGGACTGTCTGCCGCAGCAGGCTTTACCTACAGTGGGGAACGCTTTGAGAAATATTTTTCTGACTTTGCGCAGAAGTATGGCTTCCGCGATATGTACTCCGGCGGATTCTATCCCTTTCCCACAGAGGAAGCACGCTGGGCGTACTGGAGCCGCAACATCTGGATCAACCGCGATCAGGACGCGCCCAAGCCGGTGTACGATGATCTTTTGAAGCTGGTGCAGGGGAAAGACTATTTCGTATTGACCACCAACGTGGATCACTGTTTCCAGAAAGCTGGCTTTGACAAAAAACGGCTTTTCTATACGCAGGGGGACTATGGCCTGTTCCAGTGCAGCGAACCGTGTTGTCAGGAGACTTATGAGAACGAAGATCCCGTCCGACAGATGCTGAAGGCGCAGGGGTATGTCATCGGCGTGGACAACAGCTTGACCGTTCCGGAGAGCGTGACGCTGAAAATGGAGATCCCCGCAGAGTTGGTGCCACGCTGTCCCCGCTGCGGCAAGCCGATGACAATGAACCTCCGCTGCGATGATTCCTTTGTCGAGGACGAGGGCTGGCACGCGGCGGCGGAGCGGTACAGCAATTTTCTCCGCACCCGCGAAGGGCAGAAGGTTCTCTTTCTGGAGCTGGGCGTTGGCTTCAACACCCCGGTCATCATCAAGTACCCCTTCTGGCAGATGACGGCAAAGAATCCGAAGGCGGTCTACGCCTGCATCAATCAAGGACAGACCTGCTGCCCGGAGGAGATTCGGAAGCAGTCCATTTGTTTCGATGGGGATATTCGGGAGATTTTAAATCATAATGTTGAGCAGTAAACGCCGAAGCTAATCAGGTGAGCAAGTACGATGATGCAATGACGCAGCGAAATGATTTTAGCTCAAGCTGTTATAACAGCTCTTTTGCCTTCCGGGCCAAGTATAGTGGGAGATTGGTAATGGTTCCATCCTTCCGATAGCCACGCTTGGAGCAGCGTAGGACGTGCTCCGGTCGGTAATATATTTTTTGAAGGGCGGTGCGGATAAATCCGCACCGCCCTTGGCCTTCACGGGGATAATTTCAGTACTGTACTGGATACAGAGTCGCACTGCTGTCAATGCCAGCCATATGCTTGAGCAGGCCGGTGTCGAACCCAAAGAGCTTGGACTGGTCTAACTTATCAAAGGCTGCCAGGGGATGCTCCATCTTGGAGACATTGTAGATGCGATTCAGCATCCCGGCGGAGACCAGCCACTCGATGGTTTCCTCTATTCTGGCGGGTACGCCGAAAAAAATCATTTCTAATGGCCCAACTCTGCTGGAGCGTAGCAGAAGGAATACCTCTCCTGGGGGTGGCTGCGCGGAGATCCACCGTATTGTATCTGGCGCTGGAAGATACCCGGGAGCGGCTGCGGAGCCGCTTGGACAGAATGTTCGAAACAGACTGGTCCGGCTCTGAATTCCACTTGTTGTTTCAGATCGATCAGCAAGAAGATGCCTTGATACAGCGGTTTCAGAATTTTATTCTCGTACACCCCGGCACGAGGCTGATCGTGATCGACACACTTCAGCGGGTACGGGAAAGCGATGGATCGTCATACAGCTATAGTCATGATTATGAAACCATTTTGCCGTTGTGAAAAAACGCCCCGCTGATGCCGTGTGGATCTCTTACGGCAGCAAGCGGAGCGTATGGTGGAAATGTGAAAAGGGCCATGATGAATGGCAGGCGGCTGCCGCATCCAGGGCTGGAACCGGGGCAGCTTGCCCGGTGTGTGCGGGCAAGCTGGTCATCTCTGAAGAAAACGATCTGACCAGTCAATTTCCGGCCATTGCCGCCCAGCGGCATCTAACCCGCAGCAGCATACTGGCCTCTCAAAAGCTGACCGCGTACAGCAACCGCAGGGTTTGGAGGTGCTGCCCCCGGTTGGAACTCCTTATGATGGAAATGGGGGGAAGAGAAAACCGCACGGCGCAGGGCCGTGCGGTTTGGAGAGCTTATTCCTGGGGCGGCTTCGTATCCTTTGGCAAATCTTCTTGAGGTGGCACTTCCTGCGGGTGATCTTCCTGAGGCGCTTCCACAGGCTGACTGACGATGTGGACGCTGTTGGCAGGAGGCTCGATGTCGCCGGGAAGAGGCTGGGACTTGGCATGGGTGGAGGCATATGCCTCTTCCACCAAAGAAGGATCCCGGCCCTCGATGATGGCCACCATCTCCCCGCCGGTGATGGTCTCCTTTGCCAGCAGATAGGCCACGACCCGGTGCATATCATCTAAATTTTCCTTCAGAAGGTTCACCGCGTCTCTGTAGCACACGTCCAAGATGGCCTTGACCGCCTTATCCATGACAGCGGCAGTGTCCTGGGCACAATCCAAGCCGTAGCCGCCGTCCAGATATTGATTGCGGACAGAACCCAGGGCCATCATACCGAACTCCTCGCTCATGCCGAACATGGCGACCATATTTCGGGCGATGCTGGTGGCCTCCTGGATATCCTGGGAGGCGCCGTTGGTCATGGTGTGCATCACCACTTCCTCGGCGGCCCGTCCGCCCATGGAGACGGTGATCTTGGCCATCAGCTCCTCTTTGGTGCGCAGATTGGTCTTGTCTTCCTCCGGCATCAGTAGGGTGTAGCCCAGGGAACCCTCCGTGTGGGGGACAATGGTGATCTTCTGCACCGGCTCGGCGTGTTTCTGCCGGTACGCCACCATGGCGTGGCCCACCTCGTGGTAAGCCACCAGTTTCTTTTCAAACTCGGTGAGGACAGAATTTTTCTTTTCGCTGCCGGCGATGACGAACTCAAAGGAGGCCAGAAGATCCTCTTGGGTCACCAGCCTGCGTCCCTTGCGGACTGCCCGAAGGGCGGCCTCATTGACCAGGTTGGCCAAATCAGAGCCCACGCACCCGGCGGTGGCCAAGGCGATCTTGTTCAAATCCACATCGTCGCTGAGGCGGATGTTCCGGGTATGGACTTGGAGAGTGGCCAGCCGCCCGGCCAGGTTAGGCCGGTCAATGGTAATGCGGCGGTCGAACCGACCGGGCCGCAGCAGGGCTTTGTCCAATACCTCGGGCCGATTGGTGGCACCCAGGACGATGACGCCCTTGGTGGGGTCAAAGCCGTCCAGCTCAGCCAACAGCTGGTTCAAGGTCTGTTCCCGCTCATCGTTGCCGCCCATACGGTTGTCCCGGCTTTTGCCGATGGTGTCGATCTCGTCGATGAAGATGATGCAGGGGGCCATTTTGCTGGCTTCCTTGAAAAGATCCCGGACCCGGGAGGCGCCTACACCCACGAACATCTCCACAAAATCAGAGCCGGAGATGGAGAAGAAAGGTACGTTGGCCTCTCCAGCTACCGCCTTGGCCAGCAAGGTCTTGCCAGTACCTGGCGGGCCCACCAAAAGCACGCCCTTGGGCAGCTTTGCGCCGATCTCCGTATATTTCTGAGGATTGTGGAGGATGTCGATGATCTCCTGGAGAGATTCCTTGGCCTCATCCTGCCCGGCCACGTCCCGGAAGGTGACGCCTGTCTTTTTTTCCACATATACCTTGGCATTGGCCTTGCCAACGCCGCCCATACCGCCCATGCCGCCTATTCTGTTGGACATGGATCGGAACAGCAGATACATGAGGCCCACCATCAAAACGGTGGGAAGGATATATGCGGCCAGGAAGGAGAGGATGGGAGAGAGCGGTTCCTGGTACTGAGGACCATACTGGGTGACCCCATTTTCCTCCAAAAGGGGAATGAGATCGTCATCTGTCCAAGGGGCACAGTAGTAGGTGATTTGCTGTGTGCCGATGGGAGGTAGATTGTCCTCGGAAGGAATGGTCAGTTCTCCCACCGGTGTTTTATCGGGGGAGGCATAGTTTCCCTCAGAGTCGATTTTGGGATAGATGACGAATTTGTCCGACGACATGACCACAGAAGCCACTTTGCCGTCCATCACCATCTGGCGGAACTGTCCGTAGGTCACCTCATAAGAATTGGCCTGCCGTGCCATGGAGGTGGCATAGTTGAGAAAAAGTGTAATGACCAACGCCCACATGACAATGGACAGCAGGGCCATAGCGTTTCGCCTTTTCGGCCCGCCTGGTCGGTTTTGATTGTGATTGTGGTCGGGCATAAAAAACCCCCTTTGCCTTATGACCTGTTAGCTATCATAGCATAATCAACATAAAAATACAAGGAAAGGGTCCGTAAACTTTCTATGAATAAAAGATTCTGCAAAAAGAGCGCCTAAAAAAGCAACCTTTTTGCAGAATTGACAGATCAGTCGATGGAGATCCGGTATGGGATGGGCTGCCCCTTCAAGGTGGCCTCAGAGGAAGTCTGGATCCAGCAAAGGAGGCCGATGTGCCTATGCCCTGGGTCAGCAGGAAGGCGAAATCCTCCCGGGAGATGCTGCCGGAGAGCAGGAGAGTATGCCGCGCTCTTCCAGGGTGTCGCAGGCCTCCGAGTCCCGGCTGGGCGCGCCGCTGCCGGCCTGGGTGGGGACAGCGGTGATCAGCAGGCAGGCGACGAGAAGAAGGGAAAATGTTTTTTCATGGAAGCACCCTTTCTGCTTGTTTTGTCCATTTTATTATGGCAAAATGAGAGAAAAAAGGGAAGTGGATTGCTGTTTTAGAAGGAAATTCCAGGAGCAGGCCGGGGAAACTTCCCCTTTCTCTCCAGAAGGAAATATGCTATAATAAATCCCTAATATTGCTTATATGGCATTGATACTGCATACCGCAGGCTGCGATGAGAAGCTGTGATGGCATGGAAAGGAAAGGCGGGAACTGCTATGGCGGATAGGCGGAAGGACTGGAAGGAGCGGCAGGAGGAGGCCGATGGGATCATTGAAGGCCGCAATGCCGTCATAGAGGCGCTCCGGGCGGGGACCCCCATCGACAAGGTGTATCTTGCGAAAGGGGAGACGGACGCGGCGCTGGGACACATTGCCGCCAAGGCCCGTCAGGCCGGGGCGGCGGTGGTGGACTGCGACCGGCGGAAGCTGGACGCCATGAGTGTCACCCATTCCCACCAAGGTGTTATCGCCGTGGCAGCTGTCCGGGAGTATGTGGACGTGGATGATATTTTAAACGCCGCCCGGGAGAAGGGGGAGGCCCCCCTCATCGTGGTGTGTGATGAGCTGTCCGATCCCCATAACCTGGGGGCGGTGATCCGCACTGCAGAGTGCGCCGGTGCTCACGGGGTCATCATCCCAAAGCGCCGCTCCGCTGGGCTGACCGCTGTGGTGGCCAAGACCTCCGCCGGGGCAGTGTCCCATGTGCCGGTGGCCCGGGTGGCCAATCTCACCGCCTGCCTCAAGGAGTTGAAGGAGGCGGGGGTGTGGGTCTACGGCACCGCAGCAGACGCGGACCAAGTGATCTATCAAGCTGATTTGAAGGGGCCGGCCGCCATTGTCATCGGCTCGGAGGGCACCGGCATGAGCCGCTTGGTGGCCGAGACCTGTGATGTGAAGCTGTCCATCCCCATGAGAGGAAAGCTCAACTCCCTCAATGCCTCCGCAGCGGCGGCCATCCTGCTCTATGAGGCCGTACGGCAGAGATTGGGCTGAGCGGCAGGCAGAAAAATACGTAAACGGGTGATTTCATGTCCAAGCACAGGGATGACGACCAACAAAATCAAGAGTTTGGATTCTCCCTGGAGGAGATCTTGGCTGAATTCGGCAGCAAGGGCTTGGAGAAGACACCGGCGGACGTGCCCGTTTCCCGGCCAGAGCCGGAGGAGCGGGAGGGGGAAGGGAGAAACTGGCGGGAGGATACCATCCCCTTTCCCGTCCGCCCCCAAAAGCCGGAACAGCCGCCGGCTGGTGGAAAGCCGGGGATCGTGACCAACTTCCCTGGGATGCCCTCCCGGGAGGAGTTCGAGAGAAAAGAGACTCCGGACGGTTTTTCTCGGGAAGAGGAGTCCCCCGTTCCAGAGAAGGCAGAGGCACCGGTGGGCGAAGAGAAGGCAGAGGGGCCGGAGGAGCCGGACGAGGCCAAGGTATTGGAGTTCCCCCAGCCTTCGCCGGAAAATCCAGTGACGGCGGGGCTGGACAAGCTGCGCCGGCGGGCTGATGAGTTTGCCGGGCACATGTATGAAGCGGAGGGGGTGGAGGACGTCGAGGCGGTACGCCGGGCGGAGGAGCTGATCCCCGGTGTGGATGAGGAAGAGATCCTCCCCGTCCGGGAGCGCAGGCCCCGCAGAAAACTGCCCCCTGCCCCCGACCTGCCCCCAGCGGACTTGGCAAAGCGGTACAGCAAGGGGCTGAAAGCGGCACGGGTCCGGACCATTTTGGTATTTCTTCTGATTCTTCCCCTGCTCTACTTGACGCTGGCAGAGTCCATGCCCCTGCCGCTCCCCAGTCCCCTGGCGGGCAGCGCCGCCCTGCGGTGCTATACGCTGGCAGTCCTTCAGGGAGCGGCCATTGTCCTGGGGCTGGACGGCATCGGAAAGGGACTGATCCAGCCTTTCCAGAGGAGGATCGGCCTAAACACCTTGGTCTCTTTGGCCAATATCGCGGTACTGGCTGACGCCCTGACCCTTCCGATGTTGTCGGGAGGGGGCATCCAGAGGCAGCCCTTCTGCGTGGTGGGAGTGCTGTCGCTGTGGTGCCTGCTGTGGGGCGATCTTCAAAAGCGCCGGGGGCAGCGGATGGCATGCCGGACGGCTGCCTCGGCCTCGGAGCCCTATTTGGTGACCCGAGATGAGGGGAAGTGGAACGGGAGGGATACCTATGTCAAGTGGTCCGGTCCTCCCGCCGGCTTCGGAAGCCAGATCCAGGAGATGGATGGGGCCGAACGGATCTACCGGGTAGTGGTGCCGGTGCTTTTACTGGCGTGTGTTTTGTTTTCCTGCATCTCCTCGCTGGGCCGCGGCCGGGGGGGGGATTTCCTCTGGTGCCTGGCGGCCACCCTGTCTGCTGCGGCATCGCTGTCTGCCAGCCTTTGTTTCGGCCTGCCCTGGAGGAAGCTGTCCAGTCGGCTGGCCAAGTCGGGGGCGGCCCTGGCGGGATGGGAGGGGGTCACCAACACCACAGGGAGCTCCAACTTGCTGCTTACAGATATTGATCTGTTTCCCCCGGGAGCCGTCACGCTGAACGGAGTGAAGATATTTGGGGACTTTTCCATTGAAAAAGTGGTGGGGGTGACCGCCACCGTCATCCGGGAGGCGGGAAGCGGATTAGAAAAGATGTTTCACGACCTGCTGCGCAGCCAGGGCACCGTCTACCGCCGGGGGGAGCAGTTCACCGCCTACGAGGGCGGCGGCGCCTCCGAGGTGATTCGGGGTCAGTTGGTGCTGGTGGGTTCAGCGCCGTTCATGGCGCTGATGGAGGTGGCCCTGCCTCCGGGATTGAACGTGAAGAACGCCGTGTTCTGCGCCATCGACGGAGAGTTGGCCGGTATCTTTGCCCTTAACTACCACCTGTCCGGGGCGGTGCCCCCAGCCATTGATGCGCTGATCCACAACCATATCACCCCAGTGTTGGCTACCCGGGACTTTAACCTAATTCCATCCATGCTCCGGCAGCGCTTTAAGCTGCCAGTGGAAAAGATGGAATTCCCGCCGGTGGAACGCCGCCGGGAGCTTTCGGAGGCGGAGCAGGACCACTCGGAGACCCTGACCGCCGTACTGTGCCGGGAGGGGGTGGGCCCTTATGCTGAGGCGGTAGTGGGAGGGAAGCGGCTGCGTCTGGCGGTGCGCCTGTCGGCAGGATTGGCCTGTATCGGCTCGGCGGTGGGAGCATTGCTGGCCTTTTACCTCACGTTTGTGGCGGCGTACACCTCCCTGACGCCAATCAACCTAATGGTATTTCTCCTCATGTGGCTGGTTCCCACCCCGCTGATCTCCGGCTGGGTGGACCGGTATTGAATGGGCCGGGTGGAAGAAGCTGCAAGGGCCTGGCGCTTGACATCTCAAAACTTTCGTGGTATATTGGCCGTGTCAAAATGGCGCTGACGGAGAAGAAACCGCAAAGCACCGTGTAGAGAGAGGCCCATTTGGTGAAAGGGCCTTACGGCAGAGCGGCGGCTGTACCACTCCTGAGCTGCCCGCGAGGAGCGGGCCGGACCCTCCCGTTACCGAGGTCACGAGCGACAGCCTCTGGGTATATGAGGTTGTAAGCAGGGTGGAACCATGGGACATACTTGTCTCACCCCTGATTTATATTCAGGGGTGAGACTTTTTTGTTGTTTGCCCCAATACAAGGAGGAACCATCATGGAAGAGGAAAACAATCAGTATAGCTTTGAAAATCCCCAGTATCGCAAGACCTATTGGCACACCTGCTCCCATATCATGGCCCAGGCGGTCAAGCGGCTGTGGCCGGAAGTGAAACTGGCCATCGGCCCGGCGATCGATGAGGGCTGGTACTACGATATGGATGCGCCTTTCGCCTTTACCCCTGAGCACATGGAGAAAATCGAGGCGGAGATGCGGAAGATCTGCAAGGAAAAGCTGAAGCTGGAGCGGTTTGAGCTGCCCCGGGCCGAGGCCAGAAAGTTTATGGAGGACAAGGGCGAAAAGTACAAGGTGGAGCTCATCGATGACCTGCCGGAAGATGCCGTCATCTCCTTTTATAGACAGGGGGAGTTCACCGACCTGTGCGCCGGCCCCCATGTGGATTCCACCGGACGCATCAAGGGCAACGCTCTGAAACTCACCGCGTGCAACGCCGCCTATTGGAGGGGTGACTCCAACCGAGAGACTCTCCAGCGCATCTACGGCATTGCCTTCCCCAAGAAGGAGGAGCTGGACGCCTATCTGGAGCGCATCGAGGAGGCCAAGCGCCGGGATCACCGGAAATTGGGCCGTGAGCTGGGGCTTTTCATGACCAACGATCTGGTGGGCAAGGGAATGCCCATGTTTCTGGCCAAGGGCTACACCCTGTGGGGGATCTTGGAGGACTATATCAAGGAGAAAGAGCGCAAGTTGGGCTATCAGCACGTCCTTACCCCCTGCGTAGGAACGGTGGACCTCTACAAGACCTCTGGCCACTGGGACCACTACAAGGAGAATATGTTCCCCGCCATGGAGGTGGAGGATGAGCAGTTCGTACTTCGTCCTATGAACTGCCCCCACCACATGATGATCTACGCCAACCGCGCCCACTCCTACCGGGATTTGCCCATCCGCATTGGTGAGGTGGCCCATGACTTTCGATTTGAGGCCAGCGGCACCCTGAAGGGTATCGAGCGGGCCCGGCATTTTTGCCAGAATGATGCCCACCTTTTTGTGACGCCGGAGCAGATCAAGGGCGAGGTGGCGGCGGTCTGTGATCTGATCTTTGAGGCGTATCGGGACTTCCACATTACCGACTACCGCTGTGTCCTCTCCCTTCGGGACCCGGCAGACAAGAAGAAGTACCACGATGACGACGAGATGTGGGACAAGGCGGAGAACGCCCTGCGGGAGGTGCTCAGAGAGCTGGGCATCCAATTTACCGAGGAGATCGGCGAGGCAGCCTTCTATGGCCCCAAGCTGGATGTGAACGTGAAGCCCGCTGTGGGGGCAGAGTACACCCTGTCTACCTGCCAGTTGGACTTCTGCCTGCCGGCGAAGTTCGATCTCACCTACACCGACTCTGATGGCACGGAAAAGACACCGGTGGTGCTCCACCGGGCCATCTTAGGTTCTCTGGACCGGTTTATGGCCTACCTCATCGAGGAGACCATGGGTGCCTTCCCCGCCTGGCTCGCCCCGGTGCAGGTGAAGCTCCTCACCGTCACCGACCGGGCCGGCGCCTATGCCAATGAGGTGGCGGCGGCCTTGGACGCCAAGGGCTTCCGGGTAGAGACCGACCAGCGCAACGAGAAGATCGGCAAGAAGATCCGGGAGGCCCAGCTGGCCAAGATCCCCTATATGCTGGTGGTGGGTGACCGGGACGTGGAGAACCGGACCGTCTCTGTCCGCCACCGCTCCGGCGAGGATCTGGGCGCCATGAGCCTGGATGAATTTGCCGCCAAGCTGAAGGAAGAGGTGGACAGCAAGGAGAGCAAGTGATACAACGCGCAGACCAGGAGACAGGTTACTCGGGCCGGGGGCGGGCAGGACAGCCCGATTTCCGGACGGCACGGAGGGAAAACCGGGAAAGGCGGCGCAGGGCTTTGGCCCTGTGCCGCCTTTTGGCGTTCGGGGGGATGAAAAGCGGTTTTGCGGCGTTTGCGGTGGGGACAGCAGGTCTGCTTATCTACCCCTCGTCTCCTGCATCCTTAGGGAGGACAGAGACTTGGATCTTCAATACCCGCCGGTGGTCCATCTGAGTCACCACCACATTCAGGCCATCGGCCTGGAAGCGATCGCCCTCCTGGGGGACCCGGCCGATTTGCTCCAAGACCCAGCCGGAGACTGTGCTGGCCTCGCAGCGGCCGGTCAGATCAAAGCGGTCATAGAGATCTGTGAGAGCAGCGCCGCAGGAGATAAGATAACTGCCGTCCGGCTGTTTCTGAAATGCCTCCATAATTTCGTCATGCTCGTCCCAAATCTCCCCCACCAGTTCTTCCACAATATCTTCCAGGGTGCACAGCCCCTCGGTGCCGCCGTACTCGTCCACCACCACTGCCATGTGGGCCTTTTCCCGCTGAAGACTCCGCAGCAGGTCAAAAATTTTGGTATTTGCTGTGGTGCAGAGGATGGGAGAGATGAGGGGAGCAGGGTCAGCCCAGCCAAGGCAGCGGGCGGCGTAGAAATCCTTTTCATGGATGACGCCCACGATGTCGTCGATATCCCCATGATATACCGGCAGGCGGGAAAAGCCGCTCTCGGCAAAGGCGTTGGCGATCTCGTCCATAGAATTGGTGTCCTCCACCGCTGTGATGTCCACCCGCGGCGTCAAAATGTCTTCCACCTCCATGTCGGCAAATTCGATGGCGGAACGGATGAGCTCCCCCTCGTGCCGGGCCAGTCCTCCCTCATTCTCTGCTTGGTCCACCATGGTGACCAGCTCCTTTTCCGTGATGCCCGCCTCCTCCCGGCCGTGAAAGAGGAGGGAGAGCAGGTGCTTCCATTGGGAAAACAGCTGGCTCAAGGGGGTAAACAAGACCATCAGGAGCCGCATCACAGGAGCGGCAAACATGGCACAGCGCTCGGGATAGTCTTTGGCCAGGCTTTTTGGGGAGACCTCTCCGAAGATGAGGAGGACGAGGGTGAGCACGAGGGTGGATACCGTGGGGCCGTAGGCCCCCATCCAGTGGAGAAACAGGGCGGTGGAGAGGGTGGTGACCACGATATTTATCACGTTGTTGCCGATGAGGATGGCGGTGAGCAGCCTGTCGTATTGTTCTACTAAATCCAAGGCCAAGGCGGCCCGCTTGCTGCCGCTGTCCGCCTTGGCTTTGAGTCGTATCCGGCTGAGAGAGGTGTAGGCGGTCTCCGCAGCGGAGAAAAAGGCGCTGCAGAAAACAAGAGCGGCAATGGCAAGAATCGCAGCGATGTCAGAATAATTCATAAAAGGGCTCACGGTCCTTTGCTGACGAATATTTGAGATAACCATATGATACGAAAAAGAGAGGGAAAAGATACTTTTGCAGAGCAATTTGGCAAATTATCTACTTGCGGATCATTTTTATTAGCGGTATAATAACAAAAAATGCCAGTGAGGAGGCAATCATCCATGCAGGAATTTCCCATTACCCGGGCCGCGGCTTTGAAGGAAAAGCCCGACTCCAAGACTCTGGTCTTTGGACGGAACTTTACCGACCATATGTTTTTGATGAATTATGAGACCGGCAAGGGCTGGCACAACGGACGCATCGTCCCTTACGGTCCCCTGTCGCTGGAGCCGTGCGCCATGGTGTTCCACTATGCCCAGGAGGTCTTTGAAGGGCTGAAGGCCTACCGAACTCCTGACGGGGGCGTTCAGCTCTTCCGCCCCATGGAGAACGCGCTGCGGCTGCGGGCGTCCTGTGAGCGGCTGTGCATCCCCGCTATTGAGCCCCAGACCGTGGTGGACGCCATCACCCAACTGGTGAAGTTGGAGGCCGATTGGGTGCCCAGCGAGCCGGGCACGTCCCTCTACATCCGGCCCTTCGTCATTGCCACAGACTCCACCTTGGGGGTCCATGCTTCCCACACCTATCTGTTTGCCATCATCTGCAGCCCTGTGGGAGCTTATTATGCCGAGGGCATCAACCCGGTGAAGATCTATGTGGAGGACGAGGATGTCCGGGCTGTCCGGGGCGGCACTGGCTATACCAAGTGCGGCGGCAACTATGCTGCATCTATCCGGGCCGGCGAGCGGGCGGAGGAGCAGGGCTATGCCCAGGTGCTATGGCTGGATGGCGTACACCGCAAATACATTGAGGAAGTGGGCTCCATGAACGTCATGTTCCAGGTTCGGGGTACAGTGGTCACTCCGGAGCTGACCGGATCTGTGCTCCCTGGCATCACCCGGAAGTCCTGTCTGGAGCTGATTAAGAGTTGGGGGATTCCTGTGGAGGAGAGGCTGGTCACTGCCCAGGAGCTCTTTGACGCGGCGGAGGCCGGCGAACTGAATGAGGCCTGGGGCACCGGCACCGCTGCCGTGGTCTCTCCCATCGGTGAGATGGGCTGGGAGGACAGGCATATCACTGTCAACGGCGGAAAGATCGGCTCTCTGACCCAGAAGTTGTATGACACCCTCACCGGCATCCAGTGGGGCAGCCTGCCCGATCCCTATGGCTGGACTGTAAAGGTCTGCTGAGAGCGGCGGATCAAAAACCGGCATTCCGAGAAGCAAGGCTTCCCGGAATGCCGGTTTTTTAGGTAAACTGCCGGGAGGTATCTCTGTCGGCGGGCGTGGCGGTGCTTATCCTGTCTGCCCTGAAGAGCGTGGATTTGTATTCCGGTTTTTCTCCCCTGAGTTTGGGCTTGACCTGCGCCGGGGCTGCGGTTTTTTATCGCGGGGAGGCGGAGACTTGACAATAGAGCCTTGCCCGGACGGCGGATTTTTGATATGATAGACACAATATCAAAACAGGAAAAGGAGAGAGCGCACGATGAGCCGCGCCGATGAAGTTTTTCTCCAAAATTGCCGGGATATTCTGGACCATGGAGTCTGGGACACCGCCTTGCCCGTGCGACCCAAGTGGGAGGATGGGGCCAGCGCTCACACGGTCAAACTATTTGGAGTGGTCAACCGTTACGATCTGCGGGAGGAGTTCCCTATTCTCACGGTCCGGCACCAGTATTTGAAGAGTGCGGTGGACGAGCTGCTGTGGATCTGGCAGAAGAAATCCAACCATATCCAGGATCTCGCCAGCCATGTCTGGGATGCCTGGGCCGATGAAGAGGGATCCATTGGCAAGGCCTATGGCTATCAGTTGGGGGTCAAGCACCATTATCGAGAAGGGGATATGGACCAGGTGGACCGGGTGCTCTATGACCTGAAGCACAATCCGGCCTCCCGGCGCATTTTGACCAATCTTTACAACCACCACGATTTATCGGAGATGGCCCTCTATCCCTGTGCCTATTCCATGACCTTTAACGTGTCGGGAAACGTCTTGAATGGGATCTTGAACCAGCGCAGCCAGGATATGCTCACCGCCAACGGCTGGAATGTGATGCAGTATGCGGCGTTGCTGATGATGCTGGCCCAGGTGTCCGGCCTGGTCCCCGGCGAGCTGGTCCACGTGATCGCCGACGCCCATATCTATGACCGCCATGTGCCCATCGTGGAGGAGCTTTTGACCCGGGAGCCCTATCCGGCCCCCAAGGTGTGGATGGATCCGGCAGTCACGGATTTCTATTCCTTTACGAAGGACTCCTTCCGGCTGGAGGGCTATCGGTGCCATGAGCTGGAGGGAAAGATCCCGGTGGCTGTGTGATGATCCATGAAGTGAATGGGGAGGAAGTGCCATGAAAGCCATTGTCGCAGTGGACCAGCATTGGGCCATTGGGCGGGAGGGAAAGCTGCTGTGTCCCATCTCCGCGGACTTAAAGCGGTTTAAAACCCTGACCATGGGCCATCCGGTGATTTTGGGCCGGAAGACGCTGGCCACGTTCCCCGGCGGCCGCCCCCTGCCGGGGCGGAGGAACTTGATCCTCTCCCGAGACCCGGAGTTCCACGTGGAGGGAGGAGAGGTTTTCCACAGCCTGGAGGAGCTGCTGACCCAGGCCCCCGAGGATAGTGCGGTGATCGGCGGCGAGAGCGTCTATCGGAGGTTGTTGGAGTATTGCGATGCCGTCTGCCTCACAAAAATTATGTCAACTTTTGAGGCGGATGCCTTTTTTCCAGACTTGGATCGGGACCCGGCCTGGCGGCCGACGGAGGCCGAGCCAGTTCAGGAGGAAAACGGCATACGGTTTCAATATGTGACATACAGGCGGAAGTGATAGGATGTACCTGGACGATATTCGTGCCTATGTCCCCCAATCGGAGGCCGAGGCAGCGGACAAGAAACAGATATTATATTATGTAAATCAATTTCCCGATACTATTCTCACCCGGCAGAACAAGGTGGCCCATATCACCGCCTCGGGCTTTATCCTCAGCGGGGATGGACAGTGGGTGCTGATGGCTCATCACAATATTTATAGGGTATGGGCCTGGACCGGCGGCCACGCCGATGGGGAGGAGGATCTACTCTCGGTGGCCATGCGGGAGGCCAGGGAGGAGACTGGGGCGGCGCATATCCGCCCGCTGTGCAGCGAGATCGCCTCGTTGGAGATCCTGCCGGTGTGGGGCCATGTGAAGCGGGGGGAGCACGTCCCCGCCCATCTGCATCTCAATGTCTCCTACCTTCTGACTGCCGATCGGAATGGTCCTCTGACCATCCGGGAGGGGGAGAACAGTCAGGTGGCTTGGCTCCCGGCAGATCGGCTGCTGGAGTTGACCGATGAGTGGCAGATGGACCCGGTTTACACCAAACTGCTGGAGCGGGGGCGAAAGCTGCTGGGATGACGCGGAGCTCTACTCAGCGTAGGTTGTCCGGCGGCGAAAAGGCTGGTATCATCCTTTCCAGAGAGAAAGGAGTGATTGGAATGGACAGCTATGTGACAGGGAATGTAATCAAGACGCTGCGGGAGAAAAAGGGCTATACCCAAAAGCAGTTGGCCGACCGCCTTTTGGTCAGTGATAAGGCGGTGAGCAAATGGGAGACAGGGAGGGGACTGCCCGATTTGAGCCTGCTGGAGCCGCTGGGTGCGGCGTTGGGGGTATCGGCGGCCGAGCTTCTTTCTGGAGAGCACATCACCAACCGAAACCGGGCGGGCGATCCGCTCCGGGCGCGGTTTTACGTGTGTCCGGTCTGCGGAAACGTGATCTATGCCATGGGCGAGGGAGCCTTCCACTGCTGCGGGGTGGCCCTGCCTCCCTTAGAGGCGGAGGAGACGGATAGAGAGCACGCTGCCAAGCTCGAGGAGTGGGATGGGGGACTCTATGTCTCCCTGGATCACCCCATGAGGAAGGATCATTTCCTCGCCTTTATCGCCCAGGTGCGCTTTGACCGGGTCGAATTGGTAAAGCTCTATCCGGAACAGACGGCCGCGGCGAGGCTCTCTCATTGGCCGGGGGCGGTGGTGTACGCCTACTGCAACCGCCACGGGCTTTTTCGGCTCTCAAAAGGATAAAAAACCGCCGGCGCAGTGCCGGCGGTTTTTTACGCTGTCAGGATCTTGCAGTTATCAGCTCCCGGATGACATCGCCTAAGATCCGAATGCCCTCCTCGATCTTTTCGTCGGAGCTGTTGGTGTAGTTGAGGCGCATGGAACGCACCCGCCTCTCTGTCTCATAGAAGGGGTCTCCGGCGCAGATCAAAACGCCCCGTTTGAGGGCGGCGCTCTGCACATCTACGGCTGCGATCCCCTCGGGCATGGTGGCCCAGAGGAACATGCCGCCGTCGGGCCTGGTGTAGGAGCAGCCCTTGGGAAAATATTTGTCCATGGCGGCGATCATCAGATCCGATTGGTGTGCATAGAGCTCCCGAATCTGGTTGGTGTGGGCCTCCAGGTCGTTATCTTCAAGATACTGAGATAGGACCATCTGACTGAAGATGTTGGTGTGCAGGTCCATGATCTGCTTGTAGATGATGAGCTTTTTCCGCAAGAGCTCGTTTTTGCACACGATCCAGCCGATCCGCATGCCGGGGGAGAGGATCTTGGAGAAGGTGCCCACCATGCAGCACTGTTCCCCCAAATAATGACGGAAGGAGAGTCCGCCCTCACCCCGGAAACGGAGTTCGCCATAGGGGTCATCCTCCACCAGGAGAACGTCGGTGCCGGACAGGATGGACGAGACCTTTTCCCGGACTTGGGGTGTGTATGTAAGGCCAGTGGGATTTTGAAAGGTGGGGACAGTGTAAAACACCTTGGGAGAGTGACGCTTGAGAAGCTCGGACAAGGCGTCGCAGTCCACACCATCACCGTTGAGTTTGACGGTGAGCACCTTGGGGTCATAGAGATGGAATGTCTGGAGCGCCACCAAATAAGTGGGGTTTTCTAAAAGAATCTCATCACCGGGATCGATGAGAACAGCGCCGATCATATCCAATACCTGTTGAGAGCCATTGGTGATGATAACTTCGTCAGCGGTAACGTCATCGACACCCAGACGGTGGTACCGTTTGGCGATATATTCCCGCAGGGGAGCATAGCCGGCTGTGGAGTGGTACTGCAGGGCGGCAACGCCGTGCTGCTCCAGCACTTTGTCGGCGGCTTTTTTCATGTCCTCTATCGGGAAAGCGATGGGGTTGGGGAAGCCGCCGCCGAAGGAGATCAGGTTGGGGGTGGTGGAGGCACTCAGCATGGCGTCCACGAATTCGCCGGGGAAATCAGATTTGGTTAATTTCTTTGAAATTTTTATGTTCATTGGTAACACCACACCCCTTTTAATTAAACTTATAAATCTGCCGGGCCATACGGTAGAGGGATACCGACAGTTTTCGCCCTTGGTAGCCGGGGATGACTCCCACGGTGGACAGGGACCGGTACTTCAGCTTGTGGTGAAGGGCGGGGTCTGCCTCCCGCAGGTGTTCCCACAATTCTGTCTTCATTCCCAGCGCCTCCGGTGTGCCGGCAATATTGAGGAAGACGGAGGAGATGGTCATCATCATGGAGAGGTAACTGGTCATATACCGTCCCAGCTTGGGGTGGGCGGCCTTGACCGCCTTCAGATCCCGGGCGGCGATCATCAGCCGGGTCACCCGGACCTGCTGGTCCACCCGGCCCACCATCACCTTCTCGTTGACGCTCTGGTCAGAGCGGCCAATGAAGTAGCGGTAGAGGTCCAGATCCATATAGTAGATGGATTTCACATCAGGCAGAGGTTGGTAGACAAAGATGTTGTCCACATAAAAGGTGTGCTTGGGAAGCTCCAGGCCGCAGTCCCGAAGGAGCTGGGTACGGTAGATGACCGAGTGCATCAAGAGATACTGGGAGGGACGGAACCGGCCCATTTCCTCCCAAGTGAACACCCGCTCCTGGGGAAATACGTTGCGGTAGCGCATGACCCGCTGGGTATTGTCCTCCACATGCTCATAGACATAGTTGGCGATGAGCAGATCCAGCGGTTGGGGCCAGCGGGCGCACTCCCGGAGCTTATCGAGCACCTTCTGTAAGGCCTGAGTGTCCAGCCAGTCATCGGAGTCCACTACTTTATAGTACATCCCAGTAGCGTTGCGGATGCCCTGATTGACGCCCTCGCCGTGGCCGCCGTTGGGCTGGTGGATGACGCGGATGATGTCGGGGTATTGCTGGGCATAGCGGTCACAGATGGCCGGAGTGTCATCCTTGGTGGAACCGTCGTCCACCAAGATGATTTCGATGTCGTCTCCGCCGGTCAAAAGAGTCTCAATACAGTGGTCCATATAGGCCGCTGAATTGTAGCAGGGGACCGCAAAGGTCAGTATCTTTTCCAAGAGGTTCAGCCTCCCAAGAGCCCGTCAGCCAGGCGCAGTGCCCGGCTGACGATGACGTCCATATTATAATATTGATACTCCGCCAGCCTGCCCAAGAGCTTCAAATTGCCGTACTGTTCGGCCAGGGCGGCATATCGGCTGTAGAGGTCATTGTTTTCCCGGTTGATGATGGCATAATAGGGGATCTGTCCTTCCGCGCCGGTATAGGCTGTGGAGAACTCCTTCATGATGGTGGTGATTCCCGGTTTTTCCTGCCCGGTGAGCCGCTTGAACTCGGTGATGCGGGTGTAGGGCTGGTCCATGGTGTAATTTACAGTGCCGTGGGTTTGATAGAAGTCCTGACAGTGTGTCTCGAACTGGAACTCCAAAGAGCGGTATGGAAGCTGCCCAAACCGATAGGCAAAGAGCTCATCCAATGCGCCGGTGTAAACGATGGGGCCGTCAAAGGGCTGGCCGTCCAGCAGGACCTTTTCGCCCAGTGTCAAGCGGGAGATGGCGTCGGTTTCCAGTTCCACGGTGATGTTGGGGTGATCCAGGATCTTTTGGAAGATGGGCGTATATCCCTCTAAGGGCATCCCCTGATAGGGATCCTGAAAATAGCGGCAGTCCCGGGAGAGAAACACAGGTACCCGGGCGGTGGTGTTGGGGTCGATGTCCTCGGGCCTTTGGCCCCACTGCTTCATCGTATAGTGGACAAACACATGTTCATAGACATAATCAGCCAAGGCGGAGATCTCAGGATCGGGATTTTCCCGCAGCTCTAAAATAGTAACCTTTTTCTCAGCGCCGTAAACACCGATGAGCTTATCGGCCAGTTCTCTGGCCTTGGGCTGCCCGAAGGCCACTGCTAAGGAGAGAAGGTTGAAAGGCACCGGCATTTGGGTGCGTCCGCTGCCGGTGGGGATGTTGGCCACCACCTCATGCTGGTAATTTCTCCAGGCAGTGTATTGGGATAAGTAGTCATAGGCCCGCTTATCGCCGGTATGGAAGATGTGGGGACCATATTGGTGGATCAGGATGCCGGAATCGTCCAGACGGTCATAGGCGTTGCCGCCTACGTGATCCCGTCGCTCCAGCACAAGGACCTTTTTCCCGCCCCGGCGGGCCAATTCTCCGGCAGTCACCGCTCCGGCAAAGCCGGCGCCGATGACCAGACAGTCATAATGTGCCATAGTGCACTCCTTCTGTTTTGTTGGGGACATAAGCCATATCTATTGTAGCACAGGACGGGAGAAAGAAAAAAGAAAGATTGTCTTAAAAATTTTTCTCCGGCGCGGAAGGATCAGCAAAAAGTGTCCTTGTAGTTCTGAATGGCCTGACGGATTACTTCCTTGGCCTCTGCGCAGCCCTTGGTGTCGCCGGCCACAGCCTCCTTGCCCTCTAAGGTTTTGTAGACGGAGAAGAAGTGAGCCATCTCCTCCGAAATGTGGTCGGGCAGTTCGGAAATGTCATGGTAGCCGTTATAGGTGGGATCGGCGAAGGGAATGGCAATGATCTTTTCATCGTTTTTGCCGCCATCCAGCATGGAGATATAGCCGATGGGGTAGCAGCGGACCAAGGTCAGGGGGTCCAGGACCTCAGAGCATAGCACCAGCACGTCCAGAGGGTCTCCATCGTCACCGTAGCTCCTGGGGATGAAGCCGTAGTTGGCGGGATAGTGGGTGGAGGTATACAGGATGCGGTCCAGAATGATGAGGCCGGTGGTCTTGTCCAGTTCATATTTTTTCTTGCTGCCCTTGGGGATCTCGATCACGGCGAGAAAGTCGTCGGGAGCGATGCGCTTGGGGTCTATATCGTGCCAAATATTTGTCATGGAAGACACTCCTTTGTCTGTTGGGGCTTGATCAAACAATACCATTTTCATTATAAACGTTTGAAACAGAAAATACAAGGCGGGGAATGATACAAAAACAATCCATGGAAAAAGAAGACGCCTGCCATCTTTTGGATGGCAGGCGCCCACTTGGACGGGGAAAGCTTACTTCATGCCGTTCTCATAAGCCTCGATCATCTTTTTGACCATCTGGCCGCCGACGGAGCCGGCCTCACGGCTGGTCAAATCGCCGTTGTAGCCCTGCTTCAGGTTGACGCCTACTTCCTGGGCGGCCTCCATTTTAAACTTGTTCAGAGCCTCGCGGGCGCTGGGGACAACAGGCTGATTAGAATTGGTGTTGCTCATAATTCGCATCTCCTCTTTTTCTTTGTTGATGTCTGTGAGATTCGGTTGGATTGAGAATCCGAACCTATCTTTGCCTCAGCGCGATTTTCTATGCGCCGCCGCTGCTGCCAAATGGTGGATTCCCAGTTGGAGGAGGCCCGGTTATGTTTGGGGGAAATGCTGTATGTGTGTACGCATGAGAATGGACACAATTTTATGCAAATAAAGATATTTTCATTTTCCAATCAAATATTTTGGCACCAGCGCCTTGCACTTATGTGTGCAGCTGTTCCAAAGGGCTCTTGGACAGAGGGAGCGGTTTTCCCCTGCTGGGGACAGAGGGGAAGGATGGATACAAAAAAGGAGCAGCCCCTCAAAGGAACTGCTCCAGTTAGTTTGCTGTTAAGGATTTTCTGTATCTACTAAGATATGATCGGTGCCGTGCTGCTCAAACTCAGCGATATAGGCGTCAATGCGGGAGGCCAGCTCTTGGTAATTGGTCTCATCAATGGGCACATCATCCATATCCCGGCGGGCCAGATCCTCCGCCAGGATATCAAAAAAGACATTATTTTCATATTCCATGATGGCCTCGTGGATGCCTCCCTCGGCAAAGGCCTGGGAAGGCACGGCCTCTCCCTGCCAAAATTCGGTGAGGCTGTCCATCCCCAGCTCCTTGGCCTTTAAAAACAAAAGGCTTTCCACTTCGTCATAGTCGGCAAACCGGTCCTCTCCCCGGGTGGAGTTCAGGATCCAGTTGCCGATATAAGCCATATCCAGCAGGCGTCGAAACTGCTTTCGCGTCAGCTCCAGCTTCATGGGAAGATACCTCCTTACCACGACCGGATTGATGTGCCGGGCGAATCTCCGTCCCGTTTACTATATTATAATGCCCATTGAAAAAATGTCAAACGGAGGAGAAGACGGATTTTTCGGAAAAGGGCGGAAAATTCTCCTTGCCTTTCCAATCAAAACAGCATATCATATAAAAGATTCCGTTTTTTTGCAATTTTCAGAAGGGGGAGAGGACTATGGATCAGCGTCCCATCGGCGTATTTGACTCCGGGCTGGGAGGGCTTACCGCGCTGCGGGCGCTGCGGGCGCTGCTGCCGGAAGAGGACCTCATTTACTTTGGGGACACTGGCCGGGTGCCCTATGGCAACCGGGGAAAGGAGACCATCCTCCGCTATGCCCGGCAGGATGTGTCTTTTCTGCGGGGCTTTGATCTGAAGACGATCATCGTGGCCTGCGGCACTGTGTCTGCCAATGCTCTGACGAAGCTGACAGAGGAGAACGGGGACCTGCCGATTTTTGGCGTAGTGGGCCCCGCGGCCGCGGCTGCAGTGGCCTGCACTCGAAATGGAAAGGTGGGCCTGATCGGAACAGCGGCCTCTATTCGGTCGGGGTCCTACGAGCGGGAGATAGGGTTGCTGGATCCCAAGGTGACAGTCTGTGCCCAAGCCTGCCCCCTGTTTGTCCCCTTGGTGGAGAACGGCCGCTTCCGGCCCGGGGACCAGGTGGTGGAGCTGGTGGCGGAGGAGTACCTGTCCTCTCTTCGGGAGAAGGGAGTGGACACCTTGGTGCTGGGCTGCACCCACTATCCCCTTTTGTGGGATGTGGTGGGAAAGACCATGGGAGAGGGCGTGACGCTCATCGACACCGGGGCGACCTGTGCTGACTACGCTGCCCGGTGGCTGGAGGAGCGGGATATGCTGGCTCGGAGAGAGCGGGGGAGCTGCCGCTACTTTGTCAGCGATTCCATCGAGGATTTCGCCAGGCTGGCGGGCATTTTCCTGGGCGGAGCGATGGACGGAACGGTGGAGAGGGTGGACATCGAGAGGTATTGAGCCTGTTGCCCCGTAAAATCCGGCCTTTACACCGGAACAAATCCCATGTATAATACATCCACTCTATTTTAAATACGAGGTTTCCATTATGTCTGAAAATAATGTGATCATCTCAATCCAGAGCCAGCAAGCTTTTGACGGCGTGGAGGGGGAGACGGTGGAGCTGGTTACTGAGGGCCTCCTCCAGCGGGACCAAAACACATATACCCTCAGCTATCAAGAGAGCGAGGTCACCGGCCTGGCCGGGACTTTGACTACCTTTCAGATCGAAGAGGACTGCATCACCCTTATCCGGGCGGGGGAGATCAACTCCCAGATGGTATTCCAGGAGGGGCGGCGCCACCTGTCCATGTATGAGACCCCTTATGGCCAGCTGGCCCTGGGGGTCAATACCCGCAGAATGCGGGCGGATCTGAGCGAAAGGGGCGGGGATATCGAGATCGATTACAACATCGAGATCGACCACCGGGTGGCCGGGATCAATGCCTTTCAGATCAGCGTTCGGGAGAAGAAGGCGAAGAGCCTTCCCCAGTGAGAAGAGAAAGAGGAGAACACATCATGACCGACAGTTTGATTTTGGCCGCCCGGGAACAGGTGGCCGCCCTGACCCAGAGCGCCTATGAAAATGCCGCCGCTTCAGGAGTGCTCCCCGCGGGTGTGCAGGTGAAGGCCCAGGTGGATATCCCCAAGGATGTCTCCCATGGAGACTATGCCACCTCCTTTGCCCTGGCCGCCGCCAAGGCGATGGGAAAGCCTCCGCGGGTGATCGCCCAGGCTCTTTTGGATCATATGGATCTGACAGACAGTTTTTTTGACAAGGCGGAGCTGGCCGGGCCGGGATTTTTGAATTTTACTCTGGGCCGTAAGTGGTTTGGCGATGTGCTCTCTGCGGTGGAGAGCGCCGGCATGAACTATGGTGCCAGCGATGTGGGACAGGGGAAAAGGGTGATGGTGGAGTTCGTTTCCGCCAACCCCACCGGCCCCATGCACATCGGCAACGCCCGGGGCGGCGTGCTGGGGGATACCCTGGCCGATGTGCTGGAGCGGGCCGGATGGAACGTTTGGAAGGAGTTCTACGTCAACGACTTCGGCAATCAGATCGCCAAATTTGCCCACTCCATCTATGCCCGGTGCATGCAGCTGACCCTGGGAGAGGAGAACTACCCCTTCCCGGAGGACGGCTACCACGGGGAGGATATCCGGGAACTGGCCCAGGGCTTTCTGGCTCAGGTGGGGGAGTTCCCCGGCCAGGTCAGTGAGGCGGACTGGGAGAGTGCCATGGCCCAGTATGGACTGGAGAGGAATATCCCCAAAATGAAGGCTGACCTTCAGAAGTACGGTATTGAGTATGACCAGTGGTTTCTGGAATCCGACCTCCACAACAGCGGCTATGTGGAGGAGACGGTGGGCCTGCTGACGGAGAAGGGCTGGACCTACGAGAAGGACGGGGCCCTGTGGCTGAAGACCTCGGGCCTCCTGCGGGAGAAGTATCTGGCCGAGGGCAAGAGCGAGGAGCAGGTGGAGAAGCTGGAGCTGAAGGACGACGTGCTCCGCCGGAGCAACGGGTTCTACACCTATTTTGCAGCCGACATCGCTTATCACCGCAACAAGCTGGACAAGCGGGGCTTTGATTTGTGCATCGACGTCTGGGGCGCCGACCACCACGGCCATGTGGCCCGGCTTCAGGCGGCGTTGGACGGGCTGGGACTGGACGGCTCCCACCGGCTGGCGGTGGTGCTCATGCAGCTGGTGAACCTTCTCCAGGATGGTCAGCCGGTGCGGATGAGCAAGCGCTCGGGCAAGGCCATCGCCCTCCATGACCTGCTGGATGAGGTGAGCGTGGATGCGGCCCGGTTCTTTTTCAACAACTCCAAGCCCACCAGTCCTGTGGACTTCGACTTGGATCTGGCGGTGCGGGAGGACAGTGAAAACCCGGTCTACTATGTCCAGTATGCCCACGCCCGGATCTGCTCCCTGATTGGGAAAATGGCGAGGGAGGAGAATATGCCGGTACCCGCCTGCGTACAAGTGGATGTGGGGCTGCTGGGGAGCCAAGAGGAGCTGGCCCTGCTGAAGGCGCTGGCCCGGTTCCCAGAGGAGATCAAGGTGGCTGGACGGGATTACGATCCCTCCCAGCTCAACCGGTATCTGATCGCGCTGGCGGGGGACTTCCACCGTTTTTACAACGCCCACCGCATCAAGGGCGAGGCTCCAGAGGTGGCCCGTGCCCGGCTGAAGCTGGCGGACGCCGTCCGCAGTGTCCTGGCCAACGGGCTGGGGCTCATCGGGGTCAGCGCCCCGGAGAAGATGTGAGAAAAGCCATAGAGAGAGCCGCCATCCATGATTGGATGGCGGCTCTCTCTATGGGGGCAGAGTGCTCCGTTTCAGGGAGAGGAAGAGCGGCTTTCCGTCCTCTTCCCGCTATCCCAGCAGATCGGGCCCCGGCAGGTTCATCTTCCTCTTCCGGTCAGACGAGACGGTCAGCTTATCTGCGAGGGCCTTCCGGTCGCCGGAGGCAATGACCTGGCGGTAGGACTGGAGATTTTGGATCAAAATATCCAAACATCCGGTGAGCGCTGGGGCGTTGAGGGAGAAAAGCTGTGTCCAAAGTCCCACGTCCAGGGCGGCAACCCGGGTGCAGCCCCGGAAGGAGTTGCCCTCATATCCCTTGCAGGAAAACAGGCTGGGATCGTCACATACAGACACGGCGATGATGTGCATCATCTGGCTGGTATAGGCCAGGATGGCGTCATGGGCTTCCGGGGTGGTCTTCACCACATCCTGGCAGCCGATGTGGGCGGCCAGCCGCTCCATCAGAGCTATGTGCTCCGGCAAGCTGGTCTCCCGTGGGGTGAGGATCAGGTGGGAGCCTTGGAACATCTCGGCAAAGGCGTGCTCCACACCGGAAAACTCGGTGCCCGCCATGGGATGGCAGCCGATGAAGTCCACCTGGGGAGGCAGGCAGCGGGCCTGCTCCATGATGGCGGACTTGATGCCGCACACGTCGGTGACCAGACAGCCGGGTTGGAAGAGAGCTTTATGCTGCTCCAAGAAATCCAGGATGCCCTGGGGATGGAGAGCCAGCATGACCACGTCAGCGTCCTTTACCGCTTGGCTGGCGTCCTCTGTGACGGCGTCGCCCACTCCGTGCTTTCGGGCAAAGCGGAGGGTGGGCTGGGACACGTCCACGCCCACGATTTGAAAGTCCTCAAAGCCCTTGAGGGCCAGGGCCATGGAGCCGCCGATCAGCCCCAGGCCGACGATGACGAATTTTTTCATCTCACAGCTCTCTCCCCACGCATTCCGCCACCTGGGAGGACTTTTTCATCAGCGCGTCAAATTGGGCGGGGGTGATGGACTGCTGGCCGTCGCTGAGGGCATGGGCGGGGTCGTTGTGGACCTCGATGATCAGACCGTCGGCCCCGGCCGCAATGGCGGCCAGGCTCATCCGCTCCACCATCCAGGCCTGACCGCTGGCGTGGGAGGGATCCACCACCACAGGCAGGTGAGACTGCTTTTTCACCGCCAGGACAGCCGACAGATCCAGGGTATTGCGGGTGAAGGTCTCAAAGGTGCGGATGCCCCGCTCACAGAGGATGACCTTTTCGTTGCCGCCGGCCAGGATATACTCCGCCGACATGAGCCACTCCTCGATGGTGGATGACAATCCCCGCTTGAGAAGAATGGGTTTGTCGATTTTGCCCAGGCGCTTGAGTAAGTCAAAGTTCTGCATGTTCCGGGCCCCGATTTGAATGAGGTCCACATGCTCGGCGAAGTAGTCGATGTCATCGGTGGACATGAGCTCTGTGACGATGGGCAGGCCGGTGGCGGCCCGGGCCTGCTCCAGGAGGTCCAGCCCGTGGAAGCCCATCCCCTGGAAGGAGTAGGGGGAGGTGCGGGGCTTGAAGGCGCCGCCCCGGAGGGCGTGGGCACCGCTGGCCTTGACCGCCTGGGCAATGTCAGTAATCTGCTCTGTGCTTTCCACCGAGCAGGGGCCGGCCACCACCAGCAGCTTTTTGCCGCCTGCGCTGACGCCGGGGGCAATCTCCACTACGGTGTCATCGGGGTGATATTTCCGGTTGGCTTTCTTATAGGGCTCACTGACTCGCATGACCCGTTCTACGCCGGAGAGGGCCTCCATCTTTTTGATGTCAATATTTTGGGCGTTGCCCTCTGCACCTAAGATAGTAGTCTCACTTCCCCGGGAGACCATGACATTGACGCCGCCCCGCTTCATCTCCGCAATGGCGAGGTCCAATTCCTGTTGGGTGAACCCCTGCTTCATAATAACGACCATAAATCATTTCTCCTCTTCTATTTTTTTGAAAAAACGCGGCAGCCCATTGCGGGCTGCCGCGTCACATTTCAAAGACGGCAGGGCCGATTATGGGCAACACAAGGGACCGCTATTATCATAATAATAGCGGTAGGAATAGGAATACCCGTTCCGGTTGTATTTTGCCATAGCCATAAGGCTCACCTGCTTTCTGTCTGATACTTTAACGCTTTTTGGCACTAAAGTCAAGGCTTTTTTCTTGAAATTTCCGAGAAATATGGTATGATATAAAAAATAGCGTTGGATGCGGGGAGGCTTTGTCATGAAAATTTCTACTAAGGGCCGCTATGCGCTGCGGTTGATGCTGGATCTGGCTATCATTGATTCGCCCCAACCTGTCCCGCTCCGGGATGTGGCAGAGCGGGAGGGGATCTCGGAGAAATATTTGGAACAGATCGTCACCCAGATGAGCCGGGAGGGACTGGTCCGAAGCGTCCGAGGCGCCGGCGGCGGCTATCTGCTTACCCGCAGGCCGGAAGAATACACGGTGGGAGAGATCCTGCGGGCGCTGGAGGGCAGCCTGGCCCCGGTGAGGTGTGCGGATGATTCCAGCGGTTGTTGCCGGGCGAGTCAGTGTGTGTCGCTGGATATTTGGATCCAGATCCAGGAGGCGGTGTCCTCCGTGGTGGACAATATTACATTGGCCGACATGGTGAAGCGCTATCACGAAAAGTGTCCGGGCTGAGAGAGTGCGGCCGGACAATATTATAGAGCAGAGCAAAAAGCACAGCCGTTGGGGAGCGGGCAGCCGCCTGCGCCCCAATGACTGTGCTGTATTTATACCGGGCTGGGGTGCCAGATGCTCTATGGCACAGAAGATCCCGAATGGGCGGATGGGCGGCTTGGGGGCGGGAGTGCCTTTCGCGGAACCTGGGAGTATGCTATGCCGCCAGCCCGCGGCGCTGCGTGGCTCCCCAAACATTTTCTGCTCAGCCGCGGTGAAATGAACTCCCATAGCCCGGGATAGGCCCTATCCCGGGGGCCCATGGCCGCCGATAGGCAAGCGGAATCAGATAAGGGAGCATAGGAAGAAAGCCCCCATTCCACGTTGGGTGGAGCGGGGGCTTTTTTGCAGGCTGGAAGGCGCCTTTCCATGGCAGCGGACCGCCGGAAAGCCCTTCTGCTGCGTTTACCCGAAGCACAGCCGTACAGCCCAGGCCGCCGCCAAAAAGGCGGCCGCATCGGCACAGAGGGCCGCGGGGACGGCGTAACGGGTCTTTTGGATTCCTGCCGCGCCGAAATAGACGGCAATGGTGTAGAAGGTGGTCTCCGTGGAGCCCAGCATCACCGCCGCCGTGCGGCCGATGGTGGAGTCGGGGCCATAGGTGGAGATCAGTTCCGCCCCCACCCCCAAGGCGGCATTGCCGCTGACGGGCCGCACCAATAGAAGCCCGACGGTCTCAGGCGGCACGCCCAGCCGGGTCAGGAGGGGGGAGAGGAACTGCCCTGCCAATTCCAGCACACCGGAGGCCCGGAGCATATAGACCGCCGTCATCAGCCCCACCATGGCCGGGACGATCTTGATGAGCACGCCCAGCCCCTCGCCGGCGCCCTGGACCAGGGCGCCGTATACATCTACCCGGCGGGCCATGCCCCATATGGCGACAAAGGCGATGGTCAGGGGGACTACCATATTGAAAAGCAGATCCATTACTGTTTCCTCCATAACCAGGCCATTGTCTTAGCCGCCGCAATGCCCACCGCCACAGAGATGGCGGAGGCCAGCCACACTGCCGGCAGGATGTCAAAGGGGGCGGCACATCCGGCGGAGAGGCGGACGCTGGCCACAGTGGTGGGGATGAGCTGGATGGAGGCTGTATTGCACACCACCAGCATACAAAGGCTGTCTGAGGCCACACCCGGTGTCTTTTTTGCCATTCGCCGGGCGGCCTGGATCCCCAGGGGAGTGGCGGCATTGCCCAGCCCCAACAGATTGGCCGAGACGTTGGCGGAGACGGCGTCCATGGTCTCCTTATCCCGCTTGAAATCAGGGTAGAGCCGGCATAGGACCGGCCGAAGGAGACGGGAGAGCTGCTCTGCAAGGCCGGAGCGTTTCATGACCTCCATGACACCCATCCAAAGGCACATGATCCCTGCCATAGTGAGACACAGCTCCACGGCGGCGGCCGCTCCCTCTACCGCGGCCGCGGCCACTGTCGGGCCGTTGCCTGCCAACAGCCCATAGAAAACGGATACCACGACCATTCCCGTCCAGATCACTGACATTGCCATCTTGTTTACCCCTCCTGTCCCTTCAATCTATGCGCCTTGGCCAGGAGGTATGTCCCAACCTAAAATTCCCACAATTTTCCACATTTTAATGGATTTACTTAACTTCTTCACCCTTTTCTTCCTTTTTTCCCAATTTTTGATTGACAATCAAAAAAAAACCAGTATAATGAAAAATGCACCATATATGGAAATCAAAAGGGAAATGTTAAAAAGAAAGGAACGTGCAAATGAAATCCACCGGTATTGTAAGGAAAGTAGACGAATTGGGGCGCATTGTACTTCCTATTGAGCTGCGCCGCAATCTAGGGATCGAGGAAAAGGATTCCCTGGAGATTTATGTAGACGGCTCCTCTGTTATTCTGCGGAAGTATCAGCCCTCCTGTATCTTCTGTGATGATGCCACCGACGTAGTCATCTTCAAGGGTAAAAATGTCTGCCCCAACTGTCTGAAGGAGCTGACAGAGCTGGAGGATTGATTTCAATATTCCCTTGGCCTCAAAGGAAAGCCGGGCGCCCATCATGGGCGCCCGGCTCTTATTTTTCCTGTCATAAGGTTTCTCCCAAGGCGGCCGCGTAGAGGTCGTTGCGGGACAGGCTCAACTCTTTTGCGGCCTGCTTGACGGCATCCTTTAAGGAGGCACCCTGGGAGCGAAGGGCGGTCACCCGCTCCAAGCCGTCGGCTAAGGTGGCCCCTTCCCCCTGGGGTGGCTGGGCTCCCTCTACTACTAAGACGAATTCTCCCCGGGGTGTCTCATCCCGGTACCGCTCCGCCGCCTGGCCCAGGGTGGTGCGGATGACCTCCTCATGGAGCTTGGTCAGCTCCCGGCATAGGGAGATTCGGCGCTCGCCCCCAAAGGTCTCCGTAAGGTCGGACAGGGTGGCGGAGAGCTTGTGGGGGGCCTCATAAAAGAGCATGGTCCGCTGTTCTCCCTGCAGGCTTTGCAACTGGGCGCGGCGGTTTTTTTTGTTCATGGGCAGGAAGCCTTCAAAGGTGAAGCGGGCGGTGGGCAGGCCGGAGACCGACAGGGCGGTGATCAGGGCGCAGGGGCCGGGGATGGCCACTACGGGTATATCGTTTTGGGCGCACAGGGTCACCAGATCCTCGCCGGGGTCGCTGATGGCGGGGGTGCCCGCGTCGGTGACCAGGGCTGCGCTCTCCCCAGACAGCAGGCGGTCCAGTACCTTCTGGCCGGCCTCGCCGGTGTTGTGACGGTGGTAGCTGATAAGGGGTTTTTTCAGCCCCAGGTGGTTGAGAAGCTTCAAGGTCACCCGGGTGTCTTCGGAGGCGATGAAGTCCACTGCCTCCAAGGTCTCCGCCATCCGGCGGGAGATGTCCCCCAAGTTGCCGATGGGGGTGGGGACCAGATAGAGTGTTCCGGCCATGAAAGGGCCTCCTTTTAGGTGAAATCGGGCAGGATATCCAGCCCTGCCCTGCCGCCCTTTGCGGCCTCTAAAAGGACGGCGAAGGGGGGCTTATCCGGCCGGTGGCGGCAGAATTGGAGCCGCTTGGGTTCCAGACCCGTGTCGCGAAGGGCCGTCATGAGTTCTGCAAGCCGCTCTGGCCGGTGGACCAGGGCAAAGCGGCCCTTGTCCCTCAGAGCGTGGGCCGCCGCTCGGCACAGCTCCGGAAAGGTGCAGCTCTCCGTCCGGCCCGGCCTGCCCGCCGGGCCGGCATTTTCGGGATACCAGGGGGGATTGGAGATGACCAGGTCGAAGGGTCCCGTGGGCGATACAGTCCGCAGGTCTCCGGTGTGGATGTCTCCGGATAGGTCGTTGGCCGACAGGTTTTCCCGGGCTGCTTCCGCGGCGCGGAGGTCCAGTTCCACCCCGGCGAGGGTGAGCCCCTCCGTCCGACGGGCGCACAGTAACAGGAGAAGTCCTGCGCCGCAGCCCAGGTCCAGGACCCTGTCCCGGGGACGCAGGGTGCAAAACGAGCCCAGGGCCAGGGAATCGGCTCCCAAGGGAAAGCAGCCCTCTGTCCAGCGGTAAGTATAGGGCCCCAGCTGCTCTTGCCCACCCCTCATAGGGTCTCTACCAGGCTCAGGACCATGCGGGCGGTGAGACCCCAGATGGGCCGCTCCTTCCACACCCACAGGGGGAGCACCGTGTGGCCCTTCCGCCAAGGATACCCCTGGGGGAAGCCGATCCTCTCATAGGGAAAGTCCGGCGGGGGCAGGGTGACCGTCTCGCAGGGGTAGCGCTCCGGCGGAGTGCGGCGGAAAAAGTCCAGGGGGACGGAGAATACCTCCTCCACCTCCGCCCGCCCCGGGCGTATGGCATCCCGCCAGCCGGGGGACAGCCGGCCCAGAAAAGGGTGGGTACAGAACCCTGCCTGATGCCATTGTTCGGGCAGGGCGGGTCCCAGCTCCACCCAGGGGGAGTGCAGCCCCAGCTCCTCTCCCGTCTCCCGGAGGGCGGCCTGGGCAGGGGTCTCTCCCGGTTCCACCCGGCCACCGGGGAAGCAGACCTCTCCAGGCTGCGTGCGGAGAGTGTGGGAGCGGACTTCAAAGAGAAGGGAGAGGGCCCCCTCCTCCTCAAACACCGGAGTCAGCACGGCATAGTTCCGCCGGGGGGCGGGTGGAGCGGCGCGGAGCTTGCGGGTGAGTTCTTCGTAAGTCATAAAGCCTTCAAAAAGGTGGTGAGTTCCTGATAAAACCTCCCGGCGTGTACACCGTCCAACAGGCGGTGGTTTAGCTCCAGGGAGATGGACAGGCTGTCCCGGCCATCCCGTCCGGTGACATATTTTCCCCAGGTCACCCGGGGGATGGAGTCCCAGGGCACCGGGTTCCTCTCATTGGTGACAGAGGTGATGGGGAACCAGGGTAAGCAGCTGAAGTAGATGAGCTCATCCTCCTCCCAGGGGCCGGCGGTAATGAACTGAGTCTGGCTGCGGCTGACCTCCTTGGCCTTGCGGCAGAACTCCTCCAAGCTGTCCCCTGGGGGGAGGGTGACGATGTAGAAATCCTCCGTCCCCGGCCTCAGATCGGTAAAGCTGGGGATCAGATGCTCATGGCGGACGATCTGTCCTTCCCGGTCTTTGTAGAGAAAGGCATCCACCCGCTCCATAGATTTGGTGACAGCGTAGATGAGGGCGTAATAAAAGGACACGCCTCTTTCCCTGGCCCACCGGTGGAGGCTGGTCACGTCTATGGGGAAGGTCACCGACCAGAAGGGCCAGGACATGTCCTGAAAAAATGTATAGCGGTCCCGGCGGGGCCAGGTCTCTAAATCGACCTGTTCCATGGCATCCAGCTCCTCCGTTTTTGATGTGGTGATTTGCAAGTAGTATATCACGAAGCGGGAGGGAAAAGCAACCGGCGCCCCCGGAGGGGCACCAGCGGATTTAGACTTTGCTGCGGGGATAAGGGGCGGATACGTCGGTGAGGTTCCCAATATAGTCTGTGCTGGTGTTATAAAAATGGGCCAGCTTGATCACCGCATTCAGAGGATAGTTCGATACCCAAATTTCATATTGGGAATCGGTATTTTGCCTGACATTTAGAATTTCCGCGATCTGCTGCGAAAAGCTGTGGTCGATACGCAGATTGCGGATGGGTTCAAACCGCAAAATCTCATTTCGCATACGGTTTCCCTGCAGACTCCTGATGTATCTTAATCACCTGCCCTGATTTCTCCCGATCCCTCCAAGTTCGTCGCCCTGCTGGTGGAGCCCGTTCCCTGTTTGCTGTCTTTTTGTTGCCCTTTTGATTCCCGTGATACACAGGCTTCGCCGCAATAAGCGACATTGCCGAAAAAGATCCGCAAGTTTGCCCCAGAGAGGAGAGAAAGGCGACAAGATGGTTTCCCAGGGTGGATTCTGCTGTCATTTCTGACATGAAGAGAGGAGTGGATGAGGCGAAAAATATTTCTTAACGCTGCACGATCTGGAATGATCTGTCCCCTCATTTCTATCCGGTGAGAGATTTATGATTTGGGAAATAAAACGGTACCAATCGTAAAACGATTTTTGAGATATACATTATGATTCCTTTTTTTATGGTATTTTTACTGTTTATCCAAAAAGCAACAAAAATGTATTGTAAACCGGAAAGTTTTGTGGTATGTTTGAACAAACGGATGAAAAAATTTTAATATGCTGATCTATATGAGGCGGGGTTTTTCAGTTACGGTAAAGAGGTGTCTTCAAGCAAAGCGAGAGATGGAAATTATTTAAATGGGAGGTAACAACGCATGGTTATGGAGCCCAATTATAACATTGTCGTAATTGGTATGGGCAATATCGGGCGGTTTTTGATGCCTGGTTATCGCCAGCTTTTGGGTGACAAGGTAGCGACCAATGTCTTCGGCGTACGCAATAATCCAGACAAGGTCGCCGAGCTGCAAAAGCAAGTGCCCTTCCAAGTATCTGCCGGCAATTCCGCCGAGCTGCTCCGGGAGAAAAGGCCTGACATCGTGATCGTTTCTACCCCGCCCAAGGTCATCCCCGTTGTGGCGGAGGAAACTCTCAAGCCTTATTTTGAGGAGGCGCGGGAGAAAGGCTGGAACCTGCCTGATATTTATACCTTTGGCCCCACTCCTGCCCCTCAAATGTATTTGGATGTGTTGGGGGATGATGTCTTGGTGGCTAAGTTCCTCCCCAGTATGGCAAAGGAGAAGCGGGGCATTCCCCTGCAAAAGCTGGGAGCCGGCTTTGTCTGCTTCGGCAGCCCTTTCCCCAAGGATCGGGAGGCCCGGGCTATCGAGTTTTCCAACATGTTCAGCCAGAGCTTTGTTATGACCCAGGATGAGAGCTTGTTTGGGCTTTCCAGCAAGATCACTACTTACACCATTTCTGACTGCGTCTGCGCGATTGCCGACGGCTTGGCCGATTCGGGATATCAGGTCCCCATCCAGGACATCGCCTCTGCTTGGCGGGCCGCCTTCCGCAAGCACACCGGGCTGGAGGGCGAGGGGATGTACCCCTGCGCAGAGGAGGACGCCCCGGAATATATCCGTGAATTTGTACGCCGCATGTCCAACGCTTGGTATGACGGTATCCTGCGTTATATCCTGTCTGTAGGCTGCGATGAGAAGCTGGCCCGCGGCTTCCACGGCGCCAATTTCGAGGTCTTCTCTCTGGCCGCCCAACTGGCTGATCGCCCCGAGCTGGAGGCGGATATGGAGCACCGGGCTACCAAGGGCGGAGTCACAGAAAAGGGTGTCACCACATTCCGCAGTTATTTTACGGAGCATCTGCGGCAGGCCACCCGGGACTGGATGGCGGGTACGCTCAATGAGAGCTTTTTCGATACTGCCGAGGGTATCGCTTATACCATTGACATGACGGTGAACCGCCATGCCTATCGGCTGGCCAATCGCTGAATACCATATTTTCTATGGGGTGAGAATATTTGATAGAATGATAGAAGAGGAGGGGTCAGATGCAGCGAAATGTAGTGGTGAGTGACGTCCTGGTCATCGGCGGATCAGGAGCCGGCGTGATGAGCGCGGTGGTGGCTGCGCGGGAGGGAGCCAACGTGGTTTTGGTTTCCAAGGGCAAGGTCGGAAAAAGCGGCAATGCCATCATGCTGGGCGGCAGCTTCGGCGTCGATGGCCAGGGGGCCAGGGACGTGTGCGGAGAGACTGAAGCCAATCAGGAGTACACAGCGGAGAGCCTGTTCCAGAAAATGGTGGCCTGCGCCTTTGGACTGGGCAACCAGGAGCTTCAAAAGAAGTTCGTGGAGGATGGGCCCTACGCGGTAAAGGAGCTGCTGGAGTGGGTGAAAGAGTGTGGGAGTACCTTTGTATTTGCTCCCAAGGCCTGCCGTTGGAGGGCAGGAGGCGTGGCTTTTGGCAGAGCACTGAAGCACGGCCTGGAATCCCAAAAAGAGATCGCCGCCTATGAGGATATCATTATCTCCGATCTGCTGACCAGCGGCGGCAAGGTCTGCGGTGCCATCGGCTTCCATGTCTTTACCGGCGAGATCACAGAGTTCCATGCCAAGGCGGTCATTCTGGCAACCGGCGGCTGGCAGCCCTATGAGCTGAAGAATACAGACAGTGATATGACGGGAGACGGCGTCGCCATGGCCCTTCGGGCAGGTGCCAAAGTCAAGGACATGGAGTTTTTGCTGGCCATCCCCACCATCCAGGAGCCCCTCTACGCAAAGGGATCCATTTTGCCCTTCCAAATGACTATGCCCAACATTTTCCCTTTGCGGCATAAGGCCACCGATCTGGATGGCGAGGAGCTGGTGTATTCCTCTGAGCCCCGCTTTAAGACCAACGCCTCCAACAGCAAGGTCAAAAAGCTGCTCTACTGCGCCTTCTATGCCCCCGGCATGTATGCCAAATGGGATACCTACGGGAACCGCTTTTACATGGATTACTCCGCTTATACCGATGAGGAGATCCGGGAGGGCTTCAAGACTTTTTATGTCAATCAGCATTGGTGGCACGGAAAAAACAAATATCACCACATCGATCTTCAAAAGCTGGCCGAAGACATTATTGCCAACGGCAAACGCCTGATGTGCGGCTTTGGAAATGAATACAGCATGGGCGGCGTGTCCATCAACAAATATTTTGAAACGGATGTGCCCGGCCTCTATGCGGCGGGTGAGGTCACAGGGGGGCTTTTCGGTGCATTCCGAAGCGGCGACGGCCTGACAGAAATGCTTGCCAACGGCCTGACTGCCGGCAAAAACGCCGCGATATACGCCCAGGGTGCTCCCCTCTTAGAGCCGGATAATGTGGATGCCGCCTTAGAGCTGCTGATGGCTCCCCGGAAAAAATCGGAGGGGGTCAGCCCCATTGAGGCGTGGAAAAAGCTGGAGCAGATCAGCGAAGTGGGCTTTGGATTTGTCCGCGACGGGGAGAGACTCCAGAAGGCCTATGATGAGATCGTGGCGCTGCGGGCCTCCTTGGATGATATGGCCGCCCCCGGCCCCGATCAGTATAACATGGAGTGGATCAATTCCGTGCTGATCCGCAATCTGGCGCTGTGCACAGAGATCGGTATCCGGTCCGCCTTGGACCGGAAGGAGAGCCGGGGCTGTCATTTGCGGGTGGACGAGCCCCAGGTGGATAACGAACACTACTTATTCAGCTGGGTGGCCAGCTTGCAGGACGGCCAGCCGGTCTATGAAAAGGAAGTGCCGGAGGGCACATACCTCCCCCTGGACACTGCAAGTTATCCCTCCGTGCTGGACTGCATTGCTGAAACTATCTTAAAGGGGTGAGGTCATGAAAGTAGAAATCGAACGCAGCACAGGCCTCTTTACCTATGAGGTCCCCGTTGTTCCAGGCATGAAGATCATGGATGTGTTGGATTATATCTATGCCAATCTGGACCATGATCTGGCCTATTACCGCCACTCCTCTTGCTGCCAAGCGATCTGCGGCCGCTGTGCCTGCAAGCTGAACGGCAAACCGATCCTTCCCTGCGCAAAAGAGGTGGATACCACCGCTGAAAAAATGCGCTTGGGCCCCGTCGACGGTACCGTTGTCCGCGACTTGGTCGTGGTCCGCTGAGACGGAAATGAAAATTGTGAGTTCCAAAATAAAAATATGAGAGGAAGTACACAAATGAAGAAAATGCTTTCCCTGCTCCTGGCACTGACGATGGCAATTTCCCTGTCCGCATGCGGCGGCGGTACTGCCGACAGCAATCCGCCTGAAAATTCAGCTGGCAGCAACTCCTCTGGAGAGCCCGTTATGCTCGACCTTGTCACTGGCTCCTCTGGCACTTCCTGGTACTCTTACGGAGCGACTTTTGCAGAGATTCTTCCTAAGGGGCTTCCTGCTGGTTCTATGATCAATGCCGCCGCTGAAGGAGGCGCTACCTCCAACCCCATCCAGGTTTCCGGCGGCGCTTATCAGTTGGGCATCGGCTATAATTTATCTAACAAGTGGGCTTATAACGGGGAAGGATTGTATACGGAGGCCTATGACAACCTCCGGGGCATTGCCGGTTATCTGGACACCTTCTATTATATCGCACTGGTCCGCTCCGACGCTGGGTGGACTGATTTGGCTGAAGTAGCTGAAAAGCATCTGCCCATCAAGGTCAGCGTACTTCCCGCGGGCAATATGGGTAATATTGTCACTTCCATGATTTTTGAATACTATGGCATGACCTTTGACGATATTATTTCTTGGGGCGGCGTCGTGGAGTATGCCGACTGGAGTACCAGTGTTGAGAACATTAAGGATGGCCGCACTGACTTTGTTTGCCACAATATTACCCAAGGCCATGCGGCTGTGACGGAGTTGTCCTCCACTGTCGATATGACCTTCATCCAGTTCCCCCAGGAAATGATCGATACCTTTGTGGAGGAAAAGGGCTTTAGCCCTGAAACTCTTCCCGCTGGCTGCTTTAAGGGACAGGATGAGGCGATTGACACCTTCGGAGTCACCTCCACCTTGTTCTGCACTGCTGATCTGCCCGATGATGTCGCTTACGGAATTGCCAAGGCCATGTGTGAAAATGTGGCGGACATCAACGCTGGACACACCGCGCTGCAGCGCTTTACCGCAGAGGGTGCCTGCGATCCCGCTGGCTTGGGCATTCCTCTTCATCCCGGTGCTGAACAGTACTACAAGGATGCTGGCCTGATGAAGTAATTTCCGGGGGGAGCCGGAACACTTGCTCCGGCTCCCCTTCTCAAATTTCAATAAAGGATATAGGAACGAAATCATGAAAAAAAACAAATATATTGAAGCGTTCTGTAATCCAGGGGCAATTTGGGCCCTGATTTGGGTATTCTTCCAGCTTTGGGTGGTAATTAGAGGCTCATACAGCGCCCTCATTATGCGCCCTATCCATGTCTGCTTTGCTATGGGTTTGGTTTTCCTCACCTTTCCCACTTTCAAGAAGTATAAAGTTCCCAAAGGGCAAAAATATTTGCCCAAGTGGTATGAGTATATCTTTTTTGCCATCGTTGTCCTCTGCGGTATCTATATGATGATGAACGGTTCCCGCTATGACACCCGCATGGCCTTTGTGGATCCGCTCACTACTATGGACTACGTGGTGGCCATTGCTATGCTGGTCTTGCTGATCGAATGCTGCCGCCGCGCTGTGAATCTGGCTTTAATGATCATTGTGCTGATTTTCGTTGCCTATGGATTTTTTGGTGAGCTTATGCCAGGCATGTTGGCACATTCCAATATGTCTATCGCAAAATTCATTGAAGTGCAGATTTTCTCCACTTCCGGCGTGTTTGGTTCCCCTGTCAGCACTGCCTGCGGCACGGTGTTCTACTTCCTGCTGTTTGGCGCGTTCTTGACTGCTACCCCAGCGGGAAAGCTGTTCGTCAATATTTCCACCCTGCTTACCCGTAAAGCCAACGGCGGAGCCGGCAAAGCCACCATTGTGGCATCTGCTTTCTTTGGTATGATCTCTGGTAGCGCCCCCGGCAACGTGGCCTCCATTGGTACGATTATGTATGAGCCTATGAAGCAGCAGGGATTTGAGAACCGCTTTACCGGGAGTATTTTGGCCATTGGCGGCACTGCCGGCCAGCTGATCCCCCCTGTGATGGGTGCGGCTGCTTTCATTATGGTGGATATGACAGGCATCAGCTATTCCACCGTCATGCTGGCCGCTATTATCCCCTCCTTTATCTTTTTGGCTGCTCTCTATTTCCTGGTGGATATGTATTCTAAAAAGAACCATTTGGCAAAACCGGAGATCGACGCGGATGAATGCCGCAAGGAGATCAAGAGCCATATCCATCTACTCCTCAGTGTTGTGGTTCTGGTTGTCTTCATTATCCGGGGCGGGTCTATGATGCGCTGCTGTACTTATGCTACGATTGTGCTTATTGTCTTATGTATGATCCGGAAGGATACCCGAATCGGTTTGTTTGATCTACTCAAGGCGCTGGTTGCCACCGGAAAGCAGGCCGTTGTTGTCACCCTTCCATGCGCATTAGCTGGTATCATCGTAGGTCAGATCACTGCCACCGGACTTGGTATCCGCTTCTCCAGCATGATCAACGCTCTGGCCAGCAACAGCCTGCTGCTGGCCCTGGTGGCCACCATGCTGATGGCTTTAGTCTTGGGCATGGGTATGCCTACCAGTGCGGCGTACATTATGTCCGCCACCCTTCTGTGTCCCAGCATCGTCAAACTGGGCGTGCCTATTTTGGCGGCTCACTTCTTCGTGTTCTACTTTGCTAACCTGTCTATGATTACGCCTCCTGTGGCGCTGTCCTCCTTTACCGCTGCCGGCATTGTCAACGACAATATGTGGAAGCTGGGACTAAATGCGTTTAAGTACAGCTTTATCATCTTCCTTATCCCCTATACCTTTGTATACAGCCCTGCCATGCTGGGCGTTGGCACACCTTTGGAGATTATCCAAGTGACCATCACCTGCCTCATTGGTGCGTTTGGGTTGAGTATGTCGTTTATTGGACATGGTATTGTACCGATAAACATAGGAGAACGCCTACTGGCCATCGTGGCAGCTCTGTGTCTGGTCATTCCGGAAACCGTCTCGGACATTGTGGGTATCGTATTGATGGCCGCTCTGCTGGGCCTTCAGATCATGCGCAAAAAGAAGGCCACACCAGCCATCGGATAACAAAATTTCATTCACTAAAAACAGAGGACGGACGCTCCAAAGGTGTCCGCCCTCTGTTTTTTAGTTAAAAACCTCCCTGAGTTTTCCGGCAAATATGTTCTGATAGCTGTTTTGATTTCTATGAGCAGCTTCCCCTGGGCTATCGGAGGAGGCCGGGTCCACTGACGGCTTCTGCACGATTTCTGATCTATACGCAAATAAAAAAGAGCCCGGCGGTCAAGCCGCCGGGCCGATCTGAGCAAGAGATTTGTGCCGGATGGGTTTCCAATCTACCTTTTGGAACAAAGCCGCCACCGAGATAGGGATATAAGTAAGCATAAACAGGGGAAAGGTGAAGAGATACCCTAACTTTTGAACCGGGGTGGCCCGAATATACCGCCATTCGCTGACAACGGTGAGAAGTCCGTAGAGGAACATGCCCCGGTAGAAGGTCAGAAAGTCGGTGAACAAGAAATCGGCGGTCAGCTTAAGTACCCGCTCTATCACATAGACCGGGGCGGATAGGCATACCAGGGCCAACAGCCCTTGCAGAAGCGCTCCTAAAACGGCAAGCAGGATTCCCGGGGTGATGGTGAGCAGGACATCGTAGCAGCCCAGCCCTTGGCGGCCGCCCCGGAACACGCCCCGGAGCAGGGATAGGCCGTATTTGCTGTCCACCTGATAGAAGCCCTTGGACCACCGGAGCCTTTGATCCCAAGACTGGCGGAAAGCGGTGGGCTGTTCGTCATAGATGACCGCGCCGCCGCAATAGCCGATCCTCCGGCCCTCAGCGGCACACTCGGCGGAGAATTGGATATCCTCAGTTAAAAGGTGGTAGGGCCAGCCGCCCTTTTCTCGAATCAGATCGGCTGAGACCAGGAAGCCGGTGCCCGACACGGTGCAGTTGAGGCCCAGCGCCATCCGGGCGGCGTTGACAAACTGGGCCTCCCGCAGGAACCAGATGGAGTAGCCCGCCGTGATCCAGTTTTGGCCGAAATTTTTGGAGTTTCGGTAGCTGGTGATAGCGGCAAAGCCGCCCCGGTCAAAGACGCGGTTCATTTCCGATACGAAGTTGGGGTCCACGATGTTGTCGGCATCAAAGATCAGGTAGGCCTCATATTGGTTGACCAGTCCGTCGCCGGCCATCTTCTTAAGTAGGTAGTCTAAGGCGTAACCCTTGCCCACCTCCGTGCGGTTAAAGCGCCGATAAACGGTGGCTCCGGCCGCCTGTGCCGCCTGAGCGGTCCCGTCGGTGCAGTTGTCGGCCACCACATAGATATCAAGAAGGTCAGATGGGTAGTTCTGCTGTTTTAGACTTTCAATGAGCTCCCCGATGACCCCCTCCTCATTCCGAGCAGAAATCAGGGCGGCATAGCGGTGCAGGCGGGAGGGCTGGCGTTTGTCCCGATACCGTCGCCGGATCAAGCCCAACACTAAGTAGGCCACTTGATAGAGATAGAGCAGAGTGAGGGTCAGTCCAATGACCAGATGGAAGGTCTCTACAAAATGGATGAGTTTCACCTGATTTCCCCCGTTTCCCGTAAGTTTGTCTTTTTTCCCTCCCATTCTACCACCGCTTTTTTTGTTTTCAAGGGGGAAGGGAGAAATTTAAGGGAACGTTAAGAAAACCTTTTCCTTCTTTTCACAGACCTTTTATTTTGGGTAAAAACTGGGCCGCTTCCTTGGGAAGCGGCCCATTCTGTTTAGTTGTCTGAAAAGTCCTCAGCTGGCCTGGACCATCCGCACCATATCCGCTGTCACATCGGTGGTGTAGGGATTCAAGCATTGATTGATGATGGCCAGACTGCCCTCGATGTCCAGTTGGTAGACTGACGAGGTGCCCTGGTAGGTGACACTGCCGTCTCCCGGCAGGGTGGCGGTGGTCAAATCATCGAAATCAAAGCCCAAGGCGGGTTCCATGAACCACAGCATGTTTCCCAAGGTCAAGTCGGTTTTCACATAGTGGGAGAAGATCTCCAGATAGCTCCCCACTTTCTGGGGGGTGGAGAGGACCTTCTTGGCGATGGTCTTTACCATCTCCTGCTGGGTGCGGGTGCGGCCAATGTCGGCGTCAGGATAGGCATCGTAGATGTTGTTGGGGTATTCGCCGACTCCGTCGGAGTTCTTGCGGCAGCGGACCACCTCTAAGGCTTGCTGGCCGGTGAGGTGCTGCATTCCGGGTTCAAAATGGATGTGGAGATTCTGGTCGGGGGCGTCATAGCTCATGTGGACGGGTACGTTGAAGTCCACGCCGCCCACCTCATCTACGATCTCCACGAAAATTTTCGTGTCCACCAGGATATAGTGATCAATGGGGATGCCCAGCACCTCACTGACGGCGTCCTTCAGCTCTTGGATGCCCCCGTCGGGAGGGTAGGCCACGTTGCCGTTGGGATAGGCGGCGTTGATCTTATGATATTTCCATCCATCCCGGTCCACCAAGGTGTCCCGGGGGACGGATACCAAGCCGATCTTCTGGTTAACGGTGTCATAGGTGCATACCATGATGGTGTCGGTGCTGCCGCTGACCTGGTCCTCGGCGGCCAGAAGGAAGGTCCAGGTGGAATCCTTGCGCTGGGGGCTTTGGCTTTCGTCGATATCCTGGGTCTCTGGATTGTCAGTGGCGGCGCTGCTGGGGCGGGAAGGTGCCTCAGCCGTGGCGGGCTGCCGGGAGGCCAGCTTATATGCGCACCAAAGTCCGACCACGATGGCGGAGAGCACCACCAAAGTCCGGTAAAGTCCCCTTCCGATCCGGCGGGGAAGGGACAGCTTCTTTTTCTTTTTCTGCATTCGTTTCGATGCCACGCAGTGGGTTCCCCTTTCTCTCTTTGGCTCAGTATGGAAAGTATGCCCAGAATAGAAGGGCAAAATATAGATAGTGGAAGGAAGCGGCCGCTATAATAGCCGCATGTACGCATGCGGCTATTATAGCGGCTTTTTGCCGGGGAGACAAGGAAGATGGCAAAAAAATAAAAAAATGTTATGTTTTGTCCTTTTGGCACAAAAGAGCCGCGGTGAGGGAATTGACCGCGCCCAACAGGTCTACCAAAAGCTGGCTTTGACATGAGAGCTGCTCCAATGCCTGAGTCATAGCTGCAGATGCATCCCCATTGGAGAACGCGGTGGGAGCCGGACTGTCCTGAGGGATGACATGGGGATAGCGGTGCATGGGCTCCTCCTCAACTGTCAGCTCCCGCTGAGCGGCCATTACTTTGGAGTGGGCCAGCGCGGCGGTCCGGTATGTATGGCTGTTGCGCCTTACCATCATAGAGAGATACCTCCTTTCTCGTATCTCATTCTATGCCGCGGCTCTGCGATGGGCACTGTACCTTGACAATATCCTACTGAAATACTAAAATGATGACTTGATAAATGATCCAGAAGAAAGGAAGATCATCATATGAAATGGAATCGGATTGCAGCCCTGTGCCTGGGGCTGTCCTTATTGGCTGCCTGCTCCCCGAAGGAGCAGGAGGTCTCTCCCACCCCAGAGGCTACTGTCTCCCCTGCAGCGGAGAGCACGAATTTCCCCGCCGCCGGCGGGGAGGTCCGTGTGGCTATGCTGAAGGGCCCAACCGGATTGGGCGCTGCCAAGCTGATGGCGGACAGCGACGCGGGGGAGACGGAGAACCAGTACACCTTCTCCGTTCTGGCGGAGGCCACTGAGGCGGTGGCTGGACTGTCCCGGACAGAGGAGCCCTTTGACATCGCTGCCCTGCCCACCAATTTGGCCTCTACGCTCTACCATAAGCTGGATGGCGGCGTGCAGCTGCTTGCCCTCAATACCCTGGGTGTGCTCTATATTTTGGAGGACGGAAACAGCGTCGACTCTCTGGCCGATTTGGAGGGGAAGACGATACACGCCTATGGCCAGGGGGCAAACCCGGAGTTTGTGCTCAACTACCTCTTGGAGGAAAACGACCTGACTGCCGGAGAGGATGTGACCGTGCAGTGGTACGCTACCACCGACGAGATCACCACGCTCATGGCCTCTGGTGAGATCACGCTGGCCATGTTGCCCGTCCCCGCTGCCACCACCGTTTTGATGCAGAACTCTGATGTCCGTGCCGCTGTCAGCCTGACCGAAGAGTGGGAGAATGCGGGGGCAGAGGGCGTGCTGACCATGGGCTGCGTGGTGGTCCGCACTGAATTTGCCCAGGAGCATCCGGAGACGGTGGACACCTTCCTGAAGGAGTACGGGGAGTCCATTGCCTATATGTCCGACAGCGACAATTTGGATGATGCCGCTGCCTTGGCGGAGACCTACGGGATCGTTCCCAAGGCGGCTGTGGCGAAGCGGGCCTTACCCGACGCCAACTTGTGCTTTATCACGGGAGACGATATGATGGAGGGCATTCAAGGATATTATCAGGTGCTCTTTGCCGCAGATCCCGCCTCCATTGGCGGCTCCATCCCTGACGGGAAATTCTATTATATGTATAATGGCTAACGGATGAAAAAGAGATTGCTGCGGATGGGGGGGCCGCTGATATTTTGGCTGGCGGTATGGGCGCTGGCTGCCAGTGTAGTGGGGAAGGAGCTGCTTCTCCCCGGGCCGGCGGCAGTGGCCTGGACCTTGGCGGATCTGGCCATGAGCGGGGCCTTTTGGCGCTCTGCTCTCACCAGCCTGGCCCGCGTGACGGCAGGGTTTCTGATGGGGGCTGCGGCGGGGACTGCGTTGGGGGCGGCGACTGCTGCCTTTCCGTGGTGTGAGCTGCTGGTTTCCCCTGCCCTCCGGGCGGTGCGGGCCGTGCCCGTAGTCTCTTTCATTTTGCTGCTTTTTTTCTGGCTGCCCACAGGGCAAGTGCCTGTAGCGGTGTCCGGGCTGATGGCCTTGCCCGTGGTATGGCGGGCCGCCCGGCAGGGCATTGCCGCTGTAGACCCGCAGCTCATAGAGCTGGGAAGAGCCTATCGACTGGGCAGGTGGAGGACCTTCCGGTTCATTTATCTGCCTGATACCCTCCCCGCTCTGTCAGCCGGGTGGGAGACCGCCCTGGGACTGGCCTGGAAGTCCGGTGTGGCGGCAGAGGTATTATGTCAACCAAAATGGGCGGCAGGGACCGGACTGCAGACCTCCAAGGCCTATCTGGACTCCCCCAGCCTGTTCGCCTGGACAGCGGTCATCGTGGCCATGAGCCTTGTGATGGAGAGCCTTTTCAAGTGGCTGCTCCGCCGCTGGAGAGGGGGCGGCGACGGGTGATAGAGGTCAGAGATCTTACAGTCTGTTACGGCGACAGGGTCATATGGGACCATTTTACCCTCTCCATTCCCGAAGTGGGAATGACTTTTCTCTCCGGCGCATCGGGGGTGGGAAAGACCACCCTCCTCCGGGTGCTGGCCGGGCTTTTGGTGCCGGAGAGGGGAGAGGTAAAGCTGCCGGGGCGGCCGGTGATGCTCTTTCAAGAGGACCGGCTGTTTCACCGCTGCATGGCCATACGTCAGGTGGAGGCGGTCCTGCCCTGGGACAGGAGCAGTGAGGCGAGACGGTGGCTGGAGCTGGTGGAGCTGGCTGACACAGATCAGCTGCCGGAAGAGCTCTCCGGCGGTATGGCCCGCCGGCTGGCGCTGGCCCGGGCGCTGGCGGTGGAGGGGGAGGTCTATTTGCTGGATGAGCCCTTTGCCGGAGTGGATTTGGAGCGGGCGGAGCGGATTCTCGGCCGTCTCCGGGCGCTAAAAAAGCCCATGCTTTTGACAGGCCACACGCCGGAGCTGGCGGAACTCTGCGACCGGGTCATACGGCTATAGGGGTATCCCCTCAGAGAGGGAACGTCCAGATACGATTATGCTCTCCATGGGCTTTTAGCCCATGGAGAGCATTTTTTGAAGAGCGCTTGTCGGATTTGCAGACTTGCACCCAGCGGGCCAGTTTTTTAAGCTGCTGAGCATACTGACAGGCCGCATGAAAGAGAAGAAACCGCTCCTGCGGGGGTTTAGCGTTATCATCAGGCTTTGCCGGAAGGATGCTCCCGATAAGAAAACATCGTGAGGAAAGAGAGAACGGTATAGCTTCGGCTGTACCGTTTTCTCATTTTTCCATT
>CAKUHU010000010.1 GCA_934659425.1 uncultured Oscillospiraceae bacterium
AAAGGCGGCCGTTTGTCTGTACTCTTTCATTCCTATTTGTGCGGACGCTGTGCGGCCGAATGGTTGATTAACATGAAACGCACAATCATAACCCTTTTGGCAATTCTGAGCCTGTCCATCATGGCCCCGGCTGCTTATGCCCAAGAATACATACCGGAAGTGTCTACGCTGAGTGAGCTGCAACAGGCCATAGCGGAAGCGGAAGCGGGGGACACGATCAGACTTTTGCAGACGATTGATGTTGATACTCCTATGACTATTGGTGTTGATGGAAAGCCCCTGACGCTCTGTGCCGCTGCGGGAGTCCGAACCTATCTGCGCTTTGTGGGTGATTGGGGAACTGCGTCATACTGTAAGTTGTACGATCTCAGCATTGACGGTGACAATTATTTCCCGTATGACTCCCTTGTGACCATCGACACGCCCAATGCTGTTTACATGACCCGGCTGACTTTTGCAAATGGGCGATCTGATAATGTGGGCGGCGCTGTGCGGATAGATCAGGGACAGGTTTATGCAATGAGCTGCACATTTAAGGATTGTTATGCAACCAGAGGTGGAGCGGTCTATGCGCCTGTGGGGACTTCGTTCTATCCGAGTGAGTGCGACTTTATTGGGAACTCAGCTTCATTTGACGGTGGGGCTATTTACTGCGAGGGCGGCGGAGAGATAAAAGGTTGCACGTTTACGGGCAACTATGCGGTCAATGGTTTAGGTGGTGCCGTTTATGCAGGGAACGGCGTTTTGATCGACCGAGGAATGATCAGCGGAAATACTGCCCTCTATGGCGGCGGAGTGTATGTGCTGGACAACGGCAAAGTCCAAAATTGCAAGCTGTACCAGAATACCGGCACTTTGGGCGGCGATGACCTGTCGGCAGCGGGTAGCGTGTCGATCAGCGCAGACGATTATAGCACCCTGTTCAGCGAGGAATTGACTGCCGGGGAATATGACGCTTACGGGTGGTTTCCTGACGCTGAGGGAAGCCGATATGATGTAGAAAACCCACCTGAGCCGGTTTCTTCCACGGACAAGCTGTCAGGGGTTGCTTTGAAGTTTGCCCTATATAAAAAGCCTGCTCCTGAGCCGGAACCAGAACCCACGCCTACGCCCTCTCCTGAGCCATCTAAACCGTCTTCCGGTGGGCATAGTCACTCTCATACCCCTAAGCCGGAAGTGAAGCCAGAACCCGCCACAGAGCCATCTGCGCCCCTTCTAAAGTGCGGCAAGGCGGTGATTGAAAAAGAAAACGTGGTCGATATGATAAGCTATGTGAAGCGGTTTGTACCGGCACAGGAACGGCTTACCAGAGGAAAGTTTGCCGCCCTGCTTTATGGCCTACTCAGTACCGAAAGCAAAGCGGACTGCGATAAAATTGCGGAGAGCTGTTTCGATGATTTATACGGTTCGCCCTATGAGAACGCCGTGTCTGCGCTGACGGGTGAAGGAGCCTTTTGTGGCGGCTGTGGTGGCTCTTTTGACGCTGAGGGTATTGTTTCCTATGGACAATTTCTAACCGTTCTGACACGCTTTGTAGAGCCTGAGAAGGGCTATGTGGGTAGCTTTAATGTATTAGACCATTGGGCGGCTCCTGCCGCCATCAAAGCCGCTTCTGCGGGGTGGATTGACGATGTACCGATAGACTTAAACGCTCCTGCTACATACGGCACATTTGTAAATCTGCTGGCGAAAATATTTGCACTATAAGTGAAAAGACCAGAGAGCATTTCGCCCTCTGGTCTTTTCGCACGGTATTTACTGCTTGTCCTCCTGCTCTGCCTGCTTTTCCAAGTCGGTGAGCCAACTGTCAATCTGTTCAAGGGTCATGGGGCAAGGGGCAACGGCGCAGTTGTTCAGATCTGTCAGATAATAGTCTCCGTGACCACCTCTGACCATCAGATCGAGCTTTGCTGCCCTATCGGAAAGGGCTTTCTCAATGCGCTTGACTCCTTCAATGTCAAACCATTGTTCAAGCACTTCCTGAGTCATCAGGCCGGGGGACAGAATAAAACCGTCCGAGTCCGTCAGATAATACTTCCTATGATCAGCCGTGTGGACTGTCAGATTGAGCTTTGCCGCTCTGTTGTGGATTGCGTTTTCGGTCATGATACATACCTCCTGAATTTTACTGTGTATTTTTAGGATACACCGATTTTTGCCACTTTCGGTGTTGCCTGTGGCACTAATTGAAGCCCATTAGCGTTTCCAACGCACGGGTTCCCACGCATAAGGTTTGCCGTGCTTTTTCATGTACCAGTCTTCAAATTCCTTGCGGTGCTGCTCGTCACGGAAGAACTCACGGACAGACCGGGCAAGCAGACTGGCAAACGCTTTTGCCTGTCCTTCGACCTCTGGTACAAAAACGCTCTTTTTCTGAACTGCATTTTCCGTATACATAATTGCTCAACCCTCTCACCGTCAATTTTTTGCGTCAAGCATTTTTGCGAGAGCGTCTTCCGCCATCTTGTGAAGCGAAAGCATATTGGGAACAAATTCGTCCACAATCTGTTTTGCCACGGCGGCGGTTTCGGGTTTGAGCTGCGGACTGCGGCATATCTCCTGAGCCACTACGAGCTTACCGGCAGCGGTGTAGAGCCGTACCAGCCAATCGGAAATCTCCGTGTGGGTCTTGATGCTTTCGCTGTCGCCTATAAGGCGTTTCAGCTCGTCACCGAGGGCAGCGAACTCTTTCTCCAAATCGTAGGAGACAGGCAACTTTTTCTTGAATTTCATCTGATTTCCTCCAATTCATTTATTCCATTAAGCACCAGATTTCCGTTCTGGCTTTCTAACGCAATTCTGTTCTGCTGTGCGAACTTGGCGGTAATGATTTGCCGAGAACTCAGCGGCTTATACAAGAAACGGCTACTGCCTGTTACAATGCCGATCAACCGCACATTGTCGTTATTCTGCCCCTCATAGACAAAGGACGGAAATTTCCGGTTTTCAGCTTTCAGAATGATCTTGCCATCTTCAAAAATGACCTTGCGAATGTGGAGCTTTGTTGTCTGCTCCTTTTCATCGGTAATCAGAACAGCAACCATGTGACCGTTTTCCACTTCAAAGCCGGGGCAGACGGTAACTAAATCGCCAATTTCAATGAGCGGACTCATACTGCGGTCGATCATGTCAACCTCGAATTTCACCCGATACTGTTTCATAAAACTTCCTCCTACGCTTTCTTTTTGAATAGAACATCAGCCAATGCCTTGTTTGCTTCTGCGTCAGCCTTTGCCAAAACATGAGCATAAATACTGCCCGTGGTGTTCGGGTCTTTATGCCCTAACCGCTTTGCAACCGTGATAATGTCAACCCCCTCCCCAATTAAAATAGACGCCTGAGTGTGCCGAAATTTGTGAGGGTTGATATGCGGCAATCCATTCCGCTTGCTGAACTTATTCAGCCAATCGGTAATGCTGTCGGGGTGCATGGGTTTACCGTCTTCACGGGTGAAGCAATAGCCGGTATTAACCCACCGTTCACCCATTTGTAGCCGCATGATGGACTGTTCCTTACGATACTGAGCCAACAACTGAATGACGGAATGATCGACACAGACATAACGTACTTCGCCGGTCTTGGGGGTATCTGCGTAAATACCCCGTTGCTTAGAATAGAGAAGGTTCGTGCAAATCTTGATTTCGTCCTTTTTGAAATCAATCGCAGACCATTTCAACCCCATGATCTCTCCCCGCCGTGCGCCTGTCGCAATCATTAGAAGGGTGATACAACGCCATTTAAGGGGTTCATGCTCCAAACACTTCATGATCTGCTCCACGTCTTCGATTTCAAAAAAGGTTGCTTCTTTTTTCTTCACCGATGGTGGGGAAGCGGTTTCAGCCGGATTGAATTTGACCAGACCTTCCTTCATGGCCTGATTGAAGATACCGTGGATAAGCCGGTGGTGTTCCATTATGGTCTTCGGGGAAAGACCTTCGCCCGTCCGCTTGTTCTGCCCCTTCTGAGCCAACTTGACATAAAAGCGGTTTAGGTGTTCGCAGTTCACATCAGACAATTTCAGAAAGCCGATTTCTTCATTGATACGAACCAGCAGTTCACGATACCTGTCAACTGTGCTGTGCTTTTGATCTCGCTCTTTCAGGGTCATAAAGTATTCCGCATAAGCCGCAAAGGTTTTCCGATCAGTAGACACCAGCCCTTCCCGGCATTGTTGCTCGAACAGAAGCGCAAACCGATCAAGCTCTTTCTTGATGGTACGAGAGTTCTTCATGCCATCGGGAATTTTCCATACCGTACTGTACGGTTTGAGCTGTTTTCCGTCAGCGTCCCGACCCCGATAGACTTTAATTTGATAGGCGTACACAGCGCCGCTCTTGTTTTTAATGGGACTTGATGAAGCCATATTGCAACCGCTCCTTTCATGTAAATTTTGTCTACGGTTGCATTGTAAACTATATAGTGTCGTTTGTCGATATATAAAATAAACTTTTTGATTTCTTTTGCAATAATAGATTGACACAGGACATTAAATAGTGTATCATCAAGGCGTGAAATGAGGTGAAATTATGCAACTTTCGGTGAGCGAAAAAATCAAAATCATCTTAGGCCGTAGAAACATGACGGTGTCCGACCTTGCAAAAAAATTGAACACCTCACGGCAAAATCTGACGAACAAATTTGCCAGAAATAACTTTAGCGAGAAAGAGCTTCAAGAGATTGCCGAAGCGATGGATTGTAGCGTCAATGTGCTGTTCAAATTGAATGATACTGAGGAAACAATCTGAAATTTCTCAGAGAAGAGCGGTTAAGTGTACCAGACTTAGCCGCCCTTCTTTTTTAATTCTCGTCTGCGTCTGTGCCTTCACAACCGATAACATCGGTCAAATACTTCTGTTCCAGTTCATCGGAGGACGCTGTGTCACCAAGGGGATTTACAGGCGGGGCAACCGTGATTTCTGTCCTGTCGCTCATGCCGTAGTAATTCTTCCCGTAGAAAATAGACCAGACCGTATCAACATTCTTGTTGAAAGCGGATTGGGACATAACGGACATGATTGCGTCACGGGTCATGAGAATAAACTCATTAAATTCCTTATTCTGGTGGACATTTTCACCGTTGAACCACTTATACAGAACTCGTCTGCCTACCCCCAATGCAATAGCCCAACCCTCCATTGTGGGGACAAATTGGCGCTCCGCACAGGAAAGAAAATACTCCTGAGTCCGCTGCTTTGCCGTGGCAAGATCACCGTAGGCGCACTTTGGGTGAGAAATGGCCTGATTGAGATTTTCCAGAGCGTCCATGACAATCTTTGAGGTCATAACGCCCTTTTCGGGGGTAAAGTCACCATATACCCTCTTGGAGTGCTTCATTTGGGAAGTGGCTCTTTCAGCCAGCGCCTTAGAAACCGTCTTTGCGGTCATTTCCGTGTTTTCCTTCGTTTCCATTCAACTTTCACCTCCTGTTTGGGGCTTATACCGGGAATGGTCATAGCCCCTGTCCGAACCATAAGATTGATACCCTTTTCCAAAACTATCTGCTTGACTGCGGGGGACAACTCTCCCATTAGTTGTCCTCCTTAGCGGCTTCTCTGACAGAATGGATGAATTCGTCCAGCCGACTTGCAAACAGTTCAGAACCCAAACTGTATTCATTGTCCGCAATGAATTTCTTGATGTCTTCAGCCTTTTCGGGATAATTCTCTTTGAGCTGAGTAAGGCGCTCCATAGCGGTAGGAACAGCGGGGGCGGGTTCAAACTTTCCGCTTTCATACTCGGCAATATAAGTGTCGGTATCATCGATCAGCATTTTGGCGAAGAACGGAATTCCATTACCGAACGAGTAGGCGGACATACCAAACCGATCACGCACAACCTCGCCGGTGTAGTTGTAGCAGTATTTCAGCTTGTCTGCGAAGTTGTCAATACGCTTTAGCTGCCAATCGATAGGGACAAAATCGTATCTCAGCTTGTGGGTCTTTGCGATTTCAGAAAGCACTTTTTCTGCGGAATACACACCTTTGAGAGAGTCCGCAAAAGCGTCAAATTCCGGCTGAGAAAGGTTCTTGATTTCTTTCAGCACCGACAGGGTTGTGAATTGATCTCTGCTCGGAACACGGCAAGTGGCATTGTTTTTGACCGTCTGCCGTTCTGCGTCCAGAACAGCCTTGATTTCGCTTTCAAGGTCATCTTTGCGACTGTCAGTATAGGCAATGCGTTCACGAACGAGCCGTTCACGCTCCTTGCCCTTCCATTCCTCAGAATGGTCACGATCACGCATGAGATCACTCAGGGCATTGTTGTAGTAAGCAACGCCAGCATTGGTTCCCACATAATGATTTTTGAGAATTTCGGCAATCTTCTTGATAAAATGAGTGTTGTTCATAACTTTACCTCCAAAATTTGTTCTGTTGTTTGTGTCTGTCATTCATGCTTAGAACAATGTTCCAGCCGATACCGACTTTCAAAATCGTCAATGAGCTGCTGTGCTGTTGCTGTGCTATCCGCACCCATAAAGTCAGCAAGAATTCTGTCAGCGTGAGGGTCATCTTTGAATTTGACCCAAAAGCAGTAGAGTTCTTCTCTGCTATATGGGGCTGCTATCCCTAAGCGCATAGACCACTTCATGTGCGACCTCCTGCACCGATGGTAGCGGTCATTAGCTCTAAGCCCCTACGGGGCTGAGGAAACTTTGTGCCATTGATTGTGATAAAATTCTGCATTTCCTCAGCCCTCCTTAGTAGGCATTACTGAAAGCGCCAGTGTTCACACGGACACCTCTGCTGCGGTTATAACGGTCATAGGACTCCCCGATTTGGTTGTCACCAATATTCACGGACATATCCTTGTCCTCTACAGCGTTCAGCAGAGCGTAGATAGCGGCAATCACACCATCGTTGGCGATAGACACACCAGCGGAGATACCCTCAACGATCTGGTCATTGTTGGCGACCGCTGTCCTGCGCCCCATCGCACCGACCATCTCAGCACCCGCTTCACGGGCGATAAAGAGCTGCCCTTCGTCTACAAAACCACCATCAGCCAGCCGCTCAATTTTGACTTCGGACAAAAACGAAAAACCATTACTGCCGAATACGCTCAGAACAGAGTTGACCTTATCAATGACCCAATTCAAGGCTCGAATGATACCGTTCAGCATACCTTCCACAAGGCCGATAGCCCCGTTCACAAGGTATTTGAAACCGAAGGTGATAGCGTCAACCACATTCGTCTGGAACCACGCTCCCGCTCCTGCAAAGACTCCTGTGATCTTCTCCCACAGGGAGGTGAAGAACCCACCGACAGCGGTACACATAGCGTCAAAAGTGGTTTGCGTGGGCGTAATGACCGTGGTTTGGAACCACGCTGTCACAGCCGCCCATTGAGTCTTGATTTTCGTCCACGAAGCGGTGAAGTAGCTGGAGATGTTGGTTCCGAGATTGCTGAAAAAGGTGGAAACCGGAGTGATGACATTCACGCTGAACCATTCGCCAGCCGTAGCCCACAGCGTACAGATTTCCGTCCATGCGTTAGAGAAGAACAGGGAAATATTCATACCGAGAGTCATGAAGAAGTTGGCGACCGGGATAACGACATTTACATTTACCCACTCTGCCATTGTGGAACAGACAGCTTTGATTTCCTCCCACAGATTGATGAAGAACGCCTTGATTTCGTCCCAATAGTGGTAAATAGCGAGAGCGGCTGCGGCGACAGCGGCTACCACAGCGGCAGGCCAGCCGATCAGGACTCCGAGGGCAAAGCCAACTGCACCAATGGCGGCTTCCAACAGCCAGAAGGTTTGTGTAGTCAATTCGCCCGTGGTAATCCAATCATGGAACCCTACGATCAGCATACCAATACCACCGAGTAAGGCACCAACAGCAGCGCCCACCGTGCCAAAGGGAATTGCAAGACCGGCAATAAGCAGTCCAACACCGGTGAGCATACCTGTGAAGTTCTCCCAATTAACGCCGTTTTGCCATGCGTCAAACCCTTCCGTAACAAACAGGGTTGCACCACCGATGGTGAGTACCACAGAGAGCAAATCCTTCAAATTTTTCGTGAACAGGGACGCAATCTTCCATGCAAGGAAAGCAGCACCAGCAGCAATAGCGGCATTTTTGATGATGGTGAGATGATCTTCAATCCACCCGAAAATGTCCCTAATCGTCTGCGCTACGGCGGCAATCTTTTTGTCAACCTGAGCTTCCTCGAACATGGAAGCAAAGTCCGGCGTATTGGCACCGCCGCTTCCGCCGCTCTGCTCAAATACGTTCAACTCGTCAAACCCAGCAGTAAAACTTTTCAGGCTTTTGGCGGCGTTATCGGTACTCTCGCCAAACTCCGTTGCAGCTTTGATTGCCTTTGTGTAGGTGGACTGCCCGGACAGCGCCGCCATTAGTTGAGCAATATAGTCCAGCAGCATAGCGACCTTCTCAACGAGGGTGTCAATCACGGGGGCAAGCTGATTGATCAGCGGGGCAAATGCGGACGCAAGACTGTTTTTCAGATACAGGGCGCTTGTGGCAAGAGAGTCCATCGACTGAGCGAACTTTCCTGCAAAGAGTTTAGAATATCCGTACATATTCGTAAAACCGTCTTGGAACGCCTTTGTAATGGAGCTAATCAACTTATAGGCTGCATTGTACAGAAGCGAGTAGAAGATTGCTCGCTGGAACTGTTTCCCAAGGTTTGTAATCTTGCTGACAAGTCCCTTTCCAATGCCACCCAACTTCTCACCAACCGTCCCGGCAATACCTTTCAGCCCTGACAGGGAGGACTTTAGACGGTCAAATTCACGGGTGAGAATACCGACTCGACCGGATACCTCAGTTAGATCAGACACGGCTTCCGCACCGATACCGCTCGAAACGGGGACAGTACCAATGTCCCCAACCTTGGCCTTTGCAGACTGAGCGGCAGAACCAACCTTGGAGAGCGTACTTTTCAGCTTGGTCAGCTTAGAGTCATCAACTTTATTGACTGCTTTGCCGATATTCTCAACAGCAGCGGTGACAGGGGTAGCGTCTACACCGGACAGCGCCTTTTTCAGACGTTCAAGGGTACTCGTCAGCTTATCCAGATTTTTTTCGGCTTTTTCGGTATTAGCAGTAATTTCAAACTCCAAACCCTGAATTTCTACATTATCAGCCATTGTTCACACTTCCTTTCTTTGAGAATTTAGATTGAGCGGGAACGGGAGAACCCCGCTCCCGCTCGGTCGATTACTTTTTGCCGAATGTGTTTACAACAGCGGAGATGAACAGCAACAGCAGCTCAACACCGATGGTAGACAGCACACCGCCAACAAAAGGGTCAATATACATATCTCAGTTCTCCTTTCTCAGATACTTTCGTCGAAGTTATTCAGATCAGACACAGTTCCGTTTCTCTGAAATTCATCGTAGACATATCGGTACTGTTCGGGACACTCATGCAAAATGGACTCTGTAACGTCTTTTGCCTTGTCTTCGGACAGCCCCTTTTTGGCCTTTTCAATGAAGTCAGACAGAGCTTCCACGCTGGAAAAGAAATACTGGACAACAGGAGCGTCATCGGCGGCTGAACTGACGAGATCAGGAGAGCCAATACCGACAAACTGCGACCAGAACAGCTTGTCAACTTCCTCGGTAGAGTGGAAAGTCTTTCCCAAAATAGAGTCATCAAATTTGACACCCTTTGCATAAGTGTCTTCCGGTTGAAAATAGCGCCACATATCTCTTGTTACGATGGAGGGACAAATGGTGAGATCACCGAAATAATATCTGAGATACTCAGCAAGAAATCCTTCCAGCCGGTCAATATTGTTAATGATTGTCTCTTGGGGCGATACGCTCATTTGCATACCGTTTTTCTTTGCGATTTGGCTGAGCTTCTGCAAAGCAAGAGGGTAGTTAGCCATACTCTTAGCATACATATTCAGCGTTCCGGGGGTCAGGTCTTTCACATCGCTCAGAAGTGCCAGATTGTTAATCATGTCCGTGGTAGGTGCTTTGATTACACGAGCACTTGCTTCGGCACGCATACCATCAAGCAGCGAAATTAACTCCTTTTTATACTTTTCAACCGTAGCCCCTCTACGGGTCGAAAAATCGTTGTCCACTTCGGTAAACACTCTGTCGTAGAGCATACTGCCCTTAGCTTCGGCATAGTCTTCTGCGGCCTTTGCTCTGGCTCGGTCATAACGGGCTTTGTTGCTGTCCATTTCAGCAGTAAATTCCCGCATACTACGCATAATGCCCTTGAAATAGTTCTTGCTCATTTCTCAATAACCTCCAAATTGTTCAGATTTTTTAATGGTTGCAACGGACTTTCCTCCGTAATGCCAAGGCTTGAAACCGCCTGCCGCAGAGTCAACGGGACTGCACCTTCCAGCGCAGGAACGACAACGGGACTCGGAACGACCTGCACGGAGTCCACCTTTCGGAAGGTGACGATCTTTTCTGTTACCTTCACGCCGATGTTCTGAAAGCCGTTGTCCGTTTTGAGCCACATTCGACCGTGAGCGTCCTTGAAATACATCATTCCACCCCCTTTCCCGTATTGGTTCCCAGCAACTTGAAAGCGGCGGCGGTTGATTTCAGGCACATTCCAACGTATCCCTCGGCACCTCGTGTCTCGCCAAGGTGCTTGGATTTTTTGATACGCAGATTATCCATCTGTTCTTCAAAAAACTCCCACACTTCCGGCCGCTTCCGGCAACTGAGACTATTTTCAGAACAGTAGGCCGTATATTTCGAATAAAGCTGCTGCTTGGTGATGGAATAGGAAGAAGACCCAAAAGCCAACTCGCTATTCATAAAGCCAATGAGGGAGTTTTCCTGTTCCTGCTGACTCTCGACAAGCTCTTGAGACTCTGCGCTGACACTCAGCTTCCAGCCGTTTTGAATAAGCCGCTGCAATCCCTGCAAAAACCACAGAAAAATACCGTCCATCTCGTCTTTCATGGGTTCAAAGTAGAAAGGGTCATCTTTCCGGTCAGGGGGACGGTTCTTCACTCGAATGACATACAAGCGGCGATAGAAACCGTGACCGCTATCCGATAGAGCCGTAAGCGGGGCATTGGAGCAGATCACCCAACGAGCATAGGGACGAAAGGAATACGCCGCTTCACCCTTCGGCTCTGCCTGCATAGGAACCTCCGCCGACACCATCATTTTGAAATTTTCGGTAGATTTCAGCTTTTCTTTCTTCAAATCGTCCTGAAACAAAACCAGTTTGTCTTGTGCACGGGGGAGGGCAAATTGATTGTTTTCAAAATATTCGACAGAAGAACCAACGCAGGAACTACCGAACAGATAGTGCAAAATCAGCCCAATGCGGCTTTTGCCCTCTTGCCCCCGCCCCAAAAGCACCAATGCTTTTTGAAGTTTTGTATTGGGGAGAAGAAGGTATCCGCAATACTCCTGAAAACCGTCCCGGTCACACTCGTGGATAAGACTGTCCACCCATTCAAGAAATCGTGTCGGCCTTTTTGCCTTTGAGGTAGAGTCAAAATTGCAGTTAAGCCGGTGGAGAGAAAAGTTCAAACCCTCTTGAAAACTGCACTCACCAGTTTTCAAATTGACCGTGACTGTTCCGTTCTGCACGGCGATCTGGTTTTCGGGAACATCGACATAATCTGTGTACGCCTGAACCTTGACGATCTCCCACAGGCTTTTTACACGGCTTGCCAACCCGGTTGTGATATTCAGTCCACGCAGTAGGCGATAAATGGCCTGTTGACCTTCGGCGCTGCTGAGTGCCTGTCCCGTCTGGTCATAAACAATGCCGTTGTAGCAAATAAGGTGATTACTTTCCACAAAGGCTTCTGCAAAAGCGCCCTCGTCCAGTTTGACCTTACCGTTCCGATCTTCGACAAACAGCGACTCCCTCACGGCGGGATTGATTTCTAACACCGCCAATTAACTCACCGCCTTATTTCGGGTTGCGACCGGCACACACCGCCATGAAAGACTCAACATTCACATAAAAAGTCTTGCTACCCGGCCTAAAGGAGTCAACTTCGCCGTTTTTAACCATGTTCCTGATACATCTGGCGGGTAGGCCGCTGTACGCTGCCAGTTCGGGAATAGTCATAAATTTAGGGACAATCTGTTCAGTCCCGATTTCGTTACACATAAAATCCTCCTTGAAACGAAAAAAAGAGCGTTAACCTTTTACGGCTAACGCTCTAAAACGCAGAAAAAGCACACGCCAGCCGTAACCATAGCAAAAGCTATGACTCAGCTTGCGTGCACACTCATTCAACCTGTGCTACACTATCGGTTCAAGGATCATATCGGGGTGTTACCGATTGAAGTTTATGAACCACAAGCGCCGGGGACTAAATTCTGCGTAGATTTCTGAATTTCCCCATCATTCAGAAAAGCAGTAGTCTGACAGTATTGCTCGGCTCGAACTTCGATCTTGCTCGGCGTAAAGCAGACTAACAAAAAGATAACTTCGCACCCAAATCTATATTTTTATTATACACCGTCTTGCCTGAATGTCAAGTGTTATTTCTAAATATGGCACATTGTTTAACTACACGCACAATATGTTGATAAACTGCGATATAAAGAGAAGGTGAGTAATCGGGTTAAAATCCCTATAACTTCTTCTTAGTATGCGTGTATAAGAGGGAGTTTATAGGAAAAACGTCCGATTACTCACCTAAGTCACCTAAATGACAGGGGGAACAAGATCAGCGGGATATATCCGTGGAGTGAATGACAAAAGAATTGTCGCTTTCGCTGCCGGTCAATGCGTCAATGTAGGAAAATTCAAGTTCACTCCAATTCTCAGGTAATTCCCACAAAGCATACCCTTCAAAGGTCTTCCCGGCAGACACAGCACCAATCAGCGGCATATACCCATCGACCTTTCCAGCAGCTCCAATGACGGTGATTTTTGAACCATCAACATAACTGTTAAAATTGGTATTCATGACATTTTGCGTGTCATCGGAAGTGTTTTTGGCGCTGAATATGACCGTCACAATCTGATTACCGTCTGCGGCTTCATATACTGTCCCGACCTCACTTTTGACAGAAGAAGACGCAGAGACAGAGATAATTGAAAAGTCAAAATGCTCAGAACTCAATGTGTCCGAGATTGACAAGCGGGTATCAGTATTTTGCTCGGGGCTATCGACCTGTGAACTTGATGTAGATGACCCACAAGCGCAGAGCGAAAGCACCATAAACAGGGTGAGCAGAAAAGCTAAATTTCTTCTCATGGTAACACCTCCCATAAGTGATAAGTTGATTGTAGCACGAAAGAGGGAGGTTGCCAAGAGTGGCATAGATGTTTCAGAAAAGGGCAGGAATGTCCTTTTTTATTTTTGCGGAATTTTTGAAAAAGGCTCTTTTCCCATGCGTCGGGCATTTCGGAGGTAACCCCACGCACGCTGCCGCTGTCATATCCCCCAGCCCCGGCACCCGGTCAGGCCGAAAAACCCGAAGATCAGCAAAGCCCGGAAACCATTGAAAATACAGGAGAAAACGCTAATTTATATTGACAAACGACACTAAATAGTTTACAATAGATAATGAAAAGAGGGTAGCAGCTCCCGCCGACCAAAGCTAAAAGCCGCTACCCAACCACCACACAGGCGGCAAGGTAAGCATACCACAGCCGCCCCGAAATTGAAAGGGGTATATCATGACAAATATTGAAAAGTTGTATCAGAGCATTGAAAGTGAAAAGCAGCGTTCCGCATGGGATAAAGGCGTTTCCGCATACGCTCTTGAACTGGTGGAACAGTTGGGCGAACAGATCGGCGGCGGGTACTTTGATGAATTGGATTTATCAGAGCCTAAAAAAGTCCGGGCGGCGCTGCTGAATGGGGCGGCGGATTGGAGCCAATACAGTTGGGGCGGTTCCGCTTTGATTTATAACGGCGATATTGCCGAAAGGCTTTGCAGCCCGTCCGAATTGAAGAAAACTCGCAACGGGGAACGCCGCCCTAATGGCTGGGAAGAATGGTTGGACACGCAAGCAAGAGCATTATTTCAGGCCGCAAACAGAGTTTGCCGCCACATTCGGCACCTTGAAAAGTCCGGGGATATTTCCTATAACATTCCGTTGTTTTGAGGTGCAGCCGATGACGCTATTTTATATCGCTCTGGCGGCTTCCTTCGCCGCTGAGGTTATGCGGTTCGTTGAATGGATTGAACGCAAATAAGCAAGCCGAAACGCCGCCCACGGTGGGCGGTGTCGGTTACGGGTTCCCGCCGTAGCCCTGATGATGGCAGGGAGAAAAGGAGCTGAAACAATGCTATTTAGAAAGACCTACACAACACCCCCGGCAAGCATTTTGCCAGATCACGAGAGCAAACAGGCCGAGGAAATATACAGCGGGGAAGACCTTGCACAAATTCTTTCTTCAAAAGTCCCGTGTTCCTTTGTTCGTGCTGTGGTAGCGCCGCAACTGGTAAGCTACCATTTTGCACTTGAAAACCCGTTAGAGCTGCCGAAAGTGAAGCGCGTATTAGAAGGTGTTTCCGCTATCCTTCACACAGAAGTGAAGCAGACAAGCAGCGATATAGCCCACTTTGCACTTGAAATCCCACGGGGGGACAGATCAACGCTTTATTTCAAACAGGCGCTTCTAACAAAAGACTTTGACCGGGCGGCGGGGCTTTCGGCGCTGTTCGGCGTGGATACGCTCAACCGGCCTTTAGTGGTGAATATTCAGAGCTTGCCCCATGCGTTAATTGGCGGCACCACGGGCGGCGGTAAATCCGTTCTGTTGAACTCTATCGCCGTAAGCCTGCTATTTAAGCACACCCCCGAAACCCTGCAATTTATCATCATCGACCCGAAACAAGTAGAGTTCTCAGGCTTTGCCGGTCTTCCTCATTTGCTCCGGCCTGTTGTGACTGACCCATATTTAGCAATAGACACGCTTGCAAATGTCTGTGATATGATCGACCAGAGATATAAACGAATGGCGGCGCACAGAGTAAAGAACGCTGCCGAAATGGGTTTGCCCTCTGTGGTGGTCATGATTGACGAGCTTGCCGACCTGATTATTTTAGGCAAGAAACCCGTTGAAACCGCTATTGTTCGTATTGCTCAACTTGGCAGAGCTGCCGGAGTCCATTTGATCGTAGCCACACAGCAGCCAACCGTAAATGTTGTTACCGGTCTTATTAAAGCAAATATCCCGTGCCGCATAGCCTTAAAAACGGCAACCGTGAGCAATTCAATGGTTATTCTTGATAGCAAAGGAGCCGAAAAGCTGACCGGCAAAGGGGACGCTTTATTAAAGCTCCCGGACAGAACAACGCCGATCAGATTTCAAGCCCCTTTGATTGAAAGTGCAGATATAGCCCCCGTAATAAAATATTGGTCGAAATGAAGACAAGCCCCACCCCGTAAGGTTCAGCCAGCCTTGCGGGGTGCTTTTTTGCCCTGTGGGGGATTTTTGCCCCCGCTGGGGGCTTTTTGGGGGCTTTTTTCGGGGCATTTTCGAGAAAATCCCCCACAAAAAAGTGAGTGTTTTCAAGGCTTTCGGGGATTTTTGGGGGAATGGGGGATTATTTTTTAAGTATATACGAATGTATTATAATATAAATATATATAGGACTTCGAAAAAAAGCCCCCAATCCCCCATTTTCCCCCCACTTGACCCTTTCGGGCTGAACTTGTTGATAAATAGTTGATAAATTGGGGTGAAAAGACCCTTTTGCGATTTTTGAAAATCTGAACTTTTTTTGCCATAAAAGCAAAAGAAAGTGCCTAATTCGTAAAGAATTAAGCACTTTTCTTATGGTTGCGGGGACAGGATTTGAACCTGCGACCTCCGGGTTATGAGCCCGACGAGCTACCGAACTGCTCTACCCCGCGATGTAGATTTTGGTGCCGGAGACCGGAGTCGAACCGGCACGTTCTTTTGGAACACAGGATTTTAAGTCCCGGGCGTCTACCAATTCCGCCACTCCGGCATGGATGGCACGGGCTCTTAATTGCTTATCTACTATACCACAGCTTATGTAAGGTGTCAAGAAAAAATTCCGAGGGCAGGGCAAACTTTTTCTGTATACCTTTAAATGAAGCTGCATAGAATGGGAAAGATTGAGCATAGAGAAGGGGGTGCTATGGTGGAGGAAAAAGTTCTGCCCGGCGGGTGTGAGAGGGAAAAGGGAGATGTAGATGATTTGATTTTTCCCGATCAGGCTTTGCCCATTCCCAGCAGCCGGTAAAAGACTCAAGACCGCCCAAACGGGCGGTTTTTGTGTATGTTTTCCTTTACAATCTGAGAACTTTTAGATATAATAAAAGCCCTTGAAACTTACGAATGTGGGTGTGGAACATGCTTCAATTTGATGAATATAAGGTCAAGCTCAATAACCTGAGGCCTGCCTTGACTGAATTGAGCCAAGCTCTGGATCTGAATGCCGCCCGGCGGGAGCTGGAGATGCTGGAGTCGGAGAGTGCCAGCGAGGGCTTTTGGGACAACCTGGAGAAATCTCAGAAGGCTACCCGGCGAATGAATGCTCTCCGTTCCAAGCTGGAGAAGCAGGCCAGGCGGGAGCAGGAGTGGGATGACCTCATGACCCTCTGTGAGATGGGCAACGAAGAGGAGGATGATTCCCTTCTGCCCGAGCTGGAGGAGGGCTATGCCAAGCTGGAGAGCGAGATGGAGGAGGCTCGGCTGTCCACCCTGCTCACGGGAGAATATGACGCATCCAACGTGATATTGACCATCCACGCCGGCGCTGGCGGTACAGAGGCCCAGGACTGGGCTCAGATGCTCATGCGGATGTATACCCGCTGGGCTGAACGCCACGGCTTTGAGTGCAAAGTGGCCGATGTGGCCGACGGGGACGAGGCGGGTATCAAGTCGGCCACCATCATGATCGAAGGGGAGAACGCCTATGGTCACTTGAAGAGTGAGCACGGCGTCCACCGGCTGGTCCGGGTGTCTCCCTTTGACGCCAACGCCCGGCGGCAGACCTCTTTTGCCGCCCTGGAGGTCATGCCCGAGATCGAGGACGATGTGGAGGTGGAGATTCGCCCCGAGGACATCGAGATGCAGGTCTACCGCTCCTCCGGCGCCGGCGGCCAGCATATCAACAAGACCTCCTCTGCTGTCCGGCTCATCCATAAGCCCACGGGCGTGGTGGTGGCCTGCCAGACCGAGCGCAGCCAGTTTCAGAACAAGGAGACGTGTATGAAGATGCTCCGCTCCAAGCTGGTGCAGATGAAGATGGAGGCCCACGCGGAGAAGATCTCCGATATCAAAGGTGTCCAGATGAAGATCGAGTGGGGCAGCCAGATCCGCTCCTATGTCTTTATGCCCTATCAGCTGGTGAAGGACAACCGGACAGGGTACGAGACCAGCAATGTGAACGGTGTCATGGACGGAGACCTGGATGGATTCATCAATGCCTATCTGAAGTGCGCCGCTACCGGAAACTGGGTAAGTAAATAAACAACGTAAAAATAGAGGGGCACAGCCAAGCAGCTGTGCCCCTTTGTCTTGTCTAAACGGTGCCAGACGGGACTGGTTTGCGGAGAACGCAGGAAAAATGAATCTCCGGCAGCCGAATCACCTCTCCAAAGCAGCTTTGCTGGCCGCCTCCACAGAGGCATCTCCATCTGCTTCAAACTTTGCCGGGATGGGGAGGTGGTACTTCTCTGCAATCTTGTCTGCGGCAAAGCAGAAGGTATCCGGGTGCCGCTGACGGCCCCCTTGCAGCCGCCATGATTGGTGTCCAGAAACTTTTCCACAGCGGGAGGGATGATGCCCACACCATCTGTGTAAGTGGTGAGGATATAGGCTTCCGTCACCGCTTTTTCTCCAGAGGTGATCTTGAGGGTATCTGCAGCCAAAAGACGGCCTGCCGGTTTTTGGACGATTCCCGTGCGGGAGGCATAGACCAGCTTCGTGTTAAAATCCATCCTTTCCTGAACCACGGATAGCAAACACTAACCGCGAAGATCATATCATGGCTGCGGGGCAAAGTTAACGAAAAGCGGGCAATGGGGCAAACAATGTCCCGGCATGGAGACGGTGCGTGGGACGAAACGCTGCGTTTGGGAGAAAACAGGCATTTTACAAAAATCTGCCCTTCTGCCGCTTGTCTTTTTAGGACGTTTTTGCTACAATGATAAATATCAAATGTCGGATTTTATGTATCTCCGGCAAATTACACAAAAGGAAAAGGTGGAATGTCCCATGAAGAAGAGCAAAAAGTTCCTGTCCCTGGCGCTCTCTCTGGTCATGGCCCTCTCCCTGGCTGTCCCCGCGATGGCCGCAGAGGATGAGGCTCCCGCTGAAGAGACCGTCACCCGGTATGCGGTGCCCGCCGACGTGAAGGGCAGTGTTGTGATCCTGCACTCCAACGACGTTCACGGTGCTATCGACGGCTATGCCAAGATGGCCGCATTAAAGGCCATGTATGAGAAGGCCGGTGCCAGTGTGGTCGTGGCGGATGCCGGCGACTACATTCAGGGCGAGACCTCCGTCAGCGTCAGCCAGGGCAAGACGGCTGTAGAGCTGATGAACATGGTGGGCTACAGTGTGGTGACGCTGGGCAACCATGAGTTCGACTACGGCTATGCGAACATCAAGACTCTGGAGGAAGGGGCCCGGTTCGAGATCCTGGCGGCCAATATCCTCTTCGAGGGCAAGCCTGCTTTTGGTACCCACACGATTGTGGAGGCGGGCGGTAAGAAGATCGGCTTCTTTGGCCTGGATACTCCTGAAGCCGCTACCAAGGCTCACCCTGCGAAGATCCAGGGCGTGACCTTCCTGAGCGGTGAGGATATGTATGCCTGCGCACAGGAGCAGGTGGATGCCTTGAAGGCTGAGGGCGCCGATGTCATCATCTGCTTGGGTCACCTGGGCATTGATGAGGAGACCGCTGCCACTGCCAACCGTTCTATCGACCTGCTGGCTGAAGTGACCGGTATTGATGTGTTCATCGACGGTCATTCCCACTCCACAGAGGAGGAGTTGGCTGCGGAGATCGGCGAAGACCGCAAGGTGGGTGGCACTGTGGTCACCTCTACCGGCACCAAGTTTGCCAATATTGGTGTTGTTACCATCAAGGATGACGGCATCACCACCGAGTGCGTGGATACTGCGCTGATCGATGTGGCTGAGGATGATCCTATCCTGGCCCGAGCTGCTGAGATTAAGGCTGAGATCGAAGCCGATTACGGTGCCGTTTTTGCCACAAGCGAAGTGGAGCTCAATGGCAAGAAAGAGCCCGGCAACCGTACGGAAGAGACCAACAACGGTGATTTAATTACCGATGCTATGATTTGGCTGGCCACGAAGGATGACCTGGGCGTGCCCGCTGAGAATGTGGTAGCCATTACCAACGGCGGCGGCATCCGCGCTGCGATCAAAGTGGGTGATGTGACCAAGAACGACATCAACACAGTTTTGCCCTTCGGCAATACCGTGGCGATCGACTATGTCACCGGCACTGTTCTGTTGGAGGCTCTGGAAGCTTCTACTTTCTGCACTCCCAGCGCCATTGGCGGCTTCCCCCAGGTAGCCGGCATTGACTTCACCGTAAATGTTGGTATGGCCTATGATGCAGGTGACCTGTATCCCGGTACCACCTATGCCGCTCCTGCTTCCATCAACCGGGTGACCATCAACTCCATCAATGGCAAGGAATTTGATCCTGAGGCCACTTATGCCGTGGTTACCAACGACTTCGTGGCCGCTGGAGGCGACACCTATTACGCTTTCTCCGTCTCTGACCGTATCACCGATACCGGTGTGCCTCTGGATGAGGCTGTGATGCAGTATATTACTGACGTGCTGGGCGGTGTCATTTCTGCTGAGAAGTATGGCAAACCTGCCGGCCGGATCACCATTGTCAACCGTCCTGCCGATCTGGATGCGGACGCTTGGTGGTACGAGGCCGCCGTGGCCTGTCTGGATTCCAAGGTCATGAAGGGCACTGATAAGGGCTTTGAGGCCGATGCCAACATCACTGCCGCTACTGTCTACCAGACCTTCTACAACATGGAGGGCAATCCTGCCGCCGCTGAGGGCGACAAGGTCCTGGAGATGCCTGAGGGCGCTTGGTATGCCGACGCCATGAACTGGGCCGCCAACAATGGCCTCTTTGAAGGGGAAAGCTACAATGAGGATGCCGTCATCAGCCGCGGTGAGATCCGTGAGCTGCTGGACGTTTACTGTGAGCTGAAGGGCATCGACGGCACCAGCCTGATGGTGGGCAACGAGAATGGCGATCTGATGCTGGACAAAGAGCTGAGCCGGGGGGAGTTCGCTCAGGTGTTGGTGAACCTGTCCAAGGCCGACAAGATCGAGAAAGATTAAGTCAAGGCTGATAAGGGTGAATCAGACGATAAAAAGTGGCCCGGGGGCAGTACATGCCCCTGGGCCCTTTTTGCAATCGTTCCCTGTTATAAAGTATTGATTTTCGTATCCTAAGGATTCTAATTGAAACATTTGTCGGGTAATGCTGCAATGTATCTTGAAATTTAAAAGGTCCCTAATCTGGCCCTGTCTCTGACCGCCCTGAAGGCCAACCTGGCTGGCTGAGGGACGGGTACTGTTTCCAGCTTTCCGCAAAAAAGGGGCCGCTTCCAGTGGAAGCGGCCCTGATTTTTTTGTGCGAAGGACAGGGACTTATTCCCTGACTTGCCCGCTGCCGTAGATGACATATTTGGTGGAGGTCAGCTCCTCCAATCCCATGGGTCCCCGGGCATGGAGCTTCTGGGTGGAGATACCAATCTCCGCCCCCAGACCAAACTCGAAGCCGTCAGTGAAGCGGGTGGAGGCGTTGACATATACCGCCGCTGCGTCTATTGTATCCAAAAATTGCTGGGCAATGGTGTAGTTTTCCGTAATGATGGCCTCAGAATGGCCGGTAGAGTGGGCGGCGATGAAATCGACGGCCTCATCAAAGCCGGAGACGATCTTTACCGCCAACTGGTAGTCGCCGTACTCGCTGTCCCAGTCCTCCGCCGTGGCGGGGAGGACAAAATCCCCTAAGATCTCCCGGGCTTCCGGATCGCCGTGAAGGGTGACATCTTTCTTCTTCAGATAGTCCCAGGCCATGGGCAGGAAGTCCTCGGCCACCGCCCGGTCGATGAGCACACATTCGGCGGCGTTGCATACGGAAGGGCGGGAGCATTTGGCGTTATAAAGGATACGGGCAGCCATGTCTAAGTCGGCATCCTGGTGGACATAGATATGACAGACCCCCTCGCCGGTACGGATAACGGGGACGCGGGCATGTGCGGCCACCGAGCGGATGAGGCCGGCTCCCCCGCGGGGGATGAGCACATCCAGATAGCCAGTCAGGTTCATCATCTCGTTGGCGCTTTCCCGGCTCACATCCTCCACCAGGGCTACGCAGTCCCGGGGAAGTCCCACAGACTCCAGCGCATCCCGGAGGATGGAGATGACCGCCTTGTTGGAGCGGAAGGCCTCCTTGCCTCCCCGGAGAAGGACAGCATTGCCCGACTTGAGGCAGAGAACAGCGGCGTCTACAGTGACGTTGGGGCGGGCTTCATAGATGATGCCCACTACCCCCAAGGGGACTCTGCGCCGCTCCAGCTTCAGGCCGTTGGGCCGCAGGGTGGTATTCACCACCTGGCCCACTGGATCGGGGAGAGAGGCTACTTGGCGCACTCCCTCGGCGATGCCGGCAATGCGGTTTTCATCCAAAGCCAGCCGGTCCAAAAGGGAGGGGCGCATGCCAGAGGCTTTAGCGGCTTCCAAATCCTCTCTGTTGGCGGCCAGCCACTCCTCCTGGCGGGAGACCAGGGCGGCAGCGATGGCATTGAGTGCGCAGTTTTTCTCAGCCTGCCCGGAGACGGCCAGCCTTCGGGCGGCATGACGGGTGGCAAGGGCTTGGGTTTCGATAAGAGTCATAAAGCATCCCGCCTTTCACTGAAATGGTTTTTCCACAGGGAAAAGTTTTTATATTATGGATGTAAATCGAGTGCCGATATCTTTCCCGGCAATGATGTCATAAAGGGCGTCCAGGCGCTCTGAATTGGCGATGACCATATCAATGCCGCGGGCCATGGTATAGCGGGCGGCGGTAAGCTTGGTGGACATCCCGCCGGTGCCCCACTGGGTGCCGCCTCCGCCCCCCAGGGCTTCAATCTCAGGGGTGATGGCGCTCACGCGATGGATGAGCTGGGCCGACGGATTCTTCCGGGGATCTGCGTCGTAAAGCCCATCGATGTCGGAGAGAACGATCAGCAGGTCGGCTCCGCAGAGTCCTGCCACAATGGCGGAGAGGGTGTCGTTATCGCCCAGGACCTTCTTCTGTCCGGTCTCGATTTCGGAGGAGGAGACTGAGTCATTTTCATTCACCACCGGGATACAGTCCATGGACAAAAGCGCGGCGAAGGTGCCTGAGAGATGCTCTGAGCGGATGGGATCCTCCACATCTTCGTCTGTGAGCAGGATTTGAGCCACGGTCTGGCCGTATTCTCCAAAGAATTTATCATAGAGGTGCATCAATTCGCATTGGCCGACTGCGGCTGCCGCCTGCTTCTGCCGCAGCTCAGTGGGACGGTTTTTCATCCCCAATTTGCCGGCACCTACGCCGATGGCACCGGAGGATACCAATATCACCTGATGCCCCATGTTTTTCAAATCGGAAAGTACCCGTGCCAGTGCATCCATCCGGCGAAGGTTGATGCCTCCCCCTGACCGAAGGAGGGTGGAGGTGCCCACCTTCACCACCAGCCGTTGTGTGTCCATACACCTTATGCTCCCTTCTATTTTCGCATATGATTTTATATCATAACATATTTGTGGAGAGAAACAAAGAGGGAGGAAGAAAATCTTAGAGCCGTGAAACGGCTTTTAGGGAAAATGTGAGAAAAAAGGGGAAAATGTGCGAAATTTTTGCAAAGAGGAAAGAAAACTGCACAATTTTTTTCCTGTCTGTGCAAATTTGGTTGAAATCATCCTGCGAATGGGGTACAATAACTTTGTTTTGCGAATGGAAACGGACATAATAAGATGTGGAGATTTAAAGCGCCACATTTTTGCCGGTTTGGAGGTGATCCGGTGCTCAACATCGTATTGGTAGAGCCGGAGATTCCACAAAATACAGGCAATATTGCCCGGACCTGTGCTGCCACTGGTGCCCGGCTCCACCTGGTGGAGCCCTTGGGCTTTGATATCAGCGAGAAGGCGGTGCGCCGCGCGGGTCTGGACTATTGGCACCTGGTGGATCTCCATGTCTATCCCAGCCTAAAGGAGCTTTTTGACCGGCAAAAGCCGAAAGAGCTGTGGCTGGCGACGGCCAAGGCACCGCGAAGCTACACAGATCCAGACGTGGAGTTTGAAGATGGATGCTGGCTGTTTTTTGGAAAAGAGACCAAGGGCCTGCCGGAGGATTTCCGGCGCGCGTATGCGCAAAGGTGTATCCGTATCCCCATTCGAGCGGAGGCCAGGTGCCTCAACCTCTCCAATTCCGTGGCGATCCTCGCCTACGAAGCTTTGCGTCAAACGGGTTTTCCAGGGCTTTGCCAGGCGGGAGAAATGGCGCATATCCCAGCAGATCCAGGATTTTGAAAAAGGAGGGCAAAGCGCGTGAATTATCGCAAGAAAACTGTTAAGGACGTAGACGTAAGGGGCAAGAAGGTTTTGCTCCGGTGTGATTTCAACGTTCCACAGGACAAGGCCACCGGTGCGATCACCGATGAAAAGCGCATTGTGGCCGCCCTGCCCACCATTCAGTACTTGCTGGATGAAGGAGCCGCTGTGATTGCGTGCTCCCACTTGGGTAAGCCCAAGGACGGCCCCGATCCTAAGCTGAGCCTGGCTCCCGTGGCAGAGCGGCTTTCCCAGCTGTTGGGTAAGCCGGTCATCATGGCCGCCGATGTGGTGGGGCCTGACGCGGCTGCGAAGGCTGCCGCGCTGAAGCCGGGTGAGATCATGCTGCTGGAGAACACCCGCTTTGAGAAGGGCGAGACCGAGAACGACCCTGAGTTGGCAAAAAAAATGGCCAGCATGGCGGACTTGTACGTCTCCGACGCCTTTGGCGCGGTCCACCGGGCCCACGCATCTACTGTGGGGGTGGCCGATTATCTGCCCGCGGTATCCGGCTTCCTGATCCAAAAGGAGCTGGAGATCATCGGCGGCGCTCTGGCTGATCCCAAACGGCCTCTGGTGGCCATTTTGGGTGGCTCTAAGGTTTCCTCTAAGATCGGTGTCATCAACAACCTGCTGGAGATTGCCGACACCATCATCATCGGCGGCGGCATGGCCTATACTTTTTCTGCCGCCCAGGGCGGCAAGGTGGGCGACAGTTTGCTGGAGGCAGACTGGGAGGATTACGCCAATGATATGGTGAAGAAGGCGGCGGAGAAGGGCGTCAAGTTTCTGCTGCCAGTGGATACTGTGATCGCTGACGCCTTTGCCCCGGATGCCCATTCCAAGGTGGTCCCCGCTGGGGAGATTCCCGACGGCTGGCGGGGCCTTGATATTGGACCGGAGACCGTGAGGATCTACTGTGATGCGGTAAAGGGCGCGGGGACGGTTATTTGGAACGGCCCCATGGGCGTCTTTGAGTTCCCGGCCTTTGCGGAGGGGACCAAGGCAGTGGCCCAGGCGCTCAGTGAGACAAAGGCGGTTACGATCATCGGCGGCGGCGATTCAGCGGCCGCGGTGCAGCAGTTGGGCTATGCCGACAAGATGACCCACATCAGCACTGGCGGCGGTGCCAGTTTGGAGTTCATGGAGGGCAAAGAGCTGCCTGGCGTAGCCTGCCTGCAGGATCGGTAAAAGTTTTACAGCCTGTCTGCTGGACAAGGGAGAAAAGGCAGCGCCGTCGGCGGCGAAAGCTCAATCAATACAGGGGAGGTCCCCTGTTCACATATTACGAAAAAGGAGCCATTTACCTGTGAATAGAAGATATCGAAAGACGATCATTGCAGGCAACTGGAAGATGAACAAGACCCTCACAGAGACCAAGGCCTTTGCCGATGAGCTGAAGCCTTTGCTGGGCCGACCCAAGTGGTGTGAGGTGGTGCTGTGTGTGCCCTATGTGAATCTCCAGGCTGCCATCCGGATGTTTAAGGACAGCCGGGTATCCATCGGCGCGGAAAACTGCCACTATGAGTCCTCCGGCGCATACACTGGTGAGGTATCGGCCGAGATGCTCGAGGATCTGGGCGTCAAGTATGTGGTCGTTGGCCATTCTGAGCGGAGACAGTATTATAATGAGACCGATTTTACGGTCAATAAGAAGGTCCGGGCTGCACTGGATGTGGGCCTCCGGCCCATCGTGTGTGTGGGAGAGAGCCTGGAGCAGCGGGAACTGGGGGTGACCATGGATCTCATCACTTACCAGGTCAAATGTGCTCTGGCAGGGGTGAGCGCGGAGCGGATACGCCATGTGGTCTTTGCCTATGAGCCCATTTGGGCCATCGGCACCGGAAAGACGGCCACCGCGGCGGAGGCCCAGGAGGTCTGTCAGGCCATCCGTACCCTCATCCGCAAAATGTATGGAGCACAGGTGGCTCGGGCGGTCACCATTCAGTATGGCGGTTCCATGAATGCCCAGAATGCGTATGAGTTGCTGTCCCAGCCCGATATAGATGGGGGGCTGATCGGAGGTGCCTCACTGAAAGCAGATCAATTTGTGGAGATCGTCAACGCAGCCAATCAGGAATAAAGAAAATTCAAAATGAGTGTTATAGAATTGAGGTTTTTATGAGTAAAACACCAACTACTCTCATCATTATGGATGGCTTTGGATTCCGGGAAAAAACAGAGGACAATGCGATTGCGAATGCCCGTAAACCGGTGCTGGATAAGCTCTTTGCGGAGTGCCCCTGCTGTAAGCTGGCTGCATCCGGCCTGGAGGTGGGCCTGCCGGAGGGGCAAATGGGCAATTCTGAAGTGGGCCACACCAATATAGGGGCTGGGCGGGTGGTTTTCCAGGATCTCCCCCGCATTACTAAGTCTATCCAAGACGGAGACTTTTTCCAAAATCCAGCGTATATGGAAGCGATGAAGGCCTGCAGAGAGAAGAACACCGCACTTCATGTATTTGGGCTGCTGTCCAACGGCGGTGTCCACAGCCACAATACCCATATCTATGCGATATTGAAGATGGCCAAAGAGCAGGGACTTTCCCGGGTATACGTCCATGCTTTTCTGGACGGCCGTGATGTGTCGCCCACCACAGGCAAGGGCTTTGTCCAAGAGCTGATTGGCAAGTGCCAGGAGTTGGGGATTGGACAGGTGGCCACTGTGGCCGGCCGCTACTATGCCATGGATCGGGATAGGCGCTGGGATCGGGTGCAGAAGGCCTATGACGCTATCGCCAAGGCGCAGGGGATCCATGTGGATGACGCGGTGCAGGCGGTCCAGGCATCTTACGACCAGAAGGTTACTGACGAATTTGTGGTGCCTGTGGTGGTAGGAGACTACCCCGGTGTGCAGGAGGGAGACAGTATTATCTTTATGAACTTCCGCTCTGACCGGGCCCGGGAGATCACCCGCTGTTTTGCTGATCCTAACTTTACCGATGTGGAAAGAAGTTATATTCCCGTTCAGTTCGTGTGTACCACAGAGTATGACACCACCATGCCCAATGTATCGGTGGCCTATCCCCGTCAAAAGCTGAACAACATTTTCGGCCAGTATATCAGTGATTTGGGCCTTACCCAGCTGCGTATTGCGGAAACGGAAAAATATGCCCATGTCACCTTCTTTTTCGACGGCGGGCAGGAAGCAATCTTTCCTGGAGAGGACCGGGTCCTTATCCCCTCGCCCAAGGTGCCCACCTATGACCTGAAGCCGGATATGTCCGCCCATGAAGTGGCTGCCGAGGCTGTCAAACGCATCGAGAGTGGGGAATATGATGTCATTATTCTCAACTTTGCCAGCTGCGATATGGTGGGCCACACCGGCATTTATGAAGCCGCCCGTCTGGCGGTGGAGGCAGTGGATGAGTGCGTGGGCCAGGTGGTGGACGCTACCAGCAGGATGGGAGGTATTTCCCTCATCACCGCCGACCACGGCAATGCCGACCAAATGTTGGAGGCGGATGGGGTCACCCCCCATACTGCCCACACCACCAATCTGGTCCCCCTCTGCATCGTGGGCGCCAACGTGAAGCTGCGGGATGGCAGGCTGAGCGACATTGCCCCCACCATGTTGGATCTGATGGGCTTTGAAAAGCCTGCAGAGATGGACGGAGAGACGCTGATCGTCTCGTAAAAAGTAAGTTTGGCCGGACCAAAGGCCGGCCTTACGAAAGAATGGCAGATGCTCTATGCCTGCCGATACGATAGAGAGGAGTAATGAGCAATGAAGCAGATCATTGAAATCGTCGACGTTCTGGGCCGTGAGATCTTGGATTCCCGGGGCAACCCCACCGTAGAGGTAGAGGTTTATCTGGAAGACGGCACTGTGGGCCGGGCATCCGTTCCCTCCGGCGCGTCCACCGGCATCTATGAGGCCTGTGAACTCCGGGACGGCGACAAGGGCCGCTACTTGGGCAAGGGCGTACTGAAGGCGGTCAACAATGTCAATTCCGAGATCGCTGAGTGCTTGGTGGGCATGAACGTTCTGGATCAAGTGTCCATTGATAAGGCCATGATCGAGCTGGACGGCACCCCCAACAAGTCCCGACTGGGTGCCAATGCTATCCTGGGTGCCTCCCTGGCCTGTGCCAAGGCTGCTGCGGAGAGCTTGGGCGTGTCCCTTTACAATTATATCGGCGGCGCCAACGCCAAGGTGCTGCCGGTACCCATGATGAATATTCTCAACGGCGGTGCCCACGCCACCAACAACGTGGAGATCCAGGAGTTTATGATCATGCCTGTGGGCGCCAAGAGCTGGCATGAGGCTCTGCGTATGTGTGCTGAGGTGTTCCACACTCTGAAGAACACCCTGAAGGAGAATGGGACTCCCGCTGCCGGCGTGGGCGATGAGGGCGGCTATGCCCCCAACCTGAAGAAGGATGAGGATGCCCTGAAGGTTATCGTCCAGGCCATTGAGGAGGCGGGCTTCAAGCCCGGCGAGGATTTCAAGATCGCCATCGACGCCGCCTCCTCTGAGTGGTGGAATGGGGAGGAGCAGTGCTATATCCAGCCCAAGTCTGGCCGCAAGCTGACTCGTCAGCAGTTGGTCAACATGTGGAAGAAGTTTGCCGACACCTATCCCATCATCTCTCTGGAAGATGGCATGGGTGAGGACGACTGGGAAGGCTGGGCCATGCTCACCAAGGCGCTGGGCGACCGGGTACAGCTGGTGGGTGACGATCTGTTTGTCACCAATGCCGAGCGGTTGCAGAAGGGACTGGATCTCCATGTGGCCAACTCTGTGCTCATCAAGGTCAACCAGATCGGCACGCTGACCGAGACCCTGGATACCATCCAGAAGGCCAACCGGGCGGGATATACCGCCATTGTGTCTCACCGCTCCGGAGAGACGGAGGATGCCACTATCGCCGACCTGGTGGTGGGGATGAACGCGGCCCAGATCAAGACGGGCGCGCCCAGCCGTACCGACCGGGTGGCGAAGTATAACCAGCTCCTCCGCATTGAGGAAGAGCTGGATGATGTGGCAGAGTATCTTGGAATGGATGCCTTTTTTAACCTGAAGTAAGAATTCTCTTCAAGTAAAACAGGCCCGGAACCGACAGGCTCCGGGCCTGTTTTTCACTTGTCAAAGAGGTCGGCTATTTCGATTTTGAAAAAACGGGTAAAGACCACAAGGTCATGGACATAGACACGGGCAGTCTGTTCCTCTATGTTCTTGATTCGGCGGGGCGTGATCAGAAACCCCTGCTCTCTCAATTTTCGGGCGAGAGCAGTTCGGGTAGGCCCCATGGCCTCCCGGCAATGCTGAATGTTAAGTCCCGTACACTTTTTGGGCCTTTCCATAGAAATCACCTCACTTCAATTATAGCCAAGTATAAAGCTTATAGATTGTGATAAGAAAAAGAGTGGGTGAGATTATGGCCCGATGCACTCCATTTTGGAGGGCATTGAAAGAAAAAGAAGTTTCTACATGTATTCTGATTCATGATTATGGGATTAGTGAAACCGTGATTCAGAGCCTACGGGATGAAAAGGGGATCAGCACAACAAAAATTGATGATTTCTGCCGTATTCTCTACTGCCGATTAGAGGGTATCATCAAATATCTATAGAAACAAGGAGGGGCTGGAAGCGGTATCCGTTTCCAGCCCCTCCTTGTTTTTAATTTTCCAGCCCTTCCAGCTCCTCCAGCCACAGGGCGGCCACGGCATCACTGGGCATACGCCAGTCGCCCCGGGGAGAGAGGGTCACAGAGCCAACTTTGGGGCCGTCGGGGAGGCAGGAGCGCTTGAACTGTTGGGAAAAGAAGCGGCGGTAGAAGTTCTTCAGCCATTTTAAAAGGGTGGCGCGTTCATAGCTCCGCCCGAAGGCGTACTCCGCCAAACGCAGTATTTTCCGGGGCGGGAAGCCCCAGCGTACGGCATAGTAGAGGTAGAAATCGTGGAGCTCATAGGGCCCCACAATATCCTCTGTTTTTTGGGAAATCTTCCCCTCGATGGCGGGAAGCAGCTCAGGGGAGACGGGGGTATCTAAAATATCCGTCAGGACATCGGACAAGGCCTGGTCCTCCTGGGCCTTGTCCCCGGCCACATAGCTGACCAGGTGGCGGACCAGAGTCTTGGGGATGGAGGCGTTGACGCCGTACATGCTCATATGGTCGCCGTTGTATGTGGCCCAGCCCAGAGCCAGCTCGCTGAGGTCCCCGGTGCCGATGACCAGGCCGCCGGTCTGGTTGGCGATGTCCATGAGGACCTGGGTCCGCTCCCGGGCCTGGCCGTTTTCAAAGGTGACGCTGTGATCGTCCATGGACTGGCCGATGTCCTTAAAGTGCTGCTTTACCGCCTCACCGATGTCCACTTTCTTCAGGGTGGCTCCCAGGCGGGAGGCCAGCTCGATGGCGTTGTCCCGGGTGCGGTCGGTGGTGCCGAAGCAAGGCATGGTGACGGCGATGATGTCGCTCTCCGGCCGGTCCAGCAGCTTCATGGCGATGCCGGTGATGAGGATGGCCAGGGTGGAGTCCAGACCGCCGGAGAGCCCCACCACGGCGGTTTTGGCCCCGGTGTGCTCCAGCCGCTTTTTCAGCCCCAAGGCAGCGATCTTCAAGATCTCCTCGCACCGCTCCTTCCGGTCCTGGGCATGAATGGGGACGAAGGGGGTGGGGGAGACTGGCCGGGTCAGGGCTGTAGTGGTGGGAGAAAGGTCAAAGGAGATGGAGAGAAAGGGATCGCGCTCCGGCGGGGAGAAGGTGGTCAGCCGCCGACGCTCAAAGGCCAGCTTTTCCACGTCGATCTCAGAGATCGTAAGCCCGGCGGAAAACCGCCGCTGGGCCAGCAGGACACCGTTTTCGGCGATGATGTTGTGGCCGGCGAAGACCATGTCGGTGGAGGATTCCCCCTCTCCCGCGTCGGCGTAGATATAGCCGCAGACCAACCGGGCGGACTGGCTCGTCACCAGCTGGCGGCGGTAGTCCGCTTTGCCCACCACCTCGTCAGAGGCAGACAGGTTCAGGATGAGGGTGGCCCCGGATTGGGCCAGCCTGGCGGACGGGGGATCGGCAGACCACAGATCCTCGCAGATCTCCACACCCACCGTAAGGTTGGGCATAGTCTCGCAGGGGAAGAGAACATCAGGGCCGAAGAAGGTCTCTTGAGAGCAGAGGGTAAAGAGCCGGTCAACGCATCGGCCAGGTTCAAACCAGCGCCTTTCGTAGAACTCGCTGTAGTTGGGCAGATGGGTCTTGGGCACCACTGCCAGGATCTCCCCCTTGGAGATGACGGCGGCGCAGTTGTAGAGCTTTCCGCCGTGGCGGATGGGCAGGCCGAGGGCGGTGAGCATATCCAGGTTTTTGGTGGCCTCCAGGATGGTGGCCAGCCCCTCCTCCGCCCCCCGGAGCAGAGTGTCCTGAAGGAACAGATCAGCACAGGTGTAGCCTGTCAGGCACAGCTCAGGCAGGCAGAGCACCCGCACCCCCTGCTGATAAGCCTGCCGCATGAGAGTAAAGGTCTGCTCGGCGTTATACCGGCAGTCGGCAACCCTGATCTTCGGTGTGCCGGCGGCCACCTTAATAAATCCATCCCGCATGAAAAGGACCTCCTTTTGGTGCCATTATTGTACCCCGATTTGCAGGAAAAGGCAAGAGAACCTCAAAAGCCCCTGACCGAAAGGCCAGGGGCTTTTGAGGTGTGTGTTGTTGTAGAGAGAGTTGAAGAGAGATGGTTTTAGGAGAATGTTGGTGTTTTGTTTGCTCTTCCTGTGTCCATGATTAAGATACCAGATAATTAAGGCAAAACTTTGACCGAAATATGAATAAACTGTAAATCTCCGGCTTTTGGGAAAAAGATTTTAGCGCCCTGCCGTCTTGAAGGGGAGGAAAGGGTGTGATATATTGAAACTGGCAGTATGATAAACATAATGAAAGGGAGAAGCGGGGATGAGAAGAAAAGATAGGGAAATTGCAGATATGCAGGAGATCATCCAAATCATGGAACAATGCGACGTGTGCCGGCTGGCCTTTCATGACCAGGACTATCCCTATATGGTTCCCATGAACTTTGGAATGAAAGTGGAAGGGAAGAAGATCACTTTGTATTTCCACAGTGCGCAAAAGGGGAAAAAGCTGGAACTGCTGGCTCGGGATCCGCGGGTGGCCTTTGAGATGGATCGGGGCCATCGGCTGGTGCTGGACGATGAAAAAATGGCTTGTACTATGGCATATGAGTGCGTCATGGGCAGAGGAAGAGTAGAACTGGTCCCAGAGGAGGAGAAGTACGAGGCGCTGTGTCTGCTGATGAAGCACTATCATCAGGAGGATTTCCCCTTTTCCAAGGCATCGATCCCTCATACGGCAGTCCTCCGGCTCCAGGTGGAAGAGGTGACGGGAAAGGCGTGCAGGAAATAAGGAACTACGATGGCTCCCAGAGGCAGCCCAAGGCCCGCAGTGCGTTTTCCGCCCGATCTAAGGCGGCGGTGTCCTCTCCCCGGATGGTGTGGAGGTGTAAGCCCCCTGTCAGGTCGGAAAGGGGCTTGGCGTCGCTCTGGGTCACCCGGGCCATAAATTGGCTGACATCGTATCGGGAACGCAGCCGAAGGGCCCCGGTGAGCTGGCCGTAGATGGGGTGCTCCACGATGACATCCACCACTTCGCAGCCGGTGTCCACTACGGCGTTGAGCTCGTCTTCCATCCCCTGGGCGGTGTGAATGCAGGCCAGGGTGCGGGTGATGCCCGGCGTCTTGCCGATCACATATCCCCTCGGTGTGGCAGAGATGGGCTTTCCGCCGGCCCGCAGCAGGGCCACATCTCCCACGATGATCTGCCGGCTCACCCCGAGCTCCTTGGCCAAAGCGGTGGCGCTCACTGGTCCCGGTGACTGTGTCAGCCGGTGAAGGATCGCCTCCCTCCGGGCCTGTCCGTCCATGGCGTCCATAACAGCACCTCCTTGCTGCCCTTTAGTATAGCATGCTTTTCCCGCGGATGCAAAGGCGGAAAATGGCTTGATTTTCCCCTGGGCGGATGATAGAATGAGTTCATATTTTTGAGCGCGGAGAAGGAAGGTGTAGGGCCGTGACAAAGGAGGAGGCGTTTGAGTTCCTGGATCGTACGGCGAAGGGAATTGCGGAGATGTTCGGCCCGTCCTGCGAGACATTGGTCCATGACATGGGGGATCCGGGTCATCCGATTTTGTCCATTTATAACGGACAGGTCTCAGGTCGGGAGGTGGGCTCGACCTTGGATATTTTGGGCTCTGATAAGGAGCTGGATGCCACCGGCCTGGTCACCGACTTTGTAAACCTCTATGCGGCTACGCCCTCTGGCCGGCAGATCAAGTCCTCCACCTTCCATCTGATGGGAGAGGGGTTTAACCTGGCCTTGGGCATCAATTTTGATTTTACTTCTCTGGCCTATGTAAACCGGACGCTGGCAGGCCTTGTGAGTGCGGACGCCGACCTGCAAAGCGCCATGTGGACCGGTGGGTCAGGTCAGCTTCATCAGATCTTTGAGGAGTGCCTGGAGGCACTGGGCAAGCCGGTGGAAGAGCTGAATAAGAAAGACCGGATGCGCCTGGTAGCCTTGCTGGACCAGAAAAACATATTTTCTTTCCGCAAATCCGTACCCTTTGTGGCCTCACGGCTCAAGGTCTCCCGGTACACTGTGTATAAATATTTGGGAGAGCTGGCTGAGAGCAAAGAGGCCTCCCAAGAGTGAAAAGGAGGGGAATGCTGTGTACGAATCGCAGATCAGCGCCTATTTTGATGACCCTGCTCGCCGGACGGAATTGGTAAACGCCATTTCCCGGCTGGTGCGCATCAAGAGCGTCAAGGGGGAGCCTGCCCCGGAGGCACCTTTTGGACCCGGCCCCCGGGCAGCCCTGGATGAGGCGCTCAGGATGTGTGCTGAAATGGGCTTTACCGTCCAAGACTATGACCACTATGTGGGCCTGGCCGATCTCAATGAAAAACCCACCCAGCTCCATATCTTGGGGCACTTGGACGTGGTGGGGGAGGGAACGGGCTGGAGCACCGATCCCTATACCTGTGTGGAGCGGGACGGGATGCTCTATGGCCGGGGAGTCAGCGATGACAAGGGGCCTGTCTGTGCCGCACTGCTGGCGATGAAGGCGGTGCGGGAACTGGGGCTGCCGGTGAGCAAAAATGTCCGTTTTATTTTGGGGACCGATGAGGAGTCGGGATCAGCGGACATCGCCTATTACTATGCTCGGGAGCCGTACGCGCCTCAGTCTTTCACGCCTGACGCCGACTTTCCCCTCATCAACATTGAAAAGGGACACTACCACCCGGACTTTGGGGCCTCCTGGCCTGCCGCCGCTGTGCTGCCCAGGGTATCCGCCCTGTCAGGCGGGTTCCGGACGAACGTAGTGCCGCCGGAGGCCCAGGCTGAGGTGCTGGGGCTGTGTGCCGCCGATGTGGTGCCCCTGTGTTCCTCGGTAGAGAGCAGGTCGGGGGCCGTTTTTACAGTCACCGACACGGTGGCAGGGGTGCGGATCCACTGTGCCGGGCGAAATGCCCACGCCGCCAGTCCCGACGATGGGATCAACGCCATCTCTGCGGTGTTGGAGGTCCTGGCCCAGCTTCCCTTGGCGGAGTGCGGCTCCACAAGGATCGTCAGGGGGATGAGTCGGCTGTTTCCCTATGGAGATACCCGGGGAAAGGCCCTGGGGATTGCTCAGGGTGACGGGGAGTCCGGAGAGCTGACCTTGAACCTGGCCATCATGAATCTGACAGAGACAGGGTTTTCCGCCAAGTTTGACGCCCGGGTCCCTCTGTGTGCTACCAGGGAAAATTGTGCCCAGGTCTGTGAAAAAGCTCTGGCACAGTGTGGCATCTCTGTCACTGGCGACGGGGAAATGACCCACGTCCATGTGGTGGAGGCCGACTCGCCCTTGGTCAAGACCCTTCTGCGCTGTTATGAGGCCTATACGGGGGAAACGGATGCCAAGCCCATTGCCATCGGAGGAGGGACCTATGTCCATGATATTCCCGGCGGAGTGGCTTTTGGATGTGATTTTCCCGGCTTTGATCCCAAGATGCACTCGGCCAATGAGCAGGCCAGTGTGGATAATCTGTTGTTATCGGCCAAGATATTTACCCTGGCCATTGCGGAGCTGTGCAAATAAAATCACTGTGATATGAGGAGAATAGGGCTGAGAAAGGAAATCAAAGGATGACAACGGATATTACAGCATGCCTGATGCTGGTTGGATGAGCCTGAACGAACTCATCATTGCCTATTTCTCCTGGGAAAAGAGAGCACCGTGGAGTTTTCCACGGTGCTCTTCGACTTGCTCAGATCGGCTCCTCCGCCATTTCTAAGGTGACCACAGAGACCTCGTAGGCGGTGCGTTCCTCCTCCCGCCCAGCCTCTAATTTGCGGTACTTCCGGCTTTGGAGCCGGCCTGTCATGTGGACGGTGTCGCCCACCTCCAACTCGCCGCAGGAGCGGGCAAGGGAGCCCCAGGCGATGCAGGGTAAGTAGTCGGCCCGGCCATAACGGCGGTTGACAGCCAGGAGAAGGTCGCAGATCTCCCGGCCCAGAGGGGTCCGGCGGACCACCGGCAGTTTGCAGAGGACGCCCACCAGCTCCAGCTCGTTGGCGTGCTCCCCCTGGGCAGGGAGGAGGGTGCGGGCAAAGAAGGTGATGACCAGGCGGCTGCCCACACCGCTTCGGTTGTTGAAGGAGCGGACTTCTCCTGTTACCTGGTATTCCTCCCCGGGGATCACGGGACAGGCGGCGAGCAGATCTTCGGACACTACCACGTTCAAAGTGTCCAGTGTCCCGCTCAGGCGATCCACTTCCAGGGGAAAGAGATAGTAGGTCACACCGTGATTGGTGTGGGAGGGGGAGGCCGTCCCACCTGCTCTGCCCCGCAGGGAGGCCTGGTTTTTGCAGCTCAAGTCCATGGGCTTTCACGCTCCTGTTCGTATTGTTCAGGATACTATATGAAACGAGCCCTTCCGGTATGACAGATAGAAAAACGGCTTCTCCTTTTCCGGAGAAGCCGTTTTCACACTTTTTACCGGGTTTACCGGTCCCATTTTTGGATGAGCGCACGGATCTGGTCGGCAAACTTGCCCAGGTCTTTGTTGGCGCCGCCTTTGTTGCGGCGGATGACAGTGAGGAGCTGCTGCCCTGCCTCCTCCAGACGGCGATAGGCGGGAGAGCTGGCAGGGGAAGAGGGCTGGCTGTCTTTGACAGCGGGCGGGATGCCGGGAGCCAGCATACGGTTGGAGAGCAGGTCATAGACCTCTTCGTAGTTGGGGGCGTGGGCGTCAAACCCCCGCTCCTGCAAAAGCTGGGCGTAGGTTGTGGTCACGTCCTTATCCCCGTGGACCACAAAGACCTGCTGGGGCTTGGGATCAAAACAGCTCATCCACTCCAGAAGGCCGTTCTGGTCGGCGTGGGAGGAGAGCCCCTCCACCCGGGTGATCCTGGCCTGGACGGAAATCTCTTCCCCGAAGAGCTTCACCGACTGGGCACCCTCCAGCAGGCGGCGGCCCAGGCTGCCCTCGGATTGATAGCCCACAAAAACCACTGTGCACTCGGGCCGCCAGAGGTTGTGCTTGAGGTGGTGCCGGATCCGGCCGGCGTCACACATGCCGGAGGCGGACAGGATGACCCGGCTCTTGCCGTCGGTGTTGAGGGCCTTGGATTCCTCCACCGTTTCGGTAAGGGTCAGGTTGGGGAAGCGAAATAGATTGCCCCGGTGGATGGCCTCAATGGCATCCTCGTCCAAGTAGCCCGTCAGATCCCCGGAGAAGATCTCAGTGGCCTCCCGGGCCAGAGGGGAGTCGACCACCACTTCAAAGTCGGGGACGCTCTTCACAAGGCCCTCTTCCTTGATCTCCCGGATGAAGTACAAAAGTTCCTGGGTGCGGCCTACTGCGAAGGCGGGGATGACCACATTGCCCCCCTTGGCCATGGTTTCGTCAATGATGGCGGCCAGCTCATCTTTGTAGGAGCCCGCTTTTTCGTGGAGCCGGTCGCCGTACGTGCTTTCGGTGATCACATAATCTGCCGATCCCTGGATGGGCTGGGGATCCCGGATAATGGGCTGCTGCAGGTTGCCTAAATCGCCGGAGAAGACGACCTTTTTGGTGATGCCGGCCTCGGTAAGCCAGAGCTGGACCTCGGCTGAGCCAAGCAAGTGGCCGGCGTCTACAAACTCCAGCTCTACATCGTCCGCTACCCGGACCCGCTCTCCGTACTCGGCGGTAACCAAAAGCTTCAGCACTTCCTGGGCGTCCTGGATGGTGTAGAGGGGCTCGACAGGCTCTTTTCCCGCCCGCTTGCCCTTCTGGTTCTGCCACTGCGCGTCGCTCTCCTGAATATGGGCGGAGTCCAGGAGCATGATGGACAGGAGCTTGGCGGTGAGCCGAGTGCAGTAAATGGGGCCGGAAAAGCCTCGCTTGACCAGCAGGGGCAGACGGCCGGAGTGATCGATGTGGGCGTGGGTGACAATAACGGCGTCTACCATGGCGGGACGAAAATCCAGGATGTCGTTGTCTATCTCATCCCGGCCCTGCTGCAGGCCGCAGTCAATCAGATACTTGTGTCCGCCGCACTCGACACAGTGACAGCTTCCCGTCACCGCACGGGCGGCGCCAAAAAAGGTGAGCTTCATGTGCGGACCTCCTCATATGGTGTTGTGTTTTATCCTATACGGATGAGTTCATATTTAGTATAACACACGATACAGAGAAATGCACGAAAAAGAATCGAAGAGAAGAGATTTGCTCCCCACGCCCTCCCTTTTATGGTATAATGCCTGATAAAGGATGGGGTGCGCATGTTGCACCCCGGTGATTTGTGAGGGAACGGCTGGTGTTGGGGATGGATGCGTGGAAAAGGGAGCTTTTGACAGAGGGAAAAAGCCTGGGAAAAGATCTGCTGGCCCTGGTGAAATGGGGTCTTTTGGCTGTGATCGTAGGGCTGGGGATCGGCTTGGTGGGAGCGGCATTCCATGTGGCTGTCGTTTGGGCCACAGAGGTTCGGATGATGCACCCTTGGCTTCTCTACCTCCTTCCCTTTGCAGGCCTTATCATTGTTCTGATGTACCATTTGGGGGGTGTCTATGAGGACAAAGGGACAGACCTGGTGCTGGACGCGGTCCGCGGGGAGACGGTGATGGCCTTCCGGACCGCCCCGCTCATTTTTATGGCCTCTGCCCTGACCCACCTGTGCGGGGGCTCCTCTGGGCGGGAGGGAGCTGCGCTCCAGCTGGGAGGCTCTATCGCGTCCAGCTTTGGAAGGCATTTAGGTTTCTCTGAACCAGACCGGCGGGTGCTGGTGGTGTGCGGCATGGCCTCCGCCTTCTCCGCCCTCTTTGGCACCCCTCTCACCGCCGCCATATTTGCCATGGAGGTGGTCCATGTGGGGGTGATGCACTACGCGGCCATGGTCCCCGCCTTTCTCTCTGCCTTGGTGGCCGCCCTGCTGGCCGGGGGACTGGGGCTGGAGCCCACCGCCTTCACCGTGGCCCAAGTCCCTGAGCTGACCGGGCTCCGGCTGTTTCAAGTGGTGGTGCTGGGTGTGCTGTGTGCTCTGGTGTCCATCCTGTTTTGCAAGGGGATGCACGCCGCCCGTCAGTTTTATCAAAAATGTTTCCGCAATGCCTATATCATCGCTGCGGCGGGCGGTGTGATCATCATTGCGCTGACCCTGCTGACAGGTACCCGGGACTATAACGGTGCGGGCGGTGAGGTCATTGCCGCCGCTGTGGCGGGAGAGGCGGTTCCGTGGGCGTTTCTGCTCAAGATTTTGTTCACTGCTCTCACGTTGGGAGCGGGCTTCAAAGGAGGAGAGATCGTTCCGGTTTTCTTTACCGGGGCCACCTTTGGGTGTGTGGCGGGGCCCCTGTTGGGGCTGCCCGCCTCGTTCTCCGCTGCCGCCGGCATGACCGCGGTGTTCTGCGGGGCCACCAACTGCCCCATCACCTCCATCCTGCTCTCCTATGAGCTCTTTGGGGGAGAGGGGCTGGCGCTGTATGCCATTGCCTGTGCGGTGGCCTACCTGACGTCAGATTACGGCGGATTGTACCGTACACAAAAGATCGTGTATTCCAAGAGAAAACCGGAAAAATACCAGGGGGATTGACCGAAGGCCCATCCCAGGAGAGAGAGGGTTGTCTCATGACGATTTTCGATATCATGGGGCCAATTATGATTGGCCCATCTTCGTCCCACACGGCGGGAGCTGCCCGGATCGGACGGATCGCCCGGCGGCTTCTGGGCTGCTGTCCGGCCAGGGCGGAGCTGCTGCTCCACGGCTCCTTTGCGGCCACCGGATCGGGCCATGGGACGGACAAGGCTTTGGCGGCGGGGCTTTTGGACATGGCGCCCGATGATCCCAGGCTGCCCTTGGCCTTTGCGCTGGCAGAGGAGGAAGGGATGGGTGTCAGCGTGGGCAAGATCAACCTTCAAGGGGCGCACCCCAACACAGTCCTATTGAAGCTCACCGCCCCGGACGGGCGGAAGCTGGAGGTGCAGGGGGCTTCCTTAGGGGGCGGAAGGGTCCGGATCGACGCCATTGACGGCCTGGCCGCCGCCTTCTCCGGAGATCTCCCCACCCTCATCATCCGCAATGAGGACAGGCCCGGGCAGGTGGCGGAGGTGGCGGGTGTTCTGTCCCGTCGGGAGGTGAACATTGCCACTATGCAGCTCTACCGGGATATGCGGGGCGGTTTGGCGGTGATGGTCATTGAGAGCGACCAGCCTATTTGGAAGGCCGCAGTCCAGGAGCTTCGGGCCCAGGACGGCATCGTTCAGGTGACCTATCTCAATATGATGGAGGAATGAGACATGGCGTTCCATTCAGTGAAGGGACTTTTGGAGGCGGCCCAGGCTGTTCCCCTGTGGCAGGCGGTCCAGGCCGACGATTGTAAGGACAGCGGGGAGACGAAAGAGAACTCCTGGAGCAGGATGTCCGCGCTGTGGAAGGCCATGGGAGATACCCAGGATGATTACGACCCCGGCCGGCGCTCCCAGAGCGGACTGGTGGGTGGTGATGGGGCACTGCTGGAGGGGGAGGGGCCGGGACTGTGTCCCCCCTTTATGCGACAGGTCATTGCCACGGCGCTGAAAGCGGGGGAGTGTAACGCCTGTATGCGGCGAGTGGTGGCTGCTCCCACCGCCGGCTCCTCCGGAGTCCTCCCTGCGGTGCTGCTGCCCCTGCAAAGACGGGACAGGCTGTCGGCGGAGATGATGGTGCAGGCCCTCTATGTGGCCGCCGGCTTTGGGCAGGTCATCGCCGCCCGGTCTTCCATTTCCGGGGCGGAGGGAGGCTGTCAGGCGGAGGTGGGCTCGGCCTCCGCCATGGCCGCCGCCGCACTGGTCCATACCAAGGCGGGCACGCCGGAGCAGATGGCCCACGCCTGTGCGCTGGCGCTGGCCAACACGCTGGGGCTGGTGTGCGATCCGGTGGGAGGGCTGGTGGAGGTCCCCTGTGTGAGCCGGAATGTAATGGGGGCGGTAAATGCCCTGTCCTGCGCAGAGATGGCCCTTTCGGGAGTTCAAAGCCGGATTCCCTGTGATGAGGTGATCGACGCCATGAGGGAGGTGGGGGCGGCGCTGCCCGCTGCGCTCCGAGAGACTGGGCAGGGCGGCTTGGCCGCCACCCCGACGGGGAGAAGGTTTCAGGAGCGAAGGGCGGAGGAACCGAAAGACAGCGCGCAATGACGAAGGCGGCTTGAAGCAGCTGCCCTGGCAGAAAATGAAACGGCCGCACGCCAAGACTGGCGTACGGCCGTTTTTGCGCAGGCAGGGGTGAGCCCGGGAGCCGCAGCGGGGTGCCCGGAGCAGTTTTGCGGGGAGAGAAATGCCGGCGTTCCCTTTTTGTGGCTGTTCTCCTTTTCCCTTAGAATCAAGATGTAAAATTCAGAACCCAAAGACAGGGCGCCCCATGGGACGCCCTGTCTTCTCATGCTTTGTCGTGGTATCCCTTGGCGGCACGGATGAAGTCCCGGAACAAAGGATGGGCCTTATTGGGGCGGCTCTTGAACTCGGGATGGAACTGGACGCCCACAAACCAAGGATGGTCGGCCAACTCCACGATCTCCACCAGCCGCTCATCAGGGGACAACCCTGCCAGCTGAAGGCCGGCGCCGGTCAGCGCTTCCCTAAATTCGTTGGAAAATTCATAGCGGTGGCGGTGGCGCTCATAGATCACTTCCGACTGGTAGGCCTGCCAGGTCTTGGAGTCCCGGCTGGTGATCCGGCAGGGATAGGCGCCCAGCCGCATGGTGCCTCCCTTGTCGGTGATGTCCTGCTGCTCGGGCATCAGGTCGATGACCGGGTGGGTGGTGGTCTCAGACAGCTCGCTGGAGTGGGCGTCAGCCATGCCCGCCACGTGGCGGGCGAACTCCACTACCGCCATCTGCATCCCCAGGCAGATGCCGAAATAGGGGATGTTGTTTTCCCGGGCGTATTGGATGGCAGAGATCATCCCCTCGATGCCCCGCTCTCCAAAGCCGCCGGGGACCAGCACACCGTCGCACCCCTCCAGCCGACGGGTCACGTTGGAGTCATCCACATGCTGGGAGTCCACCCAGTCGATATCCACCATCACATCGTTTTCAATGCCGCCGTGGTGCAGGGCCTCAGCCACAGACAGGTAGGCGTCGTGGAGGGCCGTGTATTTGCCCACCATGGCGATCTTTACATGCCGGGTGGTGCCTTTGGCCCGCTCCACCATGGCCCTCCAGTGTTCCAGATCGGGGGCGGTATCCGTTAGGCCGAGCCGTTTGCACACCGCACGGGCCAGCCCCTCTTCCTCCAGCATGAGGGGGACCTCGTAGAGAATGGGGACGGTCAGGTTGGGGATGACATTTTCTGCGGGAATGTTGCAGAACAGGGAAATCTTATTCCGGATATCCAGGGGGATCTCCTCGTCGGAGCGGCAGATGATGACGTCGGGCTGGATGCCCAGAGACAAAAGCTCCTTGGCCGAATGCTGAGTGGGCTTGCTCTTGAGCTCTCCCGAGCCCGGGATGGAGACGATGAGAGAGACGTGGATAAACATACAGTTCTCCCGGCCCATCTCCACGGCAGCTTGACGGATAGCCTCCAAGAAGGGCTGGGATTCAATGTCGCCCACAGTGCCGCCCACTTCGGTGATGACCACGTCGGTAGAGCCGCCCTTGCCCACCCGGTAGATCCGGTTTTTGATCTCATCGGTGATGTGGGGGATGACTTGGACGGTGCCGCCCAGATAGTCGCCGCTGCGCTCCCGGTTAAGGACGGTCCAATAGACCTTACCTGAGGTGACCGAAGAGTTGACGGTAAGATTCTCGTCGATAAAGCGCTCGTAGTGCCCCAGATCCAGGTCGGTCTCGGCACCGTCCTCGGTGACAAAGACCTCCCCGTGCTGATATGGACTCATGGTGCCGGGGTCCACATTGAGATAGGGATCGAATTTTTGGATGGTGACTTTGTAGCCTCTGTCCTTTAACAGACGGCCCAGAGAGGCCGCGGTGATGCCTTTACCCAGGCCGGAGACCACGCCGCCGGTGACAAAAATGTACTTGACTGCCATGCTTTTCTCCCTCCCGCCCGACCCCTTTGCCGGTGCTTTCATAAATGATAAAAAATAGACCAAATGAATTTTACTCGTGGAAGTTTCTCATGTCAACGGGAAAACAACAAAAAATCCCACCTGGCGCCATTTTATGAATGGAGCCAGGTGGAGAGAGGCTTTCAGCGGTGGTAGAGCTTTTTGGTTTCATACTGGGCCTCACAGGTGGTCTGCAGGCCCAGCTTTTTGTAGATCCCCATATCGGGCGAGGAGAGGATGACGGTGGCGTGAGCCTGGCAGTCCCGGAGACGGGCCAGCTGATCCAGAGCCCGGGCGGCCAGGGGATTGGATTTTGCGCTGGAGGCCAGGGCGATGAGGGCCTCATCGCTGTGGAGTCTGGGATTTACACTGCCCAGATACTCCACCTTGAGCCGCTGAATGGGCAGGATGGCCTCGGGAGAGATGAGATCCACCTCCCGGTCGATCCCGGCCAAAACCTTGAGTGCGTTCAGAAGGGCGCCGGCGGAGGGCCCCATCAGCTCAGAGGTTTTTCCCATGACGATCTGGCCGTCGGCAAGCTCAATGGCGGCGGCAGGCAAGCTGGTTTTTTCCGCCGTGTCCAAAGCGGCGGCCACTACGGGACGGATAGAGGAGTCGATCTTGGCCTGCTTCATCAACAGCTCCAGCTTATATACCATCTCATCGGAGCCCCGGCCTTGGCGACGCTCACACAGGGCGTTATAATACCGCCGGACGATCTCCTGCAGGGCGGCAGCCCGGACGGCTTCGTCATCCACGATGCAGTAACCGGCCATGTTTACCCCCATGTCGGTGGGGGATTTGTAAGGACACTCGCCGGTGATGGTCTCAAAGATATTAGACAAAACGGGAAAAATCTCCACATCCCGGTTATAGTTCACTGTGGTCTCACCGTAAGCATTGAGATGGAAGGGGTCGATCATGTTGACGTCGTTGAGGTCGGCGGTGGCCGCCTCATAGGCCAGATTCACCGGATGATTCAAGGGCAGGTTCCAGATGGGGAAGGTCTCAAATTTGGCATAGCCGGCCCGGATGCCCCGGCGGTACTCATGATAGAGCTGGCTGAGACACACCGCCATTTTGCCGCTGCCTGGGCCGGGAGCGGTGACTACCACCAGAGGGCGTTGTGTCTCAATGAACTGATTTTTCCCATAGCCGTCATCGCTGACGATAAGCGGGATGTTATGGGGATACCCCTCGATGGGATAGTGGAGGTAGACTTTGATCCCCAGCTCCTCCAGCCGGCGCTGAAAAGCGCCGGCGGCCGATTGGCCGGCATAACGGGTGATGACCACGCTGCCTACCAGAAGTCCCATGCCCCGGAAGGCGTCGATGAGCCGCAGCACATCCACATCGTAGGTGATGCCCAGGTCTCCCCGAACTTTATTCTTTTCAATATCGGCGGCGTTGATGGCGATGATGATCTCCGCCTGATCTTTGAGTTGAGTGAGCATTTTGATCTTGCTGTCGGGAGCAAAGCCGGGCAGGGTCCGGGCAGCGTGATAATCGTCAAAAAGCTTGCCGCCGAACTCCAGATAGAGCTTGCCGCTGAACTGGGCAATGCGTTCTTGAATATGCTGGGACTGCAGGAGCAGATATTGTTGATTGTCAAACCCCTCTTGGGACACGATGTCCCCTCCTTTTTCATGTCTTTTACATCATTGCTCTATTTTACGGCCCGGGGTGTAAGATGTCAACGACGAATTGACTTCAATGTCGAAATATGGCATAATGATTTTGCTGTTCCGGAAAAGGTGGCTTTACTTTTGAAGGGAGAGAGGGAGAGTTATGGTTTTAGAGGAGTTGTTGCCCCTATTGATCATTGTGTGCCCTTTGGCTTTCTTGGGGGCACTGGTAGATTCTGTGGCGGGCGGAGGCGGCATTATTTCCCTGTCGGCCTATTTGATCGCGGGATTGCCCGGGCCCATGGCGCTGGGGACGAACAAGTGCGGAAGCACCTTCGGCATGGTGCTGGCCGCCGGCCGGTTCATCAAAAAAAAGGAGTTCCACCCCCGCAGCGCCATCGTGGCCGCTGTGACTGCGCTGGTGGGTGCCGCGCTGGGCTCGCAGTTGGCCCAGCGTATGTCTGACCGGTTTGTCTATTACCTGATCCTGGCCTTGATCCCCGTGTTGGCGTGGATCATCCTGTTTAAGCCGGATATGGGAGCGGAGGACCGGAGCGGTCGGTATTCTCCCGGAACTCTGACAGCCATATCCGCAGGTATCGGCCTTGTCTTAGGCGGATATGATGGCTTTTTTGGCCCCGGCTCCGGGACGTTTCTGATGCTGGCCTTTGCCACGCTGGGAGGCTTTGACCTGCTCACGGCCTCAGGCAACACCAAGATCGTCAATGGGGTTTCCTGCGTGACCGCGTTGATCTCATACGCGATGGCCGGCCAGGTCAATTGGTGGATCGGGATCCCTGCGGCAATCTGTGGAGTGGCAGGTCACTATGTGGGGTCAGGGCTGGCATTGAAAAATGGGGCTAAGGTTATCCGCCCCATGTTCCTGTTGGTGCTTGCACTTCTGGTAATCAAATTGCTTTGGGATCTGCTGGCATGACGAAAAAGATCAAAAGGCCCCGCCGTATAAACGGCGGGGCCTTTTATGTTAATCAACCATTCGGCCGCATAGCGTCCGCACAAATAGGAATGAAAGAGTACAGACAAACGGCCGCCTTTCTTGTA
>CAKUHU010000011.1 GCA_934659425.1 uncultured Oscillospiraceae bacterium
CGCCACAGGAAGGTAACGATCTGTGCGCGGGTGCAGGGCTGGTTTGGCCCAAAGAGGCCGTTGCCAATACCGCCGGTGATGCCCTTTTCCTGCGCCCACTTCACAGCCTCATAGTAATAGGCGCTGGTGGACACATCGCTGAACGGGCTTGTCTCAACTTCCTTGACAAAGGTAGCATTGATTTCAACCTTGCTGGCGGGCATGGTAAAGGTATATTTGCCGTTGCCCTTATCAGTCAGTTTCAGTTCATTTCCGTTCTTATCGGTAACAGTAAGGTCATCCAACTGATAGCCGCTGTCAGGCTTAACAGTGATGGTCACTGTATCGCCCTTTTCCGCAGAACGCGGGCTAACGGTCACGGTGCCGTTCTCCGTTTTGCTGGGAGTGGTCACGGAATAGCTGGGAGAGCTGCTGCCGCCACCGGAGCTTTTCCGAACCAGAGCATTGATAGCGTCCTCAATGGCCTGCGCCATGGCGTCCACTTCGGTCTGCTCGGTAATATTCTTGCCACGGACAACAGCATCAAGGGCTGCTTTCACAGCGGAAAAATCTCTGTAATCGTTCTCATTCAAGGCGTTCGCTTTTTCAATCGCCGCATCGACTTTGGTATAGTCAGCATCCTTATAAGTCAATGCGTTGACTGCCGCGGTGATGGCATCGGCCATCGCATTGACTTCGGACTGCTCTGCCTTGCTCTTGGTTCTGTCAACAGCGTCAATCGCCGTTTCTACATCGGCATAATTTGAATACAGCGTTTTATCGAACTTTTCAGCGGCAGCAATCGCTTCGTTAACCGCGGTGTAGTCAGCGGGGATATTGTTGTCATCCCACACAAAGGTTGGATGATTGATACCGGCAACCCATTTGATACCTGCCCCGGCATTGGTCTGGAGGTCATCAAGGACATCTTCGGAGGTGAAGTTGGAGACAGCAGTGCCGCACGATGACTGGTCAAAGTTCGGGTCGGCACCCGCAGTACCGGCCTCCCAATCAACCACCAGCTTAACAACGGCTAAGTAGTTACCTTTATCTTCATCAAGCGTTACACCATCAGGAGGGGTATCCGGCCAAACGCAGTTGGTAACATGGGTTTTTACAACGGCTGTGATCCAAGTGATATTGCCAGGCTCAGCGCCAGCAATGTTTTTTGTTGCAACCATGCAATTTTTGATTATTACACCAGGCTTGCTATCATTGAAGCTTTCAAAGTTTGCGCCGAGAACGCCACCTACAGCTGAATAGATATTATTGCAGGAAACAGAACCGCCAAACCAGCAATCAGTAATCGACGAACTGTCCGTAGAATTTTCCCACTGACCAATCAGCCCGCCAACGGTATCAACATGATTTTCATCGGATTCTGTACTGACAACCGTAGCATCTGAGCCACAGCCTTTTACTTGTGTACTCCAAGTACATTGTCCAATCAAGCCGCCGACCATCTTGTCGCCAACATTGTTTTCTATCTTTCCGCTTGTATAGCAATTTTCAACTGTGCCGCCATTGACCCAATCCGCCAAAATACCGGCAAGCAACGAACCATCATTTGAGGCAATATCAGCATCTGTAACAAGCAAATTCTTTAATGTACCACCGTCAGAAACAACCCCGAAAAGTCCATTTCGAATAAGCTCGTCACCAGTAGAGTGATGATATAAATTCATGATTTTATGATGCTGTCCATCAAAAGTACCAGCAAAAAATCTTCCATGGTTACTGCCATCTCCAATGGGAGTCCACTGGGAGCCAGATAAGTCGAGGTCATTATCTAAGTAAATCGTTTTCTCTTTAAATGATACAGATGCAGTTTTGTCATTGACTAACTGCGCTAAACCTGCCAGCTGTTCAGCGGTGGTGATATGGTACTCAGACTCCGTCTCATGGCCGACATACCAGCTTGTGTCTGCCGTACCGTCCCATGTGTCAACACTATTATCTGTTGCTAACGCTGCGGTTGGCAGCAGAATCATGCATAGTGTGAATGATAGCAAAAGGGATAAGAGTTTTCTTTTCATGTGGTAGACCTCCATTCCAATTTTCATTGTTTGCATCCATCTGCAATTCAACAATTTTTCTTTCTCAATTATATATTGTTAGATATTAAATATCAATCGTTCTCTGCCATCTAATTTTAGTTTTCTGCTGTGTGGGATAAAATATCAATAGAGGTGAGGCCCGTGGCAGAGAACCGCTATCCCGAATTTGATAACACGCAGAAATTTATTGAAATCGGGTACAATATCGCATATTACCGCAAGCACGCTGGTTTGACCCAAGAGCAGCTTGCGGAGCGTGTCGGTATCAGCCGCCAGCATATCGGAGCAATCGAGGCTCCTAACCTCTGCCGCCCCATATCGCTCGACTTGCTTTTTAATATCGCTGCTGTTCTGAACGTAGAACCGGCGAAGCTACTGACATTCCGTGAATGACAAAAAGACGCTTCTATGGCACAGGTTATCCCGTGTCATAGGAGCGTCTTTCTATTTCTCTTATAAAAGTAAAGTTGGGCAGCAAAAATGGGCAGAGTTTTACTCTGCCTGCCTGCCTGCCTGCCTGCCTGCCTGCCTGCCGTCAGTGTATTGCGCCGGGAAATACCCTGTCAAGATTTTTTTCACGGCGCACACCTCTTTCTATCTTGAGCAAGCATGGTGGGGAAAATACCTTGCCAATCGTTCATTTGCTATAAAGAAATTATATCATATTCTTCGCTCTTTTCAACCCGATTTTCTCAGCAACGAGCGGAGTAATGTGAATTATAGAAGTGTTTTTGCAATGAAAAAAGCTACCGCCTGCAAAATACAGACGGTAGCTTCATACATATCTCGGCGCTTTTTCGTTGGCAACTGTCGTAAATTTGTGGTAAGTTTATCAGATTGCCAGCGAAAAATCCTTTGTTTTCAAGGCTTTGCGGGGACGGCTTAGTACATGCCGCCCTTCAAAACTGCAACTTTTTGAAGCAAAACGAATATAACGGAAAACGTAGATTTTCGTAGATATATCAAGGCTTTGAGACGCTTTTTATAGTCTCCTTGAATTTGAGAAAATTCACACATTTCTACGCAAATCTACGCCGCTTGACAGGGAATTGGCGTAAGTTGTGGCGTAAGCCAGCCAACTTCGTACAATGAAAATTACAGGCTGCTGGCGATCTGTTCAAAGGCTCTCTCGACAGAATCAAAGCTGCTGTGGGTGTAGACATCCAGCGTCACGCTGGCGTTGGAATGTCCCATCAGATATTGCAGACTTTTAACATCAAGCCCAGCCTGCTGAACGTTGGTGCAGAAGGTATGCCGCAGCACATGAGGCGTGATCCGAGGGACAGGCTTGCCGTATGCCTTTTCAAATCTCGCTTGCAGACCTCGCATATAGTTCTCCAAGTGCATCGCAACCTTCGGCATCCCTGACTTGTCCAGAAAGAGAAAACCGCTGTGACCGTCCACCAGCAATTCCACCTTTGGGGACGTTCTGGCTTTCACTACCCGCATCAGCGCCATGTAAACCGCGTCCGTCATGGGGACGTTTCGGATGCCGCTTTTGGTTTTGGGCGGTGTGACGAAATAGGGCTTTTCCGCTGTCCGGCACAACTGCCGCCGCACATGGATACAGCGCCGGTCGAAGTCAATATCTGCCCGTGTCAGACCGTACAGCTCGCTCACACGCAAGCCGGTTCCCAGCAGGATCACAATGTCATCATAGTAATTCCCGCCGCAGTCCTGCACGAATTGCAGATACTTCTCCTGTTGCTCCTTGGTCAGTGCATCGCGCACATAGGCGTCCTTCGGCACTACATCAGACAGCTTGAACTTGAACGGATTCTTGCGAATGATGTCATCATCCACCGCCATTTCAAACGCTGGTCTGACAACGCTTTGCAGCACGCCGATGGTGTTTTGCTTGATGCCGCTGTCGTGCAGGAACACGAACCAACCCTTTGCATCGGACAGCTTTACGGTCTTGATCGGCTTCTGCCCGAACGGGTCGGCATGAATCCGCTTGACCGCAGAACCATACGAACGCAGGGAGTTTTGCTTCAAGCCCCGTTTCAGATTCATGTAGCGGTCAACCAGCTCTGCCACGGTCATTTCTCCCGCTGCATAGTCGATGCCGTCCGCCATGTCGCGCCGCAGCTCGTCCTCTTTCTTCCGCAGTTCTGTCAGGGATTTGGCGTAAATACAACGCCGTTTCTTGTGTATATCGGTATAGCGATAGTCATAGGTGCCGTTTGCTCTCTGGCTCTCGCCGTCCTTCAAAACACGACCTTTGCTATCTTTGCGCTTTTCAGACAATTCAGAAACTCCTTTCCGTGAAAAGCGCGATTATAGGGATTGATACAAGTATATCATACCGAATATGCGATTTCCACTGATCTTGAACGGAAACAGACAACTTTTTCAAAGCGTCTCTGTATCATGGTTTTCACATCACTTTTTCAAATAGAATACGCCTGCTCGATGAACTGATCGAACAGGCGGCGTTTAATCAGGCGTTTGTTGCCCACCCAGAGGACGAATTTGCACCGGTCCTCATTGGTGATCTCACGCAGTTTGTTGATACCAATGCCGGAGTAAGCCGCAGCCTCCTCCAAGCTCAGATTGCTCTTTTCCCAAATCGGGATTTCCTTCATAGGCAGTTTACCCTCCATACAAAAATAGCCAGACAGGGCGAGGCGGCAACGAAGTCCGGCAACGGACTTCCAAAAACCTCGAAACATACCCGGTCTGACGGTTGATTTACGATTATCCTTTTCTTCTATTTTTCTGTTGTTTTGGTTGTCAAAGGCAGAAAAAGCCTGACAGGACAGGGATTCTCCCGGCAACCAGCCCGGCAACAGGGCAACAACATGCTTTACAACAAGCCGCTCTTCTCAGAACGGCATCTCGATCTGCTCCGTGATCTCCACAAAGCCGTCCGGGATTTCTGCGGCATGGTTGCCGCTGTCGGTTGCAGCTCTTTCGCGCTCCCAGCCCTTTTGCCTACCGTATCCGGCAAAGCTGCGGGGGTTGGAGAAATACGTCCAGCCGGTCACACACTGGTTCATAATCTCGTTGATCTCGCGGATTTCCCACTGCTTCGGCTCGTCAAAAGCATGGTTCAGCGCCTCCTTGTAAAGCTGCTTGGAACAGACGGTATCGCCCGTGTAGCTGTCCAGAAACGCCTGAATCATGCCCGCTTTCGTGTCCTCCGGCATGAAGTCCTTCTGATGTTCTTTGAGATAGCGCACCATTTCCGGGCTGAACGTCAGCTTCCAGCCGCCTGCCCGGTAGATGGTCATTGCCTCCGCCCACACCTGCTGCAAGTAGGCTCTGGATGCGGCTTCGTCCTCCAAAATGTGAACCTCCGCCTGCTCCGGACAAACCTGCACCGGCAGAAAGCGTCGGTTGCCGGAACGGTCGAGGGGCAGAAAGTCCATTGCGTTGGACGTGCCTCCGAACACGCATTGCCGCAATCGGTCTGCCGGGTGGGTTTCATATGGAATTTTATAGACCTCCTTCTGGCGGCTCAGAAACGACTTGATTTCCTCAATGCTCTTGGCATTGGCGGTAGCAATCATCTCGGACATTTCGATGATCCAGTGACCTTGCAGCTTGCGGTACACGTTTTCATCGTCCAGCTTTCGCAGATCGTCGGAAAACCACTCGTCCTTTCCAGCCAGCAGCCGGAAGAAGGTGGATTTTCCCGCGCCCTGCCCGCCCACCAGACAGAGCATGACTTCAAATTTGCAGCCGGGGCGAAATGCCCGGTGAATCGCGCCCAGCAGGAACAGCCGTAATGCCTGAAAGGTGTACTCGTCTGCCTCTGCGCCGAGAAAATGACGCAGGCAATAGCGGATGCGTTCCGTGCCGTCCCATGAGAGGCTATTCAGATAGTCCCGGACAGGGTGATAGCTGTTCTGATGGGCGGCGAGATCGGCAGCGTCCATGATCTTCTTCTCGCTTGTCAGATCATAATTTTCTTCCAGATACAGCCGGATGTACTTCATGTCCGTATCGGTCATGGAGGTGCTGGGGCTTCGGTCGTAGCCGATGGGCTTTACAATGTCGGTGCGGTCGGTCAGCTGATTGTAGGCAATCGCGCCGGAGAGCAGTGGATCATGCTGAAACACCGTCAGGCAGTTCTTGATGCTGTTGCGGACACCGCCCTTTTCGGTAGTGTCCAGCATGGCTTTGACTTCCTCAACGCTCGTCGGCGGTGTCATGCTGCCCGCCTGCATTTTGAGCTGCTGCTTCATCTGCGGCGGCAAGCTCTGCCATTCGCTGCTCAATTTTCCTCACTTCCTCTCCATATTCGATCACGACAGATGCCCGCGCCTGTATATCCCCGCACAGCAGTTCGTCCAGCAGATATTCAACCAGCGAGAGCTTCTGCAAGGCTTCCACAAAACGCTGATCATAGCCGTCCTCCGGTGTTTGCGGAGCATAGTCCTCCTTCCAGCGGCATAGCAGCCGGTAATAGTCCAACAGCACACGGAAGCAATAGCGTTCCATGTGCTGATAATTCTGTTCGTCAATATTTTGTTGTCGCGGCTTGCTCATCTTGCCCTCGCCATCCCCATACGGAATGACAAAATCCTGTGCCAGCAGAATTGCGGCGTCCTTGCTGCCGATCCCGCGAAGCCGGGAAACGAAGTCGATCACATCCCCGGTAGCACCGCAGCCGAAGCAGTAATACCGGCGATCCAGCTTCATGCTGGGTGTTTTATCTTCATGGAACGGGCAGCGGCACATTCCGTTTCGCTCCACCCGGATGCCATATCGCTCCGCAGCCTGCCGGGTGGTCACAGACTGCTTGACAGCTTCAAAAATGCTCAATAGGCAATGCCCTCCTTAGTGTTCGATTTCCTGCCTTTTCTGCCGCGTCGCAGTGTTCTGACGCTCCTGCTCATGCTGCACCTCCCAGATGTTGTAATGAATTGCCCAGAGCTTCTTTGCATCGGCATGAAGCGGCGAAAGCTCCGTCTGAATGTCCTTGTATTCCTGTTCCAACTGCTCCCGTTCCCTGCGCCATGCAGTAATAGGCAGCTTGCCGTCCTTGAAATACGGTTTCAGCTTGCGTTCTGCCATATAAAACGTCCGCAGCTCATTGTCGTGTTCGGCTTTATACTTCTGCCGGGATTTCTCGAAGCGGATGGTTTTCAGCTTATCCGCAACAGGCTTTCCGGACCTATAATAGCCCACCATGCGTAACAGCTCGTCCAGCTCTTTGATGCGGGCTTGCTTTGCCGATGCCGATTTTTTCAGCGTGTCGATCTTGTTCTGCATGGCGTGAAGTGCGTTATCCAAATCATCCACGGTGTAAAGATTTTTGGATTGTAAAAAGCTGAACGCCTCGGCATAACGCTGTAAGTTGGCGTTCTTCGCCTTATTGCTGTACGCGCCCTTGTTGCGATTAGCGCAGTGCAGCGCCAGCAGATCGTTCAGCATGGGCGGCTGGGGCTTGGCAAGCTCGGCTTTTATGTCCTTTAGCCAGCCGATCAGCGCAGCAATTTTCCCTTTTGCCTCCCGCAGCAGTGCGTTGGTTTTCTGAATAAAGCGATTGAGATCGCCCTTGTCGGTGCGGATACCCTTTGCCTCCATTGCCCGAATGGTGGGACCTTCGTGCTGAGTGGGGATCTGCTCCACACCCTGACGGGCAAAGCTGCGATGGTCGATGCGGCAGTCTAAGCCTTTTTCGGCAAACTTGGCGTTGCACATCTCAGCCCATGACTGCCGCCATGCTTCCAGTGTTTCCGATTTGCCCCAGTCCGTTATGGGAACGGCGTTGAACACATAATTGCCCGCCTCATCCAGAACGCGATTTCCGTGCTCATCCAGCACATATTCCCGCCGCTGTTTGTTTCCCCATTTGCCATCCGGCTCGATGGGACGGATCGGACACATGACATGAAAATGCGGGTTGGAAATGCCGCCGTCCTCCTTGTCTGGCTGATGCACGGCAAAGTCCACCACCATGCCGCGGCTCATAAAATTGTCCGATAAAAATTGCCTTGCAAGGTCGATGTTCTCCTGCATGGAAAACTCGTTCTGCAAGGCAATGTCAAAGCTGTATGCAAGCTGGGCTTTCTTCCCGCGCTCGGCTTTTTCTACCGCGTTCCAGAGCGTTTCGCGGTCTGCGTACTCTGGCGGTGCGTGGGGTGGCAGCAGGATTTCAGAGCAAATCACGCCGCCCTTGCGGGTGTAGTCGCTGTCCTCGCCGTAGTATTCGCTGTGCAGCTTTTCCCCGGCGCGATAGGCAGCAGCAGCCACGGCAGATTGCCCCGCGCTGCGCTTGATCTGCGTCACATGAAAATGAAATAACGCGATACTCAGTCACCTCCCACATGGTTGCCGACGGCTTCCGTGAGCAGCCTTTGTGCGCCTGGCAACGCAAAGACCTGTTCGGCAAAAGCGTAAAACGCGGTTTCGCTCAAATCCTTTGTCCGCGGTGCGACGCTTTCAATCGCTGCACCACGGGTGATAAGCCGGTGCGCACGCTTGCGGCGGTCGCCTTTTTCATAGTAGGCAGCACGGTTTTCGAGGCGCTGAATTTTGTGCTGTTCCTGCGCAAGCTGGCGCTCCACCTTTTCTTTCTTGGCTTGCAGCTTCTCAATTTCTTTTTCGTGCATGATTTCAACCTCCTGACTGATAGATGGATAGGAAAAGACCGCCTACGCCTTCGGTAGACGATCTGTGTGACGGTATGGGATTTTCAGACTTTGCGACGGGAATGGTCTGCGCCAGCAGACTGTTTCCGCTGCATAGTGCGCTGGGATAGACGCGCAAGCGTCGCAAGGGGTGCAGCCCCTTGTTCGGAACAAAGTGACGCAAAACAGCCCGGACATTTGACTGTCCGGGCTGTAAGCTCCGCAGGACGCACATACTCCCGTCAAGAGAGTATAGAAGTGCGCCCTTGTTACCAAGGGATTTTTAATTTGAAGACTTATAACAGGGATTGTTCATAAATGCAGGAAGGAAAAAGGCTGTAGTTCTGCTAATTGTTGCATCAGGCTTCATATGGTGATATAATTTAGAAAATCGAAACAAAATTGCATTTCGGAAAGGGTGGAGAACCTTATGGCGTTAGACGTCAATCAGTTGAATGCTGGGCGCATTCTCAGAGAGTCATATGAGCGCGTATGTAATCAACCACAAATCTCATGCCCTATTGCAGAAGCAGTTGATTCTGCAATGAGAGGGAAAGGCTGTCTGACATATCAGTATATCTTGCTTACTGCATTGGTGGCTAAATTGGTTAACCCGCAAATTGATATGTTGAGTCTACAAGTTGATGATCCGTCTGCGGGCGCATACGCGCCAAGGTCGCTTTGCAAAGACGTAATATATCCATTTCAAAAACAAATCCTGTTTAATGCACTTGATGGAAGCAATCCAGACCCTCTTGTAAACAAACCAGCCCGTTACCTGCGTTTATCAAAAGCAAATGCAGCTCGTGGGGATGGCAAGGCTGTCTTGAACCAACTGTGCGATTCTTTGCCTTCTTTGGTTACGCCGGACGCAATCCAAGCGACCCTTGATTACATGATGACAAAACTCCTCGTCATTGCAAAGGAAAATAGGGAGAGAAGAGAGACTGTCAGCAACTCCATCCAAAACACAAACGTGCAAGAGTTATATGCTTTTCTTTCGGACTTGCTTGACCAAGGCTTTGGTGGTGCAGCATTAGTTCTTGTTGCCTATGCACTTTTTCTTATTCACTATCCATCGGAAAACGGTTATCGACTTCTCCCTCATCCAGTAAATCAGTCTGGTGCATCCTCCCGACAGAGAAGCGATTTGGATATTGAACTAAATGGAAAACCTTTCTTGGGTGTAGAGTTGAAAGATAAACCATTTACCTCAGATGATGTAGCTCGCGCAGCGGACACGGCTATGTCCAGCGGTTTACATGGATTACTTTTCGTTTCTGGACGCCATGCCGGGATTGCATCTGTCCCGACATATTTCTCTGAAGTAAGAAAACGGTATGCAGACAAAGGGTTTACAGTTGGCGTAATTGAAGTCGATGAATTGATGGACTTTATTATGGTTTCTCACCCTGAAGATATTGACGCATCACAAATTCTGTCTGATGTCTATGACTGTATCTCTGAAATTGGAGGAACCGTCGAAACGCAAACGTGGGTCTACTCTAAGCTCAGATCATTAGGATAGGCTGCACACATAGCCTTGGCAACTTTATTCGCAAAAAGTGATGGGACAGCATTACCGATTTGCCTATATTGTTTGTTTTTAGCGCCACAAAATATGTAATCGCTGGGAAATGTTTGTATAGCCGCAGCTTCTCTCAGAGTAAGGCGGCGGATATAATTCGGAATATCAATAGTTGCTGGTTTACACTCGCCAGCAACTATTTTTTTATGGTACTGTTCAAACCAATTAGTCGCCTGTGCATTTTCGAGAGAGTATTGATCTACAATAGGTGTCTTATTCCCTCCCATAGCAGCCGGTAAGGTGGGGGGGAGACCATTCAAATCCAGCGGTCGCCCAGCACCATTTACAAGCATGCCTGCATAAGGACTTTTTCTCATAATTGGACTCTTTGCCAAGGTAATAGTCGCTGCACATGTGTCTGGATTTTTTGACGTGTCAAATTCCCCTACAGAGAGTAATACCTCACGCGCTGTAGGTGCAGGGGAAACCATCTTCTTCATTGCCTTAAAGAACTTATTTGGATCCTCGCACTTCGCACCAACAAAAATAACGCGATCCCGTTTTTGCGGCACGCCATAATCAGAGGTGCGAAAGACGGCATACTTAACCGAGTACCCCATCGCTTTAGCTTGTTCCAAATACTTATTTCTGATGCTCGCCCATTTTTCTAAAGTCCCCAAAGCCTTAACGTTTTCCATTACAAAAAACTTTGGTTTAACAATCTCTACTGCTCTAAGAAATGTAAAAATAAGTTCGCTTCTTGAATCGTTCGGATCCATCTTTCCTGCGACAGAAAAACCTTGGCATGGCGGTCCGCCAAACAGGACATCCACCATCCCACGATACTGAGCAAGCTCCGGCAGAATCTCTGCAATATCGCCTTCTCGCATTGCATTACAATTCTCGGCTCTATTTGCACGCCAAGTGCAAGCTGCATCGTGATCAAATTCATTTGAAAGGACTATTTGAAAACCTGCCTTTTCAAACCCTATATCAAGTCCTCCTGCGCCAGAGAACAGGGAGATTGCTTTTTTACCGCACATAGATATTGCCCCCATCCTTGAAGATTATTGTGCCGGAAAACTACCTGTCGTAGTTATTCCTCATCTAACCGTTCTGTTGAGGTTAACGCAAAGTCATTGGCGTTTACGATCTGAACAGTTCCGTTGCATACAACAAATGAGACCTTATCACCGGGAGCCACACCAATAGTTTCTCTTACCGATTTTGGTATTGTCGCTTGCCCTTTTGCAGTAATTTTTGTAGTTTCCACAAAGGCTTTCCCTGACATCCTATAGCCTCCCGCCTCAAGAGTATTACTTGTAATACTCTTGAAGTGTATCACACGTTTACTCTAAATTCAAGTAGCCGTATAGGTAAAACATCTTATTTTTTTCGCCTTTGCCACACGATGTCATACCCCAGCGCGTCCGCCAACTCCACCGCTTCGCCATAGCGGAGCGAACCACGTTTGAGCTTGCCAGAGAGATTGGGGACGCTGCGGCTCCAGCCGTACTTGTCGGAGAGGTAGTCCACCACCTCGGTCATGGTCATGCCGGTGCGGACAATGTAGGACTTGATCTCGTTGCGATAGGTTTCAGATTTTCTCATATTCAAACTTTCCTCCTGTTTTTTCGGTGCGCTCTATGGTAAAATGGGTTTGTCAAATCGTGACACCTGTTCGCCATAGGGCGCTGGTTTTTGATGTACAGCTTTTCGCTGAAAATGCCGCCGATGATACGTTGGTCACAGGCAGCACCCTTCGCTTTTGCCGTTTGATGCGTCTTTGCGTGAAACGGCGAAACATCATTCTGAACGGCAAACGCCGTTCACTGTCGGGTAGCGCTCTGTTCCGTGCGGATAACCGCACAGGGCAGAAAACTACTTCGCCGTTTTCACTTGCTTTGATTTTTACATTCGATTTTGCCGCTCTTTCCGAACGTCGTTCCTGCCCGGAGGATTGCTCCCGGCGTTTCGTCCCCGTTGGTACGCTCGCGCTTTCGCGGTCATGGCGGTTACTTCGCTGGGGGACATATCCCGTTCAGACGGTCATGCAATTTTCAAGGTTCAGGTGCGATTGCAAGACCATTTTAGCGAAAAATATAGCCCTCTCCCGTATATCCAAGAGGTCGGAAAACGCGCCGAAAAACGCAGATTTCCACGCTTATGGACAGGACCGGAAAAGGGCAGAAATTTGAAGGGAGGACACCGCTATGCAGCCAAAACTTACCATTCAGGAACGGCTCAAAGACCTGCGTGTGGAACGCGGTCTGACGCTGGAACAGCTTTCTGCGGAAACAGGAATTTCAAAGTCCGCGCTGGGAAAATACGAAGCCGACGATTTCAAAGACATCAGCCCGTTCAGCATGGTAGAACTGGCAAAGTTCTACGGCGTGTCCACCGATTACCTGCTGGGGCTGACAGAACAAAAAAATCGCCCAAACACAGAGCTGGACGCTCTGCATTTGGGTGACGATGCAATCGAAGTATTGAGAACAGGCAAGTTCAACCACCGGCTGCTGTCGGAGCTGATCTGCCACAAGGATTTTCAGCGGTTTATGCTGGACGCTGAGATTTACGTTGACCGGATCGCGGATATGCGCGTCAACGATATGAACGCCGTGCTGGAAGCAGTCCGGCAGATGGCATTGATGAAAAACGGCGGCGAGGAAAACGACCTGTATCTGCGGACATTGGAAGTCGCGCAAATCAGGGAAGACGAGTATTTCGGGAACCTGATTACAGATGATCTGAAAGGCATCCTCCGCGACATTCGGAACGAACATCGCCCTGACACCATGACTGCGGATGAAGTCTCCCTCGCAGCAACCGTACAGGGTCAGTTGCAGGAAGCAATGAACTTCGAGGGTAGTTCTGAGGAAAAGCAAATCCGGTCGTTCCTTGCTACGTTCGGTATTGATTATGACAGGCTCACCAAAGAGCAGTTCGTCTCGCTGATTGAAGTACTCAAGCTGTCCAAATACCTGAAAAGTCCCATCAACCAGCGTGGAAAGGCAAGACCGCAGTTGCAGCACGGGAAAGGCAAAAAGAAACGCAAATAAGAAAAATCGGCACCTGCTTTTGAGGCAGGTGCCGATTTCTGTTACCCTATAATGCGCTTGAATTTTTGGCGTAAGTGGCGTAAGTTTGGCGTAAATCCGCTTTTGCGCATCCAAAAAATCAAGTAATTTCAAGGCTTTGCGGTGTATCTTAGTACATGCCGCCCATATCGGGAGCGGCAGGAGCGGGAGCGGGGGGCTCGGGCTTGTCGGCCACCAGAGCCTCAGTGGTCAGCAGCACAGAAGCGATAGAGGCCGCATTCTCCAGAGCGGAGCGGGTCACCTTAGTGGGGTCCACGATACCGGCAGCTACCATATCCACATAGGTCTCGTTATAGGCGTCATAGCCATAGCCGGTCTTGCCCGCCTTCACATGCTCCAGCACCACAGAGCCGTCCACGCCGGCATTGGCAGCGATCTGACGGACCGGCTCAGACAGGGCCGCGGCGATAATCTTCATACCGGTCTTCTCGTCACCTTCGGCGCCCTTGATCAACTTCTCCACTGCAGGGATGGCGTTGACATAGGCAGTACCGCCGCCGGCCACGATGCCCTCTTCCACAGCAGCGCGGGTAGCGTTCAGCGCGTCCTCAATGCGGAGCTTCTTCTCCTTCATCTCCGTCTCGGTAGCGGCACCCACCCGGACCACGGCTACGCCGCCGGCCAGCTTGGCCAGCCGTTCCTGCAGCTTCTCCCGGTCATAGTCGGAGGTGGTCTCTGCGATCTGGGACTTGATCTGGCTCACCCGGGCCTTGATGTCGCCAGCCTTGCCGGAGCCGCCCACGATGATGGTGTTCTCCTTGTTGACCTTCACCTGCTTGGCGCTGCCCAGCTGGTCCATGGTGGTATTCTTCAACTCCAGGCCCACTTCTTCGCTGATGACGGTGCCGCCGGTCAGCGCAGCGATATCCTGCAACATCTCCTTGCGGCGGTCACCGTAGCCGGGAGCCTTTACGCAGCATACGTTCAAAGTGCCGCGGAGCCGGTTGACAATCAGAGTGTTGAGTGCTTCACCCTCCACGTCCTCAGCCAAGATCAGAAGCTTCTTCCCGGTCTGGACTACCTGCTCCAGGATAGGCAGCAAATCTTGAACAGAGGAGATCTTCTTGTCGGTGAGAAGAATAACGGGCTCATCCAGAACAGCCTCCATCTTCTCCATATCGGTGGCCATGTAGGGGGTGATGTAGCCCCGGTCAAACTGCATGCCCTCTACCACTTCGGAATAGGTATCAGCGGTCTTGGATTCTTCCACAGTGATGACACCGTCGGCGCCCACCTTCTCCATGGCCTCCGCAATCAGCTTGCCGATCTCCTCATCGCCGGAGGAGATGGCTCCGACCCGGGCGATGTCCTCAGTGCCCTTGACTTTCTTGGAGTTTTTCTTGATCTCTGCAATAGCGGCATCTGCAGCGGCCTTGATGCCCTTCTTCATGACCATGGGGTTGGCGCCAGCGGCCAAGTTCTTCAGACCCTCCCGGACAATAGCCTGGGTCAGCAGGGTGGCGGTGGTGGTACCGTCGCCGGCCACATCGTTGGTCTTAGTTGCCACTTCCTTCACCAGCTGGGCACCCATGTTCTCCATAGGATCCTCCAGCTCGATCTCCTTGGCGATGGTCACACCGTCATTGGTGATAAGGGGAGAACCATATTTCTTATCCAGCACCACATTGCGGCCCTTGGGGCCCATGGTGATCTTCACAGTGTCGGCAAGCTGGTCCACACCGCGCTGCAGGGAGCGGCGGGCATCCTCGCCGTGGGAAATAAGTTTAGACATATCGGATTACCTCCATTGAATGATTTTTAGAAAAACTGTTGGCCAGCCGCACATCGGCCTTTTGCCATATTCTGTGGAGAATTTACTCCACGATGGCGAGAATGTCGCCCTGACGGACGATGGTGTACTCCTCGCCGTCCACCTTGACCTCCGTGCCGGAATACTTGCTGGTAATGACCTTCTGTCCCTTCTTGACGGTCATCTTAACTTCCTTGCCGTCCACCAAGCCGCCCGGGCCCACCTCAATAATCTCGGCGATTTCCGGCTTCTCCTTGGCACTGCCGGTGAGGATGAGGCCGCTCTTGGTCTTCTCCTCCGCCTCCATCATTTTGATGATGACGCGGTCTCCCAAAGGTTTGAGTTGCATAATGTGGTTCCTCCTTATATATTTTTTCTCTATTAACAAATTCAAGCGTGTTAGCACTCATTTCTACGGAGTGCTAACACGCTTATTATAATAGCTCCCCTTGCCAAATTTGGCAAGTTTTATTTTTCCGATTTTTCTTTAATTTTTTTTATTTTTGGCCAAAATTTTAATTTATCTTTTCAAATCTATTCTTTGCTTTTATTTTCCCGCTTTATCTTTTGATTTCACAAGCACCTTTGTTCAAATTGTTAGCAGTCTGTAAACTTTCGCGCCAAGACACCCCCTGAGGATAAAAGAAATTCACCTTTTTGGGGGAAAGCCGTAAGGTAAAGTGGGTATCCCTCAGCACCTCGCCATCCACCACCACCGTGATCTCCTTCGAGGAGGAAAAGGTGACGGCGTCTCCGTGCCAATCCTGAACTATCTCGGGACACTCCCGGTAGTGTCCCGAGGCATATTTCCCCACATACCGGACAAATTGTACTCTGCTGATATCCCCCACCAACAGCATATCCAGCACCCCGTCATCTGGCATGGCCTCGGGCACAGGACAGAAGCCGCCGCCATAATGCCGGCCATTGCACACACAGAGAATGGCAGTGGGACCGTCATAGTGGATCGGACCCATGTCCACCCGCATGGGCCGGGTAAGCCCCCGACACACATTTTCTATAAGGGACAGAATATAGGCTCCCGTCCCCCCTACAAAGGGGAGGTGTTTGAAGCGGTGCACCCCTGCGGCCACCCGGGCGTCCACTCCGGCACACACCACATCCAGCCCCAGCAAACCGTTGCAGTCCATCAGGTCCAGCGCCTCCTGTGGGCCGTCCCGCAGCGCCGCCACATTCTGAAATTGTTTCCGCCCTTCCTTTCCAAAGATCCGCAGAAAGTCGTTCGCCGTCCCCAGTGGCACATTGGTCACCGCCGCAAGAGCATGCCCCGCCGCGGCGTTCACCACCTCATTCAAGGTGCCGTCACCGCCACAAGCATAGAGCCGCACCGGTTCCCCCGCTTTGATCGCCTCCTCCGCCAGGCGGCGGGCATCCCCCGCCCCGGAGGTCATGCTGATCTCGTATTCCCCTTTGAGGAAGCCCCTTTCCACCTGTTCCAGCAACCGCTGCGTACTGTCTTTCTTCCCCGCGGCGGGATTCACAATAAATACATGGCGCATCAGAACAAGTCCTCCCGCTGCTCAGGCCGGGCCAGCCGGGAGGCCAAAGCTGCCGCCTCAGCGCGGGTGACGGTCGCATCCGGACGGAAGGATAGAGAGCTGTCCACCCCCGCCAATATTCCTTTGGCATAGAGCCCATAAATCGCGCTGGCAGCGGGATCCATAGGGCTCACATCCCCCACCGATGCAGTCACTCGAACCAAACTGTTGCGATAAGGAAGGCTCTGCGCTAAACTGGTGGCCGCAAAGACCTGGGCCAGCTCCCGGCGGGTGATCTGCCGGGTATAGCTGTCAAACTGCCTTGCGCTGATGATGCCGCCGGCCAGACAATAGCTTACAGCGTCATTATACCAAGGGGCGGAGATATGGGCCGCGGTGTGGAAGGTATCTCCCCGGTATCGGCTGTCCATGTTGGCCGCCATCTGGAGGGCCTCAGCCACCGTCACCGTCCGCTCCGGCGCAAAAATATTGCCGCCGGTACCCGCCATAATCCCCGTATTATAGGCGATATCCACCCACAGGGAATACCAGTTCTTGCCCTTCACATCGGAAAAAACTGGCAGCTTGCCCTTCGTCAGGGGAAACTGGCTCCCCTCCACGCCCAGCCCCGCCAGTATTCCAGGGAGCTGAAACAGGGGAACCACTGTCTTTTCCCCACTTTTGGAGGTCAGGATTAACGCATCCAGTCCGCCGCTTCTGCCCAGCTCTACTCCCGAGTATACCAGCGGATAGACCTCATTCGTCATCCTCCCGTTTTTATCTGTATAGCTCAGAATGCTGACTACGCCCCAGTTTCCCCCCTTCTGGGCCATGTATAGGCCATAGCCTACGGGCATCAGCGTGTCATACTCCGGCTCGATGAGATATTTTCCATCCGGTCGGATCACTCCCAGCCTGCCGTTCAGATTCACCGCCGCCATCCCCAGGGAAAAGGAGACCACGGAATTATACTGCAGGGGGATGGCCAGAGAGCCGTCCCCCCCGGCAAAACCCCACTTGCCGTTTTCCTCCGCCTGGGCCAGCCCTTCGCTGTATCCGTAGACCTGATAGGCCCCAGCAGCGGGGAGCAGGGACAGGATCAGACAGAAGGTCAGAGCTGACACTGCCAGCCGTTTCGCCTTGTTCATCCCCTCATTCCCCGCTTTCCTTGGTATTGGAACAGGTCACATTTCAGCATCCCATTATACAGCTTTCGTTTTTTATCTGCCTTCCGGCCGAAAGTGCGCTCAAATTCGGTGTGAGAAGAGAGAAGATAGAGGCTCCAGCCCCCCGGCACCCTCTGCCATGCTCGTCCAAAGGCGGCATACAGTCCCTCTGCCTCCCGCTTTTCCAGGATCCGCTCGCCATAGGGCGGGTTGGTGACCACCCGGCCAGCCGGCTCCCCAGGGGCAAAGGCGGACGCATCGGCCCTTTCAAACCGGACCAGGTCCTCCACGCCCGCCTTCTCCGCGTTAGAGCGGGCAATATCCACCGCCCTGGGGTCCAGGTCTCCTCCCCAAATGTCATAGTCCCCATCGTATTCCAGCTCCATGGCCCGGTCCGCCTCGTCCAGCCAAATGTCTGAAGCCAGCCATCTCCACTTTTGAGCGGAGAATCCGCGGTCCAATCCCGGTGCCCGGTTTTTCGCGATGAGCGCCGCCTCGATGGGGATGGTGCCCGAGCCGCAGAAGGGATCTCGAAAGGCCCCCTTCCCCCGGTAGCGGGAGAGGAGCACCATCCCCGCCGCCAAGGTCTCCCTCAGGGGGGCAGCCACCCCCACCGCCCGGTATCCCCGCTTGTGCAGACCAGGTCCGGTAGTATCTAAAAGCAGCTCCGCCGTGTCTTTCATAATGGAAAACTGGATCTGATACAACGCCCCCGTCTCCGGAAGGGTGTTCAAACCATACCGCTCCCCCAGCCGGGCAGCCACCGCTTTTTTTATGATGGACTGGCAGGCGGGAACGGCGTGCAGCTTGGAGTCCAAGCAGTGGCCCTTCACCGGGAAAGCCCCCTCCCGGGGGATAAGCTCCTCCCAGGGAAGAGCCCTGACCTTCTCGAAAAGGTCATCGAAGCTCTCTGCCGGGAAGCGCCCCAGCCGGAGGAGCACCCGCTCCCCCGTACGCAGGTTTAGATTGGCCCGAGCCACAGCTGAGACATCTCCTGTAAACAGGACCCGGCCATTTTCCGCCCGAACATGTTGAAAATCCAGCCGCCGCAGTTCCTCGGCACACAGCCCCTCCAGGCCGAAGAGGGTCGGAACGGCCATATCAAACGTTTCTACCCCAATCACTTCCCCACAAATAATTTTTAGACGAAAAGGGGATAAAAAAGTTTCTAAGACGCTTTTCTTCGCCATTTTATCATTATACTGATTTCTCCTCTTTTTGGCAAATCTTTTTCTTCTCTCCATTTCACCCCCTGCCGGCAATACTATCGTGACAAAACTGTGCCTTCGGTATATAATATAGAATATTGTAAAAGAAGGGAGTGGATGGATATGCCCTGGCTGCCCAGTGTGATCTGGCTGGTTCTGCTGATCGGCTTCGCCGCGGCGGAGGCGGCTACCATAGGTCTGGCGTCTATTTGGTTCGCCGCAGGCGCCCTGGTCGCCCTGTTGTCCACCATTTTTACCGACAATATCTGGGTCCAAATCGTTTTCTTTCTGGCCGTATCTGCCGCGTCGATGGCTATTCTGCGGCCCTTGGCAAAAAAGTATATCTTTCCCAGGCGTGTCCCCACCAATGCCGACCGGGTCATCGGCCGGGAGGCAGTGGTCACGGAGAACATTGACAATCTCTCCGGTCATGGCGCTGTGGTGGTCTGCGGCATGGCCTGGACCGCCCGCTCGGAGTCTGGTGAAGCTATCCCCGCAGGGGAAACTGTCATCGTCAAGCGAATCGAGGGAGTCAAGCTCTTTGTGGCTCCCGCCAAAAAAAGAGAGGAGTAATATACCATGTCACCTGTCATGAAGATCATCCTGTCCATCTTAGGCGTCCTGATCCTGGTGCTGCTTGCCTCCAATATCCGCATCGTCCAGCAATCCCGGGCCTATGTCATTGAGCGGCTGGGCGCATTCCACACGGTGTGGGATGTGGGCATCCATTTCAAGATTCCCGTCTTTGAGCGGGTAGCAAAGTCCGTCTCCCTCAAAGAACAGGTGGTGGATTTCGCTCCCCAGCCCGTCATCACCAAGGACAATGTCACCATGCAGATCGACACGGTGCTCTACTTTCAGATCACCGATCCCAAACTCTACACCTACGGCGTGGAGCAGCCCATGTCCGCCATCGAGAATTTGACAGCCACCACCCTGCGCAACATCATCGGCGAGTTGGAGTTGGATCAGACCTTGACCAGCCGGGACATTATCAATTCCAAAATGCGCTCCCTCTTGGATGAGGCCACCGATCCCTGGGGCATCAAAGTCAACCGAGTAGAGCTGAAAAACATCATCCCGCCCCGGGAAATCCAAGACGCCATGGAGCGGCAGATGAAGGCCGAGCGGGAGCGCCGGGAGGCCATTCTCCAGGCCGAGGGGCAGAAGCAGAGCCAGATCTTGGTGGCCGAGGGCGAAAAGCAGTCGGTCATCCTAAAGGCAGAGGCCGACAAGGAGGCCGCCATCAAGCGGGCCGAAGGCGAGGCCCAGGCTATTTTGAAGGTCCAGCAGGCCACAGCCGAGGCCTTGAAACTTCTTAACGAGGCTGCCCCCTCCGACCAGGTGGTAAAACTGAAGGCTTTAGAGGCCTTCCAGTCCGCCGCAGACGGCAAAGCCACCAAGATCATTATCCCCTCCGAGATCCAAAGCCTGGCGGGACTGGCCGCCAGCGCCAAAGCCGTTTTTGAGACGGAAAAGAAGCCGGAAGGCGGAAAATAAGCAGATCCCATCCTGCGGGAAGGCCACAAGTCCTTCCCGCAGCTATTTTTTGTCCCCTTTCTCCTATACGCAAAGGAGACTTGCCAGCCTCCGCTCCGCTCTTGTTTTTCTCCTTTATTTCTGATATAATAAGCGTCTAATTATGCCCCCACCCTGCTTCGGAGGAGGTATCTCTATGCACAAAAAAGGCCTTTCCCACCTGCTGGAGCCCAGCTTTCGTCTGTATTTCATCTTCCTGGCCGCTTTTGCCGCGGCCACCGCACTGGCCGGGGGATACGCTCTGGCCGCAGCAGAGGCTGTCATCGTCTTCATCCTGTACTTCTACTTCCGCCAGCGCAACAGCATCCGCAGGCGTGAGATCTTGAACTATATTGAAAACATCTCCAGCAATATGGATTTGGCCGCCAAGGATACCATGGTGAACGCCCCCCTTCCCATGGTGATCTTCCGGCCTGAAACGGAGGAAGTCATCTGGTCCAATAACCGTTTTCTCCAGATCACAGGGGAGCGGGACCACCTCTTTGACCGGAAGATCACCGACGCCGTCCCCGGTTTTGATCCCCGCTGGCTCATGGAGGGCAAGACCCAGTGCCCCTCTGAGGTACTCTGGGGAGAGCGCCGGTTCCTGGTCTTCGGCCACCTGGTCCACACCGACAACAAGGGGGAGCGCAGCTTTCTGGCCACCACCTATTGGCTGGACATCACCGGCTTCTCCCAACTGCGGGATCAGTTCTACGATTCCCGCCCCGTCGTGGCCCTTCTGGTTTTGGACAACTACGAGGAAGTCTTCAAGGGCATCAACGACAACGTCAAGACCGCCATGTTTTCCGACATCAACCGCCGCTTGAACGAGTGGGCCGCCCCCACCAAAGGAATCCTCTGCCGGTACGACCGGGACCACTATCTCTTTGTCTTTGAGGAGCGCTATCTTCCCGCCTTCTTGGAGCAGAAATTTGACGTGGTGGATCAAGTCCATGAGGTGGTCAACCCCAGCGGTCTGCCCGCCACCCTCTCCATCGGCGTAGGCCGGGACGCCGAGACCTATGACGAACTTTTTCAGTACGCCTCTCTCGCCTTAGAGATGGCCCTTTCCCGGGGCGGCGACCAGGCTGTGGTCAAAAACCGCTTCCACTTTGAGTTCTATGGCGGCCGGGCGCAGAATACGGAAAAGCATACCAAGGTCAAAAGCCGCGTCATGGCAAGCGCCCTGTCCTCCCTGATCGAGGATGCCTCTCAGGTCTTTGTCATGGGACATAGCTTTCCTGACCTGGACTGCATCGGGCCGGCGGCGGGCATCTTTGCCATTGCCCGTAAACAGGGGATCCCCGCCTACATTGTCCGTGATCCGGAACCCAATCCCGCCGATCAGATGATGAATGAGCTGTCCGCCCTGCCTGAGTATGCGGACGCCTTTCTCTCCCCCTCCGATGCCATGATCCGCGCCGATGCCACTTCCCTTCTGATCGTGGTGGACACCAATCGGCCCGAGCAGGTGCTCTCCCAGGATCTTTTGGAATCTATAAACAAGGTGGCAGTCATCGACCACCACCGCCGGGCCGCCAGCTATATCGAGGGGGCAGCGCTCAACTTCCACGAGCCCTTTGCTTCCTCCGCCTCTGAATTGGTCACCGAGCTGCTCCAATACATTCTGGAGCCCTCCGATCTGCTCCGCCGTGAGGCTGAGGCCCTGATGGCCGGCATCGTCCTGGACAGCAAAAACTTTACCGTCCGGACCGGCAGCCGCACTTTTGAGGCCGCAGCCTTCCTCCGCCGGGCAGGGGCAGACACCACTGAGATCCGCCGGTTCTTTAAGACCGACCTCTCCCAGACTATCTCCCGGTATGCCATCATGAAGGAAGCCAAAATGTATCTGGGCGATATGGCCATCGCCGCCCTGGACCACCCAGTGGACCGGGTCACCGCCGCCCAGGCCGCCGATGAGTTGCTGACCGTCTCCGGTGTCCGCGCCTCCTTTGTGTTTTTCCCCGACGATGACCGCATCATCCTCTCTGCCCGCAGCGTGGGCACCACCAATGTCCAGGTCATCTTGGAGGAGCTTGGCGGCGGGGGCAACGCCGCCGTGGCAGGGGCCCAGATCTCCGGTAAGAGCCTGGAGCAGGTCCATCAGGAGTTACTTGCGGCCATTGATAAGCACCACAAGAGCGAGTAGTCAGATCCCCGTTCCCATCTATCCGCAGCCGGCACTTCGCTGTCGGCTGGATCCCATATTCCACATTGTGTGATGAAAGGACATGATACTATGAAAGTCATTTTACAGCAGGACGTAAAGGGCCAGGGCAAAAAGGGCCAGCTCATTGAAGCCAGCGACGGCTACGCCCGGAACTTCCTCATCCCCCGGAAGCTGGCGGTGGCCGCCACAGCAGAAAATCTCAATACTATGAAGCATCAGGAGAAGGCCCGGCTGGCCCAGGAGGCCGCCGAGCGCGCTGCCGCCATGGAGATCGTGGAAAAGCTCAAGGGTTGCATGGTAAAACTCACTGCCAAGGCAGGCAGCGGCGGACGGCTCTTTGGCTCCGTCACCTCCAAGGAGATCTCCGAAGGTCTGAAGGCCCAGTTTGGCGTCGACATCGCCAAGGCCAAGATCGTCATGGAGGAGCCCATCAAGTCCTTCGGCACCTATCAGCTCAAGTGCAAGCTGGGATATGAGATCAGCGGCACTATCAACGTGGTGGTGACAGAGGAATAACACCCCATTCCAGATCCTTTTGGGAGGTGAAGATTCATGGACGAGCTGCTTTCCCGGCAGATGCCTCACTCTGTGGAGGCAGAGCAGGCAGTGCTGGGCTCTGTACTGATCGACGAGCGGTGCATCCCCCGGGTGGTGGAGGCCCTTAAGCCAGATGACTTCTACCTGCGGCAGAACCGGGAGATCTTTGAGACCATCTGCTCCATGTTTAACTTTTCTGAGACCATCGATCCTGTGACCGTGCTGGACAAGATGAAGCAAAACGGCGTATATGACGAAAACACCTCCTATGACTATATCCGCCAGCTTATGGTCATCACCCCCACTTCCGCCAACGTGGAAGAATATATCCACATCGTTCTGGACAAGTCTCTCCTCCGCCGGGTGGCGGAGACAGCGGGGGCCATCACCAACATGGTGCAGGAGGGCACCGCCACCTCTCAAGAGGCACTGGAGGCCGCCGAGCAGCGGATCTATGCCATCCGCCAGGGCCGCTCCGCCCAAGGGCTGGAGCACATCTCCTCCGTCCTCCTGGCTGTATATGACCGGCTCAACGAGCTATCCGCCAATGGCTCTGCCGTGCCGGGGATCTCCACCGGCCTTCCCGATGTGGACGCCGCCATCTCCGGGCTGAACAAGTCCGATCTGATCCTCCTGGCCGCCCGGCCCGGCATGGGCAAGACCTCTATGGCCTTGAACATTCTCTTGTACGCCGGAAAATTTTCCGGCAAGGCTGTGGTCTACTTCTCCTTGGAGATGAGCCGGGAGCAGCTGGCCATGCGGCTGATCTCCGGAGAATCCTTTGTAGACAACAAGCGGCTCGTCACCGGCAAGCTGAACGAGGAGGACTGGGGCAAGATCGCCGCCGCTTCTGCCGCTTTGAACCAAACCCAGATCCTCATTGACGACAACCCCATGCTCTCCGTTGCCGATATGAACGCCAAATGCCGCCGGGTGGATAACCTGGGTTTGGTCGTCATAGACTATCTCCAGCTCATGACCTCCGCCGGCGGCCCCGCTCGGGGCGGGGAAAACCGTCAGCAGATCGTCAGTGACATCTCCCGGGCTTTGAAGATCATGGCCAAGGAGCTGAACGTCCCGGTCCTCTGCCTGAGCCAGCTCTCCCGCGCCAACGAGGGACGGGCCGATAAGCGGCCTATGCTCTCTGACCTGCGGGAATCGGGTGCCATCGAGCAAGATGCGGATATTGTCATGTTCCTCTACCGGGAGGGCTACTACAACGACGACACCGAAGACCATAACCTGGCCGAGTGCATCATCGCCAAAAACCGCCACGGGGAGACCGGTACAGTGGAGCTCCAATGGCTCCCCGAATACACCACCTTTACCTCCATCGACCGGCGGCACACAGAGTACTGAGATGATTGGCTTTTGACGTCCCCCCTCCATCAGGGCTCTTTTTCGGATGAAGCTCCTTTGGGCACTGGATAAGGCTTTGACGCAGGAGACCGCTCAGACCTTCTCTGAAAAAATTCCAGGGAACAGACGATTCCCGTTTTCTGGAGCGAAAGCGAAGAAGAGGCCTTCACCGTCTGCCTCAGTCCCAAGCCCCGTCTGCTCCACCTTCCCGGCCCCTGGAGCCAGAACCATCCCTCCCCCATCATCCGCTATGGGGCTATCGGAAGCGAAACGGTCTGGCAGTGGATGGAGATCTACGTTCCCAATGATCTGGGCTTCACCTTGGATGAGGAACAGCTGTTTAACGAGAATCGATCCCGTTCCTGGAATGGAGAACACGCCCAGCTCTATCCGGTAAGCTGTATTGCCAATTTTCACTTCGTCACCTCTGTGGAGCCGTTCTCCGGCTCTTTGACTCAATAAACAAGAGGAGCGTTCCGCCTCATGCGCCCATCCATCCCGCCGGGCTTTACTGCCCTAATTGATGAATACGGCATGCTCCCCGCCGGAGAAACGGTGCTGTGCGCCGTATCCGGCGGGGCTGACTCCATGTGCCTGCTCCACCTCCTCTCCCGGCGGGAAGGCATTCTTCTTCACGCCGCCCATTTTGATCACCGGCTTCGGGGAGAGGAATCGGACGCAGATGCCGCCTTTGTCCAGGATTGGTGTACGGCCCACAGCATCCCCTTCCATTTGGGAAGCGCTGATGTCGCCGCCCAGGCCAGGGCATCCGGACAGGGAATCGAAGAAACGGCCCGGGAGCTGCGGTATGCTTTCCTTCAGCACACCGCCCAAAAGATCGGAGCCGACGTGATCGCCACTGCCCATAATGCCGACGACAACGCGGAGACCCTTCTCCTCCATCTGATCCGGGGAACCGGACTGCAAGGGCTGACCGGCATCCCGCCCCGGCGAAACAATGTGGTCCGCCCCTTACTCACCACCTCACGGGCAGAGATCTTGGCCTATCTGGAGGAATTTCAGATCCCCCACCGGGAAGACTCCTCCAATTCCGATGAATCCTACGCTCGCAACAAGCTCCGCGCTCAGGTCATGCCTGTGCTGCGGGAGTTGAATCCCCGTTTTGTACACTCCGCCGCCGCCGCCATTCAATCCCTGCGCACCGATCACAGCTATCTGAGCGAGCTGGCCGCGGAAGCCTGTCAAAACGCCCGGTGGGAAGGGAACGAACTGGTCATCGACTCGCGGCGCATCGCCGCGCTCCCTCCGGCCCTGGCTCCCCGCGGGGCAAGGCTGCTCATCGAGCTGGCCGCCGGCGGCTTTACCGACTGCACCGCCGCCCATCTCAGCGGCCTTGTGGAACTGTGTCGGTCAGCCAATCCCTCCGCCAGCCTCTCCCTTCCCTATGGCTTGACGGCCCGGCGCGTTTATGAAGAACTGCACCTCGCCCCCAACAGGGGCTCCCCGCCCACACTGGAGCCCACTCCCCTCCGCTTTAGAGGCGTCACAACACCGCCCAACAGCCTCTTTTCCTGCCTGTGCCGAAAATCTGTCTGCCCCCCGGCTCCCGAACCGGGGGTGTGGTATTTCAGTCAGGACGCCTTAGGCCCAGACGCCCTTCTTCGCCCTCGTCAAAGAGGGGATGCCCTCTCCATTCCCCACCGGGGGGGCTCCAAAACAGTAAAAAGATGGCTGATCGACGCCAAGATTCCCCGCTGGGAGCGGGAGCAGATCCCGGTTTTGGCCGACAGCCAGGGGACTGCCGCCCTGGCCGGCTTCGGCCCGGAGCAGTCACGGCTTGCAGCGCCAGGAGAGCCGGCTTGGGCCGTCTCTTTTCAGCGAGTAGAAAAAGAAAGAGAAAAGGATGATGCGATATGATGAAAGATGACATCGAGCGAGTACTCATTTCTGAACAGAAGCTTCAGGACCGGGTCGCCCAGATGGGGGCCCAGATCAGCGCCGACTATGCGGGCAAAAGCCCTCTCTTGGTCAGTGTTCTCCGGGGCTCATATATCTTTATGGCCGATCTGACCCGCCACATCGATCTGTTTTCCCAGGTGGACTTCATGGCCGTGTCCTCCTACGGCTCGGGCACCGTCTCCTCCGGCCAGGTCAACATTATGAAGGATCTGTCCAGTTCCATAGAGGGAAAAGACGTGATCATTGTGGAGGATATTTTAGACAGCGGCAATACCCTCCACTATCTGATCCAGGTATTGAAGGCCCGTCATCCCGCCTCTATCCGGCTGGCCACACTTTTGGACAAACCCTCCCGCCGGACCAAGCCCATCACCGCCGATTATATCGGCTTTGAAGTCCCTGACGAGTTCGTGGTGGGCTACGGACTGGACTATCAGGAGCTCTATCGGAACCTCCCTTACATCGGCATCCTTAAGCCCAGGGTCTATCAGGATGCCGCGACCTGCAAGTGATTCTCATTTTTTGAAAGGACGTGGCTCCCCTTTGAATAAGAAGATCAGCCCCAGAGACGCGGCTTTCTTGGGATTCATCGTGGTGATCTTGCTGGCTACCGTCTTTGCCCTGCGGGGCATGAACGCCTCTCCCACCCCCACTTCGGCGGAGGTGCGCACCCTCATCGAATCCCAGGCGGTGGACACGGTGCGAGTGAAAGACAACACGCTGACCATGACCTTGAAAGACGGCACCACCGTCACCTCTAAGCTCTACAGCGCCGAAATGTTCTATGACGAGTTCAATGACATCTTGGTGGCCCAACAGCGGGCGGGCATCTTGGCTGATTACGACTATCAGCCGGACACCACGCTGCCCTGGTGGGTGTCCTTCCTGCCGTGGCTTGTCATTTTGGGGCTCTTCTGCCTATTGTGGTACAACATGATGGCCCGTCAAATGGGCGGCGGGGGCATGGGCGCAGACAGGGCCAACCGCTTCAGCCACGCCCGCACCAAGCTCGCCAATCCCGACGGAAAGAAGGTCACCTTCGCCGATGTGGCGGGCGTGGACGAGGAAAAAGCCGAGCTGCAGGAGGTGGTGGACTTCCTGAAGGATCCCCAGCGGTACTTGGAGCTGGGTGCCCGTATCCCCAAGGGCATCCTGCTGGTGGGACCTCCGGGAACTGGTAAGACCCTTCTGGCAAAGGCCGTGGCCGGGGAGGCAGGGGTCGGCTTTTTGTCCATTTCCGGCTCTGATTTTGTAGAGCTCTATGTGGGCGTGGGCGCGTCCCGGGTCCGGGACCTCTTTGACCAGGCCAAGAAGGACTCCCCTGCCATCGTCTTTATCGACGAAATCGACGCCGTGGGCCGCCAGCGCGGTGCGGGACTGGGCGGCGGCCACGATGAGCGGGAGCAGACTTTGAACCAGCTTTTGGTGGAAATGGACGGCTTTGCCTCCAACGAGGGGGTCGTCGTGCTGGCCGCCACCAACCGGGTGGATATTTTGGACCCCGCCCTCCTGCGTCCCGGCCGGTTTGACCGGCAGGTCTATGTGGGCGCCCCCGACGTGAAGGGCCGGGAGGAAATCCTGCGGGTCCACGCCCGCAATAAGCCTCTGGCCGAAGATGTGAGCCTGTCTGACGTGGCCAAGGCCACTGCCGGCTTTACCGGCGCTGACTTGGAGAATCTGATGAATGAGGCCGCCCTCCGGGCTGCCCGGCTCCACCGGAGCTTTCTCACCATGGAGGATCTTCAGGAGTCTGTCATCAAGGTGCTGGCCGGGCCGGAAAAAAAGAGCCGGGTCGTCATCGAGCGGGAGCGAAAGCTGACCGCATATCACGAAGCGGGCCACGCCTTGGTGATCCACGCCCTGGATACTCAGGATCCCGTCCATCAGATCACCATCGTCCCCCGGGGCATGGCAGGGGGCATGACCATCCACCTGCCCCAGGAGGACAAGAGCTTTCAGTCCAAAAGCGAGCTGATTGATCGCATTGCCGTGTGTCTGGGCGGGCGGTGTGCCGAACAGCTGGTATTGGGCGATATTTCTACCGGAGCCGGCAACGATCTTCAGCAGGCCACCTCCATCGCCCGCAATATGATCATGCGCTATGGCATGAGCGAACGGCTGGGCAACGTGGTCTTTGATTCCGGCCACGACGAGGTGTTCATCGGCCGCAGCATGGCCCAGGCCAAGAGCTATTCGGAAGAGACAGCCAACCTCATCGACGAGGAGGTCAAGCGCCTGCTGGATGAGGCTTACCAGACCTGTCGGGAGATCCTGACCCGGGACCGCGCCTATCTGGAAAAGGTGGCCGCCTATCTGCTGGAGCATGAGACAATGGACGCCTCCACCTTTGAGGCCGTCTTTGCTCCGGAAATCAAAGAGGATTAAATTCACCCTATCGCAAATGAAAGGAGGCTCCGCCTATGAAAAAGCAGCTTTGCTCTCTTTTGGCTGCGGTGTGCCTCCTGTTCGCCATTTCCATTCCCTTCCAATGTGCCCAGGCGTCCTCCAATACAACGGTCTACCTTCTGGCCGCCAATGATAAATTCTGCGACCTGCCCGGCGGTGTTCTCCCTGTGGCGGTAGATGGGACCATCTATATCCCCTACACCGTTTTTGACCGGGATGCCACCGGGGTGGACCTGGGGGTCTACTACCTGATCCGCCAGGATTGGAGCACCATCCTCAACCTCTATTCCCGGAGCGGCATGCTCACCTTTACCGTGAATATGGGCATTTGTGAGGACAATTTAGGCAACGCCATGAATTTCCGGGCCGTCATCCGCAATGGCATCCCCTATGTGCCCGCCGCGGCGGTATGCAAATTCTTTGACCTTCAATACTCCTTCCTGCCCACCACCGACCGGGGCACGCTCATCCGCATCACCAATTCCCAGGCCTCTTTGAGCGACAGCATGTTTTTAAGCTCGGCCAAATTGGGGATGTCATCCCGCTACAACAATATCATCCAGAGCATGGAGCCCCAGCCCACAGCCCTCGCTGCTACTTCTACTCCGGCCCCCACCGCCACGGCTACTCCCGCCGGCGGCAAAAAAAATGTGCGGGTCTATCTGGCGGTAGACGCCTCCCAGGCGGAAGAGGATCTGACCCTTTTCCTCCCCTCTGGGACCCATATTCTCTTCCTGTTTACCCCCGATTCCCTCTCCGCGCAGGGCTCCCTTGTCCGCCGGGCGGCGGCAGCGGGCCATTCCATCGGGCTGATCGTAAGCGGTACGGCAGAGGAGGCCTTGGAGCAGCTGAAGCTGGGCAATGAGCAGCTGTCCCACATTGCCCGCATCCGCACCCATATCGTCTCCGCCCCCAGCTCCCTCACCGCCGCATTGACCGCAGAGGGCTGGTCCTGCTGGCAGTCCAATGTCTCGGGTTCCAGCACCTCCACCGTCCTGTCCAGCTTAGAGAGCAAGCAGTCTGTGGGGCGGATCACCCTTCCCGCCACCCCCGCTGTGCTGAATCGGATCCTCGCACAGATCCGCAGTGACGGCTACACCTTACGTCAGCCCCTGGAGACCGACCTATGATAAAAGATGTCTATCTGGACCATGCCGCCGCCTCGTTTCCCCTGGCCCCCGGCGCAGAAGATGCCATGGAAAAATGTCGCTCCCTCCCAAGGGAGCCCCAGCTTTTGGATGCAGCGGTCCAGGAGCTCCAGCAGCGACTATGCCGCCTTCTGAACGCACCCTCGCCCCAGACAGTCCAGCTCGTTCCAGAGCCCGTCCATCCTCTTTTCTGCCTTCTCCAGCGCATTTTATCCTCGGAAGATAAGGTGCTCACCCTCCCAGGATATCGGGATGAGCTTCTTCGGTACCGAAAGCCCCAGCAGGTGGAGGAGATCCCTCTGGGCAGGGACGGACTGCCTGCTTTGGAGCAGCTCTCCCCCATTCTGTCCCAAGCCAAGGCTGTGATCGTTCCCCACGCTGATTTTCAGACTGGTGCCCTTCAGCCCATCGCCGCACTGGGCAGGCTGTGCCGAAAAGCAGGCTGCCTTCTTTTGGTAGATGCCGCTCAGAGCATCGGCCGGGTAAGCATTGATATGGCCGCCCTGGACGTCGATGCCCTGAGCTTTTCCAGCTGCAATGGCCTCCTGGGACCCCGGGGCATCCATATCCTGGTTACCGGGGATACTCTGACGCCTGTTCTTGCGGCTTCAACCGCATTTCCCTCCTCCCCCTCCTTTGACCCTCCCGCCCTGTATGGCTTCCTGGCAGCCCTGACCTACTTCGAGTCCCATGCCGCCATCCTCATGGAGCGCCAGCGGCGCCTGGGCGGCCATCTCTGGGCCAGAATGAAGGAATACGACGGGGAGGGACTCAGCGTCCCCGGCCCCGGCCCTCTGGACCGGGTAGGGATCGTCTCGGTGGACTTTTCCCGGCAGGACAACGAGAGGGCCGCGCTTCTCCTGAAGCAGCGCTATCATGTCCACGCCTCCGTCTTTCAGGGGATGGTCCGGTTTTCCGCAGGGCCTTTTCTCTCCTTCGAGGACATCGACTATGTCCAGGGGGCCGTTGGAACACTGGCGTCGGAAGAATGAAGAATAAATATAGATCGGAGTGATCTCCATGGCAGCCGCCGTCAATCAAGTCTTACATGCCCAAAAGCACATCGCCCTCATCGCCCATGACAACATGAAGGAGGACATTATTCTCTGGTGTCAGGCCAATCGGGAAACCCTCAACCGCCATTTCCTCTGCGGTACCGGGACCACCGCTCGGATGATCTCCCAGCGCACCGGCCTTCCCGTGTTTGGCTATCACTCCGGCCCCCTGGGCGGTGACCAGGAGGTGGGAGCTCAGATCGTCCAGGGGAAGGTCGACATGGTGATTTTTTTCTCCGATCCCCTCACCGCCCAGCCCCACGACCCGGATGTGAAGGCTCTCCTCCGCATTGCCCAGGTCTATGACATTCCCATCGCCAACAACCGGGCTACGGCGGATTTTCTCATCTCCTCTCCCCTGATGAACCAGGAATACGCCCACACGCTGCTGGATTTCGATCAGGCCGTCGTGGAACGGGCAGAAACTCTGTAACGGCAAAAAGCCAGGAGAAAGGCGGCACGCTCCCCTCCTTCGGGAAGGAAGCTCCCCTTTGTCCTGGCTTTTTCCTGCGGCGCCCCACTGCGTCGGAACTTAAAATTTTACTGCTCTTCGGCGAGAACAGGCTCTTTGCCCGCACACTGCCTATCCTTTACCCTCTCTCTGCCTGCTCCTGCCAATTCCCCGTTTTGTAAAACAAAATAGACATAACCGTGGAGACCGTCCAGCCAATGGGCCACGCGATCCAGATCCCCACCGTCCCCAGCCCGGTGGCGGACAAGACCTTTGCCAGCGTCACCCGGAGCAGAAGGTCTGTAAACGTGGTGGCCATGAACTTTTTCATCATACCGCAGCCCCGCAGTACGCCGTCCGCCATGAGCTTCGACGCGACCACAAAATAGAACGGCGAGAGGATCCGCAAAATCTCTACCCCCGTCTCCATGGCGGTCCCCTCCGGTGTGGGCAGGAAGATGTAGACCAGGTACTTGCCCCCAAGGAAGTAGGCAAGCACCAGAGGCACACACAGCAGCCAGACCAATTTCAGCCCCGCCTGGAACCCTTCCCTGATCCGGTGCAGCTTACCGGCCCCCAGATTTTGCGCGCTGAAGTTGGAGATGCCGTTGCCGATGGTGGTCAGAGATGTGATGACCAGGTTGTTGAGCTTGACCGAGGCGGAATAGCCGGCCATGACCGCCGAGCCAAAGGAATTGATGATTCCCTGGATCACCAGGTTGCCCACCGAGATGAAGCTCTGCTGCAGAATGCTCGGCACTGCGACCACCGCGATCTTCCCCAGCAGGTGCCTGGAAAACATCTTCGCCTTTTCCTCTGTCTTGATTTTTGCAAGCCGGCGGAACACCACAATCATGGCCAGGACACAGCTGATCCCCTGGCACAAAAAGGTGGCCCAGGCGACACCGGCCAACCCCATATCCAGCGCCGTGACAAACAGAATGTCCACTGCGATATTGGACAGCGAGGAGCAGACCAGAAACAGAAACGGTGTTTTGGAATCCCCCAAAGCGGAAAAGATCCCCGTGGCGATATTATAGTAAAATACAAAGGGCAGGCCCAGGATGTAGATGTCCAGATACAGCTTGGAGTCTGCCAAGACATTCTCAGGCGTTTGGATCAGCCGCAAAAGGTCCCCGCAAAAGCACATCCCTGCGGCCATCAAAACCGTGCAGAGCACCCCGCCTGCAATGAGCGTAGTATAGACGGCCGTCTTCAGCTCGGCATATCGCTTTGCGCCAAACATCTGGGACACGATCACCGAACAGCCGATATTGCAGCCAAAGGCAAAGGCGATGAAAATCAGCGTGACCTCATAGCTGTTGCCCACCGCCGCCAAGGCATCCTGGCTGATGAACTTGCCGGCAACAAAGCTGTCGGCGATATTATAAAGCTGCTGGAAAAGGATGCTTCCAAACAGAGGAAGGCAAAACCTCCAAAGCACCTTTGTGGCATCTCCTACGGTCAAGTCCTGATTCATTTCAAAAAATTCTCCTCATTCCATGTTTTCTCTCTCTCCTGCCCGCAAACGGGGCCGGAGTGTAAACACAGCATACAGGCATATAAAAACAAGAGTCCCTGCCCATTGTCTTTTCCTTGATTGACACACTTTCATATGATATTTATAATCCCATTATTGAAATATGTGAAATATATGTTTGATATTATTATCATGTAAATTTGATATTTTGGAGAGAGAAATGAATATCAACTACGACTACTACCGGGTCTTTTACTATGTGGCGAAATATCAAAACTTTACCCAAGCGGCCAATATCGCGATGAGCAACCAGCCCAACATCACACGCACCATTAAAAATCTGGAAAATGCCCTGGGCTGTACTCTCTTTGTCCGGTCTAACCGAGGGGTCCAGCTGACACCGGAAGGAAAAAAGCTGTATGCCCATATCCAGATTGCCGTAGAGCAGATCCAGGCCGGGGAAGCAGAGCTCTCCATGGACAAGGAGCTGAAAAGCGGGATCGTCTCCATCGGTGCCAGCGAAATTGCCCTGCGCTGCTTTTTGCTGCCTGTATTGAAGGACTATCAGCAGCGTTATCCCAGCGTTCGCCTCCGGGTATCTAATCATTCCACGCCCCAGGCCATCGCCGCGTTAAAAAGCGGCTTGGTGGACATCGCCCTCGTCACCACCTCCGCCGGAAGCCTGAAAACATTAAAGGCGGAAAAGATCAAAGAAATCCAGGATGTGGCTGTCTGCGGCTCCGCCTTTTCCACTCTTGCGGGCAGGCAGCTTGAACTTGCGGACATTTCAAAGCTGCCCATCATATCCCTGGGCACCCAGACCAAAACCTATGAATTCTATTTTGCGTGGTTTTTGCGCCACGGGCTCCCCTTCTCGCCGGAAATCGAAGTGTCTACCGCCAATCAGATCCTGCCCATGGTAAAAAGCAACCTGGGCATCGGTTTTGTGCCCCAAGAATTTTTAACCGAGGAGGATCTTCACCATGTCATCCCTCTGCAGTTAAAGGAGAATATTCCACCTCGCTCTATCTGCTATATCAAGCGCACAGATCAACCTCTGAGCATCGCCGCCAAGGAGCTTGAACAGATGGTGCTGAAGGCAGCTTTATAGAGAAACCACACGGCGGTACGGGTCTCCCCGCACCGCCGTGATATTTCCTATGAACGCCTCTGTAGTGCCACCGGTCAAAGGGCCTTCTCCCCTATACCTGCAATCCAAATCGCTCCATCCAGGCATTGAGCTGGATGAGGTAGGCCAACATCTGCGGCCCGGCCATGAGCTGGCCGAACCAGGGCCGCCCATAATCCCCCGCGTCCCGCAGCAGACCCTTCCGCAGGGCCTTTCCATCCACCAAGCCCTGAATGGGGGCGTCAGGGTCATCCAGCAGTGTCAATACCCTCGCCCGGACCAACTGCTCATAGAGGGGATGGTGTGTCTTGGGATAGGGGGATTTAGACCGCGTGCGCACATCCTCAGGCAGCAGGCCGGCCGCTGCGTCCCGGAGGACCTGCTTGCGGTGTCCTCCCATGGCTTTCATCTTCCACGGGATGTTCCACACATATTCCACCAGATGGTGGTCGCAGAAGGGGACCCGCACCTCCAATCCGGAGGCCATGCTCATCCGGTCCTTTCGGTCCAGGAGGGTGGCCATAAACCAATTCAGGTTCAGCCAGCCGATCTCCCGCCGCCGGGCCTCATCCCTTGTCTCCCCCGCCAGATACGGCGTGGAAGCCACCCAGTCAGAATAGGTCTCATTGACATACTCCTCGATATCCCACCGCCTCCACATCGGGGCAAACACCTCCGACCGGGGTGACAAATCGGCACACCAGGGAAAGGTGCCGGCGTTCATCAGCTCTGCCCGCTCGAACCAAGGATATCCCCCGAACACCTCGTCGGCACACTCTCCGGACAGGGCCACCGTGTGGGTCTTGGCCACCTCCCGGCAGAAGTATAAAAGGGAGGAATCCACGTCGGCCATCCCCGGCAGATCCTTATACAAGACCGCCTCAGGCAGGAGGGAGACCAAGGCGGGGATCGGACAGATCAGGTTGGTATGGCGGGTGTGGAAGGTCTCTGTCATCCGCTGGACCCAGGGGGCATCACTGTCCGGCTGGAAAGCGGAGGGCGTAAAATATTTGTCATTGTCCGTATAGTCGAAGGAATAGCTCTCTAAGGACGGCAGCCCTCTTCGCTGATACTCCCGGGTGGCCACCGCAGTGATGACGCTGGAGTCCAGCCCCCCGGAGAGGAAGGTGCACAGCGGCACATCGCTGACCAGCTGGCGGGTGATGGCTCCGGTGACCAGCTCCCGTACCCGCTCCACTGTGGTGTCATAGTCATCGGTGTGGGGGCGGCTCTCCAGGGACCAGTAGCGGCCCTTTCTCAGGCCGGTCTCATCGAAGGTCAGCCAACACCCCGGCTCCAGCGCCTCCACCCCAGCAAAAACACCGCTGCCCGGCGTCCGGACAGGCCCCAGGCCCAGCACCTCCCGCCAGGTATCCCCGTCTGCCCGGGGCTCCAAGGCAGGGTATTGGAACAGGGCCTTCAGCTCAGAGGCAAAGACAAATGTGGAGCCTTGCTCTGCATAAAAGAACGGCTTTACACCAAATCGGTCCCGGCAGGCAAAAAACCGCCCCTTCAGGCCATCCCAGATCACGAAGGCATAGATCCCCTCCAGATGCTTTCCCACTTCCTCGCCATACTCCATGTACGCGTAGAGCAGGACCTCCGTGTCTGTATTCGTGGTAAACTGGTAGCCCTGCTCCTTCATGGTCCGGCGCAGCTGCGGAGTGTTATAGAGTTCTCCATTATAGGTCAGTACATACCGGGCAGTGCCCAGGCGGCGCTCCATAGGCTGCTTTCCGTTCTCCGGATCAATGACCGCCAGACGGCGGTGGACCAGGACGCCCGTTCGGCCCTCCCATTGGCCCTTGTCATCGGGACCCCGGTGATTCAAGGTCTCCCCCATTTTTTCTCCCATCTGAACCCAAACAGGAGAGGTATTGTCCCGGCTGAAATCACAAAAACCGGCAATGCCGCACATAAAACCATCCCTTTCAGCCGGCTTCCCGGCCAGATTGTTCCCCCATCGGACACCGCTATTTTATGCCGGAATGAGAAGTTTGACACAAAACAGGAAAGCACTTGCCCCCTTTTTTCCAATCCGGTATAATCAATCACACAAGGTCTCACGGCCGCCGATTTCTCTCCCAGAAAAGGAGTTTTTATGGACAAGCTGATCCAAACACTAAGCGCTGAGCTGTCTCAGCCGGAAAACTGTGTCAAGCATGTAGTGGAGCTGCTGGACGAGGGCAATACCATCCCCTTCATCGCCCGATACCGAAAGGAGCTCCACGGCGGAATGGATGACACCACCCTGCGGAACCTGGCCGACCGGCTGCAGTACCTACGCAGCCTGGATAAGCGAAAGCAGGAGGTGGAACGGTCTATCCAGGAACAGGGGAAATGGACACAGGAGCTCTCTGCGGCCATGGCCGCAGCCAGTACGCTGACAGAGGTGGAGGACCTGTACCGACCATACAAGCCCAAGCGCCGCACCCGGGCCACTGCAGCCCGGGAAAAGGGCCTGGAGCCTCTGGCCGCCATGCTCTTTACCCAAGCGAAGAACGGCCCCGCCCCCCAGAAGGCGGCCCGGGACTTTCTGGCCCCGGAGAAGGGGGTGGAGACCCTGGCCGACGCCCTTCAGGGGGCCAATGACATCATCGCCGAGGACATCTCCGACAACGCCGCCATCCGAAAGATCCTTCGGGAGCTGATGCTGAAAAGATCCCGGCTGGTCTCCCGGGCCGCTACCGATGAGGATTCCGTCTACCGACTGTATTACGACTTTGCACAGCCCGTTTCCCGGCTCCAGGGCCACCAGATATTGGCTATCAACCGGGGAGAGAGGGAGAAAAAATTGAAGGCAACCGTGGTCACCGACCGGGAGCTGACCCTGCCTCTCCTCTGCCGAGCGGTGGTGCGCCCCGGCACACCGGCCATGGAATTTGTTAAGGCTGCTGCTGAGGACGCCTATGACCGACTCATCTATCCCTCGCTGGAGCGGGAGGTGCGTAGCCTCCTGACAGAGCGGGCCAATGAGGGAGCCATCCGGATGTTCGGTGCCAACCTGAAGCCTCTGCTCCTGCAGCCGCCGGTAAAGGGAAAGGTCACCATGGGCCTGGACCCCGGCTACCGCAACGGCTGTAAAGTAGCGGTAGTGGATCCCACCAGCAGAGTGCTGGATACCGCAGTGGTCTATCCCACCTTTTCCGAAAAGAAAAAGGATGAGGCCATTCGGAGCTTATCCGGCCTCATCCAAAAGCACCATGTGGAACATATCGCCATCGGTAACGGCACCGCCTCCCACGAGACGGAAGTGATGACCGCTGAGCTCATCAAACACCTGGGCGGAACCGTCCGCTATATGATGGTCAATGAGGCGGGAGCCAGCGTCTACTCCGCCTCCAAGCTGGCCGCTGAGGAGTTTTCCCGGTACGATGTCAATTTGCGCAGCGCCGTATCCATTGCCCGGCGGCTCCAGGACCCCCTGGCGGAGCTTGTGAAGATCGACCCCAAAGCCATCGGCGTGGGGCAGTACCAGCACGACATGCCCCAGGCCCGTCTGGATGAGACCCTTGCCGGTGTGGTGGAGGACTGCGTCAACACCGTAGGAGCTGACTTGAATACCGCCTCTGTCCCTCTGCTGTCCCATGTGGCCGGCCTTAGTGCCGCCACCGCCAAAAATATCGTAGCCTACCGGGAGGAAAACGGGGCCTTCTCCTCCCGCAGGCAGCTTTTAAAGGTGCCCAAGCTGGGCCCAAAAGCCTTCCAGCAGTGCGCCGGCTTCCTGCGGGTGGCAGAGAGTCAGAATGTGCTGGACAACACAGGTGTCCATCCGGAGAGCTATGACGCGGCGGAGGGCCTGCTGAAACGGTGCGGCTACACTCTCCATGACGTATCCGCCGGGGCCATTGCCCAGCTGCCTGAACGTGTGGCGGCCTACGGTGAGGCCAAGGCGGCGGAGGAATTGGGCGTAGGCATCCCCACCCTCCGGGATGTGGTCAAGGAGCTGATGAAGCCGGGCCGTGACCCCCGGGATGAGCTCCCCGCGCCCCATCTGCGCACCGATGTCATGGATATGAGGGATCTGAAGCCCGGCATGGAGCTGACAGGCACCGTCCGCAATGTCATCGACTTCGGTGCCTTTGTGGACATCGGCGTCCACCAGGACGGGCTGGTCCATATCAGCCAGATCAGCGACCGGTTTATCCGTCACCCCGGCGAGGTACTCTCGGTGGGAGATGTGGTCACCGTGTGGGTGCTGCGCGTCGAGGAACAAAAAAAGCGGATCTCCCTCACTATGAAAAAGCCCCAGTGACAGCTTTCCGCAAACAATTGGAGCCCAATAAATACAACGTCAAATTTCCCTCAAAACCTGTCCATTCTCCACCAGCGGGCGGGGTATGCCCAGGAGATGCCGGCCGAGGCCCTAAAGTCTCCCGGCAGGCCATCTCCAAGCAGGAGAGCGGGCCTTCCCTTAATTAAGGGTACTGTCACACCAATCACTAAAACCGACACTTACAGATGCTTTGCTGAAAATCAAATCTGAATAACAGGAGGGCAGAAAGTAATATTGAGCTACACAACGGGGTGCTCCCGTGGTGTAGCTCAATATTACTTTCTGCCCTTTCGCTCTCTGGGGATCTTCTCCCTCTCTCTTCAAATTCCCAGCCAGCATTTCAGTTCCAGCAGGTCTGGAGCGATATGCACATGGGGAAACGCTTCAAAATTCTCCGCTGGAGTGGTCCCATTGAGGACAGCGGCAAAATCCACCCCCGCGTTTTGACCCGTGGCTGCATCGATGGTGGTATCCCCGCAGTAAAGGACGGCAGATCTTTCCACTCCCAGCGCGGCGATCCCGGCATTGAGCCCCTCTGGGGCGGGCTTGGGATCCTTGACCAGCTCCCCGCCGATGGTAAAGGCCATGAGCTCTGTCAGCTCATACCGCTTTAGGATGCTCCGTAAGGTCCCTGTTCGCTTGCTGGTGACGATCCCCAGCTTCACCCCCTGCTCATGCAGCGCATAGAGCAGCTCTACCGCACCGGGAAAAAGGCGGGTCTTCTCCGCCTGGGTCCCCTCCACCTTCTCGTGAAACCATCGACGGAACTCCCCGCGCTTCTCCGGAGCGGCCTCTCCGCTGACTAAGGTGAACGCATCCTCCAAAACATAACCCACCGTGCGGCGCACCGCCTCCAGGTCAGGGCGGGGATACCCCATCTTTTCAAACCCGTAGAGAAAGCCCTCATAGATAGACTCCGTGGCATCCCCTAAGGTATAGTCAAAGTCGAAGAAAACAGCTCGGTATTTCATGTACTATCCACCCTTGTCCGTTATGGTTTCTTCTCCACTCAAAGGGGCCGAAAGCCCCGGCTTCGGCCCCTTTGAAAGATTTTTTATTATACCACAAGCATCGCTGTCTTGCAATGGTTCTTTCCGCTTTGACCTTTGGGGCAGCCTACATCCCTCCCCGTGGAGCAGGAAGGGCCCCCCCTCTTTTTCCATCCCTCCGGCTGTTATGCCGACTCCTCGTCCAAAAGGAACCGCTTTGCTCCATAACGCAGGCATCTCCGCAGGCGGCTTTCACCCCGCTTGATGGTGCGGGAGACGGTGGACTTGTCCACCCCCATCCGCTCGCCGATCTGGTTCATATTTAATCCCTCCCCGTAATAGAGAAGAAGATATTGCCGCTGCTTCTCCGTAATATCCTCATGAAGGGCCCGCCAGAGTGCCAGCTTTACCCGGTTCATCTCTTCCGCGTTGGTATTCTCCTCCGAGATCATCCTGGCATACCGGGCCATGTCGGCCGCATATAGCCCCCCTCGCCTGTACCTTGTTCCACTCAATGTCGTAACCTCCTTACTCGCCTGACATCACACCGCAAAGCCTGCTATATCATATATCTCTCATTTCTCCGATATCCCCTCTCATAATACCGCTCACAGATCACCGCCACATCCCGCACATCCCGGCGCATGGCCTCTAAAATCCGCAGCCGTTCCTGCTTGACCGCTTCCTCGGCGGCAGTGCGGGCAGGCAGTTCTCTCACCAGTTGGATGCGGTGGCGCAGCGCGTCTGCCTCCTCCCGATAACTTTCCGCCAGTTGTGCCAAAGTCATCTCTCCGCTCCTCTCCTGTCTCTGCCTGGCACCCCGGGCAAAGGAGACCTTCTTCCCCATAGATCTCCCCCCGGCACCGGCGGCACCAAGCCGCAGGCCTGGCCCGCTGGATATCCCGCAGGGGAGATAAGCACCTTGTTTTTCTCGTGATCCTTCCCTCTTTTCAAAACATACAACTTTTTTCTTGACAGCCTCCTAAGTATCTGGTACAATAATCCTTGCTGTTGGAGTTGAACAGCCGCGCTGGTGTAGCTCAGTTGGTAGAGCAGCTGATTTGTAATCAGCAGGTCGGGGGTTCAAGTCCGTCCACCAGCTCC
>CAKUHU010000012.1 GCA_934659425.1 uncultured Oscillospiraceae bacterium
GCTCTTATCTGGTGAAATCAGATAAGAGCTCTCCTGCGGACTTCTGCGCTTTATTTTAGCTCCATACTCCATATTTTATTTTTGTCAAATCCTTCTCTATCCCCCTGCCAGCTTGAGTCTGAGCTGTGCCAGCGCCTTCCGTTCAATGCGGGAAATTTGGACCTGACTCACCTTCAGGATCTTCGAGGTCTTATCCTGGGTGAGTCCCCGGAAATAGCGCAGTTCCACCACCTGCCTCTCCCGGTCAGGCAGGGCGGCCACCGCTTCCCGGAGGGCCAGATGCTCCAGCGTCTCCTCCTCCATCCCCTCGTCTCCCATGAGCTGTTCCAGGGTCAGGCCATCCCCCAGATCCATTTGAAGCGAGGCCACAGGGGCATTGGCAGTCTCAGCAGCTGCGATCTCCTCCGGCTCCAATCCAGTCACCGCTGAGAGCTCAGAAAGCGTAGGTTCCCGTCCCAGCTCATTTTGCAGCCTGTCTCTTGCCTGCCGGATACTTCCTCCCCGCTCCCGGAGGCCTCTGCTCACCTTTACCGCGCCGTCATCTCGCAGAAAGCGGCGGATCTCGCCGGCGATCTTAGGCACCGCATAGGTGGAGAATTGGCAGCCGAAGACGGGATCAAAGCCCCGTACTGCCTTGACAAACCCCAGGCACCCCAGCTGATAGAGGTCTTCTGGGTCCACCCCTCTCCCCAGGTAGCGCCGAACGATACTCCAGATCAGGCCGTTGTTCTCCTCCAGCAGCCGTTCACAAGCGCCGTTATCTCCCTCGTGAGCCAGCTCCAGCAGAGACAGGGTCTCCGTGCTCACGCCCCCAGCCGCCGGGAGATCCGGCGGCGCATGGTCACAACAGTTCCCTTTCCCGGCGTGGAGCGGACCTTCAGCACATCCATAAAGCTCTCCATAATGGTAAAGCCCATCCCAGAGCGGTCAGAACCCCCTGTGGTATAAAGGGGTTTTCTGGCCTTTTCCACATCAGGGATCCCTACGCCGGTATCCTTTACCATGATCTCCAATACATTGTCCTCAAAAAGCCGCAGGCGCATTGCCACCGTTCCCAGCTTATCCGGATAGGCATGCACGATACAGTTGGTCACCGCCTCGCTGACTGCCGTTTTAATATCATTAATCTCATCCAAAGTGGGATCCAACTGGGCCGCAAAGCTGGCCGCCACTGTCCGGGCAAAGCCTTCATTGGCTGACCGGCTCAAAAAGGTGATCTTTGCTTCGTTCACCGGCTTCATATGTAACTCCTCCTTTATTCTTCCGCCGCAAAGGGAATGAGCTTGTCCACCCCTGCCGCCTTCAGCACCTTTTCCGCCTGGAGCGGCAGATTACAAAGACACATCGTTCCCCCCAGTTCCCGCATTCGCTTCCAACTGCGCAGCACTACGGCGATACCTGAGCTATCCATAAAGGTCACACCTCCCATATCCAGCCGCAGTTCTCGGGGCAAAATCTCATCTATCCGGCATCCCAGTTCCGCCATCAGCTTTTTGGCCGCGTGATGGTCTATCTCTCCGGCGATCCCTACCGTCAAAGTTTTCCCTTCTTCCAAGCAGCTCAACGGCATACAGGTCTCCTCCTTTGAAAAAACAAAAATCGCTGTATCTCTTTCAAGATACAGCGATTATAGCGCGTCTGCGATATATTTTTTGTCAAAATATGGATTCAAAGTGGGTAAAGACCCACTTGTCTCCCACCTGCGCATAGGGGAACGTGTACACCACCTGCCCCGTCGGCGCAAACCCATTCTCAGCGTCCAAAACTTCCACCGTGGCCTGGACTGTGCAGGAACTCGCAGGCTCCTCCTCCGGCCAGAGGACGATGAGCGTCACCGCCCCCTTGGTGATGTCGCTTCCCCGGCCAGCAGGCAGTGCGTAGAGCCCCCCATCCTCTCCGTCTATAAATGAGACAGCATGGGAACTCAAAAGGCCGTCTACAATTTCATCGGAAAAAAGCGTCTTCAAGTAGGCCCGCAGCGTATCCACGCTTTCCAAGCCGGGCCGCATCACCCGATAGAAGGTGTTATCGGACTGGACTTGAATTTCTTCCGTGTCCAGCTGAAGCCCCGCATCACTATAACCGGCAAACCAGCTATAGGCCTCAGCAGCCTCCCGGTAGGCCCCCAACACCGACTCGTCCGATGGGCGGTTCGGCTCTTCAGAAAGCACGGGATCAGCGGCCTCTGCTACCGGTGGGCTGACCTGCGCCGTATTCTCTTCATCCACTGGAGCCATAGTTTCCGTCCCAGATGACGGCCAAGTTACGACGGCCGTGGGAATGATCGAGGCTACGGCAGAGGGGGAAGCGGCAGAGGACCTCACCTCCGCCCCTTGGCTCCCCTGGACGCGCTCAACGGCACATCCGCTTATGCCCAGCATCAGGGCGACAGCCAAAACAATGAAATTCTTCTTTATCACGAACGCCCCTCCTTTGGGCAGATATTTTATTTTGTACGATATTTTATCCGCCCAAAGTTCAAAACGCAACAACAATTTTGTGACGAAATATTTCAATTTGTTCCATTTTCTGCGTTTTACATCATAGAAGCAACGGATTCTTCCAATTTCGCAATGAGGGCCCGCAGGGATTCTGCCCGCTCTTTCTCCGCCTCCACCACTTGGGCGGGGGCTTTATTGAGGAAGCCCGGGTTGGACAGCTTGCCCTCCAGTCCGGCAAGCTGTTTGCGCTTATTTTCCAGTTCCTTCTGGATACGGGCCTTTTCCTTTTCCAAATCTACCAGCTCTGCCATCAGCATGAACACCCGAGCCGTGGAGGTGATAACCGAGGTCAGTCCCTTCTCGGTATCAGGAGCCTCATCCACACCAACCACCGTCACGTCGCTGGCGTAAGCCAAACGCTTGAGCAAAGGCGCCCCCTTGGTGAACACATCTCTTTCCTGCGTAGAAATGGTGAGATGGGCCTTTTTAGAGGGAGGCACGTTGAGTTCAGCCCGTTTACCCCGGACCGCCCGGACAACATCGATCAGCTGGTCAATGTCCTTTTCCTCCTCCGGGAAGGACAATTCAGCGCGGCACTCCGGCCACTTCTGGAGCATGAGATAGTCTCCCTCGTGGGGCAAGGCCTGCCAGATCTCCTCGGTCAGGAAAGGCATGAAGGGGTGGAGCAGCTTCAGCGTCTCTGTCAGGACATAGCACAGCACTTGCTGCGCCTGTTCCTTGGCTTGGAGGTCCTCCCCCTGAAGGCGGGCCTTGGTGAACTCGATATACCAGTCGCAGAAATTATCCCAGATAAAGTCGTACACCTTCTGGGCAGCCACGCCCAGCTCATAGCGGTCCATATTCTCCGTTATATCAGGGATCAGGGCATTGAGCTTGGAGAGGATCCACTTATCCTCTTGGCTCAGCGTCTTGGGAAGCTCCACGCGGTCAATGGTCAGATTCATCTGCACAAAGCGGCTCGCGTTCCAAATCTTATTGGCAAAGTTGCGCATGGCCTCACACCGCTCCGGCAGGAAGCGCATGTCATTGCCGGGAGAGTTGCCTGTGACCAAATTGAACCGCAGGGCATCGGCGCCGTACTGTTCGGCCACCACCAGGGGATCCACGCCGTTGCCCAGGGACTTGGACATTTTGCGGCCCTTGTCATCCCGGACCAGCCCATGGATCAGCACCGTGTGAAATGGGGGCTTTCCTGTGTGCTCACAGCCGGAAAAGATCATCCGGGCCACCCAGAAGAAGATGATGTCATACCCGGTCACCAGCACGTCAGTGGGATAGAAATACTGGAAATCTTCGGTGTTCTCCGGCCAGCCCAGGGTGGAGAAGGGCCACAGGGCCGAGGAGAACCAGGTGTCCAGCACGTCCTCCTCCTGGTGGATGTGCTGGGAATGGCAGTGGGCGCACTCAGTGGGATCTTCCTCAGAGACCGTCAGCTTTCCGCACTCGCCGCAGGTCCAAGCGGGAATGCGGTGGCCCCACCACAGCTGACGAGAGATACACCAATCCCGCACATTTTCCATCCAGTTGATATAGGTCTTGGAGAAGCGGTCGGGGACAAATTTGGTCTCCCCTTCCTTTACCACCCGAAGGGCCTCCTTAGCCAGGGGCTCCATCTTTACGAACCACTGGGCGGAAATCAGAGGTTCCACATCATTGTGGCAGCGGTAGCAGGTGCCCACGTTGTGCTGGTGGGGCTCCACCTTCACGAGATAGCCCTGCTCCTCCAGATCGTGGACAATGGCCTTCCGGGCCTCATAGCGGTCCATGCCAGAGTAGCGGCCATAGCCCTCCACCACCTTGCCGTTGTCATCCAAGACACGGATGGTCTCCAGGTTGTGCCGCAGGCCCACCTCAAAGTCATTGGGGTCGTGGGCGGGGGTCATCTTTACACAGCCAGTACCGAAGGCTACATCTACATACTCGTCGGCCACAATGGGCATCTCCCGGCCCACCAGGGGAAGGATGCAGGTCTTGCCCACAATGTCCTTGTACCGCTCGTCGTTGGGGTTGACCGCCACGCCAGTGTCGCCCAGCATGGTCTCGGGCCGGGTGGTAGCCACGATGACCCAGCGGTCGGCCTCCCCTTGGATGGGGTAACGGATATGCCAAAGGCTCCCCGGCTTATCCTGATACTCTACCTCCGCATCGGACAGAGCGGTGACGCAGTGGGGACACCAGTTGATGATCCGGGAACCTTTGTAAATGAGGCCCTTTTCATACAAGCTCACAAACACATGGCGGACAGCCTTGGACAGGCCCTCATCCATGGTAAACCGGGCCCGGGACCAGTCACAGGAGACACCTAACTTCTTCTGCTGCTCCACAATACGGGCACCGTATGTGTTCTTCCAGTCCCACACCCGCTCCAGGAACTTCTCCCGTCCCAGGTCATAGCGGGTCAGACCCGCATTCTCCCGCAGGTCCTCCTCCACCTTGATCTGGGTGGCGATGCCCGCATGGTCAGTACCGGGGATCCACAGAGCGGCATAGCCCTGCATCCGTTTGAAACGGGTCAGAATGTCCTGCAGGGTGCAGTCCATGGCGTGCCCCATATGGAGCTGCCCGGTGACATTGGGGGGCGGCATGACAATAGTAAAGGGCTTTTTATCCGGGTCCCGATGCCCTTCAAAACAGCCGCCCTTCTCCCACATCTCATAAATTTGATGCTCTACCTCTTGAGGCTCATATGCTTTCGGCAATTCCTTCCCCATATTTTTCTTCCTCCTCGGTTTATAAATTCTGAAAATGGGAGGCCTCTAAAATATGCCTCCTCAGCAGATCTCTAAGACATTTTCCTCAAAAAAATCCGCCCCAAAACCCAACGGTTTCAGGGCGGATGAATTCCGCGGTACCACCTGAATTCGGGCTGATACGCCCGCACTCTTGTCCCATAACGCGGGATACGTCCGGCCCTACTCTCCTTCAAGCCGGAAGCTCCAGGACGACTTCAGCGCTCGGGTCACGGAGCCTTTCACCCACCGGCCCCTCTCTCAGCTTTCCCAAAAGCGCTTACTCCTCCCCTTCTTCACCTTTGAACGTGCTTAGTATATGCGAAAACGGCAAGAAAGTCAACAAAAATCAGCTTACCGACGGTGTTTTCCGCAAAAAAGACAGCTTGGTTTCAGAACACACCACCGCCACAAAGATAAGCGCAAAGCCCGTCATCAGTCTGGGTGTCACCGGGTCTCCATAGAAAAGCACGGAGAAAAGCACGCCAAAAACCGATTCCAGGGACAGCAGGATGGCCGCGGAGGAGGGGTCGGACCAGACCTGTCCCACATTCTGAAACAAAAGGGCCACTGTGGTGCACATCACTGTGAGATAGGCCATTTGAATGAGCAGATCGGCGCTGAGGATGGATGCCGATGGGAACTTCTGGAAGAGCAGTCCCCCAACCCAGGCGTAAAGGGCGGCAAAGGCAAACTGGAATATAGTCAGCAAGTAGATATCCTTTCCAGGTGAGACCTTGGCCACCGCCACGATATGGGTCGCGTAAAAAACCGCACCCAGCAGGGTCAGGCCATCTCCAAGGGAGATGGAAAAGCTGTCCCCCAGCGACACCAGGCCCACACCCGCCACACACAGCACCGCTGCGGCGATATTATACCGGTCAGGCCGCTGTTTCATCACCGCCCAGTAGAAAAAAGGCACCAGCACACAGTAGACCGCCGTCAGAAATGCGTTATTGGAAGGAGTCGTCCATTGGATCCCAAAGGTCTGAATGGAATAAGCCGCAAAAAGGAAGCCGCCAATAACCGCCCCCCGCCACAGATAGTCCGGGGTGAAGATCCGCCATTTTTTCCAGCAAACCAAGGAGAGCAGCACCGCTCCGCCGGTAAAGCGGATCGCCAGCAGGAAAAGAGGGGGGATCGCATCCACCGCTCCCTTCATCATAAAGAAGGAAGACCCCCAAATCAGCGCCGCAGCAAAGAGCATAGGCTTTGCCAGGCGGCGCATTACAGTTTCGTTCAAGATTGTCACAGCTCCTTTGGTATGGTATAATGTCAAATCAATAACGAGGTGAGACCATGGAAAAATTGTCCGCAGATTTTTTTAACCGGGATACAGTCACAGTGGCCAGAGAACTGCTCGGAAAACACCTGATTCGAGTCATAGACGGCCGTCCCCTCGCCATCCGCATCACCGAGACAGAGGCTTATATCGGCCGGATAGATAAGGCCTGCCACGCGTACAGCTATAGACGGACAAAGCGCACCGAGACTCTGTTCGCCCCGCCGGGAACAGCGTACATCTACCTCATCTACGGCATGTACTACTGCCTCAATTTCGTCACTGAGGCCCCTGGAGAGCCCGCCGCCGTCCTGATCCGGGGCGGAGAACCGATCACCCCCGCCGACGCCGATGCCATCTCCGTCCGGCGGTTTGGCTGCACCGCGGCGGAAATGTCCTACTATCAGAGGAAAAATTTCCTCAACGGCCCCGGAAAAATATGTAAAGGTCTATCCCTTACTAAGCAGCAAAACGGCCTCTCTCTCATGGGAGGTACCCTCTACCTGCTGGATGGGGGGGAACCGCCCCAGACCATCCACACTGGCAAACGCATCGGCATCGACTATGCGGAAGAGGCCGTTGATTTCCCCTGGAGGTTTTATCTATGATTTTTTTTGATTTGGACGGCACCCTGATCGACTCCAATGGCATTTGGCGGCAAATCGACGAGGACTTTGTGATGAGGCGGGGGCTGACACTCACCGATGAGTACACCGATGTGGTATGTCACTCCACCTTTCCGGTATCTGCCCGGTTCACCCGGGATTACTACCATCTGGAGGAATCTCCGCAGGCCATTATGGACGAATGGGAAAGCATGGCCTATGAGGCCTACGCCTGCACCATCCCCTTGAAGCAGGGAGCCAAGGCGCTGCTGGAGCAGCTTCAGGCAGAGGGAGAGCGGCTGGTTCTGCTCACCGCCTCCCTGCCCGCACTATGCCGGGCAGCTCTGGCCCGTCACGGGCTGAACCCCTACTTTGAAGCGCTCTTTTTCGCCCAAGAGGCTGGGCTGGAAAAACGGGACCCGGCCCTTTATCTCCTGGCCGCCCAGCAGTTTTGTGTCTCCCCCGGGGACTGTATCCTCTTGGAGGACTCTCCGTACAACTGCGCTGCCGCTCAAAAGGCCGGCCTCCAGGTGATCGGCGTCTATGACGACTTTTATTCCGATCAGTGGAAAATGCTGGTCCAAAACAGTCATCGGGCTGTGCGCTCCCTGACAGAATTGCTGAAGTCTTAAGAGAGCTTCTCCATGTATTGGGCTGCTGATTTGAGCATGAGCTTCTTGGTGCCCACATTGTCAAAAGCCACCTCGATGAGGGCGTCTCCCCCCATCTTCGTAAGGGAGAGGATCATCCCCTTGCCGAAGGCTTTATGGCGCACCATCTCCCCCTTCTGAAAGTCGGGAAGGGACGCCGAAGTCACGGCCCCGGTCCGTGCTGTCGTCTCCCTGGGGGCGGTATAGCCCCGGTCATACTTGGGCGTGGTGCGCTTCGCCGCCGCATAGCCGTTATAGGCCCGGAATGCCGAACGGGACCTCTCCCCACTGCCGTAATGCTCCCGCTCCGGCCGCCATTCACTCTCTCCTAAAGGCCAGTCACTTCCCGGTGACATGGGGGAGCGTCCGCTGCGCTCCACCCGCTCGTCGGGGATCTCCCCCAAGAAACGGGAGGGCCGGTTGGCCGATGTATGCCCATAGAGCATCCGCTGAGCGGCACAGGTCATGTAGAGCCTCTCCTTAGCCCTCGTCATTGCCACATAGCAAAGCCGCCGCTCCTCCTCCATCTCCTCCTCGTCACCGATGGAGCGCATACCGGGAAAGATGTTTTCCTCCATGCCCACGGTGAAGACCACCGGGAATTCCAGCCCCTTGGCCGAATGCATGGTCATCATCACCACACACTCCTCACTGGGATCGTGATTGTCCAGGTCTGTATAGAGGGCGATTTCATCTAAAAACCCGGCCAGGGAGGGCTCTTCTGCATTTTCTATGTAGCTTTGGATGGATGAGCCCAGCTCTCGCACGTTTTCCAACCGGGTGCGGTCTTCCACCGTGTCCCTCATCTCCAGCGCGATGGCATATCCACTGTCGGCGCACAGGGCCTCATAGAACTGGGGCAGGGGCATCTCCTCCACCTGACGGCGCAGAGAGTGGATCAGCTCGGCAAAGGCATTCAGTTTGGCGGCAGCCTTCTGCAGATCAGGATAGCGCCCCGCCCCGCTCACCACCTCCCAGAGCGACAGCCCATTTTGAAGGGCGAGCTCCTGTGCGATCTCAACGGTCCGCGCTCCGATCCCCCGAGGGGGATTGTTGATGATGCGCTGTAAGCGCAGATCGTCGCCGGGGTTGTTGACCACGCACAGGTAGGCCAGCATATCCTTCACTTCCATGCGGTCGAAGAACCGAGTGCCGCCGATAATTCGGTAGGGCACGCCGTTTCGCTTCATGGCCATTTCCAGCTCCCGGGACTGGGCATTCATCCGGTAGAGCACGGCAAAATCATTCCAATGCCGGCCCTGGGAATAGCCGGCCAGGATCTCTGCGGCCACATATTGGGCCTCATCATCCTGGTTCATGGCGGTGTAGAGCCGCAGCTTATCCCCTTCCCCGTGTTTGGTCCACAACTCCTTCCCCTTGCGGCCTTGGTTGTTGCGGATCACACTGTTAGCCGACTCCAGGATGTTCTGGGTAGAGCGGTAATTCTGCTCCAAACGGATGGTGCGGCAGGCAGGATACTGACTCTCAAAGGACAGGATATTTTCGATGGTGGCCCCCCGGAAGCGGTAGATGGACTGGTCGTCATCGCCCACCACGCAGAAGTTTTCATATCCCCCCGCCAAAATGGAGGCCAACTGGTACTGCAGGTTGTTGGTATCCTGATATTCGTCCACCAATACATAGCGGAACTTGCGCTGATAATAGCTGCGCACCTCCTCATTTCCCCGGAGCAGCAACACCGTGCGGAGGATTAGATCGTCAAAGTCCAGAGCATTGGCCGCCTTCAGCCGCTTTTCATACTCCAGATAGATGCTGGCAATACGCTGCAGCCGGTAGTCCCTCATTTGGGCACACTCCTCGGCATAGGCCGGGGCCAGCTTTACCGCATCCTTGGCCCTGGAGATATGCCCCAGCACCATCTTGGGCGGAAAGGCCTTTTCGTCGATATTCAGTGCCTTCTCCACCTCTTTCACCACCCGCTCAGAATCTGCGGTATCATAGATGGTGAATGAGGTGTCATAGCCCAATTTATCAATGTCCCGGCGGAGTATCCGGGCACAGCAGGAATGAAAGGTGGCGGCCCAAATGTCATTGGCGGCGGGCCCCAGCATCCGCTCCAGCCGTTCTTTCAACTCTCCAGCCGCTTTGTTGGTAAAGGTGATGGCCAAAATGGACCAAGGCTGCGCAGGCTCCATCCTGCAAAGCCGCTGAGCCCTATCCTTCCCCGCTTCCTCCGGATGGGCCGCATAGCCCTCTAAAAAATCCAGATCATCGGCATCAATCTGGTCGGGCACCTCGCAGCTGTCGGAGGCCCGGCCATATTTCATCAAATTGGCGATCCGGTTGATTAGAACTGTGGTCTTACCACTCCCCGCTCCCGCCAGCAAAAGAAGGGGGCCCTCTGTAGCCAGCACCGCTTGTCGCTGTTCCGGATTTAAATGTTTAAAATTCGCTTCAATGACCGCCCTCCGGGCGGTGCAGAAACGCTCTTGTTCTCTCTCGTTCAGCATAATGTTCTCTCCATTTCTCCCGCTTTCACAATAGGCTTATTTTAGTACAGAAGTTGCTTTTGGTCAACGACGGTTTTCTCTTCAAGTCGTCACCGCTGATCCAATTTCAATCACGAGCCGGGAACCGCTCATGCAAAATGTGAAGACAGTCTTGCCGTTCTTATCGGGGAAGAATGGGTCTGTTTTGAGGCCCAGCCAACGGACAGTTCGGATTGCGCCGCGCCCATCCATAGACCGTCTTGTCCATTTCTCCATGTTCCGCAGAGCCCGCTCTTCCTTTTTCGCCGCTTTTCCAAAATTTCTCTTGCTTTTTTCTTCTCCCATGTATATCCTATTATCAACAGAATTTGAATGGAGGAATGAGCGTGCGACACCTCATCAGCCCCTCAGACCTTTCGGTCTCCGAAATCGAAGAGCTGTTGGCCCTGGCCGACCGCATTATTGATGATCCCATTGCTTTTTCCCATAAATGCACAGGGAAAAAGCTTGCCACCTTATTTTTTGAACCCAGTACCCGCACCCGGTTGAGCTTCGAGGCAGCTATGCTCGAGCTGGGGGGCAGCGTATTGGGTTTTTCTTCTGCCAATTCCTCCTCCGCCACCAAGGGCGAGACCGTATCGGACACCGCCCGGGTGGTCTCCTGTTATGCCGACATTATCGCCATGCGCCACCCCAAGGAGGGCGCTGCAACTGTAGCCGCCGCCAAAGCCTCTGTTCCCGTAATCAACGCCGGCGACGGCGGACACCACCACCCTACCCAAACTTTGACTGACCTGCTGACCATCCGCCGGCTCAAGGGACGGATGGATCATCTGACCATTGGGCTGTGCGGAGATTTGAAATTTGGCCGCACAGTACACTCCCTCATCAGCGCCATGTGCCGCTATGAAGGGATCCGATTCCTGTTGGTGAGTCCCCAGGAGCTTCGCATTCCCGACTATCTTCGGGATGACCTCATCAAAGGGAACTTCGACTTCCAAGAGGCGGAACGGTTGGAAGACATCATTGGAGAGATGGATGTACTCTATATGACCCGGGTCCAGCGGGAACGCTTTTTCAACGAAGAGGATTATATCCGCCTGCGGGACAGCTATATTCTGGACGCGCAGAAGATGAAGCTGGCCAAGGAGGACATGATCGTCCTCCACCCCCTTCCCCGAGTCAACGAGATCGCTCCTGAGGTGGATGATGACCCAAGGGCCTGCTATTTCCAGCAGGTGCTCTTCGGAAAGTATATCCGTATGGCCCTTATTTTAAAGCTGTTGGAGGTGGAATGAAATGAATGTGGACAGTGTGGAGCGCGGCCTCGTCATCGACCATATCGGAGCGGGCCATAGCATGGAGATTTACCATGTGCTGGGCCTGGACAAGCTGGACTGCTGCGTAGCCATCATCAAAAACGCCCGCAGCAGCAAAACCGGCCGGAAGGACATCATGAAGATCGAGGACCGGATCGACCTGGACCTCGATGCGTTGGGATTCATCGATCCCAACATCACTGTCAACATCATCGACGGCGGAAAGATCGTCGAAAAAAAGCAGGTAAAGCTGCCCGACTCCGTCACGAATATCATCCGATGCAACAACCCGAGGTGCATTACTTCTGCGGAGCACGACCTGCCCCATGTATTCCAGTTGTCAGACGCCCAACAGGGGCTATACCGGTGCAAATACTGTGATCAGGTTTTTGACCGAAAAAAGCGGGATTGAGTTTCGATCCCCAAAAACCGCCAAAAATCCCGGCACCGCCTTTTGCGGCGCCGGGATTTTTCCTTTTTAAAACAGTGTAATCTGGCTGGTCTCCGGCATATCATCAAAGGCACCGGCAGCCTTGAGCTGTTCGATATGGGTTTTGGAGACCTTAGGACAGGTGTCAGAAAACTCCTCGATAGAGACAAATTCCTTTCCTGCCCGCTGTTCCACAATAGATTGGGCCGCAGTCTCTCCCAGGCCGGGGATCGCGCTAAAGGGAGGGATGAGGGCATTTTCTCCATCCAGCGCAAAACGGACTGCCTCCGAGCGATACAGATCCACATTTCGGAAGGTGAAACCCCGCAAATAGAATTCATACACCACTTCCAAGGTGGTATAGGTGTCCTCCTCCACGGCAGTGGCTGACTTATCGTCCATCTTGGCGCGGATCTCCTTCAGCTTTACCTTTACCATGTCCATTCCCTGGCACATGAAGGTAGCGTCAAAGGCCTTTGCCCGAATGGAGAAAAAGGCCGCATAGAATGCCAGGGGGCGGTGAACTTTGAACCAGGCAATCCGGAAAGCCATCATCACATAGGCCACGGCATGGGCCTTGGGAAAAAGATAGCCGATCTTGGCCAGAGAATCAATATACCAGTCAGGGACATTGTGGGAGCGCATCTCCTCCTCCCAGCCGTCCTCAAACCCGTTCTTTTTCACCTTTCCCTTCCGCACGGCCTCCATAATTTTGAAGGAGAGCTTGGGATCCATACCCTGCTGGATCAGGTAAAGCATGATGTCATCCCGGCAGCCTACCGTCTCCAAAACACTGGCCGTACCGCTGAGGATCAGATCCCGGGCATTGCCCAGCCACACATCGGTGCCATGGGAGAAGCCTGAGAGCCGAACCAGCGTATTGAAATCCTGCGGCTCGGTGTCCATCAGCATTTGCCGGGTAAACCGGGTGTTGAACTCCGGGATTGCCACGGCTCCAGTGGGGCCCAAAATAGGATCGTCCTCATACCCCAACTTCTCTGAGGAAGTAAAAAGGCTCATGGTGTCGGTGTCATCCAGCGAAATATCCGTGCGGGCATTCACCCCGGTCAAATCCTCCAGCATACGGATCATGGTTGGGTCATCGTGGCCCAGCATGTCCAGCTTCAAGAGATTAGACTCCATGGAGTGATATTCAAAGTGGGTCGTGACGATGTCTGTATTCGGATCGTCAGCGGGGTGCTGAACGGGACAGAAATCATAGATCTCTCGGTCCTGTGGAATGACCACCATTCCGCCCGGGTGCTGCCCGGTGGTCCGCTTCACTCCCGTACAGCCTTTGCTCAGGCGGTTTTCCTCCGCACTGGAGGCGTGGAGCCCCCGTTTTTCCAAATACTTTTTTACATAGCCAAAGGCGGTCTTTTCCGCCACCGTTCCAATGGTGCCCGCCCGGAACACATGGCTCTCTCCAAAGAGTTCAAAGGTATACCGGTGCGCTTTCGCCTGATACTCGCCGGAAAAATTCAGGTCGATATCGGGCACCTTATCGCCGCCAAAGCCCAGGAAGGTCTCAAAGGGGATGTTGAAGCCGTCCTTCTCATAGGGCGTGCCGCAGATGGGGCAGACCGCGTTCGGCATATCCGCTCCGCATCCGTAACCGTGGGCAGGCCCAAACTCAAAATCCGCGTGCTTGCACTTGGGACAGCGGTAATGGGCGGGCAGGGAATTGACCTCTGTAATTCCGGAGAGAAAGGCCACGATGGAAGAGCCCACCGAACCTCTGGAGCCTACCAGATAGCCGTGCTCCAGAGAATTCTGCACCAATTTCTGCGCCGACATATAGATGACGTCATACTTCCGCATGATGATGCCGGGCAGCTCCAGATCGATTCGGTCCTGGACCACCTGGGGCAGCTCTTCACCATAGAGCTCGTGGGCCTTTCCATAGACCAGACTCTCCAGCTCCTGGGCAGAATTCTCCAGTTTGGGCGCAAAGAGCCCCTTGGGCAGGGGATCCATCCGCTCACACCAGTCGGCCACCAGGTTGGGGTCTTGTATCACTACCTTTCGGCAGTCCTCTTCCCCCAGATAAGAAAACTCTTTCAGCATCTCGTCGGTGGTTTTGAAGTAGATGGGCAGGGACTCGTCACAATCCTCAAACCCCTTGGAATCCAGCAAGATATGGCGGTAATCCTCATCTTCCGGATCCAAAAAGTGGACATCCCCCGTAGCACAAACCGGCTTGTCCAGCTCCTTGCCCAGCGCCAAGATGGTGCGGTTGAACTCCCGCAGTTCCTCCTCGCTGTCCACTGCCCCCCGCCGCAGCAGGAAAGCGTTGTTACATAGGGGTTGGATCTCCAAATAATCGTACCAGGAGGCAATGCGCTTCAGCTCCGCCCAGTCCTTCCGCTTGGATACCGCCTCATAGAGCTCGCCCGCCTGGCAGGCTGACCCTAAGATCAGCCCCTCTCGGTACTTCTCGATCTCGCTTTTGGGTATGATGGGATAGCGCTTGTAATGCTTCAGGAAGGAGTCGGAGATGAGCCGATAGAGGTTCCGAAGGCCCAGCTGATTCTTGGCCAATACGATGAGATGCTTTGGCTGCCGACGGGCCTTGCCCTTGCCTCGAAGGAGGGTCATGGCCGGGTTGATGGCCTGGAGGGAGTGGACCCCCATGTCCTCCAGCATATGGAAGAAGGGAATGAGCATATAGGCCACTGTGGCGGCGTCGTCACTGGCCCGGTGATGGTTGAAAGCTGGCAGATTCAGCCGGTTTGCCACAATATCCAGCTTATACTTTCCCAGATCGGGCAGCAAGTTTTGCGCCAATATGAGGGAGTCGACAGAGGGATTGGGAAAGGGCCTTCCAATCCTTCGGCAGCCCTCTGAAATAAAGCCTATGTCGAACTCGGCGTTGTGGGCCGCCAGGGGCCGGTCTCCCGCAAAATCCAGAAAGGCGTCGATGGCCTCCTTCTGGCTTGGGGCTCCCTCCAACATCTTATCTGTGATCCCCGTCAACTCTACGATCTCTCGGGGCAGCGGCCGCCCGGGACTGGCGAAGGTATTGAAGCTCTCACACACTTCGCCGTCTCGGAGAATCACCGCGCCGATCTCAATGATCAGATCCTTAGTCTTGCTCAGTCCGGTGGTCTCGATGTCAAAGCAGACGATCTCGCCGTGAAAATCCTGCTCCGCATCGCCATGGACCACGATCCGGTCATCCACATCGTTGAGGAAATACGCCTCTACTCCATAGAGTACCTTGATTTTTTTTGCAGAATGCCACGCCTCCGGGAAAGACTGGGCCACTCCGTGGTCGGTGATGGCGATGGCCCGGTGTCCCCAGCTCTCCGCCCGCTTTATCACATCTTTTGTCGGCGTCAGCGCATCCATAGCGGACATGGTCGTATGCAAGTGCAGCTCCACCCGTTTTTCCGCCGCGGTATCCTGCCGCTGGGCCTTCTTTCCCTCCATCACCGCGTAGGGCTCCAGCACCATATCTCCGGTAAACCGGTCCAGATTGAGCTTGCCTTGGATGATGAGGTGCTGTCCCTCCCGGATACCGTCCACCAGGGGCTTTCCCTCCTCTCCAAGAAAAAACTTATTGACCCGGATAGAACCTGTAAAATCGGTGATGTCAAAATTCACCACCCAGGCATTCCGCTTCTTCAACTCCCGGTGGTTGATGGAAAACACATCGCCCTTCACCACCACCATCCCCATATCCAGATTCAGCTCAGACATGGGCACAGGCTCCCCTTTGACCTCCCGGCGGCCAAAAATCAGCCTGCCGTCCTTTTTCGCCTGCTTCTTTTCCTTGGGCACAGCCGATTTGATGGTCTTCATGGCCGCCTGCCGCAGCTCCTCCGTTCGCCGGAATGCGGCCTGGGCGTCGTCCACCTCTGGCGGCGGCTCCGGCAGGGGGATGTCATTTTCCAAAGCCGGAGCGGGAGAAGGCTGACCGTCCGCTGTCAGTTCCAGTTCCACCCGCTCCACATCATAGGCCCGAGCCAACACCGCCTCCACCGCCTGCCGCAGCTCCTCCCCCGGCAGGGCGGGACACAGGACCTTTCCCCGGATGATCCGTTTTTTCTTATCGACGGTGATCCGGGTAACTTCCCAATGGGACACTTGTCCACCCAAAACGCCCTCCGCGGGAAAGTTGGAAAACACTTTTAAAAATGGTATCTTTTGCGGCATAGTTCCTCACTCAACTGTTCTCAGGCGACAAAATGTCCCTTAAATTTCCTCGATCAGCGCAAACAGTTCTTCCACCAGGTCCTCCTGAGGGACCTTCTTAACGATTTTCCCCCGGCGGAAGAGGAGCCCCTCGCCCACGCCTCCGGCGATTCCCACGTCAGCGGCCGCAGCCTCCCCTGGACCATTGACCACGCAGCCCATGACCGCCACCGTCACAGCCTTTGTCACTGTTTTTAATCTCTCCTCCACCTCGTTGGCCAAGGCGATGAGGTCGATCTGCGTCCGCCCGCAGGTGGGGCAGGAGATCAGCTCCGGCCCCTCCCGGCGCACACCGGCAGCTTTCAGGATCTCTCGGGCCGCGTAGACCTCCTCCACTGGATCCGCAGAGAGGGAGACCCGGAGCGTATCCCCAATTCCCAAGGCCAGCAGCCCCCCGATCCCCACTGCGGACTTTAAAATGCCCATTCTGGGCGTCCCCGTCTCTGTGACTCCAATATGTAAAGGATAATCGCTTTTCAAACTCATCTGCTGATAGGCCTTCATTGTGATGGGAACAGAAGAGGATTTGAGGGAGATGCAGATGTCGGAAAATCCGCAGTCCTCCAACAGCTTGATATGTCCAAAGGCGCTCTCCACCAATGCCTCTGGGGTGACACCGCCATATTTGGCCAACAGGTGCTTTTCCAGGGAGCCTCCGTTGACGCCGATCCTTATGGGAATGTTTTTCCCTTTACAGGCATTGGCCACAGTACGAACTTTATCCGCTCCGCCGATATTGCCGGGATTGATCCGCACCCCGTCACAGCCCTGCTTCACGCACTCCAGCGCCAGCTTATAATCAAAATGAATATCCACCACCAAGGGAATGGATATGCCCGCGCGAATGGCACCCACTGCCTCCGCTGCCGACATGTCTGGAACGGCCACCCGGACAATCTCGCACCCGGCCGCCTCCAGCTGCCTGATCTGTGCTACTGTGGCACCCACATCCTGTGTGGGGGTGTTGGTCATGGATTGAATGGTAACGGGGGCCCCCCCGCCAATCGGGACGCCCCCCACCTTGATCTGTTTTGTCATCGCCTTATACTCCGAACTTCTTTAAAATATCGCTGACTGTCACCGCTGCCATAAAAAGCATGAGACAGGCAAACCCAGCCGCACTGACATACCCTAAATATTGGGGATTCAATTTTTTCCGGGTAAATGCCGTGTATATGCCGTTCACTGCCATGAAAAGGATCTGCCCTCCATCCAGCGCAGGAATGGGCAGCAGATTCATGACGGACAGGTTGATGGAGATAAAGGCCACAAATTCCAGGATACTCAGGAACGCACCGATAAAGCCTCCGGCTGCCGCACCTGCCTCTCCCACCTGGCCCACCATATCTACGATGCCGACAGGTCCGGACATGTCCCGCACTCCCACTGCACCGGTGATCAAATCGCCCAGGCTGATCCACACCAGCCGGACATAGTCGATGGCCTGATACCAGGCGTTTTTCAGCCGCAGGCCCACCGCAGCCTCTTCCTCCACACCAATGCGGATGCCCCGCTTCTGCACCGTTTCCCCATTCTCATCGGTCAGCGTGCGCACCGGCATGGAAAAATCGTCCATTGTCACATGGGTCCCATCCCGGACCACTTCCAGGTCTACCGTCTCCCCTGCCCGCCCCAAAAACAGCAGTGCATCGGAATTGGTGTAGATTCGATGGCCGTCCACCCGGTAGAGCCGGTCTCCCAGCAACAGCCCCTCCGCCGCCAGATCCTCCGCCCCGCTCAAATAGCCGGTGACCACAGGAGCCACAAAGCTTTTCGCCTGAGAGAAAAGAAGCAGGATGATCACAAGGCCGGTAAGGAAATTCATAAATACGCCGGCCAACAGAATAATCAACCGCTGCCACCACGGGCGGTTGGGGAAGGCTCGGGGATCATTGGACTTCCCTTCCTCCTCCCCTTCCATGGCGCAGAAGCCGCCAATGGGAAACAGGCGGAAGGAATAGTCGGTCTCCTTTCCCTTTTTATGGATCACCTGAGGGCCCATGCCGATGGCAAACTCATTGACCTTCACTCCGCACAGTTTAGCAGCAGCAAAATGACCAAATTCATGCAGGGCAATGAGGATACCGAACATCAAGATTGCAATCAGAATATACAGCATAAATCAATCTCCTATGAGAGAATTTCCGTCCTTTCACTGAGCCGCTTCCCGGGCGGCGGCGTCCGCGGCCAGGACATCTTTCAAGGCTGGCTTCTGGACTACCGGAACACACTCCAGCGCCCTCTCCACCCGCCGCGGAATATCCCCAAAGCCGATCCTGCCCGCCAGGAAAGCCTCTACCGCAGACTCATTGGCACCATTCAATATGGCAGTGGAGGTGCCTCCAATCCGGGCGGCAGCCTTCGCCAACGCAAGGCAGGGGAAGTTTTCCTCATCCGGGGCGGAAAATGTAAGAGACGGGCAGGCAAATAGATCCAGCGGTTCAGCGGGTCCTGTGATCCGGGCCGGCCATGTAAGGGCATACTGGATCGGCAGACGCATATCCGCCGTGCCCAACTGCGCCAAGATGGCATTATCACAGTATTCCACCAACGAGTGAATGATACTCTCCCGATGGATCACCACAGAAATTTTTCCCAGCGGCATCTCGTATAGCCGCATGGCCTCAATGACCTCCAGCCCCTTATTCATCATCGTGGCGGAATCCACCGTGATTTTCGCGCCCATAGACCAGTTGGGGTGACGGAGGGCTTGCTCCACTGTCACATACTCCATCTCCTCCCGGGTCTTTCCCCAGAAGGGGCCTCCTGACGCGGTGAGAATCAGACGTTTGACCTCTTTCCGGTCCCGACAGCCCTGGAGGGCCTGAAAAATCGCCGAGTGCTCTGAGTCCACCGGCACGATCTCGCCCCCGCAGCGCTTTGCCGTCTCCATCACCAGTTCACCGGCGCAGACCAGTGTCTCCTTGTTGGCCAAAGCCACCCGGCGCCCCATCTCCAGGGCTGCCAGGGTGGGACGGAGGCCCACCATCCCCATGACGGCGGTGAGGACGATATCGGTATCCTCCTGTACAGCCGCCTCCAATAGCCCCTCCATGCCGGAGGCAACTTTGATCCCGGTGTCGGCCAGCTTGATTTTTAGGGTCTGCGCTGCCACCGGATCCATACATACCGCCAGCCGGGGGGAAAATTTACGGCACTGCTCCTCCAGCCGTTCTGCATTGCGGTTGGCAGTCAGGGCTGTGACGGTGAAGCCCAGCGCTTCGGCTACCTCTAAGGATTGCCGGCCAATAGAGCCCGTAGAGCCAAGAAGAGCGATTTTTTTCATGGAACTATTTCACCACCGGAAAAATATAGATGAGCAGCTCAACCAGAGGGGCACAAAAGATCACGCTGTCGAACCGGTCCAGGATCCCTCCGTGGCCCGGCAGAATGTTGCCGAAGTCCTTGATGCCGTACTCTCGCTTGATATAGGAAAAGGACAAATCGCCCAACTGGGAAACCACACTGCCCAGCGCCCCGTAGACCGCCAAGGGAAGATACTGTATCCCTTCCAGATGAAAAAACACCTGGAAAACAAAGCCCGAAACCACGGCAGAGACCACAGCCCCCGCCAGCCCTCCTGCCGCCCCCTCCACCGTCTTCTTGGGAGACAGGTCAGGGGCAAGCTTGTGTTTGCCGAAAAGCATTCCGGCAAACAGGGCAAACGCATCCGACAAGAATGCGATCACAAAGGGCAGGATAATGAGGAACCTCCACTGCTCCATTTGTCGGATACGCAAAAAGGAGGAGAGAAAAAGAGGGATAAACACCGTCAAGAAAAAGGCGCCCCCCATTTTTTCCAAACCCACCCGTTTGTGGCTGCCGATGGCCTCACAAAATAGCAGGACCACATAGGCAAAAAGGCCCAGCAGCGCCAAGGTGGGTTGACGTCCATAATAGACCCAAAAGGGGATGGCCGCCGCCAAGACAATGGAATAGCCCGCGATCCGAAAATGCTTCAAAAAGTCAGTGGCCACCAGAGCCTCATATATCGCAATGGCACTGATACATGCCAAGGCAATGGGCAGGGCAACCTCCGGCAGTACATAGATTACCAGCAGGATGACCGGGACAAAAACCACTGCCACCAAGACACGTTTTACCACGTTCAGATCCCTCCAAACCGACGGGAACGGCTTTGATAAACCGCCAGCGCCTTGCGAAGTTCCTCTTTATTAAAGTCGGGCCAATTTACTCGGGTAAAATAGAACTCGGCGTAAGCCGACTGCCACAGCAGGAAGTTGGAGATGCGCTCCTCCCCGCTTGGCCGGATCACCAGATCCGGATCCGGCACCCCGTCAGACCAGAGATAATAGGAAAAGTCCGTCTGCGTCAAATCTTCCGGCTTTTTCCTCCCCGCCGCGCAGTCGGCCGCAAAGGCACGAGCAGCTCGCAATATCTCGTCCCGGCCCCCATAGTTTAGACAAATATTTACCTGGCATCCTTCAAATTGGGCAGAACGCGCCTGTGTCTCCTCGCACAGCTGCCTCAATTCGGGGGTCAGCGGAGATAAGTCTCCAAAAAACCGGAAGCGGACCTTCTCCTTTTCCATGTCGGAAATGGCCTCTAAAAGATACTTTTTCAGCAGTCCCATGATAGAGGAGACCTCTTCCGCCGGTCGTTTCCAGTTTTCTGTCGAAAAGGCATACACCGTCAAGTACGCAATACCGATCTCCCGGCAATAAGTTGCAATGGTGCGGAAGGTCTCCGCCCCTGCGGCGTGTCCCGCCGTTCGGGGGAGGCCGCGGCTCTTGGCCCACCTGCCGTTTCCATCCATAATAATGGCCACATGGCAGGGCAGGCGGCTAAAATCCACCTTCGTCTCTTCTTTTTTCCCAAATAGAGGCATGGAGCTCCCCCGTTTCTACAGCAACAGATTTCCCGCCGGTTCCCGGCGGGAAATCTGTATCAAATCTTGGTTGGCCGCAAACTTACACCGCCATCAGTTCCTTTTCCTTTTTGGCGCACAGCTCATCAATCTGCTTGCAGAACTTGTCTGTCAGATCTTGAAGCTCTTTTTCGCAGTCCTTCCGGTCATCCTCTGTCATTTCACCCTTCTTTTCCTCGCCCTTCAGCTTATCCATGGCATCCCGGCGAATATTGCGGATGGCCACCTTTCCGTTTTCCGCGTATTTCTTCACCTGCTTGGTCAGGTCCTTACGCCGCTCCTCCGTGAGCTGGGGGAAGAGAAGGCGGATCACTTTCCCGTCATTTTGGGGATTGATCCCCAAATCAGAAGTCTGAATTGCTTTCTCGATCGCCTTGAGCAGAGAACCATCCCAGGGCTGGATCATCAGGCTCCGGGGATCGGGAGAAGAAATCGTGGCCACCTGGTTGATGGGGGTAGCGGTCCCGTAATAATCCACCGCGATCTTGTCCAACACAGAGGCATTGGCCCGGCCCGCACGGACAGAAGCAAAATCACCGGTCACCACATCGACGGTCTTTTGCATCTTTTCACTAAATTCCCGATTAAAGTCCTGCATTTCACTTTACCTCCTTGATGAGTGTTCCGATCTTTTCTCCCATGACTACCCGGTAGATGTTTTCCGGATCTTTGAGTGCAAAGAGCATCACTGGGATCTTGTTGTCCATAGATAGAGACGTGGCAGTGGAGTCCATGACCTGCAAATGCTTTGCAAGCACTTCATCATAGGTAATGGCATCATATTTCACCGCGTCAGCATCCTTTTTCGGGTCAGCTGAATATACGCCGTCAATGTTTTTGGCCAGGAGGATCACATCAGCGTCGATCTCCGCGGCGCGAAGGACTGCGGCGGTATCCGTAGAGAAAAAGGGATTGCCGGTCCCACAGCCAAAAATGACCACTCTCCCCTTCTCCAGATGTCGGATGGCACGGGAGCGGATGTACGGTTCCGCAATGGCGCGCATCTCGATGGCAGTCTGGACCCGGACCTCTACTCCATACTGCTCTAAAACATCGGCCACTGCCAGACAATTCAGCGTGGTGGCCAGCATACCCATGTGGTCGGCACGGGTGCGCTCCATCCGGTCGCCTCCGTCCTTTACGCCCCGCCAGAAATTTCCTCCTCCTACTACTACGCCCACCTGGACGCCCGCTTGGACACATTTTTTTATGACTCCGCAAACCTGACCAATCACATCGAAGTCCAAGCCCCGTCCGGCATCGCCCGCCAAGGCCTCTCCACTAATCTTCAGCAGAATCCTATGATAAACCGGGTTTGACATGATGACACCCCTTTAACAGATATTAAAATTTTACTGGGTATTTTTTATTTTAATATAGTTTTCCAATTTTGCATAGAGGGAGAACCAAAGTTTTTGCAAATTGTTTGCTTCCGAAAAGTTCTTTTCCTTTACATGTATCCGAAATTTTTATCCTCTCACCGGGCGTTGAAATGTACCCATCCATATGTTAAAATATGGTCTCTATGACTCAGCAATCAACCGGCTCAAAGGGGTGGATTCAATAGAATAGGTATCTATTTTTACGGCTGTATGACTTTGGATGGTTATCTTGCCGATGGGTCACACAGCTTAGACTGGCTCCATCAGACCGCCCCGTGGAAGAAACAGATTACAAATATTTTTATGCCCGCATGGATATCACCACCGCGGGAAAAAGAACATTATGAGATCAAAAGGGCAAGAGAGCCCCCAATTTTTCTGAAAACGGTCAAAAATACGGACAATTTGCAGAGATGACCTATCAAAAAGAGTAAAATGGGTTTTGCTTTTTTCGCTGCAGGTACAGAATAACTCAAAATCATTTTGAAAAAAGAAAGGATGATACGGCAGCTATGTCCATCAAAATCACCACTGACAGTACCGCCGACTTTGCCCCCGGGCAATCAGAGCGCTTTGGAATCGAGGTTCTCCCGCTGACCATCAATTTAAACGGCAAGGGCTACATTGATGGCAAAGAGATCACTCCTTCCGATATATTCCGTCATGTGGATGCCGGTGGAGACCTCCCCCAGACCTCCGCGGTGAGTGTGCTGGAATTCCAAGAGTGCTTCCAGCGCCTCTCCCCCTTACATGAGGCGGTCATCAATGTGGACATTGCTTCCAAAATGTCCGCCTGTTATCAGAACGCCTGTATTGCCGCCCGGGATTTTGACAACGTCTATGTGATCGACTCCGGCTCCCTCTCCGCGGGCCAAGGCCTGGTCGCCATCGCCGGAGCGGAGGCCGCCCAGTCAGGGATGTCCCCCAAGGAAGTGGTGGCCTACATGAAGGAATACGCCTCTAAGGTAGAGACCACCTTTATCTTGGATCGGCTGGATTACCTCGCCAAGGGCGGACGCTGCTCCTCGGTGATAGCCCTGGGAGCTAATCTATTGAAGCTCAAGCCCTGCATCGGGACAAAAGACGGGGAGCTGACCGTGGGCAAAAAATACCGCGGAGCCTTCACCAAGGCGCTGTGTGACTATGCCAGGGACCGTATTGCAACCCGGGATGACATTGATCTGCGCCGCTGTATCGTGGCGCACCCTGACGCTCCCCGGGAGGCCATCGAGGCTGTGATGGAGGAACTCCCCAAGTACGCCCCCTTTGAAGAGATTTTAGAGGCACGTGCCCACTGCACCGTATCCAGTCATTGCGGCCCCGCCACCGTAGGCATCATGTTTGCCCGGAAATAGATCTGAACGGCTGAAAACGTCTGATACCCTCTGGAAGATTCTTGATAAAAACGGGTGCCCTGTATCTTGAAACAGATACAGGGCACCCGTTTTCTCTCCCTTTATACCACTTTATTCTGCTCTTTTAAGCGATGATGGATAAAATCCACCACATTTTCCGCCGCGGACTCCCGCATGCGGCTGAACGTCTCCTCTGTATATACCGCTGTATGGGGCGTCAGCAGCGCATTTTTACAGGAGATCAGCGGGGAATCTGTGCACGGCTCTTTATCAAATACGTCTATCGCGGCCCCTGCGATGACGCCCTCATCCAGCGCCCGCTTCAAGTCCGCCTCCAACACGATATTTCCCCGGGCAATATTCATCAGGATAGCGCTTTTTTTCATTTTACATATGGTCTCATAGTTGAACATGCCGTTGGTCTCTGGGGTCAGCGGCACATTGATGGAAACATAATCGCTGCTCGCCAAAAGCGAATCCAGCGGGGCATAAGACACGTTGAATTCTGGCTCCCACTCCGGCCGCGGATGCCGGCAGTAATACATCACTTTCATGTCCAAGGCAATGGCCCTTCGGGCGATCTCCTGACCGATCCCACCAAAGCCCACCAATCCGAGGGTCATCCCCTTCGCGCCGGGGACCAGATTCCGTTTCCACTCCCCCCGGTGCATATACTCATTCTGCAGGTCGATCCTCCTGGCAAAATACAGAATATAGGCAATCACATGCTCTGCCACCGTGCCCTCCACGGCACCCACCGTACGGCAGAGGGTCACGCCATATTCCCTGCAGGCATCCACATCTACATTGTTATAGCCGATCCCGCTTCTGGAGATCAGTTTCAGCTTGGGACATCTGCGGATGGTGTCTCGGCTGTACGGTTCGACCCCTGCCACCACGATGTCCGCGTCCTTCGCCAGCTCCCAGATCCTTTCTTCCTCCACATTGATGCCGAGAGTCAAGTCGGAATAGTCAACAATCTCCGCCCCGGTCTTCTTCAAAATCTCCAGGGCGCTCTGGTCATAATCAGAAAAATTCCTTGCAGTAATTACAATCTTCATCCCTGCATCCCTCAATTTTCCCAATTTTTTGTCATTTCCGGTCTGCCTGCCTCCTGCGCCGGGATCTATCGCATCCTTTGGAAGAACTGCCGCCGAACTGCCTCAGGCGTTTTCCCGGATGATCTCCCCCAGCGCCTGGTACAGCTTTTCCATCTCTTCCTTTGTCCCTACCGTAATGCGCAGATAATTGCTGATTCTGGGCTCATCCCAGCGGCGCACCAGAATGTCCCGCTCCCGCAAACCATCCTGCAGCGTCTTGGCAGAAACCTTTTCGTGGGTCACAAACAGGAAATTGGTGGCCGAATCACAGACGGAAAAGCCCAGCGCACGCATATTATTGATGGCCTGAGACCTGGTATTGATGATCTTCGCGGTGGTCGCCCGGAAGTAGTCCTCATCCCGGATGGCTCCCAGGGCTCCTGCCTGGGCCAGGCGGTCCACAGGATAGGAGTTGAAGGAATTCTTCACTGTATTCAGCCCCGCGATCAGCTCCGCATTTCCCACGGCATATCCTACCCGCAATCCCGCCAGAGAGCGGCTCTTGGAGAAGGTGCGCACCACCAAAAGATTGGGGTAGCTGTTTATTAACTCTACCGCAGAGCGGGTGGCAAAATCTATGTAAGCCTCGTCCACGATGACCACGCTGTCCTTGTTGGCCTCAATAATGGAGCGCAGGTCACAGAAATCCATCTCCCGCCCCGTGGGGGCGTTGGGATTGGCCAGCACGATGCCGCCTCCCGGCTCCAGGAAGGGTTCAATGGGAAGGGAGAAATTTTCATCCAGAGGGATCCTCCGATAGCTCAGGCCATGAAAATCGGCAAAGATCGGGTAAAAGGTATAGGTGATGTCGGCAAAACGGATGGGCTGATCCGGATCAAAGAAGGCTTGGAAAGACAGCGCCAGCACCTCGTCGGAGCCATTGCCCACAAAAACCTGCTCTGCCTTCACATCCAAGGCCTGGCCAATGGCCTTCCGCAAATCGGCACACTCCGGGTCTGGATAGAGCCTCAAATCCTCCATCGCCGCCTTGATGGATTTCAATACCAGCGGGGACGGGGGATAAGGATTTTCATTGGTATTCAGTCGGATCGTCCTGCGCCCCTTTACCTGTTCGCCGGGGACGTAGGGGGTCAGCTCCCGGCAGCGCTTGCTCCACAGCTCTTTCATTGGTCTTTCTCCTTAACTCTCATCACTTTTTTAATGCTTTTTTCTGCCTTGGCCCGGGGGACCATTAACTCATGGCCGCACCCCTGGCATCGGAGCTTGAAATCCATCCCCACCCGCAGCACCAACCATTGGTGACTGCCGCAGGGGTGCGCTTTTTTCAGCTCCAGCACATCACCTACACCGATATCCAAACCGTTTCCCCCTCTTCATCCAAGCTCTGGAAAAATCTTTCTCTATTATAAAAGCCCTTTTTCCCTCTGTCAATTCAAGTTGTCCCTTTGCATATCATATTCCATCCTGAAAACAACGTAGGTAAGCAGAAAGGATTTGGTGAAATTGTCCAGTTGTTTCCTCCCGGAAGGGCGTTTGCTCCATACGCCGGAAAATATGAGTGCCTGCGCCACTGTGGAGGCTCTTGCCCAAGCTTTACAGGCCGGAACAATATTGGAGGGCACCGCCCTCCTCTGCAACGAGAGTCATGACTTATTGGTAAGCTTAGGCCCCTTTACCGGGTGCATTCCCCGGGAGGAGACCGCCATGGGGATCACCGAGGGCACCACCCGGGATATTGCCATCCTCTCCCGGGTAGGCCGCCCGGTGTGCTTCGTGGTGGAGGCGTTGGAGGAACAGAACGGGCAGTTGATTCCTCTTCTCTCCCGAAGAAAGGCCCAGGAAAAAGCGTTGAATACCATATTCTCCTCTTGGGTCCCCGGCCGCGTGATCCCCGCCATCGTCACCCATTTAGAGCCCTTCGGCGCGTTTGTGGACATTGGCTGCGGGGTCCCCTCCATGATCGGGGTAGACCGCCTGTCCATTTCCCGCATCGCCCATCCCGCAGACCGCCTGCAGCCGGGGCAGGAAATTTTTGCCGCTGTTTTGGGCATGGACCGGCAAAACCGGCGTGTTCTCCTGACCCACCGGGAACTGTTGGGTACCTGGGAGGAAAATACCGCACTCTTTCGCCCTGGCATGACCCTCACCGGCTATGTGAGAGGGATAAAGGATTACGGCACCTTTGTTGAGCTGACTCCCAACCTCTCCGGTCTTGCTGAGTGCAAAAAAGGGATCCAGGAGGGCGACCGGGTCTCTGTATACTTAAAGTCTATTTTGCCTGAACGGATGAAGCTGAAACTGCTGATCATCGACGTGCTCCCGCCTGTCAATGCGCCTGAACCACCTCAGTATTTCATTACCCAGGGAATCTTGGATCGCTGGCGGTACGCGCCGGAAGGCTGCCAAAAGGCGGGCAGTGAGACAATATTTGAAGCATAAGGGAAAAGGTCCCGTTCACCCTCTCCAGGTGGGCGGGACCTCTTTCTTGGGGAATCGACCGCTTCCTGCCGCCGGTATTGAATACCGGCAGTTTGCGGCATAAACTATTTTTTTCCCTTTCCATTCGTTATACCGTTCTTTTCCGATCATAGCTCCGACAACAGCGCCGCCATCCCCCGCAATGATGCCGCCCACAACGGCCCTCTTGATCATATCCTTTTGCTTTTCCGGCCTCGTCGTAAACCGCAATATCGCATATAGCGCGGCAAGGCAAATGATCAAAAGCACGGCAGGCTTCTTGCGCTGAGGAGAGAGGGCCGCATATGCGCTTTGTTTCCTGTGCTCCATCTTGACCCCATTCTCTCCCCATGGCTGATACAAAGGCTGACCTTGGAAAAGTTCGTGGAACGGACTGACAAAAGCATCAACTTTATTGTCCAGATTGAGCGCGATGAGAGAAAGCCGAGCCCGGAAACCCTGGTCGACATCGCCAACGCCTTGGCGGGCACAGTCGACAGCCTGCTGACAGACAATATAAAGGCCGATAACAGTGGTATCTCCAAAGAGATTATCGCCCTTATCAACAGGATACTACGGGAAAGATGTTCCTATTAGATACGATCAAGAGATATTTGTATTACCGGCCGTGCAATAGAGCAGCGGTGGCGGAGCACCTGACCAAGTCCCTTGGATCCTGCAGACAAAATAGATCGCCTGCCGGCTGATAGCCGGCAGGCGATCCTGCTTTTGATCTCATATCGGGGCCTATTCGTCCTCGCCCTTGATTTTTTCCCAATACTGCCGGGCAGCCTGCTCTGTCTTATTGTCGCCATACTCATAGTAATGGACATCCTGCAGAGGATCTGGCAAGTATTGCTGCTTTACCCAATGATGGGGGAAGCTGTGGGGATAGAGATAACCCTGCTCCCGCTCCATCCCCGCCGAATCCGCGTGGACATTCTGCAAATGGCGGGGATAATCCCCCGTTTTTCCCCCTCTCACATCAGCCATAGCCCCGTCGATCGCCGCCACCACCGAGTTGGACTTGGGCGCTGTGGCCAGTAAGATTACCGCCTGAGCCAGGGGAAGCCGTGCCTCGGGCAAGCCCAACTGCAGCGCACTGTCCACACAAGCTTTGACGATCTGAGCGGCCTGGGGATAGGCCATTCCCACATCCTCACTGGCCGAGCACAGGATGCGCCGAATGGCCGTCATCATATCTCCCGCCTCCAACAGCCGAGCCAGGTAGTGGAGGGCAGCATCCGGATCAGATCCCCGCAGGGATTTCATCAGCGCAGAGGCGATGTCGTAGTGGTCGTCCCCCTCCCTGTCGTAGCGCATGGCGGAACGCTGGGCCACTGTCTTGGCATCTTTCAGCGTAATGACAAGGCTTTTCCCTTTCCCCGATGCCGCATTCATCAGCAGCTCAATGGCGTTCATTGCTTTGCGGCAGTCACCTCCGCAGGCAACGGCGATGTGCTCCACCACACCGTCTTCCCATGCGGGCTTCGCCCCCAGCCGCTCCCCCATCAGTCGGAATCCCCGTTCCACCGCAGGCTCCAGATCACTGGCGCTCAATGGTTTAAACTCGAATACGCTGGAGCGGGAGAGAACGGCGTTGTAAACGTAAAAATACGGGTTTTCCGTGGTGGAGGCGATCAGCGTCACATCCCCCTGCTCCATCACCTCCAAAAGGCTTTGCTGCTGTTTTTTGTTGAAATACTGGATCTCATCCAGGTACAGCAAAACGCCTTCCGGAGCCAGGAGGGTGCCCACCTCGGCGATCACATCCTTCACATCGGACAGGGATGCGGTGGTGGCGTTGAGCCGCCGCAGGGTCCGGTTGGTCCGCTTGGCAATGATGTTGGCCACTGTGGTCTTCCCCGTGCCCGAGGGGCCATAAAAGATAAGATTTGGAATGCTGCCACTTTCAATGATGCGGCGGAGGAGCCCTCCTTCTCCCAAAATGTGGGTCTGACCCACCACCTCATCCAGGGTCTCAGGCCGAATCTCATCCGCCAGGGGCCGATATGACATTTTGTCTCCTCCCGTCGCTGATTTTCCCATATAATATAACATATGTTCGAGAAAAGGAAAAGCCTTATTTTGATTTTGCCGCCCGGTTGATAAGCAGCCCCACCTGCTCCACCGTACAGGGGGTCTTAGGGGATAGCTCCGTCTCACTGGTACCCGTCAGCACCCCCAGGGATATTAGGGCCGCCATGCTCTCCCTGGCCCATTCTGAGACCTCATCCCCATCGTCATACGCCTCCAGCACAGAAGTCGTCTTTGCTGTAATCCCAGCCTTCTCCATAGCACGCCAGAGCATGGCGGTCAGCTGCTCCCGGGTCAAGAGTCCGCCCGGGGAGAACGTCCCCTCTCCGGTGCGCTGGGTAATCCCCGCAGTGTACGCCTTCCTGACCGCCTCATCCGCCGTGTCGGAGAAGGTATCCGCCGGGGCTGGGGCAATGCTCTCTCCCGTCACTTTCTCCAAATACCCCACTGCCAGTTCAGCAAACTGGATGCGGGTGATCTCATACGTCTGATACTCTCGGCACCGGGCGGTGATATATCCGTTCGCTTCTGCTTCAGCCAATTCCTCCGCCGCCCAATCAGAGACCTTTTCCCGGTCCAGCGGGTTTTTCAAAATCCCCTGGACACCCCGGAAGGTCACGACGGCAAGGCCATTGTCAAAGCTTCCCGCTCGCTCCAGGCCGCAGGGGACCACCAGGTTCCCCTCCCGGTCCAGGTAGCCGTACGAGCCGTTCCACTCTACCACGGCAAGGCCCTCCTGGAAATTCTGGGCCGAGTCCCACCGGGCGGGAAGGTCCCATTCCCCCGTCCGGCCCACATAGCCCCACTTTCCGGTGACGGCATCCCGGGCCCGCAGCAGGCCATCTGCGAACCACTCGTCCGTCTCGCCATAGGCGTTCAGGTCAAACAGTCGCGCCCCGTCCCGGTCGATGGCGAAGCGGTCCTCTCCCTGCCGGACAAGGCCGATCCCCTCCCGGAAGGAGACGGCCTCATCATAAATGGCGGGCAGCACCTTTTCCCCCGTCCAGGGATCCGCGTAGCCCCATTTTCCGCTCTCCAGCATCCCGTCCGGTCCCGGTTCCCGATAGACATCCAGCTCCGGCCCCTCCCAGGGAGAGGCCGCGTCCTTTTTGGTGTATGTCCGGCCCAGATAGTCCGTGAAGATGGGCTCTCCCGCCTCGTCCACCTCCCAGCCCAAGGCGAAGTAGCCGTTCCCCGAAGGCCCGCCGGGCAGGGTCGCGCCGTAGGCCACGGGGACGATCTCCTCCCCGTCGGCGTTCCGCAGCCCGTAGTCTCCCCAGCTCTGTGCGCCCATCATGCCGCCGTACCCCAGGACCCGGTACTCCACCACCAGGTGGTCCCGCCCCAGGGGGGACAGGGTGTTGTCTGTCTCTACCCAGGCGATGGACAGCGCCGGGTCCAGCTGCTCGCTCAGCGGCCGGGGATCCTTCAGCAGGCCGTACATGCCATCTTTTTTCACCAGGGCAGCGCCGTTCTCAAACTCCCCTGCGGCCTCAAAGACACAGGGGACCACCAGCTCTCCGTCGGCGTTTTGAAACCCATACCTCCCGTCTGCACACACAGAACTCAGCCCGTCTTTGGCACCAGAAGCCTCAAAAGGCTCCACAACGCCGCCCCTGAGGTCAATGTAATAGGGTTCCCCGGCAGGTTCTCCCCGCGATCCGCAGTCCCATACCTTGGCGATGCCTGTCTTATCAAAAACATTTCCCTGCATCACATTTTTAGGATTACTGGTGTAGGCGAATTTCGGCTCTATGACCACAGTCCCCTCTCCGTCTATGAAGCCCACCTTACCATCCTCACTCTGATAACCGTATCGTCCCCATCCCGCGCGCCAGACCGCTCTTGCTCCTTCAGGAAGAAACTCTCGTCCATCGGTATCAAGCAAGTGCCAGCCTCCGCGATAGGTTCGGAACAAAATCTTTCCATCGCCTCCAAACCCGTTGTCTCCGTCCCAATCGCCCCAGTATTGACATGGGATGACCTCAGTTCCCGTTTCATCCACAAATCCCCAGTTCTGCTGGTCGTCCTGCACAGCCGCCAAACCATAAGAGAAGGGGTGGGCATTCCAATATTGATAGTCAGCCAGCGGTTTCCCGTCCAAGCCCACTATGCCAAAGAGACCGACGCCATCCTTCTGGCTGATTTTCGCATCTACTGGCAGCCAAACCTCCTGGGGCGTATCGTAGCGGAACTCCGTCCGAACATTGCCGAAGCGGTCGATTTTTCCCCACTTGCCGTCTTTCTCGGCGGCGGCCTCGCCATTTTCATCAAATTCTTCCACCGTGTCAAACTGGGGCGGGGCATATTCCGTGCCATCCAGTCCATAAAGCCCCCAGACTCCATTCTGACAGAGAAGCAGACGGTCCGCGCCATAGAGCCGCATCGCCCATTCACAGTTCGGATACCAGTCGATCTCCAGCCCGATCAAAGGATCGCTCTCTGTCGCTGCGGCAGGAGTCGATCCCACCGCCATTACACAGCAGAGCAGGGCCGCCAGAAAACGTTTTTTCCTCATAAGCTCCTCCTTTTCACGCCAAAAATGGACGAAACAGAAACCTGTTTCGTCCATTTTATCATTTCTTTCTAATCCTGTAAATCTGTTTTCAGCCTTCGTAGAGAGGGTATTTCCCTGTGAGCTGAGCCACCCTTTCCCGGATGGAGTCAGCCTGGGCATCAAAGTCCTTGGCCGCCGCGGCGATGCACTGGGCGATGACCTCCATCTCCGGCTCCTTGAAGCCCCGGCTGGTGACCGCAGGCGTACCGATGCGCACGCCGCTGGTGACAGTGGGCTTCTCCGGATCGTTGGGCACCGCGTTCTTGTTGGCGGTGATGTTCACCTCATCCAGCCGCCGCTCCAGCTCCTTGCCCGTGATCCCCATACGCCGCAGATCCAGCAGCATCAAGTGGTTATCCGTTCCGCCGGACACCAGGTCAAACCCCTCAGCCAACAGCGCGTTGGCCAGGGTGGAGGCATTCTTCACGATCTGCTCCTGATAAATTTTGAACTCCGGCTTCAAGGCCTCTCCCAGCGCAGCGGCCTTGGCGGCAATGACATGCTCCAAGGGACCGCCTTGGCTCCCCGGAAAGATGGCCGAATCGATCTTCTTGGCGTACTCCGCCTTGCAGAAGATCATACCGCCCCGGGGCCCCCGGAGGGTCTTATGGGTGGTGGTAGTGACTACATCCGCATAGGGGATGGGCGAGGGATGGATGCCGGCGGCCACCAGTCCGGCGATATGAGCCATGTCCACAAAGAGGTACGCCCCCACCTCCCGGGCGATCTCACCGAAAGTCTTAAAATCGATGATGCGGGGATAGGCAGAGGCCCCAGCGATGATCATTTTGGGACTATGCTTTTTCGCCATATCCCGCACCTGGTCGTAGTCGATGCGGCCGTCCGCTCCCACACCGTAAGATACAATCTTATAGTTCTTTCCAGAGAAGTTCACCGGAGAGCCATGGGTCAGATGGCCGCCGTTGGAGAGATCCATTCCCAACACGGTGTCACCAGTCGCACACAAGGCGGCATAGACCGCATAGTTGGCCTGGGCGCCGGAATGGGGCTGAACGTTCACATGGTCTGCGCCAAAAAGGGTACAAGCCCGGGTTCGGGCCAAATCTTCCACCACGTCCACGCATTGACATCCGCCATAGTACCGATGGCCCGGATAGCCCTCCGCGTACTTGTTGGTCAAAACGGTCCCTTGGGCGGCCATGACCGTCTCGCTGGTGAAATTTTCAGAGGCAATGAGTTCAATGTTGCGCTGCTGGCGTTCATACTCCGCCCGGATGGCGGCTCCCAGCTCCGGATCCTGAGTCTGAATGAGATCCATATTTTCCTTTAACATATCCCGCTTCCTCCTTAAAAAGGATTTTCCTGTCGTTTTTTTCCACTTATTATGATATTATATAGACGAAATTATCATTCCGTCAAGGGGAGAATCTACCATGAAAAAGAAAGAACGAGCCGCCCTGATTGTGCAGGCTTTGAAAAACGAGTATCCCGAGGGAATCTGCTCCCTCAATTACCCCAAGCCTTATGAACTGCTGTTCTCTGTGCGGCTGTCTGCCCAATGTACCGATGAGCGGGTAAATCAGGTCACGCCAGCCCTCTTCGCCCGTTTCCCCTCCTTGGAAGCCTTTGCTCAAGCTGATATTTCCGAGGTAGAGACACTGATCCACTCCTGCGGTTTCTTCCGGGCCAAGGCCCGAGACATTGTGGGCTCGGCACAGATGCTCTTATCGGATTTCGGCGGGCAGGTGCCCGACAATATAGAAGACCTTTTGAAGCTGCCTGGCGTGGGAAGAAAAACCGCCAACCTAATACTTGGAGACGTATACAATACTCCGGGCGTGGTCGTTGCAGACACCCACTGCATCCGTATCTCGGGCCGACTGGGTTTGACTGACGGCACCAAGGATCCGGGCAAGGTGGAAACGCAGCTTCGGGAGATCCTGCCGCCGGAAGAGTCCAATAACTTTTGCCATCGGCTGGTGCTCCACGGCCGGGCAGTCTGTATGGCCCGGGGGCCGATATGTGAGAAATGCTGTCTGCGCCCCTGGTGTAATCTTTTTAATAATGCAGGAGTATAGATTCATCCTGATATAGTGAAACGCCCCAGTCCTCCAGAACACTTTGGAAGCCTGGGGCGTTTTTCATATTTTCCCCTTGAGAATAAACTCGCTGCATAAATTATCGCCTTTTAGAAGCTATTCTTAAAGTTTACAAACTGTTCACGCTCTATCATTGCGAAAAAAAGGTTTTCAGGCTATAATAAGTTTAATTTTTCAGGGAAAAATAATGTAAAATAAAAGGAGCGGTCATCTTGAATAAAGAAACTGCCAATACCAGTCACAGCTCCAAGAGCAAATTCAGCAAAATACTCATCAACCTCTTGGTGACCATATTGGTCGGACTGGTATATTTTTATCTCTCCCTTCCCGCGCTCAATCTTCACTCGCCTGATTTTTACTCCTTCATTTTCCTTTTGTGCATCGTATATATCCTCTGCGCCCTGGTGACCTCCGGCTTTGACATGAAGGGGAGCAGCGGCTTGAAGGAGTACTTCCGCTTTATCAAGTCCCAATGCCTCCCTATCGGCATTCTGCTGGTGGCTCTGCTCATCGTGGCCGTGATCGGCAACATTGTTTCTTTGCCCATCTTCCGGGCCAGTGCGTACCGGGATCTGCTTCAGGTGGAGACCGGCGATTTTGCTACCGACATTGCCGAAATCTCCTTTAATGAGATCCCCCGTTTGGACCGGGATTCTGTAGAGGTATTGGGAGACCGGCAGATGGGAACTCTCAGCGATATGGTCAGCCAATTTGAAGTATCTGACGACTACACACAGATTAACTATCAAGGACAGCCAGTCCGGGTGGCCGCACTCAAGTATGCTGACCTTATTAAATGGTTTACCAATCGCTCTAACGGCCTTCCTGCCTATGTAGTTGTCAACATGGTCTCCCAAGAGGCCACCGTAGTCCGCCTCCCAGAGGGGATGGGCATCAAATACTCCCCCTCTGAACCCCTCAACCGCAACATTTCCCGTCACCTCCGCTTTCAATATCCCACTTATATGTTTGCTGCGCCTGTTTTCGAGGTGGATGAATCAGGGAACCCCTGGTGGATCGCACCCAAGTTGATCAAAACCATCGGACTTTTTGGCGGTGCCGATATTGATGGTGCTGTTCTGGTCAACGCCATTACCGGCGACAGCCAATATTATGCCTATGAGGATATCCCCACCTGGGTGGATAACGTCTACAACCCAGAGCTCATCACCCAGCAATACGACTACCACGGCACCTTAGTCCATGGCTTTATCAATTCCATCTTTGGCCAACGGGATGTCACGGTCACTACCGCAGGCACCAACTATATCGCACTCAATGATGATGTTTATATGTATACCGGCATCACGTCCGTAAATGCAGACCAGGCCAACTTGGGGTTCCTGCTCTCCAACCAGCGGACGAAGGAAACCAAATTCTATGAAGCCCAGGGTGCTACAGAGCAATCCGCTCAAAACTCCGCCATGGGCGTCGTACAGGACTTGGGATATACCGCCACCTTCCCTATTTTACTGAATATCTCTGGCGAGCCCACCTATTTTATGGCCCTGAAGGACAAAAGTCAGCTGGTAAAACAGTACGCCATGGTAAATGTGGATCAGTATGCCATCGTGGCTACCGGCGTCACTGTGGAGGCCACTGAGCAGGAGTATATCCGGCTTCTCAGTGAGCGCGGCATCGTTGTGACGGAAGCACTGCCGCAAACCACTGCCTCCGGTGTTATTGAAGAACTGCTTTCCGCCGTACTTGATGGCAACACTTATTATTTCATCCGCTTGGAGGGAGAAGAAATTTTTTACTCCATCTCTGCCGCAGAAAATAATGTGGCCGTCATTCTGAAGGTGGGTGATACCGTTACTATTGAGCACGCCTCCTCTGCTGAAGGATTGGCCTCCCCTATTTTAACCGGCTATACGATCACCATAGAGAAAAGAGCAGAGATCAGCCCTTCCCTCTCGGAAAATGAAGCTGCCGCTCCCTCGGAAGCGCCCGATATTACTTCGCCGCTCGAACCTTAAGCAAAAAGCTGAGGGCGGGACCTCTTGATCCCGCCCTTCCTTATGTTTTTCTTCTGTATCTTGTTAGCAGCAGCCGTTGTTGCAGCCGCAGCCGTTATTACAGCCACAGCAATTGCCGCCCCAGCCGCCACAGCAGCAGCAGATAATGATGAGAATCAGAATGATCCAGTAGCAACCGCCGCCCCAGCCATTATTGCAGCACCCCATATAGAAGTACCTCCCAAAAGAGAATTTGAAGTCCGGCGTGTACCTCACATCCGGCTTCAATTCATCTTATGCCGACTCTCTCAAATGGTGTGCTGCTACCCTTTCAATTTCAATTCCTCAAGTTCTTTTTGCCTTGGCTGCACGGTGCCCACACATCGGTTAATCGGGGTACCAAACTGATAAAATTTTTCCTCGTAGTCAGTCATAATCCCTTTTACTCCGCCGACATGAAGATCTCTGCTTACCTCAGACAGTTCAAAGTCTGCTTTTGGAAATTGGAACAACGACCACTCAAAAAGATCATGGTTATCTGTTTTGAAGTGGATCTGTCCACCCTCCCCCAATATTTTTCGATAGCACAGCAAAAAGTTGGGATGGGTAAGCCTTCGCTTGGCATACCGCGCGCCGGGCCACGGGTCACAAAAATTGATGTAGATACGATCTACTTCACCGGGAGCAAAATACTCCTCTAAGTTAGCCGCATCCGCATCCAGGAAAAAAACATTCTTTAAGCCCAGCTCTTTGGCCCGCTCAGCCGCGATGACCATGGCATCAGGTACTCGTTCCACGGCAATGAGAAGCATATCAGGTTCTGCTTGGGCAGTTTCCACAGTGAACCGACCTTTTCCACACCCCAGTTCTACCCGCAGCTCCCGTGCTGCAGGCAACAGCTCACGCCAGTGTCCACGATGCTCCTTCACGTCGGTCACGATAAGTTCCCCGCAGGCCTCCATCCGGGGAATCAAATTTGGCTTTTTCCGCATCCGCATAGCATTCCCTCATTTCTTTTGATCGGTTTTAGAATACCACAGGCAATAAATTCTTGCAATACATTGAATTTTGTCATATAATAAATAGGTATTTTCAAATTCTTCTCTTGAGAAAGTATAAATAAGCGAGTATCTTCCCGCAGTCTATCGCTTTTCTGAGAATCCTAACGCCTTTAAACGGTATTATTATACTTCTGTTTTAAATGCGAAGTCATTTCAATACCGTCTATTCTCATCGTTATCTTCCAGGAAAAACTTTAAATTTCTTAAGATTTGTGTTATAATTAAATCATAAAATATTGGGGATTAGCGCAGTTGGCAGCACACTTGCTTTGGGAGTGCGTAGACCCTATCCATGAGCGATTCGGGCAAAAGCCCGGAAAGCCTTGAAACACGGGCGATAGCGAGACTTTGTCCCTCGGTCAAATCAGGCGGAAAAACCGCTTTGACCACATGAATGACCACAGACAGAAAAATCTTTGATTTTCCCTCCCGCTGTGGTATAATGGCAGAAATTGAATATCCGGGTGTAGTTCAGCTGATAGAACGCGCGGTTGGGAGCAGGATGCTTCCCTTTCAAGCCGGAAAACTCTATGTCCGCAATCCCTTGATACGCCTGCGATACAGACGCTTCCCTCATAAGTAAAGGTGGTCAAAAAATCCGCTTGACCACATGTTTGACCACATCTGGAGCAAAACTGAATACCCAAAAATCCGGGATTAGCGCAGTTGGTAGCGCGCTTGCTTTGGGAGCAAGATGTCGGGAGTTCGAGTCTCCCATCTCGGACCAGAATGTGTTGATGAAAGATGCAGCACAGAAAACTCCGCGCGAAAGCGCGGAGTTTTCACATATTTATCGCTTTTTCAACCGCAAAAAGTTAGAAAAACAGGATTTTTCAAAAATTCGGTTTTTTCCCGCGACAGGCGACATTTTAGAGATGCAACAGGGCATTTTTATGAACTGATGTGACTCGAACGCCAAGGCATTAAAAAAGAACAAACCGACAGGCCACCGATCTCTCCCCCCCTCACAGGGAGCAGATCGGTGGCCTTTTTTCGTTTCACCGGTGCTTATGTTGCTTCTGCTTCGTTTGTGTGTCATTCCTTGGTGGTATTGGTAATAGCTTTCTCGTACCCTTTCGGGTATGATTGCGCTACAACAAACGAAGGAGGCAGCCAAATGGCAGACACCAAAAACCTATGCGCTCAGATTCCCATCGACTTGCACGAGCGGGTTAGTGAAGAGCGGGAACGGCTGGGCCAGACCACCAGCGAGTACATCGCAAATCTCATCCAAGAATACTACAACATGATTGAAAATCAGAAAGGCGGCATTACTATGACTGAAAAAGGCAGAACGATGGCATTCCAGATCCCCGAAGAACTCTTCCAGCGCATCAAGCGTCACCTGGAGCGCGAGACGCTCCGCACCGGCAAAAAGCTCACCCAGCGAGACTTCGTGCTGAACCTGATCACGCAGGCGCT
>CAKUHU010000013.1 GCA_934659425.1 uncultured Oscillospiraceae bacterium
CAAAACGGCCTGTTTGCAGGGACGTTTTTGTGCGCCCTTTTTCCTCTGTGCTGGTCTGGTACTCACTTTCACACTATCTTCCCAGCCAGACCAGGTTGGAGTCGGAGACGAAATTGGGCACCGAATAGAGCACTATGGCCATGTCAATGCCGTTGTCCTTGATATACTGGCTGGCGGACAGCTTGTAGTAGCGCAGGTCGATGAGGTGGATCTCAGAGAAGTGGGCGGTCAGGAAGGGAACCAGGGAGTCGGTGTAGCTGTCCCGGATCAGGAGCAGCTTGGGCAGATCCGTATTTCCCGTGGATACCACGCACAAGGGCTGCTGTCCCCCCAGGAACATGGAGTATTTGTCCTTTTTGTTCAGATAGCTCTCATCATAGAGCTCCCGGGGCTCTTCCACCGGATTGCCCTGGAGGTCATAGGTGTGGGAGACCACGGAGATGCCTTCCTCGGGGACGTAGATGTCGATCTCGTCGGGCTGCACCCAGCGAACGCCGGAGGAGGAGAAGACGGTGCCGTAAAATTCTGTGGTCACAGTGTTTTTTTCATAGCTGCTCAGGGGAACCGGCTCTATACCCAGGGATTCCATCAAAGCGGCGTAGCCGTAATAGGCCCCCAGGCTGGTCCAGTGGTGGTCGGTACGGTAGAAGATGGCCTCATCCTTGTGGTCCATGAGGGCAGTATAGAGGTCGATGAACTGAGCGGAGGATGTGTCGGCGGCCTGGTCGATGATTTGCTTTTGGTCATAGTTGGGCGCACCGGCGGGCAGTTTGTCCGCCCACACGGTGGCTGCGCCGGGGATCAGGGAGAAGTAAACCGGGACAGAGACGTTTTCCACGAACTTATTTACATAATTCAAATTATTTGTCACTTTGGATGGGTCAGGGGCATCAAAGCGGGAGATCAGAGCGGAGTCGGCGCAGAAGTAGACACCATTGTTCTCCTGCTTGCCCACGAGACGTTCCGCATAGGCCTTGGCGGCAGTCCAGCCGTCCCGGCCGGCGAATTGGTCAGTGACATAGGCCTCGTAATCGGACATGAATTTCCCAGTGAAGATGCTGCCGCTGCGCTCCAGCGAGCCAAAGGATATGCGGAAGTCATCGGCGGTGAGAGTGGGCTTCTGGGCCAGATTGCGGTTTTCAATCTCAGAAAAGGACTTATCCGGGGTCAGGGCGTTGGCCGCGGCGATGGAGCCAAGAAAGCCACAGAACAAAATGGCGAGAAACAACGCGTATTTTTTTGACATATTATTACCTCCTGAAATCAAAAGCGGAAGTAGAGGAAGGGGTTATAGGTGGCATCCACCAGGTAGCAGGTACAAAGGAGGAGGCCGGAGAGCAGGAGAAGGGGGAGAACGACCTGCCGGGGGCGCTGGCCCAGCTTGTCCCACAGCTGCTTTGCCAGAGGGGTGGAGGCGAGGGCGGCGATCAAGAGCATGGGCAGATAGGAGCGCAGATAGTAGAAGAAGGTGCCGTTCCACAGCCCGCCCCCGGCCATACCAAACATGGCGGCCAGGTAGGGGCCCAGCTGGGAGAAATCCTCCACGGCGAAGAGGGCCCAGCCCAAGATGATGAAGAAGAGGGCGTAAATATGGCACATCCATATAGGCCAGCGCTCCATCCAGCGGCCCAGGAAAAATTTCTCCGCCGCCAGCAGCACTCCGTAGTAGAGCCCCCACAGGAGAAAGTTCCAGCTGGCCCCGTGCCAGATGCCGGTGGCAGCCCAGACCACCATCAGGTTGAACAAAAGCCGGCCCTTGCCCACTCGGTTGCCGCCCAGGGGGATATAGAGGTATTCCCGGAACCAGGAGCCCAGGGAGATGTGCCACCGCCGCCAGAACTCGGTCAGGGAGCGGGAGATATAGGGGTAGTCAAAATTTTTGCCGAATTCAAAGCCCAGCATCCGGCCCAGCCCCACCGCCATGTCGGAGTAGCCGGAGAAGTCAAAGTAAAGCTGGAAAGAGAAGGCCAGGATCCCCAGCCAGGCCCCGGCGGTGGTGAGCTGGGAGGTGGGGAGGGCCTGATAGGTGTCCCACAGCATTCCCAAGTTGTTGGCCAGGAGCACCTTCTTGGCCAGTCCCACCACGAAGACCTGAACGCCGGAGGCAAAACGCTCCACCTCGTAGCTCCTGTGGTCGATCTGATCTCCCAAGTCCTTATATTTGATAATGGGCCCGGCGATGAGCTGGGGAAACAGAGTGACAAAGGTGCCAAAATTGAGGATGCTCTTCTGGGCCTTGGCATCTCCCCGGTAGACGTCGATGGTGTAGCTCATGGTCTGGAAGGTATAGAAGGAGATGCCAATGGGCAGGCTCAATCCCAGCTTGGGCATAAAGGAGAGCCCTGCCGCCTCCAGGGAACCGGCAATGAAGTCCCAATATTTGAAGAAAAAGAGCAGGGCCAGATTGAAAAAGACCGAAGAGGCCACTGTTACGCGGGTCCGCTTGTCGTTCCCCTGTTGCTGGAAGCGGCTGACCAGCAGCCCGTGGGTGTAGTCGATGGCAATGGAGACAAACATGATAAGGATATAGATTGGTTCTCCCCAAGCGTAAAAGATGAGGTTGAGGAGAAGCAGGGTACAGTTGCGCCACCGCAGGGGCGTGATATAATAGGCCAGCAGTACAATGGGGAGATATTTGAACAGAAAGAACACGCTGGAAAAGACCATAAAACACCTTCTTGCCTCAGACTCAGGAAAAGGGCGCCCGGCGAGCGGGCGCCCTTCGTGAAAAGTATACTGTATTTTTCTTATTTTGTACAGTCGTTAAAGGCGTTGACTGCCTGGTCAGCATATTGTGTGACGGCAAACATCACATAGTCACCGCTGGTGACCAGCTTATAATTTTTTACCAGCTCCAGCTGCTCGGGAAGGTACTGGGACCACTGGCTTTCCAGATCGGCCTGGCGCTTGGCAATGTCTGCTTTTACAGTGTCCATCTTACCCAGCTGAACCTGGGCGATAAAAAACTCAGTGGCCTGGACATTCATCAGAGGAACCTTGCCGATGTATTCCACCAGATCAGATTCATCAATGCCATAGAGGGCGGAGAGGACATCTTTGTCCATATCCATAAAAGCGGGCAGCTCCAGCTGGGAGATGGAATCCCAGACAGCCTGGACCTTGGAGCCCTCGCTGGGCTTCTCAGAAGGGGCCTCCGAGGGAGCCTGGCTGGGGGCCTCTGATGGCTTGGAGGAGGGCTTGGCGGTTCCCTGGGGCTTGGACGAAGGAGTAGAGCTCTCAGCGGGAGAGGTCTCCGGAGCATCGGAGGGTTCTGTGGAACCGGTGCTGTCCGGGAGCTCAGAGGGGGCCGCACTTTCACTGATGGCGGGCGTGTCCGTAGGGGCGGGAGAGGTACTCTCGCTGACATCCTTGCCGCCGCAGGCAGACAGGATCAGTGAAAGAGACAGCGCTCCAAGCGTAATCAGAGCGGGAAAATGAAATTTTTTCATAGGGGAAAACTCCTTTGCAGTTGTGAGATACAATCCATTGGACGGCCTGTGGGCAAAAAAGTTCCCGAAAAATGAAAATAATTTATGACGGTAAAACCTGCTTTTTTTACCACTGCTGTGGGAGGAAAAGCCTCAGTCCACCGCCTGGGGGATGGGCCAGTAGAATACGGTCTCGCCGTCCAGCGTGAGGAGGGAGAAAAAACCCTCATCCTCACGGACGATCCGCCCGCCGGCCGGTCTGCAATAGGAGCCGGAATTCTGTTGGAAAAGAAGCTGCCCATCCAGGTCCCAAAGGGTGGTTTGCGTGCCGTCATTGCCATATCCGGCCAAATAGGGTTCCCCGGTGATGCTGTCAGAGGAGAACCAGATGTAGAAATAGCCCCTCCACTGGGCGATCTCCCGCCCCTTCAGATCGGTCAGGGTACAGGGGGACCAGACGACTACGTTTTCAACCTGATCCCGGACAGCAAAGAGCACCCGGTCTCCCTGGACCGCCTGGAGTTCCCCTAAGGAGGCGGGATAGCGGTGGACCTCGGTCCCCCGGGCCAGGATCCACGCCTCTCCATCCTGGACGGCGGCCCAGTCATCTCCCACAAAGGAGATGGAGTCGGGAAGCCCGACAAGAGGGCTGTCGATGGGCTGATGGTCTTTGTCATATACTGCCGCCACATCATAGTTGTAGCCCAGGAAGTACCAGAAATCTCCGCAGCGCTGGATATAGTCGCAGAAAATGGGCTCCGAGACGGCTTGACCCGTTCGGTCGATAAAATAGTAGCAGTAATCGGCGTCCCGCACCAGGGCTGCGCCGCCGGAAAAGGGCTGCACAGCGTTGTATACCGGCGGGATGGCCCAGTTTCCCTCTGCGTCGGCGTAGCCGTAATATCCGTCAGAGTTCCGGGCGGGGATCAGACCTTCTCCATGCTGGAATACATAAGTGGTGTCCTGGGGCAGGGGGTGGATGCTGCCGATGGGATCGAGGCACACGAAGGTGTAGGAGGAGGATCTGGATTCTTCATCCCAGTGGTAAAAGCTGAGGGTGATCCAGCCCTCGTCTGGGTCTACTGTCACATCGGTGAGGGAGGAATAGGCCGAAAGGTAATAGGAGGAGAGGTCGATGAAACGTAGCTCCTCTCCGTTGTCGGGGTCCAGAAAAGCCAGCTGCTCTCCCTTTTTCAGAAGCGGGATACCCTGGGATAGACTGACGCGGGAAAAGGTCTCCCAGTTATAGGAGTAGAGGAAATCGGTGCACCAGCTCCCGTCCCGGGCACACAGGGCACTGCGGGATTCTGGTTCCCCTTCGGACCCTACTACCGATTTGGTCAGGAGCAAAACGCCGGGGTCATAGGCGATGTGGCCGATGTCATCGTACTCTACGATCTCGGTGACGCTGGAGAACACCGGGTCCACTACCACCTCGCCCTCCAAAGTGACCAGCCCTGAAAGATGATAGGTGTCTGTCCAGCCTCCGCTCCAGGAGCGGCTGAGGGCAGCCCCAGAGAAGGGGATCAGCGGACCGTAGTCATCCGCAGGGATTAGGGTGTCGGTAAAGTCCTCATACCGCCGGGTATAGATGGCTTGAGGGACCTCATAAGGGGTCAGCTTGGACCAGTCGGTATAGACGGGGGACAGGCTCTCTGCGGGGGGTTCCGCTGCCGGCGGTGTGGACTTGCAGCCGGCCAACAGGAGAATTAAGACTATCCCCAGGGCTTGCTGCCGCCTCATTTGGAAGGCTCCATGATCGACACATAGCCCTCGTGGTCAATCAAGTCCTGGCCTTCCTGTGAGAGCAGCCAGTCAAAGAGGATGGCGGTGGGGCTGTCTTCCGGGGTATCAGCGCTCATAACGGCGTAATAGGCGGTGTGGATGGGATACTCCCCGCTGCGGATGGTGTCATCATTGGGATGGACGCCGTCAATGGATAGCAGTTTCAGCCCATCGGCCATGCCCATGTCGTCGGCATAGTAATAGACGGTGTAGCCGATGGCATCGGGCTGATTGTCCCAGGCCCGGACGGCCTCGATGATGCCCTCCATAGAGGAGACTACATAATCGGTGTTGGCAGGCTCCATCATGGGGAGCTCTCCCATGACTTCTTTGTCCATAATGGCCTGACTGCCGCCCCCCTGGGGCCGCTGGTAAGCCTGGATGGGGGCGGCGCTGCCGCCCACCTGCGCCCAGTTGGTGATCTCCCCGGAGTAGATGCGCCGGACCTGGTCCAGCGTCAGGTCATCCACTGGGTTGTCTGCATTGACAAAGAACACCAGGGTCTCAGCGGCGATGGGCTCCATCCGCCAGGTCTGGCCGTGCTCGTCGCGGTAGGAGTAGGAGTCCTCGCCGCCCTCGGCCACGATCAGCAGCTCGGCGGTACCGTCCACCAGGTTATAGTAGGCCCGGGAGGTTTTGTCGAAGCGGATGAGATCGGCGACCTCCTCCCGGCTTTCGCCTAAGAGGACGGAAGCTATCGCCTGCCCCAGAGGGGCTGTGGCGGTGGAGCCGTCCAAAACGGGGAAATTTTCCCTGGTAAATACGAATTGACCCGGAGCAGGGGTGGCCGGCGGAGTGGGAGTAACCTCCGCCGCCGGGGGCTGGCAGGCGCAGAGAGAAAATCCCAGCCCAGCGGCCAGGAGAAAAGAGGACAGTCTTTTTGTCATAAGATCACTCCTTTTCAAAAAAAGTATATCATGAAAAAGATGTTTTTTTCCAGGAACAAAGGGTAACAGGGCAGTGACAAATGGTAACAGGAGGAGAGCTGTTCCAAGGAAAAGAAGGCTGGATACAGAAAAAAGCGGCCTTTTCCAAAGCTGCCGGCTTTGGAAAAGGCCGAAAAGGTTTTCCCAGTCAGGGCAGGATCCCCTGGATGCGCTGGTTTAGTTCGTCCACGTTGGGTGTATCCACAGGAGTGTCATCCACCCCATATGCCGCCTTCAGCGATAGGATACGGTATACGCTCTCCTCTAAGCGTTCCCGGCTGAGTTCCCCGTTTTCCAGCGCGGAGAGCAGAGCGGAGAAGGCGGCTTGGACGTTGTCCGCACCGTGGCACACCAGGACCATATCGCACCCGGCCTGGATGGACAGTACGGCGGCCTGTCCCACGCCGTAGTTCTGGGTAATGGCCCCCATGGTGAGATCGTCGGTGAACACCACGCCGTCGAAGCCCAGTTTCCCCCGCAGAAGGTCGGTCACCACAGCGGGGGACAGGGAGGCAGGACGCTCCGGGTCCAGCTCAGTCATTAAGATATGGGCTGCCATGATACAGGGCAGGCCGTCGGTAATGGCCCGGCGGAAGGGGATGAGCTCCAGCTCCTCCAGCTCTTGCTGGGTCTTAGTGACCACGGGCAGGTCTGAATGGGAGTCGGTATCGGTGTCCCCGTGGCCGGGGAAATGCTTGCCCACGGGGATAACTCCGCCCGCCATCAGCCCCAGAGCTGTTTGGGAGCCGCACTCCGCGGCTGTCTCAGGCTCCGTGCCGAAGGCCCGTTTGCCGATGACGGTGTTGGCCGGATTGGACCAGATGTCCAGGACGGGGGCGAAGTCCACGTGGAAGCCAAAGGCGGCGCACTCTGCGGCCAGGATTTCTCCCAGGGCATATGGGTCACCGCCGGATTGGATGTACTGGTAAGCGGAGGGCAGGGAGACCACCTCAGAGGGCATCCGGGAGACGGCTCCCCCCTCCTGATCTACGCAGAGGAGCAGGGGGATGTTTCCCGCCCCGGCGTTTATGGACTTCAGGGCGTTGGTGAGGGAGGCCAGCTGTTCGGCGCTCTCTACATTTCGGGAGAAGAGGATGACCCCGCCCGGGCGGAGATTCTGGATGGTCTGGCGGGCGCTCTCTCCCGGCACAGTACCTTCGATGTCTGCTACCAGGAGCTGACCGATCAGCTCCTCATCGCTCATGGAGGCGATTTGCCCGGAGATGGGGTTGGGGGCCGGGATGGACTGGCTGGGAAGGGGTTCAGCGGGGGGCTGGGAGATAGCAGGCTCCGAAACGGCGGGCGCCGGGGAGGTTCCGGCGGGGGTTTGACAGCCGCCCAGGGAAAAGGCCAAAAGGAGAAGAAAGGGAAGAAGCTTTTTCCTGGTCATCTCTTTTTCCCCCGCTTTCCCCGCTTGGGCACGTGCATAGCGGGCTTGTTGTTCCGGCGTTTTTCCTGGGAGCGGCCCATCCGGCGCGCCCTTTTTTCTGCAGGCAAGGGCGCCCTTTCCCGCTGGGGGCGGCTTGCGGTGTTCTCCTGGCCGGGGAGGCGGAACTCCACCCGGCCGGTGGAGGGATCGGCGGACACGCAGACGACCTGGAGCTCCATCCCAAAAGCAAACTGCCTTTTTGTTTGCTCTCCGGTCAAGGTCATGTGGGATTCATCGTAAGAGTAGCGGTCCTCCGGCAGAGTCTCCACGGGGATAAAGCCCTCCACCCCGTTGGGGAGGGCGGCAAACAGCCCAAATTTGGTGACGCCAGAGACGGCGGCGGGGAAGGTCTCCCCAAGGTGATCGCGCATAAATTCGGCGAAGTAGAGCTTGTCGATGTCCCGCTCGGCGCTCTGGGCGGCGATCTCCCGCTGGGAGGACTGGACGGCAGCCTTTTCGCAGGCTTTGGACAGCTTTTTGATCTGCGCGGCCTTTTCGCCGTCCAAAAGGGCGTGGAGGCAGCGGTGGACCATCAGGTCGGGATAGCGGCGGATGGGGGAGGTGAAGTGGCAGTAGAAGGGGGCGGCCAGGCCAAAGTGGCCCAGATTCTCCACATCGTAGCGGGCCTTCATCATGGCCCGCAGCACCATCATAGATACCGCCGGCGCCTCTGGCTTACCCTTGACCGCGTCCAGCACCTTTTGCAGGGAGAAATTGTCCGCTTGGAGGAGGGAGTAGCCCAGGGGGGAGAGCATGGCTTTCAGGGTCTCTGTTTTATCCTGGGAGGGCTTTTCGTGGACACGGTAGACGGCGGGCTTTTTCCGGGCAAAGAGGTGTTGGGCCACCGTCTCATTGGCGGCGAGCATAAAGCTTTCAATCAGCTTTTCACTGACCCCCTGGCTGCGGGAGAGGATATCCACTGGCCGGCCCATGCTGTCGCAGATGATATGGCTCTCGGCGCTTTCCAGTTCCAGGCCGCCCCGCTCTCTCCGCCGCTTTTCCAAAGCGCTGGAGAGGACGGCCATGTCCCGGAGCATGGGCAGGATGTGGGCATAGTGGCTGGCCAGAGCAGGACTGTCTCCGGCCAAAAGCAGGTTGCAGTCCTCATAGGTCATCCGCTCAGTGGTGCGGATGACGCTCTTGGAAATGGAATGGTCCAAAACGGCCCCGGAGGGGTCTATGGTCATAAAGCAGGACAGGGTCAGCCGGTCCACTTGGGGATTCAGGGAACAAATGCCGTTGGAGAGGGCGATGGGCAGCATGGGTACCACTTGGTCGGCAAAATACACCGAGGTCCCTCGGTGGAAAGCCTCCTCATCCAGAGGGGAACCGGGGCGGACATAGAAACTGACATCGGCGATATGGACACCCAAACGCCAGTTTTTCCCGTCCTTTTCCAGGGAAACGGCATCGTCCAGATCCTTGGAGGAGGCGCCGTCAATGGTGATGATGGTCTTATCCCGCAGATCCAGCCGCCCGGATAAGGCGGCAGCGGGGACAGATTGCTCGATGCTGGCGGCTTCCGCCAGCACGTCCTGGGGGAACTCCCGCTGGATGTTCTGCTGATAGAGGATGGCCTCCACCGACGCCGCCCGGCTGCCGGAAGGGCCAAAGGTGGCGGCCAAAGTACCCTGGGGCGATGCGCTGGATGAGCCATAACTGACAACTGTCACGGCGGCCTTTACGCCATCCCGGACCCTGACACGCCCCACCACCTTGATGGGGCCGGGGAGCCGTTCGTTATCCGGCCGGAGCCAGACGGTGTGGTCCGCCTTCTGAATCGTGCCGGTGAGGGTCTGGTTGGCCCGGGCTAAAACCTTTGTGACGCGGGCGACCCGGCGGCCCGGCTCCTGGGAGTCCTCTGGCTCCAGGACGGCCTCCACCGTGTCTCCATCCCAGGCACCGCCCTCCTGGTGGGGAGGGATGAAGCAGTCGTCGGCCCGGCTCTGGGCACCGTCTGGAATCAAAAAACCAAAGCCGCGGCCTGAGCCTTGGTAGCGTCCGGTAAGAATGGTCTGTTTGTTCATAGAATGCAAAACCTCGTATTTCTTTTGGATATGGAAAGTATAGCCTAATATGGAGGAAATAAGAAAATCGCCCCCCCAAAGCGGGAGGGCGATTTTAGATTCCTTACACCAAAGAGAGAATCAAGGTAAGGACCAGAAAGACAATGGCTACCCACTTGGTCCACCGGGCCAATTTCGCGTCCCAGCTCTTAGCCTTGTTCTTGGACAGAAAAGTATCAGCGCCGCCAGAGATGGCCCCGGACAGCCCCGCGGTCTTGCCCTCCTGCAGCAATACCACGGCCACTAGGAACAGGGCAAGCAGGACTTGGATGACGGTAAAAATCAGCTTGAAAATATCCACGATACATCGTTCCTTTCCGCCGGGCGGCGAAGTGATCTAAAAATTTAGGGCCCAATGCCCGCTTTTTCATTACAGGAACTATATACTAACACAGTTTTTGGGGAAATGCAAGAAGTTTTTGCCCGATTTCCGAAAGGCGGCGGCAGGAAGGCTAAATAAGAAAAACCTTTGCCTTTTACAGCGAGGGCCCGATTTTTGCCGGGGATATTGCATTTTCCCCTTGAATTTTATATAATACCATTTATTCACATATGGATGCCTGCGGGAGAAAGTGCGTGTGAAAAGAGGATGGAATGCAGGAGAGGAGGAGAGCAAGGTGCAGTCAATCAATCACGTTACAGTGATCGGTATGGGGGCCTTGGGGCTTTTATACGGCGATTTTTTCTTGGAAAAATTGGGGGCGGGGTCGGTCACCTTCCTGGCCGATCCCAAGCGGGCAGAGAAGTACAATGGCCAGGAGATGTTCTGCAACGGAAAGAGCCGCCGCTTTTCTGTTGTGACGCCGGAGGAGCTGTCGGCATCCCGGGGAAGGGCGGAGCTTTTGATGTTTGCGGTAAAAGGGACAGGACTGCTGGAAGCCGTTGAGCTGTCCCGTCCCATAGTGGGAGAGGATACCGTTATCCTGTCTGTGCTCAACGGGATCACCAGTGAGGAGATCATTGAGGAGAACCTGAAGAAGGGAACGGTCATCCCTTGTGTGGCCCAGGGGATGGACGCCACCAAGGAAGGCAGCCGTCTCTCCTTCTCCAGCATGGGTGAGCTCCGCATTGGCATCTCTCCGGATGAGGAGGCCAAAAGGCCCCAATTGGAGCAGGTGAGCGCGTTCTTTACGCAAAGCGGCTTCCCCTTCGCGGTGGAATCGGACATCCGCCACCGGATGTGGAGCAAGTGGATGCTCAACGTGGGCGTTAACCAGGTCCTCATGGTAGAGGAAGGGGTCTATCGGGATGTGCAGCACCCGGGGCCCAGCCGGGAACGGATGAAGGCGGCTATGCGGGAAACAATGACTGTGGCCCAAATGGAGGGGATCCCCCTGACAGAGGCGGATCTGGAGGATTATCTGGCCCTGGTGGATTCTCTGGCGCCGGATAATATGCCCTCCATGCGGCAGGATGGATTGGCCCGCCGGCCCTCAGAGGTGGAGCTTTTTGCGGGGACCGTTCTGCGAAAGGCAGAGCGATATGGGCTGGATGTACCGGTCAACCGGGAGCTTTACCGGGCAATCAAGGAGCGGGAAGCCCAGTATTAAAGGGAAAAAGAAAAAGGCCGGAGGTCTCTATGACCTTCGGCCTTTTGACATGAAAAGTCAGCTGCGTACCACGCCGGTCCGCCGGGCGGCGGCGGCAACTGCCTCGGCCACCGCGGGGCAGATCCGGGGATCAAAGGCGGCGGGGAGGATGTAGGTATCGGACAGCTCGTCGCCCACCAGTCGGGCCAAGGCGTCTGCGGCGGCCTGTTCCATCTCGCCGTTGATGGTGACCGCACCGGCGTCCAAGGCACCCCGGAACACGCCGGGAAAGGCCAGCACGTTGTTGATCTGGTTGGGGAAGTCGCTGCGGCCGGTGCCCACCACGGCGGCTCCGGCCCGCAGGGCCGCGTCAGGCATGATCTCCGGGGTGGGGTTGGCCATGGGGAAGAGGATGGGCCTGTCCGCCATGGACCGGACCATATCCTCCGTCACCAAATTGGGCGCGGAGACGCCGATGAACACATCCGCTCCCTGAAGGGCGGCGGCCAGCCCGCCCTCCATGACCGGCGGTCGGCTCAGTTGGGCCAATTCCGCCAGGTAGGGGTCATCGGAGAGATCGGGACGGCCCGGGTGGACAATGCCGTGGATGTCACAGAGGATGGCATTTTGAAGCCCCATGTCGTGGAGAAGCTTGAAAATGGCAGTACCCGCGGCTCCTGCGCCGGAAAAGACAGCCTTCACCTGGGAGAGCTCCTTTCCCACGACTTTGAGGGCGTTTTTCAAGGCGGCGGCCACCACGATGGCGGTGCCGTGCTGGTCATCGTGGAAGATGGGGATCTCACAGATTTGACGCAGCCGCTTCTCTACCTCAAAGCACCGGGGCGCGGCGATGTCCTCCAAGTTGATCCCGCCGAAGGAGGGGGCAATGAGCCGCACCGCCTCTACGATGTCGTCCACCTTTTGAGAGTCCAGGCAGATGGGTACGGCGTCCACCCCGGCAAATTCTTTGAAGAGGACACACTTCCCCTCCATGACGGGCATACCTGCCCGGGGGCCGATGTTGCCCAGCCCCAGTACGGCAGAGCCATCGGTGACCACAGCCACGGTATTGGCCCGGCCGGTGAGCTTCCACATCTCTTGGGGATGGGCCTTGATTTCCAGGCAGGGGGCGGCCACACCGGGGGTATAGGCCAGAGACAGGGATTCCCGGCTGTCTACCTTCATTTTGGGGGAGATACTCAATTTGCCATGCCAGGCATAGTGACGTTTCAGCGCTTCGGCGGCGTAATCCATATGGGTTGCTCCTTTTTATGATGAATATTTGCCTGCGAATCTGAGATAGGGCAAGGGCTCTGAATGATTGGGCGTGCCGCTTATAAGGTTCGCGTAAATTTCTCGATCCGATCTACGGCGATCTTCAGATTTTCCAAGGAGTTTGCGTAGGACAGGCGCATATGTCCCGCTCCGTATGCGCCGAAGGAAGTTCCCCATGCCGCCGCGACACCGGCCTCCTCCAACAGTCTGCCGCAGAATTCCTCGCAGTCCAGCCCAAAGCTGGAAATGTTCGGGAAGGCGTAGAAGGCCCCCTTGGGCATGCGGCAGGTGATGCCGGGGATGGAGTTGAGGGCGTCGATCAGCCAGTCACGCCGCTCTCGGAAGGCGGCTTTCATCTCCTCCACTGCGTCCTGGGGCCCTTTCAAGGCCTCGATGGCGGCGATCTGCGTAAAGGAAGCGGCGCAGGAGTTGGAGTTTACCATCAGCATCTCCATCTGCTTTGCCAGATCCTCATGCATGATACCATAACCCAGCCGCCAGCCGGTCATGGCGTAGGTTTTGGAAAAACCGTCCAAAATAATCGTCCTGTCCTTAAAGTCGGGCAGCGACGCAATGGAGAATGCCTGGCCGTCAAATACCAAACGGTCGTAGATCTCGTCGGACAGAATGAAAATGTCGGGATGGTCGCGAAGGATCTCCGCAATGGCGAGAATGTCCTCTTTTTCAAATAGACCTCCGGTGGGGTTGGAGGGGCTGTTGAGCATGACAAGCTTTGTCTTAGGAGTAATGGCCTGCCGGAACTGCTCCAAGTCGATCCGGAAATCGTTCTGAGCGGTCAGCGGCATAGGCACAGGAACTCCGCCGGCAAATTTGATGCAGGATTCGTAGATGGGGAAACTGGGATTGGGGTAGATCACCTCATCCCCGGGCTCTACCAGCATGAGCATGGTAAAGAACATCACCGGTTTTCCGCCGGGGACGACCACCACCTCGTTCCGGTTGGTCTTGACATGTTTGTACTGCTGGGCATACTCGGCGATGGCTTCCCGCAGCTGAGGGTATCCGGGGGTGGGGCTGTAGCCGGTATATCCTTCGTTCATCGCCTTGTAAGCGGCATCTATGATATGCTGGGGCGTTTTGAAATCCGGCTGGCCGATCTCACAGTGGATCACACTTTTCCCCTGTGCTTCCAAGGCATTGGCGTGGGCCAGGATTTGAAAGGCCGATTCCGTGTGCAGAAGGCCCATCCGCTGGCTGATTGCGTGTTCAAACATATGATGCTTTCCTCCCAGTTTCTATTTTTGTAAATACGGCATTTTTCGATGGAATGCAAGGAGTTTTCGTACCCTCAGCTTGTGTTCTAAATCTAAAGGTGAAACTATTATACTACACATTTTCCCTTCTGTGTGATATAATTTGACAAAATGGGAAGCGGGGGTGTTATGTATGGACACCATGGTGATCGGCATTGCGGGAGGAACAGGCTCGGGGAAGACCACCTTGACAGAAAAGCTCAAGGAGCGGTTTGGGACGGATGTGTCTGTTCTCTACCATGACAACTACTATAAAAGCCACTCGGAGCTGTCCTATGAGGAGCGATGCAAGCTCAACTACGACCACCCGGATGCCTTTGATACAGACCGTTTTGTGCGCGATCTGAAGGCGCTGCGGCAGGGGGAGACCATCGAGTGCCCTACATACGACTACACGATCCACGACCGCTCAGAGCAGACCTTACGGGTGGAGCCTACCCGGGTCGTGATCGTGGAGGGGATTTTGATTTTTGAGAACAAGGCCCTGCGGGATTTGATGGATATTAAGATCTTCGTGGATACGGACGCCGACGTGCGTATCCTCCGCCGGGTGATGCGGGATGTGAAGGAGCGGGGACGGACTTTGGATTCGGTGGTGAGCCAGTATCTCACCACGGTGAAGCCCATGCACGAGGCATTTGTGGAGCCTTCCAAAAAGTATGCGGACGTGATCGTCCCCATGGGCGGGCACAACACTGTAGCACTGGATATGATCGTGGAGCGGATTCGGGTGCACGTGGAGAGATAGAAGACGGGGAAACTGCTTTCCCAGAAAACGGCCTTATATTTCTAAGAAGCCGGTTTTTTCAAAGCCCGGCTTCTTTTTTTAGTCCCTCATTTTCCCAGCTGGGAGATGGTGTGCTCCAGTTCCGCAGCGGTGAGAATGGCCTGTGGATTAAAATTACCCATGCTATCGGTGACGAGATACTCCCGGATTACGTTCCACATCAAGGCTTCCAAGGCCCAGGAGGAGGCGTTGGCGGCGTCCGTATAGGGGACCGCCACAGCCCAAGCTCCCGAGGGTCCGGCATTCCGGGCCGTGTCATAACGCAGGAGCATGACCAATGCCTGCTCTCGGGTAACAGGGGTATCCGGGAGGAACTGCCCCTCCCCATTGCCCAAAACGATGCCGGCATGGACAGCCCAAGCGGCGGCAGAATTGGCGCCTTCCATGTCGGAGAAGGGCTGGGGCAGGTCCAGGTAAGCGGTGGGAGAACCGGCCCCCTCATAGAGGGTCTCCACAAACTCCAGACGGGTGACGGGGACCAGAGCCTCCGTACTGGCGGCAGCAGAGAAGGTCCGGCAGTTTTGTTCGGCGGAAAAGGCGCTGCTGGAGAGAGTGAGCAAAAGGGCGGCGGCCACAGTACCAGCCAAGATATGTTTGGAGAGTTTCATAAGCATGTCTCTTTTTTGAAATTTCCATAATGCTTTCATTATAAGGGGAAGGCGGAAAAAAGGCAATAAAAACTGTGGCCTTTCCATGGCGGTTTTGGAAAATTTTATGTAAAAATGCGGGAGCCTCCCAAAGGGGAGCGGAAGGCCCCCGCGTCTTCAGCTCAAACGGCAGTACGATCACCATGTCGGCCGCCAAGCAGCGGAAGCTGGAGGTGCCAAGGATACACAAGGCCGTGATCAGGGGGATCAGGATATTGCTGGGCACCATGGTGAGCTGGGCGTAAAATTTGGCGCCGAAGAAGCCGAAGAGCAGGATAAAGAGATTGGCCATCAAAAGGCAGAAGATCATCCCGTAAACTTTGTCGGCGGCGTTGGAGAAAGGCTGGGGCTCGGGGGAGAGGCCATGGGCCATCAGTGCGGGGGCAAAAAGGCTGGTTTTGGAGATAGACAGGGGAAGACTCTCCCTGTTTCCCTCCCGCATGATAGAAAGAGCAGGCCCCAAAAGCGGGGCCTGCTTTTTTTATGTGGAGTGAACTGTCTGAGGAGGGCTTACAGCCGGCACAGCTCCACAGCGGTCTTAGCGGCCAGAGCGGCGTTGTTGAACACCAACTGGATGTTGGAGTCCAGGGAGTCGCCGCCGGTGATGTCCTTGATTTTGGCCAACAGGAAGGGGGTGGTCTCCTTGCCGTGGATGCCTAAGGCCTTGGACTCGGCCACGGCGTCATCGATGGCCTTGTTGATAATGGCGGGGTCCATGGAGTATTTCTCTGGGATGGGGTTGGTGACCAGCATGCCGCCGCCCAGACCCAACTCATGCTGGACCTGGAAGGCCCGGGCCAGCTCGGCAGGGGTGTCGATCTCATAATCCACGGCAAAGCCGCTCTTCCGGGTATAGAAGGCGGGCAGCTCCTTGGTGCCGTAGCCGATGACGGGGACGCCGTGGGTCTCCAGGTACTCCAAGGTCAGTCCCAGGTCCAGAATGGACTTGGCTCCGGCGCAGACCACCATGACGGGGGTGTGGGCCAGCTCTTCCAGGTCGGCGGAGATGTCCATGGTGGTCTCCGCGCCTCGGTGGACACCGCCGATGCCGCCGGTGGCGAAGATCCGGATGCCCGCCATATGGGCGATCATCATGGTGGTGGTGACGGTGGTGGCGCCGTCAGCACCCCGGGAGACCAGCACGGCCAGATCCCGGCGGGAGGCCTTGGCCACATCCAGGCCCTTCTTGCCCAGATGTTCGATCTCCTCCTTGGAGCAGCCCGCCTTCAGCCGACCGCCGATAATGGCGATGGTGGCGGGGACGGCGCCATTTTCTCGGATGATCTCCTCTACCTTAAGGGCGGTCTCCACGTTCTGGGGATAGGGCATGCCGTGAGAGATAATGGTGGACTCCAGAGCCACCACAGGCTTGCCGCTGCGAAGGGCTTCGGCCACCTCGGGGGCGATGTCCAGAAATTTGTTCAGCATCACGAAAACCTCCAATGATTTCAATTTAAGATCTCGCTCTGGTATGCAGAGCGGGACGGATATCAAAACGCCACAAGGCGATGATAAAGGAAGTGAGAGCGAAGACCTCGATAAGAGCAGAGGACCAGGAGCCGGCAATCAGATTGTAGGCCAGCACCAAGGGAGAATTGCACAGATAGAGCAGCCTTGTCAAACGCATGTCGTTTACCCAAAGGGCCACAGTGGTCAGTATCATAGCCCCACCCAGCAGCAGGCAGTGGGGGCCGTCCCAAGTCAACAGGGGGGAGACAGCATAACATATCAGGAAAAAGACGAGCCACAGCGGGCTTTTGGCCCATTGACGGTCATTATAGGCGCACACCGCCGCCCGCAGAAGGCCCAGCAGGTTGATGAGGGCACCGGTGGCTGCACCCAGCAGGATATAGTGGATTACCCATAGGATGCAGCACAGAAATTGAAGCAGAAGGATGCGCCGACGGTTCCCGCTTTGCAGCGAGGAGAAAGAAATGATAGATGGGATCAATCCAAGCAACTGGATAAACAAAAACCGCATGTCACAGGATCCTCTGGCGCAGCGCATTCACGCTCATGGCTGGGTTGATGGTCTCAGCCCCCTCAATGGCGATGGCGGCGGCGGCCTGGGCCAGCCGAGCGGTGCCCTTCAGGTCGGTGCCCTCCAAGTATGCCCAAGCCAAGGCCGCCATAAAGGCATCCCCTGCGCCGGTGGCGTTTACCATCTCCGCTTTCAGGCAGGGCTGACGCAGGGAGCAGTCATGGGAGGCGGCATAGACCCCATCTCCGCCCAGAGAGATGAATACCCGCCGCAGGCCGGTGTCCAACAGGGCCTTGGCCGCCCTCTCCAGGCTGGCATCGTCGGTGATGGCGACGCCGGAGAGCAGCTCGGCCTCGATACGGTTGGGCTTTAACGTATGGAGCTTGCCCAGCACGGGCTTGAGCTTCACCGCCTTGGCGGTGGAGACCGGATCGGCGAAGAGGGGGGCCTTCACATTCTCTGCCAGCCAAGCGATGGACTCGGCGGGGATATTGGTGTCCAGCACCACCACCTGGGCGTTGTCCAACAGGGCCCGCCGGGATTGGAGGTAGGCGGGGGTGACGTGGTCATAGATGTCCATGTCGCTTACCGCCAAGGCCATATCCCCATCGGGGCCAGCTAAGAACAGGTAGGTGGAGGTGGTACCGCCGGGGACCTGAAGGGCCTGGGAGATGTCGATGCCCAGTTCCCCGCAGGAGGCGGCGATCTTTTGGGCGTAGAGGTCATCTCCAAAGGCGGTGAGCATCCGTACGTCGGCCCCCAAGAGGGCCAGGTTGTGGGCGATATTCCGTCCAACTCCGCCTAAGGACATCCGCACCTTGCCGGGGTTGGAGTCGGCGGAGACGAGAGGGGCGGCGGACCGCCCCCCAATGTCCATATTGACCCCGCCTACCACAGCGGCATAAGAGGCGGAGCGGAGGACATAGCCCTTTCCGGCGATATAGCCCTTTTTCATCAGGTTGGAGATGTGGACGGCCACCGACGAGCGGGTGATGCCTGCCCGGTCCGCCAGCTCTTGCTGGGAGATGAGGGGGTTTTCTGCGATCCAATTCAGGATCTCCCGTTCCCGCTGAGTCATGGGCACACCTACTTCATAAAAGTTTAGAAATTAAGCATAAGCTTAGTATACCCGAAGCGGGGCGGATGTCAAGGCGAAAGGAGAAAAAAGTGGGAACAAATTTTTCCGCATGCCGTCAAAAAAGGAAAGGAGGTCGATGACCATGAAGAGGAAACAGCTGCTGGCCCTGCTCTTGGGCTTGACTCTGCTGACAGGCTGCGGACAGAAGGGAGGGGAAAGCGTTCCCTCTTCCGAACCTGGGGAGGGCAGCGGTCCGGCTGCCGGCACGCTGCCCAGCCTGGAGAAGGATGAGGTCCCCGCCTATGTGACATGCCGGATCGTAGACGGGGCGGAAGAGGGGGCCCTGCTCTTGGCTGAACTGGATGACTGCCTGTATGATGGACACGACGGCCGCAGCGACGGAAGGAGCGTCTACCGTCTGGCTGTCAAGGAGAATATCCCGGTGTATTTGGACGGAGAGAAGGCTTCCGCCGACGCTTTGACGGACGGCATGCCGGTGGAGATCGCCTTCAACGGCAATGTGATGGAGACCTTTCCCGCTCAACTGGGCGAGGTCTATTCCATCTCCGCCTGGTCCATCGGCACCCCGCAAAGCCCCGGCGGCTCCTTTTATGACCTGTGCGGGCTCTATTTGAAGGTGCTGGATGACCTGTGGAACGTGGATCCCGGGTTAAACAGCGACATCTCCGTGGCGGGAGTGGACCTGTCCCAGGCGCCCGGCGGCCTGCTGGAAAGTGAGAAGGCCGCCTTAGCCTGGCGCTTTGGGGAACTCCACGGCGTAGAGGTGGTGACAGGGACCTTTGACGAGCTGGTGGAACAGGGCTATATTACCGATGCGGCCAGTGGGAAGGCCTCTGCCGGCGTGGAGCACCCCCTCTACCAGTGGGAGGACGGCTGCCTGTTTGTCATCGACGCCAATGAGGATCACGCGGGGGAGGACTATTCCCTGGTCACCTTGTTCTTTAACGCCTGGAAGTGGCGCAGCGGCGATGGGGGCTATTACTATTATGATTGCTCTGTCCTGTGGCCCCAAGGGGGGAGCTGGAGCGGCTATCAGGTGGGCAGCGAGTTGATCTCATAACCTTTTGTCCCGAAAAACCGGCCGATTGTCCAAAGATCATGGACAATCGGCCGGTTTTTGTTATACTTACAGTAGAGGAAACGACCTGGCCCAGACATGCCGGGGGCGATCTTCCGGGTGCCTGACCGGGGCCCGCTGGGGCGAGGAGGCGGGGGAAAGACCGTTTTGGGCGAAGTGGTGCTTATCATGAGCGGAAGAAGCGCTTTTCGGCGGATCAGCTTGGCTATGTTGGGGTTCACCGGGGTTTTTGTGCTCTGCGCGCTGTCCGATCCGAAGCTGGGCAGGATGGAGGCTTTGCCTTCGGCGTAGAGTGATAGCGGATATGCTATGCCGCATATGCGGCCATTATGATCGGTTTGTTTACCGCCGCATTTTTCGTCAAAAAGGGGAAGGACGGGAGGTGAGCGGTTTTATCTGTCAGAAAGGGGGAGGTGACGGGGTATGGAAGTGGAAATTCGACTGACGAGCGCTCGGGAGGGCCCAGCGTTGGTCATTGAGGCCCCGGCGCTGACCGATGAAGTAGAGGCGCTGGCCCGGAAGCTGCGGGAGCTGGACGACGGCACCCTCCCCGGCTGGCAGGGGGAGAGGGCTTTTCTGCTGAAGACGGCGGAACTGGCCCGTTTCTACGGCCAGGACAAGGGGGTCTTTGCCCAGCATGAGTCTGGGGAGGTCTACTCCCTGCGGCTGCGGCTCTATGAGCTGGAGGAGAGGCTGGATGGCCGCACCTTCGTGCGCATCTCCCACTCAGAGATCGTCAATTTGAAGAAGATCACCGCGCTGGACCTTTCCTTAGGGGGCACCATCAAGATGACCCTCTCCGGCGGGGGAGTGTGCTGGGTGTCCCGGCGGAACGTAAAAAAGCTGAAGGATGCCCTGGGGCTGTGAGGACTTTAGCGGACAGGCTGGGCGGCACATCTGACGCGGCGAGGGGCCCGGCCCGCAGAGCCGGGCGGAAGCCCCAATCGGACAGAGCGTCTTCCGCCGGGGAGAGGAAACGATCCTTGAGCATTCCATTTTGAGGAGGAGATACCATGCTGATTGAAAATCGAAAAGAGGCGCTGTTCCGTGTTTTGCTTGGAATACTGGCCGGGGTGGCTGCCCATGTGCTGCTGGGGTATCTGCTCGGCTCCTTCAGCCTGTTTGGCCCCAGTCATTTCAATGGCTTCCAATTCCCCAGCTGCCGCTTTCCCCGTCAGCTGGAGTGGCTGGGTGTCCTTCTCTCCTTCGCTCTCTTTGCCCTCTTTGGCGCAGAGGTGGGGGCGGCTACGCTTCCCTTTGCAGACGGCGGCGTGCCCTTGGCGATCCGATCCTTGGCCCATTTCCTGGTGATGTGTGTTACGGCATGTATGTGGGCGGGGCTGAATATGGTGTCCCATCCCACGGACTATCTCACCTTTCTGGTGCCCCTGGCCCTGCTCTATGTTCTGATTTGGCTGGGGCGCTGGGTGGGCTGGTATGCGGAGCTGGGGGCCATCCGGGAGAGGCTGGGACTTGCCCCCGGCCCGTCCCCCCTGAAGTGGAAGGAGACACTGCCGCATCTGGCTTTCGCCCTCCTGCTGTGTCTGGCGGTGCCTGCCGCCCTGCGGCTGTGCGATGCCGTGGATGTGCCTGTACTCAGTATCTTTTACGCCAGAGGCCTCCTGCCTGTGGTGGGCTTCTGCTCGGCCTACTCCCTGGGGAAGCGGCAGGGTTTCTGCCCCCTCTATCCCCTGGCCTGCGGAGGGCTTGCCCTGCTCTTTACCGTTCTGGCCCAGAGCTTTTCCCATATGGACCTCCCGCTGATCCTCACCGCCTTCTGCAGTACTCTGCTGGGCAGCACTCTGGGAGCGGCGATGCGCTGGCGGAAGCAGCGGCGGTCAACGGAGCCTGGCCGATTCCGTGACCAGGAAGGGATATGATGGAGAAGGAGGGGGCGGAATGGTGGAGCGGAAAAAGCAAGTCCATCTCTATAATATCATCCTGCCCATTTGGCTTTTATGGCTGTTTCCCCAGGTGTGGCTCATTGTCCTCCCCGGGAATTTAGCGGTGGACAGTCTGGTGCTGTGGCTGGCGCTGCTGGGCTTGAGGCATGCCGGAAAGGGGGGCGTTTGGAAAAGCCTCTGGTGGAAGTTCTGGCTGCTGGGCTTTGCCGCCGACGCCGTGGGTGTGCTGTGGATGATGCTGGGGCTGTCCCCCGCCTGGATTTTGGCCTGGGGCGTGGTGGGGGAGCCCTCCGCTGCCCTGTCTGCATGGGAGAATACAATGGGTCACATCATGCACGATCCCTTTGCCCATCCGCTGGCCCTCCTGTGGACGCTGGCCGGGGTAACCCTGGTAGGGGTGTGCATCTACTTTTTTGATCAGAGGGCCATGTCGAAAAACGAGCTGCTGACCGAGCGAGAAAAGCATGTCATCGCCCTGGCCATGGCTGTTGTCACCGCCCCGTGGCTGTTTTTGCCCCCTATGTATTAAGGGACAGATTGTACTTGTAAATCCCGCCAAAATTCCTTATAATAGGGTTACTTATCAAACCTACAAAGATGCAGAGAGGGAGTTACCCAAATGGAACGCATACAGATCGCGCGTATTTTTGCCGACCAGGAGCGCTTTGGCGGCCGGGAGGTCACCGTCATGGGCTGGGCCCGGACCATCCGGGACATGAAAAATTTCGGATTTATCGAGCTCAACGACGGCTCCTGCTTCAAGAACCTGCAGGTGGTCATGGATGCCGCCGCATTGGACAATTATAAGGATATCGCTGGACAAAATGTGGGAACGGCCCTCATCATTACCGGCACCGTGGTCTTGACCCCGAAGGCCAAGCAGCCCTTGGAGCTGAAGGCGGCCTCTATCCAGGTGGAGGGGCCCTCTACCCCGGAGTATCCCCTTCAGAAGAAACGCCACACGGTGGAGTATCTGCGGACGATCCAGCACCTTCGGCCCAGGACGAACCTGTTTTCCGCCACCTTCCGGGTGCGCTCTGCCGCCGCCTATGCCATCCATAATTTTTTCCAGAGCCGGGGCTTTGTCTATGTCCACACCCCCATTATCACCGCCTCTGACTGTGAGGGGGCCGGGGAGATGTTTCGTGTCACCACCCTGGACCCGGAAAATCCGCCCCGCGGAGAGGACGGCAGGGTGGACTACGCCCAGGATTTCTTCGGCAAGGCCGCCAGCCTGACGGTCTCCGGCCAGCTCAACGCGGAGAACTTCGCCATGGCCTTTGGGGATGTGTATACCTTTGGCCCTACCTTCCGGGCGGAGAAGTCCAATACCCAGCGCCATGCCGCCGAGTTCTGGATGATCGAGCCGGAGATGGCCTTCTGCGACTTGGAGGGCGATATGGACGTGGCCGAGGATATGATCAAATCGGTCATTCGGGAGGTCATGGAGAAATGTCCCGACGAGATGAACTTCTTCAACTCCTTCGTGGATAAGGGATTGAAGGAGCGGCTGGAGCATGTGGCCGGCAGCGCCTTTGGCCGGGTGAGCTATACCGAGGCCATCGAAATCCTGCAAAAGGCGGATCGAAAGTTTGAGTACCCCGTATCCTGGGGCTGCGACCTCCAGACGGAGCATGAGCGCTACCTCACCGAGGAGCACTTCAAAAAGCCGGTGTTTGTCACCGACTATCCCAAGGAGATTAAGGCGTTTTATATGCGCGCCAATGACGACGGCAAAACGGTAGCCGCTGCCGATTGCCTGGTGCCCGGCATCGGAGAGATCATCGGCGGTTCCCAGCGCGAGGAGCGGCTGGAACTGCTGGAGGAGCGGATCAAGGAGTTGGGTATGGATCCGGAGGACTACTGGTGGTATCTGGATCTGCGGCGTTACGGCTCCTGTCGGCACGCCGGCTTTGGCCTGGGCTTTGAGCGGCTGGTGATGTATCTCACCGGCGTGGCCAATATCCGGGATGTGCTGCCCCACCCCCGCACGGTGGGCAACGCGGAGTTTTAAATGGAAAAAAGAACGGCTGAGTGTTCAGCCGTTCTTTTTTCTGCTTGAGAAGTGGGCTTGACACAGAGGAGGAAGCCCTTTCTATGCTGCCCCCCGCATATTGGATCGACAGCTCCCCTCTGCTGCAGGTCAATTCCATGGAGCGCTCTGCGTCGGTGTGAAGCCCCTTTGAGAGCCTGCGGTCATGGTAGGAATCCTTTCCCGGCTGAATATTTTCCTCTGAAAGGGATAGGGGAATGTGGCGATTCTCCAGTGGGCAGGAGACTGCCAGACTCAAATGCCCCATAGAAGCGGCAACTTTTCCGAGGCCGGTGAGTGCGGCAAACAGGGCAGTCAAAATTAGGAAAGATAGATAAGCTCACCTTATGGGATCACCATTTCTAAAAAAATGACGTGGGGCATCAACTGGATTTATGCAGTGAATGCCATACGTCCTTTTTATCATATCAAATCTTTTTCGGGATACAAGGGAAAATAGCGGCGTTTTTACGGGTTGCTCAAAAGGGCCTGGATGCAGGATGATGCCTGAATCCAGGCGCAGATCGTGACCTTCCTGTGCGGGAATATGAAATAAGACCCACTCGTCAGCAAAAGGTGGGGCGGCTCGTGTTCGAACCACCCCGCCTTTTTTCTATCTGTTTTGACAAAAACCGCATTGTCCCCATGCTATAGATCCGAAAGGACGCGGTGAACTGACCTTGCCAGTCGAGAAGGGCGTAAAGCCTGATCTTCACATCGCTCGTCATGCTGTAGCTGCCCTCGTTTGCCCAATAGCGCCCCCGTTGGGCTGGACCTTCCAGAGTTATGATATACTGCCCTTCGTCTCGGGCTTCAAGGGAGGTTCGGAAGCGAAGCTGGGGCTCCGGCATCCCACCGGACAAGTCTTTGACCCACTTGCCCGCCTCCATGCCGGGAAAGTTCTGAATCCAGCCGCCGTTGTCCACAATACTCCTCCGTGCCCTGGCCCCTGGGGCTGCGAATACCACGGCGCACCGCTCTCCGGCTCGGTACAGATGGGCCCAATAAGCAACCCGGCGGGGGAAGGGCGGAGTTGTGGGTTATTCATCCACCAGTCCGCCCTGCTCAGCAGGTGGCGCCGCGTATCTGTTGGTCCCCGAAAATGGACAGTCCCCGGAATTTTTCCGGGGATTTTTTCCTTAGTTGTATTGCGCCACTGGAAAAAAAGTGTTACCATAAACCTGGTTATAGAACATACGTTCTATAAAGGGTGGGGGAAAAAGAAATCCGGTCAATCATATTAGATCGACCGGATTGGTGGAGGAGGGTGGATTCGAACCACCGAAGCGATACGCAACAGATTTACAGTCTGCCCCATTTGGCCACTCTGGAACTCCTCCAAATATGGAGCTGGTGGACGGACTTGAACCCCCGACCTGCTGATTACAAATCAGCTGCTCTACCAACTGAGCTACACCAGC